>NZ_FWXH01000005.1 GCF_900176305.1 Clostridium acidisoli DSM 12555
ACAAAATATTTATTTTGTCTATAAACATTTAATTGTGCTAAAAATATTTGTAAATATGGGGAATTTTATAAGGAGTGTAGATATGGAATTAATGAATAGCTATTATAATAATTTAAAAAAAGACGTGTATAGTTTGAATTATTCACTTGTGAAATTTAAAAATCTTATTAATGAATGTAATGTTAAAGACAGGAAGTTTGCATTATGCCTAATTGATATAAGTAATTTTAAAAATTATAATTATGTTTACGGATATGAATTTGGAAATTCTGTGCTTTATGCTGTTTTCAATGAGATAAAAGCAAGTGTTGGAAAATTGGGATACGTATGCCTTTATGGTGGAAATGTTTTTCTTGTAATATTGGATAAGAAAACAGAAAAACAAGAAGTGTTAGATGCAGTGACTCAAATTGAAGATAGACTTAAAAAAATTTTTAATATAGATGATGTTAGTACGAAAATTTTAATTAATATGGGAATAGCATTATATCCAGAGAATAGTAAGAATGTAGAAAATGTACTTAAGTGTGCTGAAATAGCTCTTAATTATTCTAAGAAATTAGATTTATATACACATTCTTTTTTTAACCACAAAATGCACAATTTAGCCTTGAAAAATGCTGGAATAGAAATAAATCTTCTAAAATCATCTTATGAAGAAGATTTTCTGGTTTATTATCAACCAGAATATGATACTAGTAGTATGAAAATTGTTGGAGCGGAAGCACTTATTAGATGGGGAACAGGGAGCCATGGGGTTTTAGAAAGTAAGGATTTTATAAAAATAGCAATAAAAAATGGAATGGAAAACAATATAAATAAAGTGCTAATAGATAAGGTATGTAATCAGATAAAAAAATTAGAACAAAAAGGAATTGAGTACATAGATATATATGTTAACGTTTCTGGAAAGCTTATGATGAAAAAAGAGTTTTTAGAACGTATTAAGAATATAATAGCTAGTAGGGGTATTGATGCAAGTAAGATTGTTATAGAGATACCAGAAAAAATGTTAAATAGAGTTGATGATAGAGTAATTAAAGTTATTAGTTACATCAGAAGCATGGGGATAAAAGTATTTTTAGATGATTTTGGAGCAAAATATTCTTCATTAAATCACCTTATGCATTTACCTGTAGATGGAATAAAAATTGACAAAGCAATTGTTAACGCGATCAATAAAAACTCAAAAACTATAGTAGTATTTCAAAATATCATGAGAATGTCAAGAGAACTTAATGTGGAGGTAATAGCTAAGGGCGTTGAAACGCAGAAAGAAATTGAAATTTTAAAAAAAATGGGTTGCACAAAGGTACAAGGGTTTGCGTTAGGAAGACCTATGGATGAGAAAAGTTTTATGGAACTTATAGACAAACCCTAGTTAATGGATGTGAGTTTTGATTTAAACTTAACATTAGTTTATAATATACGGTATATGAATAAAGCATAATGCATGAAGGAGAATTATAATGAAGTTTTTTAAACAAAATTATTATAAAATAGTCACAGCAGTTGCAATTTTATTATCGATATTGTGGATTATTTTTGTTAATTCAAAACCATATTCTGATTTTAGTTATTATAACAATGTAGCAAAACAAGTTGCTAATGGAGGACAATGGGGAGACACATACACTTCTGTTGGATATTCCATAGTTTTGGGTTTTGTTTATAAAATATTTGGAAGCGGCATTATGGTTGCTAAGGTTTTTAATTTAGTTTTGACATTTTTAAGTTATGTTATATTGTATAGACTGCTAAAAAAGATGCATATAAGCGAAGGAAGAAAAAAATTTATATATACGGTTTTTGTATTTTTCCCGAATAACATATTTTACAACAGTTTATTAGGAACGGAGATACTTTTTACAACAATACTCCTAATCATAACTTTAATATATTTTAGTGATGTTAGATATAAATACATAATAATTGGAATTTTAACGGGAATTAATGCTATGATAAAGCCATTTTTTATGGTATTCTTTTTTGCAATAATATTATTAGAAGTAATTAATAAACGTAAATTTTTGGTGCCGCTTAGAAATGGAATAATAGTGTTACTTCTAAGCCTAATAACAATAGCTCCTTGGTGTTATAGAAATACAAAACTTGTGGGAGAAACAACTTTCATTTCAAATAATGGAGGAATAGTATTATATATAAATAATAACTCACAAAACAAGCTTGGAAGATGGATGGCAGCTTCTAATGTAGAAAATTCTATAGTAAATAAAAAAGAATACATAAAAGCAAATGCAACTGAAAAAAACAAAATGCTTAGTAAAGCAGCAAAGAAATGGATAATAGGACATCCACTTCAATTTGTAGAACTAGGCTTTAAGAGGCTTGTTAACACTTATTTAGTACCAGATGATTTAAACTTTACGTTTTATGAAGCAGGTCTTAGTGACGGAATAAAAAATATTTTAATGATTATTTATTCTCTAATTAAATATATTGTGTTTATTCCAGCTATAATAATAATAATTTTATCCACTGTAAAAGTAATTATAGACATAATAAACAAAAGAGAAATTGAGAACTTTAAGTTATATGGACTTATATGCTTTTATATGGTGTCCTGTACGTATT
This sequence comes from Clostridium acidisoli DSM 12555, assembly GCF_900176305.1. Taxonomy (GTDB): domain Bacteria; phylum Bacillota; class Clostridia; order Clostridiales; family Clostridiaceae; genus Clostridium_I; species Clostridium_I acidisoli. The sequence continues at coordinate 2,596 of NZ_FWXH01000005.1, forward strand.
TTATAACGGAAGGTCAAGGGAGATATTCGTTTCCAATTATATTCATAATGATATATTTCTTTTCAAGGATATTTTTTAGAAGTAATAGATATGAGTAGGGGTTAAAGATTTTTAAAGGTGAGAGTTTTCTTAATAAATTAAGAGAACTCTTTGTTTTTTTTGTAATAGTAATATAAACATGTGCATAGAGATTAATATGTTTATTAATTTTAGGGGGTATGAGTATGGATGGATTGTTACCTAAAAATCAAATACAAACTATTAATAATGACATAAATGACTATAAAATAAATAAAGAAAAATCTAAGCTCTTGGAAAGAGAAAAAGAGAGAAAAAGCAATGAAGAAAAAATATTGTATATAAAGGAAGTAATTCAGCAAAACATAGAAATAGAAAATTTAATAAAATATATTATGGAAGAGTCAAATTTTAATCCAAAAGCAGCGAAAAGCTTTAAAAGATTTTATTTGAAAAAATATATGACAAAATGCAACAATATAAATGTTAATACTCAAAATTTGTTAGCTATAGTTGAAGGCTTATTAGACAATTGCTTAATACTTAAAGATCAAATAGACAAAAAAGTATTTAAAATATTATTAAATAAACCATTAAAAACAAAATATAATAAATATATAGATTTTATATGTTATAGAGATGAAAAATTAAACGCTAAACTAAAAAAACTAAAGGACATTAAGGATATTATATCAAACAATGTGGAAATGCTTAGGATTATAGAAAATATAGAAAATAATTATTTTAATACGGTATTTGAAGAAAACAGGGAAAATAGTTTGAAAGATGCGGTAGATGCATATTGCGAGCTAAGATTTCACGTGTTAAAGCCATCAAAGGTTAGAGATGTTATTGAATAAGCGGTATTAGGATGCAAACTTAAATTGAAAACAAATATAATGAAAATAAAAAAATGATATTGAAAATATCCAATAAATGTAATATAGTTACTGTGATAAAATATCCAAAATATGGATTTAAATGGAGGAAACTAAAATGGGAGATTTGTACAGTAACAAGCTATGGATAGAGGACACAAGTAATAAAGTTAATCAATACAAGGATGAGAAGGAAAAAGCTCTAATAAGCTTAAAAGCTAAGCAAAGGGAGGAAAATCAAAATAAATTTAATTTTATAAAAGAAATCTTAAAAGAGAATTTAGATTTACAGAAGATTATAAAGTTTATAATAGCAGAAACAAAATTTAAATATAAAGAAATAAGGAAAATAATAATTATATTGGAAACATCTTTTTTTGCTGTAGGAATTGCAGTACAGGGAATAAATTGTTATTATAATATTAACAATAAAACAAATCTAATATTAACATTTCTAGTTACAAGCGTAATATGGACAATAATATTTTTTATGGCAAATGAAATAACAAAAAAAATATTATACAAAAAATATATAAAAAGATGTAAGGATATAGAAATCAATACAGAAGATTTAATATTGGTTATGGATCAGTTTTTATATAACTATGAAAAACTGTTAAAAGAAATACCACTTAAACTTTTAAATCATGAACTAAGAAATAGTCACAAAAGTAATTTTGACAAATATATATATTTTATTTCTATAAATAATAAAAGTTTAAGAAAAAAAATTAGAAGTAAAAAATTAAAAATATACAAAGGAATATTTTGTAAAAACAATGATTTTATAAATGACATGGAAACCTTGGAAAACAACTATTTTAATACAGTTTTTACATATAACAGGAAAGATACTTTGGAAGAAGCAGTTAAAAGTTTTTTAGAGATTTAAGGAGAAAAACGACAAAAAATATGAAAAAGTCAATGGCAAAAAGAGGAATATCAATATAACATATGGAATTATTTGTTGAAAACATTGTTGCATATATAGTATAATCTACGTGTAACGAAATTGTTAAATAATTAAATTATTAGCAATAATATTTTGATTTTATTATATTTAAAGGGAAAAAATTGTGTAAGGGGGAATCTTTGTTGCAAAACATTCAGATTAATGAAGAATTGGAAATTGATAATGAAAGCAACATAAAATACGAAAAAAAATTAACCTATTATTTAACTAAAAGGCTAATCGATTTGTTTTTTTCATTAATTGGAATAATTATTTTAAGCCCAGTTTTTTTAATTGTAATTATACTTATAAAACTTGATTCAAAGGGTCCAATAATGTTCTCTCAAGAGCGTGTAGGTAAAAGAGGCAAAATTTTTAAAATGTACAAGTTCAGATCTATGGTAGTAAATGCAGAAGAACTTTTAAGTAAGTTAAAAGACAACAATGAGATGTCAGGCCCAATGTTTAAAATGAAAGAAGATCCTAGGATAACTAAGGTTGGAAAATTCATAAGAAAAACAAGCATTGATGAGTTACCACAACTTTTTAATGTGTTAAAAGGTGAAATGTCACTAGTAGGACCAAGACCAAATCTACCAGCTGAAGTAGCTGAATTTAGTACGGAGCATAAACTTAAACTCCTTGCAAAACCAGGACTTACATGCTACTGGCAGGTTATGGGAAGAAATAAAATTGGCTTTGAAGATTGGATGAAGCTTGATATAAAATACATAGAAGAAAGAAATACATTTATTGATTTAAAATTGATATGGAAAACCTTTTTTGTATTGTTTGGGGATGAAAATGCTCATTAAAAGGTGAATCAATAAAAAATAAAATTAGTTAGGAGGTGATGTATAAATGCTATGTGCATTAATAATGGCAGGAGGAAAAGGTGAAAGGTTTTGGCCTCTATCAACAGATGAAAAACCAAAACAGTTTTTAAAACTTTTAGGCGAAGAAACAATGATACAGATGACAGTAAATAGGCTTAAAGAATTGATACCTATTGAAAGGGTATTTGTTGTTACAGGGGAAAGATATATAGATTTAGTTAAAGAACAACTACCGGGATTACCAACAAGAAACATAATAGCAGAACCTATGGGGAAAAACACAGCTCCATGCATTGCCTTGTCAGCATTTATAATTAAAAAATATTATAAAGATGCAACAATAGCAGTACTTCCTTCAGATCATCTTATAAGAAATGAAAATGAATTTAGAAATGTTATAGCTGCTGCAAACTTATTTGTAGAAGAAAATGAAGAGGCTATTGTCACCCTCGGAATGAAACCAGACAGAGCAGAAACGGGTTATGGTTATATAAAAGCACATACAAGTTCATCAATTGTCAATGGACTAAAGATAAAAAATGTGGACATGTTTGTGGAAAAACCCAATATGGAAAAAGCAGAGGAATATTTAAAAGATGGAGATTTCCTTTGGAATGGTGGAATGTTTGTTTGGAAAGCAGAAAATGTTTTAAGGCTCACAAAAAAACATTTAAAGAATACATACGATGTTCTTAAAGATATAACTGATACCAAGGATGAGGAATATGAAAAAGAGTTAAAAGCTAAATATAATTTAGTGGACAGTGTGTCTATTGATTATGCTATAATGGAAAAAGCAAAAAACATCTATGTAGTGCCAAGTGAATTTGGATGGGATGATGTTGGAACTTGGTATTCTGTAGAGAGATATAGAGATAAAGACGAAAACAATAATGTTTGTGTTGGAAATATTATAAATATAAATAGTAAAAACAATATTATTGTTGGTAACAATAAACCAGTTATAATATCAGGACTGGATGACATATTTGTTGTAGAAAGTGATGATGTTATTTTAATTGGTAAAAAGGATGACATAAAAGACATAAAAGATATAAAAAACAACTTTGTATAATTGAAGGGTGGATATAATTTTGAAAAGGGCATTAATTACAGGAATAACTGGACAAGATGGATCATATTTAACTGAACTTTTACTAAAAAAAGGTTATGAAGTACACGGAATTATAAGAAGGGCAAGTAGTTTTAATACAAAGAGAATAGATTATTTATTTGAAGATCCTAAAATAGGAAATAAAAAATTATTTCTTCATCATGGAGACTTAACAGATTCAAGTAATTTAAACAGATTAATAGAGAAAATTCAACCAGATGAAATATACAACTTGGCAGCTCAAAGTCATGTACAAGTTTCTTTTGAAGTTCCAGAATATACAGCAGAAACTGATGGAATTGGAACACTTAGAATATTAGATGCAATAAAAGAAAGTGGGCTAAAATGTAAATTTTACCAAGCATCAACTTCAGAGCTTTTTGGAGGACTTCCAGGAACAGCACCACAAAGTGAAAAGACACCATTTTACCCTAAAAGCCCTTATGGAGCGGCAAAACTTTATTCATATTGGATAACAGTTAACTATAGGGAATCATATGATGTTTTTGCATGTAATGGAATATTATTTAATCATGAATCTCCAAGAAGAGGAGAAACCTTTGTTACAAGGAAAATAACAAGAGCTGTTGCTAGTATAATGGCAGGAAAACAAGAAAAACTTTCACTTGGAAACATGGATGCAAAAAGAGATTGGGGATTTGCTGGAGACTATGTGGAAGCAATGTGGCTAATATTACAGCAAGACAAACCTGAAGATTTTGTTATTGCTACAAATGAAACGCATACAGTAAGAGAGTTTGTAGAACTTTCATTTAAAGAAGTTGGAATTGAAATTGAATGGAAGGGAACTGGGGTAGAGGAAAAGGGTTATGACAAAGTTACTGGAAAAGTACTTGTGGATGTAAATCCAAGATATTTTAGACCAGCTGAGGTTGAACTACTTTGGGGAGATTCAACAAAAGCTGAAAAAGAATTAAATTGGAATAGAAAAGTAAACTTCCCTTCACTTGTTAAGATGATGGTTGACGGAGATATGAAAGAAATTGCAGGAATGAGCACAAAAGAATATCTAGAAGTTGCAACTTCAAAATAAATTAAACTTTAAGTGAGGTGATTTAAGTGGAAAAGGGTAGTAAAATATACGTAGCAGGACATAGAGGACTTGTTGGTTCTGCTATTGTTAGAAATTTAAAAGAAAAAGGCTATATAAATATTGTTGGAAAAACACATTCAGAGCTTGATTTAAAAAATCAAGCGGATGTAAGAAAATTTTTTGAAGAAGAAAAACCTGAATATGTGTTTTTAGCAGCTGCTAAGGTTGGAGGAATAAATGCAAACAATACAGCACCAGCCGACTTTATATATGAAAATTTAGAAATTCAAAACAATGTTATAAAAGCAGCTTTTGATTTTAAGGTTAAAAAATTATTGTTTTTAGGAAGTTCATGTATTTACCCTAAGATGTGTCCTCAACCAATAAAAGAAGAATACCTTTTATCTGGATATTTAGAACCAACAAACGAAGCTTATGCACTTGCAAAAATAGCAGGGCTTAAAATGTGTCAATTTTTTAAAAGGCAATATGGGGCAAATTTTATAAGCTGTATGCCAACTAATCTTTATGGACCTAATGATAATTTTGATTTAAATAGTTCACATGTTATGCCAGCCTTAATAAGAAAATTTCATGAAGCAAAGGTTAATAATGAACCTTATGTTGAAGTATGGGGAACTGGCAAGCCATTAAGAGAATTTTTGCATGTTGATGATATGGCGGATGGCTGTGTGTTTTTAATGGAGAATTATAATGGTGAAGAGCATGTGAATATTGGAACAGGTAGAGAAGTTACAATAAAAAAATTAGCTGAAATTATAAAAGAAGTTGTAGATTTTGAGGGAGAGTTAAGATTTAACACTGAGAAACCAGATGGAACTCCAAGAAAGTTGTTAGATGTGAGCAAATTAGAAGAATTAGGATGGAAGTATAAGATAGAACTTAGAAATGGAATTATAGATAGTTATATTTGGTTTAAGGAAAATAACAAAAAACAATAGTAGGATGTGAAACTATGCCTAAAGCATTAGAAAATTTAATAATTAGATGTGAGGATTCTATATTACAGGCAATGCAATTAATCAATATAAATTGCAAAGGCATTTTGTTAGTAGTAGATAAAGATAATAAATTATTAGGGACTGTTACAGATGGGGACATTAGGAGAGCAATTCTTTCAGGAAAGAAACTGAATAGGAATCTATCTGAGATTTATAATGAAAATTTTGTGTTTAGTTATAAAGATATTTGTATAAGTGATGTGAAAAAGAGTTTTATTGAAAAAAAAATAAAGTTATTACCAATTGTAGACAAATGTAATAAGGTTATAGACTACATTGAGATAGATGACTTAATTGATTATGATAAGCTTGAAAAAGAAAATCCAGTTCTGATTATGGCAGGTGGACTTGGTACAAGACTTAGGCCACTTACAGATGATTTGCCTAAACCAATGGTAAAAGTAGGTGATAAACCAATTCTTCAGACAATCATAGAGCAGTTTAGAAGTTATGGGTTTAAAAATATATTAATATCTGTTAATTATAAGGCGGATATTATAGAAAATTATTTTAGAGATGGTAGGGACTTTGGGGTATCAATAAAATATATAAGAGAAACAAAAAGACTGGGCACAGCAGGTGCAATTAGACTTGCTAAAAAGTATCTTAGGAGATCTTTTTTTGTTATAAATGGAGATATACTTACTAATGTAAATTTATATAATTTACTTAAATATCATACTGATAACAACTACAAAATGACTATAGGATCAAGAATATATGAAACTCAAATACCGTATGGAGTGTTAAATGTAGATGAAACGTGTGTAACTTCGCTTAAAGAAAAACCTATAGTTGATTATTTGGTAAGTGGTGGAGTTTATATCTTAAATCCAGAAATAGTTAATAATATTCCTGAGGATATGTATTTTGACATCACTCAACTAATAGACATGTTAATAAATAATAAAGAAAAAGTGGGAAGTTTCCCTATTACAGACTACTGGATGGATATTGGGAAAATAAGTGATTACTATAAAGCAAATGAAGATATAAAAAATATTTTTAAGTAGTAAAGGGGATAAAATTGATTAATGGGAAAACAATTTTAGTAATAATACCAGCACGTGGTGGATCCAAAGGGGTTCCGAGGAAGAACATAAAAAAGTTAAGCGGTAAACCACTAATTGCCTATACTATAGAAGAGGCTAAGAAAAGTAAATATATAGATAGAGTAGTAGTCTCAACGGAAGATAGTGAAATTGCACAAGTAAGTAAGAAATTTGGAGCTGAAGTACCATACTTAAGACCTGCAGAGTTGTCACAAGATAATTCTCCAACAATAGATTGTATAATCCACATGATTAACTGGTTAAACGATAAACAAGGCTATATACCCAATTATGTGTGTTTGCTTCAGTGTACATCCCCATTGAGAACCTTTGAAGATATTGATGGAACTATTAAAAAAGCTATAGATTTAAATTTTGATGGGGCAGTATCAATATGTGAAGCAGAAGTAAACCCATACTGGAGCAATGTATTTGATGGAGACCAGTTAAAGTATTTTATAGAAGAAGGTAAAGAGATTACAAGAAGGCAAGATTTACCTCCGATTTATACAGTTAATGGTGCTGTATATGTAATAAAAACAAGTGTATTATTAGAAAAGGAAACATTCGAAACGGACAATATAACAGGGTATGTTATGAACAACAAAAGTTCAGTGGATATTGATACTGAAATAGACTTTAAGTTAGCAGAATTACTTATGAAAGAATGTGAAGAAAATCATGCGTAAAATTGCAGTAGTGACTGGAACAAGAGCAGAATATGGAGTACTCAAAAATACATTAAATAAGATAAAAGGCAGTAGCAACTTAGAACTTCAGTTAATAGTCACAGGGTCACATTTATCAGAAGATTTTGGTTACACTATAAATGAAATATTAGAAGATGGGTTTAATGTAGATGAAAAAATTCCTATTCTAATGAGTAATAGCAATAAAGGTAGTATTGCAAAAGAAATGGCATTACTAATGATTGAACTTTCACAAGCTTTTGAAAGATTAAAACCGGATATACTGCTTATTTTAGGTGACAGATATGAAATATTTGCAGCAGCGTCGACTGCAATGGCTATGAATATACCAATTGCCCATATATCAGGTGGAGAAATTACAGAAGGCGCAATTGATGAACAAATTAGACATGCAATAACTAAAATGGCACATATTCATTTTCCTGGAGCTAAAGCATATGTACAAAATATAATTAACATGGGTGAAGAAGCTTGGAGAGTTTTTGATGTAGGAGATCCTGGCATCGAAAATATAAAGCTTACAAAGTTTTTAAGTAGAGAAGAGTTAAAAAGACAATTAAGTGTGAAGTTAGATGAAGACACATTACTTATTACGTATCATCCAGTAACGCTTGAAGCCAAAGCACTTCCATGTCAAATAGAAAGTTTAATTAAAGCACTGGATACTATTAACAAAACAATGATAATAACATACCCAAATGCGGATAATGGTGGAGAGTATATAATAAAAAAACTAGAAGAGTTTGCAAAAGTAAATTCTAATGTTCACCTATTTAAAAATTTAGGAGTTGTAAGGTATTTAAGTGTCATGAAATTATGCGGGTCTGTAATTGGAAATTCATCTAGTGCATTAATTGAAGCACCTTATTTAAAAGTACCTGTTGTTAACATCGGTAATAGACAAAAAGGAAGGCTTATGGCGGATAACATTATTTGTTGTGGTAATGAATGTGAAGTCATAATAGAAGCTATAAATAAATCTTTAAGTAACGACTTTAAAGAAAAAGTTAATAATACTAAAAGTCTTTACGGCGAAGGCGATACAAGTGAAGAAATAGTCAAGGTTCTTGAAAGTATTGAAATTGATGATAAATTATTAAAAAAGAAACTTATTTGGAGTTGATAATATGTCAGTATTTATAATTGCAGAGGCGGGAGTAAATCATAATGGAGATATTAATATAGCTAAAAAACTTGTGGATATGGCAGTAGAGTGTGGTGCAGATGCTATAAAATTTCAAACATTTAAAGCTTACGAAAGCACTGGAAGTTTTGCTGAAAAAGCACAATATCAAAAAGAAAATGTACCTATTGAAGAGAGTCAGCTTGAAATGATAAGAAAACTGGAATTGCCTTTTGAACAGTTTGATGATATTCAAACTTATTGTAACGAAAGAGGAATTATATTTATTTCCACACCAGATGGCATAGAGAGTTTAAATTATCTAGTTAGCTTAAATGTACCACTTATTAAGATTGGGTCCACAGAAGTAACTAATTATGAATTTTTAAAACAAATTGCTGAAACTGGTAAACCAATAATTTTATCTACAGGCATGAGCACTCTTGGAGAAGTAGAAAAGGCACTAGAAGTAATGTTTTCCACAGGAAATAAGGATATGAAGCTTATGCATTGTACTACTGATTATCCTACAGCAGTAGAGGATGTTAATTTAAGGGCTATGGTTACAATGAGAGAAGCATTTAAAATACCTGTTGGGCTATCTGACCATACCATGGGATATGAAGCGGCAATTTCAGCAGTAGCTCTTGGAGCAGAGTTTGTAGAAAAACATATAACAATTAGCAGGGATATGGAAGGTCCAGACCATAAAGCATCAATGCCGCTAAAAGAATTTAAGGAATATGTTAATCATATTAGAAATACTGAAAAACTTCTTGGAGACGGAATAAAAAGGCCAACAAAAAGAGAAAAACACATTATGGAACAAGGAAGAAGAAGTATATTAGCAGCATGCGATATGAAAAAGGGAACTGTAATTGAAAAACGAATGTTAGAATATAAGAGACCAGGAAATGGAATCAAACCAGAACTTTCAAGTATTTTAATTGGTAGAGAATTAAAAAGAGATTTGAAAAAAGATGAGGTCATACAATGGCAGGACATATAAAACCAATTGGTGGGGAATTTTGGTTTGATGAAAAACTATTTAATAAAGCTTTAAACAACTTTGAAAATTTAAATGCTATATTTTTGAGTGGTGGGCAAAGTGCAATTCAATTTATAATAGAAGATATAGATTTTAAACATGACGAATATATACTTGTCCCAGCTTATTTATGTCGTACAATTTTATATAATTTTGAAAGAAAAAATATTAAATTTATATTTTATGAAATAAATGAAGATTTATCTATTAATTTGGAAGACATTCAAAATAAGATATATGATTGTAAGGTAAAAGCTATATTTTTTGTAAATTATTTTGGATTTTATCACAATGATAAAACAATTGAATTCCTTAAATCAATCCAGGAAACTGGAGTAGTATTAATTGAAGATGCAGTGCAGATGTTTTGGTTTAAGAAAATGAAAAAATTTATTGGTAATTATGTATTTAATAGTTATAGAAAATTTTTACCGGCCGATGGTTCTGTGGTATTGTGTGATAAATATAGGAAATTTGAATTTGCACAAGATGAATATTATAAACTTATGAATGAAGCAAGATTTAAAAAAACTGAGTATATACAGGCTAATATAGGAGAAGAAGGGCAGTTTTTAAATTTATTTAATATGGCTGATAAAGCGTATTACAAAAGAAAGAATATTAATGGAATTGATAATAAGTCTAAAGAATTTTTAAATAAAGTAAATTATGAGTTAATAAAACGATTGAGAATTAGTAATTATAATTATTTGCATGATAGATTGAAAAATTTTAATGATATAAAAATTTTGTTTGATAAAAAGTTAATAGAAGATAATGTTCCATTAGGGTTTCCTATATTAATAAATAATAGGGATTTTGTAAGAAAAGAGTTAAGAAAATATTCAATTTTTTGTCCAGTGCATTGGGACGTGAGAAAAGAAACTTGGATAAGCAATTTTAATAAAACTAAAAAAATTACCAACTCTATATTAACTATACCAATTGATTGGAGATATAATAACTTGGACATGGAATATTTTTTAGATAAAATTACAATAATAAGTTTAACTTAGTAATATAATAAAAAAATATTTGATGTGAGGCGAAATAAATGCAGCTAGAAGAACTAACAATGAATAAATTCAAATATTATTATGAATTAAGATGCGATTCTAATAATATTTTGTGCACAGGTCATTCTAAACAACCTGAATATAGCAACTTGAAAATGTGGATTGAAAGTATCATTAAGGAAAATAAAAAAAAAGTATATTTGATTAAGTATGAGAGTGAATATGTTGGTTATATTCATATTGATTTTAAAAATACCGCTGTAGAAATTGGATATAGTGTTAAAAAGAAGTATTCTAAAAGAGGTATTTGTACAACAGCTGTACAAATGTGTATTGAACTAATACAAGAAAAATACATAGATATTGAAAAAATTGTAGCTTGGATTGCAGAGTTTAATAAGTATTCAGCAAAATGTGTTTTGAAAAATAATTTTGTAAAATCAACAGAAGTAAAAAATCTATTTTATGAAGGTTTTGGAAAAGAATTTACTATGCATAAGTATGTTTATATAACAAAAAATGCAAGGGAGTTTAAAAATGTATAAATTATTAAATTGTTCTTCCCCCAAATGGGATTTATATTTAAACAAACTGCCTATTCACATTCAGGATATTTATTATACTTGTGAATACTATAAAATGTACGAATTAAATGGTGACGGAATAGGAAAATTATTTGTTTATTATGATAATGATGGTAAAATTGCATTATATCCTTTTATGCTAAATGAAATAAAAGGATATGATTTAGAAGATAAATATTATGATATCGAAACGGCATATGGATATGGTGGACCTATTGTTAATTGTCATGACAAAAAATTCATAGAAAGTTTTGAAAATTGTTTTGTAGATTATTGTAAAGAAAATAATATTGTAGCTGAGTTTATAAGGTTTCATCCTTTAATAAGGAATGAAAATATATTTGATAAAAGTATAGAAATTTTGCATAATAGAATTACAGTATGTTTAGATTTGTCAAAGGGTAAAGATAGAATTTGGAACGAGGATATAAAAAGTAAAAATAGAAATATGATAAGAAAAGCTAAAAAAAATGGGCTATTCGTACAGGAAAGCAAAGATTTTGAAACTTTTAAGAAAATATATAATTCGACTATGAATAAAGTGGATGCAGATGGTTATTATTATTTTGATGATAGGTATTATGAGGAAATCCAAAAAAATAATAATTATATTTTACTTAATGTAAAAAAAGATGATTTAGTAATTGCATCAGCTATATTCATGGGTTATGGAGAATATTTTCATTATCATTTAGCAGGAAGTTTAAAGGAATATTTAAAATTCGCACCTAATAATCTTTTGCTTTGGGAAGCAATAAAATATGGACAGGCAAAAGGATATAAAAAAATGCATTTTGGTGGTGGTCTTACAAATAGCACTGAGGATAATCTTTTTAAATTTAAAAGCAGCTTTTCAAGGGAATATACTGATTTTTATATAGGGAAAAGAATACATAATAGAAAAGTTTATGAATATCTCATAAACAAGTGGGAAGAAAAAAACAATCAAAAAGCTAGAATACTACTACAATATAGAGCTAAGTAGTTTATAGTGCAAATTTAAAAGGGAAGTGAAATAATGAACTTAAAAGGAAAAAAAGTTTTAATTACAGGCTCAGAAGGCTTTATAGGAAGTCATTTGACAGAGAAACTTGTGGAACTAGGTGCAGATGTAACAGCGCTTGTTCAATATAATTCATTTAATAATTGGGGATGGATAGATACATTTGATAAAAAAGTAAAAGATAGTATTCATGTTGTAACGGGCGATATTAGAGAATATGACGGAATGAAGAGAATTATAAAAGGTCAGGATGTAGTATTCCATCTTGCAGCACTCATAGCAATTCCTTATTCATATTTATCCCCTATGGCCTATGTAAGGACAAACGTAGAAGGGACAACTAATGTACTTGAAGCTTGTAGGGAATACGATGTTCAGAAAATAGTACATACATCTACTTCTGAAACTTATGGAACAGCATTATATGTGCCTATAGATGAAAAACATCCAATGCAAGGGCAATCACCTTATTCAGCATCAAAAATAGGTGCAGATAAAATAGCAGAGAGTTTTTATAAAAGTTTTAACATGCCAATAGCAACTATAAGACCTTTTAATACATATGGACCAAGACAGTCAGCAAGAGCAGTTATACCAACAATAATATCACAGATTTTAGCAGGAAAAGCTGAAATTAAACTTGGAAGTTTAACACCTACAAGGGATTTTAACTATGTAAAGGACACAGCAGAAGCTTTTATTAAAATAGCTGAAAGTGAAAAGACAATAGGTGAAGTTATAAATGCAGGTTCTAATTATGAAATTTCTATAGGAGATACAGTTAAGAAGATTATCAATGTTATAGGAAAAGATATTAAAATTCTTTGCGATGAAGAAAGGCTTAGACCGGAAAACAGTGAAGTAAACAGATTGTGGGCAGATAACACAAAAATAAAAGAGTTAACTGAATGGAAACCTAAGTACACGATAGATGATGGGATTAAGGAAACTGTTCAATGGATACAAAATAATATGCAGTATTTTAAGACAGATATTTATAATGTGTAATTAACTTTAGGAGGAATTTGATATGATACCATTATGTATACCAAAAATGTCAGGCAATGAGTGGAAGTATGTTAAAGAATGCTTTGATACTAATTGGGTATCTTCTGTAGGAAAATATGTTGATATGTTTGAGGAGAAGTTTGCTCAATATGTAGAGGCTAAAAATGCAGTTGTTACTATGAATGGAACCTCTGCATTGGAATTAGCACTTAGAACCTTAGGAATAGGTGAAGGTGATGAGGTCATTGTTTCATCAATGACATTTATATCGCCAGTAAACACTATAAAGTATGTAGGAGCTGAGCCAGTATTTGTAGATGTTTGCAGAGATACATGGGTTATGGATGTAGACAAAATAGAGGAGATGATAACATCTAAAACTAAGGTAATACTTCCAGTACATATTTATGGACATCCAGTAGATATGGATAAGGTTATGACAATTGCTAAAAAACACAATTTGTATGTAATAGAAGATGCTACTGAGGCGCTTGGTTCTGAATATAGAAGTAAAAAAGTAGGCATGGTTGGTGATATAGGATGTTTCAGTTTTAATGGAAATAAAATTATTACAACTGGAGCAGGTGGAATGCTTGTTACAAATAATGAAGAATGGGGTAAAAGAGCGAAGTATCTTTCAACGCAGACAAAAACTGTTCTAGAAAATGGAGCATTTTATCATGAAGAAGTAGGTTATAATTTTAGAATGCCTAATGTACTTGCAGCTATGGGAGTTGCTCAGCTTGAAAATATAGAAGAGTATGTAGAAGCTAAAAGAGAACACGGAAAATTATATAATGAACTTTTAAAAAATGCTAAGGGTATAAAAACATCTGCAGAAAAAGAGTATGCAAAAAATTGTTTTTGGTTATATTCTATTTTGGTAGAAGATGACTACTGCGTTTCTCGTGATAAAGTCATTGAAAAACTTAAAGAAAATGGAATTCAGAGCAGACCATTCTTTCAACCAGTTCATTTAATGCCTCCATATAAAAAGTGTAGGCATGGAGATATGACTGTAACTGAAGAAATTTCAGCTAAGGGAATTAATTTGCCAAGTTCAGTAGATTTGAGTGGAGATGAAATAGAATTAATATGTTCTTTAATTAGGAGATAAAATGACTAAGTTTATACGTAATTTTTTAAAACATATAATGAATTATGGGGTTGCGACGATTATTACAGGTATAGGCTCATTTATACTAGTACCTATATATACTCGCTGTTTAACTACTTCGGATTATGGAATTGTTGATTTAATAAATACAGCAAGTAATTTATTAAGTATGTTTTTACCGCTGGGATTAAATGCTGCCTTTAGTGTTTTTTATTATAATTCAAAAAATAATGAAGAAATAAAGGAGTTTTTTAGTACAATTATAAATACTATTATGATATTTTGTGTTATTGCTATAGCTGTTTTAATATCAATAAACAGTATATCAACACATTATTTTATAAAGAATGTTCCTAAAAATTATTTAAATATATGTTTTTTGACAAGTGGATTTTCAATATTTATACAATTTCCAATGTCTATGCTTCAATTTAGAGAAAAATCTAAACAATATGGTTTTTTAAGTATTTTGCAGTTTTTAACTTCAACAACACTTAACATAATTTTTGTTGTATTTTTAAAAAAAGGTGCAGAAGGGGTAATAACAGCTCAATTAATTGTGGCAATAATATTTTTTGTCATTGCTACAATATTATCTAAAAATCTATATAGTTTATATTTAGATTTTAATAAAATGAAAAGTTTATTGAAGGTTGGGATTCCTGTTATTCCTCATGCAACTGCAAGTTGGTGTATAACATTTATTGACAGAATCATATTAAATAATTATGTCGATACAAGTAATTTGGGTCTGTATTCTTTTGGCTATAAAATTGGAACAATTATGTTTGTGCTTGTGAGTGCAATAAATCAAGCATGGTCACCTATATTTATGAAAACTGCAAATGATAGAAAGGAAGTGGCTGAAGAAATATTTAACAATATTAACAGATACTATGTTGTTACTATAGGTATAATAACATTAATTTTGTGTTTGTTTTCAAAGGAAATTACAATAATAATGGCACCAAAAGCATATTCAAATGCTTGTTACATTATGCCATTTGTATTTTTATCATATTTTTTTAATGGATTATACTTTATGGTTGTAAATTCATTGTTTTATATGAAGAAAACTTATTTTCTACCTATATCAACTGGCCTAGCAGCAGTAACAAATATAGTGTTAAATCTAATTTTAATTCCTAAATATGGTATATATGCAGCGGCAGTTGTTAACCTAATTACTTATGTTGTATTGTTTACTTCAGTATATATAATTAATTTAAAGATATATAAAATTAATATGCCAGTAAGTATTATAATGGTGTATTTATTTATAAATATAATGTCTAATTTTTCAGTGCTTAAATTAAATGTAAGCTGTGTAACAATTATTATAAAGGTCTGCTTATTAATTATAATTTCTTATTTGTTGTATCATGTTTCTATTAATAAAAATGAAAGAACTAAAACTAAACAATTCATTTTAAAAGTTTTAAATAAGGTGTAGAAAAATGAAAATACTTATATTATCTTATTCAAGTTTACTATATTCCATAGGCTTATATTTTAAATATAAAGATATGAATCAATATAAACTTAAAATAGTAGTATTTAATAATAAAAATATTGTAAAATTTTTATTATACATAGGCATAAAAGAAAAAGATATAGTTTATTATGAGTATCAATTAGTACATACGCTTCATCCATATAAAATTGCTAAAAATTTTATATGGATGAAGAAATTTTATAAAAGTAATATAGATAATATTGAAAATGAAATAATTTATATGTTTAATAAAAATGAATGTTTGGAAATTTTTGATTTATATTATAGAATAAGAAAAAAAAATGAAATTAGATATGTAAATTTTGATCCTGAAATTAACTGTAAGAAAAATGTTTCCTTTAAGAAATTAATATACAAATTGTATAATAAATTGTATATTAAGGTTCCGTATGATGTTAAATTTTTAGGTGGGTATTTACCTGTAATTAAAGATAGTTTAATTAAAAGTATAGGATATAATAGAGAAGAAGTTGATACAATTAAGTGTAACTTTTCTAAAAATGCTATTATAATTTTGGAAACTGACATATTTAAATGTAGTTACTGTAAACGACCTGATTATATATCGGATTCAACAAATATTTATAATCAGATTTCTAAAGGTGTTGATAGTCAGGTATATATTAAACCACATCCTATATTTAATAATATTTATTATAAAGTAAATGATAAAGATAAAATAATTGAAGATTTTATACCAATTGAATTTATGATAAATGATGGTGGCGTCGATGTTGTTATTGGTGCTATGTCTATGGCTTTAATATATGCAGTAAAAAGCGGAGTTAAAAATGTTATTTCTACAATAAAATTGTATAATTTTATTGATAATGAAGAAAAAAACAAAATTATAACTTGGCTTATAGAGGAAACTGATAATAAGATAGTTATGCCATGTAGTTTAAAAGAGTTGGGGGAGATTATGAACAATATAACAGGTGGAGGGAAGCAGAGTGTTAATGTTTTTAATTAAATTTGAACACTACAAGTTAAAAAAAAGGTTTAAAAAATTTGGGGTAGGAAGTAAATTGGGAGTATATGATGGAATATTCCCATGGGTATATAGCCCCCAAAAAATTGAAATAGGAAATGATACTCATATTGGGGGAGGTTTCTTTTTTGACGGTAGTGGTGGAATAACAATAGGAAATCATGTACATATAGCTCCAAAATGTTCAATTTATACATCTAATCATAATTATAAATCAGATAAAATTATGCCTTATGATGATAAATATATATATAAGAAAGTCGTAATAGAAGATTATGTATGGATTGGTGTAAATGTTAATATAACTCCAGGAGTTAAAATTGCTCAAGGTGCTGTAGTTGGTATGGGGGCTGTTGTAACAAAGGATGTTCCAGAGTGTGCTATAGTTGGTGGCAATCCAGCCCAAATTATAGGATATAGAGATAAAAATATATATTACAATATTGTAAAGAATACGGAGAAAGGTATAGCTAATGGAGAATAAATTAATATCTATAATAACGGTTTGTTATAATAGTGAAAGTCATATTGAAAAATGTTTAAAAAGCGTCATAAATCAAACTTATCCCTGTATTGAGTATATAATTGTTGATGGAAATTCACAAGATAAAACAATAGAAATTGTGAGAAAATATGAAGATAAAATATCAAGGATTATATCTGAAGATGATAATGGAATTTATGATGCTATGAATAAAGGAATAACATGTGCAAGCGGAGAAGTTATTTATTTTTTAAATTCTGATGATTATTTAATTGATAACAATGTAATTAATGATGTAATGTATGAATTCAATAATCATAATGTTGATGTAGTATATGGAGATGTTA
The DNA here is from genome assembly GCF_900176305.1 of Clostridium acidisoli DSM 12555. GTDB lineage: Bacteria > Bacillota > Clostridia > Clostridiales > Clostridiaceae > Clostridium_I > Clostridium_I acidisoli. Next base: position 20,469 of record NZ_FWXH01000005.1, read on the forward strand.
GAGCTAATGGGAAGGTTATCAAGTATAGACAAAAAATTAAAAGATTTGATTTAATAAAGCAAACTATCTGCCATCAAGTAATTTTTTGTAAAAGAAATATTTTACTGCAACAAGGAGGATTTGATATAAGATATAAAGTATGTGCAGATTATAAATTTGTAATAAAAACATTTATTAATAATTCTTTTGAGATTAAATATATTAATAGAACAATTGTTAACTATTCCACAGAAGGATTTAGTTCAAAAAACAATTATGAATATATTATAAGCCTAGAGAAAAATAATATCATAACGGAGAATATAAAAAATCAAAGTTTTAAGGAAAAAAGCTTTATGTTGATTAGTTCTATAATTGTAAAGGTGAGAGAAGTAATAAGAAAAAATTTTAACTTATATGACATAAAAGATAGGAGAAATTAATATGGAAATAATTCTATATATGATGTCAGTATTGCCAATATTTCAAACATGGCTTGAATTTAATTTTGTAAAGTATAGCAATTTTTATGATGATATTTTATATTTATTATTATTAATAGCTCTTATTTTATATATGATGTTATGGAAAAGAAAGTCACTTGGAACAAACATAAACCATTATAATAGAAAATTACTGAGAAAAGCAATTAGATATTACATAGCATTTATTGTTTGTTCAATAATGTTTTCATTAATTCAAATCAATCTAAATAATACTGGAACATACATTGGCATGATTTATGAATTATATAAGTTGTTAAGAAATGTAGTTGTGATTATTGTAGCTTATTACGTTTTAAAAGAAAGACAATTGATTAGGATGATAAAAATATACATGTTTTCTTGTATTATTATGAATATTGCAGGTATTATTGAATATTTATATGGACTTAAAGGATATCAATTACTAAAATTTATTCCCACAAATGCCAATGAGGGTACTTCCGCCCAGGGATATTACAATTTATATGTAGCAGGAGGCAGAATATTTGGATTATTACAGCATCCTAATGTTTATGGAGAATATATGGCAACCGGGTTTTTCATTATATTTTATTTAACAATAAGTAAAGCTTTTATTTATAAGAATAAAAAATTGCAATATTTATTAATCATAAACAGTTTATTAGGCGTATTTATTTCAACATCTAGAATGACTTTAATTTTAGTTTTTGTTATAACTATAATTCTTGCTATAAAATATAGATTGTATAATTCATTGAGAATAATATTTGGGTCAGCAATGCTACTAACTCCTTTTTTATTATATTCTTTAGTAAGATTAATGGATAAATTACAAATGTATTCATCTGGTGTTCAAGAGGGAAGAGTTACTTATTGGATTCAAGCATTTCACATTTTTCAAGGGACTCTTATCACAGGTACTGGTTTAGGAACATGGGGGGATGAGTCAGCAAAGTATGGTAACTTTATATCTTATAAAAATATATTTTATGAGATAAATACATTAAGCGATTCATACTTATCTCATTTAATAGTTGAACATGGAATTTGGATATTTCTATTGCTTATAAGCGTAATATATATCATAAAGATTTTATCAAATAAGCAAAATAACGAAGATAAATGTAGTGGTGCAATTAGTTTGATAACTTTAAGTTTATTTCTTTTTATGTTAATTGCATCAGTAAAGTCCTATGGCTTTTCACTTTTTGAAAATTCGTATTTTACTTTTTTATTTATAGGATATTGTTTAAGAAAAAAGATTTATGGGTAATGTGCTAATATAGTATTTTATTCAATATCAACGTTAAATGGAGGTGAAGTAAAAATGAATAATGTAATGTTAGTCAATTTAGGGCGACAATATGGGGGAACTGAAAAGGTAACTGAGGATTTATTACTAAATGGTAATATTTCAAGAATACAATTTTATTTAGTTTGTATTAATGGAACAGGGCTATACATAAAAAGTTCTAGTATTACTAATAAAATCATTTCATTGCCACATGCTAAAATTTTTACTCCTATATATGTATTAAAAATGGCATATTTTGCAAAAATGTATAAAATTGATATAATACATTGTCATGGAATTACATCAAGTTTTTTTGGAACATTTATTGGTACAATTCTGAACATACCTGTTATTACTACAGTACATGGTATAGTTGATATTGAAAGAGACGGATATATAAAAAGAAAAGTTTTTAAAGTTATAGAGAATCTGTTATCTAACTTTAATAAAAGATATATTTGTGTATCAAAATTTGTTAAACAGAATTTAATAAATAGAGGGATTATAGAGTCTAAACTTGTTGTTATATATAATTCAATTAGAGATAAGGAATTAAAATGTGACATAATAAAAAATACATATTTTAAAGAAGGATATTTTAAAATATGCAGTATTGGAAGATTGGAAGACATAAAAGGGCATAAATATTTATTAAAAGCAGTTAATTACCTCATAAAAAAAAATTGTAAAGTACAATGTATTTTAGCTGGAGAAGGGAGCTGCTACGATAAACTAAAGGAATATATTTATGATAATTCATTACAGGATTATATAAGTTTAATTGGGCATATAAATAACCCAAATAATTTGATAATAGAAAGCGACATAGTAGTAATGCCATCTCTTATGGAGACATTTGGTATAGCAATTTTAGAAACAATAGCCCTAGGAAAGTGTGTTATTTCTACTAATGTTGGAGGTGTCCCAGAGATAATTAAAAATGGTGAAAATGGAATATTAGTTGAACCATGTAATGAAATATCTTTAGCGGAAGCTATATTAAAGTGCTACAATGATAAATTATTAATTAAAAATATGGAGTTAAATGCAAAAAGTTCATATGATCACAATTTTTCTAACTTAGTAATGTATGAAGAATATATAAATCTATATGATGAAATAATTAATAGTGAAAGGTTATAATCGTTATGAATGAAGTAGAGATGTTAAATGTAAGATTTGACAATGTTGATATGCAAGAGTGTATAAAAGTTATAGATTATATGATAAATGATAGAACAAAATTTAAATATGTTGTAACTCCTAATGTAGATCATGTAATGAAGGTCAACAACGATCCTAGTTTTAAAAAAATATATAAAGAAGCTGATTTGATTTTAGTTGATGGACAACCATTGGTATGGCTTTCTAAATTAGTAGGTAAGCCATTAAAAGAAAAGGTTTCAGGTTCTGATTTATTTCCTAGATTATGTGAGCATGCAGCAAGTAAAGAATATAAAGTATTCTTTTTAGGAGGGCTTGAAGGAGTAGCTGATAAAGCAGCAGAAAATCTTAAACAACAATTTAAAAATTTAAATGTAGTTGGAACTTATTGTCCTCCATTTGGTTTTGAAAATGATGAGAATGAAAATAACAAAATTATAAAAAAGATTTTAGCAGCCAATCCAGATATATTATTTGTTGGAGTAGGTGCACCAAAACAGGAAACGTGGATTTATAACAATAGAGATAAGTATAAAGTGCCAGTATCTTTGGGAGTAGGTGCTTCATTTGATTTTATTGCAGGAACAATAAAAAGATCACCTAAGTGGATGCAAAAATGCTGTTTAGAGTGGTTTTATAGATTTTGTAAAGAACCTAAAAGGTTATTTAGAAGGTACTTTATTGAAGATTCTATTTTTATTGTGATTGCAATTAAAGAAATTTATAGAAGTATAGTCAAGAGGTGCTAGAATGCTTAATAAATTGCTAAGAGTGGTGTATCTATTAACATTAAATAAAATCCCATGTAAAAATTCTAGTAAAACAAGCATTAACAAGATAAAGGTATTTTATTTAAAATATTTATTTAATTGTATAGGACGTGATGTAAATATAAGGAATAATTTAAACTTTGTTAGTGGGAAAAATATTAGAATTGGTAATAATTCTGGTATAGGAAAAAATTGTTTTATAGATGACAGAGGAATTGTTAATATAGGGAGTGATGTTTTAATGGCAGATGATGTTATGATTTATACTTCAAACCATAGAACTAATAGAAACCAAAAAATAATATTGCAAGATTTCGAGATTTTAGATGTAAGGATTAAAGATGATGTTTGGATAGGAGCGAGAGTAATAATACTACCAGGAGTTATTATCGGAAGAGGAGCAGTTATTGGAGCTGGTGCAGTTGTAACAAAAGATGTAGAAGATTACTCTATAGTAGGTGGAGTACCAGCTAAAGTAATTGGCATGAGAAAATAATATAAGTATTACTAGTATGAAATGCATTAAAATGATGAATTAATCTATTAGTTGTGTAAAAAATAAAGTAAAGTAAAAGCCTCAATTATTGGTTGTGATTAATTGATAAAATTGGGGGTATATCATATGTAAATTAATACGAAATTTGTAATGAAGAAGAAGTAGAAAAAGAGTAGAAAATGATGTATAATACGACTGTATAACATTAAAAATGGAGGATAATTTTATGAATGAAGAAAGTAGCATTGACTTAAGCCGAATTTTTTATATAGTATCAAAACGTAAATCAATCATAATTACGATTACTTTAGTAGCAACGATAATATCAGGTATTCTAAGTATATTTATATTATCGCCTGTATACCAATCAAAAGTTACAGTAATAGTTGGAAAGGCAAACGGAAGTAATAGTTCAAGTAATTCAAGTCAGCAATATAATGATGTTATGATGTATCAAAACTTAACAAAAACATATACAAGTATAGCAACTTCTACATTTATTGAAGATAAAGCAGCGCAAAAACTTGGCGGTGGTATTACTGTAGAAAAATTAAATGGATTTGTAACAGTTACGCCAGAAGAAGGTACACAAATATTAGATATTGTGGCAACAGCGAATACTCCACAGGATGCATTAAACAGAGTAACAGCACTTTCACAGGCATTTGTTGAAAATTGTAATAGTGTGTATAATGCTGGTGATGTAAGAATTATGGATAAAGGCCAATTACCAGATAAGGCAATTGAGCCTAAAAAATCCCTTAATATTGCCATAGCATTCATATTAGGTTTAATGGTATCCATTGGATTATCCTTTCTATTAGAATACATGGACAGCACAATAAAAACTACAGATGATATAAAAAGATATTTAGACTTACCAGTACTCGGAACCATACCGATGCAGGATGATATTTAAGGGGGAGACAAATGTTAATAGTTCAAGACAATCCTAAGTCACCTATATCGGAAGCATATAGAACACTTAGAACAAACATTCAATTTTCTAATTTTGATGACGACATGAGCACAGTTTTGGTGACAAGTTCAGGTCCAGGAGAAGGTAAATCTACAACTGCTGCCAATTTAGCTTTATCTATGGCTGAAACAGGCAAAAGAATACTTTTAATTGATTGCGATTTAAGGAAACCATCACTACATAAAAAGTTTAATATTTCTAATAATAAAGGACTTTCAAACTTACTTATTGGTCAACATAAATTTGCAGATGTGGCACAAAGATACAATGAAAGTTTATACATATTAACTTCAGGTACAATACCACCAAACCCATCAGAAATGCTTGCATCAAAAAAAATGCAGTCATTTTTGGATGAGGCAAAAAAAACTTTCGATTTTATTATATTAGATACTCCACCAGTTATAGCTGTAACAGATGCACAGCTTTTATCTACTATGGTTGGAGGCGTGTTACTTGTAATAGCAGCAGGTCAAGCTGAAATTGGAGCTGCACAAAAAGCAAAGGAATTATTAGAACACGTAAAAGCAAATATAATTGGGGTTATTTTGAATAAAGCCGAAGCAGGTGGTGGAAAGAATTATGGATATTATCACTATTATTACGGAGAAGGACCAAAAGGTAAGAAAAAATAACATATAAACTATATAAAAAATTTAGCTACTAAAGACAAAATTTTAGTAGCTAAATTTTTAGGTGAAACTCTTTAACATCATATTTCGAGTGCTACTTATGCTCATTAGTAGTAAGCAAAATAAATTTTAACTTCTTTAAACTAGCTTTTTTTATTGCTATTGCCTTTCTGTAATTTATGTCATAGGTTGCAGCCACTTCCTTTAAACTTTTGTCCTCAAAGTATACCCCTTTAATTATTTTTTTTGAAGTTTCATTAAGGCTGTTAAAGGCTTGTACAACTTTTTGGGCTTCATCAAAAGCAATGACTTCATCTTCTAATGTAAAATCATATGGTTGCATGTCTAAAATGTCTTCATTTTGAACTTCCCTGTAATGTTTAATTTGTGCCTTTAAAAGAGCGTTGAAATTGTTTATAATTGAATTGTTACAATAAGTAGTAAAGTTATTGCTGTCAGATTTATAGTTATATACTGCTTTTATTATTGAGAGAAAACCATGTTGCACTAGATCATCTAGTTCGTAAGAAGGTATTTTGTATTTTGCTGCATATTTTATGACAAAATAATTAAATTTATTAATAATTTGTTCCATAGCATCAGCATCACCAGCTTTAGCCTTTTTTATGAGTTTTTCCACTATAAACACATCCTTCACATGGATTTATTGTTACATTTGAAAAAAGTTCTTCCACACTAATGTTAAAGGCTCTTGCTATTAATTTTTGAGACTTTGGTTGTGGGAAATGTAGATTATTTTCCCAATTGCTATAGAGTTTAGCATTTACAATACACCTTTTTGAAGCTTCAAGTTGACTCCAACCCTTAATTACCCTCAGAAATTTTAATTTTGTATTCCATTTATACTCTGATAAATTGATAATATACATTTAAATTCCCCCTCAAAGATGATTTATGATAATAATATAATACTAAATACCATATTCTTACAAACGTTTTCATAAGTCGTATTTTTACATATTTCAGGACTATATTATGTTCTCTACACATATCAATGTTTTATAAGTAATTACACATATAATGCCATATTATATGGTATTATGGTAAATTTTTTAAAGCTTTAAAGTTGCTAGTGATGTAATTGGGTGATACAATGTTACTATGCAAAAATATGGATTTAAGTATATAATTATTTTATAAATGTGGAGGGTTAAAAAAATGAAAACCAGTTATATATATATTTTAATTGCGGTGATAATAATAGCTGTATTCGTGTATGTTTTAATGAATAGAAATCATATATTCTCAGATCTAGAAGATGAAGAAGATGAATACGAGGATGAGGATACAGAAGGTGAAGAGGAAGACGAAGAAGAAGAAAAAACTCAGGCTTTATTTAAAAATAGAAGAGAAAACTTAAATTCTAATATAAGTCAAGATACTAACACATATTTTTCAAAAATACCTAACTTAGATGATAATGACAAGACAAAAATCATGTCGGCTATAGAATCTTCAAGAAATAAAGAATTAGATGAAACGCAAATAATTTCTATACCAAAAGAGGAAATTCAAGTTGTGTATGCTTTAATTATGTATAAAGAAAACGGCATAGAAGAAAAATTTCTAATGACAAATGAAGTTGTATGTATTGGAAGAGACCCGGAAGCTTGTGATATTGTTATTAGTGGTGATAAATTTCTAGGAAGACAACATGCACTTATATACAAGAAAGGCCAAAGTATATATTTAGCAGATCTTAATAGTAAAAATGGAAGTTTTATTGAGGGCGTAAGGATTTCTGGTAAAGAAGAAATAGTAGGTACTAAGAGAATTAAACTTGCAGGTACAGAGTTTACTGTTAAAGTAGGTGATTAAAATGTTTTCGAGTAAAGAGGATACGTTACCTTTAGTAATGCCTAAACTTACATATGGATTTTATACCTCAAAGGGTAAAAGAGACGAAAATCAAGACGCACTTATCACTGTTTTGGGAAACAACAATTACACCTTTGCAGTAGCTGATGGTGCAGGTGGACACTCCTTTGGAAAAGAAACCAGTAATATGACAGTTAACGCAATAAAAGATGAACTAGAACATGAAACAAGCAGCAATATAAAATATATTGAACTTCTAATAAGAAAAAAGTATGATCAAATAAATTCTCATATTTATAATTTGCAAAAACAAATGGGAAAAACTATGATTACAACTTTGTCTATGATAAATATTGTAGATGACTGCTTTTTAGCTAGCAATATAGGTGATACAAAGATATTCCAAATCAGAAGCGGCGAAATAAGTTTAATATCTAAGGTGCATAACAAAGCCTGGGAAATGTATGAAAACAACCTAATAACCTATGAAGAATATGAAAATCATAGAAGCAAAAACATTTTGACAAAGGCAATGGGGGCTTTTGAAACTGTAGAGCCATATTTTAAAACTGGTAAAGTTATGGAAAATGATATTTATATTATTTGTACGGATGGAGTTTATAATTACATTACTGAGGAAGAAATTGTTAGAAGGTTTTCTAGGAGTAATAAGTTTAGCAATGAGGAATTAAATAAAATTTGTTTTGATATATGTGATGTATGTTTAAAAAACCATAGTAATGACAATTTAAGCATTATTGCTTTTGAGGTTTAAAAAAATTTGGCGCAGGAGCTGAGGTATATGGATAATAGAAAAAAGAGAAAACTTTTACCTTTTATCATTATAGTGCTAGCTTTGATTTTTGCTATAATATTTTGTGTGAGTCCAGTAAAAAAGATAACAAAAGTTAATAATTTTGCAAAAGCTAGTGACAGTATTATAAAATTAGAATCACTGAATGAAGTAGAATTTAACAACGAAAATAAAAGTCTACAGACAAGTGTTTCATTAACAGATGATGATATAAATAATCTAATATATAATGCTATTAAAAATAAAGTAAGTGTTAGTGCTATAGAAACAGATATAAATGATGATATAAAGATATACGTTAACTCAGATTTGTTAAACATAATCCCTACGCAATATGCAGTTGAAATTGTACCAAGTTTAAAAAATAATTCCTTGGGGTTTAGTATTAAAAGTGCTCAAATTGGAAGGATACCAGTACCTAAAAAAATTATTTTAACAATGCTAGAAAAGAGCAGTTCGACAAATTTCTCTGTAGATGCTGAAAACAATTATGTTACAATAAGTACAAAACCTATAGAGCCATTTAAGCTTGTAAGTTTTACTATGGGTGACAAAAAAATAGGAATTAAGACCAGTTATTCAATAAACTCATTAGCTGATTTAAAAAGATTACTTCAAAGTAACGTATCTGAAAGCATTAAGAGTTTATTAAAAAATATGTATAGATAAGTTTAAAATGAATACATTGTAAATTAGGAGGAAATACAAATGATAGATATGCATTGTCATATATTGCCTGGCATTGATGATGGATCAAAAAATGTTGAAATGAGCATAGAAATGCTTCAGATTGCAGAAAAAAATAGAACAGATAAAATTATTGTTACACCACATTTCTATAGGGGCTATTTTGAAAATGTGTATAGTGATGTATTAAAGCATGTTGAAAATTTAAACGCTGAAGCTAAAAAAAATGGGATAGATGTAGAATTATATCCAGGTCAAGAAATTTTTGCTGATAAACATACTTTAGAGGAATATAAAAGAGGGACAATCCATGGCTTAAATGATTCTAAGTATTTATTAATAGAATTTCCTATGGATGTTTTGCCAGAAGATGCCTTAGATATTATCTACGAATTAAAAATATTAGGCGTAAGACCAATAATTGCCCATCCAGAAAGATATATTTACATCTGGCAAAAGCTAACTAACATAAATAAATTTGTGGAAGAAGGCTGCTTGTTTCAAATAAACACTTCAAGCATATTAGGCCTTATGGGAAAACATATAAGAGAGGCTTCATATAGTCTTATAGAGAATGGCTTATGCAACTTTATTGCCTCTGACGCGCACTCAACAGGTAAAAGATGTCCTAATCTTGGAGAGGCTATGAAGGAGATAAAAAAAGACTATAAAGAGGTGTATAACCAAGTGCAGCAAAATGCCAATTGTGTGCTTACCAATGAAGAAATCCATGTAAATATGAAAAAAATTCAAGAAAAAAAGAGCGGTATTTTCTCCTTTCTTTTTAAGAAATAGATGAGATTAATTTGACAGCTTATGGAGGTGTAAAATGAAAAAAATTATAATTTTATTAGTTTGCTTAGTTTGGTTTGGATTTATATTTTACAATTCAACAAAACCAGGAGATGTATCCAATGCAAAAAGCTATAGCCTACTAAACAAAATAAGAACAGAATATAGGCAACTAGATGGTGAAGAAAAAAAGCAGTATAATGAGCTTCCTAAAAGTGCTAGAGAAGAGAAGTTAAATTTAATAATAAGAAAAAATGCACATGCTTTTGAATATTGTGTACTAGCCGTAATAGTGTCTTTGATATTGTTCCAGTTTGGTTTAAAGGGCAAAGGTGCAGTAATTTACATAATGTTTATATGTCTATTTTACGCAGTTCTTGATGAATTTCATCAAATATATGTACCAGGTAGGACTTCAAGCGTAAGGGATGTGCTTATAGATTTTGTCGGCTCACTTATAGGAATATGTGTTTATTATTTGGTTTATTATTTATTTTTCAATAAAAAGAAAAGAAGTAGGGGAATCTTTAATTAGAAATTAAGATGTGTGTATAATTGATGCAAATTTTGAAATAATATATATACTACACTAAATTGGGTTTGTTCATAAAAGTGAGATATTGGAAAGAATAGGCGAAGAGTTTTCACCAATGCTTCGCTTTTTCAATGAGCGAAGCAATGTCCAAAACCCTTCACTCTTACTTCAAAATTTCTTTGTATTAAGATATTACTTTGTGAGCAAGTTGCCATTATTAAAAGGTGATGTTATGTATGTTATTTTCATATAAAAAGCTAAAAATCACTTTCTCTATTTTGATAAAAAAAATAATAAAAGATGATATATTTGCATTATCGTCTCAACTTGCCTACAGTCTTTTGCTTTCTTTTTTTCCATTTTTAATATTCTTAATAACAATTGTAGGGTACAGTAATATAAAAGTCACTGATATAATGAATAACATTAAAACTTTTATACCTTATGAAGTATATGGACTTGTACATAAAACCGTTACGGAAGTAATGAATAAAAAAAATGGAGGACTTTTATCTTTAAGCCTAATACTTACAATTTGGTCAGCATCATCAGGCTTTAATGCTGTTATAAAGGGTTTAAATAAAGCATATAATGAAAAAGAATGTAGAAATATTATAGTTTCACAAATAGTTTCCATAATTTTCACTTTAATTCTTGTGGTAATCATAATGGTCACAATTTTTTTACTTGTCTTTGGGGAAAGTACTGGACATATACTTGCAAAGTTGGTTGGTTTAAATAATTTATTTTATATGTTCTGGTATTTTATTAGATATATAATAATAGTTAGTATAATGATTTGTGTGTTTTCACTTCTATATATATATGCACCTTGCAAAAAGCACAGGCTAAAAGAAGTATTACCTGGTGGAATTTTCTCAGCTGTTGGGTGGATATTGACATCTTTATGTTTTTCATTTTATATAAATAATTTTTCTAACTATTCAAGACTTTATGGGAGCCTTGGAGCGGTGATAATTTTGATGCTGTGGCTTTTAATAAGTTCGTTTATAATAATACTTGGTGGAGAGATAAATTCGGTAATTTAGGGTAGGTGAAAAGGTGAGAGAAACCCTGTGGCTAGATGGAAGAATTAACGATGCCAAGGCCGTTAATTCTTTAGTCTTTGCGTAGCAAATCTTTAGTCAGTATAATGGTAAAAGTTGTACTCCATTTTAAGATTGTATATGCTTTAAATTCATGATAAAATAAGCTCATTGGTGGTGAAATTATTTGGAAAACGAAATGTTATTAAAATCAATAGAAAACCTATTAGATAAAAAACTTCAACCTACAAATGAAAGATTAGATAAAATGGATGCTAAGATATCAGGAATGAACGCTAAGATAGTAGGGATGGATGCTAAGGTAGTAGAAATGGATGCTAAGTTAGTAGAAATACAAGCGACTCAAAAAGAAATGAAATTGACTCAAGAGACAATTATGAAGTTTATAACACAGGCTGATAGTGAATTCATGAAATTAGAAGAGAAAACTAGAGATATTGAAAAGATAAAAAGAGTTATTAATATTAGTAATGTTAGATAAGCATGATGGAGTCATGCTTTTTTTTATACCATTCACGAAGTGAATTCTCTCACCTTTAGCCCACGTGGCTAAAACTTTAATCTTTAACAAGAGAAGAGCTGTTAATTCTTTAGTTTTTGCGCAGCAAAGCTTTAACAAATATAATAAGGTATATAAAACATTAACATATTAAAAAATGTTGCCTTTTCTACGAGATGGTTGTATATTATACACATATAGAATATTGTGGAAAAGGGTGATGCAATGGACTTTTTGACTATGGGTGAAAAAGTTAGGAAACTGAGGGAGCAATTAGATTTAAATCAGGAAGATTTACAAACGGAAAAGGTTAGTAGGGGACTTATAAGCATGATTGAAACAGGAAAACGAGACGTAAGTTATGCTACAGCCATTAAGTTAGCTGAAAAGTTTAACCAAAAAGCTGACAAGCTTAATATTATTTTGAATGTTGATGCCGATTATCTAATGCGTTCGCCAAATGAAGATGCTGAACTTTATTGTTTAGGTCAACTAAAAAATGATGAAATAAGTCAAAGTAAAATTGATGAGATTTTGCAGTTATCTGAAGAATATGATTTGATTAGGATTAGAGCTAAAATATATTTTAAAATGGGACAAATTAATGAGGAAAAGAAAAACTATGAGGATGCTTGCAAAAACTATGAAGATGCTATAAAAATATATAAAACTATGGGCAAAGATAAAGAATTAGGACAGATTTATCTTAGAATGGGTATTTCTAAGGGTAAAAATTTGCAGCACGAAGTTGCTATAGTTTATTTTAATTTAAGTCAATATTATTCATTTGTTTATGATGATAAAAAAATTCAACAATCATCTTTATATAATTTAGCAAATGCATATTTTTATTCAAATAAAATTGATTTAGCATTAGAGACGATTGAAAAATATTTGACAATTAGTGACGAATCAGACCCTTTTTATAATTTTGGTTTTAATACTAAAGCAAACTGTTATGAATTAAGGGGAGATTATGACAGAGCTATAGAAACTTATAAAGATTTGATATGTAAAATTTCAGATAAAGTTACTCCTATTTTGGGTTACGTATATAATAACTTAGGATTAAATTATTGTCATAAAGATGATTTTAAAGAAAGTTTAAAATACTTTGAAATGGCTGAAAAATTTAGAAGTGAATTAGATAAAGTAAACTTAGGTGTTACGCTTATAGAAAAATCAAATGTTTTCTTAAAACAAAACTTATATACTGATGCAATTAAAACTATTGATGAAGGCTTAAATTACGCTATAGAGTACAATGATATGGAATATTTAATAAAAGGGTATTATACATTAGCAGATATATACGATAAATTGAGCAATTGGGTTAATCTGGAAAATGTTTATATGAAATTAGTTGAATTACTAAAAATTAATAATGACAAAAATAATCTTAAATCAATCTATGACAAGATGGCTCTTATGTATTTGAGACAAGATAAACCAAGTCTTTGTCAGGAATACTTATTATTATCAAATGATTTGAATTAATAGGAGGTATTATTATGAAAATTAAAACTTTAAGAAATGTAGCTTTTGGAATAGGTTGCTTAATGTTAACACTTACGTTGTCATTAAATTTAATATCACCATCTACCAATGGTAAATCTATCCATATAATTAAACTTATGCAAGGTTCACCATATGGAATGGCTAAGGTTAATCATGTAATTAAACCTATGGAAGGTTCACCATATGGAATGGTTAAATCTATACATGTAATCCATACTGATGTAGATATGCCTAATGGTTAAAGATGAGACTAAGTTTTCACACTAGTATAAAATTGTTAATGATTGAGAAACATAATGAAATTGAGATTAAGTATTTTCAATAAATTACTATTGGAATTTACTCCCATAGTAATTTTTATTTTACAAGAAATAAAAAGGAGTCTTTGCATAGCAAATCTTTAACCCTATCTATATAAAAGTATAATTTATAAAACTTAAAAGATTTGTAATAAATTATCTATTTACATAGCCACTAAATTGTTGTATTATTCATTTGTTAGCTTAATATAAAATAAAGATAGAAGGTATGAAAAGGTGAATAGAGCGGTCCTAAAAACAATTCTTATAGTAATGACAACATCGTTAATTTTTGCTGGATGTGGCAAAAACACGAGCACCGCTAAAAATAACACCACCGTTGGTAAAACCATCGTTTCAAATTCAACGGATGTTAGAGCAAATCCAGAAGAGACTGTAAAAACCTATTACAATAGTGAAGTTTCAAAGGATGCTAGTTTTTTAAGTGGATTCTTCTTAAATTCTGAAATGTCACCAACTGTAGCAGTAAAAAAACAATTGAATGCTTTTAATGTAAAAGAAATACAGTTGGTTAAAATATATAATGAAAAGAAATATGATAATTTTATTGCCATGATATGTTCATATAACACTTATTTTAATGGTATTGAAAGTCCAAGACCAGATGTGGAAGTCGTGACTTTAGTTAAAAAATCTGGGAAGTGGTATTTTTTAAATGATTATAGCAAATTATCTGATAAGGATATGAGCTGGATTAATAATGTTGCAAATGAACAGAAAAATGAAATTGCCAATAACAAGGAAATAGAGAATATATTAAAGAAAAAGGATACTTTTAATACCACAAATAGTGCTTTTATGGAGAATGCCATGAAAAGTATACCTCTACAGCAGAGCAGTAATAATTAAAACGTAAGTGTGAGGTTTTATGTTATTTTAATTTTATTATGATGGAAATAAAAGAACGGCAAGGCTTATTTCAAATTTAATCTTAATGTAAAATGTACAAGAAATTTTTATACAATAAATGCCTTGAAGTATATTAAAAAATTGTTTAATATACTTCAAGGCATTTGTTTCATTATTTTTCCGACCTAAGGAGGAAAAATTTCCTTAGCCTTTATGGATCTATCCATAAAACTATCACCTTTTAACGTGCGAAGCAACCGTTAAAACCCTTCACTATTGCTTCGCAATCTCATTATATTATGAATTTAAACACCATTTATCAGACAAACTAATTAATTAAGTCTAAATTATAAGTCCTTCTGCTAAGGCTTCATTTAAAGTTTTTCCTTCCTGCATAGCAAGAATAATTTTGCCACCTTCAGTAGTATTTCCTAGAAGGTATCCACCCTTTAATACATCATTTTTAAAGAAAAGAGTTTTAATGTTATTTGATTTTCCATCAGCAATTTCTAATCGCCTGCTAGCTTCAGGTGAAATTTCACCAAGAGATAAAACAGAAGTATTTAATGCATTAAATATAACAGAGGATACAAAACCTTCAAATAAAGTTTCATCGCCAGCTACGTTTGCACCAGCAACTTTTCCCATCTGAGCAGCTGCAGTCCAATTTCCAAAGACAGTGTTTTCATATTCAGCTACATCACCGGCTGCATATATATCTTTTTCGCTAGTTTCCATTTTAGCATTAACTAAAATGCCGTGCTGAACTTTTATGCCAGCAGCTTCTGCAAGTTGTTTGTTTGGTCTTATTCCAACGGAGAACAAAACTAAGTCAGCTGGTACAGTTTTTCCTATTTTAAGTTTTACGCCTTCAGCTTTAGTTTCACCAACAATGCTATCAGCTGAGTCACCAAGTATTATATTTATGCCAGATTCTTCGGCGATTTTCTGAAAGGCTTTACCACCAACTTCATCAAGTTGTTTTGGTAAAAGTCTTGGTAAAAATTCAATTACAGTTACATTTACTCCGGCATTTTTCATTTCCCATGCGGCTTCAAGGCCCAGGAGACCGCCACCAATTACTACGGCATTTTTGATATTAGGAATTCTTTTTTTGATTGCTTCTGCATCCTCAATAGATTTTAAAGTGTATACTCCATCAAGGCTAGAGCCTTTAATTGGAGGAATAAAATTTTTACTACCATTTGCAAGTATTAATTTATCATAATTAACTATAGAATCATCTTCTAGAATAACCTTCTTTTCACTAGGTTTTATTTGTTGTACAGTTTTACCTAGGAGCACGTCTATTTTATTTTCATCATAAAAACTTTCTTCTGCTACATAAAGCTTTGAATCAGGAAGATTTTCGCTTATATAATCAGAAAGTTCAGGTCTAAAGTAAGTTCGATATTTTTCTGAAGATATAATTTGAATTTTGGCTACTTTGTTCCTTTTTCTTATTGCTTCTGCACCGTAAAAACCAGCTGCACCATTTCCTATTATTACGTATTTTTCATTTTTGTCAGAAGTGAATTTTATTTCTTCTTCAGTAACTTCTACAAATTGTTCACTTCCAGCACCACAAACAGGGCAAGTTGCTGGTGGATTTGCGCCTTCAAATACTACACCGCATACAAGGCATTTCCATTTTTTTGTTCCAGTTTTCTTTTTTGTTTTTACACCATGGCTTAGATGTTCAGCAATTTTATTTGCAAAATCTTTACCAAATTTATAGGCTAATGTGAATTCTTCTTCAGAAGGTTTAAAATTAACTTTAAGTCCAGGAGTCATAACATCAAGTCTTAATTCTTTTAATCTTCTTTCTATATTTGGAACAGCTTCACCACTCCAACCATAGGAACCAAAAGCAGCAGCTGGTTTGCCGCCATGAACTATAGGATTCATTATGTTAAGCAAATCTAATATTGGCTTTAATGCGTCACTATTTATTGTTGGAGAACCAAATAATACACCAGAAGCGGAGTCAATCTTTGCAATAACGTCTTCTTGTTTATGATATATAACATCTAGAAGTTCTACATTATAATCACTAGAGGATTTTATGCCTTCACTGATTTTTTCAGCTAAGGATTTTGTGTATCCATATGCAGATACATAACATATAACTACATCTTTATTTGCATTTTCTTTTGGAGTACTCCATTCTTTATATTGCTCTATTACCTTCCATGGATCTGTTAGTATTGGTCCGTGACCTGGTAAGGCTAAGCTAATTTTAAGATCTTTAATTTTATCATAGGCTCTTAGAACATAAGGCTTAAAAGGACCCATTATTCCATCAAAATAATATTTTAATGCATCAAAATATTCAGGATAATTTGTGATTTTATTATCAAACATTTCATCAATGCAGTAATGGCAGCCAAAAGAATCACAAGTAATTAATGTTTCATCTTCAGGAACATAAGTGTATATTGAATCAGGCCAATGTAAAAAAGGAGCTGATATAAATTTTAGAGTTTTGTTACCAAGATCTATAGAATCTCCATCTTTTACTTCAATATATTCAAAATCTCTGTTTGCAATTGCTTTAACGAATTTTATGGCAGTGGCTGAACCTACAACTTTAGCATTTTTTGATACCTCTAGAAGTTTAGCTACGGAACCAGCATGATCAGGTTCTGTGTGATCTACCACAATGTAATCAATATTTTTAATGTCAATATTTAAAGACTGTAACCTTTCTAAATATTCATCAAAAAATCTCTCTTTAACTGTTTCAAATATGGCAGTTTTCTTGGATCCTTTAACAACGTAAGAATTATAGGTAGTGCCATAAGGGGTATACATTATTATATCAAATATTCGAAGTCCGGGATCAAGTGCACCTATCCAATAAAGGTCTTTCTTTATTTCTATAGCTTTCATAGTTACCACTCCTTACTTTATTTAAAATAAATCTAGTATGTAATTTGATTATTAAGTAATAATAATTATTAATTAACTATATTATACTTTTATTCTATGAAAAATGCAAGATGATTATTTATATCCTATATTATAATCATCGTAATAAACAAATATTTATTGAGCTTGTATTACATTAATTGAAAAAAATAGAAGGATATAATATAATATTGTCATATTAACATTTAAATAGAATTGAGGTGATGAAATGAACTTTTTGACATCTGGAGAAAAGATACAAGAATTTAGAGTTAAATTGAACTTAAAGCAGGAAGAACTAAAAGATGAAGGACTTACAGTAGATGTCATAAATATGATTGAAAACGATAAAAAAGAATTGGATTGTAAAACAGCTTTAACAATATTTGAAAAATTTAAGAAAAAAGCTGAAATAATGGATGTTGTTCTAAACATAGATGTTGATTATTTTATGCGTTCGCAAAATGAAGATGCTGAGATATATTGTTTAAAAAAGCTTAAAAGTGATGACGTTGATGAGTCTGTTATTGAAGAAATTTTTGAACTGACGGATGAATTTGATTTATTAGCAGTCAAAGCAGAGGTTTATGTTAAAATTGGGCAATTGTCCTCAAAGGAAAAATACTATGAAAAAGCCTGTTTTAACTATAATAAGGCTGTAAAAATATATAAAAGTATGGGAAAAAGAGAGAAGTTAGCGTATATTTATTTGAAAATGGGATCTTGTAAAGGAAATGTTTTACAGTATGATACTGCTATAGTTTATTATAATCTAAGTCAATATTACGCTTTTGTTTATGATGATTTAGAGGTAGCGAAGTTAAGCCTTTATGACTTGGCAAATGCATATAATTATTTGAAAAAGATAGATTTATCATTAGAAACTATTGAAAAATATTTAGCTATTGCCAGTATGACTGATCAATATTATGCCTATGCGCATATCCTTAAGGCAAATTGTTATGAAAATGAGGAACAATTTTCTATAGCCATAGAAATATATATAACTTTAATTTCAAAAATATTAGACAAGGAAAATCCAATTTTAGGGTTAGTATATAATAATTTGGGGCTTACATATTGTAATATTAATGATTTTAACATGGGGATGAAATACTTTGAAATGGCTGAAAAATTTAGATATGATATAGATAAGCCTAATTTGTCTCATACTTTAATAGAAAAATCAACGATTTTGTTAAAACAGAAATTATATGATGAGGCTATTAAATCTGTTGAACTAGGTTTAAAATATGCCAAAGAATATAGTGATGTTGAATATTTGTTAAAAGGTAAAAATATATTGTCAGATATATATGATAAATTAGGAAATTATATAAGTTTAGAGAAGATTTATTTTGAATTAATTGACTTAGTATCAACGCATGAAAACAATAATGCTCTTAAATCAATATACGATAAATTGGCTCTTCTATATTTAAAAGAAAATAAGATTAGTTTATGTGAAAAGTATTTAGTATTATCAAGAAATATAAATTAAAAGTTGTTAAGTGTTATGAAAGACAGCAAGGACGGTCTCAAAATAATTTGTTATTTTGAGATCGTCCTTTTTTATTTTTAATATATCAATGATAATTAAATATTTATAACAAATTAACAATGAATTATCATAAAAATAATTAAATTATCAAAAAAACATTGACAATTTATCGAAACTAGAATAATATCTTGGTATGTACATAAAGGACAAAAACATACATTTATAATTGTTCAAATTGGATATATAAATGTTATTAACA
The DNA here is from genome assembly GCF_900176305.1 of Clostridium acidisoli DSM 12555. GTDB lineage: Bacteria > Bacillota > Clostridia > Clostridiales > Clostridiaceae > Clostridium_I > Clostridium_I acidisoli. Next base: position 39,840 of record NZ_FWXH01000005.1, read on the forward strand.
ATATGATAAATTATAGATAATATATTTATAAAATCGTTAAAAATAATCACAATATATGATAAAATATTAGAAAAATATATATATTAATAAAAAATGTTTATTTAGGAGGAGTATTATGGGTGAAATCTTAAAGATGTTTATAGACGGCGAATGGGTGTTATCAAAAAGTGGCAATACAAGAGAAATATTAAATCCCGCAAATGGGAAAGTGATAGCAGTAGTTACAGATGGAGGAAGAAAAGATGTAATGGATGCTGCCAAGGTTGCAAAAAGGGCTTTTTATGAAGATGGCTGGATGGATGTAAAGGCAGTGGAAAGAGCCAGATTATTATTTAAATTAGCGGATCTTTTAGAAGAGAGAGCAGAGGAAATTTATACACTTGAGACTTCTAATAATGGAAAACCAATAAGGGAGTCTAGCGTAGATGTAAGTGACGCAGCTGCATGCTTAAGATATTATGCAGGTATCGCTACTAAACCTCACGGAATTACATATGAGGTGCCAGATGATGCGGAGGCTATGGTAGTAAGGGAACCAATAGGTGTTTGTGCAATGATTGTTCCTTGGAATTATCCATTGTTAATGGCAATTTGGAAAATCGCTCCCGCAATGGCAGCTGGAAACACTGTAGTATTTAAGCCTTCAGAAATCACTCCTCTTACTGCAATAAAATTGTTTGAACTTATTTCTGAAGTTGGTTTTCCAAAAGGAGTTATTAATCTTGTGCTTGGAGATGGTCCTAGTGTAGGTGATGAGTTAGCTAAAAATAGAGATGTTGAAAAAATTGCATTTACAGGTGGTACTGCAACTGGCAGATCTATTATGAAGGCAGCTACTTCAAATTTAAAAAAGATATCGTTAGAGCTTGGAGGAAAGTCACCTAACATTGTATTTGCAGATGCTGATTTTGAGACAGCTGTGGATTATGCCTTGTTTGGTATATTTTGCAATCAAGGTCAAGTCTGCTCAGCAGGTTCAAGACTTCTACTAGAAGAAAGTATATATGATAAATTCATTGAAAGATTAGTAGAAAGGGCAAATAAAATTAAAGTTGGAAGTGGGTTTGAAGAATCCACAGAAATGGGACCTTTAATTTCAGAAAATCATATGAATAAGGTTCTAAGTTACATTGAGATAGGCAAAAGTGAAGGTGCAAAACTTATATGTGGTGGACATAGAATAACTACAGAAGAGCTTAAAGATGGGTATTTTGTTGAACCAACAATTTTTACTGATACTACTCCAGATATGAGAATAGTTCAAGAAGAAATATTTGGACCAGTACTTGTTGTACAAAAATTTAAAGATGAAAAAGAAGCAATAACTTTAGCTAATGATAGCTGTTATGGACTTGCTGGTGGAGTTTTTACTAGTGATGTAGCAAAAGCTCACAGAGTAATTAGGAAATTAAGAGCAGGCATAACTTGGATAAACACTTACCATCCAACTTATAACGAAGCACCTTGGGGTGGTTACAAGCAAAGTGGTATAGGGAGAGAACTTGGAACCTTTGGGTACGAGGAGTACACAGAAGTAAAACAAATTAATATAAATCTTGATGTGAAGCCTATTGGGTGGTTTAAAGATTAAAGCTTTTCACCATAGCCTAGAGGCTAGGGGAAAAGGTGAAAGAAAGCCTGCAGCTCACGAAGTGAATTCTCTCACCTTTAGCCATCGAGGCTAAAACTTTAATCTTTAACAAGCAAAGTGCAGTTAATTCTTTAGTCTTTGCGAAGCAAAGCTTTAGTTTAAATATATAAAGGGGGTAATTTTAATTGAAAAAGATAAGAAATTTATTAAGCATTGGTCTTACAATAGTTTTAGCAGGAACATTACTTGCAGGATGTGGTTCCAGTAGTTCAAAAACCTCAGAAACCAGCGGAGAATTAAACCTCTTTAACTGGACTGAATACCTTCCTAAAACCGTAATTCAAGAATTTGAAAAGAAATATAATATTAAAGTAAATTACACCACTTATTCTTCTAATGAAGAAATGCTTGCAAAAATTCAAGCAGGTGGAGGCCAATATGATGTTGCCGTAGCTAGTGATTATATGGTAGACATAATGAAAAAGCAGAATTTAATTGAAACCCTTGATAAGGATAAAGTATCTAATTTAAAGAACATAGGTAGTCAGTTTAAAAACCTTAGTTTTGATCCAGGAAATAAATATACAGTACCTTATCTTTGGGGTGATGCTGTTATTGTAGTAAATACTAAAAAATTCCCTGATGCAAATATAACAAGTTATAGTGACCTTTGGGATAGCAAATATAAAAATTCTATTGTTGCACTAAATGATGAAAGGGCGCTTGTTGGAATTGCACTTAAAAAGCTAGGATATTCTCTTAATGAAACAGATCCTAAAAAACTTCAACAGGCTGAAGATGAACTTACAAAATTAAGACCAAATATAAAATTATTTGACAGTGATAGTCCTAAAACTTCATTAATAAATGGTGAAGCTTCAGTTGGATATGTTTGGGGTGCAGAGGCATATCTTGCAGAACAGCAAAATAAGGATTTAAAAACATTTTTTCCTAAAGAAGGCATGTACTTATGGCAAGATAATTTTGTTATTCCAAAGGATGCAAAAAACAAGGAAAATGCAGAGAAATTTATTAATTTCATTTTAGATCCAAAGGTTAGTGCAGAAATTTCAAAAGCTTATCCATATGCAAATCCAAATGTTCAGGCACAAAAACTTATAGATCCAAATGTTTTAAGTAATACAACACTTTATCCAGATGCAGAGCAGCAAAAGATTGGAGAACACTTAAAAGACGTTGGAGATGCTTCAAAGACTTTTGATGATATTTGGACTAAATTCAAACAATAAAGGAAGGTGATAGATTATGGAAGCGATGGTCCAACTTGTAGATATAGTAAAGTCTTTTAAAAATCAAGCAGCAGTAGATAACATTAACGCAGAAGTTAAAAAAGGTGAGTTTTTAACACTTCTTGGACCAAGTGGATGTGGAAAGACCACAACCCTCAGAATGATAGCGGGCTTTGAGGAGCCCACTTCTGGAAAGATAATGCTTGATGGCACAGATGTATCAAACAAAAGTCCATATGAAAGAGATGTTAATACGGTTTTTCAAAATTATGCATTATTTCCACATATGAATATTTTTAATAATATAGCCTTTGGACTTAAGATTAGAAAGGTTTCTAAAAAGGAAATAAAGGAGAAAGTAACTAGAGCACTAAATCTTGTACAACTTGAAGGGTTTGAGGAAAGATTTCCATCTCAACTCAGCGGTGGCCAAAAGCAAAGAATTGCAATAGCAAGGGCTATTGTAAACAGTCCTAAGGTATTACTTTTAGATGAACCACTTGGTGCTTTAGATTTAAAGCTTAGAAAGCAGATGCAGTTTGAACTTAAACATCTTCAAAGAAAGCTTGGAATTACTTTCATATATGTTACTCATGATCAAGAAGAGGCACTTACAATGTCTGACAGAATTGCAGTTATGAATAAAGGTAAGATTGAACAAGTTGGTGTTCCAGATGAAATATATGAAAGACCAAAAACAAAATTTGTAGCAGATTTTATTGGTGAGACAAATATATTTGAAGGTGTATTGAAAAGCAGGGAAGGGCAGAAGGCAGAGATTGAACTAAAAGGTAAAAAAGTGGTTAATGTTGTTGACGATGAAGAAAAAATTTCTGATATAAAAATTGGAGAACCTATTGCCTTTGCAATAAGACCTGAGAGAATAAATGTCTCTTATGAGGAAGTTGATGGAATAAATGTTCTTAAGGGAAAATTTAAAGAAAGAATATTTGTAGGTTCTATAAATAAAACTGTGATTACACTTGAAAGTGGAAGAGAAGTTATTGTAAATGAGCCCGCGGCCAGCACACTACCTCTTGAAATGGATAAAGAGTATATGCACATCTACTGGCAAATGCAGGATGGGGTGGTGATAAAATAATGGAGAAAGCGAAAAATGTTAATAAGAAGAGGAGAGAGACAGGACACATAGTAACAATATCACCAGTCATGCTTTGGATGATAATTTTAGTGGCAATTCCACTATTAATTGTTGTAGCTATGGGATTTTTAACAAGAGGTTCCTATGGCCAAATAGTTTATAAATTTACTTTAGACAATTATAAGATGTTAGCTCAGCCTATATATTTAAAGATATTATTGGATTCATTATGGATAGCCTTATTAACAACGGCTATATGTTTAGTGCTAGGATATCCTTTTGCATATTTTGTTGCAAATGTGTCGGCAAAATACAAAATTCTTTTATTCATGCTTATAATGGTGCCGTTTTGGACAAATTCCTTAGTTAGAACTTATGCATGGATTATTATTTTAAGAACCACAGGTGTTATAAATTCATATTTAATGAATTTTGGAATAATACATCAACCGCTTCAACTATTGTATACAAATGGAGCCGTTCTCTTAGGACTTACCTATACTTTATTTCCATTTATGGTTTTACCACTTTATTCATCTCTAGAGGCCCTAGATAAGTCATATATTGAAGCTGCAAATGACTTAGGCGCTTCACCTGTTCAAACTTTTTTAAGAATAACACTTCCACTAACAATGCCTGGTATAGCAGCAGGAGTGGTTTTAGTGTTTATACCAACCTTAGGTCTGTTTTATGTTTCTGATTTACTTGGTGGAAGTAAGACAATGCTTGTAAGTAATCTTATACAAAATCAATTTCTTACTGCTAGAAACTGGCCTTTTGGATCAGCAATGTCCATATTACTTATATTAATTACAGTGTTATTTATAGCAATTTATTTTAAGCACAGTAATGGCGACAACTTGGAGGTGCTTTAGATATGAGAAGAGGAAAGTTATCAAAAGGTATCCTTAGTGCATATTCTTTTATTATATACTTTATATTGTATGCACCAATTATAATTTTAGTAATATTTTCTTTTAATAAATCCAAGCTTAATGCCGTATGGCAAGGTTTTACTCTTAATTGGTATTCAGTTTTAGCTGGTGATGGGGATGTAATTTTAGCACTTCAACACAGCTTAACCATAGCTGTTATTAGCACTATACTATCTACAGTTATTGGAACTTTAGCAGCAGTTGGAATGTATAAGTACAAATTTAAAGGAAAGACAGTGTTAGATGGTTTATTATATGTACCTATTATAATACCTGAAATTGTTATGGGAATTTCATTATTAGTTTTTTTTACTCAAACTAAAATTACTTTAGGACTTCTTACTTTAGTATTGGCACATGTAACCTTTAGTGTTTCCTATGTTGTAATAGTGGTTAGGGCTAGAATGAAAAATTTTGATAGATCCTTAGAGGAAGCTGCAATGGATCTTGGAGCAAATGGAATTCAAACTTTTACTAAAGTAACACTTCCAGTTATTATGCCAGGAATTGTTGCTGGAGCTTTAATGGCCTTTACGTTGTCTTTAGATGATGTAATTATAAGCTTTTTTGTATCTGGTGCAGGTTATGAAACCTTGCCACTTAGAATTTATTCAATGGTTAAGATAGGTGTTTCACCTGAAATAAATGCATTGTCTACAGTGATGCTGGCAATTACGCTTAGTATTGCAGTTATATCGGAGTTAATGCAACTTAAAAAATCAAAAAAAAATTGAGGAGTGTGGTTTTATGAAAGAGAGCAATAGTAAAAGCAAGGACGAAAACTTAGGAGGCACTATTAGGGAGGTGAAGGATTATCGAGAGGTTTTAAATTATAGTAAAAAGGTTTTAGATTTTATAGCTAATGATGAATTAGAGACTTCAGATATTAAATGGATAAGTAAAGAAACAGTAAATAATTTTAGAGATTACGTTAACCCTGGCTTTTTAGAGTATAGAAAGTCTGTAACAGAAAATGGAGAGTTCGCAGCAGTTGAATGGAAGGATTCTGGACTTAATAGTTTTGTTGATGTTAATGGAAAGGAATATATTGATTGTTTGGGTGGTTATGGTATTTATAATGTTGGACATAGAAATCCAAAGATACTTAAAGCAGTAACTGATCAACTTAAGCACCAAGCACTACACAGTCAGGAGCTTTTAGATCCTTTACGAGCAGCACTTGCAAAACTTTTAGCGGATATAACACCAGGAAATCTTCAGTATTCATTTTTGTGTAACAGTGGTACAGAGGCTGTTGAAGGTGCCATAAAACTTGCAAAATTGCATCAACAAAAAAATGGTAAACATTATTTTATGGCAGCTACAGGGGCTTTTCATGGAAAGAGCCTAGGCTCGCTTTCTGCTACATCAAAAGGACTTTTTAGGAAACCATTTATGCCACTGGTTTCAGGCTTTAAGCATGTTTTATACGGTGATATTGATATGATGTATAAAACAGTAAAAACATCTAGTATGGTTGGAGAGGATATAGCAGCTATTATGCTAGAACCCATACAAGGTGAGGGAGGCATTATTATACCACCTAAGGATTATTTAGCTAAAGTAAGACAATTATGTGATGATTTTGGAATCATAATGATTGCAGATGAAGTTCAAACTGGTATGGGGCGTACAGGTAAAATGTTCTGCGTTGAACATTATGATGTTAAACCAGATATAATGTGTCTTGCAAAAGCATTAGGAGGCGGAATAATGCCTGTAGGAGCAGTTATTGCTACAGAAGAAATATTTAAGAATTTCTTTCCAAACCCATTTATACACACCACAACCTTTGGAGGAAATCCACTAGCTTGTGCAGCAGCTATTGCTACAATAAGCACTTTAATTGAAGATAATATACCAGAAAGAGCTGAAAAAATGGGGAATTATCTAATGACAGGTCTTAAAAATGTAACTTCAAAATATCCTTCCTTGGTTAAAGAGGTAAGAGGAATGGGACTTATGATTGGAATTGAGTTTACTAACAATAAAATTGGATATTCAGTTTCAAAAGGGCTTTTTGATAAAGGAGTTCTTGTTGCTGGAACCTTAATAAATGCTCAAACCATAAGAATTGAGCCACCACTTACCATTGAAAAAGCACAGTGCGATATAGTATGTGAGGCTTTAGATAAAGTACTTCTTAATGTGGAGTCTGCAAAGCTCGCTTTGGTGTAGCAGATCATGATTATAAATTGTAGAAACATTAAAAACTTGCCAGCTATGGAGAGTTTGAAAATTGTGGCAGGAGAAAATGGACTAGATAGAATTGTAAAATGGGTTCATTATATGGAGAATCCAGGTTATATTGATTGGTTAAAAGGTGGGGAACTGATTTTAATAACAGGCATACTTTTAGGCAAAAAAGTAGATAAGCTCCTTGAATTAGTTAAAAATTTAAATGATAAAAAGGTTGCTGGTCTCGTTATTAATGTTGGACCGTATATTGAAGCTACACCAAAAGAAATTATTCAATTAGCAAATTCTCTTAATTTTCCTGTATTTGAATTACCTTTTGAAGTGAAAATTATAGATTTTAGTCAAAGCATTTGTAAAGCAATCTTTAACAGTAAAATTGAAAAAGAATCTATGGAAAGTTTTATGAGAGAAATCATATTTAATGATGTAACCTATAGCGAAGAGATTTTAAATAGAGCTATGCTTTATGGTTATAATCCGGAGTGTGAGTATTGCTCTCTTGTAGTATATATGGATAACTTAACAAGTTTTATCGGTACAAGTGAGGTTTGGGACCAAGAAGCTGAACTTAGAACAAAAGAACAAGTTGAGCAAATAATAATAAAGATAATGAATGGGTTTAATAAAAAGACAATTCATGTGTCACAAAGCAATTCTATTATTGTCATGTTTCCTATTAATGACAAGGATAAAAAGAAAACAGTGAATTTAATTTCTGAGAATATTATAAAGGAAATTTCACTTAAAATAGAAAAATTACAGATTAGCATTGGAATTGGAACTTACTGGCGAGGGTTTGAAGACCTAAAAAAAAGTGTGCTTAGAGCACAAAAGGCATTAAAGGTTCTAAGGATAAATGGCAGGAAAAATAGAATATGCAAATATAGCGATATTGGAGTATATAGGCTTTTATTTGAACTTGAAAAAAGCAGCGAAATGAAGTCGATGTATGAAGAAACTTTGGGGAAGTTAATATTTTATGATAAAAAAAATTCAACTGAATTAGTAAACACTTTAGAAGTTTATATAAGAGAGAATTGCAATCTTATAATGGCAGCAGAAGAACTTTTTATTCACAAAAACACTTTGAAATATAGGATAAAGAGAATAGAGGATATTTTAGAGTGTGATTTTAAGGATTTAGAACAAATATTAAATTTTAGTATAGCTCTTAAAATAGGAAAATTGAAGAATTAACAGTGAAGCCGCTAATGGTGAGAGATTTTGTTTTCAGAAAATGGGTAAGTATTACCTGTTACGGAGTAACTTCTTTCACTGTTGACGGCTTTACTATGCTCAAATTTTTAACCCTATTTGTCCAAAAAGGACAAATAGATAAATTAAAAATTGTGACATTAATATATATGAATGCTATTGATAATATGATAAATTATATATAACATAATTATGTAATTATCAATTATAAATACTAAATAATAATAAAACATTAACAAGAAACATATTATTATTTAAAATAAGCATTTGGGGGAATAACATAAATGGTTAATTTTGATTACTACATGCCAACAAAGCTTTTGTTTGGAGCTAAAAAGATTTCTTTATTAGGAGGAATCACATCAGAATATGGGAAAAGAGCTTTAATAGTTACAGGGAGAAATAGCACTAAAAAGACAGGACTTTTAGATAAAGTGGTTAAGATTTTAAAAGAGGAGCAGGTTGAAAGTTTTATATTTGATAAAGTTAAGTCTAATCCGCTTACAACAACAGCAGAAGAAGGAGTTAAGTTTGCAAAAGAAAATCAAGTGGATGTAGTTATTGCACTTGGTGGTGGCAGTGCAATGGATGCAGCTAAGGCAATAGCTTTTATGACTGTAAATGAAGGTGATGTAAGTGAGTATATATTTGGAAAAAAGGGTATAGGGGCTCTTCCAATAATAGCAGTTACAACAACAGCTGGAACTGGAAGCGAAGGAGATTGTCTAGCGGTTTTGACAAACCCAGAAAATAATGATAAGAAATCTTTGAAATCCCCATATATATATCCAAAGGTTTCAATAATTGATGCTGAACTTATGGTTACACTTCCAAAATCAATTATTGCACCAACTGGAATAGATGTTTTATGTCATGCCATGGAGGCTTATGTTTCAAATAACAGCAACATAATAAGTGAAGCACTTGCTATTAAGGCAATTGAACTTGTAGGAAAAAATTTGCCAAAGGTTTATGACAATGCAGATGATGTTGAAGCCTGGTCATACATGGCACTTGCAAATACATTAGGTGGAATGGTAATAGATGCCTCTGGTGTTGCACTAGCACATGGACTTGAACATCCTGTAAGTGGACTTTTAGATGTAGCACATGGTGATGGGCTTGCAGCAGTTCTTATTGGATGGATGGAATATTCCTATAAAAATTCTATTGAGAAGTTCACAAATATAGCAAAGGTGCTTGGGGAGGATACTGGAGATGTTTGCACAGAAACTTCAGCTAGAAAGAGTATAGAGGCTGTAAAAAAACTTCTTCAAAAATTAAACCTAACAAAAAGTCTATCAGAACTTGGGGTTAAAGAGGAACATATAGAATGGCTTTCAAATAATGCTATGAAGACAATGACTTATGCCATAGGCAACAATCCTAAGGTGCCAGAACTTATGGACATAAAAAAATTGTATATGAAAAGTCTTTAATATTAAAAATTTATGATTATCGAGGAGGTCTTATATGGAAAAGTTAAAAAAGGATAACTTAAACATGATTGAAACAATTGCTTTGTCGGTAGCTATAATAGCGCCAACAGCTGCTATGGCACTAAACATTTCTCTAATGGCTCAAACAGCAGGATACTCATCACCGTTGATATTTCTTATTTCAACAATAGTAGTTGGACTTGTATCTTATACAATTATAAAATTTAATCACTATATTTCTTCAGCTGGTTCATTATATTCTTTTACTAAGAAAGCATTGGGAAATAAGATGGGGTTTACATCTGGCTGGGCACTTTTACTTGCATATGTTACCCTTGGAGCTGGTACAAGTGCAGGCTGTGGGGCTTTCTTCTCACAATTCCTAGCAGCTGTATTTGGAGTTAATATAAGTTGGCTACCACTTACTTTGATTTTTTCAATTGTAATGATATTTTTAGGAACAACAGATGCAAAAATAAGCACAAGACTAATGCTGACTATGGAGGGCATATCTATCATTCTTATTTTGATATTATCATTTGTTGTGCTTTTCAAGGTTGCAACTACAACAGGATTAAGTGTTGTTCCATTTAAAACAAATGGTGTTAGTGTATCAGCTTTAGCAAGTACTTCAGTTTTTGCATTCCTTTCGTTTATAGGTTTTGAAAGTGCATCTAGTTTAGGTGAAGAAACTAAGAATCCTAAAAAATTTATTCCAATAGCTATAGGAAGTGCAGTATTTGTTACTGGTTTATTTTATCTAATTTCAAGTTATTCACAAGTTGTAGGCTTTGGAATAGATGCAAAGGGTCTAAAGGCAATTTCAGCTTCAAGTTTACCGCTTTCAGATCTTGCTAATAAATATATGTCTAAGGGTTATGGCACTTTATTACTTTTATCAGCGGCTCTTTCATTTTTTTCTTGTGGACTTGGTTCAGCTTGTGCAGGTGCTAGAATGTTATTTTCTATGAGCAGAGATGGAATAATACCAACTAAGCTTGGAAAAGTTCATGGTAAATACAATACACCTTATGTAGCACTTATTATCATAATTGTTGCATCAATGATTATGGAAGCAGCATTATTTATGAAAAGTGGTACTGATGTATTTGGATATTATGCAACTATAGGTTCTTTGGCTATACTTGTTTCATATATATTTACAAGTATAGGTGGTATGGTTTATTTTACTAAGAGAAAAATTTGGGGTGCTCTTAACCTTGTAGTACCAATATTGTCAATTGTAGCACTGCTATATGTATTAGTTGCAAATATTTATCCTGTTCCTGAGTTTCCTAATAATATATTTCCATATATTGTTTTAGGATGGATTGCTATTGGCTTTGTATTAAGCCATATCTTTGGCAATAATGCTGTATCAGAAATTGATGCAGAAGATGATGTAATTGAAAAAATAAATTAATAATATTTGGAGGAATAAAAATGATAGAAGAATTAAACGCAAAGATAGTAACTTCAATTCCAGGACCAAAATCACTGGAGCTTACTAAAAAGAGGGAAAAATATGTGGCTAAAGGGGTAAGTTGTTCAGCACCTATATTTGTAGATGAAGCTAAGGGTGCATTAATAAAGGATATAGATGGCAACGTGTTTGTTGACTTTGCTGGAGCTATAGGTGTCCAAAATGTCGGACATGCTGATGATGGTGTAGTTGAGGCTATAAAAGCTCAACTTGATAAATTTATTCACCCAAGTTTTCATGTTAATATGTATGAATCTTATGTAGCATTAGCAGAAAAACTTACAGAAATTGCACCAGGGGATACACCTAAAAAAGCTATGTTTGCTAATAGTGGAGCTGAAGCTGTTGAAAATGCTATAAAGATAGCAAGAGCTTATACTAAAAAAGATGGAGTTATTTCACTTCAGGGTTCTTTTCATGGTAGAACTAATATGACAATGTCTATAACAAGTAAATATAAACCTTATAAAAATGGCTTCGGACCTTTTGCAACAGAAACTTATAAGACAGAAGCAGCTTATTGTTACAGATGTCCAGTAGGATGTAAATATCCAGAATGCGGAATTGCATGTGGTGAAAAACTTAAAACGATGTTAAAAACAGTTATATCTAAAGATATGATTGCCTGTCTTATAGCTGAACCAGTTCAAGGTGAAGGTGGTTTTGTTATTCCACCGAAGGAATATTTTAAGATGTTAAGAGACATATGTACTGAAAATGACATAATATTTATTGTGGATGAAGTGCAGGCTGGTTTTGCAAGAACAGGAAAGATATTTGCACATGAACATTTTGATGTAGAAGCTGATATAATAACAATGTCAAAATCTATTGCCAACGGTGTACCTTTAAGTGCCGTAGTTGGTAAAGCTGATATTATGGATGCTGCTTGCGTTGGTGGTATTGGTGGAACATATGGTGGAAGTCCTCTCGGATGTGTTGCTGCACTTAAAGTAATCGAAAAGATAGAAAAAGACGATTTATGTGGCACAGCCAATGAAGTTGGAGATTACATTATAGGAAGACTTAACGAATTTAAAGAAAAATATGATGTGGTTGGGGATGTTAGAGGACTTGGAGCCATGATTGGACTTGAATTTGTTAAGGATAGAGCTACAAAAGAGCCTTACGCAGAACTTGTAAAGAAAATCACAACTTACTGCTTTAAGCATGGAGTGATTTTTCTTAATGCGGGTCTGTTTGGCAATGTGGTTAGATTTTTACCACCTTTAGTTATAACAAAAGACCAACTTGCTTATGGTCTTGATGTACTTGAAGCTGCAATTAAAGAATCTATTTAATAGCAAAAGGGTTCCATTAACCTCGGGTTAATGGAACCCTTTTGCTATTATGAAATTATAAACGATTACATAAAATAATTAAATAATTATTAGAAAATGTTAATGCTTTTTAAAGGAATTGCAATAAAAATGTCGAAATTCATTTGATATAATAAGACATAAATATCTAGGGGGCTTGAAAATGAGTTTTAAAAGCATTAAAACTAAAATATTAATTACATTAATTCCTATATTTCTAGCAGCTACGTGTATATTTACATTTATAAGCTATAATTATGGTAAAAAACAAATAGCTGTGGATTTGTCAGAGAAAATGGATAAGCAAGTTAAATTTGAAGTTTCTGATATTGAAAACAGATTAAATAGGCATGCAAAAGTGGCAGAAGGTCTGGCTAAAATTGCTGAGACATCTAAAAATACATTAAACAAAGATGCTTATAAAAATCTTGTAATTAAATTTACTGGAACAAATGCAGAGACTTTTGGTACTGGAATTTGGTTTGAGCCAAATAAATATGATCCAAGTCTTAAAAATTTTGCTCCTTATGCTTGTAGACAAAATGGGACTATAACATATTTGGATGATTATAATGATAATAGTTATGATTACACTAAAAATGACTGGTATCAGATAGGAAAAAATACAACAGATCAAGTTGTATGGAGTGATGCATATGTGGACGATGTTACTAAAATTTCTATGGTAACAGCTACAGCTCCTTTTTTTGATGATAATAAGAATTTTTTAGGTGTTGCTACAGCAGATATAGATTTATCTACATTGCAAAAAGATATAAAAAATGTTAAAGTGGGAACAACTGGAAGGGCATTTCTTATTGATAAAAGTGGAACTTATATTTCTACTTCAGATTCAAGCAAGATTATGAAGGCTAAAATAACTAATGAAAGTAATAAGAGTTTTTCTAAAGCTGGTAAAACCATGATTTCAGCTAAAAGTGGAGTTACAAGTTTTGAGGATGCTAACGGAGAAAATCAAGTCTATTATTCAGTTGTACCAGAAACAGGATGGATTGTAGCACTTACAATACCTCAAAAAGAGTTGAATGCACCAATTTACAATTTATTTTATAAATTGCTCTTAACTGGAATTATAACATTAATAATATGCATTATTTTAATATTATTTTTATCCAGACATATCGTTAAAAATATAAAAAAGGTTAATGAATTTGCAGGTCAGGTAGCTGATGGTGATTTGACTAAACGTCTTGAAATTGATACAAAAGATGAGCTTGGTCAAATGGCAGGTAATTTAAATATAATGGCTACTAGTATGCAGGATATTATTAAGTCTGTAGTTGAAAGCACTACTAATATGAGTTCTGCAAGTGAAGAACTTTCAGCTACAGCAGAGGAACTTTCGGCTAAATATGATATTATAGATGGTTCTGTAAAGCAAATAAACCAGGAGATTGATAATTCTAGTGCAGCTACAGAAGAAGTCAGTGCAGCTATTCAGGAGATAAATTCCACAGTGAACAATCTAGCAAATGAGACGGGCAAGGGAAAAGATTTATCCTTTGAGATAAGAAATCATGCTACTGAGGTTAAGTTTGATAGTAAGAAGAAGATAAAAAACAGTGATGTGTTATATAAGGATAGATATGATGGAATTATAAAAGCAATTGAAGAAGGAAAGATTGTTGATGAGATTAGCAATATGGCAGATATTATTGCTAGTATAGCAGAACAGACAAACATGCTTGCCTTAAATGCGGCTATTGAAGCTGCTAGGGCTGGGGAGCATGGAAAAGGATTTTCTGTAGTGGCGGAAGAAGTAAGAAGTCTTGCGGAGCAGTCATCCGATACTGTTGCTGTGATACAAAGTACAATAATTAAGGTCAAGGCAGCTTTTGAAAATTTGTCACAAAATGCATCAGAAGTTCTTAAATTCATTGATGAAACGGTAAAAAATGATTATGAAGCTTTAGGACATACAGGTGAGCAATATGAATCAGATTCCAGCAAAATTAGTTCCATGTATGAAAATATAGCAGATATGGCAGAAAAAATAAATTTATCTGTTAATCAAGTTGGAGAAGCCATACAAAATACTGCTGATTCTACTTCAAAATCAGCAAACAATTCTAGCGAAATACTTTTAAGCGTTGAGGAATCTACCAAGGCAATGCAGGATTTATCTGCTATGGCAGAGGCTCAAGCTGCTATGGCACAGGTTTTATTTAATTTAGTAAATAAATTTAAGGTTAACTAAACTATCAGGAGATGAACTAATGGAGACTCAGGCGTTTGTGGATTTTAGAAAAAAAGTAAATGATAATATTAGTAAAGTTATTGTTGGTAAGGAAAAAATCATTGATAAAATTATAGTGGCATTTATTTGTGGTGGACATGTATTACTTGAGGATATGCCAGGCCTTGGAAAAACTAAACTTGCAAAGGCCATGGCAATGTCTTTAAATTGTAGTTTTAAAAGGATACAGTTTACTCCAGATATTATGCCTTCAGACATTACGGGTTTGTATTTTTATAATCAAAAAACTTCTGAGTTCGAGTTTAGAGGTGGGCCTATATTAAGTCAATTTATTTTGGCTGACGAGTTAAACAGAGCTACACCAAGGACTCAATCTGCATTACTTGAAGCTTTAGAAGAGGGACAAGTAACCGTTGAGGGAAATACGATAAAACTTAAATCACCATTTTTTGTTGTGGCTACTCAAAATCCTGTGGAACAGTTTGGAACTTTTCCTCTTCCAGAGGCACAACTTGATAGATTTTTTATTAGAATTTCATTAGGTTATCCAACGGTGTCAGAGGAAAAAGAAGTTTTAGATAGATTCCTTCTTAATGATCCTATTTCAGAGTTAAAGCCTGTGGTAAATATTGAGGAAATAGAGTATGTTCAGAATAATTACAGTTATGTTTATGTCAGCGATGATATTAAGGATTATATTATTGCAATTGTTGATGCCACTAGAAAGTCTGATTTTACAATAGCTGGAGCAAGCCCTAGAGGAAGTTTGTCTCTTATGAAGGCTAGCCAAGCTTTTGCAGCTATAAATGGAAGGGATTTTGTTACACCAGAAGATGTTAAGGAAATGAGTGCGCCTGTGCTTAGTCATAGAGTTATATTAAATGGCGAGGATGATTTATTTATTGAGAAAGTCGTGAATTCCATAAAAACTCCCCATGAAGAATTATGATTTTGTGGAGGAGTAATTTATGTTTGAATATTTGATTTTTATTTTCATTGGAGCGGTACTTTTTCTAGTGGCTGATATTACTAGAAAAAGGGGGTTTGATAAGCTTACTATTGATAGATATATTAATAAGAATAAACTCAATATAAATGAAGAATTTACAATAACAACTATTGTTGAAAACAAGAAGGGGCTATCTATATCTTATTTGAATTTAAAACAGGCTTTACCGAGCAATGTTATTTTAAGTAGGAGCTTTGAAGGTGAAGATTTGTATAAGTTTAAGATAGGTAAAAATCAAAGGATTAAGAGGAGTGTTAAGGGGAAAATTAGTAAAAGAGGAGTATATTTATTTGATGGAATTGAGGCTTCTGTTGGAGATATGTTTGGGTTTTCCTTTAACACGAAGAAGTTTGATAATTATAATGAAGTGATTGTTTATCCTAAATTAGTGCCTATTGAAAATTTTAAAGTTAAAAATTTGGGAAGTTTAGGTGATAGAGTTATAAGAAGGTGGCTAGCAGAGGATAATTTATATATTAAAGGTATTAGGGATTATTCTGTAAATGATAGAATGAAGGATATAAACTGGAAGGCTAGTTCACGAATGTCAAAGCTTATGGTAAATGAATATGATAGCACTTCTAATATGAAGTTATCTATAATTTTGAATGTGCAGTGTGGGGAGCCGTATTGGAAAAATATTAAACCTGAATTAATTGAGAAAGCTATAGAAATGTCTATTTCACTTACAAAAAATTCAATTAAATTTGGTGTGGAGACAGGATTTTATACAAATGCAATGCTTACAGGTATGTCCTCAAGGGAATTTAAAGGCGTGTTTCCTTCTTTAAAATCTTTTGAAATTGTTGCTGAGATCTGTGCAAGAATTGGTTATGATATTAATGGATGCCTAGATGTTTATTTTAAGAAAAATCGTAATATTTTTGACAGAAATACGGTATATGTTTTGATTACATGCTTTATGGATGAGAATATTAAAAGTCAAATATCAGCTATGAAAAGGCTCGGGATAAATCTCAAGATAATTGATGTATCCTGTGATGATGGTGTCTATTATGAATGATAAAAAATATCATATTATAGGAATTAAAGTTCTGTACGCCCTATGTGTATTTAGTTTTGGATTTATAATTTGGAGTATAATTGCCAATGCCTTTTTTAAAGGTTCAATGCTCCTACTTTTGGTAGGGATTTTGGGGATTTTAGCACTTATTATTGTTAAGTGTTTTAAGTTAAAAAGCGTAGATTATATTTTATTTAAAGATGAAGTAAGGAACATGATATTAGTATTAGCAGTGTCAATTATATTTGTATATTTAGCTGATTATAAACTTAAACAGGAGCTATTTAAATTCTATCTGATTTTTATAATTTTTGCGGTTTTGCTACTTAGGGAGACAAGAGATTTTCTGTCAAACATACGAAATAAAAAGTCTATGAGAAATAGTATTTTTATTACGATATTTATGTTGTTTTTGAGCTTAGATGCTGTCTTTAAAGAAGTAATAAAGGTAGTCTCTATTTTATTAGAATTTCTAAATTATTTACTTGATGTCATTGCCACTTGTATAATTTCTGTGGTAGCTGTTATTTTAGGTGCACTTTTTAGTCATTTAAAATTTTCTCAGTCTTCAGTAAAAAAAATTATAAATCAAGGAGATGGAAGAGTAAGCTCCAAAACTAATGCGATAAAAAATCCTGGAAATGGTTTTATATATTTAGATGCTATACTAAAGGTTATAGTTTTCATTATCATAGCTTTAGTAGTTTATTTCTCTATTAAGTACTTTTTAAGGGGAAATGATAAAAAAATCCTTAAAAACTCTGAAGATGAAGTTATTCAAGTTGAAAATATAGGAGATACTCGGGATAATAAATCAATGATAAAATTTTTTAGAAAAAGATTATCTAATAATGACAAGATAAGATTGACCTACCTAAAATTTGAAAGGTTAACTAGCGAGTTGGGGATTTTTAAATTTTATCATACAGCTACAGAACTTACGGATATTGTAAAGAAAAAGTTATGCTCTGAAGAGGAAGCTAATAATATTAGTAAAATTTACAACAAAACAAAATTTTCTAATGTTAACTCTGATCAAAACGATGTGAAGGCTATTGAAGTGGCTTATAAAAATATTAAGAAAAATCTAAGATAAAGTATGTCTGATAATTGTTAATTTGAGAAATACCAAACGTGCATATGTTTATATTTTCGTATGGAAAGTATACTATACACTACATAGTTGCTATGTTAAAGTATTATATTGATAATTGAAAAAAGATTTATTGAGCTTACAGAACAATTTTCTAATTTTAGTTAATAGAGAATTGAGAAAGTCGTAGAGAATCAAAAGTTGTCATTTCAGAATACATGCATGAAGTTACAAGGAAAACCAATACGTTCTTTTTATTATTCGAGAAATTTATACCAGCTAAAAATTTATGCCAAATAACATAATTATCTAAATACTTTGAGGCAACCCCATTAAATTTAGTTATCCAATTTTTTAATCGTATAATATAGCTATTAACTTTTTTTATATTATATTTTATATGAAAATTGTTATATGTAATAATGTAGTGTTTTATTCCTCTCATTTTACAAAAATTTTTATACTCTCGCCAATTACTAGTGCACAATATATTATCTTTACTTAAGCAATGGCCTATTATTTTTTCGATTCTGCTTTTTTTAATCATGCCTAAACATGCTACTTTTGATACAATCCGATTTTCGCTGTCTATGGCATTCAATACACATACATAATTATCATCATTTCCAAAATGGTTATGTAATTTACCCCTTTTGCGTGGTACGCGGTTAATAATATGTTTGTTACCTTTTTCAGAATAAGTGAAATAAGTATCATCAATCTCTACGATATTTTTAAAGATTTTTGAAGTTTTTTGCTTCAAATTTGTAAGGACTTTATGTCTCCAGTAAAATAAAGTAACCCAACTAACACCTACAATTGTTGCAGATTTTCGAAGAGAATATCCATTAATCATGCAACTTATAAAAGTAGACCATTTGTCAAGGTGATGGGTTTTGCTTAATGGAGTGAGGCTTGTTGCACAAAACGTTTTATTACACTCTTTACACTTATATCGTTGGATTCCGTTATGAGTACCATTTTTGACTGTATGCTTGCTATTACAGTGAGGACAATAGCGGCCATTTTTATATTTTGTTTTTGATACAATGGAAATTATATTTTGTGGCGTGCATTCTTTTAATGTGGGTTCAGGATTATAATACTTAATAGCATCTTTACATTCCATAAAAAATACTCCTATCATATTAAATTTGATGTATTTGATATTCCTATATTTTATTTCTAAGATTATAACCAAATGTTAGAATTTTAAACATATCAATACAATACTTTAACATAGCTAGTATGTGGTTAAGAATGATTGCGGAGAGCGGCTTGAGGAAAAAAGTTCTGTTTAAAAGTACCTTTTTATTAAAAACCGTTAAACAAGAAAATACATATACCGACATGGAGTGCATAAAATTTTATTACTAAATTCGAATATAGATATTATATAGATAATTAACTGATACATTAGAAGAAAATATGTCATTTTAGAATGATAAAAAATATTTGTGCAAAAACACAAAACGACATGTTTTTTTAAAATCTAGTGATAGTATTGTCTCATAAAGTTATTGGGGGGATTTCTAAGATGTATGTAATGGACACGTTAATCAAATCAATTAATGACAATGGGATTGAACGTAAATACGAATATAAAATTCTTAGGTCTAGTTTTATTCGTAATGAGTGCTCAGGAGAACAAATACAATCGTATGGCATTGAAGTTGAACGAAAAGATATACAGTCTGGAAAGGTTTTTAATTTTGAACGGAATATAATAAAAAACATAAGCCCACATAGATATAAAGTACAAGCACTTGCAAAACTCTTATGTGACAATGTAGTTTCACCAATTAATTTTGTAGAAGTTCTAGGAGAGTATGTAGATGAATACATTGGGGATTTTGATAGTATAAATAAGAATATTTCAATAATGTAAGAGAGGAATCCCCTCTCTTATATTATTAATTAAAAACATTTGGTAAAAAAACTTAGATTAATTACATATAATATCAATAATATATTATAATATTATTAGGTTTTTCAGATTTATTTTTTAGCAACCTAATAAATTTTAGTGGGGGTTCATTTTATGATTGTAGGAGTAGGAGTAGACATACTAGAAATAAACAGAATAAAAGATGCTATTGAAAAAAACTCTTTTTTTTTAGAAAAAATTTATACTCAAAATGAAATTGAATACTTGAAGAGCAGAAATTTTAGACCAGAGTATGCAGCTGGAAGGTTTGCAGCCAAAGAAGCAGTTGCAAAGGCACTTGGTACGGGAATTTTTCAGTTTAGTATGAAAGATATAGAAATTGATAGGAATGCTAATGGAAAGCCTGTTGTTGTCTTAAGGGGTAAGGCAAAGCAGGTTGCTCAAAAATTTGGTGAATATAAAATAAATTTAAGTATATCTCATAGTAGAGAAAATGCAATTGCTTATGCTGTTATAGAGGTAAAATAATTATTAGCATAGGAGGAAAATAACATATGAAATTTGCAGCAAGTGAGGACTTCAAAAAAATTGATAATTACTGTATTTCAAATCTTGGTATTTCAGAACTTGTATTAATGGAGAATGCGGCAGTAAAGGTTTTAAATAATTTAAACTTGCAAAATAATGAATCTTTTGTCTTAGTATGTGGTTCGGGTAATAATGGGGGAGATGGCTTTGCAGTTGCACGCCATCTTTTTGCATTGGATAAAAAAGTACAGGTGTTTTTTATTGGGAAGCTTGAAAATATGAGTGAAAGTTGTTCAGTAAATTATAAAATATTGAGGAATATTGGTGTTAAAGTTTCTAATATTATCACCTCAGACGATATAGAAGATTTTAAATTAGGGGTAATATCAGCAGATGTTGTTATTGACGGTATGCTGGGAACTGGACTAAGAAGAAAAATTACTGGAATTTATGAAATAGTAATATCCATTATTAATGAAAACGCTAAGTATATAGTTTCTATAGATGTTCCAACTGGAATTGATTCGAATAATGGAGATGTGCTAGGCACTAGTATTATTAGTGATATAACTATTACTTTCCAAATGTATAAGCAAGGATTTTTTAAATATGGAAGCCGTAACTATACTGGAGATGTTATAGTTGAGAATATAGGAGTTCCACAGAATGTAATTGATAAGTTTGTAGCAGAGCAAGTGATTTTGGATAAAAAGTTTATACGTAGCAATATAAAGCCTAGAGGAAAATATGAACATAAAGGTGATTTCGGAAGAGTTCTTATATTTGCAGGAACTTATGATTATGCAGGAGCGGCATATATTTGCACAGAGGGGGCAGTTAAGGCAGGCGCTGGACTTGTTACGCTATGTTGTCCTAAGGATATATTAGAAATTCTAAGAGGAAAACTTACAGAGGCTATGACAGTCTCATCTGAAAACAAAGAAAAAGTTAATGGGCTTTTAGAAAAAACAAATGTGGCTACGCTAGGGCCAGGTATGGGAAACACTGAAGAAACCTTTAAGCTAATTAAAGAGGTGTTAATAAAATCACAGTGTCCTATAGTCCTAGATGCGGACGCTATAAATGCAGTAAGCAAAGATTTGACAATACTTAGCAATAAAAATAATAAAATAGTATTAACACCACATTTAGGAGAAATGGCAAGGTTGAGTGGATTTTCAATAGAATATATAAGCAATAATAGAATTACAGTTGCTAAAGAATTTGCTAGAAAACATGGAGTAATTTTATTATTGAAGGGATATAACACGGTAATAACGGATGGTGAAGCTGTATATATTAATCCTACAGGAAATAGTGCTATGGCATCTGGAGGTATGGGTGACTGCCTCACGGGAATTATATCAGCACTAATAGCACAAGGGCTAGAGCCTATAAAAGCGGCTTCAGCTGGAGCGTATATACATGGGGCATGTGGAGAAAAGCTTTCTGAAAAAATGTTTAGTGTAAATGTTACGGAGCTACTTAAAGAAATCCCATATGTTATAAAGAAAATTATCTGCTGAAAAATTATAGGTCCACAAGTAAGGTATATTTTTTAATATGTGGTACTATTCATATAAGAGGAGATTATGTAGTATATTATTGTAAAGAACAAATATAATAAATTGTTGTTTTATTTTCCGAGTACATTGAATACTATTAATAATGGTACTTAGTGTTTTAGGAGGAAAAATGAAAAAATTAATATTTGCCCTTATAATGATAAGTTTAATGGCAGTTGTTGCCGTGGGCTGTAATGCAAGAAGAGAAAAAACAAAGGATTTAACACCCTATTTAAAAAACTTAAAAAACTATAGTGTGGATGTATCAATAACAGTTCAAAATGATAAACAGAAAATAGACTACACAGGTAAACAGATTTATTCTTTAAATCTAGGGTACAGGTTTGAATTAAACAAAGAAAGAGTATTGATATATAAAAATAACAAAATTTATGTATCCGATTTAATAAATGGACAAAAGTATACAAAGGACGATAGTACAGATGACATATATAAAATGAGTTTTATAGAAGAATTTATTAAACTTGCATATTCAAAAGATGACAAGGACATTTCCTATAAGGATATAAATGGGGATAAATATGAGGTTATAAATGTATCAATACCAAGCAATAACAGGAACATAAGGAAAGGAAGTCTATACGTAAATTTAAAAGAAAAAGCACCTAGGACACTTGCACTGTATGACACAGATGGAGCCCCAAAAATAATAATAAAGTATGAAAATTTTAATTCACAGGTTAATATTGATAAAAAAGCTTTCAATATAAACTAAAGAAAAATTTTAGGAGAGTGATATAGTTGTTTAGACATTTAAGGCCAGTATGGGCAGAAATTGATCTTGATAATTTATCCTTCAATTTAAAAGGTATAAAGAAACTTGCAAAAAGTAAGGACGTTATTGGTATTGTAAAAGCGGATGCTTACGGACATGGAGCCGTAGATATAGTCCCTACACTTTTAGAAAATGGGATAACAAGACTTGCAGTTGCAGTTATAAGCGAAGGGGTAGAACTAAGGAGAGCTGGAATTGAAGCGCCAATAATGATACTTGGGTACACACCACTTAGCTTAGCACAAGATATATTCCAATATAATATAGCACCAACTGTATTTTCTTATGAATATGCAGCAGAGCTTTCAAAACTTGCAGTAGAAAAACATATGAAGGTGAAAATACATATTGCACTTGATACAGGTATGGGAAGAATAGGATTTATACCTGATGAAGAAAGTGTTAATAATGTATATAAAATAAGCAATTTGCCAAATATAGAAATAGAGGGATTGTTTTCACATTTCTCAACCTCAGATGAAGAGGATAAAGAATACACAAACAGTCAATTAGAAAAATATAAATGGTTTATTGAAAAACTTAACAATAAAAATGTTTATATAAAGATAAAGCATATAGCAAATAGTGCGGCAATTATGGACTTACCAGATACACATTTTGATGCAGTAAGACCTGGAATAATTTTATATGGATATTATCCATCGGAAGAAGTTCATAAAGAAAAATTACCGTTAAAACCAGTTATGACCCTAAAAACTAATATAGTTCATATAAAAAAAGTTAGAAGTGGAGAGTATATTAGTTATGGAAGAAAATTTAAATGTGAAAGGGATAGTGTTATAGCAACTATTCCAGTGGGCTATGCAGATGGTTATACAAGGCTTATGTACCCGAAAGCAAAAGTAATAATAAATGATAAATTTGCACCGGTAGTTGGTCGTATTTGTATGGATCAATGTATGGTAGACATAACTGATTTAGAGGGGGTAGAGCTTGGAGATGAAGTCATCCTTATGGGGGAATCAGAACACTTAAGATTTAATGCGGATGACATAGCAGATATATTGGGCACAATTAATTACGAGATAGTATGCATGATAAGTAAAAGAGTTCCAAGGGTATACATTAAAAACAATGAAGTTGTAAAGATAAGGAATTACGTATAATATATACCGCAAAAAATATATAAAAAAATAGGTAAATCCTTTGACATATTGACAAAAGTTGAATTATAATCGTAGTATACATATTTTCGTTTTTAATTAGGAGGTATTAATTGTTCAATGTCTGAATCGAAGAAATTAGTCATAGACCTCTCAGATACATTATGTTCTGAATTTGATGAAGCACTAAAACAAGATTGCAAAAAAAGAAGTGAATTTATTCGTGAAGCAATAATACTATATATAGAGGAAAAGAAAAAAATTCATCTAATGGAAGAGATGAAAAACGGTTATATGGAGATGGCAGAACTAAACCTTCAGATATGTGAAATGGGTTTTTGTTCTGATATATGTGAATTGAAAGAATATGAAGTTAAGCTTTCGGAGAGTGATTTGCCTGATGACGATGGTGGTGAAAAGAGGAGATATATTTTATGCTGATTTAAGTCCGGTTGTTGGATCTGAACAGGGTGGAATAAGACCTGTTATTATAATTCAAAATGATGTAGGAAATAAATACAGCCCCACAGTAATTATTGCTGCGATTACTTCGCAAATAAACAAAGCAAAGCTGCCAACACACGTAGAAATTTCTTCAGAGGAATATGGACTAAATAAAGATTCGGTAGTTTTACTTGAACAAATAAGAACTCTTGATAAAAAGAGACTAAAAGAAAAAATAGGTCATATGACAGACAGCGATATGGAAAAGGTGCAAACAGCACTAATAATAAGTATGGCTTTGAAGTGTAATTAACAAAGAGAGCATTCTAGTATACAACTAGGGTGCTTTTTAATAAATAAATATATGTAGTATATTTAATAAATGTGTTATACTATATAGAGAATTATGTGTAAATAAATTTCATATTTAATTGTAAATACAGGAGGTTTAACAACATGCAAAACGATTTATCAAAGCTTCAAGATACGGCTAAAAGTGTAAGAAAACATATTGTGACAATGCTGACAGAATCAGCTTCAGGACATCCAGGTGGATCATTATCTATCGTAGAAATACTAACTACATTATATTTTAAAGAAATGAATGTAAGTCCAGAAAATCCCCATGATGAAAATAGGGATAGATTTGTGCTGTCAAAAGGGCATGCTGCACCAGCATTATACAGTATATTAGCTGAAAAAGGTTATTTTGATAAAGAAAAGTTACTTACGTTAAGAAAATTTGGATCAATACTTCAAGGACATCCTAATATGAACTACATACCTGGAGTTGATATGTCAACAGGATCACTTGGTCAAGGAATATCAGCAGCTGTAGGAATGGCCATTGCTGGAAAAATCGACAAAAAAGACTATAGAGTTTATTCAATTTTGGGGGATGGAGAACTTGAAGAAGGTCAAGTTTGGGAAGCTTCTATGGCAGCAGCACAATATAAATTAGATAATTTAACAGCTTTTGTTGATAATAACGGATTACAAATAGATGGTAAATGCACAGATGTAATGTCTCCTGAACCTATAAGTAATAAGTTTAGAGCTTTTAATTGGAACGTAATTGATATAGACGGACATGATTTTAATCAGATAATAGCAGCTATTGAAGAAGCTAGAAATACTAAGGGTAAGCCTACTGTAATAGTTTGTAAAACTATAAAAGGTAAAGGTGTTAGCTTTATGGAAGATGTTGCTAGCTGGCATGGAACTGCACCAAGTAGGGAACAATGTGAAGAAGCTTTAAAGGAATTGGGGGAATAATATAATGGCAAAGAAGATTGCAACTAGAGAAGCATATGGAAGTACACTGGCAGAAATAGGTATTAAAAATGAAAAAATTGTTGTTTTAGATGCTGATTTATCAAAATCTACAAAAACAGCTGATTTTAAAAAAGTATGTCCAGAAAGATTTATTAATATGGGAATAGCAGAAGGAAATATGATGTCAACAGCTGCTGGTATTGCAACATGTGGTAAAATTGCATTTGCAAGTACATTTGCTATATTTGCAACAGGAAGAGCTTTTGAGCAGATAAGAAACTCAATATGTTATCCAAAACTTAATGTAAAGGTATGTGCTACACATGCAGGACTTACAGTAGGTGAAGACGGAGCGTCTCATCAATCCGTTGAAGATATATCACTTATGAGAAGTATACCTAACATGACAGTTATATGCCCAAGTGATGCTGTAGAGACAAAAGCCGTAATTGAAGCTATTACAGAATACAATGGACCTTGCTATGTAAGACTAGGAAGAGCACCAGTAAATGTAATCAATGATACACCTGAATATAAATTTGAAATTGGTAAGGGCGTAGAATTAAAAAAAGGAACAAAAGCTACTATTATTGCAACTGGTATAATGGTAGATGCAGCTTTAGAAGCACATGAAATATTAAAGCAAGAAGGGTTAGATGTAAGGGTAATTAATATTCATACAATAAAACCTATAGATGCAGAAATAATTGTTAAGGCAGCAAAAGAAACAGGAATAATAATTACTGCTGAGGAACATAGTATAATTGGTGGACTTGGTTCTGCTGTAGCTGAAGTTACAAGCGAAAACTTCCCAGTTCCAGTCATAAGAGTAGGAATAAAGGATGTTTTTGGAGAAAGCGGAAAAGCAGATGAATTATTAAAGGCATATGGTTTAACTGCACAGGATATTGTAAGCGCTGTTAAAAAAGGTGTTAATTTAAAGTAAACAAAATCTAAAAATGTAGATATAACATGTTAAGGGTGGTAGAATGAAGAAAGTTAAGGAGTATTTTTTAATTACTATAGGTTTCTTGATAGTAGCTATAAGTGTAAAGTTTTTCTTGGAAGCTAACCAAATAGCAGCAGGTGGGGTTATGGGAATAGCCATAATAATAAATAAAGTTTTACCTAACTTATCTGTAGGTATGCTTATGTTTATATTAAACCTAGTGTTGTTTGTTTTTGCATTTTCAGCCATTGGCGGGAAATTTGGAATAAAAACGATATATTCAAGTTTAGGACTTTCAGGAGCTGTTTGGGTACTTGACAAACTTGTACCAAATGGATTAATAACAACAAATGTATTTTTATCAGCTGTTTTTGGAACTTTAATTGGCGGACTTGGAATGGGAATAGTATTTAATCAAAATGCTTCCACTGGCGGTACAGATATCATTGCTAAAATCCTTAACAAGTTTTTTCATATAGATATTGGTAAATCATTGTTAATTGTAGATTTCATAATAACCTTGTTTGCATTTGCAACATTAGGAGTTGAACTTGGTATGTATTCACTTCTTTCGGTTATTTTACATGGATTTATAATTGATAATGTAATTGAAGGTTTTAATATATGTAAACAAGTAATGATAATAAGTAAAAAAAATGATGAACTTAGCAAGTATATAATGGAAAAGCTAGAAAGAGGATGTACCATTTTTAGTGGCAAAGGTGGATACACTTGGGAGGATACATATATATTATACACAGTTCTTAGTAGAAGCGAGTTTATTAAATTAAAAAAATATATAAAAGAAGTAGATCCAATGGCATTTATAACAGTTTCCGATGCTCGTGAAGTTTTAGGTGAAGGGTTTAATAATATAGTTGGTGAAGAATAGTTTTTATGGAAATGATTTCGAATGAAATAATATCCTGTAGAAAAAACTTATATTATAGAGTATTATTATGTATAATTGCAGTAAGTCATCTATATAGAGTTATACAAATGAAAAACAATTTTTTCAAAATGCGAATTATGTTATAATTAAATTTGTATTATGAAAAACGTTTAAATCAATATAAATAAGGGGAAAGAGCGATGATCGAATTTAAAAACGTAAGTAAAGTATACGTAAATGATGTTTTGGCGCTTTCAAGCATTAATATACAGATAGAAAAGGGAGAGTTCGTATTCCTTGTTGGACCAAGTGGTGCAGGAAAGTCTACGTTTATAAAATTATTAATGAAAGAAATCGACCCTACATCAGGTACTATAATAGTTAGCGATACTGATATTACTACTTTAACAAGAAAACAAATTCCTTACTATAGAAGAAAGATTGGAATGATATTTCAAGATTTCAGATTGATACCTACTTTGAATATATATGAAAATGTAGCATTTGCTATGAGAATTGTTGAAGCAAGCCACAAAGAAGTTAAAAAGAGAGTGCCATTAGTTTTATCTATGGTAGGCTTATCAGATAAATATAAAGCCTTTCCAAATCAGCTTTCAGGAGGAGAACAACAAAGAGTTGCAATAGCAAGAGCTATAGTAAATAACCCTGCAATTCTAATAGCGGACGAGCCTACTGGAAATCTTGATCCAGATACAGCGCACGAAATAATGACAATTATAAGTGATATAAATAGAGCGGGAACAACGGTACTTATGGCTACACATGCTAAGAACATAGTTAACGATATGAAAAAGAGAGTTATAGCAATTGATAATGGTGCATTATCAAGAGATGAGCAAAGGGGTGGATACGATGAAGCCTAGTACTATTAAGTTATTTATAGTGGATGCATTAAAAAGTTTAAGAAGAAATAAAACTATAAGTATAGCTTCGATTGCCACTGTTATGGCTACACTTTTTGTGTTAGGTGCGTTTGTTATGATTCTTCTGAATGTAAAAGTTGGAATTACAGATGTTGAATCTCAAGTTGAAGCACAGGTATTTTTGAATGATGATATAAAGATTGACGACCAAAAGAGTATTTTGGATAAGTTAAACAAAACTCCTGAAATTGTAAGCATTTCTTTTCAGACTAAAAGTCAAGCATTAGATCAATGGAAAAAAGAACTAGGGTCAAAGAATAAGGAATTACTTTCAGGTATGGAAGAAAATAATCCATTACCAAATGCATATATTGTTAAGGTTAAGAACCCTGAAGACATAACAAAAGTAGAAAGTGCAATGAAGGGTGCAAAAGGTATATATGAAATTAGTGATGGAAGAGATATAGTTAATAAAATTTCAGCTGTTACTAAAACTATCCAATGGGTAGGTATAATATTATTCCTAATACTTATTGGTGTTTCATTATTCTTAATATCAAATACAATAAAACTTACAGTTTATGCAAGACGTAGGGAAATTGGTATAATGAAATATATTGGTGCTACGGATTGGTTTATAAGGTGGCCTTTCATTATTGAAGGTATGGTAATTGGTCTCTTTGGAGCTATAGTAGCTGATATTGCAATTTATTATGCTTATGTGTTTATATATGGAAGAGCAACATCATTTGTTTCTATGATGATTAATTTAGTAAGTCCTATGTATTTTGTAACTAATCTTTCATGGGCATTTATACTTGGAGGAATATTTATAGGAGCATTAGGAAGTATACTTTCAATAAGAAAATTCTTAATTGTTTAATGAATTTTAATATGACGCCTCAAATCAGAAATAAATTTCTGATTTGAGGCGTATTTTTTCGTTAATTAAGTAGACTAAAGATTTTAACCTTATATTTGTTAATAATATTATAATTAATAAAAGAATTCTGCAAATAATTAATTCTAGTGTTATAATTAATTCATGTTTACATAAATAATATATAAATACATATTACGAAGAGGTGAATGCATTGTTGAAAAATAAGAAGAAATGGATAGCTATTACTGTAGTTATAGTTTTACTTACAGACATAGCAGCTTTTTTTATAGGAAATAGAGTTTCCTTAGGTCTTACAAATGGTAATGTTGAAATTAGTAGGAGTTCATATAATGAGATAATGAAGTTTCAAAAATTATTTTTAGTTAGAGACGAATTATATAAGTATTATAATGGCAAAATAAGTGATGATACATTAGTGTCAGGAGCTATAAAAGGAATGACAGATTCACTTAAAGATCCATATACTGTATTTATGGATGAAAGTGAAAGTAAAGATTTTAATTCTCAAATCCAAGGACAGGATTACGTTGGAATAGGAATACAAGTTAGTAATGAAAACAATAAAATAGTTGTGGAGGCTGTATTTGCTGATTCTCCAGCAGAAAAGGCAGGGATAAAAGCAAAGGATGTAATTGAAAAAGTTGGAGGAGTAGCAGTTACTGGAAATGATTTAAACAAGGCTGTTTCTATGATGAAAGGAAAAGAAAACACGGATGTTACAATAACTTTAAATAGAGCAGGAAAGGGTAGTTTTGATGTAAAAGCTACAAGAAAAAAAGTTTCATATAGTACAGTTACTGGTGAAATGATAAATGATAAAATTGGATATATAAACATTACGATGTTTGATGAAAATACTGGTAAAAACTTTAATAAAGAACTTGCAGAACTCCAAAGTAAAGGAATGAAAGGGCTTATACTGGACCTTAGAGATAATGGCGGTGGTGTTTTAGAAGACAGTGTAAGTGTAGCTTCTAACTTTATTGAAAAAGATAAAATTGTTACCTACATTGTAGATAAAAATAACAAGAAAGAAGTTTATAAATCAGATGGTGGATCGGCTATAGGAATGCCGCTTATGGTACTTGTAAATGGGAATACAGCAAGCGCATCAGAAATATTGTCTGGAGCTTTAAAAGATTACAAAGCAGCAACTTTAATAGGAGAAAAGACTTTTGGAAAAGGTATAGTTCAAAGTACACTTAATACTGGAGACAGTACACAATTAAAGGTAACTATTGCAAAATGGTATACTCCTCTTGGTGAAAATATAAATCATACAGGGTTTAAACCAGATGTTGAAATTAAATACCCACAGGATTTAATGAATAAGGTGTACGATAGAAATACTGATCCTCAGTTTAAAAAGGCATTGGATATGGTAAGTGAGAAGGTTAAATAAGGCATGTGCCTAAGTTTTAGTTTGAGAGGGGATTAAATTTTTAATGAATATTGCAGTATATACACTGAGAACTGTTGCAGAAGCTATATTGACAATGCCATATATAATAACCCTAATTGTTTTAGCAGCTGTACTATATATGAGAAATAGAAGAACCGTGACAATGCAAAAGATGGTTATTGGGCAATATATTAATTCCGCTTTTGAACTTACAATTTCTCAGATTGTATTAGGAATATTGGCAGGTGCAATAGGTAGTTTGATACTTTCATATTTGGGTATAGTATTTGATAATCAAGTTACTATTTCACTTTTGTTTATGGTATCGATACTTTTAATGCTGTTTAGGAGTAGGTTTATATGCTTCTCCTATTCAGCAGGAATTTTATCGATACTAAGTGTTGTTTTTCAATTGTTTTCAAAATACGGAAATCAAGATTTAACGCAATATAATTTTTTAAATACAGATGTGATGATGATAATGTCTCTTGTGGCTGTACTTCACATAATTGAAGGAATTTTAGTTATGATTGATGGACATAAGGGAGCTATACCTGTATTCACAAATAAAGATAATAAAATTATAGGTGGCTTTGCTTTAAAAAGATATTGGGCAATGCCAGTAGCAGTAATGTTTTTAATCCATAATGCCGGATCTATGAGTGGGACCTTTAATGTTGCCACACCTAATTTTTGGCCTATAATAAAAAGCAGCTATTTTAACATTACAGCTAGTGCTGTAATTGGGTTGATACCTTTTTATGGAATGCTTGGTTATAGCTCAATTACATTCACAAAAACTAAAAGGGAAAAAGCTGTAAGTTCAGGTATATGTATTTTGGGATACGGATTGATTTTACTTGTAGTAGCACAGCTTGCAAGAACGGGATTGATTGCTGAATTTATAGTTGCAATTTTAGCACCTCTATTACATGAAGTAATGCTTAAAGCTCAAATGTATTTTGAACTTAAAGGTAAGCCTAGATATTTAAGTGGAGATGATGGACTCATGGTGTTAGAAGTGGCACCATTTTCACCAGCTTATGAGATGGGAATAAGGAGCGGAGATTTACTTTTAGAGGTTAATGACAAAAAGATATTAAATGAACAGGACATGATTGAAGCTTTAAAAAATATATCTAATTTTATGTGGCTTAAAATTAAAACAGTAAAGGGAAAACTACTTAAGTTAGATTATAACAAGATGAACAAAAGCAAGAGACTTGGGATAATTTTTGTGCCAAAAAACATTTCAAAAGAAAGTGTAGTTATGAAGTACAAAAATAGTAAGTTCAAAGATATATTAGATAAGGCAAAAGTACAAGATAAAGACGATGAAGATAAATAGGAAAAATCCATCTTAAACATTTTAAGATGGATTTTTCTTTAAATTTCACTTAAAATGTTTGACAACGAATATGTTAAAGTATAAAATTAAAATACGAACAAGCGTTCAAATTGAGGTGAAATTATGAGTGAATTTAAAATAAGTTCAAAATTTAAACCAACAGGGGATCAACCTACGGCAATAGATAGTTTAGCACGAGGTATTTTAGAAGATAAAAATAAATTTCAGACACTTTTAGGAGTTACTGGATCAGGTAAAACTTTCACTATGGCAAATGTAATTGAAAGGGTACAGAAACCTACTTTAGTATTGGCACATAATAAGACATTAGCAGCACAATTATGTTCTGAGTTCAGGGATTTCTTTCCGAATAGTGCTGTGGAATATTTTGTATCGTATTATGATTATTATCAACCAGAGGCTTATGTGCCTCAAACTGATACATATATAGAAAAGGATGCATCTATAAACGACGAAATTGATAAACTTAGACATTCAGCAACATCATCTCTTTTTGAGAGAAATGATGTTATAATAGTTGCTTCAGTGTCATGTATATATGGATTAGGTAATCCAGATGAGTACAGGAAACTTTCTATTTCACTTAGGGAAGGTATGGAAAAAGACAGAGACGAAGTACTTAAAAGATTAATAGAAATACAGTATGAAAGAAATGAAATCAACTTTGTGAGAGGTACTTTTAGAGTAAGGGGAGATACTTTAGATATATTTCCTGCTTCAGCTACAAACAAAGGTATTAGAGTTGAATTTTTTGGAGATGAAATTGATAAAATAAGAGAATTTGATGTCTTAACCGGAAATATAGTTGGCTCTTTAAAACATACAGTAATTTTTCCGGCTTCTCATTTTGCAACTTCAAAGGAAAATATTGAAATGGCAGTGAAACAAATTGAGTGGGAACTTGAGGAAAGGTTAAAAGAGCTTATTTCAGAGGATAAACTTTTAGAGGCTCAGAGACTTAAACAGAGAACAAACTTCGATATAGAAATGATGCGAGAAGTAGGATATTGTACTGGTATTGAGAATTATTCAAGAATTATGGATGGAAGAGAAGCAGGAGAACCACCTAAAACACTTATAGACTATTTCCCAGAGGATTTTTTGCTTTTTATAGATGAAAGTCACGTTACACTACCTCAGGTTAGAGCTATGTACGGTGGAGATAGATCTAGAAAAAACACCCTTGTGGATTATGGATTTAGGCTGCCATCTGCTTTTGACAACAGGCCTCTTAAATTTGATGAATTTGAAAAGAAATTTAAACAGGTTGTATTTGTAAGTGCTACTCCAAGCAAATACGAACTTGAACATTCTACAAATGTTGCAGAACAGATAATAAGACCAACGGGGTTATTAGATCCAGAAATAGTGGTGCTTCCAGTAAGAGGACAAATTGATGATCTTTATTCAAAAATTAATGAAACTATAGCCAGAGGATTTAGGGTTTTAGTAACTACCCTCACAAAAAAGATGTCAGAAGATTTAACGGACTATTTGAAGGAAATGAATATAAAAGCTAAATATATGCATTCAGGTATAGACACAATAGAGAGAATGAAAATTATACAGTCCCTTAGAAAAGGTGAGGCGGATGTTTTAGTAGGCATAAACCTATTAAGAGAAGGGCTAGATATTCCAGAGGTTGCACTTGTGGCAATACTTGATGCAGATAAGGAAGGCTTTTTAAGATCAGAAACCTCACTTGTTCAAACCATAGGAAGAGCTGCTAGAAATTCTGAGAGCAAGGTTATAATGTATGCAGATTCAATTACAAATTCTATGGATAGGGCTATAAATGAAACAAATAGAAGAAGGGCTATACAAATTAAATACAATGAAGAAAATGGTATAATCCCAACAACAGTTAAAAAGGATATAAGAGAAATAATTGAAATTTCAGAAGTAGCAGAAGAAAATGCTGAATATAACAGTTTAGAAGAAGCCATAAAAGCTAATACTGAAAATATAGAGAAACTTATTGAAAAATATGAAGAAGAAATGAATAATGCGGCTAAAAATCTACAATTTGAAAGGGCAGCACAGCTTAGAGATATTATTTTAAAGCTTAAGAAGGAACACAAGAAACAAATGAGGGGTGTAAAATAAGTGGAGAACAAAATAGTTATAAAGGGAGCAAATGTAAATAATTTAAAAAATGTAAATCTAACAATACCGAGAGATAAATTTGTTGTATTTACCGGACTTTCAGGTTCTGGAAAATCATCACTTGCTTTCGATACCTTATATGCTGAAGGACAAAGAAGATATATGGAGTCATTATCATCATATGCAAGACAGTTCCTTGGTCAAATGGATAAACCGGACGTTGAATCAATTGAAGGTTTGTCTCCTGCAATATCTATTGATCAGAAAACAACAGGGAGAAATCCACGTTCTACAGTTGGAACTGTAACTGAGATATACGATTATTTAAGACTTTTGTATGCTAATATTGGTGTTCCTCATTGCCCTAAATGTGGTAAGGAAATAAAGCAGCAGACTGTGGATCAAATGATAGATAAAATTATGGAACTTGGTGAAGGAGCAAAGATACAAATATTAGCACCTATAGTTAAAGGCAGAAAAGGTGAACATACTAAAGTTCTGGAAAATATTAAGAAAAATGGTTTTGTAAGAGCTAGAGTAGATGGTGAAATTGTAGATTTAGAAGAAGAAGAAATCAAACTTCAAAAAACAAAAAAACACAATATTGAAGCAATAGTAGATAGAATTGTAGTTAAGGAAGGAATAGCAACTAGACTTTCAGATTCCTTAGAGACAGCTTTAAAACTAGCAGATGGTACAGTAGTTATTAATGTGGTAGGAAAAGAAGATTTGATTTTTAGTGAGGCATTTGCATGTGCTGATTGTGGTATAAGTTTAGATGAATTAACACCAAGAATGTTCTCATTTAACGCGCCTTTTGGAAAATGTGATACTTGTGATGGACTGGGTACTCTTTTAGAAATTGATGAAGATCTTATTATACCCGATAAGACTAAAAGCATTTCAGAAGGAGCCATTGCTTCTTGGGGTGATGGAAGATTAAAGGAAGAGTCCTGGACTTATGCAATTTTAACAGCACTTCAAGAAAAGTATAATTTTAGTATTGATACTCCTATAAAAGATTTAGAAGATAGGGTTAAAGATATATTACTTTATGGCAATAACGGAGAAAAAATTACAGTATACTACACAAAAGATAATCAAAATATGCAATTTAATCATAGTTATGAAGGTATAATAACTGAACTCAGAAGAAGGTATATGGAAAGTGGATCAGACTACATTAAGACAGAAATTGAAAACTTTATGAGTGATACCCCATGTCCTAAATGTAAGGGAGCTAGACTTAAACCAGAAGTGTTAGCTGTTACTGTCGGAGGCAAAAACATACATGAATTTTGTAGTTTCCCTATAAGAGATGAACTTAAATTTTTAAATGAATTAGAATTAAGTGAAAAGGATAAAATAATCAGTAATCAGCTAATAAGAGAGATAAAAGGAAGACTTCAATTTTTATTAGATGTGGGGCTAGATTATCTTAATCTTACAAGAGGAGCAAAGACACTTTCTGGAGGAGAATCACAGAGAATAAGACTTGCAACACAAATTGGTTCAAGTTTAGTTGGAGTTTTGTATATACTTGATGAGCCTAGTATTGGACTCCATCAGAGAGACAATGATAAACTTATACAGACAATGAAACATCTTAGGGATATAGGAAACACGCTTGTTGTAGTTGAGCATGATGACGATACTATAAAAGCTGCAGATTATGTTGTTGACATAGGACCTGGTGCTGGTGAACATGGCGGAAAAGTAGTTGCAGCAGGCAGTGTAGAGGATATAAAAAAATGTAAAGAATCAATAACAGGACAATATCTTACAGGTGTTAAAAGTATTGATGTTCCAAAGGAAAGAAGAAAAGGAAATGGGGAAAAAATTAAGATTATTGGAGCAAAGGAAAATAATCTTAAAAATGTTAATGTAGAATTTCCGCTTGGTGTATTTAATTGTGTTACTGGAGTTTCAGGTTCAGGTAAGAGTACTCTGGTTAATGAAATATTATTTAAAGGAATTAATAAAAAATTAAATCACAGCAAGGCAAATCCAGGGAAACATAAGGAAATTAAAGGTATAGAAAATATAGATAAAATTATTGATATAGATCAAAGCCCAATTGGTAGAACTCCAAGATCAAATCCAGCAACTTATACAGGTGTTTTTGATATAATAAGAGAATTGTTTTCCGTTACAAATGATTCTAAAATGAGAGGATATAAACCAGGAAGATTTAGCTTTAATGTAAAAGGCGGAAGGTGTGAAGCATGCAAGGGCGATGGAATAATCAAAATAGAAATGCAGTTTTTATCAGATGTTTATGTACCTTGTGAAGTTTGTAAAGGAAAAAGGTATAATAGGGAGACATTAGAAATAAAATATAAAGGCAAAAATATAGACGATGTATTAAATATGACTGTTGAAGAAGCACAATTGTTTTTTGAAAATATACCAAGAATTAAAAATAAATTAGACACACTTATGGATGTTGGTCTTGGATATATAAGGCTTGGTCAGCCATCAACTCAGTTGTCAGGAGGAGAGGCTCAAAGAATAAAACTTGCTTACGAACTCTCTAGACGGGGAACAGGAAAAACTTTGTATATACTTGATGAGCCAACTACTGGACTTCATATTGATGATGTTAAAAAATTAATCTTAATAATCCAAAGACTAGTTGATGCTGGGAACACAGTTGTTGTAATAGAACATAATTTAGATCTTATAAAATGTGCTGATAACATTATTGATATTGGACCTGAAGGCGGGGAAAAGGGCGGTAACATACTTGTTAGCGGTAAACCAGAGGACATAGTTAAAAATAATTCTTCCTATACAGGACAATATTTAAAAAAGATGTTATAATTGTACTAGGACTAGCATCAAATAATACAGGCTAGTCTTTTATTATTACAGTTATAAGAGGGTGAAACATTTGGTATCAAATTATCTATATTTAGCAGCAATAAATCTTTCTGGACTTAATGGATTAAGTTCTATTTTTAAGTATATTATTATTGGAGTTATATATGTAATTATAATCTTTGCACTTAGAATAATGTATAAAGATATGAAAAATGGAGATAAAAAACAGATGAGCAGCAGGACCTCAAAAAAGACATTTGGACTTGAAGTTATTGATTCAGGGATGAGTAAAATGTTGAAAAACGGTTCAGTTATACCAATTAATAGTGAAATAACAATAGGAAGAAGAGAAGAAAACGCAGTTGTAATTCAAGAAGGTTATGTTTCAGGACATCATGCTAGGATTTTTCCAAAAAATAACGCATATGTTCTGGAGGATTTAGGAAGCACAAATGGTACCATTTTAAATGGTGATAGAATTCAAAATAAGGTGTACATTAGATCGGGTGATGAAATTAAGATTGGAACAACTGTGTTTAAAGTGATAGGATAGGTGAAGATATGGACAGTTTAAGAGAAGAAAAGAAACTTTTAAGAGCAACATATCTTTTTTGTTTGATAGGATTCTTTAATTTATCTATAATAAAATCTACATTCGATACTGGAGCAATTGTAATTGGAGTTGTTATCTGTGTACTTATGGGATATGCACATTTCATAGTTAGAAGATTTTTTCCGGATGGAGATAAATACATACTTATATTTGCCTGTATACTTTCAAGTATAGGAATGGTTATGATTTATAGATTAAGTTCTACAAGTGCAATAAGACAAATTATATGGTTTGTACTTGGAATAGCCTGCTTTATACTTATTGTTGTTTTATTACCAGAACTTAAAAAGTATGCAAAATTTAAATATGTATTTTTAGTTGGCACAATTATATTTGTTTCAATGGCAACTTTTATTGGAACTGAAGAGTTAGGTTCAAAAAACTGGGTTAAATTTCATGGTATGAGTTTTCAGCCATCTGAGTTTGGTAAGCTTTTTTTAATTGCTTATCTAGCATCAGCACTTAAGGATTATAAAAATTTTAAACAGCTTATAGAACCAGCTTGTGTGGTAATGGTTACGCTTGGATTTATGGTTCTTCAAAAAGACCTTGGATCAGCACTTATATTTTTTGCAATTTCAGTAACAATGCTTTATATATCTACATCAAAACTAAAATATGTAGTTATAAGTTTAGTTTTATTTGCCATAGGTGCATTCATTAGTTATAAGCTTTTTGGTCATGTAAGGCTTAGAGTTATGATATGGAAAAACCCATGGCCATATAAGGCAAATGAAAGTTATCAAGTAGTACAATCCATGTACTCTATTGCGTGGGGAGGCTTGTCCGGAACGGGCCTTGGTCTAGGATTTCCTAAATATGTACCTGTAAATATAGATGACTTCATATTTTCAGCTATATGCGAAGAAATGGGCGCTTTAATGGGATTCGCTATAATGATTTTCTATTTTTTACTTTTTTATAGATGTATGAGAGCAGCGCTGTTTGTGGAAGACAAATTTTCGAGACTTCTAGCGGTTGGCTACAGTTCAATGATAGCAGCACAAGTTTTAGTTATAGTTGGAGGAGTTACAAATATGATTCCACTTACAGGTATAACGCTTCCTTTGGTTAGTTATGGAGGTACCTCAATGCTTATAACATTTATGGGACTCGGTATTCTTCAAAAGATATCAGAGGGGGGAAGATAAAATGGATGAAATATCTAATGGAATAAGAAAAGTATTATTTATATTTCTTCTATTATTCGTTGTGGTAATATCCTATGTGGCATATTTTGAGATATATACAGCTCCTAAAATCGTCAATAATTCTGATAATAAAAGACTTTGGGCAACTAGAAATAAGGTTTTAAGAGGTACTATTTATGATAAAAGCAATACACCTCTTGCATCTAGTACTAGGGGAAGTGATGGCGTCACTCAGAATAGACAATACCAAGGTGGAGCTGATTTTGCACATGTAATAGGATATGCAAATCCACAATATGGGCTTACAGGACTTGAGGCTAAATACGATAAGTATTTAACTGATTCTAGTAGTATAAGTATTACTGATTATATAAAAAAATTAATAGTTAATAAAGGCGCTAATATGCAAGAAGATAAAAAAGGCGACAACGTAATTACAACAATAGATAGTAACTTGCAGAAAAAAGCATATGATCTTTTGGGGAATAATAAAGGTGCTGTTGTAGCAATTAATCCTAAAACAGGAGAAATACTTGCAATGGTATCAAAACCGTCCTTTGACCCTAATGAAACTGCTTTAAAAAACAATTGGACTGCTATAAATTCTGATAGTAGCAGACCACTTTTAAATAGGGCAGTATCTGGATTATATCCACCTGGATCTACTTTTAAAACAATAACTGCTATTAGCGCATTAGAAAATATAAATGGAATTACAAATAAAACTTTCCAAGATAACGGTGTATTAAGATTTAATTCAAAGGAATCTTTAAGTGATTTTGACGGAGAGGCTTTTGGTGCAATTAATTTTAAAGAAGCATATGTACATTCAAGTAATGTAGTTTTTGGTACTATTGGTTTAGAGCTTGGAAATCCAAATTTGAAAAAAACCGCTGAGGATTTTTACTTTAATAAAGATTTACCAAGTGATGGAATTGTTATAGACAAGAGCAAATTTCCTACGTTTAATAGTTATGAAAAAGGGAATATTGCACAAAGTGCTATAGGTCAAAGTGAAGTGTTAGCAACGCCAATGCAAATGGCAATGGTAGCTAGTACTATAGCTAATAATGGAGTTATGATGGAGCCGCATGTTGTAAGTTCTGTTGTTTCAAGTAAAGGTGATAATGTACAAAAGTTTACACCTGTTGCGGTTGGAACAATTATTACACC
This sequence comes from Clostridium acidisoli DSM 12555, assembly GCF_900176305.1. Taxonomy (GTDB): domain Bacteria; phylum Bacillota; class Clostridia; order Clostridiales; family Clostridiaceae; genus Clostridium_I; species Clostridium_I acidisoli. Next base: position 79,603 of record NZ_FWXH01000005.1, read on the forward strand.
TGATGTTGCAAACACAATGAAAAACTTTATGAGGGGTGTTGTAACAGATGGAACAGGTTCAAATGCAGATATAAGTGGCTTGGATGTAGCTGGTAAAACGGGTACAGCAGACCACAATGATGGAGGAAAAAATGCAAAACCACACTCTTGGTTTATAGGTTTTGCACCAGTAAATGACCCTCAAATAGCAGTAGCAGTAATAGTAGAAGATGGAGGACAAGGGGGAATAGCAGCTGCGCAAATCGCAGGAGGTGTTATGCAGACTTCTTTGTCAAAGTAGGGTAGGTAGAAAAAATGACAGGAAAAACTCACGCAGGTTTAGGAACAGCTGTAGGAATTGCATTAAGTAGTAGGGTGCCTGGTGAGCTAAGTATCATTTCAATAATAGTTCTTACTGTTGCATCACTACTTCCAGATATAGATCATCCTAAAAGCATATTTAATAAATATATATTACCTATAAAAAACAATACTGCCAAATTTGTAATATATGGTGTGATTGGGGTTTTAATAATAGTATTAAATTTTAAATATGAAGAAATACCAGAGCTTAATGTTATAGGTGCTTTGTTTATTATTGTAGCTTTTTCTTCACATAGAACTGGCTTAACCCATAGTATTGCGGGAATAATAATATTTGCTTTTGTATCAAATTATTTAGGTGTTAGATACAATGATAAAAATTTAGTATATTATTTCGTAATTGGGTATAGTTCTCATATTATTGGAGATATGTTTACAAACAGAGGGGTGCCTCTGTTTTATCCTTTAAGGAATAAAAACATAAAATTTCCAATTACATTTAGAGTTGGCTCTAAGAAAGGTAATTTAATTGAAGACATTATAATTATTTGCTCAATTTTGTATATTTTATATAGGCTACCGACTTTATTGCAACTAAGATAAGGGAGTAATAGATATGTTTGATTTTGAATATCAATTAAAGCTTTTGCCAGATAAACCAGGAGTATATCTAATGAAAAACTCTCTTGGAGAGATAATATATGTTGGAAAAGCTAAAATTTTAAAAAATAGAGTAAGGCAGTATTTTCAAAGTTCAAAAAATCATTCTGAAAAGGTAAAAGCTATGGTTAAAAACATAGCTGAATTTGAATATATTGTTACAGATTCAGAGATGGAAGCGCTTATTTTAGAGTGCAACCTTATAAAAAAATATAAACCTAGGTATAATATTCTTCTCAAGGATGATAAACACTATCCATTTATTAAAATAACAGTAATGGAGGATTTTCCTAGAATTTTTGTAACTAGAATGATTGCTAAGGATGGAGCAAAATATTTTGGACCTTATACAGATGTTTCTGCAGTTTATGAAACTATAGAACTTGTAAAAAAAACATTCCCAATAAGAAATTGTAAGAGGAGTATAAAAGAAAATGGCCAACTTACGAGACCTTGTTTAAATTATCATATACATTTATGTCATGCACCTTGTGCAGGATTTATTAGTAAGGAAGATTATGGTGAAATAGTTAAAGAAATTATAGATGTTTTAAGTGGCAAGGATACATCAGTAGTAAAAAAGTTAAAAAACGATATGGAGGAAGCTTCTAAAAAGTTGGAATTTGAGAGAGCGGCTTCATATAGAGATAAAATTGCTGCAGTTAAGAAGATAACAGAAAAACAAAAAATTATAACAGGGAATTTTGAAAACGAAGATTTTATAAATTTAGATAGTGACGAAAAGGATACGTGTATAAATGTTTTCTTCTTAAGGGATGGTAATATAATTGGGAGAGAACACTTTATGATTCAAAATACGGCAGGTGAAGACGAGGCCGTAATTATAACTCAATTTATTAAAGAGTTTTATGGAGGGACAGCTTTTATTCCAAAGACCATATATGTACCTGAAATTTCAGATTCAGAACTTTTAGAAGAATGGTTATCTATGAAAAAGGGAACTAAAGTTGAAATAAAAATACCACAAAAAGGCTCTAAAAAAGATATGCTAGAAATGGTGCATAAAAATGCTAATGTAGTATTAGATCAATTTAAGATTAAAATACTTCAGGATAAAGTTTTACATGATGAGACAATAAAGGGGCTTGCAGAAATATTAGAGCTTGAAGAAATACCTCATAGAATTGAAGCTTATGATATTTCAAATATTCAAGGTGTTGATTCAGTAGGATCAATGATAGTATTTGAGGATGGAAAGCCTAAAAATAGTGACTATAGAAGGTTTAAGATAAAGACGGTTAAAGGTGCCAATGATTATGATAGTATGAGAGAAATACTTGAGAGAAGATTTCAGCATGGATTAGATGAGGTTAAAGCAATAAGTGAAAGAAATATTAGGCTTAGTGCAGGAAAATTTTCAGTGTTTCCTGATTTGATACTAATGGATGGTGGACTTGGTCAAGTAAATGTAGCGTTAGAGGTTTTAAGAAACTTTAATATAGATATTAGGGTGTGTGGTATGGTTAAGGATGACAAGCACAATACAAGAGGACTTATATATAATGGAGTAGAGGTTAATTTAAACAGAAGTGTAAAACATCTTATTACGAGAATTCAAGATGAGGTGCATAGATTTGCCATTACTTATCATAGAAGTCTTAGAGATAAAAGAGTGCTACATTCCATATTAGACGATATACCAAGTGTTGGAGAAAAGAGAAGAAAAGAACTTTTAAAAAAATTTAAAAGTATAGATAACATTAAAAAAGCTAGTTATGAAGAACTTCTAGCAACAGACTCCATTGATAAAAAGTCAGCGGAGAGTATTTTTTATTACTTTAATGGTAATAATAAATAAAAATATTTGAAAAATATGTATATTTAAATATTTTCTTCTTGATTACAAAGAAGGTTTACATTATACTAAACTTTGTATGAATAATTTTTTGAGGAGATTCCAAATGAAAAGTTTTAATAAATTAGTAGAAAAATTACGTGAAATAATCGCGGAAGAAAATATAGAACTGGAAGCAGAAATGAAAAATTATACATCTTTCAGAGTAGGTGGACCGGCTGATGTACTTGTAACACCAACAAGTAAAAAAGAAGTTTCAGACATAATAAAATTGTGTAAAAACGAAAAAATACCATTTTATATAATTGGAAATGGATCAAACATAATAGTAAAAGATGGCGGAATTAGAGGACTTGTTATAAAACTTTCTAAGCTAAAAAAGATTACTATAGAAGAAGATAAATTAATAGGTGAAGCTGGAGCAACACTATCAAGTGCTAGTATTGCTGCTAGAGAGGCATGCCTAACTGGATTAGAATTTGCATGTGGAATTCCAGGAAGTATTGGTGGGGCTCTTGCAATGAATGCAGGTGCTTATGATGGAGAAATGTCCTTTATAGTTGACAGTGCAGTTGTTTTGGATATTAATGGTAATTTGCTAAATCTTAATAAAGAACAGTTAGAACTTGAATATAGGAATAGTATTGTGCTAAAAAAGGGATATATAGCTTTAGAAGTAACTTTTGCTCTTAAACATGGTGACTGTGAAAAAATAAGAAATAGAATGAATGAACTAACAAAAAGAAGGACAGAAAAACAACCACTGGAATATCCATCTGCTGGAAGTACATTTAAAAGACCGGAGGGTCACTATGCAAGCAAACTTATTCAAGATAGTGAGCTTAAAGGAGTGAGTGTAGGCGGAGCAGAGGTTTCTGTTAAACATTCTGGATTTATAATTAATAAAGATAATGCTACAGCACAAGATATTTTGGATTTAATTGGTTTAGTTCAAAAAACAGTTAAAACAAAATTTGATGTGGACCTTTATCCTGAAGTTAGAATAATAGGTGAAGATAAAAAATAGAGTGGACTGTTTCAAGATGATTTACAACATTTTGAGACAGTCTATCTTAGTTTAGACATGCTTAAAAATAGGCTGTTTTCTAATTTTCACTATAAGGTAGATGTGGTATAATTATATAAAAACTAATCGTATATAAAGGAGGAGGTTATTAATGAGATTTGTAATAGTAACAGGATTGTCAGGAGCTGGTAAAACTCAAGCAATAAGATGTCTTGAGGATTTGGGATATTTTTGTGTAGATAATTTGCCTCCAACGTTAATAAAAAAATTTGCTGAAGCTTGCTTTCAAACAGAGGGTAAAATAGATAAAGTGGCATTAGTTATAGATATAAGAGGTGGAGAATTTTTTGATAATTTATTCGAAAACCTTAAAGAAATAAAAAAATGCGGGTACAAGTATGAAATATTATATCTAGATGCTACGGATGAGGTACTTATAAAAAGGTATAAGGAATCAAGAAGAAAACATCCACTTGCACCACAAGGAAGAATACTAAAAGGTATTGAACTTGAAAGAAACAAACTTAAGGAAGTTAGAAATAGAGCGGATAATATAATTGATACGTCTAAATTAAGTGCTAGGGAACTTAGAGAAAAGGTAACAGAAATTTATGTAAAAGAAGGTCAAATTGAAACGCAAATTATTGTTACAGTATTATCTTTCGGATTTAAGTACGGCATACCAGTGGATTCTGATTTGGTTTTTGACGTAAGATTTTTACCAAATCCATTTTACATTCCAGAGTTAAAATATTTCTCGGGAAATGACGATCCGGTCAGGGATTATGTGCTTGGTTTTGAAGAAACGCAGGTGTTTATTGACAAATTAGATGACATGCTTAAATATTTAATACCTAAATATCTAAAAGAGGGGAAAAGACAACTTATCGTGTCTATAGGATGTACCGGAGGACGCCATAGATCAGTTACTATAGCTAATTCAATTTATAGTAGACTTATAAATGATGGTTATAATACTAATATAGAGCATAGAGATATCGATGAGGATCTTAATAAAGGTGGTAAAAAATTATGAAACTGGTTGACTGGATTAGACCAGGAATAAAGGTTAAAAGATGGGTTATGCTTGGCATATTGGGAATAATGCTTATAACCTTTGGTTTATCTGAGACAATTAATAAAGGTAGATTTTATTATTACAGTAACAAAGGTTATGTTGCCTTTTATCTTTTCTTAGTTGTAACTGGAGTATTCATATTGTATATGGCAGTAGCTCAAGGAATGAAATCAATTTTATCCTTAATTAATAAAGGTTACTTAAATGTATCCTTAGATTCTAGAAAGCTTGGAAATCTTATATATGAAAAAAGACTTTTAGTTAAAGGACCTAAAATTGTTGCAATTGGTGGCGGAACAGGACTATCAACTATGCTTAGAGGACTTAAGTCTTATACTTCAAACATTACTGCAATTGTAACTGTTGCAGACGATGGTGGGGGGTCTGGAGATCTCCGTGAAGATCTTGGAATACTTCCACCTGGGGATATAAGAAACTGCATATTAGCACTTTCAGATACAGAACCAATTATGGAAGAACTTTTACAATACAGATTTAAGGATGGCAGGCTTAAGAACCAAAGTTTTGGAAATTTGTTTCTTGCAGCAATGGATGGAATGTCTAACAATTTTGAAGAGGCAGTTAATAAGATGAGCTCAGTTTTAGCTGTAACAGGAAGAGTTATTCCAGTTACTTTAGAAGATGTAGTTTTAAAGGCAAAACTTAAAAATGGTGTAGTAGTCGAGGGAGAATCAAACATTCCAGAGGCTGTAATTCAGTATCAAAGTCAAATTGAAAACATATTTATTAGCCCAAGTGAAGTTAATGCGTTAAAAGATGCATTAGATGCAATAATGGAGGCAGATGCAATAATTTTAGGACCTGGTAGCTTATATACAAGTGTTATTCCTAATCTTTTAGTTAATGATATTTCTAATGCACTTAAAAAGACAAAGGCATTAAAATTATATGTGTCAAATATAATGACTCAACCTGGAGAAACCGATGGATTTTCGGTATCTGATCATATCAAAGCAATATCCAAACATGTAGGTGAAAATATAGTAGATTATACAGTTGTAAATACAGAAAAAATTTCTGGGGAATTCCATGATAAATATTCTGAAAAGACATCGGAACTTGTAAATGTTGATGAAGATGAGATAAAGAAATTAGGCGTAGGTATTACTAAAGGCGATTTCATACAAATAAAAAATGGTTTTGTAAGGCATGATTCAGACAAATTAGCAGCAATATTAATTGAAACAATAATGGATAAGAAATTGTTCTATGATAGAAAGAAGATAATTGAATACTTCTATTTGTCAGAGAGATTAAAGGAAAATAAAATGAAAACAAATAGGGAGTAAAATAGATATGTCATTTTCATCAGGAGTAAAAAATGAAATTTGTAGAACTTCAGATTTTTCGAAATCTGAATCTATAGCTATACTTTCAGCAGTAATGAAAGCAAGTGGAACTTTGTCTTTAGGGGGAAATAAGCAGGTATCATTCAATGTTGTTACAGAAAATCCTGCAATCGCTAGGTTTATATTTAAGCTACTTAAGGATCATTTTAATATACATACAAAAATTTTAGTTAAGAGAAGTAATTCACTTAAAAAAAATAATGTTTATGTTGTTCATATAAGCGAAGATATGGGCGTTAGAGATCTTTTAAGAGAAGTTTCAGTGCTTAAAGAAACAGAAGGAATCATAGCACTTGATTATAGTATACCTAAAAAAATAATTGAGAATGAAGAGTGTAAAAAATTATATATAAGAGGGGCTTTTTTAGGTGGTGGAAGCATAAGCAATCCAGAAAAAACATATCACCTAGAATTTGTAACTCACAATGAGGCCTATTCAAAGGATTTGAGCAGTATAATTAATAAGTTTGGATTAAATTCAAAAGTTATTCAGAGAAAAAGCAGCTTTGTAGTTTATATAAAAGAAGGAGAACAGATTGTTGATCTTTTAAATATAATAGGAGCTCATGGAAGTCTTTTGGAGTTTGAAAATGTCAGAATTATGAAGGAAATGAGAAATAATGTGAATAGGCTTGTTAATTGTGAAACTGCTAACTTAAGTAAAACAGTCAATGCAGCAGTAAGACAAGTTGAAAGCATAAAGCTTATACAAAGTGAAATTGGACTTTCAAGACTACCTAAGAATCTTAGGGATATAGCTGAACTTAGGGTCAGTTATCCAGATGAAACATTAAAGGAGTTAGGTCAAATGCTAAATCCACCAGTAGGTAAATCTGGTGTGAATCATAGATTAAGAAGAATTGAAAAAATTGCTGAAGAACTTAAAAAGGAAGTTAGATAAAAGGAGGCAAAGTATAAATTTATGTCAAAACATCAAGAGATTATAAATTATATAGGAACTCTTGCCGCTGGAACTAAGATATCGGTAAGAACTATTGCGGGCGAATTAGAGGTAAGTGAAGGAACTGCTTATAGAGCTATTAAAGAGTGTGAAAATAATGGCATTGTTACTACAATACCAAGGGTTGGAACAGTTAAAATTGATAAAGTAGAAAAAAAGAGTATAGAGGTATTAAATTATAGTGAAGTTCTTAATATGGTTGACGGAACAATACTTGGTGGAAAAAATGGAATGTACAAAACTCTTAATAAATTTGTAATAGCAGCAATGACCTTTAATGCAGCTAAGAAATATATAAGTCCTGGGTGTTTAGTGATAGTTGGAAATAGAGAAGACATACAAAAAATCTCACTGCTTAACAATTGTGCCGTTTTAATTGTTGGAGGTTTTGGGTGTACTGATTTTATTAAAGAACTTGCTGATGAGAAACAAATGCCTGTAATTTCTACTTCATATGATAGTTTTACTATAGCAACCATGATAAATAGGGCAATATCAGAAAGTCTTATCAAAAAAGAGATAATTTTGGTAGAAGACATAATGGAGACAAATGTTAAGTGTATGAAAGTTAATGACACTATAAGCATGTGGAGAGACTTAGCTCGAGCTACTAAGAAAGATAAATATTTGGTCTTAGATGAAAAACAACATGTTGTTGGAATTATAAGTCTTAAGGAAATTAGTCTTGAAAATGATGTTAATGATAATATGCCAATTTTGACATTTATGAATAAGGATTTTATGACGGTTACACCAAAAACTACCGTTGCTTATGCAGCACATATTATGGGATGGGAAGGCATAGAAATATGCCCTGTAATAGAGAATAAAAAATTACTTGGAATAGTTGATAGACAGGATGTAATAAAGGCATTGCAATATGCATTAAGGCAACCACAAACTGGAGAAACTCTTGAGGATATGGTTCTTAAGAATTTTTCATATGAACATAAAGATGGAAAAATGCATTTTAAAGGTAAAATTGTAGCTGAAATGCTTGATGTTATTGGTACAGCATCCTGGAGTTCATTAAATATGCTTCTCTCTACTATGGGAATAATGACACTTAGAGAGAAAAATAATGTAAATGTTTCTGTTGATAGCATTAATACATATTTTATGAAACCTGTAGAAATTGACAGCGAAATTGAAGTTTTTACTAATATAGTTGATATGGGAAGAAACTTTTGTAAGGTTGAAGTTAATATGTTTAGTTCAAATGAAAGCTTAATATCTAAGCTTATGCTTTCTGCAAAGATTATTAAAAATAGATATTAAAACTTAGGTGTGAGGTTTTACTTAATTTAAAGAAATTGCAAAGCACGAGTTAAAGATTTTCCTCTACTGCGTGAGTAAAAAGATGAAAGATTGCCAGAGTGGCAAGATGGAAGAATTAACGGTAAGTCCGTTAATGGTGAGAGAATTTGCTTTCAGCAAAAGGGTAAGGAGGATTTTTCTACGCTATGCTATGAAAAATCTTTGAATTTAATTTATAGTCTAAAGTATATTGTCCTCTATTTTTTGACCGAAGGTTGTTGGTGTTTAATATACTAGGTATTATTAGCATATTAAACTATTATATAAACTTCAAAGGCTGCCCCTAAAAACAAAACCTACGGTTAAAATATATATTAGAGTTGTCTTTAAATAGTAGAGTATACAAAAATAAGTTCATTATTTTTCTGACGTATGAGGAAAAATTTCCTTTACCTGTTACGTAAGTAACTTCTCTCACCTTTGACGGATTTAGCAGCGTCAAAACTTTCATCTAGCCGAAGGCTTTCTTTAACCTTTTTATCTAGCTTTAGCTATGGTAAAATTCTTTAGTCAATGCTTTGCAATTTCTAACTATCCTGAATTGTACCATGATTTTAAAAAGAAAGTAATGTGTTATAATATTAATATAAATTTTAATTAACAAGAGGAGAAAAAAATATGAGCAAGGATTTTGTTCATCTGCATGTGCATACTGAGTACAGCCTTCTTGATGGTTCTGGAAAAATAAAAAAACTTATTGCAAGAGCTAAAGAACTTGGAATGAAAAGTCTTGCTATAACTGATCATGGAGCAATGTATGGGGTTGTAGATTTTTATAAAGCAGCTAAGGAAGCTGGAATCAAACCTATCATAGGATGCGAAATTTATGTAGCAGGAAAATCTATGCATATAAAGCAGCCTGATAAGGAAAATCAAACCTATCATTTGGTATTATTAGTAAAAAATGAAATTGGATATAAAAATCTTATGGAAATCGTATCGGAAGCCTCAATTGATGGCTTTTATTATAAACCGAGAGTTGATCATGAATTTTTAAAGGAACATAGTGAGGGTATTATTGCACTTAGTGCATGTCTAGGTGGAGAGGTACAGTCAAAAATTTTAAAAGGTAACAAGGAAGAAGCTAGAAAAGCGGCTTTATTTTATAAAGAAACATTTAAAGATGGCTTCTATCTTGAACTTCAATATCATGGTATTGATGAGCAGCTTAGAGTTAATGAAGAACTTATTAGTATGTCAAAAGAGTTAAATATGCCACTAGTGGCAACAAATGATGTGCATTATATAAAAAATGAAGATTATAAATCTCATGACGTACTTCTTTGTATTCAAACGGGTAAAACTGTGGATGAACCAAATAGAATGAGGTACGCTTCAGATCAGTTTTATTTAAAATCACCAGAAGAAATGTATAGTCAATTTTCTTATGTTGAAGAAGCTATAAGGAACACAGTAAAAATAGCTGATGAATGTAACTATGAATATGAATTTCATAAGTCAAAACTTCCTAATTTTCCACTACCAGAAGGTACGGATCACTATGAGTACATGAAAGACCTTTGTTATAGTGGATTAAAGGTAAGATATTCTGAAATTACTAAAGAACTTACAGATAGATTAGAATATGAACTTAATATAATAAAAACAATGGGTTATGTGGACTATTTCTTAATTGTATGGGATTTTATAAGATTTGCTATTGAAAACAATATAATGACTGGACCAGGAAGAGGTAGTGGAGCAGGTTCTATTGTTGCCTATACTTTAGGAATTACCAAGATAGATCCTATAAAATATAATCTTATCTTCGAAAGATTTTTGAATCCAGAAAGAGTTTCTATGCCAGATATAGATTCAGATTTTTGCTATGAAAGAAGACAAGAAGTTATAAATTATGTTGTTGAAAAATATGGTAAAAACAATGTATCACAAATTGTAACCTTTGGAACAATGGCAGCTAGGGCATGTATTCGAGATGTAGGAAGAGCCATGAATTATTCATATGCTGAAGTTGATAGAATTGCTAAAATGATACCTAGTGTGTTAAACATAACTATTGATAAGGCATTAGAGATTAATACTGAGCTTAAAAGCATCTATGATGAGGATGAAAGGGTTAAGGCATTAATTGACGTTTCAAGGGATCTTGAGGGACTACCAAGGCATACTTCAACTCATGCAGCTGGAGTAGTTATTGCTTCAAAGCCACTTGTAAATTATGTACCACTACTTAAAAATGAAGATGCAATAGTGAGTCAGTTTACAATGGGAACACTTGAAGAACTTGGTCTTTTAAAAATGGATTTTCTAGGTCTAAGGACACTTACAGTTCTTAGAGATGCTGTACAAATGATACAAGAAAATAAAGGAGTAACAATAGATTTAGATAATATTCACTTTGATGATAGTGATGTGTATAAAATGCTTGGTGAAGGAAAAACCGTAGGTGTATTCCAGCTTGAGTCACCAGGCATAACAAGTTTTATGAAAGAACTTAAACCAGATAATTTTGAAGATATAATTGCTGGAATCAGTCTTTATAGACCAGGTCCAATGAATGAGATACCAAGATATATAAAAAATAAAAACAATCCGTTAGAAATTGAATACATTACGCCAGAACTAGAACCCATATTAAGTGTTACTTATGGATGTATGGTGTATCAAGAACAGGTAATGCAGATAGTAAGAGATTTAGCTGGCTATTCAATGGGAAGAAGTGACTTAGTCAGACGTGCTATGTCTAAGAAAAAACACCATGTTATGGAAGAAGAAAGACATAATTTTATACATGGAATTACAGACAAAGATGGAAATATAGAAGTGGCAGGATGTATTAGAAATGGTATATCAGAAACAGCGGCAAATAAAATTTTTGATTCTATGATGGATTTTGCTAGTTATGCATTTAACAAGTCACATGCAGCAGCCTATGCAGTTGTGGCATATGATACTGCATATTTAATGAAATATTATTCAGCTGAATTTATAGCAGGTACTTTAAATAGTGTTATGGGAAATAATGAAAAAGTTGCTTATTATGTTAGATTTGCAAAGGAACTAAATATTCAAATTCTTCCACCAGATATAAATGAAAGTTATGCAAAATTTACAGTTAAAGATGAGACAATAAGGTTTGGTATTGCTTCAGTTAAAAATGTAGGGTTTAATGTGATAGAAAGCATAGTATCAGCTAGAAATAAAAAAGGTAAATTCACAAATTTCGTTGACTTCTGTAATAAAATTGATATTGGAGTAGTTAACAAAAGAGCAGTGGAGAGTTTAATTAAATCAGGTGCATTTGATTGTTTAGGAGTTTTTAGATCAAAGCTTTCTGCAGTATTTGAAAAAATTATGGATGGAATAGGAAGTCAAAGAAAAAAGAACATTGATGGACAAATGAGCCTTTTTACAGATTTTGCTGATGATAAGCAAGAGGATATTGATATAAAATATCCAGATATTAAGGAGTTTGATAAAAAGTATATACTATCAATGGAAAAGGAAATGACAGGACTTTATATTTCAGGACACCCATTAGATGAATATGAGGAAACCTTGAATAATTTAACAAACACTAAAATCTCAGACATTGTTGTAGATGAGTCTTTAGAAAACATAGAATCAGATGGAAGTTATAAAATAATGGATGGTGATAGAGTAGTTATTGGTGGAATAATTACAGAAGTATCAAGAAAAATCACCAAAAAAAATACAATGATGGCCTTTATAAAAGTAGAAGATATGTATGGTACTGTGGAGATAGTAGTTTTCCCTAAGGTTCTTGAGAAAAGCAACGCTTTAATAAAGGAAGATGGATTAGTAATAGTAAAGGGCAGAGTAAGTATTAGAGAAGAAGAGCAACCTAAAATATTAGGTGAAGACATTACACCGCTTGCTAAAATTACAGCTACAAAGGTATATTTACAAATTGAAGAAGAAAAACAAATTATGAGTGTAATTAATAATATGAGCAAAATGTTATCTGAATTTAAGGGTAATACTCCAATTTATCTATGTACTAAAAAAGAGAGAAAAAAATTTATGCTTCCAGATAACCTTTGGATAAATGAGGATATAGAGATATTAAATTTATTGAGAGATAAATTTGGAAATGAAAATGTAAAGGTCATATAGTATAATTGACTAAAAATTTTTACTATTTAGAATTAATTCTTGTTTTACAGTATAAAATTTGGAAAGTTGTACAAAATATTAAAAAGGGGATTAATATACCCCTTTTTAATATAAAATTTACGTTATATTTTCTATAAAGCATTGAAGTTTTTTGTCATTTACATTAGAATTATAGTTGGTAGGTAAAGTATTAATTAAAGCAATATAAATTACTGTGAGATTTTATAAAATATGTGGGACAAGTTAAGTCCCTAGTGGTCGTAGGAGGTATATATATGAAAACTATTGCTGTATTAACAAGTGGTGGAGATGCACCTGGAATGAACGCAGCTATAAGAGCTGTTGTTAGGACTGCGCTAGATAAAGGCATAAAGGTAATGGGCGTAAAAAGAGGTTACAGTGGTCTTATAAATGGAGAACTCTTTGAGATGAAAAGATACGACGTATCTGATATAATACAAAGAGGTGGAACTGTTTTAAGAACTGCAAGATGCGCTGAGTTTCTTACTGACGAAGGAAGAAAAAAGGCAGCAGGTGTTCTTAGAGTGTTTGGTGTTGACGGATTAGTAGTAATAGGTGGTAATGGTTCATTTATGGGAGCACAGAAGCTTTCAAAGCTAGGTGTAGCTACAGTAGGTATTCCTGGAACTATAGATAATGATTTACCATATACAGATTATACTTTAGGATTTGATACTACTTTAAACACTGTTCTTGATGCTATAAACAAGCTAAGAGATACATCTACATCACATGAGAGAGTAAGTATAGTAGAAGTAATGGGAAGAGATTGTGGAGACATAGCTCTTTACGCTGGAATTTCTGGCGGAGCAGAAGCAGCTTTATTGCCAGAAAAAGGTTATGATTTTGATGAATTATGCAAAAATATACTTGAGGGAAAACTAAAAGGAAAAATGCATAATTTAATTTTAGTTGCAGAAGGAATTGGCGGTTCAGCAGAACTTGCTAAAAAAGTTGAAGAAGTTACTGGTATTGAGACAAGAGCTACAATACTTGGACATATTCAAAGAGGTGGAAGTCCATCTGCATTTGATAGAATGCTTGCATCTAGAATGGGAGTTAGAGCTGTAGAAGTTCTAATAGAAGGAAAATCATCAAGAGTTATTGGAATAAGAGAAAATAAAATAACTGATGATGACATAGATGAAGCTTTAGCAGTGCCAAGAAAATTTGATGAAAATTTATATGAAATATCAGAAATGTTATCAAGATAAACTTCATCAGATTTTTAATCATATATAAATAAATCATATATAAAATCAGAATTTAAATGTAAGGAGAGAATTTAAAATGCAAAAGACTAAAATGATATTTACAGTTGGACCAGCAAGTGAATCAGAAGAGGTTTTATCAAAACTAATCGAGGCTGGAATGAGTGCATCAAGACACAATTTCTCACATGGAGACCATGAAGAACATAATGGTAGAATAACACTTGTTAAAAAATTAAGAGAAAAGTATAACAAGCCAATAGCTATAATACTTGATACTAAGGGACCAGAAATCAGAACTCATAACTTTGATGGTGGAAAATTAGAATTACAAAAAGGAAACAAATTTACAGTAGTTTGTGGCGAAGAAGTTCTTGGAGATGCAACAAAATGCTCAATAACATATACAGATCTTTATAAAGATGTTGTTAAAGGAAACACAATTTTAATTGATGACGGTCTTGTTGGATTAACAGTTGATTCAATTGAAGGTACAGACATACACTGCACAGTAGCTAATACTGGAATGGTAGGAAGCCATAAAGGAATAAACGTTCCTAATGTTTCAATCAAACTTCCAGCTATGACTGAAAAAGATAAAGGCGATTTAATATTTGGTTGTCAAGTTGGTGTTGATGCAATAGCAGCTTCTTTTGTGAGAAAAGCAGCAGACGTTATTGCTATTAGAGACGTTTTAAAAGCTAATGGTGGAGAGAACATAAAGATCTACTCTAAAGTAGAAAACCAAGAAGGCGTTGATAATATAGATGAAATTATCGAAACTTCTGATGGTGTAATGGTAGCTAGAGGAGACATGGGTGTTGAAATTCCAATAGAAATGGTTCCACTTACTCAGAAAATGATAATTGCAAAATGTAATAAAGCAGGAAAGCCAGTTATAACTGCAACTCAAATGCTTGATTCAATGATAAGAAATCCAAGACCAACAAGAGCAGAAGCTTCAGACATAGCAAATGCTATATTTGATGGTACTGATGCAATAATGCTTAGTGGTGAAAGTGCTAATGGATCATATCCAGTAGAAGCTGCACAGACTATGGCAAGAATTGCACAAGCTGCAGAAAAACAATTAGATTATAAAGAAGCACTTAAAAAGAGAAAAGAAACTTCAACTAAAAATGTTGCAGATGCAATAAGTCTTGCAACTTGTGAAACAGCTGGAGAACTTAATGCATCTGCTATAGTTACTGCTACTCAAACTGGAAGCACAGCTAGAATGGTTGCAAAATATAGATCAGAATGTCCAGTAATAGCTGTTACACCTGATGAAAAAGTTGCTAGATCATTAGCACTTAGCTGGGGAGTATACCCAATAGTTGCTGAAAAAGTTGTATCTACAGATGAATTAATAGTTAAATCAGTAGAAAAAGCTAAAGAATACAACTTCGTTAAAGATGGCGACTTAGTTGTTGTTGCTGCTGGTATACAAGTTCAATTAGCAGGATCAACAAACATGCTTAAAGTTCACGTTGTTGGATCTGAAAAATAATTTTAGTCTATAAAATAAAAATATTTAAATAAGAAGACTATATCAGAATTTTTAAATTTTGATATAGTCTTTTTTTAAATTTAGGTTAATTTATTGATAATGTATAAAATTTCATATTGTGGTTAAAATAATATAATGATAAAATAAAAGAGAATGTTGATAAAATGGCAACTGATTCTATTTGGCACCCTTAGGGTGCTCTTTTTTTTCTCAATATATAATGAAAGCTGAATAAAATTACTGTTACCTGCAAAGAATAAAGTTAGACTAAATATAACGGGGTGGTAGTAATGTCAGATTTAATGTGTAGTGCCGTAAATTGCGTATACAATATAAGTGGATTATGTTCTGCCAGAAGTATACATATTGGGATAAAAGGGATAAGTTCTAAAAATGAAGATACCTTATGTGAAAATTTTTTACATAGAAATTTAAAGAACACTTTTACAAGTATTATAAATACAAATATAATTGGTGAAGTTAAGCAAGTAGTAGATAGAGATAATATTAATATGAGTCCACAAATAATTTGTGATGCTAAGGAGTGTATATATAATAGCAGCAACATGTGCTCAGCAAAACATGTTCAAATATACGGCTTAAAATGCGAAGATGGAAAGTGCACAAAATGTGAAGTGTTTGCTAGACGGTAAAAGAGTATTTTGTTTCTATGGAAAATGATTATATGATATAATAAATTAGTTTGAATTTATAGGTTTTTGTTTAGAAAGGTGAAATAGATGAAAAAAAATATTCCAGTAGAAAAAAATGAAGTGTATACAATTAATATAGAGGCATTAGGTTATGAGGGAGAAGGCATAGGGAAGATTGATGACTTTACAATCTTTGTTAAAGGTGCTATTGATGGAGAAACAGTTGAGGCAAAAATAATAAAAGTAA
Organism: Clostridium acidisoli DSM 12555; assembly: GCF_900176305.1. Taxonomy (GTDB): domain Bacteria; phylum Bacillota; class Clostridia; order Clostridiales; family Clostridiaceae; genus Clostridium_I; species Clostridium_I acidisoli. The sequence goes on from NZ_FWXH01000005.1 coordinate 95,875, forward strand.
ATAAAAATTTTGCATTTGGAAAACTTACAAATATAATAAAAAAATCACCAGATAGAGTTGAGCCAATTTGTGAAATATACAATAAGTGTGGTGGATGTAGCCTGCAACATTTAAGTTATGGAAAACAGCTCCAATTTAAGAAAAAAAGAGTTGAAGATTGCTTAGAGAGAATAGGCAAATTGAAAGTTAATGATGAAAATGGCATTAAAATAAATGAAACAATTGGTATGGAAACTCCATATAGATATAGAAATAAAGTTCAATTACCTGTTGGAAATAAAAATGGAGAAGTTGTAGTTGGTTTTTATTCAGCAAGAAGTCATGAAATAGTTTCAATGGAAAAATGTTATATACAACACGAAGTTGGAGATAAAATTGTATCTCTTATAAAAGATTGGATTAAAGACAATAAAATATCCTTGTATGATGAAAATAATGGACAAGGCATTATAAGACATGTAATGGTGAGGAAAGCTTTTAAAACTGGTGATGTTATGGTAGTTATTGTTGCTAACTCAAATAAATTACCACATAAAGAGGAATTAATAAAACTTTTACAAGAAAATATAAATGAACTTAAAAGCATAGTTTTAAACGTAAATAAGAAAAGGACAAATGTGATTCTAGGTGATAAGTGTGAAACAATTTTTGGTGAAGATACAATTGTTGATAGCATTGGAAAATTTAAATTTAATATATCGCCATTATCATTTTTTCAAGTTAACCCCGTTCAAACAGAAAAATTATATGAGAAAGCTTTAGAATATGCAGCTTTAAATGGAGATGAAATTGTATTTGATGCTTATTGTGGAGCAGGGACTATTTCATTGTTTTTATCTCAGAAGGCAAAAAAGGTATATGGAGTTGAGATAATTAAGGAGGCCATAGATGATGCGAAAAAAAATGCAATTGAAAACAATGTGAAAAATGTTGAATTCATTGTTGGACAATCTGAAAAAGTGATACCAGAGCTTATTAACAAAGGAATAATGGCAGATGTGGTAGTTGTAGATCCACCAAGAAAGGGTTGTGAAAAATCGCTGCTAGAGGAAATAGCTAATATGAAACCGCAAAAAATCGTATATGTATCCTGTGATCCAGGAACTTTAGCTAGAGATCTTCTAATACTTACTGACTTAGAGTACAAAGTAGTAGAAGTTCAACCTGTGGACATGTTTTCTCAAACTAGCCATGTGGAGACTTGCAGCCTCTTAGTGAGGAAACGAGCTTAGAGATGCAGTCCGCATACCAAAGCGAAGCGGAGGTATACGATCCTTTTAAAAGCCTTACAAGGAGCCAAGGGACTAAGTAAAAAATATAGTACCATCCATGCAAGGATTTCCAAAGAAGGTGAGCACATAGTGCGAAACACGATTGGTAGCAAGCTACTGCGGAGACCCATTTTAGCATGCTTCAAAGGTTTTAGAGGTTTTTAAGTAAATATTGAAGTGTGTTATATGTTCCCTCAAACTTAGGTTTGAGGGTGTTTTTTGTTTTTACAAGTGAGGGGCACAGAATCCGCAATAAACAGTTAAAAAAACATATTAACGTTTCTGTGGTTATTGATATGGAGTGTGGGGATAAAAGAAAATAATGTTTATGATGATAGGATACTAAATAAAAATCACCTTTCCGTTATAATAGAGTTGTTCAAGCTACTATGATAACGAAAGGAAAGGTGATTTTGTAGGAGTATCAACGAAAGTTCCATGTATTGCAAAGTATACATGGATTTATAATAATGTATAAAATATGAAATATATAAAAATTCTAAATTTTACCTTTTGTGAGATTCATCATAAATTATTTACAGTTAATTTTATTTTTATATTCCCAAACAAAGTGACATTCATTGCATCCATCTGCGATACGTTGATTTATACCATCACGATGAAATATAATTTCTTCGGGTAAGTAAGAATTAAACACTGCATTATCCACTTGACAGATTAATTTTGTTGCTTCAGAGATTTGTAAATAAGTTGTTAATTCATGATAAAGGCATTTAGTTATTTTTATCTCAAATTTATTTTCATCCTTATAAACTACTTCTAAGTCATTCCATTTAGTTGTTCCTGTTTTATTAATTTGCAATTCTTGTTTAATGAAATTTTCAAAAGTCCTTGTTTTATTGACAGAATCAAATAAAATGCTTTGTTTTGCAAGTCCACCTGTAAGTAGTGCTATTCGCATTATTTCAAACGCTTTCTTTTCACCTAGCTTATTTTTTAAATTTATGTACACCCATAATGGCATTGAAATAAATTTTATTAAGTCAGGTGGAAACTTTTTATCAATGGTGCTTTGAAAGGTTGGAAGAGATGATTTACACTCTTGCAAAAAACATTCTGGTGAAGGAATTTCTTCCTGCAAAAGTTCTAATAATATAGGTGTTGTAATTTTTGTGAAATCAAATTTTTTTTTCAATTTTAATACCTCCATAAAATTAAATATTTTTTAGTAACTAAAATATTTTTCTTATTTAAAGCCTTCATTAATTAGAAGGCCAAGAATTGATTAATTCGTCAAGAAAGTTATTTATAGTATTTATTTCTTCAAGAGAGCGTCTATTTATATATTCTTCCATACAACTATATTGCTCTTTATGATAATTGTTATGTGCTATATTAGCAATTTGTCCTTGAGTGGTCAGGCTATAATAAACATCTTTCTTATTATCATTTGTTCGATACTGTTCTAGCAATCCTTTTTTAATAAGTTTATTAGCTACTTGATTAATAGCTCCATTTGTAATTCCCATAATAGCGGCGAGTTCACTAGCATTAACATTTTTGTGAGTGCTAATGGCTTCTATCATATGAATTTCAGATGTATAGAGTATATGATTAGTTCCATAATTATTTGGTTTTTTATTATTTTGATTAATTTTATTAGAAAGACATATAATTTTTTCTAAAATTTTATTACAAATCATTTTCATCACCAAGTAAATTATATAGTAGCTAAAAATATTGTCAATATTTTTTAGCTACTATAAAATAATTCAACTAAGAAATATAAATCTTATAAAAAAAGAAAAACAATATCATAGTAATGAAAACTCTATGATAATATTTGATTATTTATAAATTGAAATTTATTTCACAATACATGGAATATTCTCAGGCGCTATCAGGTTTTTATAATTTAACCGAAAGGAAGTAATTTGAATGATACTCAGAAAGCTTAGAAAAAAGTCAGAAGTAAATTGTTTATTTTAAATATAAAAAGGATAGTGTAAAGTGAAGTACGGAAAAGTGATGACAAAAAATATTTTGCCAGAAGGGCATAAGATAAGAAGGTTTAGTGTGAATTTAAGCTAAAATATTGGATTTTATATACAACAAAAAATCCTTTTGAAGGAAGGAAATCTTTCATATTGATAGCTATCATTTGATATAACTTATAAATATCGAGTATTTACCTTTATTTAAATTAAGCAGAATTTTCAGCCTGCATCTTCAATATTATCTGTTGACCAAGATAAATAAGGAGTTGCCATTTGACAGGCACATTATCAGTATTTTTAAGGGCATCTAACTCGTTCAAAGGTTTCCAGTAGGTATAAGGATGAGGACGTAGAAAATTATAATAAGCAACCCAAAGAGATACGCCATAGAGAGCACCATCTTCGCTTCAATAACCACAAGTAACACGATAAGAAGATTTGAAAAAAGTGCCATTAAGCCTCTCTACAACTTGCTTAACCCAACGAAATTCAGTTTATACAGCATCATCATTAGTAAGTCATATAACTTGGGTAACATCAAAATCCCATCCATTTACTAACTTGCATTGCTGGCTAGCCAAAGGATAGGCAGCAATAAAATAATGTGTCCTTGACAAATTATTGGGCTCTAGACTATTTTTTAGTATCTTATTTAAAACATTATCGTTTTAAGTTTATGTCTTTGTATTCTTCTAATGCTTTATTTGATAATACATTCTTAATAGTTGACTGTTGATTTATTTTTGTAAATGGTACTTTAGCTTTCGTTACTGGCGCAATTTTAGCAGCTCCATTTATACAACCACCTTCACATAGCATGCCTTCAATGAAGTTTCCGCCTAATTTACCAGCTTTAGCAATAGTGATGCTCTTTTTAATTTCTGTTGCTCCTGAAGCTTTAATTGGCTTGAAGTCTGAATCAATACTTTTTTCTTTAATATAGTTTTCTATAGATGCAGTTACACCACCTCCCATAGCAAAACCTCTGCCAAATATTGATGCATCATTTACTATTATATCTTCACAAGTAGAAGGATCTATTTGAAATGCATCAAATAAAGCTATTAATTCTTCAAAAGTTAATACATAATCAACAGAATCTTTTATAGAATCTTTCAATGCCTCATTTTTTTTAGCAGTACAAGGCCCTATAAATACTACTTTTGCATCTTTATCTTTAGCTTTTACATATCTTCCTGTTGCTACCATTGGAGAAACAGTTCCTGAAATTCTTCCAGCTTGATCAGGCATAATTTTTTCAATATAACTTAAGAAACCTGGACAACATGAACTTGTCATATAACTATCGCCATTTTCCATTCTTTCTACAAATTCATTACTTTCATGTACGGTAACAGCATCTGCTCCACACGCTACTTCTACCATATCTGTAAAACCTAGTGATCTAATTGCATTTTTAACCTGTCCATAAGTTATTTTTGACCCAAATTCTCCAGCTATTGATGGTGCAACTATAGCATAAATATTTTCTTTATTCATTAAACTATTAACAACATTAACTAATGAACTCTTGTCCTCTATGGCTCCAAATGGACATATTGACATGCAAGCACCACAATTTACACATTTATTTTCTGTAATTACAGCAATGAAATCGTAAGCATTAAAACTTAATGCTCCTGTTGGGCATGATTTTTTACAAGGCCTTATATTTTGTGCAATAGCATTATAAGGACATACCTTATTACACATTCCACATTCCTTACATTTATCAGAATCAATATGAGCTCTTCCATTAACATATGTAATTGCTCCAAAATTGCAAACACTTTCACACTTATGTGCTATACAATTTCTACAAGCATCAGTAACTTTAAATTTTTTTGTTGGGCATCTATCACATGCCGCTCTTATCACATATAATATTTGTTTTTCTTCATTTATATCAATTAGTTCTTGTGCATTTTTACCATTTGGTTTATAGCCTGCCGCAAGTTTTGCTCGTTCTAAGAGTATTTCCCTTTCGTGTTCGACAGTATCTCTATACGTTGCAATTTCGCCTTTAATCATAGCATAAGGAATTTTATCTAGTTCTTTTTTGCTAATATTATTCTCCTTTGCTAATACTGCAATTTTAGTAAGAACTTCATGCTTTAGCTTTAAAAGTTGATTATCAAATTGAAACATTACACACACTCTCCTATGAATAATTTTTATTTTATCTTTTAATAGATACCAATATCTCTAATCTTATGAACGACGATAGTGAATTTCATAAGTCAAGGCACTTACAGGAACTTTAAACGGCCCATGATTCATTCCTGATGGTTGAACTGCAACTATTCCTTTAGTAAATACTTGGTTGTCGCAAATCAGCCCACCTTCAATAATATAAACTTCTTCCCAACACTCGTGAGTCAAAATGTTTGTTGTCTTTGTTCCTGGTGCAAATTTCAAAAGTCTAGTAAATTCACTCGTCTTTTTATCCTCTGTAACTATTAGTTCCAATACACCCTCAGGGTAGTCCTTTGGCCAGTGCCAACTTATAACGTATTAGGATTAAAAAACTCTTTTTCTTCTTTCGGAATAATAGTGACTTGCTTCTTTACATTTATTATATTACAATTTAGGCAGGAGGTATGTTGCATAGGCAACATAGCATAACAATGATAGAGCATATAGAAATTTTAAAACAAACAAGTCTTTTTTATGGGATCAAGATGGAAGAAATAGAGAAAATACTCAAGTGTATGTATGCCAGGTTTGTTGAATTTGAAAAAGATGAAATGATTATATGTGAAGGCAGTGAAATAAATGACATTGGTATTTTATTATCAGGTTATGGACGATCTATTAAGCAGGATGAATCAGGTAAAACATCGATTATAACTCTTTTGAAGCCAGGAAGCTTCATTGGTATTTTATTGGCTGCTAGTAAAAATCGTAAGAGTCCGGTATCAGTACAGGCACAAGAGCACCTTTCTGTACTCTTTATTCCTATCGAAAATTTTATTTCAGGATACATCAATGATTGTCCTAAATACAATGTTTTGTTACGTAATTATATCGATGCTATAGCAGAAAAAGCTATGATTTTGCATGATAGAAATGATTGCTTGATAAAGTCAAGTGTAAGAGAAAAGGTATTATCATATTTAAAAAGAGTAGCAAAAGAAGAAGGAAGCAATACTTTTACTACACCATTTGATAGAAATGATATGGCTGAATACGTTAATGTAGAACGAAGTGCTCTTTCCAGAGAACTTTCTAGAATGAAAAAGGATGGAATAATTGATTATTATAAAAATAGTTTTAAGCTTTTATAAATATACAATATTCTTAAAGTATAAAGAATCAAGCTTCTTGTTATTCATACAATTCAAAAAATTAATGTTATTAAAATTATAGTACATTAAAAATCTCTTGCATCAACAAAACGGTTGTTTCTGAACTTTGGATAACTGCCATCTGCTGGTATTCACATTTTGCAAGTGAAATTGAACACTTTCAAAAGCAGAAACTAGCAGAATATCCAAAGATAAGAAAGAACCCCAAAAAGGTGTAAGAGGCTTTAAAAAGTACATTGTAGCCTATCACTTAATCATCCGCATCTCAGCATTACCCTTAACAGGAATCTTGTACCCAGGGGGAAGCTCTGTGTCTAGTGCACACATCACTTCAAATGTAGCTAGAAAAGTGCAATGGCAACTGCAACTAACTTTTCAAGAGTTAATTACCTGCCAAACAAATGCTTTGGTATATTTTTTATGGTTAGCAATGATAAGTGTAAAGGTAACATTTTTGTTGACATAGCATCTATAATTTTGTAAAAACAATATACTATTACAATAGAAATTATATATGTGGGAAGACTGTTCAATATGAAGTATTTAATGGTATATGGATTGTTTATCATGACTTAATATTATTGAAATCCGAATTATTTCTTTTAGAAGAAACTAGAGTGATTAGAATGAACTATTGTATTTCAGGACGGTGTGAACTGCATTATAAAAATAATAAGGTGTTTTATGTAGGAACTGGTGATTTTGTTGCTGCTCTTTTAGATAATGAGCAATATAAACATAGTTTCCCGTTAGGAAATTATAAGGGGATCTCTATTGTTACCAATGAAAAAAAGTTAGATGCTTTTTTAAAAGCCATATTTGTTAATACAAAAATTACAAGTTTTATGCTGCTTCAAAAAATAAAGGAATATGGACAATATATGGTGTTATTAAATAATAGTACACTACAAGCAATAATGAAAGAAATTATTGAGCCAGATGATAGCTTTTGGAAAGAAAAATCTATACTTAAATTTACAGAGGTCATTTTGCTGATAATTAATGATGATGTGGAAGTAAGTCAAGTGAAAGGGAAACACTTTGATAGAAATTTAACTAATAAAGTTAAACAAATAAAAAAAGAAGTTGCAGAAAATACAGAATTGTATACTAAAATAGAAGAAATATCAAAAAAATATAATATTAATTCTAATATGCTCCCCTTATGGTAGACAGTTTAAATAATAAAACTGTTATCATAGGAGGAGTATTTTTATGTTTAGAAATAAATTTTTACCTGAAATGAAAATGATGATAGGATACTAAATAAAAATAGTATCCTTTTTTATTGGAATTACACCAGTTTCATTAAGTGAAATCAAAATAAGTATAAGTGAAAAAATTTATAACATTTCAAAAGGAAAATTAATATAAATTAGTTGAATCGTTCAACTAAATATACTATAATTTAGTTGAAAGATTCAACTAATAAAAAGAGGTGAGTATATAAAAATGAATATTGAAACATTTGTAGAAGTAGGAGTATTAAACAGACAATCTCAAGCTTATATAAGTAATGCTTTAAAAAACATTAATATCAGTTATTCTGAATGTGTTTTTTTGTCAAATCTATATAATAATGAAGGTATTAATCAAGAAGAATTGTCTTCAATATTATTTATCGATAAGACACTAACAGCAAAATCAATAAAGTCGCTTGAAGAAAAAGGATTTTTAATTAGAGAAAGGTGTGAAATAGATAAAAGGTCTAAAAGGCTTTACTTAACTGATAAAGGAAGAGGTTGCAAAGAAGAAATATTTTCACGTTTGGAAAAATGGATAAATTTTATTACAGATGGAATGGATATAAAAACTAAAAATGTTGTTTTTAATGGTTTGCGACTAATGTCTGAAAGAGCTGCAAGTGCTAACTTTGATGAATTATTGCAAAATATTGATGAAAATGGTAACAAAGATTGATTAAAAAATATATAGAAAGAAGGAATGACAAATGCCTTTAAATCCTAAACTTGAAAAACTATTAGAAACAGACTTTGAGGGTATATATTCTATGGGAATTGATAAACTTAGAGAGTACTATGCAAAAAGCTGGGATGACTATAAAGGAGAGATACTAGAAGTTGGTTCTGTAGTAAATCGTGTCGTTAAAACTTCTAAAAGAGACACTCCAATAAGAATATATTATCCGAAGGCAGAAGGTCCTCATCCTGCATTTATATGGATTCATGGTGGTGGATTTGTACTTGGAAATATTGAAGCCTATGATTATATATGTCGAAAGATTACAAACTGTGCAAATTGTGCTGTAATATCCATAGACTATGGTCTTGCACCAGAGCATAAATTCCCTGAACCTGTAGAAGAATGCTATCAGGTTACTAAATGGATATTTAATAATGCTAAAGAGATAAATGTTAATCCTGATAAAATTGCCATTGGAGGTGAGAGTGCCGGTGGTAACCTTACTGCTGTAATAAGTCAGCTTTCAAGAGATAGAGGGGAATTTTCAATTGTTTATCAAGTTATTATTAGTGCAGTGCTGGATCTGCTTGGGGAAACAAAACCAAAATCCAGAGTAGAAAATGCTGAAGGCTACAGGCTTACAACAAAACGTAATGGTTGGTTTATGCAGCTATATTTAAGAGATTTAAAAGAAGCTAAAAATCCATTAGCTTCACCATTACTTGCAGATAACCTTGAAGGTCTTCCAGCTGCATGCATTATCACCTCAGAATATGATATATTAAGGGATGAGGGTGAACATTATGCAAAGCGGTTATCCGAGTCTGGAGTTGAAGTATGCCTTAAGAGATATGATGGAATTATCCATGGCTTTTTTAACATGCAGACCTTGCTGGAAGACGCCCGTGATGCTCTTGCTTTAGTATGTACAAAACTAAATGAAGCTTTTAATAAATAGATTCTTTTATATTATTTCTCAAATATAAAACTTGTAAATATAAGGTGGAAAGTATGGAAAATAACGTAGAAAATTTAATAAAAAATTATAAAGGAAATGGTATACTTAAAATTGATATGCATGCACATTATCTGCCACAAGCTTATAAAGATGCATTATTAAATAGTGGAGAAAAAAATCCAGATGGATTCCCAACCCCCAAATGGGATCCAGAAGTGCATCTAAAAACAATGCAGCAGCTAGGTATATCTAGATCAATGCTATCAATATCATCTCCTCATATTAATTTTGGGGATAGAAATGCTGCTAAAATCTTAGCTAGAAAAGTAAATGAAGATGGAGCAGAACTTGTAAAAAAGTATCCTGGTCGATTTGGTCTGCTTGCCTCTTTACCACTGCCTAATGTGGAAGATAGTATAGAAGAAATTCAATATACAAAGGATATTTTGCATGTTGATGGTTTTGCTTTACCTACTAATACGCAAGGAGTCTATTTAGGAAATCCTTGTTTGGATCTTGTATTTGAAGAGTTAAACAGGCACAAAGCCGTGGTTGTTCTTCATCCAAATAAACCTAGTAATGTTCCTGAAAATGTTGTTGAAGGTTTGCCTATTCCTATGATGGAATTTTTCTTTGATACAACTCGTACTGTAATTAATATGATATTAAAAGGGACATTAAAGAAATTTCCTGATATTAAATTCATCATTCCTCATGCTGGCGCTTTTTTGCCAATACTTGCTGATAGGATTGCTTCTGCAATTCAAATGACACCAGACTCATTTGGTGAGAATATAAAAGGAGAGGCAGATAGGATAGATATCTATGATGCTTTAAAAAATTTATATTATGATGTAGCTGGAGTTTGTCTTCCTAGACAATTAGCTGATCTTTTACAAATTGTTAACGTTGAACATTTATTATATGGAAGCGATTATCCTTATACATCAAAGTTTGGATGTATTATATTAGCTGATGCTTTAGATAAAACCAATTTGCTTAATAATGAACAGCGTCGTGCTATCTACCATGATAATGCATTAAAATTATTTCCGCATTTAAAATTAGGATAATATATTGCAATAGGTTAATTTATTTTTGCTAAAGTAATTATAATATTGAAATTAGTATTGGTAAACCACAGAATACTTAAAAGTGGTGAAATTAAGATCTGAAAAGGAGAGAATATAATGAAGAATGCGAAAGAGTTTAAAATCATTGAGTGCCAAGGCACTCCTTATGAAATCGGCCAACAGTGGGGAGAAGGATGCCAAGAGAGTATCCTAAAGGTTTCGGAAAACATTTTTAATAGTATGATGATTTATTATCAAGCATCAAAGGAAGAGGTCATTTCTAATGCTATGAAGTTTTTCAATGCCGTTCAAAAGTTTGATCCCTATCTGGTTGAAATAATGAGGGGACAGGCTGATGCCACTGGGCTTAGTCTGGAAGAAATATTTACGCAAAAGTGCTTTAATGAGCTTACTTTCCAGTATAATAATGTTTCAGGGCTTTCAGGATTATGTACTTCATTTGCAGCAACAGGAAAAGCAACACAAGATGGGAAAACTATTCTGGGACAAAACATAGATTTTCTTCCTGAAGCACCAATAGATTTATTAAAAATTCATCATGCCAATGGCCTTCAACAATTCGTATTAAGTTTTTCAAATTCCAGTGAATTTATATTTTCGTCTGCTGGAATCGGAATGTGCGCAAATGCTACTATAGGTAAAAATTATTTATCTAATATTCCAGTGGGCTGCTATCTTCCTAGAGTGATGAGGGAGAAAAGTATCCACGATGCTATGGATATACTTAAACAAGTTGCCCGTGGCCTTGGTTACTATCATTTAGCCGATATAAACGGCCAGATGTTAGGTATTGAGAGTATTCATAACGACTTTGAAATTATATACCCTGAAAGGGATATAATGTTGCACTCCAATCATTATCTCACAGAACGTTTTAAGGAAGAAGACACGGCTCCACAATTACAGCCAGACAGCTACCATCGTTTAGACAGAATTCGTAGCCTAATAGATAAGCATTATGGGCACATAAATATTGAAATTGTTAAGAAAATATTGGTTGATCACGACCAAAATCCATATTCCATATGTCGACACATTGATCATAAGGTTCCAATATCATCAAAAACTCTTGCATCATTCATTATGGTACCTGAAGATGGGGCTATATATATAGCAGCTGGTAATCCATGTGAATATGAGTATGTACGGTATGAGTTTTAGCCAAAACTATGTGTAGACTTATTAGCAGAATATACAATAAAAGGAGGACTTTCTAATTTTATTAATTTAAAAGGTTTAGCACAGATTTTTATTGATGCATGTAGAACTTATGATGTGGTATCTAGAATGGGAGGAGAAGAGTTTTCTGTAATATTATTAGATTGTTCGAAGTCTAAGGCTTTTAAAATTGCAGAAAGATTAAGGAAGAATGTTGAAAATAATGATTTTTGCATTTCAGATAATAAGGTTATAAAAATTACAATTTCAATCAGAATATCATCATATCCTCAATTGACAAGTCAAATTGATAATTTAATTAAAGATGATGATGTTGCATTATATGAAGCAAAAAATAGTGTTGTTTAATAATTATAAAACTTAATGAAAAATTCATTATGATGAGTCAAATAAATTTAAAATACAATTATAAGTAAAATTAGATGCTTTGTTATAATATTAAAAAAGTATAAAAGATCACAATATGGCGCTTATATCCATGATGTGGTCTATTTTCTATGGGAAAAATTAGAAAGGCAGTCGTTTGTATACAACGAAAATATGAGGTACGTTCACCACCATTAAAAACTAATAAAATTTTTCCTAGTCTGTTTAATTTATATCTACCTAAATAACTGTATTTTTATGTGGCAGAATAGAAAAAAATCAGAAGTAAATTGTTTATTTTAAATATGAAAAGAAGAAAGGTAAAAATATGAAATGAAAATATGAATCCCAAACATGGAAAATACATTCAGAAATTTAGAACATGCTGGTGAAGGTAATGTTGAACAGAGAAGGTTAAATGGACGTAGTACAATTTTATCACGAAGCTACAATTTATATTCAGATATTCAAGAGCAGATGATATTGTTGTTATTCTTCCACTTGAAGCAGGCAAAAAGTATTTTGAAGTTGAAAAAAGAGTAAAGCTTATAAATCCACGAATTACCGCAGAAGGTTATAAGATTGGAACTCGTGGATTTACAAATTATATTCTTCATGCAGATGATATGGTAGAAGCATAAGGAAAGGAAGGTAAATTTATATGAGAGTAGCAAATGGGTTTGTTATTGATAAAGAGGCCACATTTGGAAATTTAAAGTTTTCTGCTTTAAGACGTGAGGTGCATTTACAAAATGAAGATGGTACGGTATCAGATGAAATAAAGGAGCGTACTTACGATTTAAAGTCAATAGGGCAAGGAAGAATGATTCAAGTTAGTATTCCTGCAAATGTATCTTTAAAAGAGTTTGACTACAATGCAGAAGTTGAAAGAATAAATCCTGTGGCAGATACTGTTGCTAATGGCACTTTTCAAGGTGCAGATGTAGATTGGTATATCAAGGCGTATGATATTGTTTTAAAGAAACATGTCTCTACTGTTAGCCAAAATCACCAATCACAGGGAAACAAAAACAATAGTAATAAAGTAGATTAGGAGAGGAGATATAAGCTGTGAAGTACTATATATATCGTGGCAAGAGAGTAATCTCTTGGATGACCAGTTGAAGAATATTAAGCACTAAAAAAAGAATTAGGGGTTAATATTTGTAAATCAGTATGTTCCTCCAAGAAGCCATAAAAGGTGACACTAAGGGGGGAAGTAATCCTGAAATTAGTTTAAATCCTAAGTTAAAAAAATATGTTTGTGATTCATTTGAAGGTATAGGAAAAGAATCACAAGATAATTTCAATAAATATTTGAGAGAAAATATTTGGTGTAATGAAATGTTATCTAATGCAGATAAGATTGATATTATGATAGCTAACTTTCATAAGTTAACCCCAGAACAGAAAGTTAATTTTAATGTTTCAAATGATGTAAGAGTAATTAAAAATGATGAAAAATCTAATTGGGGAGAATGGCCAGATATTGATTGGCTGGATTTGCCAGAATTAAATAAAGACACTGCAAAGGATGTATATAATGAGGTGACAGGGAAAATGGATATCATTATACACAAAATGAACGTTCTATTTGTTATATTGAAGATGAGTATGCAAGAAATGGCGATCAATTTAATGAGACATATTATAAAGATGCAATTGATACTATAAAAGATTTTGATATTGATAATCCAGAAGAATCAGTTAATAAAATAAAAGTGTTAGGTATAAATTTAGAAAAGCTAAATATTGTTATTGGACGAAAAACAAATATACCTTTTTCGACGGGTTGTTACTTTGAAGATGGAAATTGAGTTTTGTATGGTGTAGATGAAAGACAAAACTTTTCAATTGTTGAAAAGGGTGATGAAGATAGAATCTTTAAGTTTTTATACATGATAACAATGGGGAAAATAGGTAAATAAATTTATTGGTGAGATTACATTAATTAATAATGAGTTAAGTTGAGTGGTAAGTAGGTATAATATCTAGATTGATGTATTAATGTCAATATTATTATGTACAATTATACCAGTTATCTTTATTAGAAATTTTAGAAAGAGCAGAAGCTGTTCTATAAGAATTTCCTAATATATTTACAATACTAGAATGGTAACCTATCCAGAATAGCGCTAGCTATCATATTATCCACAAATATTTGACTCAAATCTGACAAATTAATGTTACTGGTGATTATTGTACTTTTTTGCTCATATCGTCTATCAATTAGTTGAAAAAACATCTTAGCTTCTTGTTCACCAATTAGCAAGTATCCTATTTCATCTATAATCAATAGTTTGTATTTGCTAAAATGTTTTATCCTACTTTCAAGCCTATTTTTTAAATAGGCTTTTTTAGTTGCTCGATAAGATCATGATAATAGCTCCATTTGTAATTCCATAATTATTTGGTTTTTTATTATTTTGATTAATTTTATTACAAATCATTTTTATCACTTAGTATTCTTATATTTATTGGAACAAAATGCTTTTGTAAACATATAATATATATTACCAATCTTTAATTAATATACAAATTAAAGATAAATAGATGTATAAACATTTCAAGGAACTAAAGCTAGCAGGATGTATTGTGTTAATAAAAATTTATAATACAATGGCGCTTGTAAAAGTTCAACATCGTATTCAGCAAATTTTTGGTGATAATCATATTTTAAAAGTTTAAAAGATAAAGGTGAGATAATTGAATAATAAAAAAATTCAAGAATTAAAAACTACAAATATGGGGGGACTTACTGATGTAGCTGGTATATTAGTTGGAAATGCTGAGGATAAAAGTGGACGTACAGGATGTACAGTGATTCTCTGTCCTAATGGTGCGGTGCCTGGTGTATCTGTAGTTGGAGGAAACCCTGGAACTCAGCAGACAGATAGCATTCGCCCGGGTAGTAAAGAGGAACCTGTAAAGGCTATTCTCCTTACAGGCGGTAGTAATTTTGGGCTAGCAGCAGCGAGTGGGGTAACACGTTGGCTCTTTGATCATGGTATTGACTTAGTACCTATAGTACCAACAGCAGTTATTTTCGATCTTGTCTTTGCTAAGGGATCAATGCCGCCTAATGCAGATCTTGGATATGCCGCTTGCCAAGCTGCGAATGCTGGTAAAATAGAGGAAGGAAATGTGGGTGCTGGAGCAGGAGCAACTATAGGAAAATTCTATGGTAGGCCGATGAAAGGTGGACTAGGTACTGCATCTCTTCGTATTCCTAATGGACCTATAGTAGCTGCACTAGCAGTGGTCAATCCACTTGGAGATGTATGGGATCAAGGGAATATCATCGTAGGAGCGTTACGTTCTAATGGAACCTTTGTAAATCAAACCCGAGCGATGTTAGATGGTGTACCATCACCGCTTTTTAACCAGACTAGAAACACCACAATCGCTGTAATAGCTACCACTGAACGTTTAAATAAAGCAGAGGCTAGCCGTGTGGCAACACTTGCCCAAGATGGAATGGCTAGAGCTATATCACCAGTTCATACCCAATGGGATGGTGACACAGTATTCTGTCTTGCCCTAGGTTCTGAGCCTAGTAAACTGACAGGCGATGCTGCTGTTACGGTAGTTGGTACAGCTGCTGCAATAGTGCTAGAGAGAGCCATTATACGTGGGGCATTGTCAGCACAATGTGTAAGTTACAAATAGTAATTATTAATCAGATTCTATAAAAACTAATTTCTAATAGTTATTTTATATGACGGGGGATGATAATTCAAATGGATAATTTCAAATTAGAAGAGTCATTACAAAAATGTACAAATAATTATTCAAAGGTGTGGAACTTTGTTTCGGCCCATGACTTGCATCCTATGAAGGTTACCATTAATATGAACAAAGGTGGAACAGCTCCTGACCTAATATTTGTTTCACCATATACTCTGTATGAGGCAACTATGATTGGTCAAACAGGTGCACTAATTATGGATCAAGCTGGCAACCCAATCTGGTTTAGACCTCTTAGTAATAGATATATACAGAATTCGGACTTTAGGGTTCAATTTTATAAAGGTAAGCCAGTTCTTACCATGTGGCAGGGAACCATATCAGGAACTCAGTCTGCAAATCCTAATCTTCCAGCGGGTGATCCTGAACCTGGCGCTTATTTTCAAATTATAAATCAGAATTATAAAATTATTAAGAAGCTTATTGCTCAAAAAGGATATACGGCTGATGTGCACGAGTTTACTATTACAAATCGAAATACTGCTTTGTTTACTGCGGTGAAACAAGTTCCAGCAGATCTAACACCCTATGGAGGACCAGCAGATGGATACTTTGATAATTATTCTATTCAAGAAGTTGATCTTGAGACCGGCAAGTTGATTTTCTTTTGGAGTGCACTTAATCATGTTGATCCGGCAGACTCAATGATTTCTGCATCATCTGCAACTAGTTCTAATAATATTTGGGACTGTTTCCACGTAAATTCAGTTGAAGAGGGATCAAATAATACACTACTAATTAGAATGCGTAACATGTGGGCTATTTATAATATTGATAAAAAAACAGGGAATATAATTTGGCAACTTGGTGGAAAACAAAGTGATTTTACTTTATGTCCAAAAGCTAAATTTTCTTGGCAGCACGATGCCCGTTATAGACAAGGAAAAAGGATAAGTTTGTTCGATGATGGCTGTTGTGCTTCTGCAAGCTCTCCACCTGAGAGCAAAGCACATGGCTTAATACTTAAGTTGGATTTTCAAAACATGTCTGCAAAGGTAGATCGGGCCTATTATCATGACCCAATGTTATATGTTCCAAATCAGGGAAATCTTCAAGAATTATCTAATGGAAATCAATTAGTTGGGTGGGGGCAGGAACCATATGTTTCTGAATTTGCAAATGCTGGTAATACTGAAAGAGATCCTTCATTAAATTTTTTATATGATATGCAATTTCCTAATCAAAATTTATCTTATAGGGCCTTTAAGAATAAATGGGTAGGTCTACCACTTTATAAACCTAATATTGCTTTAGAGGCATTTCGTGAAAATTCGGTGATTGTTTATGCATCATGGAATGGTTCAACTGAAACCATAGCTTGGCAGGTATTAGTTGGGCTAAAACCTAATAGGTTGTCAGTAATTGTAGATAGCACACCTCGTACTGGATTTGAGACAGATATTTATGTCAATTCATGTGCACCATATTTCCAAGTGAATGCATTGAATTCATGTGGTGATGTTATTGGTACGTCGCAAATTGTTCACTTAAATGAAAAAGGAGGACAATAGTATCTTCACTATATTTGGTGGCTTGATTTTTTTAGCATAATTAATAATGTTAAGAGTCCAATATACATTATGGCTAAAAACGATAATATGCTGGCAATTCTGTGGATACTGAATAATTTTATCAAAGCACCCTGCTATTTGATATGGAAGAAAAAAAGGCACTCATTCATGCTGCTGTTTTTACAAAAGAAGCTGGATACCCTTTGAGTGAGGAATTAGGCAATGAAACATCAAAGTTGAAAACGAATTCGAATTAGGAGCAGGCTGTAGCTATTAATTAGAAGGGGGTTAGAGGGATTTTAACAAGGGTCAGGCAAGACTCAATCATTAATCCAACAAGTTTAAATTCATAAGAAAAAATAGAATATAAGGAAAGATATTCGCAAGGGAAAGGACATAGGTTTTAAGGGAAATAAAGAGAAGTAATATTGATTAGAGTTTTTTGCAATTACAAAAAAGATTAGTTATGAAAGTGGTAAAGAAAGCCATGATTTTTATGGAAAAACTGTGCGTAGACTTTTTTGAAACAGCACCGAATAATGTCGGTTTGAAGGTGATTTTTTGAGCAGTCTTTTTTGGAAGTGTACAGGAGCTAAGGGATATAGTACCATCCATGCAAGGATTGCCAAAGAAGGTGAGCATCCCTTGCAACCGATACGGAGAACCGTACCATAAATAAATGCGAACTTTACTAAAATTGCGCATATAATTAATATGAAATGACTTACAATAAGTATTTTTTCTTTATGTAAAATTATACATAGGTTATTTCAAGTTCGGAGGGCTTTCAGCCCAGACAGTAACAGACCATTGCAGGGCTGAACAAACCACAGTCTAATGGTTATGATTCATATTCACTAATGTAGCGGCTTAGAAGAAAAGAACTAAGATGATTGGAATGAAAATTGTTCTAAATACTTGGATAAACATTCAATATTAAATTGCATATGCCGATTATTTCCCTCAAGTTTACTTAGCATTATGCCACCTTCTAAGACGGAAAAAATGAAAGTAGCAAGAGAATCAGTATCAAGATTGGGCTTTAACTCGCCGTTCTGGATACCTTCATATAGAATTCCCTTAATATATTGTAGCATCCTTTCGATACTTTGTTGGGCTTTCTTTCGTAATTCAGGGTGAGTATCATCACTTTCAACGGCCGTGTTTAATACAGGACATCCTCCGATAAAGGGAGGATGTTCCACAACTTGCTCATAGACTTTGAATAAGGACATAATCTTACCAATAGCTGATTGTTGTTCTTTTGCGGCTTCGGTAAATTTTTCATTAACAATTCCTACTGCATAATCATAGGCCTCAAGCGCAATCTCATCCTTACATGCAAAGTGACGATAAATCCCTCCCCTCTTGATTCCAGTTACTTCAGTAATATCGGAGAGTGAAGATCCTGCGTAGCCTCGCTGATTAAAAAGTTCAGCAGATTTCTTAATGATATACTTGCGTGTGTTTTCTCCTTTAGTCATAATATCCTCCAAGGAATGTAATTATTAGTAGCTTCATCCTCATTGCACAGTTTATTTTTTATTTAATTTATTATAGCATACCTCCTAATAATTATATAGTTATTACAAAACAGGGGTTATTTCTTCAGCGAACTTGGCCTTTTAATTCACGAAGCCGCTTCTGTAATTAGATATAATAAAAAATGTCCATAACACAAAAAATATGAATATAAAGTTGAACTTTTTTCATAATTGTGTTATTATGTTTAAAAAGATACCGTTCGATATCTTTTTAAACATAACAAAAGGAGTTGAAGATAATAAACGACACATGGTTTAAAGAACGTAAATATGCTTTGTGGATTATCGGCTTTATTGGAGCACTATTATGTTCCATTATGGCTAGATAATTTCTAAGTGAAAACAAAGATAGAGGGGGAGGAAAATAAATGAATAATCGAAATACAGCAGGCGTGATATATGCAATTGCTGCATATTTAGTATGGGGAATTTTACCGATATACTGGAAGCTGTTAGACAATGTATTTCCAATGGAAGTTTTAGCTCATAGAATTGTATGGTCATTAGTATTTATGTGCATAGTTATTACAGTAACTAAACAATGGGATGAATTTAAGCATATAATTAAAGATAAAAGACAAATGTTATATATTTTTATTGCATCAATTATGATCACTATTAATTATGGGGTATATATATGGGCTATTAATTCAAATAAAATTATAGAGGCAAGTCTTGGATATTATATTAATCCCTTATTGGCAGTACTATTGGGAATTATAATTTTTAAGGAAAAAGTGAATTTTTTGACAGGTACAGCACTTATCGTTGCATTGGTTGGAGTTTTGATAAAAGCTATTCAATATGGTAAAATCCCATGGATTTCTTTAAGTTTAGCTGTTTCCTTTGCACTATATGGTGCAATTAAGAAGTCTGTAAGTGTAAGTCCTACAGTAGGGATAACGCTTGAAGTAGCTATGATTACTCCTTTTGCGTTAATATATATAGGATTAAGAAATATTAGCGGAGTTGGTGCATTTAATACGCAAGGGGCATCGATAATCTTTTTACTTATGGGATCTGGAGTAGCTACTGCCGTTCCTTTGCTACTTTTTGCAAGTGGCGCTAAAAGAATTCCTTTATCATTAATTGGTTTTACACAGTATATTTGTCCAACTATAGTTTTGCTTATTGGAATATTTATGTATAATGAAGGATTTACAACTATTGATATGATAGCTTTTGGTTTTATATGGTTGGCTATAGTTATATATTCTTTCTCACAAGTAAGTCTGCGTAAAAATTTGAAAAGTTTAGAGAACATTAATAAGATTAGCTAATAATAGTTAAGTGATTTTTTGGAAAAAAGGCATAACAAACTTATGCTTTTTGAATTTCATGTTAATTTGGTTAGATTCCTTTGGGAATTTAAATAAAAAAAAGTGTAATGTTGGTTAGAAATAGTTCTCTATCAAATGTTACAACTAGATTATACAAGGAGGAAAATAAATTATGGTAGTAAAGGTTGCAATTAATGGTTTTGGACGCATTGGTAGACTTGCTTTTAGACAAATGTTATCCGCAGAGGGATATGAGGTAGTAGCAATTAATGATTTGACAAGTCCCGAAATGTTGGCCCATTTATTAAAATATGATTCTGCACAGGGACGCTATGCTTTAGCTGATAAAGTAGAAGCGAAAGAAAGTTCTATTGTAGTAGCGGGAAAGAAAATTGAAATTTACGCTCAAAAGGATCCTAAAAATCTCCCTTGGAGAAAACTTGATGTAGATGTAGTTTTAGAATGCACAGGCTTTTTTACGTCAAAAGAAAAAGCAACGGCTCATATTGCAGCAGGAGCTAAAAAAGTAGTTATCTCTGCTCCAGCAGGAAATGATTTACCCACAATTGTTTATGGAGTAAATGAAAATATTTTGACAAAGAACGACACGGTCATTTCAGCAGCTTCTTGTACAACAAACTGTTTAGCTTTAATGGTTAATGTACTTGATAAGTTGGCTTCAATTGAAAAAGGATCCATGACAACAATTCATGCTTATACAGGCGACCAAATGACCCTAGATGGCCCACATGCAAAGGGTAACTTACGAAGAGCACGTGCAGCGGCTTTAAATATCGTTCCAACTTCAACTGGTGCAGCTAAAGCAATAGGGTTGGTGATTCCTGGATTAGAAGGAAAATTAGACGGCGTATCTCAAAGAGTTCCTGTTCCAGCCGGATCTATCACTGAATTAGTAGCTGTGGTAAATAAAATTGTAGAGAAAGATGATATAAATACTGCAATGAAAGAGGCAGTTTCCGATTCTTTTGGATATACAGAAGAACAATTAGTTTCCTCAGATATAATTGGCATAACATATGGTTCATTATTTGATGCTACGCAAACAAAGGTTACTTCACTTTCTGATGGAAAGTCCTTAGTGAAGGTTGTGGCATGGTATGATAATGAAAATTCGTATACAAGCCAAATGGTTAGAACAATTAAATATTTTGCCAAATTATAATATATGACTTAATAAAAAGTATGTGTTTTATAAATCTTATTATGTATTGTCGATAAAAACATACTGCTGTGCGGTAAATAAAAAATATTATAAATTGGGATTTTGGCAACATATTGAAAACATAATTAAATCAAAAGCACATAAACAGATTAAGCAGTCTGATTATGTGCTTTTTTGGAAGTTACGTTGCGGAAAGGGGAGAGAGGAAAGCCCTCAACCACTTAGTGACGGAAAAGGGGTGAATTTATGCAATCATCTTCTTTTGAAAAGGCATTGGAAGTAGAATTGGAGAACTTTTATAACATAGACAAATACCCTAGTGAGTATACGGCATTTAATGTTCTTGGAATGGAAATACAAATAATGGATGAGAAGTTAAGTGAAATTCTAAAAGTGCTACCAGATAAGAAAAGAAATATTATATTACTATCATACTTTATGGATATGTCAGATCTAGAAATTGGAAAACTAATGAATCTTGTACGCAGTACAATTTATCGGCATAAGACAAGCATACTAAAAGAAATAAAAAAATTGTACAAGGAGGAAGCAGAATATGAAGAAGAATAAAAATCTATCATTTGATATTATTGTAGTTTAGAGATTTAATGCGAAGTATATATTTTATCCTCTTTCCAAAATGCTTATTTAATATCATATGAAAGTTAATCAAATAATTATTGTTTAATATCTAAATGCGATTATTGTCAGTTGTGCAGTTTATTTGTACATTGGCGATATATGGATTGAACTCTTTTCTTACGCCAGTACTTTCTGTACTAAAATGTATTGGAAGCATATATTATGACTTTATTGATGGTCTATCTTGCTCCATATATTATTACTTTGCCTAATTTGATTTTGTCAGAGGTTGGAGTGGTCGGCATTGGAAGTCAACTATCAGAAGCACAGGCTGGCGATCCCATAAGATAGAAAATTTTGTGAGGAATTTTGCAAAAGATTGTTATACATGGCAACCGTCGCAAGTTTCAATTGATAGTAGAAATGAAGCAATTAAAAAATATATTATAGAGGAATTGCAAACTTTAAATGTTGATACAATTTGCAGCGTACCTTTAAAATCAAACTATGAGCCAAATGCAAAAGAAGATAATGGAACGTGGATGTTGATATTATAGGACAAATCAACGAATTTCTAAAGACATTTTTTAAACTCTATCCAACGGCGACTGAAAATGAATTATAAAATTGAGGCATCAGTATCAGTGAAATATCTTGACCAGTAGACAAGGGCAACGCAAATTTCACAGTTTCATATGATTCTAGAAAAAGATATGAATTGGATAATGCGACTCCTCTACACATTCACAATGGAGCTTATAATATTTTTAGATTCGATGTGATTTCTGATTATTAAAATAAAGGAGTAGCGGTGCAATCAATGGATTATTTAATAAAGGTATTTGAATATCCAAACACGGTGATTCTGAAGTATATGACTTTAAAGTTTTAATCAAATATGCTAAAAAGCAATTATTTTACACATAATCAGCTGTAATGACTATTATTAAAAATATTCGTTTGTTTGCTATGAATTTCTAGGAATTTTAGAGAATTTCATGTTGGTGATTTCAGGCGCTAGCTAACTAATTTTTAGTTCAATGGTTTCATAGATTAAATAGTTATATTTTATCTATGAAACATATTTACTATAAAGAGTTATTTTGTTAGACTTTTATTATGTATAGATTATATTTAATAGATAAAATATAAATTGAGGGATGAAACATGATGTGAGTCATATTTAGAAATAACAAAGTATAAATAGAATTATGTATAATAAAGACATTGTGATAGAATTTAAATAAGTTTATGTGGGTTACCATAGGAAAAGAGTGGGATGTGTTAATGAACAAAAACTATAAAAAAATATTAATAGCAATATTGTTAATTTTTATTGTTGGCTTTATTTTAATTAACTTAAAAATGTTTGAAAAAAATGGTGAAGACTACTCTGCAAGACAAATAGAAAATAGGAAAAGGTTTGGAGCCACCTATATGACAACGAATAATAGATTTTATGAAATAATTAACGATGAAATACGTTCGGTTGTAGAGAGCAATGGAGATATATTAGTAACAAGGGATGCAGCCTTAGATAAGGAAAAGCAAACGCAGCAGATTTATGAGTTTATTAAATTAAAGGTTAAAGCTATTTTTATAAATCCTGTGGATTGGAAACAGATAAAGCCAGCATTAATGGCGGCTAAAAAGGCAGGAATACCTGTTATTGTTGTTGATACACCTGTTTATGATAATAAGCTAGTTTCCTGTACAGTAATATCTGATAATTACGATGCCGGAGTTCAATGTGCAAAGTACCTTATGAAAGTGAAGTCCAAAGCTAATATTATGCTAATTGAACATTCTGAAGCAAAATCTGGTATTGATAGGATTAAGGGATTTGTAGATACTATTGGCAGCAATAAACAATACAAAATAGTTGCTGAAGGTGATAGTGAAGGACAATTAGATAAAGCTATGCCTCTAGTGAACAATTTGATTAAAAAACATCAAGAGGTAGATACAATTATGGCATTAAATGATCCAAGTGCTCTTGGCGCACTAGCAGCACTTAAAGAAAATGGATTATTAGGCAAGGTTATGGTATTTGGAGTGGATGGCTCGCCTGAAGCTAAGACAATGATTCATAATGGATTTATGACTGCCACTTCTGCTCAGTTTCCCAATAAAATAGGATATATAGCTGCTGAGAAAGCTTATGATATTTTAAAAGGAAAAAAGGTAAAAAAAGATGTAATTGTTCCGATAACTTTAATATCAAAAGAAAACGTTATACAATATGAAATAAGTGGATGGAAGTAATGAATGGAAGGGGAATTATGGAATCAAACAGAAACTTAAATTATATTAGCTTATTTATGATTTTTATAAATTTCACCATTATAGTTTTTATTTCGGGAATCATGGCTATAACTTTATATAAAATCAGTTTGGGATTTATGGCAAGGGATTTTTTGGATCAAATTACGGTTATACCATGGAAACCACAGAATATAACTATTGTGGCTATAGGAGCTTACATAATATTAATAGCATTAATCATGTTAAAAAAGAAATATATAGATTCATTTTTAAAGTGGCAAACAGCTGCCTTGCTATTAGGTGAGATTTTTTTAAGCGTCGCAATAATGACAGCGCTAAATATGAGTTATAACGGAATTGTGTTATTTATTATTGCTGATTTAGTAACAAATACCAAAGATAAAGGCAATAAAATTATATTTTTGGTTCTTATGATAATCATATATATGCTTAGTGTTTATGATTTTATATCGCTTAAAATAAAGATGGTGTCCTTTGAAAGTTTTCTGTTTTATTATAATGCTAATATGCGAAGTTATTTAATGGAACTAAAAAGTTTACTGAGTACTATAAATGTTATAGTATTTATAGTATATATGATTGTACTTATTCAAGATCAAATGCGAGAAAATGAAAAGATAACTTCATTAAATAAAAAACTAAATTTAGCTAATGAAAAATTAGAGGTTATGAATGTACAATTAAAGGATTACGCTGCAAAGATAGAGTCAATGGCTGAAACTAGGGAACGCAATCGCTTGGCAAGGGAAATTCACGATACGCTGGGGCATGCACTTACAGGAATATCAGTTGGGATTGATGCTTGCTTAACAACAATAGATATATCTACAGAGACAACTAAAAAACAGTTGAATGTTATTGCAGAGGTAGCAAGACAAGCTATTAAAGATGTAAGACGTTCCGTGAAAAAACTTCGACCCGATGCACTTGAAAGTTCTAGTTTAGAAGATGCATTAAATAATATGATTTTGCAGATAAGTAAGGCTACAAAAGCAAAAATATTTTTTAATTCAAATATAAAATCATTAAAATTTGAGCATGATGAAGAAGATACTATTTATAGAATTGTACAAGAAGGAATAACAAATGCAATACGTCATGGACATGCTACAGAAATTTATACAAGTATGATAAGGAGGTATAAGCAGTTGAATATAACAATAAGTGATAACGGCGGGGGATGTACTAATATAAAAAAGGGTTTTGGATTAAAACATATAGAAGAAAGGGTTAAGTTATTAAATGGGACTTTAGAATATGAAGGCAGTGATGGGTTTTTAATAACTGTAAATATTCCGATTAGGTGGGGTGATGAAAGTGATTAAAGTATTAATTGCTGATGATCAAGAGCTAATTAGGCAAAGTTTAAAAGTTGTTTTAAGTGCAAATAAAGATATTGAAGTTGTGGGAACTGTATGTAATGGAAACGAAGTAGTTGAATCGATTCGTAGGTATAAACCAGATGTAATATTAATGGATGTACGTATGCCAGAAATGGATGGGGTTCAATGTACAAAAATTATAAAAGAATCTTATCCTAATATTAAGATTATAGTGCTTACTACTTTTGACGATGATGAATATATATTTAATGCTTTAAAATATGGAGCTAGTGGATATTTGCTTAAGGGTGTTTCTATGGATGAACTCATAAAGGCAATTCACACTGTTGTAAATGGAGGAGCAATGATTAATCCAGATATAACGGCTAAGGTTTTTAAGTTGTTTTCTCAAATGGCTCAAGGAGATGTTTCTGTTCAGGCTGGTGCTAAAAAGAACCTAGATGATATATGTGATATAGAATGGGATATAATAAAATGCATTGGTTTTGGTTTATCAAATAAAGAGATTGCAAAAAAGCTTAGATTGTCGGAGGGAACTGTTAGAAATTATTTAAGTAACATATTAAATAAGCTTAATTTTAGGGACAGGACTCAGCTGGCTATTTGGGCAGTTCAAACTGGGGTTATAAGAAAAATGGTGACAAAAAAATGAATTTAAAAAGGTATAAGAAATCTATAGTGGCAGCTATTTTAATTATAATTATAGCAGGAAGTTTTTTTATTTATGTAAAGCTTTTAGAAGCAAGGAAAAACGTAGTGTTAACTGTTGGAATATTCTGTGGGAGTTGGAATACTCCTAGTGAAAATACCTATAAAATTTTAGATAGTGCCATACTAAAGTTTGAAAAAAGCCATCCAGGGGTAAAAATAGAATATTCAAGTGGAATATTAAAAGAGGATTTTTCAGAATGGATTTCAGAGAAAATTCTTTTAGGAAAAGAACCTGATGTGTTTATGGTGTTACCAGATGATTTTAATGTGTTGTCTTCAACAGGATCATTAAAAAATTTAGATAAACTAATTAAAAATGATAAAGATTTTAATAGCAGTAAATACTATGAATCTGCTTATGAATCTGGAAAGTATAATAAAAGTCAATTCGCGCTTCCTTATGAGAGTGTGCCAACATTAATGATGGTAAATAAAACGCTTCTAGATAAAGAAGGTATTCCTGTTCCTAAGAATAATTGGACATGGGATGATTTTTACAACATTTGTAAAAAAGTTACGAAAGATACAGACAAAGATGGAGTTATAGATCAATTTGGATTTTATGATTATACATGGGAAGATGCAGTATATTCTAATGGAATAAAATTATTTAATACTGCTGGAACAAAGTCATATTTTGGAGATGAAAAGGTAGAGGAGGCTGTAAACTTTGTTAAAAAGTTAAACGACGTGAACAATGGTTACCGGGTGACATCACAAGTATTTGATATGGGAAAGGTAGCATTTCGTCCACTATCATTTTCGGAATATAGAACATATAAACCTTATCCTTGGAGTATAAAGAAATACTCCAATTTTGAATGGGACTGTATTGAATTACCATCTGGCCCAAATGGAAAAAATGTTTCTCAATTAAATACTTTGCTTATGGGGATAAGCAGCCGTACAATGCATGAAAAACTTTCCTGGGAATTTTTAAAATTATTAACCTATGATGAAAAAACGCAGAAGAATGTTTTTAAATATTCCGAGGGAGTTTCACCGATAAAAGCTGTAATAGAATCTCCAAAGAATATTGATGAAATAAATAAAAGCATTCCTTCAGAAAGTTCTTTAAGCATGAAAATTCTTGATAATATTATGAAAAGTGCAGCAGTTACTCCTAAATTTAAAAAATATAATGCTGTTATGATTAAAGCAGATAATGATATGAATAACATAATAAATGGAAAAGAGGATTTAGATACAGCTCTTTTAATTTTGCAAAGAGATATAAATAATATGTTAATAAATTAAAGTTAAGGTTTAGTTTTAATTGATTACAAAGATTCACACCTAAAGTTCCATAGGAACGGAGGAATTTTTTCATTATAATACCGTGTAATGTGAGGTAAGTGTATTGCAGGATGATTTAAATAAAATTTTATTTAATATCATGTGATGCGCTTACTTCATATTTATATAGAAGTAATTACAAATGTCATATAAAATATTACATTTGTAATGATATATTGATTACAAATTATAGGAGATTACAAATTAAAATATCATTAAAATTAAAAGATGTAAACGTTAATCAGTACTGATGAGTTTGGTCAAATCTGTGAACTGTGCATATAAGTTATTAAACATTTGAGATTAGGGGGTGGAAGATGGAATGAGTGCAGATAAATTTGAAAAAAATTTCAGACAGTTATTGAAAACGTTTTGAAGTGAGATGAACTTATATCAGCTATGAAAATTGCCAAAGTGGATTTTATTATTTAAGGGGGTAAATATGAGATTAAAGAAGATAGCTGTGTTATTAATTAGCAGTATTGTGATTGTTACAAGCAATAATTTTGTAAGAGCAAGCGCATCAACATCAAGTATTTCGGCATATAGGAGTGAAACATATCGTCCGCAGTATCATTTCACACCAGATACTGGTTGGATGAATGATCCAAATGGTATGGTTTACTATCATGGGGTATATCATTTATTTTATCAATATAATCCGTATGATATAGTTTGGGGACCTATGCACTGGGGACATGCTGAAAGTAAAGATATGGTAAACTGGACACAGGAGCCAATCGCTCTTGCACCAGATGCAAATGGAGACATTTTTTCAGGCAGCGTGGTTGTAGACTGGAATAATAGCAGTGGTTTATTCAATAAAACATCAGATCATACTGGTTTGGTTGCTTTTTATACAACTAACTCAGCAACTACAGGACAACAGTATCAAAGTATGGCCTATAGTACAGATGACGGAAAAACATGGACAAAATATAATGGTGGTAAGGCAATAATAGCTCAGCCAATAAACACACCTAATTTTAGAGATCCAAAGGTATCTTGGGATAATGCACATAACAAATGGGTTATGGTTATTGCAGCAGGTGATGAAATACAATTTTATTCTTCTAATAATTTAAAGGATTGGACTGAGACAGGAAAATTTGGAGCAGAAGGTGAAGCATCTCACGCTGGTGTTTGGGAATGTCCGGATTTATACCAAATGACTGTAGATGGACATAATGATAAAAAATGGGTTTTATCAATAAACATGGGAGCATCCTCAAGTCCTGATTCACCACCAGCAGGAGGCTCAGGAATGATGTATGTTGTTGGAGATTTTGATGGCAGTAAATTTATAGCTGATCCTAAATTTTCAGTAACAAATTATATTGGAGCTAGTGACATCGTCAAAGGATATTATTTACTTCCAGGAGACACTATTAAGGTTTATGATGCACAAGCTGGTGGAAATATGTTAGGAACAGCTACAGTATCAGCTAGTCAATCTACGGCTACTGTAAATTTAACTAAAGATTTAGGTTCTGGTAGTGGAAAGACATGGATATCAATAACACGCAATGGAAAAGAAGGAACTAGACTAGAGAGTGATTATTCTTCAGAGGTTGCTTCAGCAAATACAGGTACTTCAACAAGTACTGGAACAACCGCTGTAGCACCTGCAGGTGAGGACATTACCAATCCTGACTTTGAAACAGGTGATTTAACAGGATGGACAGTAACAGGAAATGAATGGTCAAATAAGAATGTAGTAGATAATACAACATGGGGTGGAGGATCTGGTAAATATCACTGCTCTGGTTACGTGGATCCTGCAATAGGAGGTGCTGGAGATGCTGGCACAGGTACGTTGGAATCAACTGTATTTACTTTAGGTGGAAATGGAAGCATCAATTTCTTAATTGCAGGTGGGGATCTTCCAAAATCCGTATATGTTACTTTGGAAGATGCTACTACTGGTAAGGAATTAACTCAGTTTAAAGCATCAGGTGAAAGCTCTGCTACCGTTAGAAGGGTGAATTGGGATGCATCAGCATATCTTGGTAAAAAGCTTCGTATAAAAGTAGTAGATAACGCTACTGGTGGTTGGGGTCACATTGACGTAGATGATTTCCATGTATATAATACAGTTCTATATCAACCACCAGCAAGTCAATTGCCTACATATCCAGTAAATTGGGTTGATTATGGACCAGATTTTTATGCAGGAGTTACTTGGAATGATACTACACCACAGACTAATGCAACTACTGCAAAATATGGAAAATATGTTCCTGATGGAAGACGTATTCTATTAGGTTGGATGAGCAATTGGGCATATGCAGATCAGACACCTACATCTACTTGGAGAAGTGCTGATTCCATTCCAAGAGAAGAAAAATTAGTAGCTACAGCTGATGGATATAAGATTACTCAACAACCTATAAAGGAACTTGCAAGTCTTCAACAAACTGCAACAAAAACTTTAGCTAATACAACTGTAAGCAAAGGAAGTACCGTGTCGTTAGGTTCAAGAAGCACATATGAAATTACATCAACATTTAATGTTAACTCAACTACTGCTAATGAATTTGGAATTAATGTAAAAACAGGTGGAGCTCAGTATACAACTATTGGTTATGATAAAGCAACTTCAACATTATTTTTAAATCGTTATAACTCTAGTAGCTATGATTTCCTAGATTATATGCCAAATAAACAGGAAGCACCACTGAAACCAGATGCAAATGGTAATGTAAAAATTCAAATTTTGGTAGATAATGACTCGGTGGAAGTTTTCGGAAGTAATAATGATAATGCTTCAGTTACAATTACGGATCAAATTTTCTCAGATGATTCAAGCAGAGGAATACAGCTATATAGCACAGGTGGAGACACTAAAGTCAAATCTTTAGTAGTAACTCCTTTAAAATCAGCAAAATTTACTCCTTATGTAAATACTACTTTACCTTATAATCCAAAAACTGTACCAGCATCTCTTCCAACAAGTGATTTTGAGTCAGGAACTATTCCTTCTTGTTGGAAACAAACTGAAGGTTACGCTAATACATTTAAAGTTTCAAATGATACTACATGGTGGGGAGGAACATATAATCAAGATGGAAATAATTTCCTTACTACCGAAAAAAATGGTGATGCATATTCAGGCATATTGCAATCTGACTACTTTAAACTCAGTGGCGATGGAAAGATTAGCTTCTTAATTGGTGGAGGAAATTATCCTACATCAGAATATTTAGCTCTAGTAGACGGTGCTACTGGTACTAAATTATTTTCAGCAACAGGTACAGATAGTGAAACATTAAGACAAGTTATCTGGGACGCTTCAAAATATGTAGGGAAAGTGGTATATTTAGAAATTGCGGATGAAAGTCAAAGTAGTTGGGGACATATAAATCTTGATGACATAGATGTACCTCATTTTAATAGCAACATTAAAAAATATAGAACTACAGGAACTTGGGGAGAAATTGGACCATATGGAATGCAAGGTTCAAGTACTGCTACTGTTTCTAATGCACTATACAAGGCGGCCCAAAATGCTAAAAACTTAATTTATGAAGCTAAGGTAAGTAATATAGCTTCTACTAGTAAAACTAAAGATGGAGAAGCAGGACTAGTATTTGGAACTAGTAAAGATCTAGCAAAAGCTTATGAGTTTAATATTGATCCAAGTAAAGGAGTGGTTCGTCTATTCAATAAAAAAGATGGTAAAGATTTAGCACCTGAGGCTAAGGAAACGATAAGTAGTAATAAATCGTACGAACTAAAAGTAGTAACAAGTGGAACAAATATTAAGGCTTACTTAGATAGTACAAAGGTATTTGATATAAATGTAACTGGTTATATTGGTGGGAATGTAGGACTTGATGTATTGGATGGTTCAGCAGATTTTCAGGATGTACTTTTCCAGAACTTAGATAACTTAAACATTAATCTAGGAGCTTCTTTAGCTGTAAAGCAGACCATTAATTTAGGTATAACTGCTACAAATGGTGGGAATGGTTCCAATGTAGACATGAGCAGTTTAGATATTGTATATTCTAGTAGCAATCCAATAGTAGCAACAGTGGATGCAAGTGGGAAAGTAACTGGAGTAGCATCTGGTACAGCAATAATAACTGTAAAAAGTGAGGGGAAAACAGCAGAATGCTTGATTTATGTTCAATGATAAGGAAAAAACAATTTAACAGTTAAAGGTATAATTAAAAATAGATGGAGTGGCAAAATAGATTGCTCATGCCGAGTAAACGGTAAAAAAGGATCGTACAGGAATACCTGAACTTATTAAGTATCCCATTACCATCCTTAGCTTATAAAGTACGTGGTTTTATTTAACATTAGAATGAAGAATTTTTAAATGAACCGACCTCTGTCAAGTAGACAGGTTAAATAATTAAAATGTATAAGTTGATGTTACAATTTTGTTAGTGGCATTTCTTATGCACTTTGTGAGGGGGGGCGGACATTTTCTTGGACCGGCTAAGCTGCAAATCCAAGGCTTTGTCTGTACTCCTAAGGACTCATATTTCCTAATGGTATTTTTATTCGTTTTTCAATCGTCCAAACAAACCTTCGCAAGCGGAGTTATCCGGAGAACATCCTTTCTTAGACATTGACCTCGTCAGTCCTGCCTTATCCATTCTTTCTATCCAACCAGACCATCTGTAATGGCAGCCTCTATCAGAATGAACTATAGGATGCTCATCATTGTTTAAAAGAGCAATGGCGCTATGGAGCATAGAGTTTACTAAATTTGAATCTGGACAAGTACTGATTGCCCAACATGGCAATAAACCATCAAAGCAATCAACGATTGGAGACAGATATGCTTTCCCTACAGGAATAGCAAATTCTGTTATGTCAGTTAGCCATTTTTGATTTGGTTTATTCGCATGGAAATTTCTTTATATAACATTTGAAACAGCTGGTGATATTTCTTCTCTATAAGAGCTGTATTTTCGCTTCTTTCGAATTTTGACTACTAGATTTTCTTGCTTCATTATTTGTCTGACAACTTTTTCTGAAACCATACAACCTTCTTTTCCTAAAAGCCCATAAATACGACGATAACCATAGCGCCCTTTGTTTTCGTTGAACATTTCCTTTATACGTTTACGTAATTGGGCATATTTGTCTGGTTTTGATAGGACGTTCTCTTGGTAATAATAACAACTCTTTGAAAACTCAAGTTTATCCAGCAATAAGTGGCAGTGAGTATTTATTCTTCAAAGCATCGACTATCACTACCTTTTCCAGATTACTGAGAACTGTCTGGTCAATGCCTGGGTCTTTTTTAATACATTTATTGTTTCTTTCAAAATATCTATTTCAAGTTGCATGTCAACCATATGAGCTTTTAATTCTCAACTTCAGTGTTGAATGCAACTGAACCTTCTTTTAAAGTTTCAGGCTTGATATTTTTCTTGTTCATTAATGCAACCGCACCCTTCTTAAGATACTTTTTTCGCCATGCATAAATACTGGCTCTTGTATAACCAATATCTTGTGATACTGATTTTATACTTTCTCCCAATTTAAAGCAACGATGTAATGCATCCATTTTTACTTCAACAGATGGATTTCGTGGATGCGTTTTAGTATTAATGAGTTCAATTACCTTTCTTTGCTTTTCTTGCTTACATTCATCATGAATCCTTTTAGTAGGATACCATAGTGTCCGTACTGTTTTCGTTACAGATCGCATCGATGATATAGTTTCAATGCAATATCAACTTTTTCATGAGTATCATCTTTCACAAGCTCCTTTCGAAGCCCTATTGAAGTCCGACTTTATGTCCGCACCCCCATTTAAGAGTAGTATAAATGGTGATCAATTTAAACCTCAAAGAAAAAAATTATTCTCATTTCATAATACCTGCCTGCACATGAACAAGAGGAATAAAAATAGTATCAACAATCTCTTCTATAACCTCGTCAGATATAGGTTCTTTTCTGGTAAGCAATTCATAACGCACTAGATCTACAGGTAATGAAATGATGCGCATACTTAACTTTTCAAGGTTGATTTCGCCACGTAGTTCAGCGTTTTTAAGGATAGCTGTAATAGCTGCTGTAAGTTTGTTTTCTGCTCCCGGCTGGATAAGATGAGGTATTGAAGAAATTATGGTACTTCCTATATGTTCGGCAAGAAGCTCTATTATCGCTTGAGTCCCTATCTTCTTCAAAGGTTTTATTAGTTCCAGTAAAAAATAAAAAACATCATTGCGTAGATTTCCTGTGTTGGGGATTTCATTTGATGAATTTTGAAGATATTTGTGCAGAACGGCGATGACAAGCTCAGATTTATTTGACCAACGACGATAAAGCACGGCTTTATTCGTTTCTGCTCGTGCTGCGACTCCTTCCATTGTCAGACTATTATAACCGACTTCGGTAAATTCCTTCCAAGCTGCCTCAAGAATGGCGTATTCTAGGGCTTCTCCACGTCGTCGTGTACCATTTTTTTGTTCATTCATTTTTTATTTTCCTCCAAGTTTCAGGTATAATGAGCTTTTTAATATTTTCACATAAGAAACACAAAAGTACCTTATTGACAAAAGTATATTTTTATTATATCATGGATTTATAAGAAACTCAAACGTTTCTTAACAGCAGTTATGAAAGGAATTTGCATATGAATACAATACCTAATGAAAAATTAAAAAAAGAAAAGTTTGATCAAGTACTCAGAGTTGCCATTATTTTGGTGGTTGGTGCGCTTGCGCCACTGTTTGATTCAACCATGGTTAATGTAGCGCTCCATACAATCGCGGCTGATATGAAAGCAGACATTTCTATCGTTCAATGGATTACAACTGGATACGTTCTGGCTATGGGACTGGCTGTTCCGATTTCAGGATGGGCCACCAAACGTTTTGGAGGCAAGCGGACCTACATCTTTTCATTGATAATATTTTTAATGGGCTCTATATGCTGTATGTTGTCATGGAACATAGGAAGTATGGTTGCTTTTCGGATTATTCAAGGAATCGGTGCCGGCTTAATGATGCCTACACTGCAAACAGTGCTTGTACAAGTTGCTGAAGGACGTAATCTTGGAAAGATAATGTCCATTGTCAGCATACCAGCTGTCCTTGGGCCAATACTCGGTCCAGTGTTAGGAGGAATTATCGTCAGCGGTTTGAACTGGCGTGCAATCTTCTGGGTTAATATTCCCATTTGCATTGTAGGAATTTTGTTGGCTTTGTGGGGAATACCGACAGATAAACTTTCTGAGAAGAAAAATTCCCTTGATGTGGTAGGTCTGCTACTGCTCTCTCCTGCATTTGCTTTTCTGATCTATGGAATTGCCCAAATTGCCCAACATGGGAGCTTAAGCAGCAGGGCGGTCTATGTTCCTATTATTATCGGTATCGTTTTGATGGCATCCTACGTAATCTATGCTCTGAATACGAAACGGGAACCGGCTTTGAATGTGCGGATGTTCAAATCCGTCAATTTTACTGCTTCCAATATCCTACTGATTTTTAGCGGAATTATCACGAATGGGGCTATGTTGATACTACCACTTTATTATCAGGAAGTGCGTGGTGCAAGTGCCCTGTCTGCTGGCTTGTGGATGATTCCTCAAGGCATAGGAATGCTGCTCACAAGAAGCTGGGTTGGAAAAGTGGCTGATCGTGACGGTTCTCGTAATATTGTGCTTATGAGTCTCGCTGCTACTGCAATCGGTACGCTGCCATTTGCTTTTGCCAGTACGGATACAAATTTAGTTATTCTCTCCATTGCCTTGCTAATCAGAGGAGCTGGGCTTGGTGGTTTGTTTATAGCAATCATGATGTCTGCTTATATTGGATTTCAAAAAGAACAGATTCCACACGTAAGTATTGCTACAAGGATTTTTCAGACCATCGGTGGGGCTTTTGGGTCAGCTATTCTTGCCACTGTTCTTCAGCGCCATATGGTTGGACATGTAGGCTCAGACCTTCATGCAGTTGCAGGTGCATTCAATGTTTCTTTTTGGTGGGCAATTGGGCTTACTGTTGTAGCTGCAATTCCAACGTTGTTCTTAACAATGCGTAAAAGGCCAGAACAGGAAGTAGTCATGCAAGAAAAATAATAGGTGAATATTAGGTTGGTACAGCTGTTGAGGTTACCAAGTCTCATTCAAAATCTTACACCACGTTCTTATATTACGAAACGTGGTGTTTTAACATCATAATGTTATTGACAAATACTTCTCTCGCACGTATAATTAAATCAATCGATTGATTTAATTATTTAAAGGAGAAAAATTAGATGCAACTTCACAATTAGAAGCTATTGGATACAAACATAGTGATGTAAAGAAAATATTTATTAGTTCAGATGAATGGCTACTCAAAGATAAAAAAATTCTAGGAGTAATTGCTGAAGTATGTCCATAATCCATTTCGATGATAACTAATGTTGAAATGATAGAATATTCCTCTGGAGCATTTTTTACAACTTCCATAGCAGTCAAGATATATTTGGAGATGGAAGAAGTATAATGCTCCCAACACGGGGCATAGTATCGGTTACGCTATAAAAGAAAGCTTACCTAATCCAAATAAAAAAAATATAGGTTTTGTAAAATGGATATTAATATAAATAAATTAATTGAGGTGATCTTTATGGATAATAGTGAAACAAAAGGCAAAATATTAGCAGCCGCAAAAGAATTGTTTGCTCAAAAAGGTTTTGATGGCACATCTACAAGAGAAATTGTTAATGCTGCTGGAGTAAACATTTCTTTAATAGCTTACCATTTTGGTGGTAAGGAAAATTTGTTTTTCTCAATGTTTGATCATTTTATGGAGGACACTTATCATACTGAAACTAATATAACATCTTCGGATATTATTGATGAATTTAAATCAATAATAAATTATATAATAAGACTTAGATTCGAAGATCCACAGTTAGTTAAAATACTTCATCATGAAATTATTTTAAATAGCAGTAGATGTGATAAACTCAAAACATTACTAATTCCAATTTGGAATCGTGTAAAGATATTATTACTTGAAGGAAAATCAAAAGGAATATTTAGATTTGAAAATATCGATAATGCATTATCCTTTACTATGTCCGTTGCAATTTTTCCTCGTCAAAATCAATATTTTATTGAATCTGCAAATACTAATGCAACCTCTATAAATATTAATACTACTATAAATGAATTACTTAATTTTATTTTAAAAGGGTTAAGTATAGATTAATATAGGAGATGAATGTTATGAAGGAAATTAGAACTCAAATAATAATAAATGCAAATGTAAACAAAGTATGGGCAATATTAACGGACTTTGATGCTTATCCTAATTGGAATCCGTTTATTAAATATTTTAAAGGAATTCCAAGAGAAGGTAATAGAATAGAGGTGAAAATGGTTCCTCCTAACTCTAAGGGTATGATTTTTAAGCCTACTATTCTAAAATTTGTACCTAACAAAGAACTTCGCTGGTTAGGTCATACTTTTATATCAGGGTTATTCGATGGTGAACATATATTTGAATTAATATATAATAACGATGGAACCACAACTTTTATTCAACGTGAAAAATTTTATGGTATATTAGTACCTCTTTTAAAGAACTCTCTAGATAACACAAAAGCTGGATTCGATGAAATGAACAAAAAAATTAAGGAAATTTCTGAGACGAATTTATAAATATTTATCAAATAACAACTGCAGTTCATTTAAACCAAGTTTTAAATATAATAAAGGGCATTCAATCATTTTGGTTGAGTGCTTTTTATTACAATCAAAAAGTGAGTAGTGTTTTTTTATTTTCGGAATCATATTTATTAATTGCATTTTTGACCCAATTTGAATCGTTAAAGACAGGTCTTCCGACGCCAATTAAATCTGCAACATTATTTTGCAGAAGCAATTCTGCCGTTTCTATTGTTCTAATACCTCCAGTTATAATGACAGGGATTGAAACAGCACCTTTGACTGCTTTTGCCTGTTTAATAAAATATCCTGATTTTTCCGAGTCAGGTACTGTGTAACGACACATTCCACCGGATATATCAAGCATATTAGCACCTTCATTTTCTAGTTCTTTTGCCGCTACAATATAATCATCTAAGCTAAGTCCGCCATCCATATTATCAGTAGCACCAAGACGGAATAGAATAGGAAAATCATTGCCAACGGCATTGCGAACCGCTCTCAGTATTTGAAGATGAATAAGAATCCTGCCTTTAATATTGCCTCCATATTTATCAGTTCTTTTATTGGTAAGTGGTGACAAAAACTGATTTAATAAGTAACCATGGCAGGAATGTATTTCAACCCCATCGAAACCTGCTTGCTTCCCTCGCAAAGCCGCATTAGCAAAATTACTTATAATTTTTTGGATATCGTCATATTTCAGCTCGTACGGGAGTTCTAGATTTGACTTTGAAGGATTTATAACAGCCGATGGAGCAATCGGCTGAGAACCTATAACATTTCTTTTAGTACCACTTCCCGCATGGTTTAACTGCAAGATAACAGGACATCTATTACTGTGAATGACATCGCAAAGCTGTCGCAAGCCCGAAAGCATACTGTTGTTAGCAGAAGAAATTTGGTGTAAACTGGATTTCCCGTCTGCTGAAATAAAAGTATGTTCTGTAATTACCATACCAAAGTATCCGCCACGTGTTTTTTCATCATAATATTGCAAAAGAGTCGAAGTTATTTCTCCTTGTAATCCAGCGCTTGATGTTGCCATTGGAGGCATTATTAGCCTGTTTTTTAGCTCAAGATTATTAATTTTTAAGGGTGTAAGCAAATGAACCATAAAAATTACCTTCTTTACTTATATGTTTTGTTATTTCAAATATTGAAAAATAGGTATAATATATGCAAAAAATTGGTAGGTGCTATGCTACTCTTATGTCTAGAATTCATTTAAATTCATCATTTATTTTAAAATGTAATAAATATACTACATATCATCCTTTTTTTCATTGTTAGGTGCCTTGGTATAGTTGAATACTTCCTTTGACCAGTTACGTGACCACTCACCAAATGGACGCAATAATTCCATAAGTTTTTTTCCACGTTTGGTCAATTGATATCCCTCAATAGTACGCTCTACAATATCGGCTTCTCTTAACTCTTTGATTCGATTGTTTAATATCCCAGGAGAAATAGATTCGCATCGTTGCTGAAGTTCTCTGAAAGTAGTGGAGCCATCCTGCAAATTCCAGATGATACCCATTACCCAATTTCTACCTAAAAGATCGAAAAGGGCCATAATAGGAAGTCCTGATTTGGAACCACGAACTGGTTTCCCTGGATGTGGAACTGACATATTTTTAATCCCCCTTATGTTGTCTATGATGATTTTTTAAAACTGGCATAAATATTTTTTACTTTCATGACAAAATATTGACATTATGCTATATAAATCATAGCATGCTATCATTTATATAGCAAGCGTATAATGAAAAATTTTAAATTACATCATATGATATATTTTGAAACATAAAGATGCGGCAAGATAAAAATTAATATATGAAATATTGAGACAGGGTGGAAGAAATAATATTGAAGCTGGATTTAGCAGATATTCGTATACTTGAATTGCTGAAAGAAAACTCAAAAATATTAATGAGAGAAATAGTTCAATTGGTAATTATTAAAAATCCAGATATTAAAAAATAATAAAATGCTTGCTATTTATTTTATAGCATGCTACTATATTAATAGCACAGTGCTAATTATTTAATTAAATTGAAAGGAAGTGTTATTGTGCCAGTAATTACAATGAAAATGAAAAAAACTCAGCCAGAAAAGAAAAAAGAATTGATTGAAAAATTAACAGCTGCAGCTGTTGAGGTTACAAATTCTCCTTCAAGCTCTTTCACTGTTTTCATTGAAGAGTATGAGCCTAACAGTATTGGTATTGGTGGAGAAACATTGTTGGAAAAACACGCTAACAAGTAGAATAAATAAAGGCTAGACACCGCGCTCTTATATTACGAATGCGGTGTCTTATATAAAATCTATTATTATATAAGTCTGAAATATGTATACAAGAAGGATTAAATATGTTTTTATAAAAGAAAGGATGAATTTTAATGATTTTACTTAATGTGGATAAAGAAAAGTGTATTGGTTGCGGCATTTGTGCTGAGATTTGTCCTAAAAATTATATTGGAATGACTGATAAAAGGATTCCTGTTGATGCTGGACATGTTTGTATCGATTGCGGTCAGTGTGGTGCAATTTGTCCTAGAGCAGCATTGAATCATACTCACGCACCACTTACTAATCAAGTTACGCTTGACACATTTCAAGTTTTAAATGCTGAAATAGCAGAAAAATTTCTTAGATCCAGACGGTCAATCCGTGCATACAAAAAAGATATCATCCCTAAAAATAAAATTTTGAAGTTGTTGAATGTCGCCAGACTAGCACCCTCAAGCAACAACTCACAAAGTGTGCAATACATGGTTATAGATAACAAAAGTATTCTTCAATCTATTACCCAAGCTACAATAGCCTGGATGGATGAAGCAATCATCAACAAGGAACCATTTTCAGATAATTTTGTCGATTTGGCGGAACACTATCATAAAACTGGGCAAGATGTAATCTTGCGAAATGCACCATGTTTTATCTTAGCACTCTCTGAGAAAAATTTTATGCGTGGACGAGATAATACACATTTTTCTCTTGCATATGCTGAATTGTTTGCACCAAGTCTAGGATTAGGAACATGTTGGACAGGTCTTGTCGAAACATGTGCAAGATCTGGCTATCAACCATTGTTGGAATTATTAGATATACCAGAAAATCTAATAGTTACAGGTGGAATTATAGTTGGTTACCCAAAATACAGTTATAAACGGTTGGTTGACCGTTCTCCTCTCATTGTGACCTGGCATTCAACGTCGTAAAATACTTTACAAGCAATCAAAATTAAATGAAAAATTAATTGCCACCATAAATTGTTTTTTTGGTGGCAATTATATTCTCCAAAATATTCACAAGATATTTTATGAAAACAATTACAAATGTCATGCAAAATATTACATTTGTAATCGTATATTAATGACAAATTATAGATGATTATTAAAATGAATATTAGTAAAATTAACAATGTAAACGTTTATTAAAATAAACCGGTTTAATTAAATTTTAAAATATGCATATAAATTATCACTTAGTTGCAATATTGGTATGTTAAGTTTTGTTTGAATTTAAAGGGGGGAAAAAATGAGATATGTAATATTGGTAAGTCATGGAGAATTTGCAGCAGGACTTTACAATGCAGTGTCAATGCTTGCAGGTAAAGGGAGAGAAGGCGTAAAATTTCAAGGTTTAGAAGATGGAATGAGTACTGATGAATTTGGCGAAAAATTTGAGACAGTTATTGAAAATATTACAAATGAAGATGAAATTATTCTTTTTGGTGATATTATTGGAGGTTCACCTTTAACTACAGCAGTAAATATATTAGCAGGTAAAGAATTATTATCAAAAACACTTGTAGTTGGTGGCATGAACTTGCCTACAGTATTGACGACAATTTTGATGAAAGATTCCATGGGTAAAGAAGAATTAAAGAAAACGTTATTTGAAACAGCAGGTGAGTCAATAAAGGAATTTAAACTAATTGATACAGGGGAAGAAGATATTTAGGGGGAGTAAAAAATGTCAATTTCGTTTTTAAGAATAGATGATAGGATGATACATGGGCAAACATGTACAAGATGGGCTTTAGAATACCCATGTGATGGAATAATAGCTGTTAATGATGCAGCTGCTAATAATCCAGTATTAAAAGCAGCTTATAAAAGTGCAAGTGGCAAAAAAACATTTGTATGGACTTATGAACACTGGAAATTAAAATGCAGTAAGGTTTTGGAAAGTGATACAAGGTATTTTCTTATTACAAAAGAACCTATACTTATGTCTAAGATTTTGGTTGAAGATAAGTTTGAGCCCGGTATTAAAGAAGTTATTGTAGGACCATGCAACGATAGACCGGGTACGGTAAAGTTAGGAAACAATCAATCTATAAATCAGAAAGAAGCTGAAGCTTTTGAAGCTATTATGCAAGCTGGCTATAGTGTAGAATTTGCACTTGTTAAAGAGGAAGCAATAGGAAATTGGAAAAAGTTTAGAGGCCAGTTTGGTTTTAAATAGTATTTAATATACTAGCGGGGGGAATTATTATGGAAATAAATTGGATTCAAGCCACATTATTTGGATTATTTGCATGTCTGGCAAGTATGCCTGGCATGGGTGGCACTACTTTTGGTAATTATACTTTAGGAAGACCTTTAGTTGCAGGCTTAGTAGTTGGAATTATTTTAGGTGATGTGCAAACTGGTATTATAGTTGGAGCAGCAATTCAAGTCGTTTATATTGCATTAGTTACGCCAGGTGGAACTGTATCTGCAGATGTACGTGCAATCAGTTATATTGGTATTCCTCTAGCTGTAGTAGCAATTAAAGGAATGGGATTAAATCCAAGCTCTACACAGGCAGCTCAAATGGCAACTGCATTAGGTGCGGCAGTTGGAACTTTAGGAACTGTTTTATTTTATGGAACAGCAACTATAAACTTGATATGGCAGCATATAGGATGGAAAGCAGTAGATAAGGGTGAGTTTGAAAAGCTTTATTTAGTTGATATGGGATTACCATGGATTTCTCACATTATTTGTAGTTTTATTCCAGCACTTATTATTACAAGAATGGGTTCTAGCATGGTTAAAATTATGAAGGTAGCATTGCCAATGAATGGCATACCAATGAAAACTTTATTTACAGTAGGAAGTTTACTTCCAGCAGTAGGAATTGCAATATTGCTAAAACAGGTTGTGTTAAAATCAAGTGATTTTGTAACCTTCTTTTTAGGCTTCACTTTGGCAGCAGTCATGAAAGTTAATTTAATTGGAGCAGCAATAATAGGTATTTTCTTTGCACTAATTAATTACAGAATAAGAATGCTTCAACTGCAAAAACCGGCTGTAGCTAAGGCCACGGGTAACGATGATGATGAGGAGGACATATAGTATGGAAAAGAAAAAAGTATCTAAGAAAGCTTTAAGCAAATCTTTTAGAAATTGGTTTTATGGAAATTTAACTTGTTTTTCTCAAGAACATATGCAAACTTTTGGCTATCTTTGTGCAATGCTTCCAATCGTTAATGATTTATACGAAACAAAAGAAGAACAAAAAGAAGCTATGGAAACTTATAAGGCATTTTTTAATACAGAACCTCAGATTGGAACATTAGTTGTTGGTATGACAGCTGGTCTTGAAGAAGCAAGGGCTAATCATGAAAACATTGATGGTGAGATGATAAATGGTATTCGAGCTGGACTTATGGGACCTTTAGCAGGTATTGGAGATTCATTAATAGTAGGTACTTTAATACCAATACTTTTAGGTATAGGCTTAGGACTTTCAACAGGAGGTTCTCCTCTAGGAGCAATATTTTATATTGTAGTTTGGAATGCTATAGCGATTTTTGGAATGAGATGGGCTTATTATAAAGGATATGAGCTAGGTGGTAAAGCTGTTGAGATGGTTGTTGGAGAAAAAGCTACTGCTGTCCGTGAATCTGTAATTATGGTTGGAACTATAGTAATTGGCGCAGTTGCTGCTACTTGGGTAAACATCAATACATCTTTGAAAATGTATAATTCACGTGGTGGAGTAATTATAGACTTGCAAAAAACTTTAGATGGTGTTTTTCCTAAAATTCTTTCCGCAGCAGCTGTAATTTTTGCATGGTGGCTTATGTCAAAGAAGAAAATATCTCCTACAATAGTAATGTTAATATTTTTGATAATAGCTTTTCTTGGAGTACTCGTAGGATTCTTTAATCCAGGATTAACTTATTAATAAAAAAGGTTATCGCACCTAAATTTAAATTATACATGTTTCAAAAAGCTATGTTTTGGCCATTTATGATACATGTATAATTTAATATCCAAGTAGCGAGTAACTATATATGAGGAGTTAATATGAAAGATGAAGAGAAAAAACAAATGTTTTATGAAGCAGAGAAGCAAAGTAAGCTTTTAAAAAATTTATCTAGGTGGTCTGTAAGTGCTATGGGATTGTCTAGTATAGGTATTGTGATAGCTTATTATGGATTGTCACGATCTAAAATTAAATTTGCTTTTGGAGTTTTTGGCATTTTATTTACTGTAGTTTGTGTTGTAGCATGTCTTCTAATTAATTTGGCAATAAGAAATGGTAGAAAAAATGTGAATAACATTTTAAAAATTATTAGTAATAAATAAAATTAACATGTTAGCTATGGTAGATAGTGTATTAAACATAAATAATTAAAAAACAGTATTTTGAAATATTAAATAAAATTGATATTTTAAGATACTGTTTTTTAAATTATCAATTTATTCATTCGTCCATAAATGAAAGAAAATGAAAAGAATTATATCATTAAACAAAAATTAAAATCAACAAATGGACAATCATAAGTTATGAAGGTACAATTAAACGAATAAAATGTAAAGATAGAAGTTAATGGACAAGCTATAAAAAATTATATAAACATGGTAAGGAGGGATAAATTGTGACCGGGGAATATTATGACAGCGATGGTTTTTAATAATTATGAATATTTCAATTATATGGGGTGACGTAAGTGATTAAAGTATTAATTGCTGATGATCAGGAGCTAATTAGGGAAAGCTTGAAAATTGTTTTAAGTGCAAATAAAGATATTGAAGTTGTGGGAACTGTATGTAATGGAAAAGAAGTAATTAAATTAGTACGTAAGTACAAACCGGATGTAATATTAATGGATGTTTGCATGCCGGAAATGAATGGTGTTCAATGTACAAAAATTATAAAAGAATCTTATCCAAACATTAAAATTATAGCGCTTACTGCCTTTGATGATGATGAATACATATTTAATATTTTAAAATATGGTGCTAGCGGATATTTACTTAAGGGTGTTTCAATGGATGAACTTGTAAAGGCAATTCACACTGTTTCAAATGGAGGGGCCATGACAAATTCAGATATAACGGCTAAGGTTTTTAAACTATTTTCTCAAATGGCTCAAGGTGACATCTCTATTCAGGTTGGTGCCAAAAAAAATCTAAATGATGTATGCGACACAGAATGGAATATAATAAAGTGCGTTGGGCTTGGTTTATCAAATAAAGAAATTTCAAAAAAGCTGAGATTATCAGAAGGAACTGTTAGAAATTATTTAAGCAATATATTAAATAAACTTAATTTTAGAGATAGAACACAATTGGCTATTTGGGCAGTCAAAACTGGAGTTACAAAAAAATGGTGACAAAAAACCAAGATTAAAATATATAAAAAATTTATAAAAGTAGCTATTTTAGCTAGAACCATAAACGTATTCATAGTTTTCTTAATTATATTAATTTGTTTATTCTTGACAAACGGAAAATAAATGCTATACAATATAGACAACAAGTTGTCTATATTGTGAGACTTTAAGGAGAAT
This sequence comes from Clostridium acidisoli DSM 12555, assembly GCF_900176305.1. Taxonomy (GTDB): domain Bacteria; phylum Bacillota; class Clostridia; order Clostridiales; family Clostridiaceae; genus Clostridium_I; species Clostridium_I acidisoli. The sequence continues at coordinate 140,844 of NZ_FWXH01000005.1, forward strand.
AAATATGAAGCAATATTACCTACAACAAATACTATCAACTATATTTTTCATTTCTAACAAAATACAAACAAAAGGTGATGAGTTAGATGAACGATTGACTGTTCGACAATGGATGACACTTTTATCAATTATACATCTACCTGAAAACAATGTGTCATATAGCCAGATTGCCAATATAATGGGCTGTTCCAAACAAAATGCAAAAAAATTGGTGTCTGTTCTTGAACGAAAAGGCATGGTTATGATTAGTAAAAACAAATTTGATAACAGGGCAGTAAATATTGAAATAGTAGAAAATTGTCGATCTTTTTTGCAAAGATACTATGAAAAAGGGAATGAACAATTAAAACAAATGTTCAAAGACTTTGATGAAGAGGAATTAAAGATCTTATGGAGTTTGTTAAAGAAATTTGCTACATTTGACGGTAGTCAGTGGATTGGATTTGATGAAAAAGTTCCTATTGACAAAAGAAAAGAGGAAGAAAGATGAATGAGAATAATTGCTTAATTACCATTGTTCCAGAAATATCCTATATTAATGAAACTGTTGATATTACAATAAGTGGATTACCCAAAAATCGGAAGGTCTTATTTCGTGCGGTTAGCGAGGATTATTACTGCATCAATGCTGGAATGTCAGAACAAGGGCAAAACTCCCAGTGGGAGTCTTATGGAGTTTTTATAGCGGATGATAATGGCAGTATTCAACTTAGAAACGCTATACCAATGAAGGGGACTTATGAAAAGTGCAATGCTATGGGACTTTTTTATTCTATGAAAATAAAAGAATTGCATAAACACAAAACACCTCAAAACATCCAAGAAATACCTGCAACAAGGAACTATACCGTTAACTTTACAGTTGAAGTAAACAATCAAATCCTAGCATCAAAAAAGCATATCAGAATGTTCTGCGATGAAAAAATAAAATGTGAAACTATTATAGAGAACAATTTTATAGCACGTTACTTTACTCACGAGAAGTCAGAAAAAAGACCAGCGATTATTGTGTTAAGTGGAAGCGATGGAAGAATTGAAAAGGCACAGGCGATATCTCAAGTATTTGCATCAAAAGGCTACTCGGCCTTGGCGGTATGCTATTTTGGACTTGATGGAACTAAACGAAATTTGGATAGAATACCACTTGAAATTATAGAAAATTCTATTAAATGGTTGAAAAGTAAAAACACTGTAGATCAAAATCAAATTGCCATTTATGGGAGATCAAAAGGTGGAGAACTGGCGTTGCTTGCGGCGTCGTTTTTTCCAGAACTGACTTGTGTCATAGCAAACACACCGAGTTGTTATGTATATGAGGGATTAAAAAATGATATGCCAAGTCGTCATTCATCATGGACATATAGAGGGAATGAAGTTCCGTATTTGAAATTTTCCTTTTTAATCCTTTGCCAAATGATGATCAGAAAAATACTTGGTAAAAAAGATCTTATGACATGGATGTATAATAAGATAATTAAAAAAGGCGATCTAAATCAATCTAGCATTAAAGTAGAGAAAATAAATGGACCAATATTATTATTATCTTCGTCATCGGATTCTATATGGCCATCGTTATTGCATTGCGAGACAGTTATTAAAAGATTAACTGAAAATAACTTTAAATTTAGATTCAAGCACTTAAGTTATGAGAAATCGGGTCATATGCTTACATTACCATATCAATCTATTTCCACGTTAGATAAGTGTGATGGTAACTTGGAAGAATGGGCAATAGCTTGTGTAGATTGTTGGAAAGAAACAATTGAATTTTTGGACGAATGGAGTACGGCTAACATTAACTCTGTTACTATGGTATAAAATTGATACTTAAGATAGTTTTAATATACTATATATAAAAAATGTGCGTACTTCAATATGATATTCAGGTGTGATATATTTGAGATAGGATAAAGTGAAACTTGCACTCAGATGGAGTTTTACGGATGGTAGTAAATGGGTAAAGTGAAAGAGGGGATTGTAAATGAGTAATAAAAATCAATTAATATTGGATGCATTTAAGTTTCGTCATGCATGCAAGCAGTTTGATGCTACAAAAGTTGTGTCGGAGGAAGACTTTAATACAATATTGGATGCAGGAAGACTTTCACCAAGTTCTTTTGGATTTGAACCATGGAAATTTTTAGTTGTACAGGATCCAAAAATCAAAGAAAAACTGTATCCAGTGGCATGGGGAGCACAAAACAGTTTTAATGGTGCAAGTCATTTTGTAATTTTACTAGCGCGTAAAAAAATTGATACATTATATAATTCTGATTATATAATGAAAATTATGACTGAAGTACAGAAATTGCCTAGTAACATAGCTCAAGAAAGGAAGGGGTATTTCGAGAATTTTCAGAGAAGTGATTTTAAACTTTTGGAAAGTGATCGTGCTTTATATGATTGGGCTTCTAAGCAGACATATATTGCAATGGCAAACATGCTGACAACAGCTGCATTTTTAGGGATTGACTCATGTCCAATTGAAGGATTCAATATAGAAGCTGTGGAAAAAATATTAGAAGAAAATAATATCATAGATACAAAACACTTTGGAGTTTCAGTTATGGCAAGCTTTGGATATCGTAAAAATGAACCATATCCCAAAACTAGACAGTCAATAGAGGAAGTTGTACAGTTTGTATAATTTAATAATAAAAAATAAGTATTAAACGGGTTTTAACAGAAACATGGATTTTACTGCACTCTGCAGAGAATCCATGTTTTTGTTGTCGCTTTCATTCTCTAATAATATTATTGACAAAAGACAACTAATAAAATATTATATGCATATACATATAAAAAATAAATTTCTAGGGAAGTGACAAAGTAATGAATACAATTGAACAAATGATTCAAAAAAAAGCTTATGAACTTGGCTATGAAAAATGTGGCATTATTCCAATTAATAAGTTGTCAGGATATAAAGAAAAGCTTGAGGAGCGAATTAAAAAGGTACCAGAATCTGCACAATTTTATCAAACCCAACAAAGGCTAGCTAATCCTTTGGAAGAGTATCCCTGGGCAAAATCTGTTGTAGTAATGACAGTCCCATATGGAAAATATAAAATTCCAGAGGTAGTTAAGGATCATGTTGCAAAGGCATATTTATTTGATGTACGTATAGATGCAAATACAGAAGAATATCAACATAATAGAGCAATGGAAAAATATATGCAGGACCTTGGTTTGCAGGTAGTGACCAATCAGAAGTTTGGAGTTGTAGGTATGCGCTGGGCAGCCTTACAAGCTGGGCTTGGAATTATACGACGAAATAATTTCTTGTACACGCAGTCCGGATCATGGGTTCATATTGAAGCATGGTTAATTGACAGAGAAATTGAGTTAAAAGAAACAATGGATGTGCCCCAGTGCCCAAAAGGTTGTAATCGATGCATGTCTGCCTGTCCAACTAAATCACTTTCTGCTCCGTACACCATGACACCAACTGCCTGCATTTCTTTCTTGACAACATTTGGAGGTCGTAATTTACCACAGCAGCCACTAAGCAAAAATTTTGGGAATTGTATTTATGGCTGTGATATTTGTCAAGATGTATGTCCAATGAATAAAGGAAAGTGGAAGGAGGTTGAAGAATTTCCGGGACTCGCTGAGCTGTCTTCTGAACTAACTCCAGAGAATATTTTGAATATGGATGAAGATTTTTATCGTGAGAAAGTTCAGCCAAAATTCTTTTACCTTTCACCAGAGGAACTTTGGAAATGGAAGATAGATGTATTATGTTATATGCGTAATAATTATAAGGAAAGTTACAAGACATATATTATAAATTCCTCAAATAATGAAAATGAGAAGATTCGTGAAATGGCAGATTTTATTCGCAAGGAATTAAATTTATAATTATTCATTAACACCTCAATAAGTAACGTTATATAAAGACGTTACTTATTGAGGTAAGTAACGAAATTTACAAAAAGTATATTGACAAAAAAAAGTTAAAATCATATAATTAATTCGGAGCCGAACGAATGAGGTGACGAAAATGAAAAGTAAATTCACCATTGGTAAAATAAATAAGATTAATGAAGCGTCCACTAAATTTTTTAAAAAAAAGATAAAGGAGGAGCATTTACCTATATTAGAAAATCATGCAACTTTATTTAATATCCTATCAGAGGACGGATCAAAGATGCTTTTTAATGAGATATCAAACATATGGAAGGTGTCTAAATCATCTTTGTCAGACATAATAAATAAGTATGAAAGTCAAGGATTGATAAAAAAGTGTGTTTGTGCTGAAGATAAGAGAAGTGTATATATTAGTTTAACTTCTGACGCTGTATATATAAAAAAAAGACTTCAAGTTATGGAAAAAGAATTTCTAGATTTATTATTGTATGATTTTGATGATGGGCAAAGGAAAAGTTTTGAGGATAATATAGATAAAGCTCTTAAAAACATAACAAAAATGTATTAAAACATTTTTGTTGCGTTTTTAATTCGTACGCGTACGAAAATAAGTAAAATATAAAATTATAATTCATATGTAATATTCAAATTTTAGGGAGGAATAATATGTTCACTTCTATAAAGAAGAGATTAACGTTCAATTTTGTTTTAACTGCAGCAATAATAATATTGATTTGTACATCATTTTTTACATATCAAATGATAAATGGAATACAAAACCAGATGAAAGATGATGGAATTACTTTGGCGAATAATGTAAGAGCAAACATTGAAAATGCAGGAATAAAAGACATGAATAAAATACAAGATATAATAGATGCAACATATAAATATGCAAATGGAGAATTATTGTACATAGGTGTGATATCAAGAGATAAAACTCTTGTGGCAGGAACATCAAAGAATTCCATTGGTGGAAAAGTTGATGCATCAGACCTAGACAGTGTCTTTGAAGGAAAGACAAACTCATATATGTATAAGTGGAAAGGAACTACGGCATATAATGTGGAAGTTCCTATAAAAGACGGAAATAATGTGTTATATAGCCTTTCAATTGGCATTTCTATTGAAAACATGGAAAGATCTATTAGAATCACCATTATAAGAAGCATAATTTGTGCTATATTAGTTTTGTTATTAGCCGCTATTGCAGGAATATTCATAGGAAAACGAATTGGTGAACCTATAGAAATTATTAAAGATGCTATTGAAAAAGCAGGTGAGGGAGACTTTACAGCAGAATATAAAATTAAAAGTAAAGATGAAATAGGAAAACTTGCAATTGCAAGTGCCAAGACTAGAAAAAATATGAGAGAACTTGTTAGAAAAATCAAAGTAATATCAGAGAGTTTAAGCAATTTATCAGAACAGATTGGAGGTAGTGGAAGTACTGTAGCATTATCTAGTGAAGAAATTGCAACTTCAGTAGCTAGTGTATCTCAAGAAGGAATGAAACAAACAGAAGCTTTAAAGGAAGCGGTTAATTTACTAGAAAGTTTTTCAATAGATTTAGATAATGTGGACAACAATTTAAACTTTTTAGCTGATGGTGGAAAGATTATAAAAGAAGATACAAACAGAGGAGTAGAAACTATAAATAAATTGGCTAATACTATTGATGAAATGTTAGATTCATTTTTAGTATCAAAAGCTAAAGTTGAGAATTTAGATAATACTATATCACAAATTAATTCTATAGTAGATGTTATAAATGGAGTGGCTAAACAAACTAATCTCTTAGCTCTAAATGCATCTATAGAGGCTGCTAGAGCCGGTGAAGCAGGAAAAGGATTTTCAGTAGTAGCAGAAGAAATACGAAAGCTGGCAGAAGAAGTTCTAACATCATCAAAGAGTATAACTCAATTAATAAATACAGTTATGAAAGAGACTAATGATGTTTCGACTACAACAGAACTTTTAACTAAGATAGTGGAAGAAAGTAAAAATGATATTAATAGTGTGACAACTTCATTTGAGGGAATTATTAGTAAGGTAAATAATATTCCTAGTGACATTAATAAGGTACAATTAGTACTCAGAGGAACAATGGAAGGCAGGAATAAGATTTCGGATACAGTTGAAAATATAGCTTCAAAATCACAAGACATTTCTGCTCTTTCGGAAGACGTAACAGCAGCTACAGAAGAACAAGCAGCTATAACAAATGAACTGTCTATTACAGCGAAGAAGTTGGTTAATATTTCATCTGTATTAGGAAAAAATGTTTCCCAGTTTAGAACATGATTTTTAAATTACCTTGGATGGACTTTATAATAACTATAGGACGTACTAAAAGCACGTCCTATATATAAAGGGGAATAATAATGAGTAACATTTATAATTATTTCCAATAATTAAGTTTTTAAACAATATATCTTAATTGTTTAAAATTTAATTTTGCTTATATAATCCAAAGCCAGTTATAACTAATTTGTCCCAACCAGTTTCTTCATCAGTAATCCAATTATATTCAAGGTTAAGTTCTTTTAACCAAGCATTAAGGCCATTACTTTTTTTGCTTACATTTGGATACTGTCTGCCAAAGGTTTCTTTTATTGTTTCAAGTAGAGTTACTTGTTCTTCCTTTGCAAGTTCTTTGGATAATATGTCATTTATAACTTCACAACATTTTGCGTAACTTTTATGATCTTCAGCATACAATTCATTGGATAATAATTGTTTTTTGTTGTTTAGACTGTCTCTTACATCATTTATTTCATCAATATTTGATAAGTATTTTTTGGCGATATTAATAGCAGCAATATCATTAGAAATTTTAACTATTGATCTTTCTAAATTTTCATTTCGCATTTTATATTCTCACTTTGCATTTTTTATTTGGTCATTAAATTAATGACAATATGTAATTATATCACTAAACTAGTAATCACACAAAAGCTATATGTAGGTTAAGATGGAGAAGTAAACTGTTTAATACTAAAGAACGCACCAAAAGGCACGTCCTATATAAAGGGGAATAATAATAGGTTACATTTTAATTATTGCCTAAACTTAAAGATTTAAACAATCAAATTAAAAATAATTGCACATATAATAGTAAGTAAAACAGAAGCCACAGCAATATCAAAACCAATAGAAGATTTTAAATTCATTATGTAATCACCTCAAATAGATTATTGACTATGCCACTAAAAAGTATTCAATTAAATATAACTAATCTGTGCTTACATAATTAAAGATAATCTATATTATTACCTTTAAAGGTTTGCACAGATTAATTTGAGTTCTTATTCATTAATTTATTTTGGTCTTCTTCTAAAGAGTTAAGGTTTTCTTTTTGAGCCGATATGGAAAACATAATACTTGAAACTGTAGATAAAAAATCAGCTAATAGTTTGGTATCTTTAGTTGATTCACCTTCTGTAAGTGCAAATGCAACTAAGTTTGCCAGAAGTATAAATTCTTTAGGAGTTAGTGAATCAAAGTATGACAATATAATTCACCTCGCAATATTTTATTCAGATGAATTAATTAAGGTTACATAAGTAAAATAACTATAAATTATTTTACATATCATTTAAAATAATATGTAGAAGTAATAAATAATAAGTTTAATTTTCTTTATATAAGAATGGGGTGATTAACAAATGCCGGAAGCTTTAAAAGACATATACAATAAACAATTTTTAATAGACTTTAGTGAAAAGGTGTATTCAGCCTATAAGAATTTTGATAAAAAAGGATTTTTAGATATGGTACTAGATGATAATTGGAACGACTTAAAGCTAAGAGCTAGAATGATGAGAATTGCTGAAACACTTGGTAAATATCTTCCACAAGAATATGAGGAGGCACTTCAGGTGTTGTTTTCAATTGACGAAGATTGCATTGGATTTCCATATTTATTTTTTCCTGATTTTGTAGCATTTCACGGAGAGTCAGATAAAAATTGGGATATTTCCATGAAAGCACTTGAAAGATTTACAAAAAGATCTTCTTCCGAATTTGCTGTAAGACCTTTTTTTAAACGTAATCCAGAAAAAATGATAAATCAAATGTTAGAGTGGTCAAAGAGTGAAAATGAGCATGTAAGAAGGCTTTCAAGTGAAGGATGTAGGCCAAGATTACCGTGGGGTGAAGCTCTTACTATGTTTAAAAAGGATCCCAAACCTGTGATTTTGGTTCTAGAGGAACTAAAAGAAGATCCTTCACTTTATGTGAGAAAGAGTGTGGCTAATAATTTAAATGATATTTCTAAAGATAATCAGAGGATTTTTATAGATATATTAAAACGATGGAAAGGTAAAAATAAGGATACGGACTGGATATTAAGACATGCTAGTAGAACTTTAATTAGAAAATCCAATCCAGAGGTTATGAGCTTATTTGGATATGATATGGGGGGAGATGGCGCTGTTGTTACAGAAGCTAGTTTAACTGTGGATTCATTTATATTGAATATTGGGGATAGTTGTAGAATTAATTATGAAGTTTTTATTGGAAAAGAAAATCCTGTACACATACGTGTTGAATATGGAATCGACTTTGTAAAAGCAAATGGAAAAACATCACGAAAATTGTTTCTTTTATCTGATAAGATCGTAGCTGGTGGTGAACGAATTACAGGAACACGAATTCATAAGTGGCATAATCTTACTACACGAAAACATTATTCAGGAGAACATAAAATTGCTTTATTAGTTAATGGCAATGAAGTGGCATGCACAGTAATTGAATTAGAGGATATGGCTATGCTAAAGTAATTAAAAATATTAATAGCTTTATAATAACAAAAAATATATAATTAAAAGGTTGTTAGTGAAAACTAAACAGCAGATAAAGAAAATAGATTAAAGGTGGAATTATATGAGAAACTTAAAAATGAAAATCCAATATGATGGGAGCAAATATAAGGGTTGGCAAAGACAAAAAGTTGGTGACTTAACTATACAATATAAAATAGAAAATGTTTTGTCTAAGATGACAGGTGAAGATATAAAGGTAATAGGGTGTGGTAGAACTGATGCAGGAGTACATGCTGAAAATTATATAGCAAATTTTCATACTGAATGTGAGCTTAGCACAAATTCTATGCTAGATTATTTATATGAGTTCTTACCTGAAGATATAGTAGTAAAGTCTATGGAAGAGGTAGGAGAAAGATTTCATGCAAGATATAATGTGAAGTCAAAAACTTATGTATATAAAATAAATAATAATAAGTTTAGAAATGTATTTAATAGAAAATATGTTTATCAAACAGAGGAACATATAAATTTAAGTGATATGAGAGAGGCAGCAGAAGTTTTAATTGGAACACATGATTTCCAAAGCTTTACCAATCTAAAGTCTAGTACTAAACCAACAGTTAGAACTATTAACTATATAAACATATCAGAAGTGAACGGTATTATAGAGGTAGAAATAAATGGAGATGGATTCTTATTAAACATGGTAAGAATTATTGTAGGAACCTTGTTAGAAGTAGGATTAGGTAAACTTAAATCAGTAGATGTTAAAAAAATATTAGATGAAAAGAAAAGATTAGAATATGGACCAATAGCAAAAGCAAAGGGTTTATGTTTAAAGGAAGCTTTATATTAAATAAAAAAGTTCTGCATTTTGCAGAACTTTTTTATTTAATATTTATACAATCTTTATAAAAGCAAAGTTAATTTTAACTTAATCTTTACATGATAAATGATAACATTAAACTATAAACAGCATACAAGGAGATTTATTATGAAAAAGATATTTTTTGTTTTAGCAACTCTTATAATCATCAGTATTTATTTAAAATCATACAATACAAACCCGTATGCAGGAAGCTATAAATCCGCAAGTAATAATATTATTTTACTTAGCTCCAATAATAAATGTACGATTATTAATAGCAGCTATAAAGAAGCGTTTTATATTAAGTGTAAATATGTTGTAAAAAATAACAATATAAAAATAATGTTTGATAGTGATAAAGAGAATTATTACGAAGTTTCAAGTTTGAAAGGAGAATTCCAAGGGAGTAGAATTAAAATTTATAATCCAATAGAAAGCAATTATTGTTATTATATGAAAGAATAATCCATATATTTAAATAAAGTGGAATTTTTAAAAGTTCAGAAGATTAGAAGGAATCTGTAACAAAATGTAGAAATATATATATGTTAAGATAAATATAGGAGGGGATTTTATGAGTTCATTAAAAGGTACAAAAACCGCTGAAAATTTGTTAAAGGCTTTTGCAGGTGAGTCACAGGCAAGAAATAGGTATACTTATTATGCCTCAGTAGCAAAAAAAGAGGGTTATGTTCAAATTGCAAATATTTTCACTGAAACTGCAGAAAATGAAAAGGAACATGCTAAAAGATTTTTTAAATTTTTAAATGAGAGTCTTAATGGTGAAGCTGTAGAAATAAATGGAGCATCATATCCAGTGGCATTAGGCGACACAAAAGCAAATCTTATTGCAGCTGCAAATGGCGAAAATGAAGAATGGACTGATTTATATCCGACTTTTGGAAAAACAGCTGAAGAAGAAGGGTTTCCAGCTATAGGAGCTGCATTTAAAATGATAGCTGAAGTAGAAAAACATCATGAAGCAAGATATAGAACACTAGCGAAAAATATAGAGGACGAAAATGTGTTTAAAAAAGATGAAACTACTTTATGGAAATGCATTAATTGTGGATATATTTATGAAGGGGATGCAGCACCACAGGTATGCCCAGCTTGCCTTCATCCACAAAGTTATTTTGAAGTGTTAGCTGAAAATTATTAGGATTGTAAAAAAATTCATATCATTATATTAAAAAATGCCTATAGAAGATACACAGGAATAGTGTTCATTCTAAAGGCATTTTTTTACAATAACAACACCAATAATTGGAATAAAATTGGAAACAACGTAATTAGTCAACAAAAATATATAAAATTTGTGAATTGTTTCTTATGTAATCTGAATTTTACTCGAATAATATAGTAATATAATATTTTTTATTTAATCGAATAGAATTTGGAGGAAATATGCATAATAAAAATAAAATGTTGATAGAAATTAAGGAGAAAAGAACTAAATTTTCAACAATAATATTAAGAATAAATATATTGATTGGTATGTTTGTTGTTTTTATGTGTAATTACTATATAGAAAATATCTACAATAAATCACCAGAAATTTGGTATCCTAATATTATATGTATAATATTACTTGCTGAACTTTTATTTAGTTTTCATAAAAAATTTAATGAGTATTTAGATGATGTTGTAAATGTAATGTTATTTACAGTGTCTATTTGGCTAATTTATATTAATATAGCTTTAAAATACAATATTATTGTTTACATATTGTTTATAGCTGGATTTTTTATTATGATACAAATTATAAATAAGAAATCTATGTTATACATATATTATTTCACAATAGTACCATTAAATATTGGAAGCTGCTATGTCTACAATGGTATGAATAATATATTTTATACAGATGTAATTGTATTTTTGTTATTGGGACAAATCACCTTTTTTCTTGTATATGAAAGGATTGATATAAATAACAAATATGAGGAAGCACTTTATATCGATAACGTTACTGGTGTTTTGAATAGGAATGCTATTAATAGAGTATTAGAACAAATGGCAATAAAAAATAAATGTGAGTTTTCTATAATATATATGGATATTAACAATTTTAAAGAAATAAAAGATACCTTTGGACAAGTGGTAAGCGATAATGTATTAAAAAAATTAGCAGATGATTTTGTAAAATTAATTTCAGATAAGTGCATTTTTTCAAGAGCAGGCGAAAATAGTTTTATAATAGTTTTTCCTAAGATTTCAGATGTGGGACATTTAAAAGAAATATATAATGAGGTTGTAAAAAAAATTGAATTTAAACTGCCTCAATTCGATTATAAATTTTCTGTATCGGCTGGAATAGCAGTATTTCCTAAAGATGCAAATGATGCTATAGATATTATTTTAAATGCAGAAAAAACTAGACGCAGAGCAAAACTTCTTAAAGGAAATCAGATTTTAGCTTATGAAAATATTGATGTTTGCATGGAAAAGTATGATAATGAAATTATACATGCTATTAGCAAAGATAGTAAAGAAAGTATTGTGAATTTTTATCAACCTGTATTTTCAAAACGCGGTAAATTCATGAAATTTGAAGCGTTAAGTAGATTGAAATTATCTTCAGCAGAAATTGTTTTTCCAGATAAATTTATAACATTAGCTGAAGAGAGAGGGTTAATTGATATTATAGATTACTGTGTTGCGGAACAGACTTTTAAATTTATTAATAGATGTGAAAAAGAATTAAAAAATGTTCCACATATTGCTATAAATGCTTCAGCCATAAGCTTCAATTATAAATATATAAAAAAGCTTATAGAATTAAAAGAAAAGTACGAAGTAGAGGCTTCACACATTACTATTGAAGTTACTGAATCTGTACTTATAAAAAATTTTGAATATGCAAATCAACTTGTAGATAAATTAAAAGAAGAAGGATTTCTTATTGCCTTAGACGATTTTGGATCAGGGTATAGCTCCTTATCTTATATTAAGAATATTAAGTTTAATATTTTAAAATTAGATAAATCTTTAGTTGATAACTTAGAAGATAGAAATGTAAAAATAGTAAAGGCTGTAGTGAACCTTGCAAAATCACTTGGGATGAAGACAATAATTGAGGGGATAGAAGAACAGTGCCAGGTTGATATGTTGCAAAATGTGGATAATGATTATTACCAGGGATATTTATATTCAAAACCAATATCAGAGGAAAGAGCATTTCAAATGATAAAAATCAATATTGCAGAAGCAAAAGGGAGAGATGATAATAATGAGTGACATCGCAAAAAGAGTAAATCAGTGTAGAAAACCTAAAGGAGAGCTTGGAAAATTTGTAGTGGAGGATATGAATGAAAGTCATTTTGAATTAACTTCATTTGGACTTGAAAAAATAGAAATTAAAGAGGAAAACATTATTCTTGATATAGGCTGTGGAGGTGGAAGAACAGTTAATAGGTTATCTAAATTTGCAACTAAAGGAAAAGTGTTTGGAATTGATTATTCAGAGGATTGTGTAAAGTGGTCTACAGAATATAATAAAGAGCTTATTGATAATAATAAAGTAGAAATAATTCAAGCAAGTGTAGAAAAAATACCATTTGAAGATAAAAAATTTGATGTAATAACTGCGGTAGAAACAATATATTTTTGGCCTAATCTATTAGAAAGTTTTAAAGAGGTTAAACGAGTATTAAAAGATTCAGGTAAATTTATTATTATAAATGAAATGTATTCTAGTGAGGCATTTAAGAAAAAAAACGATGAATATGCAGCAATTGGAAATATGAAAATATTATCACCAGAGGAACTTTTAGAGCTTCTAAAGAAAGCAGGCTTTAAAAATTCAAAACTCACTACTGTAGAAGAAAAAAATTGGCTTTGCTGTATAAGTTAAGAACTTTATATATAAATAATGTAGAAGATAATTTAAAATTTTTGATTATGCTTAATAGACAATTGCGGTAATTGCGAAAGTACTATATCTAATGTATAATTAAGAAAAAAGACAATTAATTTGGAAGTAGGTGTCAAAGTGAAGAAAATAAAAGTTGTTATTGTTGATGATTCACCTTTTTCAATTACTCTTTTAAGAGATATGCTTACAGAAAGTGGATTTGAAGTTGTAGGGGAAGCAAGTTCATTAGAAGAAACTATTGAAGTTGTGGGCAAAGTTAGACCTGATATTGTGACTATGGATATGACTATGCCAGGCACTGATGGGTTTGAATGCACACGAGCAGTACACTCAATTGATCCAAACATAAATGTCATAATTGTTAGTTCGATGATGGACGATGAAATAGTAAGAAAAGCAAGGAAAAATCATGTATCTGGATATATTCAAAAGCCAGCTGATAAAGAAGAACTTGCACTTACTATTAATAGAATTACAGCTAATGAAGAACTTTATAAAGAACTTGAGGAATTATATTATTCAGTGTTTAAAGAGGGATTCTTAGATGTATTTAATAAAATGACAAAATCCATTCCTAAATTTGGACAAGAAATGGCATCTAATTCTGAGAAAGCTTCAAAGGGAATATCTATTGTTATGGGCGTAATTGGGAAATATTCTGGAAGATTACTATTTGATATGTCTTATGAAACTGCAGATAAACTTTCAAATGACCTTTTAAGAAGGGCTCCTAAAAATTCTCAAGAGATGTTTAATGTTATCGGTGAAATTTCTAATATAATCGCAGGCAATGCTTGCTCAGTTATGAATAAAAAGAATAAATTATTTGGACTTAGAGTTGCACCACCAACTATATTTCATGGAAGCTCTCTAACTATATCTAAAGCAGAACTTGAGAGCATTTCAGTAGCAAACATCGAAACAAATTATGGAGAAATATATATGAGCATAGGCTTTCAGAGGAGGTCAGGTGAATGGACGTCAAGTATATAAATCCATTTCTTGATTCAGTTGTAAATGTGATGCCTCAATTGGGAATAACCAATATAAAAAAAGGCAACTTAGCAATAAAAGGGAAGGTAATAAATAGTCCTGGCGTATTGATAAATGTTGGAATTGTTGGAGATCTCAGAGGAAATGTAATTTATGGAACTACAATGGAATGTGCTAAAGGAATTGCATCTACAATGATGATGGGAATGCCAGTAAATGAATTAGATGAGATGGCTCAAAGTGCTATTTCAGAACTTACAAATATGCTTACAGCAAATGCATCTATGGGTTTTTCAGAACAAAGCATAAATATAGATATATCTACACCGACACTAATGTATGGTGATTTTACGGCAACAGCAAGTTCAGACAAGGTTATTTGTGTTGAACTTAAAATAAATGAGTTACCATTTGAAATTAATATTTCTATAGATAGAGTATTATAGATACAAAGTATTAATTATACCCATTTTATACTGAAGCTTTTTTAGCTTAGATAAAATGGGTATTTTTCGTACAAGCTTTTAATGACAAAAATTTAAGATATTGTAAGTTAGACCGATAATAACTAATAAAGAATAAATTAATAATATTTAAAGTAGGAGTGGTTTTATGAAAGATGAAGACGATAATGTAGTTTTAAATTCATTTTCAAATGTAGCTCCGTATTTAAAGTTGCTTTTGCGGTAACTGACACTGTAAAATATTTAGATGTAACAATTAATGAAAAACTTCCTTTAAAAGCAGGTATAGGAGATAAAATACCTGAAGGTGGAGCAATTTATGAAGCTTTAAAAAAGGGAGAGGTTGTAATTAAAGATGTGGGGAAAGAGATTTATGGTACGGCCTTTAAATCATATGCAATTCCTATAAAAAATTCTGATGACAAAGTAATAGGTGTGATTGTCGCAGGTAAAAGTATAGAAAAAAGGATGGAAGTATTGGCATTATCGGAGAGCCTTGCTGGGTCTTTAAATGAAATATCATTAGTAGTTCAGAATGTAGCAAAAGTTTCTAAAGAACTTGCTGATTCTAATAGACAAGTTGTTGAAGAGGTAGAAAAGGCTTCTGAAACAACAAAAGATACAGATGGAATTATAGGATTCGTACAAAACATTTCAAGTCAGACAAATCTACTTGGATTAAATGCAGCAATAGAGGCAGCTAGAGCTGGAGAAGCTGGAAAAGGATTTAGTGTTGTTGCACAAGAAATAAGGAAACTATCTAATTCAACCACTGAATCAATTAAGAAGATAGATTCAGTTATAAAAGAAATAGGAGAAGCTGTTAGAAAAATATCACAAAGAGTAAATGAATCAAACTCATTTTTGGGTGAACAATCCACATCATTTCAAGAAATTACATCGTCAATTGAAGAATTAAACAAAGAAGCACAAATTTTAAAGAAGATGGCTGGTAAACTTTAAAAATTAATTGATTTAGAAGATAGGAGCTGATTTAAATTAACATTATTTTATAAATCAGCTCCTATTTTTATCCGAAAATCAAGAACTCTGTTTATATGTTTACAGCATTATCGTCTTTTGAATTTTCATTATGGACTTTGTTTGAAATTTTATTATTGAATACAAAAGTTATGCAGGAACTCACTACAATTAATAAAATACCAATTAATGTATTTATAAATATAGGCTCTTTTAATATAATGAGTGCTAAGACCGGTGCAAAAGCAGGTTTGATATAGAAAACTAGTGAAGCTGTGGCTACGGAAGTTTTTTCCATGGATAGGAAGTAAAATGAGTAACCTAAACCTGTTATAAATATGCCGATATATATAAGACTTGGTATATTTCCTATAGATATACCCTTTAAAATTGGTATATTGGCAAAAGTTTTAAAGGTTGTTTTACTAAGTGCATATGAGATAAAGTGAATTTTTGATATTAGTATTAAAATTAACATTTCTAGGCTACCTAAAAGAAAACTAAAACAACTACATATAATGCCTCCATATTTTGAACTCTTTTTTGTTCCGACGATACCATAGAGTGCAAAGGTCCCTGCAGATAAGAAGGTTAATATAATCCCCAAAGGGCTATCAGCTAATTTTAGTGGATTTAATATAAATATTATGCCTATAATGCTTACAGCTAGAGAAATGATAGTATGTTTATAGACCTTTTCACCGAGTATAAAAAACGCTAATGGAATTACAAAGATAGGATTACAGCTAAAAAGAATGGCTACTATAGAAGCTTTACTGTATAATATTGCCAGCTGATATAAAGTCATACTGACAACAACACATATAAAACCAGATAGGGCAAAAAATTTAAAGTCGTTTATATTTAATGACAAATTTTTAGATTTTAAATTTTTTAATGCAATTGGTATAAGAATAACAGATCCAATAAAAAATCTTAAAAATGTTATTTGAATAGGATTGAATTGATTTGAAAGTAGTTTTAGAGATATTTCCATGGTACTAAATAAGATTGTTGATAGGGCGATATAGATGTAACCTTGTTTCATAATATTTGACCTCCTGTAGTTTATTGTAAGTACATATTTATTGTACTACTAAATTAAAAATTAGTTTGTTTATTTATATAAAAAAATAAATGATGAAGTAATTACGATTAATAATGTATCCAACAATATAAAGTACTTTATATAAAAAAATATTTTTGGTACAATTAGTTTGGTGAATAATTATTTAGAGGTGACAGATTATGTTTACGCCAGTTAAAAATCAAAAAGTTTATGAAGTAGTGATAGAACAAATAAAAGATATGATAAAAACAGGAAAACTTAAAAATGGAGATAAATTACCACCAGAACGAGAACTTGTAGAGCAACTTAAGGTGAGCAGGACATCCATAAGAGAAGCACTTAGGTCCCTAGAAATATTAGGACTTATTGAAAGCAGACAAGGAGAAGGAAATTTTATAAGGAAAAGCTTTCAGCAAAGTCTTTTAGAACCACTATCAATAATGTTTATGCTTCAAGAAAGCAGTCCTAATGAGGTGCTGGAACTTAGAAGGATTTTAGAAACAGAACTAGCATCTTTAGCTGCAAAAAACATTAATGAAGACAAACTTAATGAACTCCATAATATAATAGATAAATTTAAGAGAACTACGGATGAGGTAATAAATACAGAATTAGATCAAGAATTTCATTTAAAAATAGCAAAAGCATCAGAAAATTTTCTATTGTTAAATGTTTTACTTACAACAGAATCCATTATTGATTCATTTATAAGTGATGCCAGGTTTAGGATTATGAAAAATAAAAATAATAGAGAAACCCTAATTAAACAACATGAATCTATATATATGGCTTTATGTGCACACGATTCTGAACTGGCAGCAGAAAAAATGAAAAGACATCTTGAGTTTATTAACAATACAATTTTTAAAGAATGATAATATTTTAACAAACAAAAGAATATTATAAAATAAATATGTATTAAAAGTGTTCACTTATACATAGTAAAACATAGACTTATATTGCATTTGACTAATATTTTTTACTATAAAAAGTTAATTATTTAACTTTTGTATTATTATGGAATGTAGTTTAAATTTGTGTTATACTTTAAATAAATTGGTCATACCATATTACCAATTTTATAGGGAGATTGATTGATTTTTATGTAATCGGTAACAAATTTTAAAATTAAGTGGAGGGGATAAAATGGAAATATTGGTTTGTATAAAACAAGTTCCTGGTACAAGTAAGGTAGAAGTAGATGAAAAAACAGGTGTATTAAAAAGAGATGGCGTAGATTCAAAAATGAATCCATATGATCTTTATGCATTAGAAACAGCTTTAAGGATTAAAGAGGAAAATGGTGGTGAATTAAGTGTAATATCCATGGGGCCACCTCAAGCTATGGATGTTATTAGAGAAGCATATATGATGGGGGTTGATAAAGGAGCATTAATCTCAGATAGAAAATTTGCAGGGGCAGATGTGCTTGCAACTTCGTATACAATTTCTCAAGGTATACGTAAAATGGGTAACTTAGACCTTATATTATGCGGAAAACAAACTACAGATGGTGACACAGCGCAAGTTGGACCAGAAATGGCAGAATATTTAGGAATACCTCACGTAGCAAATGTTTTGAAAATATTAGAAGTTAAGGAGAAATCAATAGTTATTGAAATGGATATGCCAAACACTATTGAGGTGGCAGAGGTTAAGTTTCCATGCCTTCTTACAGTAGAAAAAGATATATTTCAGCCAAGACTTCCATCATATAAGAAAAAACTTGAAACTAAGGATAGGGAAATACAAACTATTTGTTTAAATGATTTTGAGGACAAAGATGAAAATAAATATGGTCTAAATGGATCTCCAACTCAAGTGGAACGAATTTTTCCACCAAGTGCAAATACAGACAGAGAAACTTGGACTGGTGATAGTGAAGAAATATCAGACAGATTAGTAAATAAACTTAAAGAATTAAAATATGTTTAATAGGGGGCTATAACATGGGTAAGTTAGTAATTAATTATGATAAATTGACAAGAGAGAACATTAAGGAATTAGTTAACATATGTCCTTTTAATGCAATAGAGGACAAAGGTGATAAGATTGATATAAATGCAGGATGTAAATTATGCAAGATGTGTGTTAGGAAGGGACCTAAGGATATTATTAAATTTGTGGAAGGCGAAAAGAAGGAAATTGATAAAAGCCTTTGGAAAGGTGTTGCAATATATGTAGATCATGTTGAAGGGCAGATTCATCCAGTGACTTTTGAACTTATTGGGAAAGCCAAGGAATTAGCAGCTAAAATAAATCAACCTGTATATGCATTATTTATTGGACATAACATCGAGAAAAAAGCAGAGGAAATACTACATTATGGAGTTGATAATGTATTTGTGTATGACTACGAAGAACTTAAAGATTTTACTATAGAGCCATATACTTCAGTGTTTGAGGATTTCATAAACAATGTAAAACCAACAGCAATATTAGTTGGAGCAACTACTATAGGAAGATCCCTTGCACCAAGAGTAGCTGCAAGATTTAGAACAGGACTTACTGCAGATTGCACAATTTTAGATATGAAAGAAAACACAGACTTAATTCAAATAAGGCCTGCTTTTGGAGGAAATATAATGGCTCAAATTATAAATCCAAATGCTAGACCACAGATGTCTACTGTTAGATATAAGGTTATGGATGCTGCAAAAAGACAAGATGGAATAAGCGGACAAATTTCAGTGTGTAAGATTGATAAGGAAAAACTTAAATCTAACATTAAAGTTCTAAAGGTTACTAAAAAAGAAATAGAAAGTACAATATCAGATGCTGAGGTAATAATAGCAGCAGGAAGAGGAATAAAAGCACAAAAGGATATGGATATGGTATATGAATTAGCTGAACTTTTAGATGCTAAAGTTGCAGGTACAAGACCTCTAGTTGAAGCAGGCTGGATTGATGCAAAGGAGCAAATAGGACTTAGCGGAAGAACAGTAAAACCTAAACTAATTATAGTACTTGGAGTTTCTGGTGCAGTTCAATTCACTGCAGGCATGAATAGCTCAGATTATATATTTGCAATAAATAAGGACGAGAAGGCACCTATATTCAATGCCTGTCATTACGGCATAGTTGGAGACATATATGATATTGTCCCTAAGATTATTGAAAAACTTAAATTAAATAAAAAAATAGAGGTTGTTTTATAGAAGGAGGGGTCAATTATGATTAATGTACAGGATATAGAATATTTTAATACAATTCTTGGTGAGGACAGAGTTTTTACAAAAGAAGGTATAAACGAGGATTTTAGCCATGATGAATTAGGTGGCATTAGCAAAAAACCAGAGGTGCTTTTAGAAGTACAAAATACAGAAGAAATATCAAAAATAATGAAATATGCTTATGAAAAAGGTATTGCTGTAGTAGCTAGGGGATCTGGTACAGGTCTTGTAGGTGCATCTGTTCCACTTGAAGGTGGAATTATGATTAATATGAGTAGTATGAATAAAATATTAGAGATAGATGAAGAAAATTTAACACTTACAGTTGAACCAGGAGTCTTGCTTATGGATATAGGTAAATTTGTAGAAGAACATGATTTATTTTATCCACCAGATCCAGGTGAAAAGTCTGCTACTATAGGTGGAAATATCAGTACTAATGCAGGTGGAATGAGAGCAGTTAAATATGGCGTTACTAGAGATTATGTAAGAGGATTAGAACTTGTTATGCCAAATGGAGACATACTTAACGTGGGTGGAAAAGTTGTAAAAAATAGTTCTGGCTACAGTATAAAAGATTTAGTCTGTGGTTCTGAAGGTACACTTGCAATAATTACAAAGGCAATATTAAAATTACTTCCACTTCCAAAGAAAAGTATAAGTCTTTTAGTGCCATTTCCTAATTTAGAACTAGCAATAGGTACAGTACCTAAAATTATAAAATCTAAGTCAATACCAACAGCAATTGAATTTATGCAAAGAGAAGTAATACTTTCAGCAGAAGAGTTTTTAGGAAAAAAATTTCCAGACAATAGTGCAGATGCATACCTCCTTTTAAGCTTTGATGGGAATAGCAAAGAGGATATAGAGAAAGATTATGAAAAAGTTGCACAAATATGTTTAGAAGAAAAAGCGCTTGACGTGTATATAGTTGATACAGATGAGAGAAAAGAAGCAGTGTGGAATGCAAGAGGGGCTTTCCTTGAAGCTGTTAAAGCATCAACTACAGAAATGGACGAGTGTGATGTTGTTGTACCAAGAAATAAGGTGGCTGAATTTATTAAATACACTAATGAACTTCAAAAACAGTTTTCTATAAGAATAAGGAGTTTCGGGCATGCTGGTGACGGAAATCTACACATATACGTATTAAAGGACGATTTGAGTGAAGAAAAATGGAACAACAAGCTAAAAGAAATATTTAATTGTATGTATCAAAAAGCTATGGATTTAGATGGATTAGTGTCAGGAGAACATGGAATTGGGTTTGCTAAAAAGAACTATATGTTCAAACAATATGGTGAGGAATATATTGCACTAATGAGGAATATTAAAACAGCCTTTGATCCAAAAAATATTTTGAATCCACAAAAGGTATGTGAATAACATGGCTATTGTTAAGGTTCCATATTATAAAGGAACTATGAAAATAAATATTCCGGATAAGAATTTTGTAGGAGTACTCAAATCAAAAGCTCAGGAGTATAGGACAGCTTTATCAGAAGAAGAAATAGTTGAAAAAGCACTTAAGAATCCAATAGGCTCCCTAAGTTTAGAAAAATTGGTTAAGGGTAAAAAAAATATGGTTATTATAACAAGTGATCATACAAGACCTGTACCAAGTAAAATTACATTACCTATAATTTTGAAACACATAAGAAGTGCAAATCCTGATATAAAAATTAAAATATTAATAGCAACAGGTTTTCATAGACCAACGAGTCATGAAGAAATGATTGAAAAATTTGGAGCTGAAATTGTTGATAAAGAAGTTATAATATGCCATAGAGCGGCAGAAAAAAGTAAACTTGTAAACTTAGGTTTCTTACCATCGGGAGGAGAGTTATGGCTTAATAAAGAGGCTATAGAGGCAGAATTACTCATTGCAGAAGGATTTATTGAACCGCATTTCTTTGCTGGATTTTCAGGTGGAAGGAAAAGTGTATTACCGGGAATTGCAGGGGAAGAAACTATAAAAGCTAACCACTGTTCTGAATTTATAGCTAGCCCTAAAGCAAGAACTGGGATTATAGAAAACAATCCAATACATGAAGATATGATGTATGCTGCAGAAAAAGCAAAACTTGCATTTATATTAAATGTAGTGCTGGGAAAAGATAAAAATATAATAAATGCCTTTGCTGGTCATAGTAAATTAGCACATGAAGCAGGTTGTAAATTTGTTAAAGAGATTTCTAATGTAAAAGGCAATGATTCAGACATTGTAGTTACCACAAATGGAGGATATCCACTTGATCAAAATATTTATCAAGCAGTAAAGGGCATGACGGCTGCAGAAAAGTGCTCATCTAAAGATGGAGTCATAATAATGATAGCTTCTTGCTCAGATGGTCATGGTGGAGAATCATTTTATAAAACTATGTCAAATTCAAAAAGTCCAGAAGTATTGCTGGAGAAACTAATGAAAGTATCTAGAAATGATACAGCACCGGATCAATGGGAAATACAAATATTGGCCAGAATATTAACTAAGCATGAAGTTATAATCGTAACAGACATGTGCAATCCCCAAATAATAACAGACATGCACATGAAGCATGCAAATACCTTTCAGGAAGCAATAGACATTGCTTTTAAAATAAAAGGCAATGATGCTAAAATTACA
Source organism: Clostridium acidisoli DSM 12555 (assembly GCF_900176305.1). Lineage (GTDB taxonomy): Bacteria > Bacillota > Clostridia > Clostridiales > Clostridiaceae > Clostridium_I > Clostridium_I acidisoli. The sequence continues at coordinate 163,534 of NZ_FWXH01000005.1, forward strand.
TTAATAGAAGACGGTGTTTCAAGTATAGTTAGTTAAAAATAAAATTTACTATTTTTGTAAGTGTAATAATGTTATAATGAATTTAAACAATCATTATAACATTATTATATTTTAAGGGATGATGTCATGAAATTATATGGAGTTATAAATATGGATATAGTTAACTCTAGAAATTTATATAACAGAGAAATTCTTCAAAAAAAGATTAAAAAATATTTAGATTATATGAATAAAGAAAATGAAAATTTGCTTTTAGTTCCTATAGTTATTACATTAGGGGATGAATGGCAAATTGTATTAAAAGAGCCATATGAAGGTTATAAAATAATTAGTGATTTTCAGAAGATTTTAAGAAAAGAAGGCATAAAAGTTTATTCAGGTTTTGGTATTGGAACTATAAGCACAGAGGTAAATGAAGATGCAAGAAGTATGGATGGTGAATGTTTTATAAAAGCAAGAGAAGCACTAAACATATCAAAAAATAAAAACAGGTTTTATAATAAAAAAATAAAAAGCAAAAAAAACAATGTTTACTTTAATGGAACTAACATAAGTTTTCATCAAGTGTTTTTTAAAGATAAATTTGATCCTATTGAGGAGGTAGCTGTAACATCAGGAGATCAGATGATAGAGTCAAACCTAACCATTAATAATATTATTAATTCAATGATTGAAAACAATGAGATTTTAAAGTATAAGGTTACTGATAAACAGTGGGAGATGATAGACTTATACGAAAAATTCAGCTCTTATAGCAATATGGTGAAAGAATCAGAAACCATATCAAAGGCTGATATAAGCCAAAAAATAAATAACTCAAACTACTTTGTAATTAGAAATAATAATTTAAATATAAGTAAACTATTAAAATTGTATTGTGAAATAAAAGAAGGTAGGGGTAATGAACTTTAGAATTGTTTTACTACTGGTTATAAGTCATTTACTAGGTGATTTCGTATTTCAAAGTAAATATATTTTAAAGCTTAGATTTGAAAAAACATTGCGTAAAAATGTTAAAGGAAATACACTGCATGTTTTAATACATTTTGTTTTAATGCTTATCATTTTATCTTCATGTAAAGTTATAAGCATAATCAATTCATCAATAAGTTTTAAGTATATACTGAGCATATCATTAATAATATCTATAACACATTTTTTTATTGATGAGTTAAAAACACTTCTTATTAATTTTAAAGTAGGACCTCAAAAAAATATATGGATATTTCTTATGGATCAAATTTTTCATTTTATGCTAATAATATTTGTAGTATATGGGGATAAACTGACATTTAGTGTTAATGAGCTAAGAAATTGTCCTAAAAATATAAATTACATAGATAAAAGTTTAATTATCATAGCTGTTTTTCTATTATGCACTTTTGCAAGTGGGATATTTATAAAACAATACATAGAATATATGAATTTTAAAAATTATAATAAAATGCTTAATAAAAATTATATAATAGTAGGATCGGCTAAAGAATTGCATAATGGTGGATTTATTATTGGCATATTAGAGCGAAGTTTTATTTTACTTGTAATGGCAATTGGAGAACCAGCCATGATAGGATTTGTACTTACAGCTAAATCTATTGCTAGGTTTAAGAAACTTGATGATCCAAGTTTTGCAGAATATTTTTTAATAGGAACTTTTATGAGCTTTATAGTGGCAATTTTAGGAGGAATTTTAATTTATGCATTAAAAATTTTTCCAATCATCAAATAATATAACCAAAGGCAAATTTTTACCTTTTGCATAGTTTAAGGCTTCTCTTGACCTATAAAATGAAGGACCATCCAATTGATTGACAGTAAGCTTAAAATCATGTATAACAATTTCACCAATGCCTATACCAGTATAAAAATTGACATCAGGAATTGAAGTTTTAAAAAATTCAAGGATGTTAGAATAACTACAAGGATATTTTAAGAGACCTTCCCATTCATCACCTAGGGTTATTAAAAATGGTGAAACTATAATATCTTTAAATAGAGTGTTTGCTTCAGTTAACATGTCAATAATTTTATACTGTAAGAGTTCTCTATCCTTTAATTTTCTGGAATCTTTTATATCACAGAGTAAAGTACAATAATTCATTGTATCCCCCTAAATTAAAAGTAAATAATTAAATCTTAACTCAAGAAAAGTAAAGATTTAAATCTTTACTTCATATTATGAGATTTACTAGAACTTGTGACATAGCTAAAATAAATAAACACTTGAAAGAAAGTTCTTTCAAGTGTTTATTTATTATTTGTTTTTTATTTTTTTAACAGAACAACTAGCTGAACAATGTCCACAATCGCAGCCCCCAGAGGCTTTCTTTTTCATACTTTTTGTAAACAAGACAACAGCACTAACTACTATAACAGCAGTAATTATTATTTCAATAACCATAAAAACACCTCTCATAAATAAAATTATAAAAATAAACCAATCCTATATATTATAAATGCCACAATCCAAGCAAGAGCTAGTTGATAAAAAAGAGAAAATAAAGCCATCTTATTTCCATATTCCTTTTTCATTGTTGCTAAAGCTGAAATGCAAGGCGGATACAACAACACATAAACTAAAAATACATATGAAGTAAGCGGTGTAAAGAAAGTTGGAATTACTTTACTAAGATTTGCTCCATATAATACACCCATAGTACTAACAACAACTTCTTTTGCAGCTAATCCACTTAATAATGCTACTGAATTTTGCCAATTACCAAACCCTAATGGCCTAAATATTGGAGCTAAAACATGTCCAATAAATGCTAGAAAGCTATATTCAATGTCAACTTTACCACTGAAACTAAAGTTTGAAAGCACCCAAAGTATTACAGATATTGAGAATATGATAGTTCCTGCTTTTTTTACAAAGCCTTTTCCTTTTTCCCATGTATGAAGTAATAAACTTTTAGGCTCAGGGAACTTATAGTCGGGAAGTTCTATTATAAGGGGTTCATCTGATTTTTTAAATAGGGTGTTTTTAAATAATATGCCTATTAAAAATGCAATTACAATACCTAAAAGGTATAAAGAAGCTATAACTAAACCTTGATGTTTAGGAAAAAACACCGATGTCAGAAGCACATATATAGGAAGTCTAGCATTACAAGACATAAGTGGAACTATAAGTGCAGCCATCTTCCTATCTTTTTCGCTCTCTAAAGTTCTTGCAGACATTATTGATGGAACGCTACAGCCAAAACCCATAACCAGTGGTATAAAAGCTTTGCCTGATAAACCCATTTTAGTCATAAGCTTATCCATTAAGAATGCTGCTCTAGCCATGTATCCACTATCTTCTAAAATTGATATACAGAAGAAAAGTGAAAGAATTAGTGGGAAAAATACTATTACGGAACCAACACCTCCAACTATACCATCAATTAAAAGTGAACTGAACCAAGGACTTGTAGAGGCAAGAAGTCTGTGAAGTTCAGGTATAAGAACATCATTAACGCCGCCATCAAGAAGATTCTGCAGTGGCCCTCCAACCCAAGAAAATGTAAATAAAAAAATTAATACTAAAATAAGTGCAAAGATTGGATAAGCTAAAAACCTATTTAAAAATATAAAATCTATTTTTTCCGTTAGAGTATCTTTGTGTTCGGAGGATTTACTTAAACATTTATTTATTAAAGCTTCAATGTACTCATATGCTTCTTTTTCATTTTGAAATTGATATTTATTATCAATGTGATTCGAAGCGAAGTCACCTTTTACTAGGATATCAACTACTTTGTTTATATCCATTCGTTTTGAAGCAATTATTGGAACTACCTTTACGTTTAATTCTTTTTCGAGTTTTTCGTAATTTATATCGATGCCTTTATTATTTGCAACATCAATCATATTAAGTACTAAAATAATTGGTATATTAAACTCAGCTAATTGAGTTGTAAGATACAAATTTCTAGTTAAATTGGATGCATCAACTATATTTATTATTACGTCAACTTTTTCATTTAACAAAAAGTTTTTTGATACTTTTTCTTCATTTGAATAAGTGTCCATAGCATAAATACCTGGAAGATCAACTATTTTTATTGAATTATTTAAAAATCCTTCTTTTTTCTCAACAGTTACTCCGGCCCAATTTCCCACATATTGATTTGAACCAGTTAGCAAATTGAAAAGTGTGGTTTTACCAACATTTGGATTACCTATAAGTGCAGCTGTTATCATATTGAAATCTCTCCTAGTGATATTTTATTTGCATCGCTTTTCCTAATTGCCATATTGAAACCTCTAACATGTACAACAATTGGATCACCGAAGGGTGCAGATGTCTTTACCTTAATTTTAGTACCTTCTATTAGTCCAAGAGCAAATAATCTCTTAGCTAGACGCTCATCACAACCTATATTTTTTATAATGCCACTTTCGCCTGGTTTTAAATCACTTAAGCTCATATATAAAATCCCCCTCCTAATATGTAAATGAAAATTGTTTTCATTTACATATTAACATCATACTAATAACTTGTCAATGGATTAAATCCTATTGACAAGTATAGTTATATATTCTATTATTGATTTAATTGTTAATTTAAATATATATATACAAGGATAAGGATTAGTAAAAATGTGAGTTTTTTTTAAGAGAGGGACACGGATTAGGTGAAAGTTTCCTAAAAAAACAATTTTGAACCTACCTTTGAGTTCTGCATTAAAGGTGCAGCGGTGATTCCGTTAAAGTCTTAAAGTGAGTATTTTAATTAATTATATTAATTAGGGTGGTACCACCGGTGTAATCTCGGTCCCTTTGGAGGGATGGAGTTTTTTTGTGCTTATATTTATGATAGGAGCTCTGAATATAGATGGTCATAATATAAAGAGATTGCGAAAAAAGGTGAAAACCATTCGCCCTTACTTCGCAATTTATAACTATTATGAACTTAAAAAATGTTTATTTAACAAATAATACATAATAAATTTTAGGAGGAATATATATGGCAAAAAATCAAAAATTAGTTGAACAAATAACTTCAATGGAAGATGATTTTGCACAATGGTATACTGACATAGTTAAAAAGGCTGAACTTGTTGATTATTCAAGTGTTAGGGGTTGTGTAATTTTTAGACCTTATGCTTATGCAATATGGGAAAATATACAAAGTACATTAGATAAAAAATTTAAAGAAACAGGTCATGAAAATGTATATATGCCAATGCTTATCCCAGAAAACTTACTTCAAAAGGAAAAAGATCATGTTGAAGGTTTTGCACCAGAAGTTGCATGGGTTACACAAGGTGGAAATGAACAATTAACAGAGAGATTATGCGTACGTCCAACTTCAGAAACACTTTTTTGTGAGCATTATGCGAAGATTGTTCAATCTTATAAAGATCTTCCAAAACTATATAACCAGTGGTGCTCTGTTGTAAGATGGGAGAAAACTACAAGACCATTTTTAAGAACAACAGAATTTTTATGGCAAGAAGGACACACAATACACGCAACTAAAGAAGAGGCTGAAGAAGAAACAATAAGAATGCTTAATGTATATGCTGATGTTTGTGAGAATTTACTTGCAATACCAGTAGTAAAAGGAAGAAAGACAGAAAAAGAAAAATTTGCAGGTGCAGAGGCTACTTATACTATAGAGTCTTTAATGCATGATGGTAAGGCACTTCAATCTGGTACATCACATTTTTTTGGACAGAATTTTGCAAAGGCTTTTGGAATACAATTCTCTGATAAAACAGGAAAACTAGAATATGTTAATCAAACTTCATGGGGTATGACTACACGTATAATTGGTGCAGTTATAATGGTACATGGAGATGACGAAGGATTAAAACTTCCACCAAGAGTTGCACCAATTCAAGTTGTAATAGTGCCAATAGCTCAGCATAAAGAGGGTGTCATTGATAAGGCTACTGAACTTAAGGATAAAATATCTAAGATAGCTAGAGTAAAATTAGATATCAGTGATAAAATGCCTGGTTGGAAATTTAGTGAGTATGAGATGAAAGGTGTTCCAATAAGACTTGAAGTAGGACCAAAGGACATTGAAAAAAATCAAGTTGTACTTGTTAGAAGAGATACTAGAGAAAAGATTTTTGTTTCTATGGATGAACTTGAAACAAAAATACCAGAACTTTTAGAGGATATACACAATTCTATGTATGAAGCCGCTAAAAAGGCTAGAGAAGAAAAAACTAGCAGTGCTAAAACTATGGATGAATTTAAGGATATAGTTGAAAACAAGACTGGATTTGTTAAAGCAATGTGGTGTGGAGATAGATCTTGTGAGGATAAAATTAAAGAGGATACGGGAGCTACTTCAAGATGTATACCATTTGAACAGGAAGAAGTTTCAGATACTTGTGTATGTTGTGGTAAAAAAGCTACAAAAATGGTTTACTGGGGTAGAGCGTACTAAAATTTAGTTTATTCATAATATAAAGAGATTGGAAAGTACGGGTGAAGGGTTTTAACGGATGCTTTCCCTTTTCACCGCGAAGCAAAGGTGAAAACCATTCACTCATTGCTTGGCAATTTATAATTAGTATGAACCAGGCTTGTCCTTATTAAAAAAAATTGAACGTTAAAAAATTATTAAAAAGTTCTTGTAATGTTAGCTTTGATGGAGTATAATGGTAAATATAGATTGATAAAAGGAGGTCGTATTATGAAAAACTTTAAGATGTTTAGAAAATTAATTGGCAATGCAATTGTAGCAAACCTATTAATAATAAAACACGACCTTGGTGAGTCAATTTAGATTACTTTTTGTTATGTAAATTAGCCATAGGTTGTGAACCTATGGCTTTTAATATGATTTTTTATGGCAATATATCTATAAAATATCAGAAATTAGAAACCGTAGGCGAATACCTACGGCTTTTTTTATATAAAATTTTACTAAGGGAGATGTTAAGAATGAACAAGAAAAAAATGATTGCAGAGTTAAAAAGCTGTGAGGCTATAACTTATGGGTAGCAATACTAAAAAATATGATTTGGAAGGGGAAATTTTATAAAATGAAAAAACTTTTAGAACTGACAAAAGGAAGCAGACTATTATATATTTTATCTATATTAGCTATTGGAGTTGCAACCTATATATCTATGCTTGAACCAATGGTAATTAAAATTACAATTGATTCTATTATAGGAAATGAGCCAATGAATTTACCAAGTTTCCTACAGGATATAATTAAAGCAATAGGTGGTAGAAATGCCTTAAGGGAAAAATTATGGATATGTGCAATTTCTCTTGTATTATTAACAAGTTTAAGAGGAATATTTCTTTATTTTAAAGGAAAATTATCTACTTTAGCTTCGGAAAATATAGCAAGGAAAACTAGAATAAAGTTATATGATCACATTCAAAACTTGCCATATAGATATCATGTAAATGCAGAATCTGGAGATTTAATTCAAAGATGCACTTCTGATGTTGAAACTGTAAGAAAGTTCTTTTCGATACAAATGGTCGAGATAGGAAGAGCATTTTTTATAGTTGCATTGTCAATTTTTATAATGGCATCATTGAATGTAAAAATGACTATTATAGCGATGGTTACTGTGCCAATTATATTTGTAGCATCATATATATTTTTTAATAGTGTAAGACATACTTTCGAGAATGCAGATAAACAAGAAGGTGCACTTACATCTATACTAGAGCAGAATCTTTCTGGGGTTAGAGTTGTAAAAGCTTTTGGAAGAGAAGAGTTTGAAATTGAGAAGTTTGAAAAAGAAAATGCTAAATATAGAGATTTAAGTTTTAAGGTGAGCAACGTACTAGCAACTTATTGGGCAACATCTGATTTTATATGTACTGTGCAAATAGGCTTAGTTTTAATATTTGGAATATATTATGCAGTTAAAGGAGATATAAGTCTTGGGACTTTAGTCGTATTTAATACCTATGAGGGTATGCTTTTGTGGCCAATAAGGCAACTTGGAAGAATATTATCTGATATGGGTAAAATGACAGTTTCACTTAAGAGAATAACAAATATTCTTGATGAGGAAGTAGAAAAGGAAAATGGAAAAGCATTAAAACCTGATATAAAGGGTGAAATTTCTTTTGAAAATGTTTCTTTTGAGTATGAGAAAGACGCTGAGGTTCTTAAGAATATAAGTTTTAAGGTTAAAAAAGGAGCTACAGTTGCTATAGTCGGGGCTACAGGCTCAGGTAAATCTTCACTTGTACATCTTTTACTAAGACTTTATGATTATAAAAGCGGTTCTATAAAAATTGATGGAATAGAACTTTCAGATATATCGAGAAAGTGGATAAGAAGTAAGATTGGAATAGTTCTTCAGGAACCATTTTTGTATTCAAGGACTGTAAAGGAGAATATAAAAATTTCAAAGTTAGATGCAGAGGATAATGAAATTATAAGGGCAGCTTCAATGGCTGCGGTTCATAAAGTTATAACTTCATTTGATAGAGGTTATGACACAATAGTAGGGGAAAAAGGTGTTACTTTATCCGGAGGACAAAGACAAAGGGTAGCAATTGCAAGAACACTTATAAATAAGTTTCCTATTCTTGTTTTTGATGATTCTTTAAGTGCAGTAGATGCTGAAACAGATAAGATTATAAGAGGCAAACTTCAAGAAAAAAGTAAAGATGTTACAACTTTTATAATAGCGCATAGAATTTCTACTGTTAAAGATGCAGATGAAATTATAGTATTAAATCATGGAAAAGTAGAAGCTATTGGTAAGCATGATGAACTTATTAATAAAGATGGTATATATAAAAGAATATGGGATATACAAAATTCTTCAGAAATAAATAACGAAGAAAAATTTGCGTAATAAGAGATATAGATTTAAGGCGGTGAAATTAAAATGGCAAGAATACAAGAAGAAAAGGTAACTGAAAAGTTGAATTTAGGAATATGGAAAAAGCTTTTTAAATACCTATCTGAGTTTAAAAAAGGTTTATTATTTCTTGCATTCCTTATGACGATAGTGGCTGGTATAGATTCAATAATGCCACTTTTAACTAGATATGCTATAGATAATTTTGTGGAAAAAAACACAATTAATAATCTTAAAATTTTTGGACTGGTATATTTATTAATTGTAGGAATTCAAGCTATAAATGTAAAAATATTTATAAGGCAGGCAGGTAAGATTGAGACTCATCTAGCATATCATATAAGAAAAATGGGATTTAAGAGACTTCAACAATTATCCTTTTCCTATTATGATACTTCTTCAGTAGGATGGCTTATGTCAAGAATGACTTCAGACATAGCAAGACTTAGTGAAGTTATATCTTGGGGACTTATAGATATGGTTTGGGCAATTGTTATGATGATTGGTTTCTTAGGTATAATGCTTTTTAATAATGTAAAGTTAACGCTTGTAAGCATGAGTGTTATTGTACCACTATTTATAATAGGATTATTTTTTCAAAAGAAGATATTGAAAGCTTATAGAAATGTAAGAAAAATTAATTCACAGCTTACCTCTGATTTTAATGAAGAGGTAGCTGGTGCAAAAACAACTAAAACTTTGGTTCGTGAAGATGAAAATTTAACTGAATTTAAATATGATGTTGATAGAATGAGGCACTCATCTGTAAAAGCAGGTATATTTTCAGCATTATTTCTTCCTATTGTTATATCTATGGGAAGTATAGGAACAGGTCTTGCAATATGGTTTGGTGGAAATGAGGTCCTTTTAAAAGGGATATCTTATGGAACCTACGTAATGTTTATATCATATACAGTACAATTTTTTGACCCAGTAAGTCAACTTGCTGGAACTATAGCTGAAATTCAGCAAGCACAGGCTTCGGCAGAGAGAATAATCTCTCTTGTAGAGACTGAGCCTGAAATATGGGATAAACCAGATGTAATTAATAAATACGGGGACTTATTTAATGCTAAAAAAGAAAATTGGGAAGATATAAATGGAGATATAGAATTTAAAAATTTGTATTTTTCTTATAAAAATGGTCAAAAGGTATTTGAAAATTTTAATTTAAAAGTTAAAAAAGGTGAGACTGTAGCCTTAGTAGGAGAAACAGGATCTGGTAAAAGTACAATTGTAAATTTATTATGTAGATTTTATGAGCCTAGCAGTGGTGAAATCTTAATTGATGGGAAAGATTATAGAGAAAGATCCCTTTTATGGTTACAATCAAATATTGGATATGTACTTCAAAGTCCGCATCTTTTCAGTGGTACTATAAGAGAGAATATAAGGTATGGAAAACTAGATGCCACTAATGAAGAGATAGAAGCAGCAGCTAAGATGGTTAATGCTCATGAATTTATAATGGAAACCGAAAAGGGTTATGATTCAGAGGTTGGAGAAGGTGGAGGAAATCTATCTACTGGACAAAAGCAACTTATATCATTTGCAAGAGCAATTGTTGGTAATCCAGCAGTCTTTGTTTTAGATGAAGCCACATCTTCCATAGATACTGAAACAGAAAGAGTAATTCAAAATGCAATAGAAAAGATTCTTTCAGATAGAACTAGTTTTGTAGTAGCCCATAGACTTTCAACTATAGTTTCTGCTGATAAAATTCTTGTTATAAAAAATGGAAGTATTGATGAAGCGGGAACTCATAGTGAACTTATTAAGAAAAAAGGGTATTACTATAGGCTTTATACAAATCAACTATTACAAGAAAAAGAAATGGAAAGTGAAAATGTATCGTAATTTGCTATTAGACACTAAAGATGAGTAGTTAAAAATAAAACTAAAAAAATAAAGGCTGAGATTTTTGCTGTTTGTAAGTAAAAATCTTAGCCTTTGTGGTTATTTAATGAAATCTAAAACTACTTGATTTATTTCATTTTTTTTACATACTTTTGTATGTATAACTTCTTTTTTATCTATATCTTTAATAGATTGTGGAATCTTATAAGCTGAAAGTTTATCCATTTCATTTATAAGTTTAAATTCATCAAGACCGAAATACTTTTTATCTATAACATTCATAACAGCATTAGGAAATTTGTATGGACTAGCTGTTGAAAGTATAACAGTTTTAGTGGCATCTTTTGTTTCCTTTTTATATTTGTTATATACAGAATAAGCCACTGCGGTATGCGTGTCTATTATTTCTTTGTAATTATCGTATAATGCTTTAATCTCATCTGTAGTTTCTTCTTCAGAAGCATAACCACCATAAAAATCACTTAGTTGTTTTTTCATATCTTCTGTAATTTCGTATTTTCCATTAACTTTTAATGATGTCATCAATTCATTTATTTTATTAGAATCTTTGCCACTAACAAAATAAAGTAATCTTTCAAGGTTGCTAGAAACGATTATGTCCATGGATGGTGAATTAGTAATAAAAAATTCTCTGTTTTTATCATAAGTTCCTGTTGTAATAAAATCATATAAGACTTTATTTTCATTAGAAGCACATATAAGTTTATCAATAGGGAGTCCCATATTCTTAGCAAGATATCCAGCAAGTATATTGCCAAAATTTCCAGTTGGAACAACGACATTTATTTTATCATCCTTAGAAATTTCACCTTTTTTATAAAGGCTAATATAAGAATAGAAATAATAAACTACTTGAGGTATAAGTCTTCCAATGTTTATTGAATTTGCTGAAGAAAAAAGATAACCTTTTTCAGCAAGTGATTCCTGGATAGAATTATCCGTAAATACATTTTTAACCGCAGTTTGAGCGTCATCGAAATTACCTTTAATTGCAACTACATGTGTGTTTTTACCCTTATGAGTAACCATCTGTAACTTTTGTACGGTACTAACACCTTCTACAGGGTAAAATACAATTATTTCTGTGCCATCTACATTTGTGAAACCTTCTAAAGCTGCTTTCCCAGTATCACCAGAAGTAGCGGTTAAGATTAAAATGTTTTTATCTATACCTTGCTTCTTTACTGATGTTTTTAAAAGATGAGGAAGAATAGATAATGCAACATCTTTGAAAGCAAGTGTTGGTCCAAAATAAAGTTCTAGTAAATAAGAATCACCAATTTTTTTAACTGGAGTGATTTCTTCAGTAGCAAATTTACTGTCATATGCTTTATCTATGCAAGATTTTAGTTCTTCTTCCGTAAAATCAGTGAAAAATTTGCTCATAACTAAATAAGCTAAAGCTTTATAATCAAGTTTCACTAATTCATCAATATTAAAATCAATTGTTGGAATATTATCTGGTACGTATAATCCACCATCTTCTGCAATACCTTTAAGGATTGCGTTTGAAGCTGTTACTGTCTTTGCACTGCCCCTAGTGCTTTTATACATTAGTTGATTCAAAATAGACACCCCTTTTGTTATTTATTCAAATTTTTCAACTCTTATAAGGTTATCAAGGCTATATACACTATCAAGTTTTTCAAGTTCGTCAAGTGCTTTAATAATGTCACCTTCAATGGCATCATGAGTTACTATTACAAGTGTTACTATGCCTTCTTTTTCACCTTTTTGAGTTATAGAAGATATGCTTACTTTGTTTTTACCCCAAATTGTTGAAATCTCACCTAAGACACCACTCATGTCCTTTACAGAAATTCTTAGATAATATTGAGATTTATAAGAATCTCTTTTTAATATCTGCTTAGAATTTTCTTTGTTTTCTACAGTTGAAATTGAACGTAAGGTCATATCATTTCTAAGAATAGATATTATATCACTAACTACAGCACTTCCTGTTGGAAGTGAGCCAGCGCCCCTTCCGTAAAACATTAAATCGCCAACTGCATTACCTTTTATTAAAATTGCATTAAATGAATCATTTACATTTGCAAGAGGGTGAGCTATAGGTATCATTGTAGGATGAACTCTAAGTTCAAGTGTACCATTTTTTTCCTTTGCTATGGCTAGAAGTTTAATGCAATATCCAAACTCTTTTGCATATTCAATATCTAAAGAACTAACTTTTGTAATACCTTCTCTATAAATGTTTTCAACATCCACATCTAGGCCAAAGGATAGAGAAGTTAATATGGCAAGTTTGTACATAGCATCATAAGATTCAACATCTGAAGTTGGATCTGCTTCCGCATAACCTTTGTCTTGAGCTTCTTTCAATGCATCTTTGAAGTCCATATTTTCTAAGGACATTTTTGTCAGTATATAATTTGTAGTTCCATTGATTATCCCAACAATTTCTTCAATCTTATTCGCAGTAAGACTTTCTTCAATACCTTTTAGTATTGGGATTCCACCAGCAACACTTCCTTCATAATATAGAAGTACGCCATTTTTGCGAGCTTTATCTAAAAGCTCTTTACCTTCAAGGGCCATAACTTGTTTATTTGCAGTAACTACATGTTTTGAATTTTCAATTGCCCTTAACATATAGTCTTTTGCAGGATGCATGCCACCTAAAAGTTCAACTACAATTTTAATATTATCATTATTTAATATTTCTTCAATGTCAGTAGTCAAAACACCAGCTGGTATGTTAACACCTCTATCTTTGTCTACATCATTTACTAATATTTTTGTTATTTCTATTTCGTAGCCTGAACGTCTTGTTACCTCGTCTTTGTTGTTTTTAAATATTTCCCAAACACCTGTGCCTACATTACCTAGTCCAAGTAAAGCAATTTCTATCTTGTTCATAATTAATCCTCCAATACTGACTTGCTATTTTTTTCACATTCCTTACTATCAATAACTACTGTTCCTGAAAGATCAGGCTCCAAAAGTTTTATTTTCCAACAGGCTTCTGCCGTCTTTAAAAATGTTTCCATCTTATTTAAAAATTCAGTGTTATTTTTTTCTATTATAAGCATAAGCGTTGAACCAGATCCACTTATAAATTCTCCTAAAGCATTAAAATCTTTAGCTTTATTAAAAATATCTTCCATACCTTTTATTGATGGACCTCTGAAAGGCTGGTGTATTTTATCCTGTAAACATATTCTTAGTTTTGAATAATCTCTTTTGTAAAGTGAGGAAATTAGCATTGAAGCTCTTGAAATATTAAATACACAATCTGATTTGCTGTACTCTAGAGGTAAAACTTTTCTACTGTTTTCAGTACTCATCTTAAAATCTGGTATTAAAGCAGCAAACAATAAGTCATCAGGTGTATTAATTTTAGAGTATACCACATTATCATTCTCAATTAAAGATATATTAAATCCACCAACTAAAGCTGGCACAACGTTATCTGGATGACCTTCAATTTGCGTGGCAAGATTTATAATTTCTTGTTCTGTCATTATGTTATCCATAAAATAGTTTGCGGCATGAATTCCAGCAGCAATGCAGGTTGCACTACTACCAAGTCCTCTGGATAATGGGACTTCTGAAGTTACTACATTTATATAGAAACCTCTGTGTTTAAAATCGTATTTTTTAAAAGCTTCTAACATGCTATGATATATAAGATTGTCTTCTAATGCTATAGAAGATGTTTTTCCGTTTTCTAAAAATATTAAGTCATCACTATCAGTTTTAGCAAATTCAAATTCATTATAAAGTTTAAGGGCCAGTCCAAAACAGTCGAAGCCAGCTCCTATATTAGCTGTACTTGCAGGTACTTTAATTTTTAGCATAAATCCATCTCCCTATTCCATTGCGATTAAGTCAACTTTAATTACATTTTCAGTATTTCCTATATACTTAAGTAAGTGTTCAAGTTCAATTGTTAAATTGCATATGTCAAAGGTTATAGTAACATTTGCTGCATTGTTAATGGGAATATCTTGGTTAATAGTAAGGATATTAGCATGATTTTCAGCCATTATATCCAATATTGTGGATAACGTGCCAGTTTTATGACCAAGTAGCAAGCAAATAGTAACTTTATTACTTTTACTAGATTCAGAAACAGTAAAGACATAATCTTTATATTTATAATATGCACTTCTACTTATTCCAACAAACTTTACAGCTTCTGTTATATCATGAGCTTTTTTAGTATTTAAGAGGTCTTTTACTTTGATTACTTTTTCAAATATATCAGGTAAAACTGCTGTATCCACCAATAAATATTTATTTTTCATATTTAATACATCACCTTCCTTTAGAAACGTACACTACTGAAGCACATGTGTATACGTGTCAAGGACTACATAAGTTATAGTAACATAATATGCATTTCATTACAATATAAAGTTATATAAGAAGCAACTTAAATAAATTAGTATAAAATCAACCAATATTCAGATAAAAATATTATTTTTGCTTACATTGGCTTATAATGTTAATGAAGGCTTTTTATTTAGTCAAAAATATTTTAATTTGTTTAAAAAAAATTAAAAAAGTTGGATAGTAATATTGAGTATTAAATGATAAACTATTTATACGAGAGATGGAGGGAGCATTATGTTTAATAAAAATTTTGGAGATAAGAAAATAAAACTTGCAGCTTTTTATTCCTTAGGAGTTATTGTTGTGGTTTTAATATTAAATTATTTGATACTTAGTATGAGAACGGAGCAAATTACTTATAATAAATTTTTAGATTTGCTTTCTCAGAAAAAAATTTCAGAGGTTCAAGTAACTCAAGATAAAATAACAATAATACCTAAAGATAACAGTGGAATAGGTAAAAAAATATTATATACAGGGAGAATAGATGATTTAGATTTAAAAAATGAACTCAAAGCTTCGGGGGCAGATATAACAGCACCTTCAGGTAATGATGATCCATTAATAAACCTATTGCTTAGCTATGTGATACCTATTGCATTACTTTTGGTAATTGGAAGATTTTTATTTGGTAGAATAGATAAAAAGCTTGGTAGTGGAGTTATGTCCTTTGGAAAAAATAACGCAAAACTTTATGCCGAAAGTGAGACTGGAGTAACCTTTGAAGATGTTGCTGGGCAAGATGAAGCAAAGGAATCATTAATAGAAATAGTTGATTTTCTGCATAATCAAGATAAATACATTAAAATAGGTGCAAAACTTCCTAAAGGTGCACTTTTAGTTGGACCTCCAGGAACAGGTAAAACTCTACTTGCAAAGGCAGTTGCAGGAGAAGCAAAAGTACCGTTTTTTTCAATGTCAGGTTCAAATTTTGTTGAGATGTTTGTAGGAATGGGAGCATCAAGAGTCAGAGATTTATTTCAACAAGCACAGGAAAAAGCACCATGCATAGTGTTTATAGATGAAATAGATGCAATAGGAAAAAGCAGAGATACAGGTGGAATAGGTGGAGGAAATGATGAAAGAGAACAAACACTTAATCAGCTTTTATCTGAGATGGATGGTTTTGACTCATCTTTAGGGGTAGTAATTTTAGCAGCCACAAATAGACCAGAGGTATTAGATAAGGCATTACTAAGGCCTGGTAGATTTGATAGAAGGGTAATTGTTGATAGACCAGATTTAAAAGGAAGAGAAAGTATATTAAAAGTACATTCTAAAGGTGTAAAATTAGCAAGTGACGTAAAACTTGAGGAAATAGCAAAAGCTACATCTGGAGCTGTTGGAGCTGATCTTGCAAATATGATAAATGAGGCAGCATTGTTAGCAGTAAAAAGTGGAAGGGATGAAATAATTCAAGCTGATTTAGAAGAAGCAGTTGAAGTAGTAATAGCGGGTAAAGAGAAAAAAGATAGAATTTTATCAGATAAGGAAAAGAGATCAGTTGCATTCCATGAAGTAGGCCATGCACTTACAGCAGCATTACTTAAACATTCAGATCCAGTTCATAAGATAACTATTGTGCCAAGAACTATGGGAGCCTTAGGCTATACAATGCAGCTTCCAGAGGAAGAAAAATACCTTGTTACAAAAGAAGAAATGATGGATGAGATAACTGTGTTACTAGCAGGCAGGTCAGCAGAGGAAGTTCAATTTAATAGTGTTTCAACTGGCGCATCAAATGATATAGAAAGAGCTACAAAAACAGCTAGAAACATGATAACAATATATGGAATGACAGAAAAATTTGATATGATGGCATTAGAATCTGTAGAAAACAGATATTTAGATGGTAGACCAGTTCAAAATTGCAGTGCTGAAACAGCTACACTAATAGATAGTGAGGCACTAAGCATTATAAAAACGGCACATGAAAAGGCAAAAAAGATATTAAGTGATAATAAGGAATTACTAAGAAAAGTTGCAGAGATTTTGATTGAAAAGGAAACTCTTATGGGTGACGAATTCATGGAAATCGTAAAGGAGAGTTCAGCGTGGAAGGAAAAAACAGAAGCTTAGAAAATTTAATGAAAGAAAAAGAAGATGATGAGTTTTATGTTGAAGAGCAAAAACTTATTGGAGTAATCCATATAATAAATATGGAGATACTTAATTACATTAGCAAACGAAAAGATATAGCTAAAGATATAGTGGATAGTAGAAAAAAAGGTATTGAAGAATTCAAAGATGATGAAGATAAGGTGATTGAATATTTTGATCATGACACTTTTGTAAAAGAAGAAGCATTTAAAAGCATAGATAGAAGACTGAAAGAGCTTACTATCCTTCAGGCCTCACCTTATTTTGGTAGGGTTGATTTTAAGGAAGAAGGATTTGAAGAAGAAAAAATATACATTGGAAGGTTTGGAGTTACTCCTGATGGATCATATGAACCATTGGTACTTGATTGGAGAGCTCCAGTCTCTTCTTTATTTTATACGGCAGGTATTGGTAAAAACAAATACAAGGCTCCTAAAATGGAGATAGAGGTTGATATACTAAAAAAAAGACAATATATTATTAAAAAGAAGAAATTACTTGGTTTGTTTGACTCTGAGGTAGATGTTAAAGATGAAATATTACAACTTGTATTAAGCAAAAATGCTGGTGAGAAACTTACAGATATAGTTATGTCTATACAAGAAGAACAAGATAAAATAATAAGAGAACCAAGAAATAAAGTTGTTGTTGTAAATGGTGTAGCTGGGAGTGGGAAAACAACAATTGCACTTCATAGAGTTGCATACCTTCTTTATAACAATAGAGAAATTTTACAGGATAAAGTTCTTATATTAGGACCTAATCCTATATTTATGGAATATATATCTTCAGTGCTTCCTAGTCTTGGGGAAGTTGGAGTAAATCAAGAAACTTACATGGATTTTGCTTTAGGGCTACTTGAAATTAGAAGACGTGAAGTAATGAATGTAGAAGAGTACATGGAAAAAATATTAAGTAAGGACAAAAAATTTATAAAGGATGTAATGTATAAAAATAGTGCTGCCTTTATTGAAGACCTAGATAGGTTAATAAGTTCTATTGAAAATGAATATTATAAGCTTAACGATGTGTTATATAATAATAAAGTTATAGTATCAAAAGATGAATGTGAAAAAATGTATAATGAATACTATAAAAATATGCCTTTATTTAGAAGGACAAAAAAACTTAAGAGAATAATATTTTCAAAACTTAAAGATGAAAGAGATAATAGGATAAGAAATATAGAGGAAGAATATAGGAATACAATAAATAGTCTTAGTAAGGATGAGCAAAAACTCCAAGGTACATCTATAGATTATGAAAGAAAATTGAAGATAAGAAATGTCATAAAAGAACTTATGAAAGTTAAAGAATCACTTTCTTATTTATATAACCCAACTATTTATGAGTTATATAAAGGCATAAATGCAAGAGATTATTATACAGTTGATGATTTAACAGCTTTACTTTATCTTGAATTAAAATTTGAAGGGATAAGTCTTGATAGAGAGATAAAACATGTTATTATTGACGAGGCTCAAGATTATAGTGCACTAGCATTAAAGGTAATAAAAGAAATAACAGGAACTTTAGGAATAACAATAGTTGGAGATAGCAATCAAAGAATTATACCAATCAATGGAGAAGTTCCTTTTAATAAGGTGCAAAATATAATAGATGGCATTGAGGTTGAACATTTTAGACTTACTAAGAGTTACAGGTCAACTAAAGAAATTATGGAGTATGCCAATAAATTTATACACGAAGATGAGATAGTTCCAATAGTTAGAAATGGTGAACCTGTTAAAACTATTGAGGTTTCTAGTGAAGATAACTTTAAAAATAAGGTGATTTCTCTTGTGAAGGAATATAAGGAGAAAGACTATGAAAGTATAGCTATAATATGCAAAGATTCCAATAGCATAAAAAAATATGGAAAATTATTAAGGAATATTGAAAATATTAAAATCATTGATAATGAAGATATGATTTATAGAGGTGGTACGCTAGTTATACCCTCCTATCTTGCTAAGGGACTTGAATTTGATGCTGTTATAATTTTGGATGAAACATCAAGTGAAGAAAACTATAACAAATATATGTATGTTATGGCTACAAGAGCATTGCATGAATTGGCGGTTATAAAATTAAAATGATATGCATGTAAAATAGGGTTGACATGCCCTTATGAAAATGTTATCATAAGGGCATAGAAACAATAAACAGGGATTGTAACTGGTTAGCAGGCAAAACCCAATTAAGATAAACTATAACAGTTTAGTATATCTTGATTGAGTTTTTTTATTTTAATTATTTATAGTGTATTGATATTGGAGTGAGTGAAATGTTAATAAAAAAGATATTGAATAACAATGTGATTACAACTATAGATGAAACTACAGAGTTAGAAAAAGTAGTTATGGGAAGAGGAATTGCTTTTAAAAAGAAGCCTGGAGATTTGATCCAGTGTGAAAAGGTTGAAAAAATATTTATAATTGAAAATGAGAAAGAAAACATAATGTTTCAAAGACTTCTAAATGAAATTCCCATTGAGTATGTAAAAATTTCAAAGAATATAATAGACTATGCCAGAGAGACTTTAAAGGTGGATTTTGCTGAACATATATATGTAGCTTTGACAGACCACTTAGCATTTGCCATTAAAAGGCATGAAAATGGGATTCAAATAAAAAATGACTTACTTTGGGAAATAAAAAGAATTCATAAAAATGAATATAAAATTGGTGTTTGGGCTTTAGATTACATAGAAAAAGAACTCAAAATTAAAATGGAGTTAGATGAAGCTGGTTATATTGCATTACATTTAATTGACGCTTCTCTAAATCAAGAAATGAACAATACCATGAATATGACTAATATTATTCAAGAAATTTTAAATATAATTAAGTACTTCTTTTCAATGGATATTGATGAAAATGACATGAGTTATGATAGGTTTATAACACACTTAAGGTATTTTTCACAAAGAGTAATAGCTAAAAAGGAAATGCCAGATGAAAAACAACCATTGCTTGAAATGGTAAAGAAAAGTTATGTTGATCCATACAATTGTGTTTTGAAAATAAAAGATTTTATAGGTAAAAATTATGATTATTATGTGAATGATGCAGAAATAGTTTATTTGACAATTCACATAGAAAGAGTAATTTCTCATAATAAACATACATAGATTACAAGCAAATTTAATATTAAGGATTGTTACTGTTAAAGCAGGCAAAACCTAAGTTGAGTACATATTTTTATATGTAGATTTCAATTTAGGTTTTTTTTATTTGATATAAATGAGCAAAATGCTTTTATATATTATTAAATTAAGAAAGGAAGATTGGATATGGACTACAAAAATGTAGCTAAGGAAATACTTAAATTATTAGGTGGAGAAAAGAATATTATAAGTGCTACACATTGTGCCACTAGACTAAGATTAGTGCTTAATGATGAAAAAATGGCAGATATTAAAAAAATTGAAAAGATGGAGGATGTCAAAGGAATTTTTAAAAACTCTGGACAATTACAAATAATTATTGGACAAGGCAAGGTTAATAAAGTTTATGAAGAGTTTGTTAAAGGAACTAACATTTCAGAATCTAGCTTAAGTGACACAAAAAATTTAGCTATGCAAAAAATGAATCCTTTTGAAAGATTTGCAAGGATGCTTTCCAATATATTTGTACCAATTATACCAGCTATAGTTGCTAGTGGACTTTTAATGGGGGTTTTGAGTACACTCCAGACCTTCCATTTGGTAAATGATAAGAGTGGAATATATATTTTATTAAATATGTTTTCTAATGCAGCCTTTCAATTTTTACCTATGATAATTGCTTTTAGTGCGGCTAGAGAATTCAGGACAAATCCATTTTTAGCAGCAGCACTTGGAGCCATAATGATACATCCAGATCTTCAAAATGCATGGACATTAGGAGAAACAGCCACTAAGACAATATCAATTTTTGGAATCCATATAGGCATGGTAGGATATCAAGGAACAGTACTGCCTATACTTATTTCTGTATGGGTAATGGGATATATAGAAAGAAATCTTAGAAAGATAGTACCTAATGTACTAGATATACTTGTAACACCTTTTCTTACGTTGATGATAACAGCTATTTTTGCAATGATAGTAGTAGGGCCTTTTGGAAGAATGTTAGGAGATGGAATATCAATTGGTCTTCAAAGTTTTTATAATACGGCAGGACCCTTAGCGGGCTTGGTATTTGGAGGACTTTATTCATTAATAGTAATAACAGGAATACACCATAGTTTTCAAGCGGTTGAAGCTGGACTTTTGGCTAATCCTTCAATTCATAAAAATTTTCTTTTACCAATATGGTCTATGGCTAATGTGGCACAAGGAGGAGCAGCACTAGCAGTTTATTTTATCACAAAGGATAAAAAAGTTAAATCTATTGCGGCACCTGCTTCATTATCATGTTTACTTGGAATAACTGAACCTGCAATTTTTGGAGTTAACTTAAAGTATACAAAACCATTTATTGCTGCTGCAATTGGTGGAGCTGCTGGCGGTGCTTTTGAAGTATTAATGAAGGTTTCAATGATGGGTATAGGAGTGTCAGGAATACCAGGAACAGCAATTGTAAAAGAAAATTCTATAATAAATTATATAATAGGCATGATTATTGCTTTTGGAGTTGCATTTGCAGTAGCATTTATTCTTGGCATAAAAGAAGAAAATCAAGTTTCAGAAGATAACAAAATTGAAGATGAATATGCAGAAACCATTGAAAATATTGCAGCACCTTTAGAAGGTGAAGTTGTTTTAATGAAGGATGTTCCAGATAAGGCTTTTTCTGATGAGCTTATGGGAAAAGGCATAGCAATTGATCCAATAGATGGAATAGTTGTTGCGCCAGTTAATGGTAAGATAGTTCATATTTTTGATACAAAACATGCAGTAGCAATTGAAACAGAAAAAGGAGTAGAGATTCTCATTCATATAGGAATTGACACTGTTAAAATGGAGGGAGAAGGATTTGAGAGTTTTGTAAAAGATGGAGATACGATCACAAAAGGACAAAAACTTGTAGAATTTGATTTGAATTTAGTGAAAACGAAAGCAAAGTCGCAAATAACTTCAATAATAATCACAAATTCTAATGATATGAAGTTTGTAACAGAGAGCAAGTATGGTAAAATCAAGAGAGAAGAAGAATTACTAACAGTAGGAATTAGATAAAAAAACTGTTTGATTACAGTTTGACGTAATACAAAGAGATTGTGGAAAAAGTGAAGGGTTTTATCCTTGCTTGGCTCGGATAAAAGGTGATGGGTTTATGGATAAAGCCATAAAGGCTAAGGAAATTTTTCTTCCTACGTCAGAAAAATAATGAATTGTATATGTCTTAATATTTGAAGACAACTTTAATATGTAGTTTAACCGTAGGTTTTGCTTTTGGGCGTAGCCTTTGGTGTTTATGTAACAGTTCAAATACTAATAAATACTTATTCGTTAAAAACTGGCGACATACGGCCAAAAAAATGTATGACAAAATACTTTAGATTATAAGTTCAAAGATTTTTCGAAGCATAACGTAGAAAAATCATCTATAGCTTTTTCCAGAGGAAAACCCTTCACCCGTATTTCGCAATTTCTAACTGTTATGAACTACAATAGTAATAAAACACAATATTAGGAGGTGAATACTAAGACAGAAATGTCTTGGTGTAATATGGAAAATATTTTATGTATAGGTGAACTGCTTATTGATTTTATATGTGAAGATGTAAACACTAGTATGATTGACGGAGAAAATTTTAAAAAGAAGGCTGGTGGCGCACCTGCAAACGTAACAGCGGCTATTTGCAAATTAGGGGGAAAAGCTTCTTTTGTTGGTAAAGTTGGAAACGATCCCTTTGGAGCGTTCTTAAAGAAAACATTGGAGGATGTAATGGTTGATACATCTATGCTCATAATGGATGATAACTCAAACACAACACTTGCTTTTGTTTCTCTTAAATCAGATGGAGAAAGGGATTTCGTGTTTAATAGAGGAGCAGATGGACTACTTAGATATGATGAATTAGAAATGGATAAAATATTTGATAATAAGATAATTCATTTTGGATCTGCTACAGCATTATTAGGTGGAGAAATGAAAAAAACTTATATTGGAATTATGGAAGAAGCTAAAGAAAAAGGCATTTTTGTGTCTTTTGATCCAAACTACAGAGATAATCTTTGGGGTGACAGGACAGAAGAATTTATTAATGTTTCCAGAGAATGTATTGAATTAGCGGATTTCGTAAAGCTAAGTGATGAAGAGTTAAAAATAATAACTGGAAAAAGTGATGTAAATGAAGGAATAGAAACTTTAACAAAAAATAAAAATAGAATTATTGCTGTAACATTAGGAAAAGAAGGAACACTTATATCTAATGGGAAAAATACAGAAGTTATTACAAGTATAAAAATAAAATCAATTGATTCAACTGGGGCAGGAGACGCTTTTGTTGGAGCACTTTTATATAAAATTTCATTGCTAGAATATCCAAAAAAATTAATTAATGATTTTAATTCATTAAAAGATATAGTTTCTTTTGCTAATAAAGTAGGTGCTATAGTTTGTACAAAACTTGGTGCAATAGCAGCATTGCCAACACTAGAAGAAGTTAACAATATTTAGGTTTGGTGATTGGATGATTGATAATGAACAAATGATTTCAAAGATATATAAGATAATAGAAGATTCCAAGGAAAAAGTAAATAAAGATTATTATAGATTGAATTATCACATAATGCCACCGGTAGGTTTTTTAAATGATCCTAATGGATTCATACAAATAAACGGTGAATATCATTTATTTTATCAGTTTAATCCATTTTATCCTGAAGATAAAAAAGTTTGTTGGGCTCATTTGAAAAGTACGGATTTAATTACATGGGAATGGTTACCAATAGCCTTGCTTCCTATAGAGTGGTATGAGAGCCATGGATGTTATTCAGGAAGTGCAGTTAATAATAATGGTATTTTTACTTTGATTTATACAGGTAATGTTAAAAATTCAATGGGTGTTAGAGAAACTTATCAATGTTTAGCTGAAAGTAAGGATGGCATAAATTTTAAAAAATATATAGATAATCCTGTAATTTATAATCAACCAGAAGGATATACAAGACATTTTAGAGACCCTAAGGTTTGGAAGCATAATAATTTATGGTATACAGTAATTGGTGCACAAACCGAAAAGAAACAGGGAACTACACTTTTATATAGTTCCATAGATTTAGTTAAGTGGACTAAAATTGGCGAACTTGACAGCCTAATGAAAGATTTTGGATATATGTGGGAGTGTCCTAATTTATTTACTATAGATCACAAAGATGTTTTACTTTTTTGTCCTCAAGGTGTAAAATTAAAAGGAGACTTATATAATAATATATATCAATGTGGATACTTTATAGGGAAAATAGATTATGAAACTGGAAAATTTACGCATGAGGAATTCTTGGAAATTGACAGAGGATTTGAATTTTATGCACCACAAGTTACTGTAGATGATAGTGGAAGAACTCTTATGGTAGGGTGGATTGGACTTCCCGATGAAGAAAACAGTGAAACTAAAGAAAATAATTGGATGCATTGTTTAAGTATTATAAGGGAGTTATATATTAAAGATAATAAACTTTGCCAGAGACCAATTAAAGAAATGGAATTGCTAAGAAAAAAACTAATTCAGTATAATGACTTAAAAATTAATAGTGACAACTTTGAGCTTCCTAATAATGGTGATAGCTATGAGATGATATGTGACTTTGTATTTGAAGATGATGTTGTATTTGGATTAAAATTAAGAAGTAAAGATGGAACTGATGGAATAAATTTGTATTATGACTCTAAAAATGAAAAAATTGCATTTGATAGAGAAAATATAGTTTCTGCTAAAAGAGAAACAAGAAAATGTTATATTAGAAACAATAGAAAACTAAAATTACATATATTTATGGATAAATCATCAATTGAAGTATTCGTAAATGATGGGCAGGAAACTTTTACAGCTAGAATATATCCAGATAAGAAGAGTAATGGAATATTCATATTTTGTAAAAATGGAAATGTGGCAGTGAATATAAAGTTTTGGAATATTATATGATAAAAATTTTATAAAGTAATGTTAATTATTAAAGTAGGTTAGATTAACCTACTTTAAATTATTCATATATAGTTACGATAATACATACATGTTTCTACACAGTCAATATTTAAGGAGGAATTTTTATAAATAGGTCAAATGAATTGGAAAATGAAAAAATAGGAAAATTGCTTTTAAAGTTTTCTATACCAGCTGTTATAGGAATGCTTGTTAATGCAATGTATTCCGTAGTAGACAGAATATTTGTTGGTAGGGGTGTTGGATCAATTGCACTTTCAGGGGTAGCTGTAACATTCCCAATAACAAATGTAATTATGGCAATAGGTATGCTTGTTGGTACAGGTGCAGCAGCAGTAGTATCAATAAAACTTGGTCAAAAAGATAAAAAAGCTGCAGAAAAAATAATAGGTAATGCGTATACATTAACAATAATTTTGTCAATATTCATAAGTGTTATAGGAATGATATTCTTAACTCCAATACTAAATTTACTTGGAGCAAGTCCTGAAACTATGCCTTATGCAAGACAATTTGCAACAATATTACTTCTTGGAGCAGTTCTACAAAATGTTGGGTTTGGTCTAAATCCACTTATGCGTTCTGAGGGGGCACCTAAAATGGCAATGATAACCATGCTTATAGGTGCAGTACTTAACTTTATGATTAACCCATTATTTGTATTTGTATTTCACTTTGGAGTAAGGGGTTCAGCTTTTGCAACTGTCATTTCTCAAACAGTTTGTTCTATATGGATATTATATTATTTTACAAAGGGCAAGAGTCTTTTAAAGTTAAAAAAACAAAACATGAGATTAGAAAAAAATATAGTAAAAGAAACAATGGCTATAGGTATGTCGCCATTTGCAATGCAAATTGCAGCTAGTATAGTGACAATTGTATTTAATACAACTCTTGAAAAACATGGTGGAGATCTTGCTATAGCTGCATTTTCTCTTATTAACAGTATTACCATACTTATATTGATGCCGCTACTTGGAATAAACCAAGGAGCACAACCTATAATAGGATATAATTATGGTGCTAAAAAAATAAGCAGAGTGAAAAAAACTCTAAGAAATGCTACTATTGCTGCAACTTGTATATCTACTTTAGGATTTGTTATAGTCCAACTTTTCCCGGTTCAAATAATTAGTATTTTTAATACAACAGATTCTAAACTTATAAGTATTGGATCCAATGGAATAGTTATTTATCTTAGAATGTTTGCTGTTGTTGGAATTCAAGCAAGTTTTTCAAATTATTTTCAATCTATTGGAAAAGCAAAACATTCAATGTTTTTGAGTCTTTCAAGACAGATAGTATTATTAGTACCACTTGTACTTATATTACCAAATTTTATGGGCATAAATGGAGTTTGGATATCAGGGGCAATTGCAGATTTTTCTTCTACGGTTATAGCTGCAATTTTAATAGGGATTGAAATGAAAAAGCTAAATAAATTTGAAGAAAACAATGAAATGTCGCGGAAAGTTGCTTCATTCTAATAAAAAATAAGATTTACTAATGTTTTTATATTTAAATATAAAATATATAGAAAAAATAATTGGAGGGGTTAAGATGTTATCACAAAAAATGCTTGAACTAGGAAGTAAAAAATCCACAATTAGAGAAATATTCGAATTTGGTAAAAAGAGAGCTGAAATAGTTGGTAAAGAAAATATTTATGATTTTAGTATTGGAAATCCAAATGTTCCAGCACCAGTTTCGGTAAAAAATGCGATTTTAGAAATACTAGAAAATGAAAATCCAACAGCAATTCATAGTTATACTAGTGCTCAGGGTGATGACAATGTTAGAAGTACAATAACTAAATCTATTAATAAAAGATTTGGTACAAGTTTCAAAAAGGAAAATTTATATATGACAGTTGGGGCTGCAGCATCTATTAGTATTTGTTTTAAGGCATTAACAAATGAAGGTGATGAGTTTATCACGTTTGCACCGTTTTTCCCAGAATACAAGTGTTTTGTTGAAGGAGCTGGTGGTAAACTTATTATCGTAGATGCTAATACACAAAATTTTCAAATCAATTTTGATGAATTTAAAAAGAAGATTAATGATAAGACTAAAGCAGTTATTGTTAATTCACCAAATAATCCATCAGGTGTTATTTATTCAGAAGAAACAATATTAAAACTTGTGTCTATTTTAGAGGAAAAATCAGCAGAATATGGTCATGTTATTTATCTTATATCAGATGAGCCATATAGAGAAATTGCTTACGATAATGTGGATGTACCATATTTGACAAAGTATTATAAAAATACACTTGTATGCTATTCATATAGTAAATCATTATCTTTACCTGGTGAAAGAATAGGATACATAATAATTCCAAGTGAGATTGAAGACTTTAAAGATACTTATGCTGCAATTTGTGGTGGTGGAAGGGTACTTGGATTTGTTAATGCACCTAGCTTGTTTCAAAAAGTTGTAGCAAAATGTGCAGATGAGACAGCAGATATTTCAATTTATGAAAGAAATAGAAATTTATTATATGACGGATTAATAAAAATGGGATACAAATGTGTTAAACCAGAAGGCGCATTTTATTTATTTCCACAGTCTTTAGAGAAGGATGCTAAGGCGTTTTGTGAAAAAGCTAAGAGATACGATTTATTATTAGTTCCTGGAGATGATTTCGGATGTCCTGGACACGTTAGAATTTCATATTGTGTACAGACAGAACAAATAATAAATTCACTTCCTATATTTGAAAAGTTAGCTAAGGAATATGGAATTAATTCATAATAGTAAGAAATTGCGAAGTACGGGTGAAGGGTTTTCACCTATGATTCGCGGTGAAAAGGCGAAGGGTCGCTAAAGCGAGGTGAAAGGTTTGACAGGCGCTTTGCTGGTCAAAGGTGATGGGTTTTCCGTGGGAAAAAGCTATGGATGATTTTTCTCTGCTATGCTACGAAAAATCTTTGAACTTAAAATATATAATCTAAAGCATATTCACATTCATTTTTTTGACCGAAGGTCGCCAGTTTTCAATGAATACGTATTTATTAGCATATTAAACCATTCTGACCCCATAACAGTCTTCGACAGTTTCTAACGAGCATGGTAATATAAGAATATACGATGGAGGTTAGAAATATGGCTAGAAGAAAGTTTACACTAGAAGATAAAATTAAGATTGTTGATGAGTTGAATAATGGTTTAACTCATGCTCAAGTCTGTAAGAAATATGAATTGACATCATCCACTCTATGTACCTTTAAGAATCAACTTGGTGTAATTAATGCTACAGAGCCTAAAGATTATAAATCAAGTATTAAAGAAAAAGCATTGGAAGATGAAAACCGAAAACTTAAAGAACTAATTGGTAAAAAAG
>NZ_FWXH01000016.1 GCF_900176305.1 Clostridium acidisoli DSM 12555
GACTTACCAAATTAAAATTTGGAGTACTTTTTAAAGGAAACTCGACTCACTGCGTTCGCTGAGTAAGTTCGACTTACCAAATTAAAATTTGGAGTCTCACTTAACTTGGCTTCCTGTTGGAAGTTGGCCTGGTATTGATACAGTAAACAATTTACTGTCATCATCAGTGGCTGCTGCAAGTATCATTCCTTGAGAAATTTCTCCTCTAAGTTTTACCGGTTTTAAGTTTGCTACTAAAACAACATATTTCCCGATTAAATCATCTGGTTTGTAGTACTTAGCAATTCCTGAAACAACCTGTCTTTGCTCTCCTGCTAAATCCACTTTTAATTTTAAAAGTTTATTTGATTTTTTAACTGGTTCACAGGCAAGTACCTTCACAACTCTTAGATCAAGCTTATCGAAATCATCTATAGTTATTTCATCTTTTATTGGTTTAATGTTTTCATGTTGAGTTGCTTTAACTTGTTCTTCTTTTATTTTATTAAGAACTTCTAGTTTTTCATCTACATCTATTCTTGGGAATATTACTTCACCTTTTTCAATTTTACTGCCGCTTCTTGTGCCATCAAAAGAAAATAAACTATCCCAAGTTGTAAGTTCTATGTTAAGTTGTTTATTTATTTTTTCACTTGTTTCTGGCAAGAATGCTGATAAAAGTGTAGATGCTATTCTAAGGCTTTCAATTAAGTTGTATAAAACTGTCCCAAGTCTTGCCTTTTTACTCTCATCCCTTGCAAGTATCCAAGGAGTTGTTTCATCAATATACTTATTAGATCTTCTTATAAGATTCCAAATTTCATCAAGTGCTTCAGGTATTTTTAAATTATCAATGTGTTTCTCTATTTTTTTAGGTGTTTCAATGGCTAAAGTTATAAGTTCATCATCTATAGCTTCTTTTTCAGTTGGTGCTGGTATAACTCCATCAAAATATTTTTCTACCATTGCTGCTGTTCTTGAAACTAGATTTCCAAGGTCGTTAGCAAGGTCTGAATTTATTTTCTTTATAAATATTTCATTGTTAAAAAGTCCATCAGAACCAAATGGTATTTCATGAAGCAAATAATATCTTACTGGATCTGTTCCAAATTCATTTATTAATACTACTGGATCTACAACATTTCCTTTAGATTTAGACATTTTTCCACCATCAACTAGAAGCCAGCCATGGCCAAAAACTTGTTTTGGAAGTTCTATTCCAAGTGCCATCAATATAATAGGCCAATATATTGTATGGAATCTCAATATGTCTTTTCCTATAAGATGCACATCACATGGCCAATATTTTTTAAATAATTCATCATTTTCGGTTCCGTATCCAAGTGCTGAAATATAGTTCAAAAGAGCATCTATCCAAACATATATTACGTGTTTTTCATCAAATGGAGCTCTTATTCCCCAATCAAAGGAAGTTCTTGATATACATAAATCTTCAAGACCGGGTCTTAAAAAGTTATTAAGCATTTCATTTTTTCTTGATTCTGGTTGAATAAAGCTAGGATGATCCTCTATATATTTAATAAGTCTATCTGCATATTTTGAAGTTTTAAAGAAATATGCCTCTTCTTTTGCTCTTTCAACTGGTCTTCCACAATCTGGACATTTTCCGTCTACAAGTTGTGTTTCAGTCCAAAAAGATTCGCATGGAGTACAATACCAGCCTTCATAAGATCCCTTGTATATATCTCCCTGTTCATATAACTTTTCAACTATTTTTTGTACAGATTTTTCATGATAATCATCTGTAGTTCTTATAAATTTATCATA
Organism: Clostridium acidisoli DSM 12555; assembly: GCF_900176305.1. Lineage (GTDB taxonomy): Bacteria > Bacillota > Clostridia > Clostridiales > Clostridiaceae > Clostridium_I > Clostridium_I acidisoli. The sequence goes on from NZ_FWXH01000016.1 coordinate 1,768, forward strand.
ACTTATATTCATCATTTTCCATAAATCTTTTATTCCTGCTACTATTTCATCAACATATTCCTTTGGCGTAACACCTTTTTCTTCAGCTTTTCTTTGTATTTTTTGTCCGTGCTCGTCAGACCCTGTAAGAAGCATTACATCATATCCTGTAAGTCTCTTAAATCTAGCAAGTGCATCTGCTGCAACTGTTGTATAGGTATTTCCAATATGAAGTTTCGCTGATGGATAATAAATTGGTGTAGTAATATAGTATTTTTTCTTTTCACTCATTTGCTATTTCCTCCTAGTTTTTTAAAAATAAAAAAGCCTCTAAATAAAAGCTTTAGCTTTCATTTAGAGGCGAATTACCGCGTTACCACTCTAGTTTATCTTTGTCTTGCAACAAAGAACTCATTAAGTGACTCCTTAAAACAATTTCATCACTTTGCACTATAACGTGTGCCTTTACGTGATATCCTAAATCTAATTTCAGATATCCTACTCAGGGGCCATGTTCATAAATTTCAATGTTACCGACTTTCACCTATGCCTCGGCTCTCTTTACACATATCCGTTTATTACTCTTCCCATCAATGTATTTACTTACTTTCTTAATTATGTTATAACTTTTGAACTTTATTGTCAATACGCTATATCACAAATTTCTTAACTGAATCTTCAAGTTTTATAGAAGTAACCTTGTTATCGTCAGAAAGATTTCTTATTTTATCATTTTTTTCATTTACAAGTGTTATACTTTCCGCAATCTCATTAGATGCTTTAGATACATCTTCTATTGTCTTATTAATATCATTCATATTTTCTGAAACTATTTCCATAGATTTTGCAATTATATCCGATGCATTAGAGAATTTCACCATAACATTATTAAATACAGTTCCATCGTTTTTATATTGTTCACTTATATCTATGAAACTTTCATAATCTTTTATTATATTATTCTCAATAATATTTAAAATATCCTCTGCAACTACTGATAATGTATTAACTGCCTTTGTTACAGCTGCTACATTTGTTTGTATTTTTCCTACATTACTAGAGGATTGCTCTGCAAGCTGTCTAACTTCTTCTGCAACTACTGAAAATCCCTTTCCATTCTCACCTGCTCTTGCTGCTTCAATGGCGGCATTCAAAGCAAGTAAATTAGTCTGCTCAGCAATTTTAAGTATTCCATCCGCCATATTACTTATTTCATTAACTACCTTTGCATCTTCTATGGATTTTTTAAGTTTATCCTTAGAATTATTACATACAAGAAGCATTTCTTTTCTTGAGCTTAGAGTTTTTTCTTTTATGTCTTTTGCTTTTTTCTCTATCTCTAATGACACCTTAAGTCCATCTTTTGCATCCTCAGAAGTTTTATTTATACTGTTATTAACTTCTGAAGATTTTGCTGCTATTTCTTGAATTGATGCTGATGTCTCTTCCATTCCTGCTGAAATTTCTTCTGTTGTTGCAGTAATCTGCTGAACTTTATCACTTAATTCGCTAAACATTTCATTCATCACAGAGGTGCCTTCATTTATAGTTATACTTTCAGTTTTAACAGATCCAATAACTTCCTTTAAATTTTCTGTACATAAATTAAGTGCTCTTGCTATGTCTCCAAATTCATCTTTTGTATCTATTGATATTTTTTGTGAAAAATCGCAATTTGACATTTTAAGTACATGTTTCTTAAAGATTTCCAAAGGTTTAGTTACATTTTTTGCAATGAAGTATCCATTAATTATTCCTATTAAAATAAACAATATAGTAATTATAATTATAATTTCGGCTAACTTGTACGTTGATGCTAAAGCTTCACTTTTAGGGAGAACAACTCCTAACGACCAATTTGTATTTGAAACGGGTACATATGCAATCCACATTTCTTTTCCATCAGAACTATATTCTCCAACGCCTTTCTTCCTTGCAATCATTTCTTTTTCATATTTAACTATTCCACTAAGGTTAGGATTGTTATGTAAATTTGTTAAGTCATTATCTCCATCATATACAAGTGTAAGATTTTTATATGCTAACTTAGTTCCATCCTTATCAATTATAAATCCATATCCATTTTTGCTCATGCTTACACTATTAACAGTATCATTAAGACTTCTAGCATCTATGTCTCCAACCAATGCACCTATAACATTTCCATTATTGTCTTTAATGGGTACAGCTAGTTCTACTACAACTATTCCATCCATTGTTCTTACAGGATCAGATATTGAATTCTTACCAGCCAATGCATCTGTAACATATTTTATTTTACTATCGCCTTTTCCCTCTAATGATACATTCTCACCATCAGTATCATGTGTAGAGAGTGAAGGATCAACAACTTCAAACTTAGAAAATCCCAAGTCATTTTTTACCTGATTAAGCATACTAATTTGAGCATCAGAATTATTATTTTTCATTTCTGGTCTAGCTGCAACTAAAGCAAGTTTATCATATTGGCTTTCTAGGTATTTATTTATCATACCACTTGCATCTGCTGCAGTATTTTTAAGCATTGTTTCATTACTATCTTTAAGGGTGGTGTAGGAATTATAAAAACCTGCTGCACCTATTACTCCACCCATAAAAATAACTAAAATCGCTATTTTAACTATTATTTTCACCGTTACTCGACTCTTCATTTGTTTATAGCCCCCATTCAAATTAGCATTTTAATAATTTTATAAAGTAATTATACACTAATTTTATCGATTTTATAATAAGATATTAAAAATTTATTATATTTAGTACAACATTAATTGCCAAATATATCTTTGATGTCGCCTTCCGTCATTTTAAATATGGAGGATTCGTCAATATTGTCCATTTTCATAACTTTATTTATAATTTCTTTCTTTTTTTCTTGAATCTCATATATTTTTTCTTCTATAGTTCCTCTAGTTATAAGTTTAATTACTTCAACTGTTTTTTTCTGTCCAATCCTATGTGCTCTATCAGACGCCTGTTGCTCTACAGCTGGATTCCACCAAGGATCGTAATGGATGACTATATCTGCTCCAGTTAAATTAAGACCAGTTCCACCAGCTTTTAAAGATATGAGAAAGATTTTACTATCTCCTTCATTAAATTCTTCAACGATATGCCCTCTCTCCTCCATCTTTGTCTGTCCATCAAGATACATATGTTTAATATTTGTTTTCTTAAAATGGGTACTTATATTTTTTAACACACTAGTAAATTGAGAAAACAATAATATTCTATGCTCCGAATTTATATTTTCTTCAATTATGTTATCTAAAGCCATAAGTTTACCATTTTCTCCACCGTAATTTTCAATAAAAATTGCTGGATCACAGCATATCTGCCTAAGTCTTGTAAGAACTGCTAATATAGCTATTTTACTTCTATCAAAACCTTTTTCTTTTATATTTCTATCGATTTCCTCTTTTGCATTTTGAAGATATGCAGCATACACTTTTTTCTGATCATCACTCATTTCAACTAAAACTTTATGTTCAATTTTAGGTGGAAGTTCTTTAACAACTTGTTTTTTTAGTCTTCTTAATATAAAAGGTCTAACATGTTTATTAAGTTCCTCAAGAGCAACTTTGTCATTAAATTTTACTATAGGTAATTCATAGGCTTTAACAAATTTTGAATGCGATAATAAGTATCCTGGCATTATGAAATCAAATATTGACCAAAGTTCAGTAAGTGAATTTTCAATAGGTGTACCTGTAAGTGCAAAATAATTTTTTGCTTTTAACGACTTTACAGATTTTGCATTTATTGAATTTGGATTTTTTATTTGCTGAGCCTCATCTAAAATACAATATTTGAAATTTATATCTTCATAAAAATCAATATCTCTTCTAATAAGCGGATATGATGTTATTAATAAATCATAACTTCCATAATCTTTTATTAATTTTTCTCGTTCTGCTTTTGAGCCATTTATAATTAAAATCTTTAAATCAGGATAAAATTTTTCTATTTCATAACTCCAATTATAAACTAAAGAAGTAGGTGCAACTACTACACTTGTTCCACTTGCTCCCCCTATCTCTGATGCCAAAAGACATATAACCTGCAATGTTTTACCTAGTCCCATTTCATCTGCAAGAATACCTCCAAACCCACAACTAGCCATTGACTTTAACCATTTAAAGCCTATTCCCTGATATTTTCTCATTATTTTTTCTAGGTTTTTAGGAATTTTAAAATCTGAGTTTTCAACATTTTTTATACTACTTATTAAGTCTTTAAACCTACTATTTCTTTCAAAATAATTCATGTTGAAATTTTTTATATTATCATCTATATATAATGAATTGTATTTTGGTATAATTATTTTATCTTTTTCTAAATCTGAATCACTTATATCTAAATAATCTATCATATTTCCAATGGATCTTATATCATTTGAGTCAAGTGGTACAAAACCACCCTTTTTTAATCTATAATATTTTTTTTTCTGTTTTAATGCGTTAAATATATTTTTCAACTCACTTTTATCTACTCCATCAATTTCAAAATTAAACTCTAATAGGTCACTGTCATTAATCCTTATTCCACCTATATAATTAGCTGTATTATAAATTTTAAAATTTTTAAATGAACTAGAATAATATATTTCACAAATATCTTCAATTTCGTTTATTCCTCTATATAAAAATTCAACTATATTTTCTTCATCGTTATTTATAAAATCGTCACCATATTTCTGAAACTTATAACTTCTAAATAAATTCACTATTTTTAGCTCTGTTTGTATGTCCCTAACTAACACAGTCTCTTCTTTCCTATATTCTTCTTTTCTAAGTGGATTTATCTGTATTTCTCCGTAACAAAATTTTATTGTGGCAATTATCATATCATTTGATTTATCTAAATAAATTTTTGTGCTGAGGGTTTCCTCACGAAACTTTTGCTCTAATGACTTATCAATAGTTACTCTATCGCTTATTTTTTTAAGACTGGGTATTATATATGATGCTATTGCTTCTCCATCAGATAGATTAAAACTAATAGTATTTTCCTTTTCACGCTGAAATGCATTATAAAATGGTATAAACAACTTCCTATGTGCTGAATTAATTTTATATATATTTTCTTCATAAAATACATACTCTACATCTCTTGTTACTGGGTATGGTTTTTCGCCTTCTATGGAGAGTTGTATATCTTCTTCTTGTTCTAACAATTCAAATTTCATAGGTATTTTTTCATCATAAACTTTAACATTCTTATAAGTTCTGCCTTTTACATTAACACTTATATTTCTATTACTAATTAGTTCCATAAATCTCTTGACTTTAATATCCGTTAAATATATCTTTTTACCTACTAAAAACTTTTGAGAATTGCTGCCGAATGCACCAAAATTTCTTTCATCATCTTCATAAGCTTCCTCGATTAGATTTATGATATCTTTATCTTCATCACTAAAATACTGAATTAGTGGCTTAAATGTGAATTCTTTTCCATATTCTATTTCATTGTTTTTTAACAAGTATGCAATTATAAAATCTCTAACATTTTTCACCACATACAATTTTTCCATACCAATTTTAATCTCTATATTGGAACCCTTCATAGACCAAGGGTTAATTTCAAGTTTAACTTCCATATTTAACAATTCTATTGGCTGTTCTGTTTTTGCCATTCCTTGTTTTATCTCATTGAAAAGTCTCCGAGATTTAATAGAGTACCTATTATCAATATTAATTATACTATCCTTGTCCCTTATATATTTGAACATAGTAGCTGCTATATGCGGGCAAATTCTTTCATTCAAATAGTAGTTATGAAAGCCCATACATTGGCATCTTACCTTAGTAACACCCGATTTATCATTAAATACTATTTCATTAAATAAATCTTTATTCTCATCTTCTACTAATGAGTTAATATGTGTTTCTGTAAATTTATGAGTGTCATCTACAGTTTTTGTTGAACTTATATTTTTAACTTTTCCTTCTTCATAATATTTCTCTGCAATTTTATATGCAACATCATCAGCCCAATATCTAACAGTTTCCTCTCTAATATCAAACACTATCATCACCTGCCTATTTATACATTCTATCCAAAAAGATATCTTCCAATCTCACAATATAATACTATATTATATAATACCATATTTTATATATTATGTTGATGTCTAACTTACATTTAACTTCGTAATATGAAGCTGTTACCCATAATTGCTAATGTGTTTAGTATATTATATAATGTAGTCATAATGACTAATGTGAGGTGTTTCAGAATGAATAAAAAACGTATACAAATATTGTTTGTCTTAATACTCTCAGCACTTTTAATATCTGCCTGCGGTAACAATAGCAAAAAGTATATAAACTCTGGAGATTCCTTGTTTAAATCAGGGAAATACTCACAAGCAATAAATTCTTATAATGAGGCAATAAAAAGCTACAACAAAAATCCCGAAGCATATACCAAAAGGGGCTATTCCTATTATATGCTTAAAGACTATACTAATGCTTTGGATAGTTTAGATAAATCAATTAATTTAGATCCAACATACATAGATGCTTATTTATACAAAGCATATACACTTTCAGTAGAAAACAGATATTCTGAGACAATCACTTTGTTAAATAAAGCTTTAAAAATAGAACCCAAAAATCCTAAACTACTTAACCAAAAAGGCTTTGCTCTAATGCTTTTGGGAAAATATACTGATGCTGCTACCTGTTTTGACAATGCAATAAAATTAAGTCCTAAACTAGCAGATGCCTATGCAAATAGAGGAATGTTATATGCACGATTGAACGATATTAATAATACAGATAAATATTACGATATTGCATTTAAATTATCACCAAATAACGGCGATTTTTATAATCAATATGCTTTAGCACTTAGACACTTAGGTAAAAATGATGATGCTTTAAATGCTATAAATAAAGCTATAACCATCAACCCAAAAGATGCATTATATCATTTTAATAAAGGTACACTATTAGATGAAAAAGCTTTATACAATGATGCCATAGCCGAATATAATGCTGCAATAAAAATGGACCCAAAATATTCAGAAGCTTTTACTAGCAAAGGTAGTTCTCTTTCGGCTTTAGGTAAATATACCGAAGCCATTACTGAATTTGATAATGCAATAAAATTAAATCCTCAAAATAGCTATGCATATAATAACAAAGGTTGTGCTCTTTACAAACTTGGTAAATTTGATGAAGCTTTAAAATGTTTTGACGCTTCTATAAAACTTAATCCAAGTTTCTATGATGTATATGTAAATAAAAGCAATGTACTTTCTTCTGAAGGTAAGATAAAAGAAGCCTCTGATGTACTAAAGGCTGGTAGTAAATTTAAAAGTAATAATTAATATATAAACTTTGCAGATATAACCGCCATAATAATTGCTGTTATATCTGCAAACACAGCGGCAATTAAGGTGTGTCTAATCTTTCTTATATTAACAGCTCCATAATATACAGTTATTGTATAAAATATCGTTTCTGTAGAGCCCATCATTATTGAACCTACTAGACCTATATAACTATCTGCTCCATATTTTTTAAGCGTTTCTGCAAATATTCCCATGGCACCACTACCAGACAACGGTTTAATCATTGCTAAAGGTACAAGTTCTGGTGGCAAGCCTATTACATTTACAAATGGCTTAACAAGTTTTATAAAGTAGGCCATTGCCATAGAGGATCTAAAAACAGTAACTGCCATTATCATTGCTAGTAGATATGGCATTATTTTAATACATATGTTTATGCCATCCTTTGCTCCTTCTACAAAGCACTCATATACCTTTACGCCTTTAAGCATTCCACTTATTACTACAAGACCTATTATTATTGGAATTATTGCCTTTATTATATAACTCAATTTTTACACCACCTAAAAATATCTTTCTAAAATGCTACAGTATATCATTCCCATAATTGCAGCAACTGCTGTTGTTATTATTGCTGGAATTATAATTATTCCTGGATTTTGTGATCCAGAAGCAGCTCTTATGGATATTACAGATGTTGGTACAAGCTGTATGCATGCTGCATTTAACACTAAAAATCTTGCCATATCATTAGTTGCTACGCCCTTATTTGTATTTACCTTCTCCATAGCCTCCATAGTTTTTATTCCAAAAGGTGTAGCTGCATTTGATAATCCCATAATATTCGATGTTAAGTTCATAATCATAGGTGCAACTATCTCTGGGTTATTGGAACTTTTTCTAAAAATTATTTTTAATAAAGGCCGTAAAATTTTAGATAGCATATTTGTGATTCCACTCTTTTCCGCAATCCTCATAACTCCACACCACAGACACATAAGCCCAATTAATTGGATTGTTAATTCCACTGTAGCTGCCGTGGAATCTATTATAGATTTTGAAACTATCTCTCCCCTGCCCGTTATGATTCCAAATACTATCCCAACAATTAAAATAAAAAACCATACATAATTTATCACAATAATCACCTCATTTATTTATATAAACAAGCTGTCATTAAAATTACTAAAACAAAAAAATACTGGTTAACATACATAATTTATGCTAACCAGTATTTAAGTTTTAAGTTTTAAGTTATTACTGTATCCATATACCAGAACCAATTGGAACATTATCATATATATATTTTGCATCTTCTAATGCTAATCTTACACATCCATGTGATACCCCATTTCCTAAAGTACCATCTACTAAATTACCATTTTTGTCAAATAAAACACTATGAAATAAATAATTGCCTTGTATCTGTGTAAAATATCTACATACTATGCCATTTGGAGTTGAAAATTGTGGGCCTTTATTGCCTACAAAGAAGTGTCCTGTAACCGTTGGTGTACCTGAGGTGCCTGATGCACAGGAAAATTCATTTATTAACTTCCAATTTCGATTAGTGCCATTATATATATATACCTTTTGTTCCGCTATATTCACCATAATTAAGTAATTTGTGTAACTTGATAAATCCACACTGTTAACTCTATTTTCATAGGTAGCTACATTTGATGCATCGCTTCCATTTAATACTGATTGAGCTTTTGGAATATACATATCAGCCGCTGTGGGTTTCTTTTTTAAGTCAGCTAATGTTTGACCTTCTACTATGCCGCTAGTAGATAGTCCATGCCTATGTTGAAAATCCATAACAGCATAAATCGTTTGTTCTCCATAATCCCCGTCTAGGCCTACGCTATATCCAAACCCATTTATTTTTTTCTGAATATCCTTTACGTCATCTCCCTTATCCCCTGCTTTTAAAACTGTTCTTGCTGGTGTTTTTGGCTTAACAGGCGCTTTCTTAGTTTTAGTAGCTACATAATATTTAGAATTGCTTTTCTTTTGACTTTCAGTCTTATTTCCGCAAGCAGAAAAACTTAAAGCCAATATGAATATCATAGTTACGATAAAAATTTTATGTCTCATTTACATCCCATCCCTTTATTGAATTGTATTTTAGGATTTTTAATTATACAATTATTTATGCTCTAGGTATAATACCAGTTTAATTATACTGCAAATTTTATATATATTTATATAAATATTAAACTTTAATTCTTTAATTTATCCATTCGCTACCATCCGTAAGACTCCAACTTCTGCAAGCATTGAGTTAACGGATGCTACGCGCTGGATTGGTTCAACTAACACTCAGATGGTGTCAAAACCAAAACACCATCTGAGTGCAAGTTTCACTTTATCTATCTAAAAAAAATGATTTTATCACACCAAAATATTCTCTTACATAATAATTAGGTATTAATATATAATTGACTGGAGATGCTATTCCTTCCGAATCTATTCCAGCCCTTTTCGCCAAAAATCTCGCTCTAAACACATGAAAATTACTTGTTACTATAGCTATATTTACTTCTTTTTTATCGTTTATATTCTTCAATATATTATATGTATATTTCATATTCTGAATGGTATTTGTTGACTTATCTTCTTTTATTATCGATTCACTTTTAACTCCATTTTTCACAAGATACTCTTTCATTGCTTCTGCTTCAGAAATATCTTCCCCTGGTCCTCTTCCACCAGATACAATGATTTTTACTTTTGGATATTTATTTATATATTTTAGCGCTGTTTGTGTTCTTTGAAGCTGAACTAGTTGCATTGTTTTGCCTTTTATCCCAGCACCAAGTACAATAATATAATCTGGCTTACTTCTAAGATTAGTATGTGAATTGTAAACAATATTTCCCTCTATTAATATAAATGAAATAATAATAACACTAATCAAGCTTTTAAATATAAATAAAAGTTTATTGTTTTTATTTATATTTAATTTATCCTTTAATAAGGCAAATATTATAAAAATACACCCTAAAGCAAAAAAGAATTTAACAAAATTAATATTTGTTCCAAATCTAAAAATACATATAAAAAAATATAATATATTTATTAAACCTAAAAATAATAGTGCTTTTTTCAAATTATCCACATATATACCTCTACCTTCTTCTAATATAAACATCTTCTGTTTCAATGTTATAAACATCTATGGTATTATTATACATATACTTTATATAAGATTTCAACTTTCTTTAAAACAAAATTTGCTATTTTTTACTTTTAATACTTTGCAGGAGAGGAAGGTGCAATTAAATGCATTTCATTCTATTAATTTATTCTAAATATTATTATATATTTTTTTATTTTATTATTTATTCCTTTTTAGGCTGGTGTTTAGAAGTGCTCTATTCATTTAAAAATAAATGTAAATTTGTCAATAGAGGTTTTTTAAATGGACCTTTTTGTCCGATTTATGGCTTTGGTGCTATTTCTTTAATTACTGTGTTATCTCCTCTAAGGCAGAATTTACCGTTTTTACTTATTGGATGCTTTCTATTTCCTTCTGCTATTGAATATTTTACAGGTTTTGTTTTAGAAAAGGCTTTTTCTGCCACTTGGTGGAATTACTCTCGTTATAAGTTTAATCTAAAAGGCAGGATATGCCTTCGATTCTCTATTTTGTGGTGGGTAGTTTCAGTTTTTTTAGTAGTTTTTATTAACCCTAATATTACTGATAAATTAGCACAAATGCTGCCAATAAGATGTAGATATGTACTATTGATTTCATTTACCTCGTATTTCATTATAGATTTTTATATAACTTTACTTTCATTAATTAAACTAAAGAAATTATTTACTCAAATCACACATATATCTTTTCAATTGAATATAAAGTCTGATTCTATATATAAAATTAAAAATTCAATAAAAGCATTAGAATTAAGATCTACTGCTAAAAATTTTAGTAACAAAGTGTCTGATTTAATTGAAAACAAAATATATAAACAGGAAGACGATTCATTAGAAAAACTTGAAATTAAATTGTCTGAACTTAAGCGTACTTATGATCAATTATTAAATAAAATAGCTCATAGTCACAAAAGATTTTTTACTGCATATCCAGACTTAAAGACTAAATTTAACAAAAAAATCTTAAGCGAAATTCACGAAAAGATAAGAAAAATAAATAATCACTAAATAATTTAAATTTATTAAACATTTTTAGGCAATATAACAACATCATATCTCATGCTTAGATTTTTTGACAACGGATTCTTTTCGGTTATTTGCCTAACTTCCTCCATGTCCTTTGCCTTAAATACTAAAGTTCCTCTATTTTTATTATAAAAACCACCTGCAATTAAATACTTGTTAGCTTTTATATCGCTATTTCTTATCTTTGTGCTTTTAACACCATCTTGAGCAATATTGTTGTAGCTTATTCTTACAAATAAATTGTTTTTCTCCATATGTACCTTCCTCCATTAACTCTATTATTTTTTATAATATATACTTAAAAACCCTTCGAACTTTTGTTCGTATTATAATTGTACAGAACATTTGTTCGTGTGTCAATATAATTTTTTTGTTTTATAAAAATATATGCTATAATACATGATATATTAAGTTTTAATTTGGAGGCCATTATGATATTAACTGATATAATGAAATTTATTGAAAGTGAATATAAAGTTATAAACAATACTCCTTGCGAGATTTGTGGTGGCGATTACGAAGCTGACCAATTAGAAATTCTTCTAATTGATGATGTACCATTTGACGTTTGTCAATGTTCATGCTGTAATTGCGGTCATGAAAAAACATTTGAATTTTATGCACCTTTTGTAACCGAAAATGATTTAAAAAACATAACTAATTTAAATTAAAGGAGATATAAAATGGACAAAACAAGCATTGAACTTGCAACTAAAGAAATTGATGAAGCACTAGATACTGTAAATTCTATGGAAAATGATTTAGGTAAAAACAGTTTATCCGAATCTAATATTAAAGAACAATTTATATTCTTATCTAAGAAGGTAAAAGAACTTGAGAACATATTAATCGAGGAAGGAATTTTGTAAGCTATTATAGGTGATTATTAATGGATAAAGATAAGAAGCTAATATCAATGGATTTATATAAAGCAGATACCATGAATGATCCTAAAAATACTACTTCTCCTAAGAAAAGATTTTCTAGATTAAAATCCGTATTATTATCTATACTTATTATTATTTTTCTTGCTACTGTGGGAATGTTATATGCTTTTTTTACTCCAACTAGTTTTATAGTTATTGATGTTGGTGCATCAATAAACTTAAAAGTAAACAGATGGAACAAAATAATTGATGTTTCTTCCTTAAATACAAAGGGTGAAACTATATTAAGCATTTCAAAAGTTAAATATAAAAATATAGAAGACGGACTTACCCTTATTTTAAGTAATGCAGAAGAGGAAAACTATATAAATGCATTAAGTACAAATGAACAAAAAAAACAGGTTTCTGTTTTTATTTCAGGTAACCATTTAGATTTATCCTCCTTTTCAAATGTAGCACAAAGCAGGAAACTTGATTTAGAGCTAAATCAAAGTGGTACTGACAACTAAAAATATCCCAAAACACTAATTATGACAATTAGTGTTTTGGGATATTTTATTTGTAATAAGGATGATTTCTCTCCACTATTTTTCTGACGTAGGAGGAAAATTTTCCTTATAATCAATTTTTTATTTATAAAACTAAGTACATGTTAATAGTTATTGTTATTTACTCTATTCTCAAAATCTGCTTCCGTATGTTGTGGTGATATGTATACTCTACTTAGCTTAAATTTGTCATCAGTTTTATATGTCCACTTACCATCCCTACTAAACCCTAAAGTATATCCTGCATTTTTAGCATCTAATAAAGTATCTGCATTATAACTTCCAAACGGATACGAAACATAATTAACTTTTTTATTTAATAATGCTTCTAGCTTATTTTTTGAATCTTTAAGACTTTCCAATTGAGAAGTGCTTGGCAAGTTTGAAATTCTAACATTTTCATCAGTACCACTTTCTATGTCAATACCATTTTGTTGCAGTTCTTTTAACTGTGCTGAAGTCAAATAATTAGACTCTTTATCTATAGCATCTGCAACAACGAATATTGTGGCTTTAAATCCATATTTTTTTAACACTGGATAAACATTAGTATAATTGTCTTCATAACCATCATCAAATGTAAGCACTATAGATTTTTGAGGTATAGGTTTATTGTTGGTTAAAAAGTCATTTATCTCATCCATTGTTAAAGTAGTAAAATTATTATCTTTTAAATATTTCATCTGTGAATCAAAGTTTTGATTTGTTATCCTCAAAGGTGCAAATTGACTTGAAGCTGCATTATCACTCACACTATGATACATAACAACTGGAACCCCATCATTATCATTTTTCATTGGTACAGATGCAGCTGTTGTAGTATTACTATCCTTTACAGTAGTTTTATTCTGAGCTTCAGTAGTTTCTGTAGCAACACTTTTTATATTCTTTACATTTTGCGCCGAGTTATCACTTTTCTTGTTGATATTTACCACTATAGCCCAAGCAATAACTGCAATTAAAATTAAAAAACTAACACTTATAATCTTTTTCTCTTCATTTCTCATTGTTTATTCCTTCCTGTGCACTTACAATAATTATTATTCCCTTTTTAATTTTATCAAAATTAAGTAAATTTATCTATATACTTTGAAAAAATGTATTTTTATTAATATAGTTATGAACATTATCCACAGGTTGCATGTTGTTAACCTGTGAAAATAAGTTTTATCTACTGGTTTAAAAAATAATTATTTTAAACTTATTAACATTATCCACAACTTTGTGGATAACATGTGGATAATTGATATTAATTTTCAGAGAATTGAAAAAAATTTAAGAATTTTCAGATTATCTATTAACATTTACTAAAAAAAATAGTATTATAATAATATAAAGAGAATTAATTAACTCTTATGAAAGGTGGGAGTTTATATGAAAAGTAATGTTATTTATGTTGATTTTACACACAAGAAAGTTTCTGGCAGTAAAGATAAGTTTTCACTTGAACAATTAAAACAACATATTAAGGATAAGTTTTATTTTATTACTAATAGATTAAATCCTTCTAACAAATGTAAACGTATACCATCAAAAAGGCATTTTTCTTAGACCTCTGATTTGAAATAGATTAAAACTTTTCATTGACATTTATTTAATATATAAAGTTGACTTTATGTTTTAACCGAGTTTTGTTAGACTCGGTTAATTTGTTTTATACATTTAACCATACAGTATTTTTTTGATATAATAAGTATTATATATTTTAATTGGAGGTATAAAATGAGAGTTGGACTCGGTTATGATGTACATAAATTAGTTTCAGAAAGAAAACTTATACTTGGTGGAGTGACTATAAATTATGAAAAAGGACTTTTAGGCCATTCTGATGCGGATGTGCTTGTACACGCAATAATGGACAGTTTGTTAGGCGCAGCAGCCCTTGGTGATATTGGCATCCATTTTCCAGATAAAGACCCTAAATATAAAGGTATAAGCAGCATTCAGCTATTAATAGAAGTTTCTAAGCTAATAGATAAGGCTGGTTTTAAAATCGGAAATATAGATGCAACTATAGTTGCCCAAAATCCTAAGATGTCACCTCATATAAATTTAATGAGAGAAAATATAAGTTCCGCTTTGAATATATCAATAGACCAAATTAATATAAAAGCTACTACTGAGGAAGGGCTTGGTTTTACAGGATCTGGAGAGGGTATATCCTCTCATAGTATATGTTGTATTGAGGATAAGAAATAACCTATAAAATTAAGGATGATTTTTTTAAGTTCTACTTATAAAAATCATCCTTTAAATTTCTAAATATTTATATGGTCTGGATTAAAGTCTATGCATAAAATATATTCTTTTCCTAAATTATCTTTAAATGAAGATGATATTGTTATACAAAGGTTACCAGTTGCCATTGAAACATAAGGTTCTGTTACATACCTATTTAAACTCATGCTTCTTAAGAAATAATAATATTTCTTTAGAGAATGATCTGTTCCCTTTTTAGCTGGCTGAAAAATAAGAGCTTTTTGAGTTATCATATTTTTACACCTTGTGGCTGTGTTTGTGGCCTGTTCACCATTATCATTTAATATATATGCACATTCAAGTACAGAATACTCATCCACGGTTTTATCTATTATAGAATCAAAGTCTGTTTTCTTTGAATTTTCAAGCTTATTTATGATATTGTTTATTATCTCATCGTATTCTCTATGAGACTCTTCTTTGGCATTTATTTCTTCTGACATATAAGCTTTATAATCAGTTCCAATTTTATAGACTTTTTCTTTTAAATCTACCAAGTTTATTTTATCGGCAGAAATAGGATCGCAAAATGCTTTCCCTTGAATCATATCTGCTCCAAGTTCCATAACAACCATTGCTTCTGATTCATTTTCTACGTCTTCTGCAATTACAAGTGCCCCAACTTTTTTAGATAAATTTATAAGTGACTTAAAAATTTCTTGTTTGTAATAATTATAACTTATTTCCTTAGTTATAACGCTATTAATCTTTATTATATCTGGTTCTACATAAGAAATTCTATCCAGATTTGCAAAGCCTGATCCTAAATCTTTAAGTCCAATTAAGAATCCCTTGCTTCTATAAAAATTAATAAACCTCTGCATTGATTCTATATCTTCAATTTTTTCTTCAACAATCTGAAGAACTATGTTTCTTGGTTCTATTCCATATTCATTTACAACATTCATTAATATTCCAGAACCAATATACTTATCTATTATAGATATATTTATATCTATAAATAATAATACTTCTTTGTTCTTTTCGTATATGTCAAGAAAACTTTCCATAGCTTTCTCTCTGTAAAGTCTATCTAATTCTATAGCTTCCCCTTCTTTAAGTTCTTGTTGAACTATTTCATCCCTAGATATAATATTCCCATCAACATCTGGAAAACCTACAAGTAACGCTTCAAGTCCGATAACAGATTTTTTTATTATAGATACAATTGGCTCAAAATTCAGTTGTAAATTTCTGTCTTCCGTTATTTTATTTATATTCAAGCTCATGCCTTCTTTTTTATTACTCAAAGTTCAGCCCACCTCTTTCTTAAATATACTCTATTTATATTATATTTGTACTAGAACTTGCATGCAAGATTATTTGTGCTTTTAAATTGGTAAAATATCAAACTTTTTATTGAAATAGTCTAAATTTTAATAATATGTCTTAGAATTTGATATTTTATTTACAATTTTCTTAAAATTTCCTGGAAGTTGTTTTCGAATTTCTCTTAACATTTTTTTCATGTTTTTATTTTCTATATTAGCTAATATTTTGTTGAAGGAGCTATCTTTAAAAGCTTCTGTATCTAGTTCATAAAAATATGAAAATAGTCCGCTTTTAAATCTTCCTTCAACTATAGGTTTATCTAAATCTTCAAAGTTATCTGAAACCCAAGCTATATATTCCCTTGCTTTATCATTCCCACTATTATCATTGATATATTTCATTAGCTCATTTACATTATATAAAACAGTGTCATTTGCATAGACAGTTTGTTCTGCAAAAGCTACCATAATATTTCTAAAATTCTCTCTTATTACATCTTGTTTATAATATTCTCTAATTAAATGCTCCAAATTGAACATCTCCTCTCTAGATAAAGAACAAATAAAATTTTCTATCTCTCTTAATTTTATCTTACTTTCTCTATTTAAAAGAGCTTGAAGATAGTATATACTCATAAACTTTGTATCTTCTTTATGTTGAGACTTCTCTAATTCTATAGCTAATATATTTTCATAATTAACTTTATTTAAATCAATAGCCTCAAACATATACCCGTATATCTTTTTCTTTATTCTAGTCTGAAATTCCACATATTTGTCTTTATCATCAACAGTTGGGCATAATCTATAAAAATCCTTTAGATAATTATATGTTATTGTATATTCATCTACCTTTGTTTCTCTTTCTTCAATTATATCTATTATTTTATTTTCAACAAATTCACCGAAAAAATCCATACTTATTACTTTTGGAGAAGTTTTTGCCCAAAAACTTATATGCTTTAATACATCTCTTAGATCCTTTGATTCACCAATTTCATCTAATATATACCATTTGAGTATATCCTCAACAAAGGTATTATTTACGAACAATATATCTATTAATTTTCTAAAGATTACAGGATTTGTATTAGCCTTATAAAAAACACTTTTTACATAATTCAAATTTTGTGAAGTTTTAGCATCTACTATGACTAATAACAAATATGCGTTTATGGTTTTTTTAATATTTTCTCCAAATTCCTCATCAAAACATGTGTCTACATATTTATAAGAACTTAATATCATATCAATAGTATTTTCATTAGGTGTATATTTTTCTCTTTTTACCTTTTTATTTTTAAATTCTTCTTCAAATACATTGAAAAAAAATTTAACATAATTACTCTTCCTAACTTCATCTTGTGATTTTATTATGTTTTCATACAATGTTTTTAGGAAATTTAACATATCCTCACAATTTAACTTTTCTCTGTTTTCATTTAAAATAAATATTTCAGTTATATCATCATATTCACTAATGCTAACCTTATTATATACAGTATTCTCAGCTATACTCTTTAAATTTTCTATTTTCTCTTTTTCATTTAAATTATCAAAAACGAAATTTAAATAAATTGATTCAATATTCATGTTTCCTAAAATAAATTTTTCTCTTTTAAAATCAAAGCAATATTCATCTTTAATTTTTTTTAGTTTTTTCTTGTTTTCTCCTGAATATATAATTATTTTTTCATTTTCACAAGAAAAGTTTAAATGCATAACAATTTCACCAGGAATACACCTTTTTATAAATATAATAAGGCTCATAACGTATAATTCTATACTTTCTACAGGTGAATTGAGAACTATTGAAATTTTACTTTTTTCACAAACAACTTTAAAACAAGCTAATACAATATACTTAAAGTCTTTTGAATTTATATCTGCTTTTGATAAAAACTCTTCTTTTGAGGTTATAAATTTAGTTATATTTTCTTCATGGAAATCTTTAAATTCCATGTCTTCACATGAGAAAAATTGTTTATTTTCTTCTTCTATAGGAATATTATTATTTTTTTCTTTTTTTGATCTATTCCCAAATAATTTCATAAAAATATCATCCCTAAAGTTATTTTTGTGCTTTTAATATCTACATTATACCTAATAACTATAAACTATTCACTAATTTTTTATTAGAGATGGCTATTTTCCTATTCTAAATTCCTTTTAAATCTAAAAATACTTACTCCTAAAAGTACTATTCCGAAAATCAACAATACAATTACGTCTTTATATATATAACTTATGCCCACACCTTTTAATACAATTCCTCTAACTATATTTAAAAAATATGTTAATGGTATAAAATAACCTATTGCATTAATTATCTTAGGCATTGCTTCCCTTGGAAAAATAAACCCTGATAACAATACACTTGGCAAAAGTATCATAAATGTCATTTGCATAGCTTGAAGTTGTGTCTTAGCTGTAGTAGAAATTAATATTCCAATAGCAAGTGAGCATATTACAAAACCTAAACCCAGAAAAATTAGCAATGGCAGACTTCCACTTATGGGTACTCCAAAATAATCAAATCCAAAAAACATAGCCAATAAGAAATCAAAAAATCCAATGAAAACATATGGTGCAAGTTTTCCCAGTATTATATCCATTGGCCTTAGAGGTGAAACTATTAATTGTTCAATAGTTCCCCTCTCCTTTTCTCTAACAATGGCAAATGCTGTAAGCAAAATAGTTATATTTTGCAAAATAAGTCCTACAAGACCTGGTATCGTAAAATTTTTATTTTTTAAATCTGGGTTGTAAAGAACCTTTGTACTTATATTTATTCCACCTGAATTTAAATCTTTTTTTGCATTTTTATTAATATAAATTTTATTATATTTTTCGCCTGATAGAACTGCTGCATTTAAAATTGTCCTTGCAGTGGTAGCATCTGAACCGTCAATTAAAATTTTAACATTAGTTTTTTCATGTTCTTTAAGTTTTAAAGCATAATCAGCTGGTATAATAATAGCAGAATGAACCTTTCCCTCATCTAAATATTTGTCTATTTCAGTGTAACTTTTTGTTCTCTCCGTAATCTGAAAATATTTTGTGTTTTCAAAGTTTTTTATAATATCTTTACTTTCCTTTGTATTGCTCATGTCCATTACTGCAGTATTAATATTATCTAATTCAGTATTTACAGCATATCCAAATAACAAAATCATCATAACTGGCATAATTATTGAAATAATAAGACTTGCCTTATCTCTTTTTATCTGAATAAATTCCTTTTTCATGACAAATAGGAATCTTTGAAAATTCATTTTATTTTTCCTCCTTTACCGCAAATTTTAATTTTTCAACGGATATTTTAGTATTTTGATTTGTCTCTTTTTCTACATATTTTATAAATACATCCTCCAAATTTTCTACGCCCTCTTTTCTTATGAGTTCTTCTGGAGAGCCCTTCGCAATTATATTACCATTAAATATAAATGCAAGTTCATCACAACTCTCTGCCTCATCCATGTAGTGTGTTGTGACAAGCACGGTGATACCCATACGAGAAAGTTCATGAATTATATTCCAAAATGTTCTTCTTGATACTGGATCAACACCTGCTGTTGGTTCATCTAATACTAACAGTTTAGGCTGATGTATTAATGCGCACCCAAGAGCTAATCTCTGCTTCCAACCTCCAGATAGAAATTTTGTAAGCACGCGTTCTTTTCCTTCAAGTCCTGCCATTTTTATTATGTCTTTTTTTCTTAAATCCCTATCCTTTTTATTTAATCCATATATACCAGAGTAAAAATCTAAATTTTCATTTACAGTTAAGTCTTCATATAAACTAAATTTCTGTGACATATAACCTATGTTTTGCTTTACTTGCTCATTTTGCTTTCCAGTATCATAACCTAATACTTTTACAGATCCTTTTGTTGCTTCAAGTACACCACAAATCATTTTTATAGTTGTGGATTTTCCTGACCCATTTGGACCTAAAAATCCAAAAATTTCTCCTTTTTTAACATTAAAGGATATGTTATTTACAGCTATAAATTTTCCAAAACTCTTAGTGAGATTATTTATTTCAATTACATTCATAAATTTCACCCCTCATTATTTTCTTAATCCATTTAAAATAACGTCTATGATTTTGTCTATTTTATCATCTTCATTTTCAACACCACTAATTAAAATGTAATTTTGCACTACATAAGATACCATCATCCCTAATATTGCTGCCTCAGCTACTTCTATGTCAACTTCCCTAAATATACCTCTTTCCGTATATATACTTAAAAACTTTCTCATTACAAGTCTAGCTTGAGGAAATATATTATTTTTAATACTTACAGCAACCTCTGGTGTATATAAAGCTTCTGTCACAACAATTTTCATTATATCCTTATACTTTTTTACAAGTTCAATTCTATCTTTAATTAATATTTTTAATACCTCTTCCTCATTTTTATTAGAGTTTTCTTCTAAAATGTTAATTAACTTTTCTGATATTAATTTTTCACCAACAAACTTTGTAAATTCATCTATTATACCTCCAATCAATATATCTTTTTTTGTTTTAAAATATCTGAATACCGTACCTTCAGCAACCCCCGCTTCTTTTGCAATTTCACTTGTGGTTGCTCCATTATAACTTTTCTCGGCAAATATCTTTATTGCCGCCTTTAAAATTAAGTCCCTTTTGTTTTGTCTAATCAAGATATCTTCCTCCATAACATATATCAATTAAATGAGTGATTACTCACTTTTATTATATGCCAATAGTTCCTAAATGCAAAATCTTTTTCTAAATATTTTTAATGCCCTGTTGACACAAAAACTTCTATAACTTATCTTATCATTAGTAGCAACTAAATATTTTTAAGGAAGGTGAATAAATGAAAAATTTCAAAGAGCATTACCCCATATATTTAACCCTATTAGCACTTTCTGCCATTATATATTTCTTTCAATTTTTATTATTCAACGATACTCATGACACTTTTTTTTATTTACTTCAAGACATGGCTTTTCTACCTATTAATGCCCTTTTTATTACTTTAATTTTAGATCAAATAGTTTCTTCAAGGGAGAAAAAATCTAGACTAGAAAAGATGAATATGGTTATTGGGGTATTCTTTAGTGAAGTTGGTTCTGAACTAGTAAGATATTGCTCAAAATTTGACACTGAGTATGAGCAAAATAAAGATAAACTTTGTATTACCGATGCTTGGACTTTTTCAGATTTTGATGCAGCAACTGATGCTATTAAAAAATATAACTTTAAAATTGATAGTAGACTCAATACTTTTGATGAATTTAAAAATTTTTTAATCTGTAAAAGAGATTTTCTTCTTAACCTTTTAGGAAATCCTATACTTTTAGAACATGATATCTTTACGGATTTATTGTGGAGTATATTTCATATTTCTGATGAATTATACATAAGAAAGGATTTTAGTGCGTTATCAGATGAAGATTACACTCATTTGTCAAAAGACATTGATAGAGTATATGGACTCCTTATTTACCAGTGGTTATCTTACTTAAAGCATCTTAAAACTAATTATCCATATTTGTTTTCTCTGTCTCTTAAACAAAATCCATATATTTCAACAAAATAAGAGGCTGTCGCATTAGCATAAAAAAATATGCTAACGCGGCAACGTTTTTCTTAGTATTTCACAGATATTTTCATGATTTTTAGACACAAATGAATTCAAAAATTAAAAATGGCGCACTTTAATAAGCCATCCATATTGAGGTTTTTTTGATTTAATGCATTTGCTCTTGTGACTGCAGTTACTACAGTCCTCAGAGGTATATATTGTTTTTTCACAATGTTAGTCTTGATTTTTTTATATTTAGGTTGAGAACTTAGCCCTATTCGACCAAGTTATTGATTTCACTAGATTTCCTACGTCCAAGGTAAGCCTTATTGCGTCTAAGTTAGACCTTGAAAAGAAAAACTCCAACGGACACCATTTTAGTATCCATTGAAGTTTTGCTATTAGCTTGAATCATCCAGCAAGAAAAGCTTTTGTTGAATCTACTATGTTTCCCATAGCGGTCAGCATTGAAACCTCTTTTTGACGGCTGTTTGTTGCTTTTGAATGTGTTTTTTTACTTGGTAACTGACAGATTTACTGCGTAATTTGAATTACGCAGCTAACAGAATCATATTTATTTGTCTACAATCCACATGGCACAATAAATAGCTATCTTACAATTTAAGTATTTCTTTTTTGTAGTCAGATTATAAATCTATTGCGGTCACCTTATATAGAGTAAGTTACTTTGTCACTAGTTTTCCAATTATTCTTTTTGTCTTAACATCAATTATTTTTGCTATACCTGAAAAAGTATTTACTACCAAGTTTCCTTTCTCATCAGTCAAAATACCTGTATACATGTCTTCATTATGGATTATATCTTTTATATTCCATTCTATAACACCACTTGCATTTATTGCGTAAACACCATTAACAGGTTGCTCAAACATTTTTATGTTTCCTTTTTTCTCAATAGAATCGAATGTATGAACAATTAATAATCCTTCAATTTCAACAACCCTATTAATATTATGTCTAAAATCATTCTGTTTATTATTAACCATTAAAACCGTATCATCACTTATAGTGTATGTAATCATTTTCGACATCTCCCTTATGCATTCCCAAAGGAATCTCCTTCGGCTAAAGCTGGTTTAAATCCTAATTCACCTATAATATTCTTTAGGTTCGATATTTCTTCGGGTAAAATAGTTTTAATTTATAGTGTTTGAGAAAAATGTAGCATACAAATTTTAAGGAAATACCTATGAAGCCAATGACTTATGGGGTCAAGGGGCGTATACTTTAAGGCTTTTGCATTGCCAAAGAAGCCTTAAAAAATCACGCTGAGGCATATATCTCTCATAAACTCTATTTTTGAAATCTATGTTTTAATTACTGATTTGCGTTTGGTAAGAATTATTAATAAGCGTCCGTTTATAATAAATATGCTGCAAGTCACTATTTCTGTCCAAAAAATTAATTTCTCTATGTTGTTAATATTACTTACATATTTATTATACACATTATTAAACCCTTGTTCATCTGCATTGCTAAGCTTAATATCATCTAAAATAGTTTTTGTATAATAGGGTACATCAAAAATATTATCAGTAGGTAAATATTTATCTTCAATAACTACATTAAACTTTATTAAGTTAAAAATGATAATAATGCTTATTAGGAGAAACACTACTTTTGAAAAACTAAATATTAGTTCTTTTTTATAGTTAATTAATATATCTTTAAAATAATTAGTTTGAAATTTCTCTCTAAAGAATACAACAATATTTTTTAAGTATTGTAATATTATTTTAAGTATGAATATTATTACACAAATACCTATTAAAAAACATAAAATTTTCATGTATTGAAAAACGATATTTTTCAATATTGTATAATTCACCATTTTATATGATGAAAGATTTTGTCCAAGTGTTTTTGTTAAGTCATTATTTATATTCTTATAACTCATTTGTGTTGTCTCTTTAGTTGTAAAGACATCTAAAAACAAATTTTGAGTTTTATCAACTATTGTATACGATGAATATGGAATATATACTCTTTCATATCCATCTTCAGACTCTTCATAAGTAAGTGATTGATTTTCCTTGTAAACGCCAACAATTCTGTATTTTTCATTATTTAAAGTAATTGTGTCTCCAATCACTTTAATGCTTTTAAACAAATCGGCAGCCATAACATCGCTTATTACTGCTACCTTTTCTCCATTCTTTATTGATAAAGAATTAAATTTACCTCCTGCTAGTATCTTATAAGGATATAAATTAAGATAATTCTCATCTATTAAAACAATTTTTGTTTTTATAGCCTTACTAGGTGAATTTCCATATTTATTTTGTATATTGCTTATAACTTCTTTGTAACCTGTAAATATAAGTTTTGTATATTGTTTCTTTAATTTATTAAGATCTTCAAATGTTATGCCATTATTACTAGTATTTGAACTGGTATTTATTTTTTTATATTCTAATACATTAGATACATTTTTATTTAAATTTAAATCAAGATAAATGCCTAATAGAATTAAAAGAATTAAGATAATTAGATTTATTATAAGTCTTAATTTTAAGATTTTCTTTATATTCATAAAATCACCTCGACTCATTTTCATCATTATCTAATTTAACTTGTGAGTTATCATCTATTGATTTAGTTGTACTCATAACAATACCAAGATTGCTAGGTATTGTTGAACCATTAAATGGCTTTATAGAACAATTCACATCATCAGAAGCAACTACTTGCACTTGAACTTTTTGAACATACATCTCTGTACCTAATGCTTGAGATTTCTGATTTACAATAAATATATAATCTAATCCGTCTTGTTCAGTTAAACAGCTTTTTGGTATTACATTATTATATCTTTTAGAATTTTCTATAGCGCTTACGGTAACATTATCATCCTCATTAATGCTAGGGCTACCGTCTATACTCGCTGAAAAATCATATTGATTTGTTTTGTCATCATATTGTTTTTTAATAACTTGCCCTGTCAATTGTGTTATTTTAGAGTTAGAATTTGCATCACTTGATTTTGTAGCATGTATTTTTGAACCTATAAAAAATTTTTTTGCATCGTTAGAAGTAGTAGTCCAATTAACAACAAAACTGGGTTTATTATTTACAATCTCGAATAGAGCATTATTAGAACCTCCACTACTATCTGTTGATTGTGTGTCAGAGGAATCATCAGTGCCACCAGTTTGTGCATTTATTGCTACTACTGTTCCTTCTGTGTCAGACAATATGCCACCAGTTGATGTTAATCCCTTACGTATTTGTCCATACTTAAGGTTATCTGTATCTAGATTATATTGATCTTCTTTAATTTTATTTTGATCAGGATTTGGTGAGCTTTTTAAAGCTTGAATTTCATCCTGTAGTTGCATAATAGTTGCTTCTTCCTCCCGTTCACTTAACGTGATTGCGTCATTATCAACATCTCCTAAAACAGTACCTTTTTCAACATGTTGATTTAGCTTCACCAAAATATCTTTAACATTCCAATTATGCATAGCATAAATTTTATGTGTATCTGTATAATTTATAGTTCCTTCTGTCTCATAATTATTACCTATGGTTCTAGAGTTTAAAGTCACTACAGTAACTTCTGGAAGTAAGGCATTTTTTATTGTTTTGGAAAAATATGTGCACAATATTACAATGATTATAAAAAGTATAATAAATTTATTAATGATTTTATTTTTTTTATTCATATGCATCGCTCCCTATTTTAAATCAAGATGTTGAATTCCTTCTAACAATTGATTTTCACCTTTTAAAAATATAAATATTGATGGAATCATGAATAATACTCCAGCGGCAAAGGCAACTTTAATATCTGATTGATTAACCTGTGATAAAAAAATAGATAACGGTTGTTTTTCATCTGGTAGTAATATTAAAGGTTGTTCAATCATACTCCAATTATCTAAAAAACTTAGAATTGCAAGTGAAGCTACTGCTCCTTTACATTGTGGGAGTATAATTTTAAATAATATAGCTAAATGATTAGCTCCATCTACCATGGCTGCTTCACATTGTTCACTAGGAACAGATTTTACAAATTGTGTTAGTAAAAACACGCCAAATGTTGAAAATATACCTGGTAATATTACAGACGCATAGCTGTTTATTAAATTAACTTTTTTAAAAATTATGTAAATTGGTACAAGAGTTACTTGATATGGCATTAACATAAGCAAAATAAATACAAAAAAAATGCCGTTTTTAAATGGAAATTTTATTTTTGCAAAAGCATAAGAACCAAAAATAGAAATTAGTATCTGTCCACTAACTATAGGAACTGTAAGCATTATAGAATTCCAAAATTTCGATAAAATTTCAGGACTTCTAAGGAAAACTTCATAATACTGAATTAATGTAAAAAAATTTGGAATAATATGAAACGTATAATTTGAAAGGGATCTCTCAATCTCAGTTGTGTCCATAAAGGAATTTAGAACGATATATACAACTGGCAATAATGAAAATATTGAAAAAACAATAAGAAGTATATATTTAGATATTTTTAAGATCACATTTTCTTTTTTCACAATTATCATTCCTTATAAATCATATTTACTTTGAAATTTAAATAAAAAATAGACTAAAATTGATACAAAAACAAATGTTATAACCGATGCTGTGGAAAGTCTTTGATAATTTAAATTAACAAAATTATTATTTATAAAATGCTGAAGCATATAAATACTTGAGTCAGGATATTGCCCTGAAAGCAAATATGCTTCTCTATAGATTCTTAAAGAATTTATTATTGAAATTATAAATACAAAAAATATATTTGGTAGCATTAATGGCAGTGTGATATTAAAAAAAGCGCTTATACTTCCGCATCCATCAATAGATGCAGCTTCATAATATTCTTTTGGAATATTATTTAAACCTGCTAAAAATATTATCATGTTATAACCACAATTTTTCCATATATAAAGTAAAATTAGTACAAGAAATGACCATCTGGAATTTAGGTAATCTGGTCCATTGATACCAAATTTTAAAAGTATTTGATTAATAGTACCTGTTTGAGAAAAAAATATCTGCCATACCAGTATGATTGAAGCTACAGGGATAATAAATGGCAACGTTAAAACTGTTCTAAAAAAAGATTCTTTTTTCATTTTACTGTTTAAAATAAGGCTTATTATTAAAGATATAATCATAAGTAATGGTACTGCTATTAAATTAAATAGTAATGTATTTTTTATAGCTAATTGAAAAGAGCTGTTATTAAATAACTCTATAAAATTCTCAAATCCAACATAATGTATATTTCCTACGCCTTGAGTAAAACAATAGATTACACTCATTATAAATGGAATACCAAAAAATATGAGAAATCCTACTATTGATGGTGCAGCAAAAATATATCCGGCTATTCCTTCTCTTTTTTTTAAATTCATTCCTTTTTATTATCTCCTTAAATTCATTTGCACCAAAACTAATTAAAATTAAATACAACTATATCTGTAGCAACGAAGTTATCTCCTTGCTTTTTTCCCCATATATTAACCATAGAATTTACTTTAATATCTGATATACTTCCTTTTTCGTCAGTAAAAGTTTTCCCCATATTAGAACTATTACGAATTATTATATTAATAGTATTATTAATAGCAACTTGTTCTGTACTATTTGCCTGAGTTTTTGAACCTTTTTTTGATCCTACTAATGCTCCATTGGAGTTTTTATTTACCTTTGAAATTTTTATACTGTCTCCATTTAATTCTGTTACATATCCCTTTATGTCAGGATTACCTTGTAATGATTTTGATTCTGGACTTTTATTATTTGCTGAAACATCATTACTAGATAAATTTTTTTCACTATTGCTATTTGAAGTAGTACTTTTATTAATACTTTTAGTGGTAGTATCCGATTTTGAACATCCTACAGCAGATAATAAAATAAGTATACTAACCACGCCTAATAATGTTTTTATCCTATAATTAAATTTCATTGTAATTTCTCCTTTATTCATTAATATAGATTTTTATTTTACTTTTTAAAATATTAATTGCATCTTCATAAGACATTTTGTCTTCAAAGTATGGTGTTAGACACTGCATCATTAATTGCCCAAGTGTATCATCCGTTATTACCCCCTTATTTACATTGTTTACTATTTTATTGTAATAATCTTGAAAATTTTCAGATAACCTTTGTTGTATTATAGTGGTGGATTTATCATATGCATAGCTCTTACCTACTTCATTAGTCATATACTGATTTTCTAAATCTTCAGCTGCTTTTTTATTAACCGGTATATTTGAAGGTAGATTTGCTGCTTGAATCTTTTCAGACAGTGCAATTTTCAAGAAATTATATGCAGCTTCTTTATTTTTTGAATTTTTACTTATAGCCATTGAACTACCAACAATAGCAGCAACACCCTTTCCCCCTTTATAAGTGGGAATATTGTTAATTACTTGCGTTTCACCTGTAACTTCATTTAGTAAAGATTCCGAGGCTAAAAAATAACTTACTCTTTCAATAGGATCATTAGAAAATAGAGATGTTCCATCTTTAAGTGCTTCAAACCCTTCACTTCCAGAAAAACCTGATATACCTGATTCTTTTTTAGAAGCATTGTAAATTTTTTTATAATTGTTAATTATTTGTTTAAATGTTGTAGTATTAAAATATACATCTTTATTTTGATAATCAATAAAATTTTCACCAGTACTTGCTAGAAAATCTTCTATGTTCATAGGAGCCGCAAACAGTGTTTTATTTGCATCACTAGCTGAAAGAATATACGAATTTATAGAGTTCATAAATTCGTTCTCAGAAGAATTATCTTTTATGCGTATATTATTATTTTCTAATAATTCTTTGGTGGTTGTGTACTGATTAACATAGTAATCCAAAGGCATTACTAATTGTTCACCATTATATACTCCAGCTTCTATTACTTTTGTGTTATAATCTTCCTTCTTAAATGTTTTGTCCTTATCTAAAAATGGTTTTAAATTTTCAAGCATACCCGATTTTTCTAAAATCAATGTATCTGAACTGTTTAAATATAATATATCAGGTCCATCTCCAGATAAAGTATCACTTAAAAGCGTCTCCTGGTATTTGCTTATTCCATTATTCGTACTATTATCAAATAATACTGTTTTAATTTTTATGCTTGGGTATTTATTTTGAAATTCATCTATAATAGCTTGTAACCGTTCATCTATATGTCCATGTTGCCCTAGAACATACAGCTTAAGTGTATTAGTATTAGTGTTAGAATAACTCAAATGCTTTTTATTTATGATTGGATACATGCCAAGTATTATTAAAATTACTAATATAGGTATAATTATTAAAAGCTTCTTAATTCTCATAATGTTTCTCCATTTTCATTTTATAACGTTGCTTTTTATTAAATATTAGCAAAGTCAATGTTAAGATAACATTAAGATAAAAGTTTTTATAAATAATTTTTTTAATGTTAATTAACATTTTTAATTAAGCTTTCCGTTTCTTCTGCAGTATCATCTAAGTATGCTTCAGCTTGCATAGTATATAGCTTATAATAAAGTCCTTTCTTTAAAATAAGGCTATGATGTGTACCATTTTCAACAAGCTTTCCATCTTCTAATACAATAATTAAATCCGCCATTTTAACTGTTGAAAATCTATGAGATATTAATATACTTGTCCTATTTCCAACTAATTCTTTGAAATTATTAAAGATTTCATACTCAGATTGTGCATCAACTGAAGCTGTTGGCTCATCTAAAATTAATATTGCTGAATCGCTCATAAAAGCTCGACTAATAGCTAATTTTTGCCACTGTCCTAATGACAATTCCACTCCATTAGACCATAACTTTTCTAATTTTGTATCAAACTTTTTATCTAAATTTTGTATGAAATCATAGGCATTGGACTTTCGCGCTGCTGCTTCAATTGAATTAATATTGTTAACATTTTCAATATCTCCAAAACCTATATTCTCTCTAACTGTAAATGGATACTTCATAAAATCTTGAAATACAACATTTACATATTTATATAATGAAGCTAAACTATAATCTTTAATATTTACACCATCAATAAGAATCTCACCCTCAGTTGGATCATATAACCTTGTTAATAACTTTATAAGTGTAGTTTTACCACATCCATTAAGTCCAACTACGGCACAAGTCTGATTTGCTTTTATCTTAAAACTAATATTTTTAAGAACATATTTATTTGATTTAGGATATTTAAATGATATGTTTTTAAATTCTATACAATCATTTATAATACTTTTGAAAAGAACAGGGTTTGGAGAATCATTTATAATTGGTTGTAAATCTAATATATAAAACAAATTCTCAATATAGAGATTATTTGAATACAATTCAGATACATTTGATAATGTATTTTTAATAGAAGAATCAACATTAGTTAATGCAGATATATACATGTTCATTGATCCTATAGTTAACCCTCTGGATAAAGTGACAAAAATTACATAAAATTTATATATATATGAGATTATTGTACTTAAGAGATCCGTTACGCTTAAACTCATAAGCTGTTTTTTACCAACAGCTTTATCTTTGTCTAAATTTTTCCTATATGTGGACAAAATTAATTTTTCAAAATATAGACCAAGTCTATTTAATTTTATTTCCTTAATACTATTATAATTTAGCATGATTTTCTGAAGGTATTCCGCAAATCTAGTTTTTTCTATTCTATTACTATAAATGTCATATTTCATTTTTGAAAATTTTATATTTATAAAAAACATTGGAATAGACGTTAACATACATAACATTAACATTAAAGGATTTAATTGAATTACAATTACAATTGAACCTATTAATGTTGAAAAGTTTTTAACTATTTCATTTAATGAATTAACTATTGCCATTGTTGAATATGCAGATTGATTATTTGCTTTTTCAATTTTATTGTAAAAATCATTATTTTCAAAATACGAAAGATCTAATTCATTAGCCTTCCTTATAAGAAGTTGAGCTATATGATTATTTAAAGCTTTTATTTGTATATCAGAAAAATAGGTGTTTATTCTATTTATTAAGTAAGAAAGAATAGTAACACTAAATTCTATAAATAACCACATGAATACTTCATTACGATATTTAGGCATATTCTTATTACTTAATGTACTAATAACACTATCAATTAAATATTTAGATATTATCATGTTTATTGGAAGAATAACTCCATTTATAAAGGTAATTAATAATGTAGCAATAAAACTTAATCTTGAACTATTCCATATTATTTTAATTGTTTTTAAAATAAATCCATTAATACGTTTTATATTATTAATTTTAGATTTTATCTCTAACATTTTTAAGCATATCCTTTCAAATTTAATTTCTAAATCTTATTTACAAAATTACAAAAAGGAAATCTCGCATGACAAGTTTATCATGCGAGAAGTTGTAAATTATGCTTCGTATGATGAGTTATAGTTAGCATTTGAGTTAGCATCTCCATATGAACATTCACATGAACATGTGTAATCGTCAGCACTTTGATATGCAGAGTTCCATAGACTACTAGTTGAACACATACACGCACAACGATTAGCTTCTGTATTAAAGGTTGATATATCTCTTCCTGCTGGATTAACTAATTTCATTTTCTTCACCCCCCCCACGGTTTAATCTTAAGGAAAATTTTTTAATTTTCCTATTCTGAAAATAAAATACATTAATATTTTGAATATATATAATAATTTTACATTTACTTAGTAATAAATTTATTAGTAAACTAAGTAAAAGTAAATATATTATAATCTAAAAGTTTTTAAGGAACTTGTAACAAATTATATAAATCTTTTTTATTTATATCTAAACTTTCCTTGCAATTTATAGATATAAGAACATTGTTACTTGATAGAATTTTATTTATCTTCATATTTATTTCTTCAAAACTAATAGTACTTATAATTGATAAGCATGTACTATATTCGCGATTTAAAGGAATTATTGGTTCATCATATAAATAATTATCTATGCATTCCTTAGTTAAGTCTTTGTTATTAATAGTTAATTTAGCTCTATTGTAATATTCAGTTAACTCTAATAAGAAAAGTTCTCTATATCTATCAAATTCTTGTTTTGTAAAGCCAAAATTTGATAGCTTTTTAATTACTTGAATTATATATTTAATTTTTTTATAAAAATTTCTATCAGTATCCAATTGAAGAATATTAAAATTGAAGTTATACATTAACCTTCTAGAAACAAACTCTATTTTACTAAAATCTAACTTATTTTTAGAAAACATAGTACAAATATCTCTTTCAATCAATGTCAAACAAAAATATTCTAATATTTTTGTTTCTAAATCGTATTTTATTTCATTAGAATATAATGAGGATTTTAAATAATAAAATTGTATTTCATTATATTCTAAATTTTTTATAGTATTTATTAAAATTTTTCTGTGTAAAGATTTTTCTATTGCTATAGGAATTCTAAAATTTTCACTACTTTTTTGAATCCTAGAAAAATAATTTTCTATTAAATCTTTTACATTGCACTCTTCAGTTTGTCCAACTATAAAAAGTGCACTATTTTGTGTTTTGTACCAATTACTGTGAAACTTCATTATTGATTCATAACTAATGTTTTTTATAGATTCCAAGTTTCCCAAAGGTAATTTATTTTTAAAATTTTTTTTATTTACGATTTCAGGCAGTATAATTTCTTTTAATTTATAATTTGCAGTACATGTTTCTCTACTAATTTCATCAATGATCTCATGTTTTATATGATTAATATTACTTTTAAGAATATTATCTCCTGATAAAATATTCTTAAAAACTGGTAAATAGTTATTTAGTTCTTCACTCTTACAATTAATAGAATAGACAGTCTCATAAAAATTTGTATATCCTATTAATAAACTATTACGTACATTATTATTTGATTGTTGCTCATATAAAAATCTATAATTATTGTAAATGCACATATGTTCAATAAAATGAGCTATGCCTATTTCATTATCATTTTCCATTAATGATCCCACTTTTACTACCAAAGATATCCTTATCATATTTTTCTGAGAATCATTATAATAAGTAAAATATTTAAATCCATTATCTAAAGTTTTCACTATTAATTTTCTATCAGTATTCATGTCATTATGCTCTTTAAAACTTTCCATAATAGTTATACTACAACCTTAATATCACCTAAATATTCTAGCTTTTTAGGATTACTTTCTAAACATTTATGATAGAAAACTAAATTCTTTAACATATAATCTCTTGATGAATTACAATTATATCTTTTCTTTTCCATATCAAGTTTTCCATTTGTATAACATTGTGCATAACATAGATTACATAACCTAGAAGCCCAGCAATTTTTACAATCATTTATTGTTGCATCTGAAAATTCATCAACTAATATTCTTTTTACTTTTTCTTTATCAACACCTTTATCTACATCACCTATAATTGGTGATCCATCTATTCTTTCGCAAACCATAAAATCACCTTTTGTTGTAATATACAATTTTCTGCTTCCTGGTACGCAGCATCCATTTAGAGAATAGCTTTCATTATAATCTTTATATATTGGTCTTTGATGAATTTTGATTAATGGTTGCTCAATAACTACTTTTGAAAAGAAGTCTATATCCTGATTATGATCAATTTCTTTGAAATACAAATCTTTAGACCAAGATGATAGTGGATCAAAAATCTTGGTCTTATCATCCTCATTAATTTTCTCTTTTTCTTTTCTTTCTCTTCTTTCTTTATAATCTATATTACCTAAAGAAGGATATGTTATAAACTTACTAATTTGACTAGGCAACCACTCTAATTTATTGAAAAAAGAATGGATTTGAATAAGTTTTTCAATAGAATAAGGTTTACCAAAAACCATACTAAGTACTAACCTATCTTTTGCACTATCACCTAAGGCTTGTACTAATATCTTCAATCCTTTTATAGCTCTTTCAAAACTTCCAACCCCATTAATATCTTTTCTGTAACTATCGTGTATATATTTGGGTCCATCTATACTACATACAATACTTAAGTCTTTTATTGAAGCTAAATATTGTGCAATTTCTTCTGTCATTAATGTTAAATTTGTTGTCATAGAAAATCTTACTTGTCTATCTTTGATTGTTGTTTGAGCATAACCTATACAATATTTAATTAAATCAAATTTAATTAGTGGCTCCCCACCATAAAATGTTATAGCAATTCCGGCATCTTTATCCCCATGTAAACCTGCATAATCAATGGCCTTCTTTGCAATGTCTTTAGTCATATCTTGAGAGCCAAAATTTCTTTTATCAGTATAAGCTTCATTGTAAATACAATATCCACATCTTAAATTACATTTTTCTGTAAGCTCTAATACAATTTGACGTACACCATTTTCTAACATATCATATAAATTTTCATGGTGTCCCGGTGAATTAAATTCTAAATTATTTCCTGCCTTTAAAATATGCTCTGAATCAATTGCATTTTTGATATTATCTAGTGCTTCATAATATTTACTGTATTCAGAGCTAATTTCAGTATTATCTATTTCGTCCATTGTGTTATTGATAATTTTTTCTAATATCCTATACTCAAGTTCATTACAATTCATAATCTTGCTTGTACCTGTATCATAAATATAATAGCAAGAATCTGTTTTAAAAAGTTTTGCTAGAGGTCTAGGATAATTAATATTGTCTTTGAAATATTGAATATATTCTGAAATTGTGCCAAATGAATTTGTACAGTTCATTTTGTTTATCCCTCCTTTAAAATTTATACAGTTTTTTTAATTCAACATTAACGATATTACAGCAATATATTTTTACAAATTTTTTCAAATATTATTAATTATTGATTTTTTATTATAATATGTCTTATAATATACTTATTCAATAGATACGTGCTGAAACTAGTTATTTAGATGCTAATATTATAAATTGCCTAAAATTGTGTATGCTAAACTAAAATATTTGAGCTTTAAAATAAGTGTTTTACAGAATAAAAATACCTATTAAAATAACGATTTCAATGCTTATTTTAATAGTCTTAAGGTGGTTTTAATAAAATGATAAAAATATTAGTAATTGAGGACTCTAATATTCAGAGAAAAAATTTGTGTTCATTATTATCTAAAATAAATTCTAATTTGAAAGTATATGAAGCCAGTACAAAAGATAGTGCTTTAAAAATTTCAAAAAAAGCTAGTATAGATCTTTTTTTTGTAGATATCGAATTAAAGGATTCTTCTGGAATTGATTTTGCTACAGAAATTAGAAAAATTTATGAGTATAAGTACACATTGATAGTTTTTGTGACTGCATATATAAATCATATTATTGAGGCATTTAAAGAAGTGCACTGTTATGATTATCTTATAAAACCCTATAACAGTAATGATATAAGAAAAATTATTAATATTATTACTGAAAATACTCCCAGTAAGAACATTCAACAAAATAAGCCTTATGTGTTGATTAATCAAAATTCTATAGAAATAAAGATATTTTTAGATGAAATTATATTTATAGAAACTAGTATAGGAAAATGTACAATACATACAATCATAGGAAAATATGTTATGAATAGAATGACACTAAAAAAATTGTTAAAAATTATTAATTGCGACTACATTATACAATGTCATAGATCCTGTGCTGTAAATATAAAATATATACGAAAAATTGAAAAATATTCACAAGTATCTTGGAATATTTACTTTGATAAGTATGACTATTGTGCATTTATGGGAGCCAAATACAAAGACAAAATCATTAATCTGTTAAAAGTTAATTCAGTAATAAGTCAATTAATTATTTAAAGATATAAAAATTATTAAACTAAATTCTTGTATCTTTTATATAAAAAATATATAGAATTACATACTATCAGTGGAGATGATTATATGAATAGTACACAATTATTTACATTAAATTTTATTGAAATAACTTCATTTATGATATTATGGTCAATATTTAATAAAAAAAGACCTAATTTAGTTTTAAAAAATTTTATTATAATTTTAATAATATCTTTTATATCATTTGAATTAAATAATACTAATATAAAATTTGACGATATACTTAGTTATATTGCTATCTTATTCTGTATATATGTTATATATAAGAAAAACATATATGATATTATATTAGAATTTGACATAACAATAATTATATTAATAATAATGGAATTATTATTAACTGCTTTATTAAGAATTATATTTAAACAAATTAGCAGCATTTATTCATTTAACAATGGATTAATGATTAATTTAATATTGTTAATAACATGCATAGGTACGTTCTATCTATTGCCAATAAATAAGCTTTTTAGAAAATACATAATAAATAGCTTTACCATCAAAATTTTAATGTTAAACCTAACAATATGGATATTATGTTTTAAATTATTTTGGGATTATGATATGATGTTTCTTCTAAACAATATAGCAGTATTCAGCATAATGTTTTTATCTTTTAGCCTTTTGAGCTATATTCTTTACATACAAAATATAGATCTTAATAATAAAAAGAAAGTAATAGAACTAAATGACAAGTATTCTCCAGTCTTTGAAAATATACTTGATGAAATAAACAGAAAGCAACATGAATTTAAAAATCATTTAAATGCTATATACGGTATGTGTTATTCCACAGATACAAATATCTTAAAATATTGTATTCAAAAATATATAAAATCGCTAAACTACTCATTAGGCGATATAGATACTGTTATACATATTAATAATAAAATATTAGCAGCTGTCATCTATAGCAAATTATGTGAAGCCAAAAGCAAACAAATACATTTTTCATATTCAATAGAACGTGATATAGATAACTTTAAAATAACTGAATATGAAATGGTTGAAGTCTTATCAAATTTATTAAATAATGCATTCGAAGCAATTGATGATTCAACTGCTGATGAAAAAATAGTCTATATGAAAATAGGTAAAGAAAATAAATATAACTTTATAGAAGTTTCAAATAAAGGAAATATTATAGACGTTAATAATATAGACAAACTTTTTATAAAAAGATTCTCTACCAAACATAAAACTTCTGGAGGATATGGCTTATATAACGTAAAAGAAATACTTGAATCATATGATGGTCATATTCAAGTATTCTTAGAGAATGGATATACAATATTTAAGGCACTATTTTAAGTCTTTTGGTGGATCAGGTTCTCCCCATAGTATAAAAGAGCCTTGAGCTAAAATCATATTTGAAACACTTATTAATACTGCTGCTAATAATAAAGAAACATTTTTGTTTTTTTTAATTTTAATAATATTCATTATTGTTACACCTTTCTTTACATTTTATTAGATAATTTTATTACAAATCTAATTTAATTATTTTTATGCTAAAATTAGTTGAATCGCTTGAATTAATATTGTTACAAATCCACAGTTTACCAATGAATTGTTATTTCTAACAACAACTAATAAAATCAAACAAATTATAGATGAAATTGTAGAAATCACTTTTAATCTATATTTCTTTTTATTATTTCTAATTGGTCTTTTAGGGCTTGTACAAGGTGATTTAATAAAAATGATTAACACACTAATAAAACAAAAAAAATAATAAATTAAATTAGGTAATCTTGGTATCATTGGTGCTAATAAAGATGTCATTATAAATACAGTAACAGAAAAAAGTAAACATTTATTGAATGTTTTAAAATGTAGCCCACCTGAAAAATTTCTAATTGACATTAAGATAATTAATGAAAATATAAAAAATTTAAGCCTATGTAATATAAAAAATAAGAAAAATAAAAATATAAACTTTACCGATTCACTTAATATAGCTATTATTGCATAATTAATTTTTTCATTATCTTTATCACTAATTTCACAGTTATTATTAATATAACTACATATTAATTTACTTACATTACTTAATAAAATTATATATATCACCACAATTCTAACTTTAATATTAAAAATATATGTTCAATATATACTATAATACTACCTTATTTTATAAAAGTAAACCATGTTATTCATTTTTAGGAAATAATAAATAAAATTTACTATATTCTCCTTTTTGACTTTCTACTAAAACTCTGCCTTTATGTAGGTCCATTATGTGTTTAATATATGCGAGACCAATTCCTGTACTTGTTCTATTATTTGTGCCATAGTATGCATGAAATATTTTACTAAAATTATTCTTATCCACACCTATACCATTATCATAGACCTCAACAATAACATTTTTGTTATCCTGTGATATTGTGATATTTATTTCATTATTTATCTTGTCTTTATCCATAAACTTTATTGAATTATCAATAAGATTAACAATACACCTTTCTACCCAAACTTCTTTTCCTTTAACCAATTCAATCCCTTCTTCAGGTATAAAAAGTTTTATATTGCTAAAAACATTAGTATATTCGTCAACTATTTTAGCACAAATTAAAGCTATATCTATAAATTCCTCACCACTGGATAAATGTGTAGTAGACATAGCCAAAATATCATTAATAATCCCAGTTAATCTATCTATATATGATGTAACACCATTGGAGTCTTCTCCTAGCTCTATTTTAGCTCTTAAAACTGCCAAAGAATTTCTAAGTTCATGAGATGCATATGAATTCAATCTTTGCAAATCCTCATAAGATATTCTTATTTTTTCTAAAGCCTCATTATAGGCAATAGTTAGATCATAAATTTCATCTTTAATTTTAGGGGGCTCTATAAGCTCTATATTTCTAATATCCTTTTGATTCTTAACTTCTTTTGTAAAATTACTCAAAGGTTTCAATGCAAAAGCAGCATACTTCCTACTTAAGATAAAATTTATAAATGCAATTATTAATATTACCATTAGAATAACGAAAATAAACCTTTTATAAAATGCACTCATTAGTGTTTTTTGAAAATTATCCCATGTAAACTGTACACTATTTGAAGATGTATCACTTCCATATGTACTCAAATTATCACTTAATATTTGATAACGAAGAACTTTGTTATTTTTATCTTCGATAATAAGCAAATTTCCTTTGTCATGCTTATTTATAAGATCTTTCATACTTAAATCCTTTGGATTTAATACTGCATTTTCAGTTCCATATATTTTATTTATTGCATTTTCACTAAAATTATTTGATAATTCCTCCGAACGAAGAAGGTTATTATCTTTATCCAAAATTATAAGAAAATCATCTTCACTGTTTTTATTTTTTTCTCTATTGTCCTGTATACCTACAGGCTCAGACGATATTATAATACTAGAATTTATATTATCTTTTTTTATGCCTGCTGTATTTGTTTGTTTATTTGAAATCTCAAAGCTACTCATTATAGGATTTTTATCAATATTTATCTTTAATAAAGAATAAAATAAAATAGCAAATATACTAATTAAAATTATCATAAGTAAACTATATAATAGAGCTATCCTATCCTTTATTTTAAACATACCATGTATCCCTTTCCTCTAATTGTTTCAATTAAAGCTTCACCATCAGTATTTTTTAACTTTCGTCTTAAGTTAGTAATATGGACTCTAATAACATTAGAGAATTGATTACTATCTGTTCCCCAAACATGTTCAATTATTTTTTCAGCTGAAACAACGTTAGGATAACTGTAGCATAACAATTCTAGAACATCATATTCCCTTGCAGTTAAATCAATTTTTTTTTCATTCAATTCTACTAATTTTGTATTGGTGTCTATATGTAATGCTCCTATTTTAATTATATTTGAAGTTTTATCGTAATTACGTCTAATTAAAGCATGTAATCTTGCACTTAATTCCTTAAATTCAAATGGTTTTCCTAGATAATCATCTGCGCCAATATTTAATCCAATTATTTTATCATCAGTGTTTGTTCTTGCTGTTAACATTATTATTGGTGTTTTTATAAATTTTTCTCTTACCATTTTACAAAGACTTACACCATCAAGTTTAGGGAGATTTATATCTAAAATAATAGCATCATATTCATTTATTTCTGTATAATATAAACCAGCTTCTCCATCATATGCTAAGTCACAAATATAGTCATACTTTTTTAATCCTTTTTCTAACAAATTACACAATTCTCTATCATCTTCTACTATTAATAATTTCATTTTTTCTAGCCTCTCTCCTTCAATATCATCTAAAATATCACATCTTAAAATTATACCATATTATTTATTTAATGGTAAATTATAAGTGATTTTTACTAATGAAAAAACTCACACTAAAATAAAAAAGAGAAGATCTAAGTCTTCTCTTTAAAAATTTAAACTTCACGCTTGGTGAAAAAACATGTTGCCACTACCTAAGATTTAGGTTTAAATTAAATCTTTTGATAATAATAAATACTTTTTACATAAGTCTATTTTGTTTTGTTTTAAATAAACAATAGCCAATTTATCATAAATTGCTTTAAGCTTATGTCCGTTATCAGTAGTTTTTAACAATTCAATTAATTTTAGTATAACAAATAGCTTCCTCATTACTGATTGCCAAACACTCTTCAACAGTTTCTAAAGCTAAATCTATCTTTTCTAAATATTTATAAGCATTGGTTAATAAATATAATATAGGACTTATCGAACGTTTAAATTTTATCTAGATTTAATATCTATGTTCTAAATATAACGCTCTCCTTACTAAACATATATCTTGCAAAGAATATGCAAGCCACAACATATACTGCAATCCACCCTGCTGTAATTCCTATGTGTGTGTAATTATATATACCTGCAATAAGTTCCTTTATTACACATACTACATTTGCTACTGGTATATTGAAATACATAAAAGGTATATCCTTGGCATCTAGCATGTAAGTAGCATAAGCAGGTATAAATGCTATTATCATTAAAGGTGATGTGTACGTAGAAGCTTCTTTAAAGGATCTAGCATATATACTTATTGATAATTCTAATGATCCAAAAGCCATTGTTAAAAACACTATTAATATGCCAATTATTACAAGTGCCTCTGAACTAATTCCTATACCAGACATTGCTTTACTGCTCCCAAAAACTGCACTATTTTGTTTCATGGATATAAAAATACCAATTATCGTTGCCACAGTAGTCATTAATCCAACTACAGTTATGGCAAAAAACTTTCCCCATAATAATGATAGTCTTCCTGATCTTGTTGTTAAAAGCGGTTCTAAAGTACCTCTTTCTTTCTCCCCAACTCCCAAATCAATTGCAGATGACAATGGACCTGTAACACTATATATAACTAGCATTAAGGGTAGCATTATTGATAACATCATCTTAGCAACTCCTTGATCTTCCTTTACAATTGTCACATTATCCACTTTTATTGGGTTTAATATACTTGCATTAATATTTCTTTTTTCTAATCTTGTGTTCACAATTTGCTTAGAATAGGCATCAATCATTGAGTTTATTATTGCATAAGCAGTTTCAGAATCCTGACTTGAATTGTCATATGTTAGCTTTATATCACTTGTACTCTCACCTGATACTTTTTCATCAAAATTCTTTGGAATCTCAATAGCTACATATACTTTTCCGTCCTTAATATCTCCCTTGATATCTTTTGATCCCTTTATTTTTATATCCTTTTGGGTTTTGATAAAATTACCCAAAGCACTGTCGCCATTATCAACCAAAGCAATTTTAAGGTTATTTTGTACTGTGTCCTTAGAGCTGGACATACTTTTACCTATAACTCCAAAAATTATTGGAAAAAGTAATAGCGGTATAAGAAGACTTACGATAATTGTTTTTTTATCCCTAAATAAATCCTTAATCTCCTTTTTAAATACTGTTAATATTGTATTACTCATGCTTATCACCTACCAAACTCATAAATATTTCTTCCATATCATTATTGTTATATTTTTGTTTTAATTCATCTATAGTCCCTTGCTCTAACATTTTGCCTTTGTGAATAATTATTATTCTGTCACACAATTTTTCTACTTCCTGCATTGAATGACTTGAAAAAACAATGGCCTTATTCTCTTTTTTGCAGTGTTTAATGAAATCATGAATTAATCTTGATGATGTAACGTCAAGCCCCGCTGTTGGTTCATCTAAAAGTACAACTTTAGGTTCATGAACTATGGAACGTGCAATGGCAACTTTTTGCTTCATACCTCGTGAAAATTTACCAACTCTTCTATCCAAATATTCTTTCATTTCAAGCCTATCACTAAGATCCTCAATACTTTTATCTGCAGCTTCCTTAGTCATCCCATTTAGTTCTGCAAAATATCTAATGTTCTCTCTTGCTGTAAGTCTATCATAAAGACCTACTTCTCCTCCAAATAGTATTCCAATCTCATTCCTGACTTTACTCGGTTCTTTATTAATATCAAAGCCACTAACTTTTACAGTACCACTAGTACATTTAATCATGGTTGATATAATTCTAAGTGTAGTAGTTTTCCCAGCTCCATTTTCCCCTAGTAACCCAACTATTTCTCCTTCATTTATGTTAAAACTCAAATTGTCTACTGCTTTTACCTCTTTAAATTGCTTTGTAAGATTTATTACTTCTATCATGGACAGTCCTCCTTAAATAATAATCTGTATAAATTTATCCAACATAAGAATGTTAAACTTTCTCAAAATAAGCTAATCCAATGAATATTTTACCATAAATCCCATCACCAAGTATAGATAGTATTATGCCTAATTTATAAAAACAAAAAAGACCTTGAATGCCAAGGTCGTAATTTATCTATTCAATCTGTTTACTTTTTATGCTCCTAATGTGGCTACCATAACAGCTTTTATTGTATGCATTCTATTTTCAGCCTCATCAAAGACAACAGAGTTTTGGCTTTCAAACACATCATCTGTAACTTCAAATGGCTCAATTCCATACTTTTTATATAGAATTTGAACAGTTTCTGTTTTTAAATCATGAAAGGATGGAAGGCAATGCATAAACTTTACATTCTTATTGCAAGTTTTATCAAGTAACGTTCTATTTATTTGATATGGTATTAGCATCTCTATTCTTTCCTTCCATACCGCTTCTTCTTCTCCCATAGATACCCAAATGTCTGTATAAACTGCATCTGCTCCTAAAACAGCTTTATCTACATCACTTGTAATTGTAATTTTTGCTCCACTTTCCTTTGCAAAATTCATACACTCTTCTACAAGCTCTTTATCAGGTTGAAGTTTATCTGGAGCCGCTATTACAAACTCCATGCCAACCTTACTTGCACCAATCATGAGTGAATTAGCTGTATTATTTCTTCCATCACCTAGATACACTAGCTTTATTTCATTTAATGGTTTGTTTGTATGTTCCTTTAAAGTTAGAAAATCAGCTAAAACTTGTGTAGGATGATCTATATCTGTTAATCCGTTCCAAACTGGTATTTTAGAATACTCAGCTAGTTCTTCAACCACTTTCTGTTCATATCCTCTAAATTCAATTCCGTCGAACATTCTTCCTAAAACCCTAGCAGTATCCTTTATTGATTCTTTTTTACTTATTTGAGAACCTTCCGCACCAATATAAGTAGTATGTGCCCCTTGATCATTTGCCGCTACCTCAAAAGAGCATCTTGTTCTTGTTGAATCCTTTTCGAATATCAAAACAATGTTTTTGCCTTTTAACTTTTGTTCTTCTTTTCCAGCTTTTTTATCCGCTTTTAATTTTCCTGCTAAATCTATAAAATATTCAATTTCTTCTTTAGTAAAATCCTTGAGAGTTAGAAAACTTTTGTTTTTTAAGTTAACCATTATATCACCTTTCAATCACTTTTATAATTATTCATATTTGTGTATAATTATACTATTATGTGCATATAATTTCAACTATTATATACATATCAATGCAAAAATATTTAATTTTTAAATATTCTATATATTTCTAACGTGAGCTGGTTAAATATTTTTACTCTATTGTATAAGTAAAAAAGTGAAAGATTGCCAGAGTGGTAAGATGAAAGATTTAACGGTAATGCCGTTAATAGTGGGGGAATTTGCTTTAAGCAAAAAGTTAAAGAGAATTTTTTGTAGCTAGGCTACTTAAAATCCTCCTTAACTTAAATTGCCTCTTATTAAATTCATTGTTTTTCTGACGTAGGAGGGAATTTTCCTTTACCGAATGCGTAAGTAACTTCTACCACCTTTAACGGCTTTAGCTACGATAAAAATCTTTAACCTTGTTTCGCAATTTCTTACTATTACGCAATAAATACATACTATTTTATTTCCTAAATTCCTCAGCTGCCCCCCTTATGTCTTTCTTACCAAGTATTGCTGAAATAACTGCAACTCCATTAGTTCCAGACTTTAATACAGCTTTAGTATTTTCTTGATTTATACCTCCAATTGCAACAGAAGGTATTTTTATATTTTCTACTATTTC
The DNA here is from genome assembly GCF_900176305.1 of Clostridium acidisoli DSM 12555. Lineage (GTDB taxonomy): Bacteria > Bacillota > Clostridia > Clostridiales > Clostridiaceae > Clostridium_I > Clostridium_I acidisoli. The sequence continues at coordinate 46,081 of NZ_FWXH01000016.1, forward strand.
AGTAAGCCCTTCTATACCTATTGGTGTTTTTATGTCTTTTTTTGTTCCCGTAAAAAAGATTGTTCCTATTCCAACGTAATCTGCTCCATCAGCTTCAGCTTCCTTAGCCTCAGCTACATTTCCTACAGATATTCCTATTATTTTATCTTTCCCTAATATATTTCTTGCAAGCTTTAATGGTAAATCGCTTTGTCCAAGATGAACTCCTGATGCATCTACGGCTTGTGCTATATCTAACCTATCATCAATTATCAATGGAACCTTATATTTGTCTGTAACTTTCTTAACTTTTAGAGCCACCTCATAAAATTCTCTTGAAGAAGCATCTTTTTCTCTTACTTGAACTAATGTAACTCCACCTTTTATTGCTTCCTCTACGGCTTCTTCTATACTTTTACCACCTAAAAAACTTCTATCCGTAACTAAATATAAACTATAATCTATCTTCATGAATATCGCCCCTTATCTAAATAAATTCTATCTTTGCTAACTCTTTAATGGTTTCTTCATTTATATCATATATTGCATCCATAAGCTTCACCTTAAAACTTCCAGGTTTTTTTGCTTCTTCATAAGCTTTTTCTCCTGCAATACCCATAGAAATTACAGCTGTACACGCAGCTGCAAACTTATCTTTTTCCGCCCCTGCTGTACCAGCACAAAGAGCTCCAAGCATACAACCTGCACCAGTTACTTTAGTTAGAAGTTCAACGCCATTACTAATAATAGCCATTCTTTTCCCATCTGATATAAAATCACGTTTTCCTGTAGCTACTACAACGCATTTATACTCATTTGCAAGAAATTTTACAGCTTCTTCAATTCCTTCCTCACCATCTATTGAATCCACTCCTCTAACCTTTGAATCCTGTCCTGCTAAAGATTTTATTTCGCCACCATTGCCTTTTATTATATCAACTCGTCCAAGCTCAAGTATCCTTTTTACTACATCCATCTTTTTCTGTATACCTGCACAGCCTACAGGATCTAATACAACAGAAATGTTGCTTTTTTTTGCGGATATGGATGCCATTATCATAGAAGTTTCCTGCTCTTTAGTTAGTGTTCCAACATTTAAATATAAAGCGTTTGATATCTTTGCAAACTCATAACTCTCATCATATGCTTCACTCATTGCTGGTGATGCTCCAAAAGCTAAGAGTATATTTGCACAATCATTTATAGTAACATAGTTAGTAATAGCTTGTACTAACGGTACCCTTTCTCTTAGTTTTGTTACCACGCTTGAAATTTCATTTATCATTATAAATCACTCCTAAATTTAAATTATTCTACTACCGACAAACTTTTTTTCATGAAAAATGTAAATATATAATAAATGGCGGCTACTGTTAAAAATGTAAATATCGTAGGTACACCAAGGTTATTATTATTAAAATAGTTATAAATCAAAACTCCTAATATGGCTGTTATTATTGCTATAAAATTTATATTTATTGTACACTTCCTTTTAAATATATAGTCCACAGAAACCACTGTATACACCGGTACAAAAACACTTCCTATTAGCAATAAGAAATTTTGATAATTCTCCATTGGAAAAACAAAAGCTAATAATATTGACACAGCACAATAAATCAGAGTTACCAAATTCTTGTTTTTATACTCGTAAATTTGTTTAGATGAAATCACTGCAGAATATACATCTATAAATGTTGTAGTTACTGTAGCTAAAAGGACTATTAGGGATGCTATTATACCTTTTTCAGATAAAAATGCTATAATGTCTTTTCCTGTAAAAAAGCTTATATAAAGTCCTAAAGCATACATTAATATACTCCCTATAAAATATCCAAAAAAACTGGATATAAATACACCTTTACCACTTTTCCCATCTTTCGTATAGTCCCCTATAACCGGAAGCCACGATACTGGCATAGCTATTGTTATTTCAATTGCAGTAGTTAAACTAATACTTTGACCTCCTTTTACAACCATGCCGCCTGAGTGAATTTCTAAGAATAACAATATGCATAATACTATAAGTATTATAACTGATATGTCATTAACTTTTTTTGTATAATTATTGAACAATATTGACCATAAAAATATTATTCCTCCAACAACAACTATTGCCATACTTGTTGGAATTTTAACCTGACTACTTATCGTTCTCGCACCTTGAATAATCATTATGGCTGACCAACCGATAAGCTGAAGTACATTCAATATGGATACTAGTTTACTTCCTACGCCTCCAAATGAATCAGTGACTTTATCCATGGCATTTTTATTACCTTTAAATGATATATATCCACCAAATGCTAAAAATAATGTACCTATAATATGACCTATTAATATTGCTATTAATCCTTTTTTTATCCCTAACGGTGCTATCATTCCGCCAGTATATATTTCAGTTATTGAAATTGCTGCTCCGGCCCATAGGAAAAACATAGATGAATTTTTTATTTTATTCATAATCTACTCCACCTTTTTTATATAGCTCAATAAAATGTCCTACTGGTCCAACCCCTTCCCCTATTGAAAAAGAGTTTCTTATTGCCTCATTTATATATTTCTTCGATAAAAACAAGGCTTTTTCCATATCTAATCCCTTTGAAAGATAAGATGCTATAGCAGATGATAGAGTGCAACCAGTACCATGTGTATTTTTTGTATCTATCCTCTCACCTTCTAATGTTATAAATTTTTCCCCAGTATATAAAATGTCATTAGCATCGTTGCATCTATGACCACCTTTAATAAGTACATCTTTTACACCTAATTTTAAAATAATTTGTGCTGCTCTTTTCATGTCCTCTTCATCTTTTATCTCAATGCCAGTTAAAACTTCTGCCTCTGGTATATTTGGTGTTACAACATCTGCTATTGAAATTAGGTTTTTTAGTTCTTTAACTGCCTCTTCTTTTAAAAGAAAATATCCACTTTTAGAAACCATGACAGGATCTACAACTATGTTCTTAGGTTTATATTTTATTAAACTTTCTTTAATGACGTTTATAATTTCTGCATTTGATACCATGCCAATTTTTACAGCATCCACTTTAATATCTTCAAAAATGCATTGAATTTGCTTAGAAACCATATCTTTATCAACTTCTAATACATCTACAACTCCCATAGTGTTTTGTGCGGTTACTGCTGTTATAACGCTCATACCATATACTCCTATGGCACTCATTGTCTTTAAATCTGCCTGTATTCCAGCACCTCCACAACTATCAGAACCTGCTATTGTTAAAACTTTTTTCATTTTAAAAACACCTCCAAATAAAAAACTGCTCATAAGAGCAGCATAATAAGATAAAAAAAATGTACTACTTTGAAGCAGTACATTACATCATCAGTAACATGCTTCCTACGCCGGTATTATCCGAAATCAGGTTCTAAGGGTTAGATTTGTATCCTCTCAGCCAAAATGGCACCCCCGCATAAAAATATAATATTCAATTGTTATACTCTAATTTTACATAAATCACTTGTTTATTGCAACAAATTTATTCCCCTTTTTCAAAAAGATATTCATCTATAATCTTCTCTGCTATATTCTTAATAGCACTTGCCTCTGCTATTAAATTCATAACTATTAAAAATACCATTATCTTTTCTTTGTCTTCGCCCTTAATATTTGCTTCTTCTGCAATTCCCTTGAATTTTTTATCATTAAAATATTCCTTAGTCAAATATTTATCATAATTTTCTTTTTGTATATCTGAAAAAGTTTTATACGCTAGTTCCCATGATATGATATCATCATCTCTATCGTTAATCTCATTAAACGCTAATCCAAACACTTTTTTTATTTCATCAGTTGTCAGAATAGGTCTCATATGACTTAAAAGCAGCAATTGTATTAAGTGATCTTTAGTGTATCCACGTTTCTTCCCATCTTCAGGTTTTGAAATAACTTCATTTTTTATATAATTTTGAATTATGTTATTTGTGTATTTTTCACCTTTAAATTTATCGTTTAAGTAATCTGTAACCTGAGATAAAAACAAATCATATCTAGGTAAATCTTCGTATGGAATAACACTATTTTTAGATACATCTTTCGCAATTTTTTTTATATCATCTATAGTTATATTAATATTTTTCAAAACAAATACCTCCTAGTACTATAAAGCAATCTATAGTATTCATTTATACTATTAGTATATCACTATTATATGTTATTTAAAAACTTATTACAAGTTATTATTAATACATTTTTCTAATATATTACAGTGATAAACAAAGATATTTGATGATATCAAGAGATTTATTAATATATCTTAATAATAATGGATTAAAATAACCTTAAATACAGTATTATAATATTTGTTATATAGTAAAATATAACTTATAATAATCTCATCTTACTTATCACTGCAAAATGTTATATAATATAAATATATATATTTTTTTCTAAATATAAGGAGGTGCATCCCCATTAAGCAGAAAAAACATATATTATTGTGTTTACTTTTTACTTTAGCATTTTTATTCAATAGTCTAATGTTACCTAGTTTTTTGAATTTTTCTTCAAATAACAAGGTCACAGTAGTATATGCCTCAACAAGAGGTGGTTTTCACAGTGGAAGTTTTAGCAGTAAATCACATTCTGGAAGTTTTGGCAGTGGAAGTTTTAGCAAAAGTTCATCTTCATCTAGCAGCAAAAGTAGTGGAGGATGGTTTGGACACAATAATACTTCAAATAAGGGTACCACAAATTCAAGTTCCACAAAACGTTCATTTATACCAATACCTATACCATTTTTTCATAGTGGTTATTACGGAGGGTATGGTGGCGGTATATCCATATTCAAAATAATATTTTTCATAATAATTATTTTCATCATTTATAAAATGATAACAAAATCAAGAAGGTAAAAATTTTTTAAATTTTAAGGAGGATTTTAAAATGGGTGTAGTAGACAGATTATCTAATATTTTTAAGGCAAAGGTGAACAATGCAATTGACGACATGGAGAATCCAATCGAACTTTTAGATCAGAAGGTAAGGGACATGGAAAAAAGTTTAAATGATGCAAAAGTATCATCAGCTCAAATACTAGGAAATGTTCATGAAACTGAGAAAAAACTTCAAAAGGCTAAAGCTGAATCAAGTGATTTTGATGAAAAAGTTAAACTTGCTGTAAAAGCTGGTAATGATGACTTAGCTAAAAGAGCTCTTGCTAAAAAACTCGAGGCTGATAAATCAGTTGAAAGTTTGACAAAAAGTTACGCAGAAGCTTCCCAAAAAGCTCAAGCTATAAAAGCTAAATTAAAAGAACTAGAAGAAGAAATTGATAAGACTAGAAATTACAGAGATGAAGCTGCTGCAAGATATAACAATGCTGAAGCAAGCAAACAAGTTAATGAAATTCTTTCAAATGTTGATGCTGGTTCAAATAAGATTAATTTAGATGACATAGAAAGAAAAATTGAGAGAAAAGAATCTTTAGCTGAAGGTCTTGGTGATTTACAAGAAGATAATTCTTTGGATAAAGAATTTGAAAAACTAGGTGAGTTAAGCCTTGATGATGAACTTGCAAAATATAAAACTGGTTCTACTACTAAAGCTGAAGCTCCTTCAGGCAATTCAGCAATAGATGCAGAACTTGAAAAATACAAAAATCAATAATAAGGTGATATTATGAGTAAGACAGATGAATTTATTACAAGTGAAAAAAGTTATTACGGTAAAATTTATTCTGAAATAACTTTTGCTATAGACGAGATTCAAGATTTTTTAGATAATGATACCCTTAGAAACAGAAAATATTTTTCAAGACAAGCTGTTTTAAAAAGGTATATTGAGCTTTTAGATTCTGCAAAGGCTGATAACAAGAGTAAAAGTAAAGGCTTCCTTGGGGGCCTTTTCAATGGAGACAAATACATTGGTCTACTGGATGATTATAAAAAAGATCACAGTGAAGAGTTCAATCAACTTGAAAAATGTTCAAAATGTGAATGTTTAAAATGTACTGCAACCTGTAGATTTGATAGCTGTAGTGGCTGCAGGAGTGGAAAAAACATTGCCTATTGTGATCACAAAAAAACAAATGTGGCCTTTTTCGATAACTCTGAAGGTTCTATAATAAAATTAGTTAATAACAATACTGGTGAAGATGATAGATACTTAATACTTGCTATAGTTCAGGATTCTGAAAATGATAAGAGATATATACTTATAGAAAATCTTAGAGATAAAGAACGTTTTATATTGTATTATTATCCAAAGCTTCCTGAAGACGACTATGGTGAAATTACTAATGAAGCTGATTTTAATTATGCAGCTGCTGCCTATGAAAATGTTGAAAGACAATAACTAAAAAGGACTATTTTAAAATGATTAAATTCATTTTAAAATAGTCCTTTTATTAGCCTATAATTCTTCTTTATAAACTTCCATTTTATTCACAGCATCTTCTACAAGACTATCTATAGGGAGTACACTTTCTTCCTTTATTATTTCTTCAAGTACTGGCTTTGTTTTTGGATGTTTAGGAACAAATATCGTGCAACAATCTTCATAAGGTAAAATCGATGTTTCATAAGTGCCAATAGCTCTTGAAATATCCATAATATCAATTTTATCCGAAGCAATAAGCGGTCTAAATACAGGCCTATCTGCTACATCGTTACTTACAACCAGCCCCTCCATAGTCTGACTTGCAACCTGACCAATACTTTCTCCAGTAGCTACTGATTGTATATCAAATTTATCTGCAATTTTACAAGCCACTCTCATCATGAATCTTCTCATAATGATTGTAAGTTCATCTTCTCTACATTTATCCATTATGCTCATCTGTATATCTGTAAATGGTACAACATAAAGAGTTATTTCACCAGTGTAACCTTTTAAAATTGTTGCAAGCTCCTTTACCTTATCTTTAGCTCTTTCACTTGTATAAGGATGACTATGATAATATACACAGCTTAGCTTTACACCTCGTCTAGCCATCATGTAACCAGCAACAGGTGAATCAATTCCACCAGAAAGCATTAGAAGTGTCTTTCCATTAGTTCCATAAGGCATTCCACCTATTCCCTTTATCCTCTTTGAGTATATATATGTCTTATCTCTAATTTCAATATTTATTCTACGCTCTGGTTTTCTTACATCTACCGAAAAGCCTTCAGAATTATCAAGAAGATATGCTCCAACCATTTTGCTTACTTCCATTGAGTTAATTGGAAACTTTTTATTTGCTCTGTTTGTTTCAACCTTGAATGTCTTTGCTCCACTTTCCTTAAGTTCTCTAAGCGCCTCTGAATATATATTTTCCATATCTGTTTCAATCTCAGTTACGATACATAATTCTGCAATACCAAAAACTTTCTTTAATCTTTCTATAAGCTCATCTAAATCTTCAGAGTAGACAAACCATCTTCCCTGATCCATTATAAACTCATAATCTATACCTTTTAAAACATTTTTCATGTTTTCTTTCAGCTTTTTTTCGAATTTGTTTTTATTTAATCCTTTTAAAAATATCTCTGAAGCATACTTTACTAATACTAATTTTTTCATTTTTTAAATCTCCTTAAAATCTTTAAACTTTTATCAAGTTGTTCTATTGTGTAATCAACCTCTTCAAAAGAATTACTTTCGTTAAAGCTAAACCTTATTGCACCTTCTATATCCTTTGGGTCTAAACCTATTGATTTAAGTACATAACTCATTTTGTTTTTCTTTGCAGAGCATGCAGACCCATTAGAAACATAAATATTGTTCTCCTCTAATAGATGTAACAGTACCTCCGCCCTTACTCCTCTAAAAGAGACATTTAATATATGTGGAATATAGTCTTCATCAATTGAACTATTTATCCTTATATCTTCAATTTCACTGAGTCTATTTACAAAATACTCTTTAATTTTTTTAACTTTTATATAGTTCTCTTTCATATTACTATACATTATATCCGCAGCCTTAGCCATACCACAAATTCCCGCTAGATTTTCTGTACCAGATCTAAAGTTTGATTCTTGTCCACCACCGTTAATAAGAGGTTTTGGTGAAAGACCTTTTCTTACATATGCAAACCCAATTCCTCTAGGTCCATGAATTTTATGTCCACTAGCAGATAGCAAATCAATGTTAAATTTATTTACGTCTATATTTAGCTTTCCATAACTTTGCACTGCATCCACATGAAATTTAGCTCTACTACTTTTTTCTTTAATTAATTTGCCTATTTTACATAAATCCTGGACTGCACCAAACTCATTGTTAGCATGCATAATACTTACTATCTGAGTATCCTTTGTAATGGACTTTTCAAGTTCATCTAAATCTATATGTCCTCTTTCATCTACATCTAGATATGTAATACTTACACCTTGTTGTTCAAGTTCTGTGCATGTATTAATTACACTTGGATGCTCCATTTTTGTTGTAATGAGATGGCTTCCTTTTTTCACAAAACCTTTTAATAAAAAATTATTACTTTCACTTCCCCCTGAAGTGAATATTATCTCGTCTTTGGATGCATTTATTGTCTTAGCAATTATACCTCTTGCTTCATTACACTTTTTTTCTGCTTCTAAACCAAGCCTATATGCAGATGAAGGATTTCCATAATAATTTTGCATCACATTTATCATTTCCTTCATTACCTCATCATATGGTTTTGTAGTTGCACTATTATCCATATAAATTTCCATTCAATCACCTTCTAATAATTACTTGTTGTTTTTTAACTTTATGTGTAATAAAATTTTTCATTCTAAATTTAGCACTAAATATTATAATATAAGTATTTCATTATTTATTCAATATATTTTTCAATTTATACAACATCTAAGATTATGACAAATGAATTTTTTGTGGATATATCATTCATTTACAGAAAGTTATCCACATCATTAACATTTATCCACAGTTTTAAGGTTTTTATCAACAGTTTTTGTGGATAAGTGTATAAGGCCTCTATCATATTGATTTATATGAATTTCAAGTTGTACAAAAAAAATTATCAACATTATCCACAATTTTTATGTTAATAACCTGTTTAAATAATGTCGATATCTTCAAATTTTTTGACAGTTTTATTTCATTTTATATAAAATACTCGGATTTTATATATATCATTATAAAATTATCTATATTTTTTCGTGACAAATATGCCTATGTTTAGGAATAGGTTACTATTCAATATGTTATCATAAATATATTTTCGACATTTTAAATTTAATTATACATAATATTACTTTTATTATATTTTTCTTTATATTTTTAATAAATTATTAATTTTTGCTCTGTTCATATGTACAAAACCACTATTATCAATGCTTTTATACATATTTTTTAGTTTATTGGCTCATTGACATTTCTATTATATGGTAGTATATTGACTATAGATGGAAGTTTATAAGATATTTGTAATGATTTATAAAATTCCTATTGACTTTAAATGTAATATTTGTTATTATTTATTTATAGTTTTGTCGAACAATGTAATTAAAGGAGGAATTTAAAAATGAAATCAACAGGTGTAGTTAGACGAGTAGATGAACTTGGAAGAATAGTTATTCCAATAGAATTAAGAAGGACTTTAAATATTGCTGAAAAAGATGCTCTTGAAATTTATGTAGAGGGTGAACAGATTATATTAAAAAAATACGAACCAGCATGCATATTCTGTGGAGATGCACGAGATGTTGTTAATTACAAAGGAAAAAATATATGTAAAAACTGTTTAGCTGAATTAAAAGCAGGAAAATAATAAAACATTAATAGGCTGTATGAAAATAATTTGTTATTTTCATACAGCCTATTCTTTATAAACCAATAAGATTGCAGAGGAAGTATAAAACTTTCCTCCCTTATCTTACTCTTCTTGCAGCCGAATAATCACCATATAATGTGTGTATTCCTATAGCTTGTCCTGTTTCTGGTGAATCTATCATCTGACCGTTTCCAACATAAATACCAACATGGTGTGGTGATGAAGGATCGCCAAAGAAAACTAAATCTCCAGGTTGTAATGCTCCAGTTACTGGAGTACCATCTTTTATTTGATCATAAGTTGTTCTACCTAATGAGACACCATTATGTCCATAAACATATTGTACAAATCCTGAACAATCAAAACCTGCTGGAGTTGTTCCACCCCACTTATACATTAATCCAATAAACTGAGATGCGTAACTTATTACCGCATTGCTTCCAGTATAAGCACCACTACCGCCTCCTCTATTTACGGATCCTACTGGTGCTGCTGCTGTTTGTGCCGCTGCTTGTGCTGCTGCTTTCATCTCTTCTGACTTTTTATTTAAAGCATCAACTTGAGCTTTTAAACTAGATGATGAAGCTATTGCAGCATCTTGCTCAGCTTTAGCTTGTGCAACTAATGGAGCTATATCTGTTTTCTGCTTATTTAAATCTGCTAATTTTTTCTCACTATCATCTTTTAATGCACTAAGATTTAACTTATCCTTTGCAAGTGAATCTTCTTTACTTTGAACTTCAGCTTTTCTTTGATTTAAAGTAGATATTATCTCATTATCGTACTCTGTTACTTTTTTTATGATATCAACCTTTGAAATGAAATCACTTAATCCTTTAGAATCTAAAAGAATACCTAAATACCCTTTTCCACTCTCATTGGTATACATAGATTTCATCATTTTGTTATATTTATCCTGCTGTTCTTTTATATCTGCTTGTGCTTTGTTAATACTATCTTGTGTTGCATCTATGTTTGCTTGCACCTCATCAATTTTCTTGTTTGTATTATCTATGTCATTCATATTATCAGATATTTTTTCATCTAGTACTTGTACTTGTGCGTTTAAGTCGTTATATTTTTTTTGTGCTGCCGATAGATTGCTTTGACTTTGGCTATATTGATTTTTATATGTATTAAGATCTCCATCAATTGATGGATCTGCTAAGACTTGTACACTAGTTGTCAAAACTAAACTAATTGTCATAATAGCAGCTAAAGCTTTCTTATGCAAAACATCCCCTCCTTATTTTATAAAAAACAGTAATTAACTGCTTAATTTTAATTATAGTTTTAATTATAACACTAAATTCAGAATATTCCAAAGCGGTTTTATGTCAATATATGAGCATAATACATAGTCTTCATAAATAAATGCCAAATATCTCTTATATAATGACAATTTCACTATGTAATGTGTATATACATCTCAATGTATAATTTTTGCAATTGCATATACTTATCAAGTAGCCTATTAATATATACATAACCGTAAACGTTTTCTTGCAAATTGACATACTTTCCTTTCTATGGATATTCATAAATAGTGGATAATTATTTTCATATTAATTATAGCACTATTTATGAATAAATTGCAAATAACATTATTATATATCCAACGAAGCTTTATATATCTCACTTTTAGAAACTCCTCTATCCTTAGCTGTGAGTTTTATAGCATCCTTTTTTGAAAATCCTTTTTCCATATATTTTTTTATATGCTCTTCTACCGTCATATCTTCCCAAGTTGATTTCTTTTCATTTTCAATTTCCTCATCACTTTTGCCTTCCATTACAATTACATATTCACCTCTAGGATTGTTTTTTTCATAATATTCTAATATTTCTGATATATTTCCCCTAAGTATGTTTTCATATAGTTTAGTAAGTTCTTTGCATATTGCGACATTTCTATCACCAATCTCTTGTAATAAAAAACTGAGGGTGCTTTTTAGCCGATGAGGTGCTTCATAAAATATAATAGAATCTCTATAATCTTTTATTTCCTCAATAATCTCTCGTCTTTCTTTATTTCCTCTAGGCAAAAAACCTCTAAATACAAATTTACTTGAATCAAGTCCAGAATAGACAAGACCTGTAATTAATGCAGTTGCACCTGGAATTACCTCAAACTCTATATTTTTCTCTATACATTTCTTAACTATAACGCTTCCAGGGTCAGATATACCAGGCATTCCTGCATCCGTTACAAGTGCAATCTTCTTGCCACTTTCAATTTCATCTATAATATCAAGTGATTTATCATTTTCATTAAACTTATGATAACTAATCATAGCTTTTTTTATATTAAAGTAATTTAATAACTTAATTGTCTGTCTTGTGTCTTCTGCTGCTACAATATCACTTTCTTTTATAACTTCTAGTGCCCTTAAGGTTATATCCTTAAGATTACCTATTGGTGTGCCTACTAAAAATAATTTTCCTGACATTTTTCTGTCCTCCTATATTCTCCCGTAAATTTTATCTATTTCATTAGTATAACTTCCGTCCTCATTATGTACATAAATTGGTTCCTCACATTTTAAAAATGCTCTGGCATTTTTATGGCCCTCTACAAGTACTATATTAGGAGCTTTCTTCACACTAGGATATACCATTTTTACTCTTTTAGGTTCAATTTTATGCTTTCTCATAATACAGAATATATCTGCTAATCGTTCTGGTCTATGTACCATATATATTTTCCCGTTATCCTTTAGAAGTTTCTTAGCTGCTACTATTACATCTTCAAGAGTACAACATATTTCATGTCTAGCTATTGCATTTTTATCATCAGGATTTATAATGCCTGAATTTTTAAGCTTATATGGTGGATTAACCGTTATAACATCACATTTAGGTAAAGTTTTTAACAGTTTGGCATCCTTTAAATCACCATTTATAAATTTAACTCTATCTTCCAATCTATTTAAAACAACTGATCTAATAGCCATTTCAGTCATATCTTCTTGAATTTCAACACCAGTTATATTTTTAGCCTCTGTTTTTCCAGCAATTAAAAAAGGAACTATTCCGCCGCCAGTACATAAATCAATTACATCCATTCCTTTTTTTATCTTGGCGAAGTCCGCTAAAAGTACTGCATCTACACCAAATCTAAAGGCCGTTTTTTTTTGTATTATATTAATTCCTTTTAACTGCAAATCATCTAAAGTTTCATCATTTTTTACCAATTCCATGTTTAATCCACCTTTTTATAAATTATAATAATAATATATCATAATTTAAGCCAATAAAAATAGCCTTAATTATAATAAGGCTATTTCCCATTATTGCTTTCAGTGGCACTATATTTACTGTCAATTACTACTATATCCACTCTTCTATTTCTAGCTCTTCCTGCATCCGTATTGTTGTCAGCTACAGGCCTATTTTCTCCATATCCTGTTGCGGATAATCTTAATGCTGACACATGCGATTGACCTTCCAGTAATCTCTCAACATTTGCGGCTCTATCACAAGATAAAGCTAAATTATCTGTGTATTGAGAATTTTTTATAGGTACATTATCAGTATTTCCTTCAACTCTAACATAATTGTCTATAGTATTAAGCATACTTCCTATTGTAACTATTCTATTTGCAAATTCTGGTTTTATATCTGATTTTCCCGAGTCAAAGAAAGAAGCCTCTTGAAAACTTATAACTAGTCCTCTTTCTTCTATTTGAGTACCTACACTACCCTGTAAATTATTTTGTTTTATGTAATTATCGATAAGTTTTTTAACCGAATCTAGTGTATTCTGCTCAAGCTTATCATTTTTCTGCTGTGCACTTTGCGCATCAATATACACAGGTTTATCCTTTATGTCTAATGCATCTTGATTACCTATAATGCTTTTCCCTTGTCCGCTATTAAAGCCTTGTTTAAGAGCTTGTGCTACTTGATTAAATTTAGTTTGATTTACAGAACTAGAGGCATACATAACTATAAAAAATGCCATAAGTAGTGTTACAAGATCCGAATATGTAAGAAGCCATCTCTCAGAATTAGGCTCTTTTTCAGGTTTTTTCTTCTTCATACTTATTCACCGTCACTCCCAAGCTTTTCATATTCCAAAAGTTGTTTCTTATCCAAAAATCCCTTAAGTTTTTCTTCAAGAGTGTTTGGATTTACGCCTTCCTGTATACATATTATAGCTTCTATTATTAGGTTTTTTTCTTGCATTTCCATGTCATTATATCTTTTAAGTTTAGTTCCTATAGGTAAATAAACAAGGTTAGCTGAAGATATACCATAAAGTGTTGCTACAAACGCACTTGATATTGCAATTCCTAAAGAAGAAGTATCTCCACTAAGGTTACCAAGCACAACAATAAGACTTGAAACAGTACCAACAACACCAATAGTTGGTGCATATCCACCTGCTGCTTCAAAAATACCAATACCAACCCTATGCCTTTCATCTATGAGTTCAGCATTTAGTTCAAGGGTTTCTCTAACAGTTTGAGGTTCAATACCATCTACTACCATTTGCAGTCCTTTTTTTACAAAAGGATCTATGTCATCCCCTGATATCATTTCTTCTATACTTAATAAACCTTCTTTTCTTGTCTTAAACGCAATTTGCTTAAAATATGAAACTAACTGTGTTGTATCTATTTTAGGTTTTGAAAATGCAACTTTAAGAATAGCTCCCAATTTCTTTAAATCAGATAGTGGAAATGAAGCTCCAACCGCACCAATTGTACCACCAAATATTATTATCGCCGGTGCAAGATGTCCAAGCCCCGATAATTTTCCATGATCCACCGTGTATCCAAGCAAAACTGCACCTATAGAGATTACTATAAATATAATACCTTCCAAAATTTTTTCCTCCTTAACTTAAGTTGATTAATATATATTCCACTACAACAAAAACAAATTTAATGATTAAATTTTCTAACGCTACAAAGCAAAACAAACTGCTACACTTTATATTATCGTTAAAAACATATTTAAATTTATAATTATATTGTATTTAATTGCAATTAAAAAATAAAAAGCTCGCATAAAGCGAACTTTTTAAAAAATATGTTGAAATTATTCTTGAACTGGAGCTCCAACTGGACAAACATTTGCACAGTTTCCACAATCAATACATGTATCAGCATCTATAACAAATTGAGTATCTCCTTGGCTTATAGCACTAACTGGACACTCAGAAGCACATGCTCCGCAGCTCACACAAGAATCAGTAATTTTGTATGCCATGTAAAAACACCTCCTTAAAGAGTTTAGGGTACAAGTTACCCAAAACAATTGTATCACGTTTTATTGGTTTTTAAAAGTGAATTTTATACAACATTAAATCCTAATTCTTCCAAATCTTCTATAACAATATTAATATCTAACAGATAATTGTCATATACAATTTCAACTTCTCCTTTTTCTCTATTTAGTTGACATGCAACAACTCCTTCATTTCTAGCTATAGAATTTCTAACTATACTTACATCCCGTAAAGTTTTCATATTGCAAATTTTAAGAGTTGATTTCATCTCTATCCCCCTAGTCTGCTTTAAATAAATCTTTAATTATTTTCTCATCTTCACCATCTATCTCAAGTTTAATCTCAGACTCATCTATAGTTCCTTCATATGAACCCGATATCAATTTAATCTCGTTAATTGAAACATCTTTAACTATGTCCTCTCCATCAGAGCTCTTTACCTTAATTCTAACACTCTCTTTTACTACGCTATTAGATATTACTTCGCCCTTTTTATATTCCTCTGTTTCAACAAAAGATCCTATTTTAGGCAATCTTTTTCTTATATCCTCATAGGTATTTTGCTCATAATTAAGACAACACATAAGCCTGCCACATATACCTGAAATTTTTGTTGGATTTAAAGATAAATTTTGTTCTTTAGCCATTTTTATCGACACTGGTGCAAAATCTCCAAGATGAGTTGCGCAGCACATAGGTCTTCCACAAGGTCCAAGTCCACCTATCATTTTGGCTTCGTCTCTCACTCCTATTTGCCTAAGTTCGATTCTAGTTCTAAAAATCGACGCTAAGTCTTTAACAAGTTCTCTAAAGTCAACTCTTCCTTCGGCTGTAAAATAAAATATTATTTTGTTATTATCAAAGGTATATTCTACATCTATTAACTTCATAACTAAGTTATGTTTTTCTATCTTTTCGCTACATATCTGAAAAGCTTCCCCTTGTCTTGATTTATTTTCTAGATACTTATTTTTATCTTCAATTGTAGCTTTTCTTATTACACTTTTAAGCGGCAAAACTATTTTATCTTCACTTACTTCTTTACTTCCAATTACTGCATTTCCAAACTCAATGCCTCTAGCTGTTTCTACAATCACGTCATCTCCAGACTTTATACTTATTTCACCAGGAGAAAAATAATAAATTTTGCCCGCTTTTTTAAAACGTACTCCTACGACTGTTACCATGCTAAACCTCCTGTATTTTAACTAGCATTATATGATATGCACTAGCTGCATTCACATTACTTTTAAAATTATTTTTTGTACCGTTTACTATATCTATGATATTATTTAATTTTCTATAGGAAAATGTTTCTGCTAATTGTTTTATTAAATTAACTTTATCCACATTCATTATCAAACTATCTTTTCCAACTTCTTTATATATTATGATATCTCTTGCATAAGAAAGAATACTTGTTAATACTTCCTGCCAAAGATCTTTATTCTTAACTAAAAAATCCTTATGTTTTAAAAATCCAGTTAAGTCGTTTTCATTTGATTCTATAAGTATTTTAAGTGTATTTTCTCTTATATCTCTATAAAGAGAATTGTTAATAAAATCTTCTGCTCTTCCTGGTATTCCACCTGAAAATACTTTTGCGCCTTCAATATATTCACTAGAGATGTTGAGATTATCTCTAAGCAAAATTTCTTTTATATCATCGTCACTTACCCTAGCCAATTTATATGATTGGCATCTTGAGTTTATTGTATCTAGTATGTTTTCTTTTTTACCACATAGCAATATTAAAAATACACCTTTAGGTGGTTCTTCAATTGTTTTTAAAAGTGCATTTTGAGCTTGAGCAGTCATCTTGTCTGAATCATGAATTATTATAACTTTTTTATCACTTTCATATGGCTTTTTATTTACTTCTTCTATTATACTTCTAACTTGATCAACAGAAAATGACTTCTTATTTTCAGAAATTTTATACTCTTCAATATCAACATAATCTTTAAATTCATTTTTTCCCAATATATTTATTGCAATTTCTCTTGCTATCTTACTTTTTCCTATTCCATCTTCACCTACTATTAAAGAGGCATGTGGAAAACTTCCATTTTCTATTGATCTTATTAGTTTTTCTCTAATATCTAAATGTCCAATAATATTATTAAATAGCATTTTTTTCACCATCAAATCTTTAAGAACTTATCCACATCAACTACAAAAACAGTAGCTCCCCCAACTTCAACCTCTACATTATAAGGTACATATACACCAGTAGCACCAGCCACAGGAGATGGTGAAGTAATAATCTGATCTCTAGTCTTACATTTATCCTCTATAGTTTTAAGTATTTTGTCTACATCTTTTTCATCAACACCAATCATTAATGTTGTATTTCCAGCTTTTAAAAAACCTCCAGTAGTGGCAAGTTTCGTAACACGAAAACCCTCATCTGTTAATACATCTATTAAATCACTAGCATCGTCATCTTGAACAATGGTAATAATAAGTTTCATAATAAATACCTCCTTCATATAAATATTCATTACCCAAAATTATAAAATATTAAATATATTATAGTTATATTTTATCACATTTTTTTGCAATTACTAACTATGCATTTACTTTATTTACATTATTATAATAGCTATAAATTATATATACAACATAATTTATTAATACAATGAATTTTATATAATAAACATTTACGGTAATATTATGCTTTTATTTTATTTATATGAATATACATCACATTATGACATGTATATTATTGACACTTTAACGACTTGTATTATATAATTAAATAAATTTATAAATTTATAGCAGGTGATATAATGAAATCATACAATTTAAAAACTGGTGATAGAGTTCGTTTTAACTTAAAAGCACCTTATACAAAAGAAGATTTAAAATATGGGTGTGATTCAAGAGTCAATGGTATGACTGGAATAATACAATGCATTTGGGATATAAAAGAACCCTGTGTAATAAAACTTGATACCCCTCTTGTATACGATAATAACAAAAAGGTTTATGAATATTGGGATTTCACTTACAATATGGTAAAAATATCAGAAGAAACCCACCCTATAAATTTTGAAAAAGCTTGGAATGAATTAAAAAATTATTTAAATAGCGAGCACTATCTTTTACAAAATTCTTCTGAAAAAGATATAGTCGCTAATTCAAAACTATATGAAATTGATGAGATAATCGAACAGGTTGAACACATAGAACATAGTGTCCAATGTAAATAAATCTTTGAGGATTGTATGAAACCTCAAAGATTATATTTTTATTTTATAACATCATTAAAAATGTGGTTTTTTATATCCTGTTTACACTTATTAAGTTCATAGTTATAATACGACTTGTTCACACCTGAATTTAATAAATTTTCCTCACTAAAATCCTCATTATCTGCTAAAAATCTTCTACATAATTCATTATAATTTGGTTTATCTTGCTTCATTTCTCTTTTCAGCGCACGTTGTAGTCTAATCCCATCATCTAATGTTACATAAATTGGTATCACCTTATCTTCACCAAAATATTTTTTAAAGCTATTATACGCCTCTAATGTCACTATAATTAAATAATTATTTTTATGCAGGTTCACCTGTCCATCATTTACTGTACAATAATACCACTTGCCCTGAATTGTATCATATTCTCTAATCTCTATGATTTTTTTTTCTGCTTTAAATTTATTTAGAAGTTCGTCGTCTATAAAATAATATTCATTTCCATCTACTTCATTTTCCCTTTTAGGTCTTGTAGTATAAGTTACAACAGGTTTTAAGTTTAAATCACTATCCTTCATAAGTTCTTTAAATATAGTATCCTTACCCGAGCTACTCTTACCCATTAAACAATATATCTTACCCATTTTACCCTCCAGCTATTTAGTCTTCTTTAGTACTAACAAACTCATTTATAACATTAATATTATTATTTTCATTTACACCAAGAATGGTAACTCCGCATTTTAAATAATATTCTATAGTTTTTATTATTTCTCCATTTATTATTTCTCCTGGCAAAATAATAGGTATTCCTGGTGGATATGGAACCACAGCCTCCTTACAAATCATACCATTGGTTTCATTATAATCCTTCCACTCTGATTTTTTATCCAAAACCTCATATGGCTTATATTGCATACAAGGACTATTTTCTTCTATGACTTTAACCTTAGCTTTTTCATAACTTTCTATTTTACATTCACTTAATACCCTATATAGGAGTTCAAATTCTTCATTAGTATTAAATGGTGAAAATATAAATATTATATTCTCTCCATCGCACATCTCCGGCTGCAGTTTATTACTAACTAAGTAATCGTATAGTTTGTACATATTTATAGAAATTTTAGTCTGCAATACATACCTAGTACTGTCTATATCATGTGCATCTATTTCACCTTTGCAAATAATATGAAAGTTCTTAAGCCTGTTGATTTTATTTCTATAATATTCGCATGTGTTAATCAAATTTTCATACGCTTCTGTGCCCTTTTCCTCCAAAAAATACCTTGCGTAATCCATTGAACACATTAACATATATGAAGGGCTTGTACTTAAAAATATACTGACATAAAAATCAACTTTTTTCTCATCTACATTTTTTCCAATATGTAAATATGCTGTTTGTGTAAGACTAGGCAATGTCTTATGTGCACTCATAACTACGAAATCGGCACCTAATCTTAAAGCATCTTCAGGCAAACCACCACTCGCTATAAAATGGGCACCGTGAGCACTATCAATAAGAACCTTAATTCCTCTTTTATGAGCTTCATTTATTATAAGTTTTAAATTACAACAAACACCATAATAATTAGGATAAGTTATTATTATTCCTTTAGCATCTTTATTATCTTCAATGAGTGTTAACAATTTCACCTCGTCTATTGAAAGTGGAGTGTTAAACTCCTTATATATTTTATCTTTTATATATACAGGTGTAAGTTTTCTCATTATTATTCCATTGAAAACAGATCTATGGCAATTTCTTTCGACTATTACCTTATCACCTTCATTAAAACATGAAAAAATCATAGCTAAGTTACCACTGGTACTTCCATTTACTAAAAAATATGATTTTTTACTACCATAAAAATCTCTTAACTTATCTTGTGCCTCTTTAATTATTCCATCTGGGTGATGTAAATTATCCATACCATCAACTTCAGTAATATCAACTTCCACAAAATTATTATATAGTTCTTTCCCAATATGAGTGTTTTTAAAGCCTCTTCCACCTTTATGTCCCGGCATACAAAACATGCTATTATTTTTTCTTACGTATTTTATTACCCCTTCTACAATTGGTAATCTTGACAATTATCTGGCACCACCTTAAAATGTATGAATTTTTTCTTTATACAATGCTTATAGTATTCATAAAAATCATTTCCCACTTGTAAATTAACAAGTCTACTCTCACAATTATTACAAATACCCTTTCCATTGACTATTATACCATTCTCTAATGGTCTATTACATATAATGCAATTGTGTTTTTTCATCACAACCTCCTCAAAATAAAATAATTTAAATCATCTAATTAAATAATTGCCATATACAATATAGTTTATTCAACTATATGTCCATTTTCAATTTGTCCACCAATTAGTTTTAAATAATTTAAGTAAATTTTATTTGATGCTTTGAGAAGGTCTACAATGCATTATATTTAATTCTAAGTTATTCTAACTAAAGTATGAGTTGGAATCTTATTAAAAAACCACCTTGCATCTTTAATAGAAAGCCTTATACATCCATGTGATGCTCTCTGACCAAGTTTACGTTCTTCATTTTGAATAATCCTTCCACTCTGATCAAATGGAATGCTATGGAATAAATAATTACCTAAAAAGCTTGTCCAATAATATCCTCCTTCATTATATTTGCTGCTAAGAAATGATGTTCCTTTAGTTGATGTATAAAAACTGCCTATAGGAGTAGGGGCATTATCCGTACCTGTAGAACATTTCATAACCCTTATTAAACTGCTACCGTAATAAACATATACATATTGTTTTTCTGTACTTACTTTAACAGTATAATTTTTTTCTACTTTAGTTGGTATATTAACACCTTTTATTTTGGGATTTTCAGCTCCATTTACCTGTATATCAAACATAAAAATAAATAAGCTTAAACAAATTATGGCCTGTAAAAACACAATTTTTTTATTCATTTTTTATTCCCCCAGTAATTTTTTTCATTCTTAAGAATATAATAGTATACTACCGAGTTATATTTTATATTTATTGTTATATTTTTACAATATAAGTACATGTTTTTTCGCCCTACATAATTAACTTTATCAACAATTTCCTTAAATTTTCATTAAATATCTATGCATTTTATTTCACCTTTTATTATATAGCTTTTATTGATGTATAATTAGAATTAATATAAATAATAAATTGTAAGGAGTAATAAACATGATAAGTAATAAACTCTGTTTAGGAGATACAATTGGCTTAATTGCACCGGCAAGTGCAGAAAATAGAAGCAATATACAATCTGGAATAGATTTTTTAAAAGAAAAAGGCTTTAACATTAAAGAAGGAAAAAATATATATAATCGTTTAGGCTATCTTGCTGGAACAGATATAGAAAGATCTAATGATTTAATCAATATGTTTCTAGACACTTCAGTTAAAATGATTTTATGTATTCGAGGTGGCTATGGTTCAATGAGAACATTACCTTACATAGATCTTAACATTATAAAAAACAATCCTAAGATATTTGTTGGCTTTAGCGACATAACTACTTACTTAAACTTGTTTTATAGTAAGTGTGGCTTGATAACCTTTCATGGACCAATGCTAAACTCAAATTTCGATGATATCACAATTAAATCCCTTTTTGATACTGTAATGAATGGATTCAGACCTTACGTAATTTCTAATCCTAAAGACATGCTAGTAAAAAGTAATTTTGATGAATGTATAGAAGGAGTATTAGTTGGTGGAAATCTCTCTCTTATATGTTCCACTTTAGGAACCGATTATGAGCTAGATACAAAAGATAAAATTTTATTTTTAGAAGATGTTAATGAGGAGCCATATTCTATAGATAGGAAATTAACTCAATTAATTCTTTCAAATAAGCTTCAAGAATGTAGTGCAATTATACTTGGTCAATTTACAAATTGTACTCTTCCACACTACGAACGAAGTTTAACTTTAAATCAGGTAATCGAGGATAGAATTTTGTCCATCAATAAGCCCACTCTTATGAATTTTATGTCTGGTCATGATTACCCAAAACTCACACTACCTATTGGTGCAAAAATAAAAATAAACCCTACAGCTGGTAGTATTGAAGTATTAGAAGCTGTTGTAAAATAAAAAACCTTAAGATAAATATCTTAAGGTTTTTGGAGGCGCCACCCAGATTTGAACTGGGGGTAAAGGTTTTGCAGACCTCTGCCTTACCACTTGGCTATAGCGCCAAAACTGGTGGCCAATCCAGGAATCGAACCAGGGACACGAGGATTTTCAGTCCTCTGCTCTACCGACTGAGCTAACTGGCCAAAATAAAGACCCAGCGAC
>NZ_FWXH01000027.1 GCF_900176305.1 Clostridium acidisoli DSM 12555
GAGAAAAATCATCCATAGCTTTTTCCCACGGAAAACCCATCACCTTTGACCAGCAAAGCGCCTGTCAAACCCTTCACCTCGCTTTAGCGACCCTTAACCTTTTCACCGCGAAGCATAGGTGAAAACCCTTCATCTATGTTCCGCAATTTCTTAATATTACGAATATAAATATTATATATTCTCAATTTGCCAATCAATAGGTTTCTTATCAATATCTTTAAGAATGTTATTTACTTTAGAAAATGGTTTACTTCCAAAAAATCCTCTAGAAGCTGAAAGTGGACTTGGATGAACTGATTTTATTATATAATGCCAATTGTTTGTTATAAATTTTTCTTTAGAAATAGCATTATTTCCCCATAAAATAAATATAACAGAATCTTTTCTTTCATTTAGTAACTGAATTATTTTATCAGTGAATATTTCCCATCCAATTTTTCTGTGAGAATTAGCTTGACCTGACCTTACTGTTAAAGCAGTGTTTAACAATAACACTCCTTGATCCGCCCATTTTTTTAAATATCCATTATTGGGTATATAACAGCCTAAATCATTCTTTAGCTCCTTATATATATTTACTAAAGATGGTGGTGCTGGTATTCCAGGCTTTACAGAAAAACTTAACCCATGAGCTTGATTTGGTCCATGATAAGGATCCTGACCTAATATAACTACTTTTACATCTTTATACGCTGTAAAATGTAATGCATTAAAAATATCATACATATCTGGAAATATGGTTTTATTTCTATACTCCTCTACTAAAGTTTGCCTTAGCTTTATATAATAATCTTTTTCAAATTCATCTTTCAGCAATTCTTTCCAGTCATTTTTTAAATTAACTGACATGCCTATCACCTACCATATTAAAATTTTTAATTAAATAGATTATATCATATTTTATTTATATTGACATTCATAAAAAAACTGATATAATATTAATTGTTGTTGATGCCCTATAGCCAAACTGGTAAGGCACCTGATTCTGGTTCAGGCATGTGTGGGTTCGAGTCCTGCTGGGGCAGCCAAAAGCTAAGATTTTATCTTAGCTTTTTTTATTATTGACAATATGTTAATAATGCCTTATAATTTCATTAATAATTTCATATGTGCTTTGATCAAGAATAGTAACATTTGAGTCATCTAAAGAGAGCTGTTGCTAGCTGAAAAACAGTGATGATAAAGTGTGAACTCGCTTGTGAGCTTATTACCCAAATGGTAATACGGTTAAAACCGTTATATTACAAAGTGAGGTCTTTTATAATCTTTAAATTCTTTAAGATTATTTGCCTAATTAGAGTGGTACCACGGAGTATATCCTTCGTCTCTTTTGAGACGAAGGTTTTTTTATTTTATCCATTCGCTACCATCCGTATGACTCTCACTTATTCAAGTGGAAAGTTAACGGATGCTACGCGCTGGATTTGTTCAACTAACACTCAGATGGTGTCAAAACCAAAACCCCATCTGAGTGCAAGTTTCACTTTATTAAAAGGACATCATTAAGATATGAAATGAGTTATTTTAGATATCTAAATTTTAGGAGGTCATGTAATGGAAATTTACAGTACAAAAGTTGATAAGAAGTGGCAAAAAATTTGGGAAGATACAAAACTTTATAAATTTGATAAAGAAAATCTTAAAGACAAATTGTATGTGCTTGAAATGTTTTCTTATCCATCTGGTGCTAAACTTCATGCTGGTCACTGGTTTAACTACGGTCCAGTTGATTCTTGGGCAAGATTAAAGAAAATGGAAGGATATAATGTTTTTCAGCCAATGGGTTTTGATGCTTTTGGTCTACCAGCTGAAAACTATGCTATAAAAACAGGTATTCATCCCAAAGACTCAACAATTAAAAATATAGAAACTATGGAAAATCAACTTAAAGCAATGGGTGCAATGTTTAATTGGGATGAAGAAGTAATAACCTGCCAACCTGATTATTATAAATGGACTCAATGGTTGTTTCTAAAACTTTATGAAAAAGGATTAGCATATAGGAAAAAAGCTCCCGTAAATTGGTGCCCTAGTTGTAATACTGTTCTTGCAAATGAACAAGTTGTAGACGGTGCCTGCGAAAGATGCGGAACTGAAGTTACAAAAAAGGATCTTACACAGTGGTTTTTTAAGATAACAGATTATGCAGATGAACTTTTGGAAAAACTTGATACTATAGATTGGCCTGAAAAAACTAAAGCCATGCAAAAACATTGGATTGGTAAATCTAAAGGCGCTGAAGTTACTTTTAAAGTAGAAAATTCTGATATAACCTTCGATGTCTTTACTACAAGAGTAGATACTTTATTTGGAGTTACTTATGTTGTTTTAGCTCCTGAAAGTCCACTAACAGATCAGTTAACAATCGAAAAGTATAAAAATACTGTAGCCGAATACAAGGATCAGGCTAAAAAACAGACTGAAATTGAAAGACAGTCCTTAACACGAGAAAAGACAGGTGTTTTTACTGGTTCTTATGCCATAAATCCTGCAAATGGTAAAAAAGTCCCTGTATGGGTAGCTGATTACGTACTTGCAACTTATGGTACTGGTGCTGTTATGGCCGTTCCTTCACATGATGAAAGAGATTTTGATTTTGCTACAAAATATAAATTACCTATAATAAGAGTTGTAGAAGGTGGTGAAGAACTTCCTTATACCGGTTATGGTAAACTTGTAAACAGTGGAGATTTGGATGGTTTATCTGGAAATAAAGCCAAAGAAGCTATTGTAAAAATGCTATCTTCTAATGAACTTGGCAGATGGAAAGTAAACTATAGACTTCGTGATTGGTTAGTGTCAAGACAAAGATATTGGGGCGCTCCTATTCCTGTTGTGTATTGCGAAAAATGTGGAATAGTTCCAGTTCCAGAAAAAGATTTACCTGTTGAACTTCCATATGATGTTGAATTTACTCCTAATGGTAAATCTCCTTTAGCTACTAGTGAAGACTTTGTAAATACTACTTGTCCACATTGTGGAGGAAAGGCTAAGAGAGAAGTTGACACATTAGATACCTTTGTATGTTCTTCTTGGTATTATTTAAGATATGCTGATAGTAAGAACAGCGAAATGGCATTTGATCCTAAGAAAATTAACGACCTTTTGCCTGTAGATAAATATGTAGGCGGACCTGAACACGCTTGTATGCATCTTTTATATGCTAGATTCATTACAAAAGCTCTTAGAGATATGGGGTATTTAAATTTTGATGAACCTTTCCGTTCACTAAGACATCAAGGTTTGATACTTGGACCTGATGGACAAAAAATGAGTAAATCAAAGGGAAATACAATTTCACCAGATGAATATATATCTCAATATGGTGCAGATGTATTTAGACTTTATTTAATGTTTGGATTTGACTACACTGAAGGCGGCGCTTGGAGCGATGATGGCATAAAGGCTATGGCTAAGTTTACTGATAGAGTTCAAAGGCTTCTATCTCAATCTATAGACTATATAAATTCAGATGAAAAATCTAAAACTACTATAGATAAAGCAGAAAAAGAACTTAATTATGTAAGACATTTTTCAATTAAAGGAATTTCAGAAGATGCAGAAAAATTCCAGTTTAATACTTGTATTGCAAGAATAATGGAATTTACAAATGCACTTAACAAATATTTAAATGAGGACACTAAAAACAAAGAATTTTTGAAAGAATCAACTGATGACTTTGTTAGAATCTTAGCTCCATTTGCACCTCATTTTTCAGAAGAAATGTGGAATATTTTAGGCAATAGTTTTTCTATTTTCAATGAAGCTTGGCCGACTTTTGATCCAGCTGCTTTAATTAAAGATGAAGTTGAGATAGCTATACAAGTAAACGGAAAAATAAAGGCAAGAATCAATATTCCTGCAAATCTTGATGATAAAACTATTGAAGCTGAAGCTCTAAATAATTCATCAATAAAAGATATTACAAATGGTGAAACAATTGTAAAGGTAATTGTCATTAAAGGAAGATTAGTTAATATCGTTGTTAGATAAATTGAAACTAACACTCAGATGGGATTTTGGTTTTGACACCATCTGAGCAATCTTAATATAAAGAAATTGCGAAGTAAAGTGAATGGTTTTAACGATTTCTTCGCAATTTCTCACTATCAAGTTCTAAACCTTATTTATACCTTCTTGCTTTACCTGGACTGTCAATAAATACATGTGGTTCAACCTCAAGCTCTGTATCTTTAATTATATTTTTTTTATCTTTTATCACATTATCACCAAATCTATTTTCAACCTCTTCTCCTACCATAAATATATCAATATCTTCTTTTTTGAATTTATTAAAAACATTATAACAAGCAGTGATTAGATTTTTTTCTGCTCCCTCTTCTATTTTTTTAATCTCATCATCTGTTAAATTTATATAATCTTGAGTTTCAACAATACTTGCCTTAACATTTATTTTTTTCTTTAATTTTATTTTTCCTCTCTGTAAGTTTAAGTCAGAATAAGTTTTACTTTTTTCTATTCTCAATGAAATATATTTACTTTTATTATTAGGATCATTAATCTCCATTGAGCCACTTTCAACTTGATTAGTTAAAAAGTTGTACGCTTCCCCTTCCGTTGCTGGTATTATGTCTTTTAATTTATCATCTTTTATTATTGCTCCTCCTTCTAACACAAGAGTAGGAACAGGTTCTTCATCCGATATCTTAATAACTGTTAAAACATCTGTTCTTTCTGGTGACACTCTGAGAGATAAAAAGTGATTTAATGAAGACTGTACAGTTCTTGAACTAGTTCCAATATTCTCTATTAAATCCCAAAGGAATAATCCGACAAATTGTTCTTCTTCAAAATTTCCTTTTGCCAGCCTTTCCACATCACCATCATATACCGCAATATATGGCCTTATTACAAATTGAGAATCTCTCCTAAAAATATCAAAATAATTTTTAATTCCATGTTCTGCAGCTCGTTTTGTATAAATTATTGCTTTATTTTGGCTAAAGTCAATTTTAAAGCTTGAAGCTAAATTAACATCATTTAAAGCTTCATATGCAGTTTTCCCTGTGCCCTTCAATACCATCCTTTGTGCTTGTTCTGAACTCTTTGAGGCTGTTTTAGCAGGTTTAAATATTTCAAGATACACAACAGGATTATTTTGCTTATCAATATCAAGTATTATAGATGTTGTAAAAACTACAGTATTTATATCTTTATACCCATAACATCCACTAAGAAACATGCAACTTATTAAAAAAATACACAACAAAGTTTTTTTCATTTTTTATCATCCCCATCTGTGAATTCCTTTGATATTGAATCTAAATCATCTCTCAAAATTATGTCTCTAAAATTAAATTTCTTTAAAGTTCCCATTGGAAATAGATAATCAAACCCACAGCTTTTTAAACTTGCAATTTCAGATAATAGAAGAAAAAAACATATATAGAACCCAAGTAATCCTGCCACTGCACTAAATATTACTATTAGAATTGACCAAAACATTATTGCTCCATATAGCTTTGGAGTCAAAAATGTAGAAATGGATGATAATGCAATTATAATTATTGTTGTTTCAGAAGCAAAACCTGCACTTACAGCTGATTGCCCCAATATTAAAGCACCAACAATACTCATGGCCTGACCAATAGGTTGTGGTAATCTTATTCCAGCTTCTCTTAAAACCTGAAAGAAAAAAATCATAAGCAAAACTTCTATTACCATAGGAAATGGAACTCCTGCCCTTGATATTGCTAATCTCAGTACAAAAATAGATGGTATTAATGAAAAATGATTTGTGGTTAACGCCACATATAAACCTGGTAAAAGCATAGATATAAACAAACATACCCATCTTAAAACTCTTAAACAATTTGCAAGCAACTTGTTTAAATAATAGTCATCGGCCATTTGAAAATTTTCATAAAAAAAATACGGTAATGTTGCTACAAAAGGTGTCCCATCAACAATTATTGCCACCCTTCCTTCAAATAATTTAGAAGTTACAATATCTGGTTTTTCTGAGTAGCCAACTGTTTCAAAAAAAGTAGACTTTTGTCCGAACCTCTCTTCAATATAATTTGTATCAAGCAAAAAATCTATATCCATGTTTTTTAATTCTTTTTTTACTTGAGCTACAAGTTTCTCACTAGCAATTCCCTTTATATAAGTAACAATAACAACAGTATCAGATTTTTTCCCTACAAAAATATTTTCAAACTTTAAATCTGCATTTCTTGCTTTTCTTCTTATTAGTGAAATATTATCTACAAATGCCTCTGTAAAACCTTCCCTAGGACCTTTTATAACACTCTCAGTTATTGGAATGCCTACTGATCTCCTTGTATAATTTTTTGCCTCACAAAATATAAGACCTTCATAGAAATCCGAAATTATTACAACATCGCCTGAGAGTATATGATAAAGTAGTTCATGACTAGTTTTTACCATACCTACTGAATTTGCAAAGACTATTCCCTTTCTTACATCTCCTGCTGTTTGAATTTTGTCTTTTTCTCTAATAATTGGTTCTATAATATGTTGACTTATAAACTTAGCATCTGTCATATTATCAATAAATACTATAAGAATATTTCCTTTTGCGCACTGTATTTGTCTGTATTTTACATCAATATTTCCTTTAAATTTATCTTTTATAAAAGTAATATAGTCTTCATTCACATTACCACCCGCTTATTTTCTTTGTTTTATTGAATAATATTCATATAACATCAAATAATAACGTTATATACATAACTTAATCATAGTATGGATTTTTATTAATACTTTATGCAAAATACAACAATAAAAATATAGGAGTGATTGTATGAATAAATTTAATAGTAGCCACATATTTTTTATTTTATCTGGGGTAACAATAATTTCTATGAAGACATACCCAACTATTTATACAACAATAGGAGGTAGAGATTCCTGGATTTCTGTAATTTGTTCTGGGATACTACTCTTTGCCTTTGCATACATAATAATATCAATATGTAAAACCAACAATAATTTTAATATACATGACATATACTGTACTGCTCTAGGTAAATCTTTAGGGACTTTCTTTTTATGTCTTTTTATTCTTTCATTGTTTTTGACTCTAGTAGAATGTGCTTCTATAGAATCAAATTCTATGCATGTAAACATACTTTTTAATGCCCCTCCTTGGTTTTTTCTAATTTTTTTTATAATACCTGCCATTTACACAGTATCCAGAGGTAAAAATGCTATATTAATTGTTTGTATAGTTGGTATAGTATTTGTTACCCTATCAGGCATAAATCTAGCAATATTAACACAAAAATATAAGCATTTTAGCTATCTACTTCCAATAATGAATAATGGAATAACTTTTAACTTTGTTGCCTCAGTAATAAAAAGTTTTTCGTATTTTGCAAATTTTTCCATAATACTTCCTATGCTTACTGAATTTAGTAATAAGAATTCCTTAAGAAAATGCATCGGCTGGACTCTTATATTTATAATACAAATGGAAGTTGTATCCACCATTGGTGTTTTAACTACTTTTGGCATGTCAAGATTAAACCCAATATATTATCCAAAATTAGTTCAAACTCAGTTAATTAATTATTTTGGTTTTTTAGAGAGTGGTGAATTATATGTTCTTTTACAAATGTTAGGTGGTTGGTACATAAAATACATTTTAACTTTTCTATCACTGATTTTGCTTTTAGCGAAATTAAATTTTAAGCATAAATTGACCATAGTTATTATTAGTATTTTAGTTGGCATAAGTTCATATTTTTGTTCATTAAATACCTTCCTAATGTTTAAATTTTTAAATATATATCTAGGTATAATTCTGGTCAACTATATTTTAATTCCTTTTATTGTATTCATTATATATCACTTTAAAAATATGAAAGTTTTAGAGAATAAGAAATAGATGTGAAACTCTAAATTTAATTTGAATTGCTGAATATTGAGGTATTAAATAGTAGAAAGTGAGGGGGTTTAACGATTGCTTCGCACGTTAAAAGGTGATGGGTTTATGGATAAATCCATAAAGGCTAAGGAAATTTTTCATCCTTTGGTCAGAAAAATCCTCCATAGCTTTTCACCGCGAAGCATAGGTGAAAACCCTTAACCCTTACTTCGCAATTTATCAATACTATATATAAACCAGTTTTTATCTGAAATTATCTACTGTCTTTTCTATTTCGTCTCTTAAATTACTTAATTCTAATTCGTCTCCAGTTTCAATAAGTTTATTTAACCTGCTTCTATAGTTAGCAGCTTCTTGTACTCTCCCCATAGATGACAATATAACTATTAGATTCATAATATCAGAAATCAAGCTAGATTTTACCTCAAATAATCTTTGTGCGTCTTTTATTTCATCTTTAATTTCTAACATTTCTTGATCAAGTTTAAAAGCAGCATCTGCTCCATTTTTCAACTTTTCTTTTATAGCTAACGGTATATCCTGTTTATATTTATAATTAAGAGAATGTTCTATAGTAGCCCAAAAATTCATTGCAAGTGTTCTTATTTGAAATTCAGCTAATATTTCTACTTGACCTTCTGCCATGTTTACGGGATATTTTATTACCATATGATAACTTCTATATCCACTTTTTTTTACATTATCAACATAGTCTTTTTCATACAATATTTGCATGTCTTTCCTTTGCCTTATTAAGCTCACCACTTTTTCAATATCGTCCACAAATTGACACATTATTCTTATACCTGCAATATCCTCCATTTCCAATTGGATTCTATCATGAGGTATGTTGAATTTGTTTGCTTTTTCTAGAATGCTTGATATTTCTTTAACCCTACCTGTTACAAATTCTATTGGTGAATATTCATTTCTTTTTCTATACTCTTTTCTAATGCTCCTTATTTTAACCTTTAATTCATCTACAGCTTGAGTATATGGTATCAAGAATCTCTTCCATTGAATTGTAGCCATTAAAATCATCCTTTTCAAAAATATACTTCTTTATTTTTAATTATAACTTAATTCTTGCATTAAGGATATACTACTTTTAGTTTAAATATTAATCTAAAGTCTATGAGTTGAACATTTTTTTTGGTATAATATTATTATAAGATTAATTATTAAATTAAATTTACATATTTACGCCTTATAAACTTATATGAAAGAAGTGAGACTAGTCATGTCATCGAAAAATGATGAAGGTTTAAATATTTCAAATCTACTATATGATAAAACAGTAAAATGTCCTATATGTGGTCATGAATTTAAAGCAAGATCCGTTAGAACATCTTCATATAGAATTGCAGAAAAAGATAGTGATTTTTTTATTTATTATACTAGGGTTAACCCATATTTTTATGATGTATGGCTTTGTAATACCTGTGGTTACACTGCTATGAAAATAGATTTTGAAAAAATCAGATCAATAAAGAAAGAGCTAATCATAAAAAATATTTCATCAAAGTGGAAGCCTAAAATATACCCTTTGATTTATGATGAAAATATAGCTATTGAAAGATATAAACTTGCTCTTATTAATTACACCGTAACTAATTCTGAATCTTATAAAAAAGCTATGGTCTGTTTAAAAATAGCATGGATGTACAGAATCCTCAAGGATACTAAAAATGAAGACAAATATTTAAAAAATGCTTTAGATGGATTTCTTGATGCATATTATAAAGAAGATTTTCCCATGTATGGAATGGATAGATACACAATTATGTATCTTATAGGGGAACTTTACAGGCGATCTTCAAATAATGAAGATGCTTTATTATGGTTTGGAAATGTTATAACATCTTCAATGGCTTCTGATAAAATAAAAGAAATGGCTAGAAACCAAAAAGATATCATAAAGGGTACGAATGTTCCCAATACTACTGTTGTAAAAGAAAAGGAAAAGAAAAAGAAATTTCCGTTTTTAGGTATGTTTTGAAATCACTTAAATTTTACACCAATAAAAATTAATTCATAATTTTTATTGGTGTAAAATTTATATAATCACAAGATGTAATTATGTATTCTACTTCATTTCTAATAACTAAAGCTTTTATTTTTTGTAGTGCTGGTCCATGTAAATGTCCATAGATTACTTTTTTAACTCTATATTCTTCAATTAAATCAACTAGTTCATTGTTTTTAGTTATATCTTCAACAAATGGTGGATAATGTAACATAACTATAATATTTGTGTATCCACTTTTTATAGCAGAGTCTAAAGATAATCTTAATCTTATTAATTCTCTTTTATAAATTTTCTCATCATGAACTTTAAAACTTTCATATTCAGGACTAACCCATCCTCTAGTACCACAAATTGCATAATCTTTATATGTGAAGAAATTGTTTTGAATAAATTTCATATCATCATAAAGATTATTTAGCTTTGTTATTGAAGTCCAAAAATAATCGTGATTTCCTTTCACAAAAATTTTTGTTCCTGGCAATTTATGAATCCATTCTAAATCCTTCATCCCTTCATCCATATGCATAGACCAAGATATATCACCAGCAACAAGTACAGTATCTTCTTTAGTAATTATATTAATCCAATTATTTTTTATCTTCTCATGATGATTTATCCAATTGTCCCCAAAAATGTCCATTGGTTTATCTCCACTTAATGCTAGATGAAAATCTGCTATCGCATATAACGACATTAACTATCTCTCCTTGTTTAAATTGTTATCTACACTCATAACATAAGCTATAATCTCAGCAACAATTTCATATATTTCAGACGGTATACTTTCCCCTATATCTACATTTTGCAGCAAATCTGCTAACTCCTTATTATACACTATGGGGACATTATTTTCATCTGCTTTTTCTATAATTTTATCTGCTATTAATCCAATTCCAGCTGCTGTTACAATTGGAGCTTCATAACTTTGTTCATATCTTAATGCAGCTGCTTTTTTATTGTTTTTAGGCATTTTTTATACCCCCTTATACTCTAGTATCTAAATTTCCTGCAACTCCATCATTAAAGAAATCCCTGCAATTTATTATATTAAAGTCCTCTTCCTTCTCTTTAACATTTACGTTAACATTATAGCCCATGTTTTGAACCTTGTTCATTAGTATATTTTTTGTAAGGCTTAAGATTTTCGTCCACTTTTCTTCAGCTTTTATATCTATATTTAAGTTTTTATTGTTAACAGCAATATACGCATCCACTACACCCATATTTATAGTTTTAATTGAAGTTGCAAGTTTTACATTTTTAGAGTCTATTTTTTTTCCGCTTTTTCTATCGTCTTTTATTATCATCTTAAAGTTGTAATCATTGTCTTTGAATTTTATAGGAACATCCATATAATAATAACCTTGAGATATAGTATTAAATACTTTAAAATCATTTATGTTTTTAATTAAGCTATCCATAGATTTATTCATTCCAAGTTTTTCAAGGTCATTTATATTGGTTAATTGCTTTATTGTATCTTTCATTTCATTTATTTTTGAATTTATTTCTTCTATTAATACTTTACTAGCATTTTTATCTACATCTTTTATTGAATTACTAACAAAAGTTTTTTCCGAACTCATTTCTACATCTTTGTTATTTATAATACTACTTATCTCTTGCTTTATATCTTGAAGTTCTTTATTTATTACTGAATCCTTTTGAAAAACATTATTAAAACTTTTTATATTTTTATCAGTAACTTCAATTCCATTCTCTATAAATGTGGCAAGTTCTTCAGTTGTAAATCCTTTGAGCTCTGAAAAAAAATTTTTGATTGATGTTTTTATATCTTTTACATCAGAATTATTCTCATCTAATCCCTTGCTATTTAAATATGCATTTATAAATTCTTCTTCCTTCTCCGGAGTTTTAATTATACTTTCTCTAAAATCCATTATAGACTTAGCAAATGAAATATTATCTTTTGTAAGTGGAAGTCCATGTTTAAGTAACGATTTAAGTAATGTATAATCCTCGCTATTTGAACTATCTCCTGCATATTCATTTAATATTTTATCTAGTGCACTATCCCTACTATTTTTATTTGTATCATCACTTTTTACAGTTTTAAGACTTATTTTACCATCCTCATAGCCATCAACTTTAAATTTATAAAATGCATTTTCATCTAAATTTATTGAATTACTTAATTTAGCACTAAACTTCCAGCCATCACTTAGTTTTAGTACTGCTTCTCCTTTTTCTCCATCATAAGAAACAATTCTAGCACCAAATATCTCTCCAACATCAAAACTTAATTTTCTTGTAGATTTATTTTGAATACCAACTTGATTATTAACATTTGAAATGTTAGGCATTATATTCTTACCTCCTTCCAGCTTAGTGTCCAATCCTAAACTTATAATTTTACTAATATTAGCATCCATTTTTGTAAATGTTTTATTTGGACTTTTTTCTGTATTGTTTTCAACAGGTTTTTCATTAATTATTTGTGTTTTTTGTTCATTTCCTGTTACATTTTTTAATTTAACCATTATATCTGATAAGGCCTTAAATACTGTAGAATCATTTTTAAAAATATTATTAAAACTCTTTATATTATCGCCAGATATATCTATTCCATTCTCCATAAAAGTTGCAAGCTCTTCATTTTCAATATTATTTAGCTCACTACAAAACTCTTTAATTATATTTTTTATCTGTTCTCCCTTAGCACTGTTCTCATCAATTCCTCTGCTAGCTAAATACTTATCTATAAATATATTCACTTTGCTTTTGTCTACATTGATATTGTTTTGAAAATCCATAATTGTTTTAGCATATAATATATTTTCCTTAGTAAGTGGTATATTATATTTAATTAATGCCTTTATCATGGAATAATCACTACTATTTGCATTAACACCTAGAAACTTTTTTACAATCTGCTCCAAATTATTATTGGGCTTAGTATTGTCTTGAAGTAGTCTTACTTTTATTTCGCCATTTTCAGAAGCCTCAACCAAAAATTTATTTTGATTATTTATATTTATATCAACTTGTCCATCAAGTTTTGCATTGATTTGCCTTCCATCCTTTAATTTCAATACTATATCGCCATTTCCATTATCACTTTTTATAACTTTAGCAGAAAAAACTTCCCCTACATCTAACTTAGTTTCTTTAGGAGAACTAATATTTGTATTTTGAGATATGTTATTAGTATTAATCGTTTGTCCCACGTTGTACCTCCTCCCTATGCTTTATCCACGCTAAGTATATAACTATATTATCGTAAACTTATGTTATCATTTTAGCATACATATGTGCTGTAATTGATAATTTTTATTCATTATTATACTATCTATGCAAAGTTTATTATATTATGATATCATAGACGTATTACTGAATAACAATTTAATAAATATCAATTTTGAAGAGGTGTTAAATTTGAACCACAAATTTGCTAAAAGAAATAACTATGTTAAAGCTTCAGAAATACGTGAAATATTAAAAGTTACAGAAAATCCAGAAATAATATCCTTTGCTGGTGGTCTTCCTGCTGCTGAGCTCTTCCCAATAGAAGAACTAAAAAAAGTATGTATAGAAGTCTTAGATAAAGAAGGTGAAGCCTCACTTCAATACAGTACCACTGAAGGTTATATTCCTCTAAGAAAAGCTATCTGCAAAAGAATGAAGAATTTAGGTATAGATTCTACTATAGAAAATATAATAATAACGGCTGGTTCCCAGCAAGCACTTGATCTTTCCGGAAAGGTATTTATAGATGAAGGAGATACTATCATTTGTGAAAGTCCTACATATCTTGCTGCTTTAAATGCATTTAAAGCATATATTCCTAATTTTATAGAAGTTTCTATGGATGATGACGGAATGATAATGGAAGATCTTGAAAAAGCACTTAAAGAAAACCCTAATGCAAAGTTTATTTATACAATTCCAGATTTTCAAAATCCAACTGGAAGAACTATGAGTCTTGTTAGAAGATTAAAATTAATAGAACTTGCAAATAAATATGATGTAACAATTATAGAAGATAATCCATATGGTGAAGTTAGATTCGCTGGTGAAAAAATACCTCCAGTTAAACATTTTGATACAGAAGGTCGAGTAATTTACATAAGTACTTTCTCCAAAATATTTGCACCAGGTTTAAGAATTGGTTGGATATGTGCAGATACAGATTTTTTAGAGAGATATGTTCCTTTTAAACAAAATGTAGATTTACATACAAACATATTCTCACAAATTATGGCCTCAAAATATATGGAAATGTATGATATTGAAAAACATATAGATAAGATAAGAGATGTTTATAGACACAGAAGAGAACTTATGATTCAATGTATAAAAGAAGAGTTTCCTAAAGAAATAAAATATACTTTACCTGATGGAGGTCTTTTCATATGGGTTGAACTAGCAACTCATATTGATTCTATAGATATATTTAATAAGTCTATAAAAAATAATGTAGCATTCGTTCCAGGTCATTCATTTTTCCCTAATGGTGGATGTAAAAACACCTTTAGACTTAACTATTCTAATATGCCAGATGAAAGAATTGTCGAAGGTATTAAAAGACTTGGAAAAGTACTAAGAGACGCCTATATTTAATAATAATAGGGCATACCTATAAAGGTGCTGCTCTGTGCACTAATTAATTTATGCACAGAGCAGCACCTTTATAAAATATATCCATTTAAATAATATTTTTTTCAATAAAATACAATTAAATCATGATCAAATTAAGTCTGTTATTTTAACTTCTGGATTATGATATCTTACTCTTTTCATTGTTTTATTTGAATATTCAATAGCTTTTGCTGGACACCATTGAATACACGCCATACAATGTTCGCAGCTATTTCCCCATTCTGGCTTAGAATTAGTAACCCTTATGTTACTAACTGAGCATACCTTTTCACAAACTTTGCATCCAGTGCACTTGTTATTTGTGCGGAAATTTTGTGCTCTCATATTGAAATCTTCTTCTACTATCTTATGAAGTTTTTTTGACGTATGAAGTGATAAAATATCTCCTTTTGAAATAGGTGTTACTCCTTTTTCATTTACTACATTTGAAATATATTTTGTTTTTTTCTTTTCTTTTTTTAACATAAATCCTTGAACTATTTTGGGAAAAGCACCATAACTAGCAATATAATTTCCCGGCATGTTTACTTTAAAAGCTGCATTTAGGACTCCACCTCTTTCCTCTACACAACTACTTAGTTCTGACTGAGCCATCTCCAATATCCCACCTAGCGTAATTACACTAAAAATATATTGTTCCTTATTAAAGCTTAGTTTTTCAATAAACCGTTTTACGATTTTAGGCATTAACGAATAATAAACAGGAAAAACAAACCCTATTCGATCATAGGACAAATCAATATTCCCTTCTTTTATAGCCTGCGCAATAGATTCAACCCTTGTATCTCCAATATTATTAGAAATATCCCTTGCTACAAGTAAACTATTTCCTGTTCCAGTAAAATAAAATATAATATTTTTCATATTAACCTCCGTATAATCTTATATATTCAATTTTACTGGTATTATAAACCATGTACTATACTACATAGTCAAGCATTATTTTCTCCAAAATATATCTAAGTCATGACAGCTCACTTCATTTTGAGATAACACCTCATCATTTATTTTTTCAAGCAATTTTTTGGTATTTTCTAGTTCATCTATTTTGATGTTTATTTCATTTATTTTATACTTGACTATATTCTTAATGCTATAAATATCTTTTCCAAGCATCTCATTATAAATTTTTGAAAATATAATATCTATTTCTTTTATTGAAAAACCAAATCTTTTAATAATAAGTATAATTTTAATTTTATCTAAATCATTTTTTGTATATATTCTGTATCCATTAGCATCTCTTTTGGGCTGGGAAAGCAGCCCAATTTTCTCATAATATCGTACTGTTTCTTTATTTATATTTAATTCTTTTACTAACTCTCCAATACCAAAAACTTCTTTCATAGCTTCTCCTATATTATATTTGCTTTGCATTACTTGCGGTAACCTAGCACTGAACTTTATTTTCTAATAAAAATTAAAAACTGTTACACAACCAACTATTATTTTGTTAGTTTTGTAACAGTACATTTTTTCGTATAAACCCAATTATCCAATAACTATTTTATAGAACTTCTTTTTTCCTCTTTTTACAAGAGCACTGCCTTCTTTAAAGTCGCTTTTCTCTATTTTTGCGTTTACATCCAAAACTTTTTCGTCATTCATCACTATTCCACCTTGCTGAATAAGTCTTCTTCCTTCTGATTTTGAAGGAATTATTTTAGTATAAACTAAAGCATCTAATAGTGTTCCACCTACCATATCATTTGTTATTGAAACAGTAGGTACATTACTCATGTCGCTCCCTGCTCCAAATAACGCTTCTGAAGCTTTTTCAGCATTTCTAGCTTCTTCTTCCCCATGAACAAGTTTTGTTACTTCGTAAGCTAAAACCTTTTTTGCTCCATTGATTTCTGCATCCTTTAAACTTCCTAGTCTTCTAACTTCATCCATTGGCAAGAAAGTTAATAGTGATAGACATTTTTCAACATCAGCATCCTCTACATTTCTCCAATATTGATAGAAATCATATGGTGTTGTTTTTTCAGAATCAAGCCACACAGCTCCACCTTCTGTTTTTCCCATCTTTTTTCCTTCACTAGTAGTTAAAAGAGCTGCAGTCATTGCAAATGCTGGTTTATTTTCTTTTCTTCTAATAAGATCAACGCCGGCAATCATGTTTGACCATTGATCATCTCCGCCTAATTGCATAACACAATTATACCTTTTGTTTAATTCAAGGAAATCATATCCTTGCATAAGCATATAGTTAAATTCAAGAAATGATAATCCCTTTTCAAGTCTCTGCTTAAAACATTCTGCTGTAAGCATTCTATTTACAGAAAAATGTACTCCTATGTCTCTTAAAAATTCAACATAATTTAAATTCATAAGCCAATCAGCATTATTTGCAAGAATTGCTTTTCCGTCTTTAAAATCTATAAAATTTTCCATCTGTCCTTTTATACATTTTACATTATGTTCAATATCTTCTCTAGTAAGCATTTTTCTCATATCAGTTTTACCTGTAGGATCTCCTACCATGGCAGTTCCTCCACCAACTAGAACAATCGGTCTGTGACCAGCTTTCTGCATATGCGACATAAGCATAAGTGCTAAAAAATGTCCAACATGTAGACTGTCTGCTGTAGGATCAAAACCTATATAAAATGTTATTTTTTCTTTCTCAAGAAGCTCCCTTGTTTCATCCTCATGTGTGAACTGTTTTATGAATCCACGCTCTACTAAAATGTCTATAACACTTGACAATTGTAATCAACTCCATAAAGGTATATTTTTTTCTATTATAATAGTATATAGTTAATTTTGATAATTATCAACTAAATTTGTTCTATGAACTTATAACCTTGTTTCTTCCCGAATTTTTAGCAACATAAAGCATAGAATCTGCTACACTTAATACTTTTTGAACTGTATCTCCATTTTCCGGATAATAACTTATTCCAAAACTTGCAGTTACCGATTTTTTTTCATTTTTATATTCTATTAAGTGATTTGAAAGTTTTTCTCTTAGGTTGTCAACTTTTCTGAAGACATCACTGTAACTTCTAACGTTGCTTATATATATAACGATTTCTTCTCCTCCATATCTTGCAATAAAGTCATCTTCTTCTATATTTTCTTTTAATACATTAACTGTTTCTATAAGTACCTTGTCTCCAAACTGGTGCCCATAATTATCATTAAACTTTTTAAAATTATCGATGTCAACCATAATCATAGCGAATCTTTCATTAGGCTTTTCTTTCACATTTTCTTCTACGTACTCAAAAAAATATCTTCTATTGTATATACCAAGTAGTGGGTCGGTAATTGAACTCTCTTTAACCTTGTTATACAGAAAATTATTTTCTAATGCTATTCCTATCTGATTAGTTATAGATGAAATAAATGCAATGTGATCTTGACTAAAAAAATTCCAAAGTGCATGTTCAACTATAATATAGCCTTTAAAAATATCCCTTGAATATATGGGCAGACCTATTATAGAATGAATTTTTACTTTCCTATGCCTTAATGAAAAAATAGGATCTTTGGAATTTATTACAAATGGCTCCTCGTTATTAATCATAAAAGAAATTTCATATTTTTTTAAATTAAGCCTCTTACTTTCGATGTTTGTTGCCTTTACTACTAATTCTCCTACATCATTAAGAAGATATATAGATGAATATGTCACTCCCAATATTCCAATAATCATATCATTGATCATTGTTATGAGATTCTCATCACTTACATTTGAATTTATGTATTTACTTATTTCTACTATATTTGTAAGTGCATCAAGATTTTTTTCAAGTTTGTTGTTTTTTTCATTAATGATTTGAATTGTATTTTCCGCGAAATTTTGATAAGTTTCGAATTCATCTTTAAGTTTTAAGAATTTTTGTTCCATCTCAGAAAACATTGGCTCATTGACTCCATTATTATCCATAAGTTCCCACTTTCCTTTAAATTCATTTACGGATATTCTAACATTACATTCAAGGTAT
Source organism: Clostridium acidisoli DSM 12555 (assembly GCF_900176305.1). Lineage (GTDB taxonomy): Bacteria > Bacillota > Clostridia > Clostridiales > Clostridiaceae > Clostridium_I > Clostridium_I acidisoli. The sequence continues at coordinate 18,479 of NZ_FWXH01000027.1, forward strand.
AAAAAAATGCATATCTTATTTAATTCTATATAAGTATAAAAAATCCTCTTTTGTTTAGTATAATCAATATAAATTAATTATACTAAATATTTTTTATTTTTTCCATGAATTCATTTCCAAATTCATTATCTGTATGTTATAATATTATAGAGTAATTACTAATTATTCATAATTTTTGTAGGTTAATTATCAAGGTGATTTCAACTCCTTTATATCATAGGAGGACGACAATTATCAAGATGTATTATTCCTATGGTATTTTGAGGAGGTTTTTTTTATGCCAGATAAGACAATTGTATGTAAAGATTGTGGAAATGAATTTGTTTTCACAGAAGGTGAACAAGAATTCTACAAGGAAAAAGGATTTGAAAATGATCCTGTTAGATGTCCTGAATGTAGAAAAGCAAGAAAGAATCAAAGAAATAACTATCACAGAGACTAACAGCAATTTAAGAGAGGAGAACCCTCTCTTTTATTTTATAATTCTTTTTATATTCGCCCTTTTTAACAGTTCTGCAATTGGTGTTGCAATGAGTATTCCCACTACTACTTGTGCTACATCACCTGGCACATGACTAATTTCTATAATAAAAGCTTGATTTAAAGGAACATTTGTATAGAAATGCTGTATAAAAACTCCTGCAAAATAGTAAGCCACAATCATCCAAATTCCAGCTACTATAAATGCAAATATATTATTTATTATATTTTCACCTTTATAATAACTTCTATATGCTATTACTGCAGCAATTAATCCCATTGTCCCTTTTATAATAAACGTGTATGGTGCCCATATTGAATATGGAGATAATAAATCAAATAAACTCATTCCAATTGCAGCAGATAAGGCTGCCTTTTTTTTAGTTAAAATAATTGCTGCCACAAATACCATACTATCTCCTAAATGTACTACGCCCTTATAGCCTAATCCAACAGGAATATTAAACATAGCTGTTGCTACGTATATAATAGCAGCCATAAATGCCACTTGTACCATGGATATTGTGGTTATCCTTGTATTAGTTCTTTTTGCTTCCATGCTTTAACCCCCTAATTCTTATTAAATATTTGTATATAATTATATAACATAATTAATTTTGTTCAAATGTATCCCTACAATATATGAATATATACCTAAATTACGGTTAAAATATGATTATAATTTATATTTTTTAATATTAAATAAGGAGGCATTTACACAAACTATTTTAGTATTGTGTAATAAAACGGTTATGAAATTTATTAGATGGATGAGTAGTTTATTGCTTCTAATTTTGTTAATTAGTCTTATATTTAAGGCTGGAAGCAGCCTAGTAAATACTATATTATTATTGTCCTTTGTTGTATTTATTTTGGATATGGTTTTTGAATATAAATAATAATTTAGTTTATAGTAATGAGAGATTGCAAAATGCTGGTTAAAGGTTTTTTACTCTACTACGTGAGTAAAAAGGTGAAAGAAAACCTATACGGCAAGATGGAAGAATTAACGATGATACCGTTAATGGTGAGAGAATTTGCTTTCAGCAAAAGGTTACGGATGGTAGTCATCAGATATATTTAAGTTCATTATTTTTCTGATGTAGGAGGAAAAATTTCCTTAGCCTTTATTGATTTATCAGTAAACTCTTCACCTTTTAACGTGTGAAGCAATCGTTAAAACCCTTCACCAATGCTTCGCAATCTCTTTATAATTTGAATCAACTTATATTTTGTTTATCTAAAAAATCCTTAACAAAATCAGTTATTTCTTCCTCACTATTAAAAGTATTTCCAACATGAAAATCTTTTCTCACAATCACAAAAGCTTTTATATCCATATCAATAGCTGCCTTTATTTTATCATCTGTTCCTCCTTGAACTCCACTGTCTTTAAGAATCATTGCCTTTGCATCATATTCTTTAATAAAACTACAATTTAACTGATAACTTATAGGACCTTTTATAGCAATTATATCCTCAGTTTTAACTCTTAATGAAAAACACTTCTCCATAACCTTAATAGAAGGTAACACCCTATGTATCATCCTATTTTTTAAGTTCATATTAATAAATTTATCTATGTTATTGCTTCCAGTTGTATTTAAAATTGTTCCTTCAATATCTTTCATTTTTAAATACAGTTCACTATAGTCTTTTACCCTTATAACATGCTTGTCATCATTTAAAAATGTCTTAGGTCTTTCATACCTTGCATAAATTATATTTAATTTTTTACAAACTTCTACTGCATTTTTTGTTACTACTTCAGCGTAAGGGTGAGATGCATCTACTAATACGTCTATGCCATTTTCTATAACAACTTTCTCTAATTCACTAGCGTCCAGCGGTTTTGTATTTATTTCTTTATATTTGTAATCTTTAAGTAATTCTCCACCATATTCTGTAGCTGTAGACACAAAAATATCCTGTGTAAATTTATTTAAAAGTGAAAGTATTTTTTTACCTTCTGAAGTTCCAAGTATTAATCCAATCACAATTTATATCCTCTAGGAGTTATAAATTCACCTTGTTTTATGTAACTTTGACTGTTTCCAATTATAACTATACACATCATGTCAACTTGACTGTCATCAAATGAATCTAAGTTAAATAATTTAACATCCTGTCCATCTCTTAGTGCATGTTTTACTACAGCTACAGGTGTATTTCCAGCTCTATATTTTTTTATTGTTTCTAAACTTTCTCTTAAATAATGTGGTCTACCTTTACTTTTAGGATTATATAGTGATATTACAAAATCACCCTCTGCTGCCATCTCTATTCTCTTCTTTATAAGTTCGTAAGGCGTCATTAAGTCACTTAAACTTATATTGCAATTGTCGTGCATAATAGGTGCCCCTAGAACTGATGCAGCTGCTGAGGATGCAGTTATTCCTGGAATAACTTCCACATCTTCACCATCTTTAAGTTCTAAAATAAGACCTGCCATACCATAAATCCCAGCATCCCCTGTACTTATTATAGAAACAATGTTGTCTTTTGAAAGCCTAAGCGCTTCTTTGCATCTTTCTTCTTCCCCCTTCATTCCTGTGGAAAAGATTTCTTTACCCTTCGCTAATGTTTTAATTAAATCAACATATTTTGTGTAACCTACTATTATATCACTTTTCTCAATGGCCTCCTTAGCCCTTAAAGTCATGTTTTCAATGCTACCCGGGCCAATTCCTATTACATATAATTTTCCCATTAAAATTTTTCCTCCTCACCTATACATAATGTCATTCCTTGTAAATTAAATTTTTCAGTTATAATAAGTCCTTTAGAAAGTTCCACTGACGGTTCACAAACAGCTCTTACTCCAATGGTCTTCTCAACAAAATCGCTACCTTTATATTTATGTTGAACTTTCTTTATTTGCTCTGTACTAAATATTTTAAATTCTGCATTTAAACTTTTACTAAGCTTTATTATTGCATCCTCATCTTTTTTTATATCTACAGATGCCACTATCTTTACAGCCTTTTCCTCGTAATCAAGTTCTATAAGTTTATCTTTAACCTTATTGTACATATCTTCTGCAGGGTAATTTTTTTTGCATCCAATTCCCAAAATCAAATTTTTTCTAATAAGTTTAAGCTTTACTTTATTTCCCAGGTCACAGGGAAAACTTAGTTTATTTGTTACAATTACAATGCCAGCAGCACCCTCTAAGTCATTTACATATCCTTTAGGTGTTTTTATAAGTTTTTCATCGTCAACAAATGCAACCTTTTCACCATTAATGAGAAGTGCTGCAATATCTTTTGCCTTTTTCATGCTTTCAATTGTTAATCCATTATACTTTGCTATAAGATCCGGTGCTATTACATTTAAATTGTCCGTAGCAGTTGTTATTATAGGATTAGCTCCAATCACCTCTGCAATTTCATCTGAAAGCTTATTAGCTCCTCCAAGATGTCCACTTAAAAGGCTTATAACGTATTTTCCCATTATGTCTATAACAATTACCGCTGGATCCATAGTTTTGTCTTTAATAAAAGGTGCTATAGCTCTAACTGCAATACCCGTAGAAGAAACAAAAATTATAGCATCATATTCTTCCATTAGTTTTTTTGCTAAAGTTTTAATACTAAATTTCTCTATATTAGTTTTTGAGTATATATCAATATTTATAACCTTATTAATTTTACAGGCAATAGCATCACCGAATTTATTTAGACTAACTGCAGCTATTTTCATTCTTTTGCCTCTCTAAACATATGTGAAAAGCTTTTATCATATAATTTACTCTTTTCGTATTCAGTATTTATAAAATCTCCAACTAATATTTGGGCACATTTCGTTATCTTTGCTTCTTTAACCTTTTCTGATATGTCATCTAATGTCCCAATTATACTTCTTTCATCTTCCCACGTAGCTCTCTCCACTACTGCTATCGGCACATTCCTGCCATAACCTTTTCTAAGCTTCATAACTACCTTATCAATCATAGAAACAGATAAAAATATGGCCATTGATGCACCTATACTTGCTAATTTTTCAAGATTCTCACCTTCTGGAACTGGGGTTCTTCCTTCTACTCTTGTTAATATTACAGTTTGGCTAACAGAGGGCAACGTAAACTCTTTTTTTATTGCTGCTGCAGCTGCTGTAAATGAACTTACTCCTGGAATAACCTGATACTTTATGTTTAGTTTATCTAGTTCATCCATTTGCTCCTTTATTGCCCCGTATATTGCTGGATCTCCAGTATGGAGTCTTACAATAATTTTACCCTCTTTCTCCCCATCTTTAATTACTTGAAGCACCTCTTCAAGATTCATTGAGGCAGAGTTATAGTTTTTAGAACCCACTTTGCAAAACTTTAAGTGTTCGCTACTAACAAGTGATCCTGCGTATATAACAATATCTGCTTTTGTTAAAATTTCTCTACCCTTAACTGTTATTAGATCCACATCCCCTGGACCTGCTCCTATAAAATAAACCATATATATCCTCCAAAATTTTATATTCTATTCGCAATGATTAGAGACATGTATTCTCTATTATTTATTATTTCATCCCTGTTTTTTAATACCTCTTGACCTTCTCTACCTGCTTTTTTTACATAAACATAATTAAAGCCTTTCTCTTCTAAAACATTTAGTACACTTTCTTCATGTTTATAAACCTTCATTATAACAACATACTTTTCATCCTTTATAGTATTAACTTTACTACCAGGTATAATTAGAAGTCCCTCATCTCCAATTACAAGTGGTTTACCTGCAATACTTGCACATGCACTAAAAGAGGTTATTCCAGGTACTGTTTCAGTTTCATATCCCTTTTCTTCCACATATTTCAAAAGATAAATATATGTACTATATATAAATGGATCTCCAATAGTTAAAAAGGCTACATCCTTACCTTCCTTAAGTTTTCTTTCTATTACTTCAAATGCTTCATAAATCTTGTTTTCTTGATTTTCTCCACCCATAGGAAAATGTTTTATAATTACTTCTGAACTGCTTTTTATGTATTCTTCTGCAATTTCAAGAGCTATACTTTTTCCACCTGCCATGCCACTTGGTCCTACTATTACAGGTGTACTTCCAATTATCCTAACAGCTTTAACTGTAAGAAGTTCTTTATCTCCTGGTCCAACTCCAATACCATATAGTTTACTCATTTTTTACTCTCCTTGCTGTTATTATAAAAATAGGGTTTAATGCTAATAGCATATGGCTTTTCCCCTTTGATTTACTAATTGAAATTTGAACTAGCTCTGTTTCATATTTTAAATCTTCTAGCACATGAATTGCTTTATAAACATTATCAATTGTAATAAAGTTTAATACCATATACTTTTGGGATTTAAGTTTTTGCCCATATATTTTTATTATATCTTCTATATTTCCACTGCTTCCACCAATAAATATGCCATCAAATTTACCTTCTACCTCGTCTAATACCGAAAGGGCCTCACCATTTAAAATCTTTAGATTATCCGCATTAAACTTCTCTTTATTTTTCTTTATTATAGCTAAGGCTTCCTCATCCTTTTCAATAGCAATAACTTCACCTGTTTCAGATATTTTACTCATCTGAATTGATATGGAGCCTGTACCCGCACCAATATCTAATAATCTATGTCCACTTTCTATATTTAATTTGGAAATGCTTATTGTCCTTATTTCTTCCTTTGTCATTGGACAATTTCCCCTAATAAATTCCTCATCTCTTATTATCATTTTCTATCACCACCACAGTAAGTTCTTTAAATTTTTTATCTATAAATTCAAAAGCCTCGCCACAACTTATTTTTTCATCTTCATAAGATAAATTTTCACCTATATATACATGTGCTTTAATATTAGCCTTAACTAAGTTTTTGCACATTATATCCGGTGTATTTTTGTTATCTGTAAGCCATATTGAAGTTTTATTTTCTTCTACTTCTTTAATAAAATCTTGTTCTCTACCATGTAGACTAGAAAGTTTTGCATTTTGCCAAGACTTACCTAATTTACTCATCATATATTGAAAGGAGCTTATGCCTGGTATAATTTTAATGTCCCCAATATAATTTTTTTTCACATACTCTGCAACTCCATAAAATAATGGATCTCCAGATGCAATAACACATATTTTTTTATATTTTTTATCCTGTATAAAATCCAGTATATTCTTTAAGTTTTTAGCAGTATACTTTGGTTTTTGTATAAATGCTACACTTTCTACAGCTCTCTTAAATCCAATTATACAATCCGATGCTAGTAATTCTGTCAATGCAGCGTTTAACATATATTCTCTATTCCCTGGACCAATTCCAACAATATATACCATTTTTTCCTCACCCTCTGCTATCATAAAGTATGCCACTTTCCATAGCAAACATAACAACTTCAGCTTGAATTTCATTATATGAGAACACTTCTATTCTTTCTTTTATCTTTCTTCCTATATTAGAATACAATTCTTCATATCCTTTTCCAAGTAGCTTTACTGCACCTTCTGTTGTTTTCTCATCATATACTTTTTTTACCAGTTCATTTTTACTTCCCATAAGTGCAAGTTCTAATGCAATAACCTCAAGCCTTACATCACATACTCTGCTATGAGTATTGAAACATCCTGCGGCTACCTTGCAAAGCTTTCCTATATGTCCAACCACTATAACCTTTTTTATTCCATGTTCAATACAACTATTAATTGCATAACCTATGTAATTTGACATGATTACCATATTATTTGAGTTTAATCCAATAGATTTAGCCTTATCTTCACCCATATTTCCAAATACTAATACAATTTCCTTATGTCCTAAAGCTGATTTTTGCCTTATCTCTATATTTATTGATTCCTTAAGCGCTTCCTCTGACATGGGAACCACAATTCCTGTTGTTCCAAGTATAGAGATGCCACCGACAATGTTTAATCTTGGATTGAAGGTTTTTTTAGCAACTTCCTCACCCTTAGGTACAAATATTGTAATCTGGACTCCTTTGTTTTTAGGTAATACTTCCCTTACTTCTTTTTCTATCATTTTTTTTGGAACTGGATTTATGGCAGGTTCACCCTTTTTCACATAAAGCCCTTCGCCTTTAACAATACCTACGCCTTTGCCACCCTTTAAACTAAATCCACTTGGAATTTTTTCTGCTCTAGCAAAAATTTTAAGCCCATGTGTTACATCCGGATCGTCTCCGCCGTCCTTTATTACGCAGCATTCCACATAATCCTCTTTAATAACTACCCTCTCAATTGGCAAAAGTAACTCTATTCCCTTAGGCGTGTCTATATTTATTTGTGTTAGTCTTTCATTGTGATATAACATTCTAGTTGCTGCTTTTGCTGCTGCGGCTGCACAGGAACCGGTTGTGTACCCACACCTTAATTTTTTTCCATCACAATTTACATATAAATCAAGCATATTCTCACCTCTTAACTAACATGTACATAAGTGCATTAACGATAGAAGCCGCAACACTACTTCCACCTTTTCTTCCTCTTATAGTTATAAGTGGCAGGTCTAATTTTTCTATTTCTTCCTTTGATTCTGCTGCTCCAACAAAACCTATAGGTGCTCCGATAATAAACTTTGGTTTTGCCATCCCTTTCAATGTTAATTCCTTTAATTTATATAAAGCTGTAGGTGCATTTCCAAACACAAAAAAATCCACACCTTCTTCAACTGCTTTTTCAACAGCTGCCATAGACCTTGTTATTCCCTTTTCTTTAGCCTCCTTTGCAACGTCCTCCCTAGCTACAAAACACTGAACCTTTGAATTTAAAGTTTTTAAGGCAGCTTTATTAATGCCAGACAATGCCATATTAGTGTCTGTATATATTGTAGTTCCTTCCTTTAGAAGTTGTAATGCGCTTTCTATAGCACCTTCTCTAATATAAAGTAATTTCATATATTCAAAATCTGCAGTTGTATGAATTACCCTTTTAACAATACTTAGTTCGCTTTTTGAAAAATTATGTTCTCCCATTTCACTTTCAATTATCTCAAAACTTCTTTTCTCTATTCCCATAGGATCCTTCATGTAATCCATTAGCTCTTCACCCTTATCCTTTTTTTCCGACTAAACTTAAAAGCATATTCATATTTCCGAAAAAATGTACATGTCCATATGCCGCCAAAGTATTTTTTTTAACATATCCACAATTCCAATGTTTTTTTGTTCCATCATAATTATCCTTTGTAACTTCATATATAGCTTCTTCCATTAACTCCACTTTAGATTTATGAAACTCATGACAATTTATATTAAAACCCTTTTGAAGAACATTGTTTTCATTTGAAACTTGTATTTCTGCATACCCAAAGTTTTGAAGTCTTTTTGTCATAGAAGAACTCCCATTAAAAAATCCAACAGTTTCCATTCCATCTATATTTTTTGTAAGATACATTAATCCACCACACTCAGCGTAACATCTAACTCCATTTTCTAGTGCACTCTTTATACTTTTTAGCATAGTTTTGTTGTTACTGAGTTCCTCGATAAAAACCTCTGGATAACCACCTCCAAGATATATGAAATCAAAATCACCTTTTAGTTCTCTGTCTCTTAATGGACTAAAATATGTTACCTCCCCAAGCTCTTCTAAAAGTTCAAGGTTTTCTCTATAATAAAAACTAAACGCTTTATCATAAGCTACTGCAATTTTTATTTTTCTATTTTCTAGATGAAAGCCATCGCTGTATTCCTTGGCAGGTACAGACAATTTCAATAATTTTTTTATATTCACATTTTCCATTATAAGTTTTCCACATATGTCTATTTTTCTATCAAGTTCCTCAATTTCGCTACTTTGGACAAGTCCAAGATGTCTGCTTTTAAGCATAAGCTCCTCACATTTAGGAATGTATCCAAGTACTTCTATATTACAATATTTTTCTATTTCTATTTTTAATAGTTTATAATAATTTTCAGTTATATTGTTAAGTATTATTCCTGCTATATTTGCATTTTCAAAATCCTTTATGCCATTTATTTCTGCACATATAGTCACAGATTTGCCCTTAGGCGATAAAACTAAAATTATAGGAAGATTTAAAGTTTTTGCCACATGTGAAGTAGAATATTCTGTGCTAATTCCCTTCCCATCATAAAGTCCCATTACTCCTTCTACTATACCTACATCTCCAATTCCTCTTGAAAAACTAGCTTTTACACCTTCCTCACCCATAAGATACAAATCTAAGTTTCTGGCTGGCACCTTTGTAATATATTCATGAAAGTCAGGGTCAATATAGTCTGGGCCTACTTTATAGCTTTGAACCTTATATCCCATATCTTTAAGTGCTTTTAAAAGTCCAAGTGTAACAGTGGTTTTTCCACCACCACTTTCATTTGATGAAATAACAATACTTTTCATACTTAATATTCTATCCCTTCTCTAGCAGCTACACCTTTTTCAAAATAATGTTTAATTTCTTTCATTTCTGTAACAAGATCAGACTTTTTAACAATCTCTTCCGGTACATTTCTTCCTGTAAGAATAAGTTCTACACTTTTAGGTTTAATTCTTATAAGCTCTAATATCTGATCTACTGAAACTAATTTATTGGAAAGCGCCCCCATAATCTCATCCATTATTAAAACATCACATTTATTTTTTTCAAGAGCTTCATAACAAAATTTATATGCCTCTTGTATTTCTATCTTTAACTCTTCTTTTTCTTTATCATTAAGCGTCCAAAAGAATCCTCTAGGAGTCTCAAATCTAAATATTTGAAAATATGGTTCCAATTTTTTTATACTTTTTAATTCTCCTGTATCAAAGGTTTTTAAAAATTGAACCATATAAACCTTAAGCTCATTTCCAGCAGATCTAACGCCTTGACCTATGGCAGCAGTTGTTTTTCCCTTTCCATTACCTGTATATACTTGTACATAACCATTTTCTAGTTTCGCCATAACATAAACCTCCTTTTATTTATATTAATAATGTACTTCATAATAGTGATAAATTGCGAAGTACGGGTTAAGGGTTTCCACCTATGCTTCTCGGTGAAAGGTGAAGGGTTTTCCGTGGGAAAAAGCTATGGATGATTTTTCTCCGCTATGCTACGAAAAATCTTTGAACTTAAATCTATAATCTAAAGTACTTTGTCTCTCATTTTTGACCGAAGGTCTCCAGTTTTCAATGAATAAGTATTTATTAACATATTAAACTGTTATTTAAGTGCCAAAGAGCAAAACCTACGGTTAAAATACATAGTAGAGTTGTCTCTA
>NZ_FWXH01000002.1 GCF_900176305.1 Clostridium acidisoli DSM 12555
CTTTTTTACCAATTAGTTCTTTAAGTTTTCGGTTTTCATCTTCCAATGCTTTTTCTTTAATACTTGATTTATAATCTTTAGGCTCTGTAGCATTAATTACACCAAGTTGATTCTTAAAGGTACATAGAGTGGATGATGTCAATTCATATTTCTTACAGACTTGAGCATGAGTTAAACCATTATTCAACTCATCAACAATCTTAATTTTATCTTCTAGTGTAAACTTTCTTCTAGCCATATTTCTAACCTCCATCGTATATTCTTATATTACCATGCTCGTTAGAAACTGTCGAAGACTGTTATGGGGTCAGAATGGTATCCAGTAAAGTATTTTGAGGATTTATGTTAGCTAAAATTATTTCATCTTTTGAGTTTTGAGTTTTTAAGTTAATAATGAAATCTGAATCATTTTTATAATATAAAATATTTACTTGGTTTCCTATCTTAGCATCACTATAGTTATATTTCTTTATTCCAAACGCTTTTACTTTGGTATTTTTAAAATTTATTGGCTGATTTAGCTCGTTAAATTTATACATAAATTGCAAATCAACGTTTAGATATGAATAAGCTAATATATCTTCTGGATATACTAGTTTTTCGGTGACTTTTGGAGCACTACCACCAAACTTTTCTTTTAAATTCCTATTAATTTTTCCTATAATATCATCCTTATTATAGCCAGCCATAGCTAAATAATATTTTTCTGAAATATCATTTTTTGTAGATAGTCCTTCATTTAAAAAGTTAACACCCGCAGGATTTCCATCAATAATAATGTTACCTTTAATAATATTATCTTTTAATTCATTCCAAGCAAGTTGAAAAGTAGAACAATAAACCAAGTTGTTACCTGTTACAATTTGAGAATTCATATAAGGAATTATTATAGTATTATTTAAATTTTGTTTACCAACTTCTGTATTGAAATTTTTAGTGGAATTCATAACATTAGAATTTTTATCATTTAAAATAGTGATTTTCAAAAGTAAAAAAATGAAACATAAAATAACTACAGCTGAAATACAAGCAATAGCTAAATTTCTTTGGATTTTTTTATCACCTATTTTTGCTTTATGTAATATATTTTTTGAATTTTTCATAAATTTCACCACCTAATAAAATATGCTTGGTTTTATTTTGGAAACCTAAAATGTGCAACTATCCTATTTTGCTTGTACCAAATTAAGAGTGAATCACTTTCTCTTGCACTTGGATATGAATTATGAATAACGTAAGGTACACCATCACGTCTTCTCTTATCTGATATAATACCTATATGCTCTTGATTATCTAAAACTACTATATCACCTCGTTGCCAATGGAAAAGGTTCTTCTTATCATTAGGGATTACCTCAGTAGTTAAGCTTAATGCATATTTTTTAAAAAAGATTTTTAAATTCTTTACACGTCTAAAGTCTATGTTTGGGTCTGGAGTCTTTACTGATTCTGAATAATCCTTTGGATTTTGTTTAATATCAGTATCAACAGCAGTCTTTAAATCATATCCAGCATATTTTAAAGCTCTCCAGATAACATCAGTACAGACACCTTCATTGTTTGGTGGGTAACCACCAACATAATAAGCATCTTTATATTTTGTTTTATTAACGGTCTCTTGGCGTGCACCAACAACTATATCATCAAGATCATCAATACCGTTTTTATTTTTATCACTGGCACATCGAACATTATCAATTTCAACTTTCGGTTTAATAAAAGAAAGTGGGTCTTCATCAAATAAATTTTTATAACATAATAAAGATGTTATAGCAATTACAAATACGCAAATTATAAAAATAAAAATTTTTTTCATTTGTTTTCTCCCTGTAAGATTAATTTTAAAATGATTTATAGTTTTTATAGCATTACCCTTATACAGTACTTTAAATAAATAGTAACATTTTTGGATGTATTTATCAATTTAATGAATTTAAAATTATGCAGATTAAGAATAAGTTCTTGAATTGTTATAGGAATAAGTTGATAATTTACAGGATATTTGGTATTATTTATAAAATGAAAACTTAATGGAGGTATTTAGAATATGAGATTTGAACTTCTAGAACGTGATCAACTCAAAGTACTCTGCACAAAGTCTGTAAATATGGCATAAAAAGGAGACTTGTACAGGGGTTATAAATATAGTGTTTTTTTAATATTTAAAGTTCATATATGCAGACTTTGTCTCTTTAATTTTTAATATATATTTAGGGAGCTGAGTTTTGTGAAATATGTAAAGGTTGAAACAATTTTACCAGATAATTTAGTTAAGGAGATTCAAAAATATATTCAAGGTGAATATATATATATTCCATGCCAATTAGAAAAAAGAAAAAAATGGGGAGAAAATTCAGGAAGTAAAATTTATATAAAAGATAGGAATGAGAATATACGTAGCAAATATATTAGTGGATATAAAATTAAAAATTTAGCTGAGGAGTTTTTTCTTTCGGAGCATAGCATAAGGAAAATTGTATATACAAAAAATAAATAAATATAAGGTTACTACTCTTTTTTATAATGAGTGGTAGCTTTTTTTTGTATAAAAAATCATATAGAAATGTTTATTATCTTTAAATTTGTATATATAAAAATTAAAATAAGACTGTACGGATAGTAGAGAATATATAAATATTAGAATATTAAGTAAGGGAGTATAAGAAATGAAGCGTAAGATAAAAAATGTATTGATAAACTATGAGATTATTGGTGAGGGAATACCAATTATTATGTTACATGGATATTGTGTGGATCACAGATTAATGTTGGGGTGTATGGAAAATGTAAAAAGCATTAAAAAAGATTATAAAAGGATTTACATTGACCTACCTGGTATGGGAGCATCAGAAAGTGCAGAGTGGATTACAAATTCAGATATTATGCTTGACATTATAATTGATTTTATTAAAGAAATAATTCCTGATGAAAATTTTTTAATTGCAGGTAATTCATATGGAGCTTATTTGTTAGCAGGAGTAATATATAAGATGGAAGATAGGGTTGATGGAGCTTTATTAATTTGTCCACTGTTAATACCTGATTATAGAAAACGAAATGTTCCTGAGCATGTTATTCTAGTAGAAGATAAGATGTTGTTATCCAAACTAACTTTAGAGGAGGGGGAAGACTTTAATTCTTCTGCGGTAGTACAAAGTGAAAGAATATATGAAAGATATCAAAATGAAATATTGTCAGGGGTTAAGGTAGCGAACAATGAATTTTTAGAAAACCTTATGGAAAATGGATACGGATTATCATTTGATGCAGATAAAATGAATAAAAAATTTGATAAACCTTCTATTATATTATTAGGAAGGCAGGATGATTGCATGGGATATAAAGATGCATGGAATATATTAGAAAACTTTTCAAGAGCGACTTTTGCTGTACTTGATAGAGCGGGACATAATTTGCAAATAGAACAGGAAGAACTATTTAATTCATTAATTAATGAATGGATTTCAAGAGTAAAGGAACAACAATAAGAGAATGAAATGCAATTTATCTCATGATGAGTTAAATTATGGAATAAACAGTAAAATAATTATTGTATTACCATAAAATGTGGTATAAAATAACAATGTGAGATTAAACGTTTACAATAAAAAAGGAGGATAGCTTTCTGAATCTATGGAAACGTTTGCGCAATCTTATCTGTTCATTTTATGTTAAGGGGGATTTTTATGGGAATTACAAGAAAAAGATTACTAGCACTTATAACTGTATGTATAATGATGATATCAATTTTTACTGGAACAATAAATGTAAAAGCAGTTCCTACTGGTACTACTACAGTTAAAATTCACTATCTAAGAGCAGATGGTGACTATTCTAAATGGAATCTTTGGGTGTGGGATGCTGCAAATAACGGTAACGGCTTAAGATACACTTTCACTGGCAAAGATGAAGATGGTGCATTTACTGCAATAAATATTACTCCAAGTACTACAAAAGTAGGAATAATTGTAAAAACAGATAATTGGGACAAAGACTCTGATAATATATATGTTGATACTTCAAAGGGAGATGTAGATGTATATATTAAATCAACAGATAAGCAAGGCAGCCCTGAAATTACGCAAAAACCTCTAAATTATAATTATAATAAAGTAAATTTAAAAGTACATTATTTTAGATTTGATAACAATTATTCAAACTGGGATTTATGGATGTGGCCGTTAAATGGTAATGGCAGTGCTTATGAATTTAATTCAACAGACAACTATGGGGAAGTAGCCTCATATACTTTAGACAATATGGAGGGAGTTAGTGGTATGGGTGTTATTGTTAGAAAACCTGACTGGTCAGAAAAAGATGTTGATGCAAATCGAACAATAAATCTTGCATATGCAGATAAACAGGGAAATCTCGATGTTTACTTACTTCAAAAGGATGCAAATATTTATTATTCTCCAGATCAGGTGGATAAATCAAGAAAAATAGATCAAGCAAAGCTTGAAGACTTTCACAATATTAAGTTTGCTGTTAATGTAGCTGTTGATAGTTCAAATTCTGTAAAATTAATGAGTGGCAATAGACAATTAAATGCAACAATTAAACTTTCAGATGATAAAAAAAGTGGTGACATTAGGACAACAGATAGTTTGGACTTAAATACTAAGTATACAGTTGCAATTGACCAATACAAAGGTGGGAATGTGACACTAGGTGCTGTATTAAGCAGTGATGATTTTAAGGCTCTTTATGATTATAGTGGAGATGATTTAGGTGAAACTTACACAAAGACTAAAACCACTTTTAAAGTTTGGGCGCCCACTGCTGATAATGTATCATTAAAACTATATAGTGAAGGATCAGGTAATAATCTTATTGGAACTGTACCTATGAAAAAATACGATAAAGGTGTCTGGAGTATAGATAAAACTGGTGATTTAGCTGGAATTTACTATACATATGAAATTACAGTTAACGGTAAAACCAATGAAACTCAAGATGTATATTCAAAAGCAGTTGGGGTTAACGGTGATAGAAGTATGGTAGTTGATCTTTCAAAAACTAATCCTATGAATTGGCAAAATGATAAAGGACCACAGCTTAAAAATCAGACAGATGCCATAATATACGAAGTTGATATTAGAGATATAACTGTATCCAAAGATTCTGGTATTAAAATGAAAGGAAAATTTCTGGGACTTACAGAGACAGGAACAAAGAGTAACGAAGGTGAAGCTACAGGTATTGATCATCTTAAGGAACTTGGAGTAAACGAAGTTCATATTCTTCCTTCATTTGATTTTGCAAGCATTGATGAGATCAAGTTAGATTTAAATAATTACAATTGGGGATATGATCCTAAAAATTTTTTAGCTCCAGAGGGTAGCTATTCTACTAATCCATACTTCGGAAGTATAAGAATAAAGGAAATGAAAGAAATGATAGAAGCTCTTCATAAAGCTGGAATAGGAGTAATAATGGACAGCGTATTCAATCATACTTACGATTACACGTCGTCTTCATTTACCAAGACTGTTCCGGATTATTATTACCGTGAAAATGAAGATGGGACAATGGTAAATAACTCAGGGTGTGGAGATGATACAGCTTCCGAAAGATCTATGTATAGAAAATATATGATAGATGCAGTGACTTACTGGGCAAAGGAATATCATATAGACGGTTTTAGATTTGATCTTATGGGTCTACATGATGTTGATACTATGAATGATGTGAGAGCAGCATTAGACAAAATCAACCCAAATATATTAATGTATGGTGAGGGATGGGATCTTGGCAATGAGGTAACAATAACCGATGCTCAAAAAGCAACTAAAACAAATGAAAGCAAACTTAGTGACAGAATAGCTTCATTTAGTGATGATATGAGAGATGGGGTAAAAGGGCATGTATTTAATGCTACTTCTGGAGGGTTTACAGATTATAATGGTACTTGGTTAAATGATGAAAAGGTGCCATATACCATGGCAGAATTAAAGGAACAAGTTAAATTTGGGATTGTGGCATCAACTCAGCACCAGGATATTGACTATGCAAAAGCTCCTTATGCATCAAAGCCTTGGGCAAAAGAGCCAACTCAAACTGTAAATTATGTGTCTTGTCATGATAATAACACACTTTGGGACAGAATATCTTTAGCTAAGCCAGATGCAACGGAAGCAGAAAAAATAAAAATGGATGAGCAATCAAGTTTTATAGTATTAACTTCCCAAGGTATAGCATTCCTTCAAAACGGTCAAGAAATGCTAGGTACTAAACCTGATCCAAGTGGAAAAGGTTTTGTAGACAACAGCTATAATTCACCTGATTCGGTAAATCAAATTGACTGGAACAGAAAACATACTTATAAAAATGTTGTTAACTATTATGAAGGACTTATTAAACTTAGAAAAGCTCACCCAGCCTTTAGAATGGCTACTACCGATGAAATTCAGAAAAATCTAAACTTTTTTGATACTAATGACAGTACTATTGGTTACACTATTTCAAACAATGCAAATAATGACTCATGGAACAAAATAGCTGTAGTTATAAATGCAGGACAAAAAGATACAGAGGTCAATCTTCCAGCAGCAGGGTGGACCGTGGTTGTTAAAGGTGAAAAAGCAGGAACAGATGATCTTGGTACGATTACTGGTTCTAAAGTTGTAGTACCAGCAGGAACATCTATGGTATTAGCTGATTCAGAAAGTTTTAACAAAGGTTCTAATGGAAACAATAATGGCGGTAATACTAATAACGGAGGAAACTCTGATAATAGTGGTAATACAAACCCCAATACTAATAATAGCAGTTCAACTTCTGGAAATATCAAAACTGGAACGGCTCAAATTAGTAATAATATTGATGAAATAAAAAGCAAAATACAAGATACAAATATATCAACAATATTAGTTGATGCAAATAAAAATAGTGTAATATCAAAAGATGTTTTTAACGCCCTAAAAGGAACAAATAAAACTCTTATTATATCAATTGGAAATGTAACTTGGACCTTTAGAGGAAAAGATATTACAAATTACACAACAATGGATATAGATTTAGCATTAAAAAATGTTAGTGCTGAGTTAAAAGCAAAAGAGGAGGCAAAAGTAAAAGCTTTAATTGGGAAAGCAACAGATATAGCTCCATTCTCTTTTAATTATGATGGTTCGCTTCCAGGAAAAGCTACAGTTACTGTATTACTTGGAGCTAAGTGGGCAAATAAGACATTAACAATAGCAAGGTATTATTCAGATAAAAATACTTATGAAATTGTTGGTGAGTATAAAGCTGACGCTAATGGCTATATAACTATTACACTTGATCATTGTAGTGATTACTTTGCATTTGAAAAACCAACTGGATTAGTTTTACCTAAAACAGGCTCTGCTATTAATAATTTAGATTTAATAAAAGGTGGAAGTATTTTAATATTGGTTGGTGCACTAATTATTGCATTTGCAAGAAAGAAAAAAAGAATATAGACATATATTTGATGCTTTAATTCCAAAATAATTAGTGCAGGAATAAGAAATAAGGTGCTACTCCTTGAAATGATTGATAAGTTCATTTTGAGGAAGTAGCACCTTTTTAACTTTTTCAGTATTGACAAGCTACAGGCTTATGATTATAATTCTTTCACCTTAAGGAATAGTATTAGATGATTAGCTAATCAGTTAATTAAAATCATCAGAGGAGTGTTTTTATGAATTTTAAAACTCTAAACGCAACATTTGTGAGAAACTTTATTGTTCAACTAAGAGCTTATCCAAAAGAATTTTTTATTGGAAATCTTCTAACAGGCGTATATACATCGCTTTCTGCATTTTTTATGTATAATTTACTCTTTAAAGGCAATATGCAAACTTCATTTCAGCAATATGCAGGTACTGGCGATTATATAAGTTATGTTATTGTTGGAACAGCTGTTTACTTATATGTTGTTAGAACATGTCTAAATGTAAGTAGAAGTTTAATAACTGAACTTAGAACGGGTACGCTTGAAAGCATTATGATAGCTCCATTCAACAGAATACAATATTTTGTAGGTAGTATGCTTCAACAAACAATTACTACCAGTGGTGAAATAATAATTGCTATTGTAGTAAGCATACCATTTGGACTTAAATTTCCAAACTTCAATCTAATCTCATTTATAATTTCATTTATTATAAGTCTTTTTTCATTTTTTTCATTATCAATGGTTTTGGCTTGTATAATGCTGTATTTTAGGGATACATATATTTCTCAAAATACTCTTTTCTTAGCTTTATTTTTATTATGTGGTATAAGTTATCCAGTTCAATATCTTCCAAAAGTAGTTAGAGTGGCATCTAACCTAATACCAATAACGGATGCAGTAACGTTAATAAGAGGTTCATCACTTTTAGGACTTGGGATAAAAGATCAAATGGGTACTATGCTTTATGTATTTATATTAAGTGCTGCGTATTGTGTTATAGGCTTTAAGCTTATGAAAAGAATTGAATACATAGCATTAGAAAAAATTCAAGGTTAAGGGGAGTTTATAATGATTAAAGTAAAAAATTTAAAAAAAATATATGAGACAAAACTTAGAAAAGGATTTTTTAAATCTGAAAAAACACATCTTGAAGCTGTAAAAAACATAAGCATGGAAATTGAAAAAGGAAAGATTGTAGGTCTTCTTGGTATAAATGGAGCTGGCAAAACAACAACAATAAAAATGCTTTCAACATTATTACTACCGACCTCTGGAAGTATTGATGTTGATGGGATTGATGCAATAAAGAATCCAATGATAGTCAAAAAGAGAATAAATATGGTAGCAGGCGGAGAAAGAATGATATATTGGAGGCTCACAGGAAGAGAAAATCTTTGGTATTACGGGCAGATTTACGGTATCGAAAATAAAATTCTTTCAAGAAGAATAGACGAACTTTTAAGATTAGTTGGAATTACTGAAAAGCAAGATACACCTGTTGAAAATTATTCAAAGGGTATGAAACAAAGACTACAAATTGCCAGAGGACTTATAAATAATCCTGATTATATATTTATGGATGAACCAACGCTTGGACTTGATGCACTAATAGCAAAAGAACTTAGAAGTCATGTTAAAAAAATTGCCTGTGAAGAAGGAAAGGGAATACTTCTTACCTCACATTATATGGAGGAAATTGAGGAGCTTTGTGATTATGTATACATTTTAAACAAGGGCGAAATTATCGAAAAGGGTACACCAAAACAGCTTGCAACATTAGGTCTTAAAAATAAAACTATTTATTTGAAAGTTGAAGAAGGTTTTAGTATTTATGAAAAGTTATGTAGTGCTTGCAGTATAGAAGACAAGTCTGTAATTATTAAGCAGGATAATAGTAAAAATGTATTTACTATAACATCGGCTTTAGACTTGAATTTAACTTTGTCAAAATTTTGTATGAGCAATAATGTGCCTATTATAAAGCTTTACGAGGAAGAACCAAAACTTGAAGACGCTATAATAAGGTTTGCTAAGGAGGCCTAACTTATGATAAATTTTTTTAAAGCTATGAAAGCCGAAATGCTTAAACAGCATAAGGTTTATTTTCATAGCAAGGTAATATATGTGTCTCTTTTTATCTGGCCTGTATTAAGTTTTATTTCTGCATACTTTAGTTTTAAACCCTTTAATATTGGAAGTAGCACGGTATCGTACCTTAATGGGAAAAATCTATTGATATTCATACTCTTAGGATATATCTGCATGAGCTTTTTTAGATCGCTTGTGCAATCAGCATGGAATTTTTCTTTTGAGAGGATATCTGGAACCTTAGAATATATATATCTTTCGCCTGTAAATAGGCTAGCTGTAATACTTGGAAATGCATTGTCATCTCTATTTGAAAGTGTTTGGGTTATGGCTGTGTTTTCAATAAGCATATTTATATTAAAACATCAGTATCTCAATATAAATATTCCTGCAGCAATTATAACTTTTTTGCTTATGGTACTTATGGCAATTATGTGGGGGATGCTTTTAAATGCATTATTTCTTTTTTCAAGGGATTCAGGTTTTTTATTTACCATATTAGAGGAACCTATGGAGATATTTTCTGGAGTTAAAGTGCCTACAACAATATTTCCGCTTTGGGCCAAGTGTATAAGCTTAATTTTTCCACTAACCTATGCACTTGATGCAATTAGAAAAGTGTTTTTAACCGGATACAATTTAGGTGAAGTTAAAAGTTTTATTATATGCAGTATATTTATAATATTATTTATGTTTATATTAATAAATGTTTGTTTAAAGTTAGGAGAAAAACATGCTAAAAAAACGGGTAATATGACATTGTTTTAATCAAGTTTGTCTGTGTTCTTTCTTCTTCTAAAAAAACTGAAAATTGAAGTTAATAACAATATAAATGCTAAAGCAACAATTGCACAAAAGACATAACCTAAAGAAGATTTTAAGAAAGTACTATTGAATCCGGGTATAGAATAATCTGGTAGCAATGCTTTCCATTTGTCACCGAGCTTAGTCATTCCTGTTGGAATAAATCCAAGCCTTGATTTTAACTCATCCCCGGACCATTCTGAATAGGCGGTACCATGAGCTAATAATCCTAGAGGCGCAAAAATAATTAAAGCAATCAATGCATACCAATACTTCTTTTTAAGACCTACAAGCTCCAAATTTTCAGTTGTTAATTTTTTAGGTGGATAAATTTGGAGCATGGCATGATTTGATTTTTGCAGATACTTTACTGAGAAGCCTGTTACTGCTGCTTCTAATGGTCCTGCTAAGGTAACATGGGCAAACAACATGGCAGGAACAGTTTGTATAAGACTATATGGTGAGTATAAAGGGGTACCATTTGGTGTATGAAATAATAATGGTTGAACACCAAGTTCTATTGCAGCACATAAAGCACCCATATTAATTCCCATATATCCAGCTATAATTGAGCCAATAAATCTACGGTTTGAAGATATTTCAGAATTACCAGCTATTAATTTATATATATAATAACTAACGAAAGGGATTACAAATGCCATGTTAAATGTATTGGCTCCAAGTGCTAGAATACCACCATCACCAAAGAAAAAAGCTTGAATTATGAGAGCAATGCTTACTCCAACTGTGGCAGCCCAAGGTCCTAAAATGATGGCCAAAAGAGAAGCACCAACTGCATGTGCTGTAGTTCCATCAGGGATAGGTATATTATACATCATAATTGTAAAGGAGAAAGCTGCTCCAATTGCTAATAAAGGAACCTGCTTATCTTTTAATGTTTTTTTTAATTTTGCGGCTGCAGTGCCTAATACGGGAACCATAACAGCCCCCATTATTGCGCAAGTTTGTGGACTTAAATATCCATCAGGTATGTGCATTTTATCTCCTCCTAAAATTAAAAATTAGTTTCATATTCATATAAATATTTTATTCAAAAAATAACCACGAAGGTTTCCTTTATTAGGAATGAACCTTCGTGGTACATTATTTTTAGATTGAATATTACTTTTAAGCCATTACTTGTATCTTCGTGATACTAGTTAATTATATAATTAAATTTAACTTAAAACAACTGCTTTTATATGATTAAAGAAGAAAATTATAGTTCATGGCTATGATAATGACTATGATTTTCGTTTGAATCAAATCTGTGGACATGTCTGTGATAATGCTCATCTATAAGATTTACAGAAAGTAATAACTCTTTATTTGACAATATATCTTGTGGTGAGCCTTGAGCAACTATGTTATGTTCTTCACTAAAAACTAATACTCTATCAGCAATCTCGTCAACAATATCTAAATTGTGGGTACATGTAATTAAAGTTTTGCCAGCCTTATTGAGTTCTAACAATAGATTAATAAGCCATCTTTGGGTGCGTGGATCTAAGCCATTAGTGGGTTCATCCAATATTAAAACTTCAGGATTCATTGACAATATTGAAGCAATAGCTACCTTCTTTTTCTCACCACCACTTAATTTATAAGGTGGTCTATCCTGCAAAGTTTCTAAACCAAGCATTTGAATAACTTCATTTACTCGTTTACTTACTTCATTAAAATCAAGTTTCATCTGGAGAGGGCCAAAGGCTATTTCTTCCCACACATTGGCGGAAAACAATTGGGCATCCGAATTTTGAAATATAAAGCCAATTCTTTTACGAAAAGCTTCTGAAAATTGCTCATCATCTAATGTTTCTTCAGTAACAAGTTCACCAAATGCCTTGTATTCGCCTTTACTTGGAAATATCAAACCGTTAAGAATTTTCTGAAGAGTAGATTTACCTGAACCGTTAGCTCCTAAAATAACTAACTTTTCACCGGTATAAATATCTAAGTTTATATCTTTAAGTACAGGTTCATTGGTTAAATATTCAAATGACACATTGTGTAGCTGCATTATTTTATTCTTATCCAAGAATAATTTCACCTCCAAAAGCTGCAAGAACACAAATTATTAAAAATAAAAGCCATTGAAAGTCAAGCAGCGTAAATTTGAATCTGTTTATAATAATTGGTTCTCCTTTATAAGCCCTTGATAGCATAGCACTATATACTTCTTCACTTAAAGTATAACTTTTACCAAACAGGCTTCCTATAGAATTTGAGACAAAACGTCGTCCCTCTTTTGAATCAATTTTACCAAAAGTTCTACTTTTTCTTGCAACAAACATATCTGTTGTAATATTTAGCAACATAAAAATATAACGATAGCACATTTCCAAGATTGTTATAAATACTTTTGGTAAAAACAAAACTCTAAATGCCTTAAGCAAATTAGAAAAGCGTGTGGTAGAAGTAAATAAAAAAGCTAAAGAAACTGCTACACCAACTCTGACAATTAACAAAATAGCGCCAGTTACTCCTTGTTTTGTAATAGTAAGTTCTGCTGGAAATGCAAATGGGCCTAAATGTAATTGATGGCCAAAATTTATAAGTGAAATTAAACTATTGCCAGGTCTTACAAAGTTAAAAATTGACGGCAATACCATCAGGCCTGTAAAAAGAGGTATAATCATCCATATTCGTCTGAAATATAATTTTAAGGACAAATATGATATTTTTGCTAAAATACATGATAATAAATATATAATAGTCAATATAAGCACATTGTGAAGCAAAGTAGTTGTTAAAATTAGTATAAGCAAAGATATTATCTTTACCCTTGGGTCTAATTTTTGTAAAAAACCTTTTTCATAAGCTATATCTTCAAAAAAGATGACTTCCTTTAAAAGTTTTGCAATATCATTAACAGTTTTTTCTAAAAAGCTGACTTTCTTTCTTTTTCCGATACACCCGCATGGACACATGCCAAGCTCTCCATTGTTTAACAACCACTCTGGTATTTCAGTTTTAGAATTCATTTAAATTCTCCTCGTATAATTAGTTTAGTGGTTAATTAAATATTTACATATGTGTATAGTGTAAACACTAATTGATATACCTTAGTAATACCTATATAATTATACTAAATCAAAAAAAAATTGTAAACAGCTTGACTTGTAGTTAGCACAAAGTAATATACTTAAATAGAACACTATCAATAAGAAAGTGAGAATGTATAAATTTTTTAGGGAGACATAATAATGAAAGTAGTGGTTATTGATGCACAAGGAGCAGGAATTGGACAAACAATAATAAAAAGAATTCTGAAGGAGATAAATACTGATGTATGTATAGTGGCGCTTGGAACAAATGCTGTAGCCACATCAAATATGCTAAAAGCTGGTGCAAATGTTGGTATTAGTGGAGAAAAAGCTATCTGTACATTTTTAAAAACAAATAAAATTGATTGCATAATTGGACCAATTGGAATATTGTGCACCGGAGCTATAAATGGAGAAATAACAGGTAACATTTCACAATCAATATTAGATATTGATTGTATAAAATATTTGCTTCCTCTACAAAAACATGGTATTTATATTCCAGGAACGAGAAATCTTCAAATAAAAGAAATGATTGAAGAAATTGTAATGGCTATAAAAAAAGAATTTAAAAGGTGATTTTATGAAGGTATATACAGCAAATAAAGACAATTGGAAAATTGAATTTACATACTCTCCATTATTTGAAATGTTATGTAGCATTCATGTGCTTATAAATTCAGAACATCATTTAGAAAGAATTGTTTGGGCTGAAAAAACAAAAAAAACAGTCACGAATAATTTATATGAAGAATTGGTTTATTTCGGGAAGATAACATGTGAGTGGTGTGGCATAATGGATTTATGCAACGTTTATGCACAGTGTGATGATTTTAATATAATGTCTGCATTGGATTTTATGGATGATTTAAGTGAGAGGGATTTTAATCTTGTGTTCCAAAAATATAATGAACTTAAATATATTGATTTTAACTTAAAGCTTAAGAGTAAAATGGTTAGAGTTTTAAAAGAATATTATTTAACTTATTTTGAAAAGGAACTCAGATATATAGAGCCTCTATTGATACGTTGTCTTAAGAGAGACTCACAATTATGCGCAAGTAATGGAATTTTAAATTATGTTAACGAATTACATAGTAGAATAGAAGTAACAGAAGAAGCTTTTTTATTTCACAAATTCACATTGTTTACAATACCGTTTGACACGTTAGAGAGATTAATAATAAGAGTAAGTAGTTTTATAAGTCCACACCTTTTAATGGACTATGGCAAAGAAATGGTTCAAGTTACAACTATTGCTCATTTGGACACAAAAATTGATAAGGTTCCAATGGATTTATTAAAATTGATGAAAGCATTATCTGATGAAACTAGACTTAAAATAATAAGAAAATTAAGCAAAAGCAAAGGCTCAACGCAAAGCCTTGCAAAAGAACTAAATTTTACAGAGGCATGCATATCAAAACATTTAAAAATACTTTATGATGTGGAATTACTTTATAAAGAGCGAGAAGGAAATTATATTTATTATTACTTAAATACATTTTTAATAGACAGTATTCCTCTTGAGCTACATGAATATGTGGATTTTTAAAATTATTTTTATAAATTTAAAAATCCGTATATTCATACTGATTTAAAAATGTCGATAAAATTTTTAACAACATCAGATAAATATCTGTTTTTTAACCATACAACAGCAGGATTGGTTTTTAAGGATAGTTCATTTATTTCTATGTATTTTAAATTTAAACTTGGAATTAAATTAGCTGCTGATTTAGGAACTATACCTATGCCAATCCCTGCATTAACCCATAAAAGTACTGCTCGTGCATCCTCATTTTCGCAAAGAATTGTTGGCTCAAAACCAGCTTGTTGACATGAAGTGATTAGCATGTCCTTAAACTTGTTATCTATTATTAAAGGCTTATTTATTAAATCATTTAAATCAACTGAAGTTTCAGTGCTACTAAAATACATGTTAGATTTAACTGCTACCATCATAGGTTCACTAGGAAGCAAAAGAGATTCAAATTTTTCGGAATTAAATGGTGTTAAAATAATACCTACTTCTATTGTGCCAATGGATAGTAATTTTAATATTTCAGAAGTATTACTCTCTCTTATTTTAAAATTAACATGAGGATATTTGTTGTGAAATTCATTTAATTTGTTTAGTAAAATTGTAGTGCTAGAAGATGGAACAGTTCCTAAAGATAATACTCCTTTAAAACCTTCTTTTAAATCCTTCAGTTCTTGTCTTGTGTTTTCTGCTAATTCTAGAATTTGTTTAGAACGATATTGTAGTATTCTTCCAGCATCAGTTATTTGAATTTTCCTTGTATTACGTTCTATAAGTTTTATTTCAAGTTCCTCCTCAAGTAATTTTAATTGATGACTTAGCGGTGGTTGTGCTATATGTAATTTAGCGGCAGCCTTAGTTATACTACCTTCTTCTACAATAGTCAGGAAATATCTAAGTTGTCTAATGTCCATTTTTGAAGGTCACCTCTCTACGAATCCATTTATACCGATTAGGTATTGAATTGATATTTTTAAAATATTTGAAATATACATATGTGTTTGTTATAATCATACACAAGGTTAAGGAATTATAAAAGCGATAATTTAGAAATTTATTAAAAAATTTAAATTTATTACAAGGAACATAGCAGATTAATATGCAATTTCTATCTTATAATATTAAGAAATAGAAATTTTTTTTACCCAATAATATAGTTTTCCGATAGGTTAAATATATTATTGGGCGCATACATGATAAAGTGAAAGGGGTGTAAATGTGAATTTTAATAAGGTTCTAAATAAAATAATCAAGACAATTAAAAACATAGTTATAGCATTGATTGTTCCAATATTAATATTAATATTATGGCAATTTTTAAGTGATAATGGGACTATTAAGTCAGCTATACTTCCATCTCCACATGTAATATACAATGCTTTTTTAAATGTTGTTGAAAGCGGGGAGTTGTTTAAAAATTTATACATAAGCATATCAAGAGTTCTAAAGGGATATGCAATTGGTGCTTTTTTAGGAATAGTTTTAGGAATAACAATTGGATTATTTAGAGGTGTAGAAAAATCTTTAGATTTACTAATAGGTTTTTTAAGACCAATACCTATTGTAGCTTGGGTACCTGTGCTTATACTTTGGATGGGAATAGATGAAGGGTCTAAAGTAACATTAATAGCAATAGGAAGTTTTTGGCCAATACTTATAAATACTATTCATGGCATAAAAAGTTCAGATAAAAAACTTTTAGAAGTCTCAACAATATTAGAAAAAAATAAACTTGAAACTCTAGTAAAAATTGTATTCCCATCAGCACTACCGTCTATTTTTACTGGACTTCGTATTGGAATTGGTAGTGCATGGATGAGTGTTATTACAGCAGAAATTATTGCTGCAACTTCGGGAATAGGATATCAAATAGCATATGCTAGAGAATTATCTCAACCAGATGTTATGTTAGTTGGTGTGTTTTCAATAGGTATAGTGGGATTCTTAATCGATTATTTAATAAAAAAATTACAAGTTGTGATTATAAAATGGGATTCAAATAGTGAAGCTTAGAGGGAGGTAAATGTGAATATGAATAAAAGTGAGAAGGCTATTGAAATAAAAGATTTAAACAAGACGTTTAAAATAGATAGTGGAGACTTTAATGTACTAAATGATATAAATCTATTTGTGGATGCTGGAGAGTTTTTAAGCATTGTAGGCTCTAGTGGATGTGGTAAAAGCACTCTTCTTAGAATGATAGTTGGTCTTGATAAGAATTTTTCAGGAAGCATTTTATCATATGGAAAGTCTATTAAAGGTGCAGGAGTTGATAGGGGGATGGTTTTTCAGGAGTCTAGACTTTTCCCATGGCTTACAGTAGAAAAAAACATAGCTTTTGGTATTAGCAAAAAGTTATCGAATTCAGAGAGAAAAGAATTAGTGGAGGAAGAGCTAGAACTAGTTGGCTTACATAATTTTGCTAAGGCTTATCCAAGTCAATTATCAGGAGGTATGAAGCAAAGAATAAGTATTGCAAGGGCACTTATAAACAAACCTAAACTTTTGTTATTAGATGAACCTTTTGGAGCTTTAGACGCTATGACACGTATTAATATGCAGCAAGAAATTTTGAAAATATGGGAAAAACAAAAAACTACTATGATACTTGTCACTCACGATATAGACGAAGCTATATATCTTGGAGACAGAGTTGTAGTGTTATCTAGCAGGCCAGGGAAAATAAAAAAAATAGTACCAGTAAATTTATCAAGACCTCGTGATAGGAGCAGCTATGATTTTACTTATGTCAAAAGTGAGATATATAATGAATTTTTTACAAAAGTAGAAAATCCATTTTCATATACTATATAAATTTAAACATAAACGAAAGGGGAAATTTTTAATGAGTTATTTTAGTTATTTAGAATGTTCAAAATGTGGTAATAAGTATTCGTCAAAAGAAGTACATAATTTATGTGAGTGTGGGGCACCTTTGCTTGTAAGGTATGATTTGGAAGCGATAAAAAAGAATGTGGACAAAAATGTATTTAAAGGCAGAGAAAAAGGGCTATTTAGATTTAAAGAACTTTTACCAGTTGAGGATGAAAAAAACATAGTTACTCTAGGGGAAGGAGATACACCAGTTTTTAAATTAGAAAAATTAGGAGATAAAATAGGACTAAAAAATTTATATATTAAGGATGAAGGACTTAATCCAACTGGAACGTTTAAAGCAAGAGGTGCAGCGGTAGGTGTATCAAAAGCTAAAGAACTAGGTATAAAAACAATAGCAATGCCAACAGCAGGAAATGCAGGTGGTGCTTGGTCGGCTTATTCGGCTAAAGCAGGAATTGAACTTGTGGTTGCTATGCCATATGATGCACCAGATTTAGCTAAAAAAGAAGCATATATATATGGATCAAAAACTTATCTTGTAAAAGGCCTCATATCTGATGCAGGCAAAATAATAGCCAAAGGTGTAAAAAAGCATGGATGGTTTGATGCAGCTACACTTAAAGAACCATATAGAATTGAAGGAAAAAAAACCATGGGACTTGAAATTGCAGAATATTTCAATTGGGAATTTCCAGATGCTATTCTTTATCCTACTGGAGGTGGTGTTGGAATAATTGGTATATGGAAAGCTTTCAAGGAGCTAGAAGAATTGGGTTGGATAAAAAATAAAATTCCAAAACTTATAGCAGTACAATCTGAAGGTTGCAATCCTATAGTAAAAGCATTTAATGAAGACAAAGAAGCATCTGAATTTTGTGAAGATGCAAATACTATAGCAGGTGGAATTCGTGTACCTAAAGCACTAGGAGATTTTTTAGTACTTGATGCTGTTAGGGAAAGTAAAGGAACAGCAGTTGAGGTGAAGGATTCTGAGATTATAGAATCTCTTAATCTTCTAGCTAAAGCAGAGGGATTATTCATAGCACCAGAAGGAGCAACTTTAGTTGCTGCGGTTAATAAATTAGTTAAAGATGGGTTCCTAAAAGAAGAGGAGAAGGTTGTACTTTTAAATACTGGAAGTGGGCTAAAATATGCAAACTTAGTGGACGAAAAACTACCGATACTTGAAATTGATTCAGATATTTAAATATAATAGGGGGCTAATAAAATGAAAAAAATTACTGCTATAATTTCAATAATTCTAATAAGTATATTATCTTTTACAGCATGTAATGGGGGAAGTAGTACAAACTCAACAGCAAGCAACAAAAATTCGTCTAAACCAAAAGAAATAACAATAGGGTATCAACCGGGAATAAATCATACACTTGTAATTGTTGCAAAAAATCAAGGATGGTTTCAAGATGAATTTAAAAAAGATAATATAAATATTAAATTTGAAAGTTTTGTATCTGGGCCACCAATGATTGAGGCTTTTGCTGGTGGAAGACTAGATATAGGTGGAGTTGGGGATCAACCATCGATTCAAGCAAAAGCAAATAATGTTGATGTTAAAGCCATAGGCGTATATGCACAAGGGTATAAATTAAATTCAATACTTGCGGCAACCGGCTCAAACATAAAATCAGCCAAGGATTTAAAGGGAAAAAAGGTTGCTGTAACAGTTGGATCTTCTGCACATATGCTTCTTAATAGGTATCTAGCATCAGTTGGACTTAAACAAAGTGATATACAACTTGTTAACTTACAGCCAACAGATATAAAAACTTCTTTTGATTCAAAAAACATAGATGCAGCAATTGTTTGGGAACCATATGCATCTGCTATTGAGGCTGAAAATGCAGCTTATAAAATAGGTGATGGAACTAACCTAAAGTATGAAGTTAACCTACTTCTAGCGAGTAATTCCTTTGCAAAAAGTAATCCAGATATAGTTAAAAGACTTTTGAAGGTTTACAATAAATCAGAAAAGTGGGTTGAAGCAAATCCAGATAAAGCAGCAGATATACTTTCAAAAGAACTTAAATTAAATAAAGATATCGCAAGAAAAGGCCTTGATAAGGAAGATCTTGATGTTAGATTTACAGATGAGGCTGTAAAATCACTTACATCTACTATCAAAACTTTAAGAGAAAATAATACTATAAGAAAAGATGTAAATATAAATGATCTTATAGACAAAACTTACCTAGAAGGCGCAGGAATAAAGTAAAACATCAGGTATTTAATTAATAGAAGGTGTTATTATGAACTCTCTCAATTTGAGCAAATTTGAAGAAATACAATTACCTAAATTTTTAAAGTTAAGACAAAATTTTAGAAGTGACAGAATTACAGACATTAAAGAGGAAGTAAAAAAACGATTTAAAGCACATCTATGTAATTTAAGCAATAAAAGAATTGCAGTTGGTGTTGGAAGTCGTGGAATAGCAAATATTGATATAATAACCAAAGCAGTTATAGAGTGTTTAAAAGAAGCTGGAGCTATACCTTTTATAGTTCCAGCTATGGGTAGTCATGGAGGAGGAGACGAAGCTGGACAGAAGAAGATTCTAGATTCATATGGAATTAATGAGACTACTATGGGAACTAGTATAGATGCTTCTATGGATACAGAACTTATAGGAATGTATGGATTGGATTTACCAGTATATGTGGCAAAAAGTGCACTTCTAGCTGATGGAATAGTTATAATACCTAGAGTAAAACCACATACAGGCTTTAGAGGTAAAATTGAAAGTGGAGTTTGTAAAATGCTTTGTATCGGTCTTGGAAAACAAAAAGGAGCAGAGTCAATTCATAGCAAGGGGTTTGAAAAATTTCCTGAATTAATACCGGAAGTAGGACGGCTTATAGCAAGAAAAACAAAACTCTTATTTGCAGTGGCTATAGTTGAAAATGCATATGATGAAACCTATAAGATAGAAGTTATAAATAAAGATGAAATATTGAATTTAAAAAAGGAAGCAGCGCTACTTGAAGAGAGTAGAAAGCTTATGGGAAAAATATTTATACCTAAATTTGATGTACTTGTAATAGATGAAATAGGCAAAAATATAAGTGGTAATGGACAAGATCCGAATGTAACTGGATTATATTTTACAGGGTGTGTTAGTGGGGGACCTCAGTTTAAAAAATGTGTTATTCTTGATATAACTAAAGAATCCCATGGAAATGCAAATGGAGTAGGTGTTTCAGATATTATTACTAGAAGATTGTTTGATAAAATAGACTTTATAGCTATGTACACAAATTGCTTTACTAGTACATATATGGAACCATGTAAAATACCTATGGTTGCATCAAATTCAGAGGATGCCATAAAGATTGCAGTTAAAACTTGTAATGGTGTTATGGGTGGACAGCATAAAATTGTTTGGATAAAAAATACAATGGAATTAGAAAACATTATAATTAGTGAACCTATTTTAGAACAAGTAAAATCAAATCCCAAATTGGAGGTTCTAACTGAAGCTGAAGATGTGAAATTTTACAAAGGGGAACCTAAATTTTCGTGGGATAAAATTTAAATTTAAGGAGGATATAATGGTCTATAAAAAATATAGATATGAAAATTTAAAAAAACTATGCAATGTAGTTTTTGAAAAGTTTGGATTTGATGAAGAAGATAGTGAAACAATAACTGATGTATTATTACTTTCAGACTTATTTGGAATTGAATCTCATGGAATACAGAGACTTTCGAAATATTATAAAGAAATAAAAAATGGTCTTATAAAAGTAAATTCAAAAATAAAAGTAATTAAAGAAACTCAAATATCCACTGTTATAGATGCAAATGAAAGTATAGGACAGATAGTTAGTAAAAAAGCCATGAATATGGCAATAGAAAAAGCAAAGAGTTCAGGAATAGGAATAGTTTTGGTAAATAATTCTAATCATTATGGAATAGCTGGATATTACGCAAAAATGGCAGAAAAAGAAGGGCTTCTTGGTATTTCAATGACCAATTCTCCAGCAATCACAGTTCCGATTTTTGGGAGAGAAGCCATGATGGGAAGTAATCCTATTGCTATAGCTATGCCAGCAACTCCACATTCTTTCTTAATGGATATGTCTACAAGCGTTGTAACTAGAGGCAAAATAGAAGTATACAACAAAAGGAACGAAAAGCTTCCAGTAGGTTGGACTCTTGATTCTAAAGGTGAAGATGCCTTTAGTGCACAGGAAGTTTTATATAATATAGCAAATAAAAAAGGTGGAGGCATAGTTCCATTAGGTGGAGCCAAAGAAATGCTAGGAGGACATAAAGGTTATGGTTTTGCACTTGCGGTTGAACTGTTTACAGCAATTCTGTCAGGTGGATTAACTGCTAATTATGTACATGTAGGTGGTGTTTCAGGGACATGTCATTCATTCATAGCAGTTGATTATGGAATATTTGGCGATAAAAAAATTGTTGAGAATAATTTTTCTAAATATCTACAAGAAATAAGGCAATCTAAAAAAGCTCAAGGAGCACATAGAATATACATTCATGGAGAAAAAGAGGCTGAAGCATATAATGATAGAATTAAAAATGGAATTCCTATGAATGATAATACTTTAAAAGAAATAGAGGAGATTTGCAAAAATTTTAAATTGGATATTAAAGATTATATTTAAAGAATGTTCAAAAAGATAAGAATAAAGTATGCTATATAAAAATTCCCATTAACTTGTTATAATTAGTTTTAAGAAAATAACATAAGGGGATGGATATTTTATGGAGAAGGTTGCTTTATTAAAGTGTACGGATTACGATGTAGATAATATTGAAAAAAAGCTTAGAGAAGGTTTTGAACTTTTGGGTGGGGATTCTTTTTTGAAAGAACTTATACCAGAAAATAGTAAGGTATTATTAAAACCTAATTTTCTAAGTGTAATTGAAAAAGGATCTCCAGTTATAACACATTATGCTGTGTTTGAAGCTGTCGTTAGAATAGTTAAGGAGTATAGCAGCAACATAGTATTTGGAGATTCACCAGGTTCAGGTGATACTAAAAAAGCTGCTGAAAAGTCAGGATTAATGGAAGTTGCAGAAAGATATGGAGTTAGGTTTGTTGATTTCAATGATCAAACGCATGTTGAACTTAAAAACCCAATAATGTACAAGTTTTGGAATATTGCTAAAGCACCTTATGAGGCAGATGTAGTTATAACTTTACCTAAGTTAAAAACTCATGCAATGATGTATTATACAGGAGCAGTTAAAAATCAATTTGGATGTGTACCTGGTTCTCAAAAAGCAGCATGGCACACAAAATTACCTGATGCAGTTAACTTCAGTAAGATGTTACTTGACTTAAATTCTGTTGTGAAAACTAGTTTTGCAATTCTTGATGGCATAATTGCAATGGAAGGGAATGGTCCTAGAAATGGTACACCTAAAAAAATGGATACTATAATTATGGGAAAGTGCCTTACAGCAGTTGATTCTACGGCAGTAAGGTTAATTGGGTATGATAATGTACTGTCCATACCAATTTTAAAAGTTGCTCATGATACAAAATGGGGAGCAGTAATGCCAGAAGAAATAGAGATCCTAGGAGAAAAGGTTGAGAATATGAAATGTAAAAATTTTAAACTCTCACGAAATGCAAAGGTAATTAACTTTGTAAGTCCATCACTAAATAATTTTGTGGCCTCACTCACTGCACCTAATCCAGTTGTAATTGAAGAAAAGTGTATTGGATGTAGGAAATGCAGTGAAGTTTGTCCAGAAAAACCTAAGGTGATATCTTTTGTAAAACATAACAATAAGGTAATACCGAAATGGAATTATAGTAATTGCATACGTTGTTTTTGTTGTCAGGAACTTTGTCCTAAAGGAGCAATAATAACAAAAAACAAGCAACTAAGCAAAATGTTAGGCTTAAAATAGAAAAGAAGAAAAATTAAAAATTCAGATGAATAATAAATAATACAAAACAAATACTAATATAGCTAGGATGGTGATTTTTATGAAGCAAAAAAAAATTACGATAATTCTTACTTCTATATTAGTAATTTTGTTTATATCACTTTTTATAGTTCAACATATAATGTTTTATGTGGGTAATCCAACTTTTCCTAATATGATAGAGGAAGTAATAACATACTCCTCTAAAAATCAATGGGATAAGGCTGATGAAACCTTAACAAAAGTTGAAGAAAAATGGAATAAAGCTCAGACATTAATTGCTATTAAGTATGCAGATCAGGATTATTCATTTTTAAAGATTGGAATTTCTAGGTTAAGAGGTGCAATTAATACAAAAGACAGGTATGGTGCTCAACGTGAAGGAAAAGCATGCATTTTGCTTTTCAAAAATATAACGTCAGTTTCACCTAATCCATAGAAAGGATGATTACAAATGATTGCGTTATTAGTGTATATAATAAGATGTTTTGTCATGATTATTACAACATGGCTAATTTGTAACTTTATAGGAAAAAAATCATTAGCTCAATTTACGCCATATGATGTTGCAATTCTCTTCATTATTTCTAATGTTATATCTCAGCCACTTGTAAATAAAGATTTATTTAAAACGGCTTTAGGTGTAATAATTCTGGCTGTAGGAATACTTATAATATCACGATTATCACTATTTCGTAAATTTTATGGAGTAGATGGGATGCCAAGTGTTATAATAGCAAATGGAAAACTTATTAAAAATGAACTTAAGAGAAATCACTTAAACATATATACTCTTTTATCTATGTTACGATTTCAAGGGTATAATAAAATTGCAGATGTAAATTATGCTATTTTAGAGCCTGGAGGACAAATATCTGTAATCCCTAAAAGTAGCTCAAGACCTCCAACAACCGAGGACATGAATCTTAATGTTCCAGATGAAGGACTTACATTTGCCGTAATTATAGATGGAAAAATAAATAAAAACATATTAACTTATGCTAAAATAAATGAGGATTGGCTTCTTCGGGAGTTACATAAAACATCCAAAGCAAAACCAAAAGATGTATTTTATGCCGAAGTTGATTCTAATAAAAAGCTTTATGTGAATCTATATAAAGATGTTTGAATAGGATTTATTATTAAAACAAATGTTTAAAGGTGGAGGAATAAAAAATTGATAAAATTGATTGTATCGGATATGGATGGAACATTACTTGGTAAAGATCATGACATATCAGAAGGAAATTTAAAAGCAATAAGAAAAGCAGAAGAAATGGGGGTGCATTTTTCAATTGCTACAGGCAGAGCATATGAAGATGTTAAGCCTTTTCTTGATAAATATAAATTAAACTGCGAATGTATAACACAAAATGGTGCAGAGTATAGAGATGAAAAGGGAACAATATTACAAGGTATTTATATAGATATAAATAAGGTTAGAGATATTTTGAACATAATGGGGGGAGAAGGTTTTACATCTGAAATATATACAGACAAAGGTTTCTACACTATTAATACTGAGGAGGAAACTTTAAAGGGAATGGCATATAGAGTCCAAACCTTTAATCCGGAAATAAAAAGTTACGAAGAAGCACTTATAAAAGCCAAAGAAAATACTCATTTCATAAATTTAAATTATATTAAGGATATAAACGAATTTTTAAATACAGACGTAAAAATAGGTAAATTTGTTGCATTTTTCAATTCAGTAGACAAGATTTCTAAATTGAAAATGAAACTTGAGGCAATAGATGGACTAGCTATCTCATCTAGTTTCATAACAAATATAGAAATAAATCATATAGAAGCTCAAAAGGGAATTATATTGGCTAAGGTTGCTAAAAAAATGGGACTAAAAAAGGAAGAAGTTATGGTAGTTGGAGATAGTTTTAACGATTGGTCAATGTTTACTGAGTTCCCAATATCCTTTGCCATGGGTAATGCAATTCCTGAAATAAAGAAAGCAGCAAAGTATGTAACGGATACAAATGATAAAGATGGAGTAGCTAAAGCTATTTACAAGGCTTTAGCTTAAACAATTATTGTTACAGTTACTCCATCATGGGTTTTTACATCGACAAGTTTTAGTCCTTTATAATCTTTTAATACATCAAAGCCAGTTTTAAGTTCCCTAAAGTTAACGCAGTCAATATATTGCCTATTTTCAGCAGGAATGTATCGTTTGGCAATTGTTGCTCCAAAACCTCCTAATCCTAGGATGGCTTTTACCAGTCCTAATGGTGCTGGTATTTTAAAACTTTTTCCATCTTTAAGCTTTATATATATTTTCAAATTTATTCTTCCTTTCATTAATAAAGGGAAACCTTTATTCTATAGAAACTTCCACTATATCGCCATTGCTACTTTTTACATCCACTATTTTACCTTCAAGTCCAGAGTCAATGGATTCCATGATCATTTTTACATCTATGCCATCTGCTTCTGAAATTCCAGGAATTTTAATGTTATTAACGGCATTGCCTATAGACTTTAAAAATTTAACTGGCACATTAACATTTACAACGTCCTTTGTAGCTGAAAACACTCGCACTTTTAGCATTTTTTCTGAATTTTCAGATACAGGTAATTGTTGTAAAGTATTGTTTGTTTTATTTATAGCTTCAATTAGTTCACTAGCTTTATCTAAATCGATTTTTCCATCTTCAACCATTTTTAAGATTCTTTTTATTTCTTCTTTCATTTCAAAATCAATCCTTTCAAATTTAGTTTTCTTTTATCATATTTACGGCTTGTTCGGCAGATATCTCGCCTTTCTCAAGCATGTCTAATACTTCTTTGTTAGTCACTGTGGATTTTTTTACATCAACATAACCAAGAGCAGAAAGAACATCATCCAGTTTAGCCCTTACAGTAGGGTATGAAACACCAAGTTCTTTTTCTACATCTTTAATATTACCTCTGCATTTTAAAAAAACTTCTATAAAATTAAGATGCTCTTTACCTAAACTTTCGAACTTAGAAAACTCAAAGTCATTTTCAATAACAGTACCGCACTTATTACATTTAAGTTTGGTGATTTTAAGTTTTTCATTACATATAGGACATTTGATTAGGACTTTATACCCCATAGACAACAGCTCCTTTTCTATGTTTTTATTATAATGCAATATTTTAAATAAATCAATAATAAAATTAAATAATTAAATTATTATATTAACAATACTTAATATAATAAAATTGATAATTAATTATATTAAGAAACGTAGAAGTTTTATAATGTTTTTACTCAATTTAAATAAGTAGTAAAACAAAAAATATTAAAAATAAAATAAAGATGTAATGTAGTATAATAGGAATGAATTAGAGGTGTAGAATATGAATAAAACAATTGGAATATTAGCTCA
The DNA here is from genome assembly GCF_900176305.1 of Clostridium acidisoli DSM 12555. Classification (GTDB taxonomy): domain Bacteria; phylum Bacillota; class Clostridia; order Clostridiales; family Clostridiaceae; genus Clostridium_I; species Clostridium_I acidisoli. Next base: position 27,035 of record NZ_FWXH01000002.1, read on the forward strand.
CGTAGATGCAGGCAAAACTACTTTTGCAGAGCAAATTTTATATCATACAAAAAGTATTAAAAATAGAGGTAGAGTTGATCATAAAAATTCTTTTTTAGATAGTCATGATATAGAAAAGGAACGAGGAATTACAGTTTTCTCCGATCAGGCAGTTTTTCATTATAATGACTCAACTTATTATTTAATAGATACCCCCGGTCATGTGGATTTTTCTTCAGAAATGGAGAGATCAATTAAAGTAATGGACTATGCTATTCTTATAATAAGTGGAGTTGAGGGTATTCAAGGGCAAACTGAATTAGTATGGGAATTACTTAGAAAATATAAAGTTCCAATTTTTTTCTTTATTAATAAAACAGATAGGGTTGGAGCAAATATAGAGGCTGTAGTTGAAGAAATAAAATCAAACTTTACAAGAGATGTATGCTTTATTACAGATTCTTTTAAAGATGAAGAAATGGATTTAGAACTTACAGAGTTTATTGCCGAAAAAGATGATATGCTTTTTCAAAAGTATTTAGAAGAAGGTTATGAGAAAGACGTATGGCTTTATAATATGAAAAAAATGATTATAGAAAACAAAATTTTCCCTTGTCTAAGTGGCTCAGCGCTTCAAGATGTTGGAATAGAAAACTTTTTAGAAAAGCTAGATATGCTAACAACTACAAATTATTATGCTGGAGAAGAATTTAGTGGAATAGTATATAAAATACGTCATGATGATGGGGGAAATAGATTAACCTACATAAAAGCATTAACTGGAACTTTAAAAGTTAAAGATGAAATACATATAGGAAATGAAGAAAATAATGTTTATGAAAAAATCAATCAAATAAGAATTTATAATGGTGATAAATTTAAAAATGTAGATGGGATTTCTGCAGGTGAAATTTTCGCGGCTTCAGGACTAAAAAATGCTTTAATAGGTGATGGTGTTGGCAGCTTAAAACAGAAAACTTATAATAATATGGTTACATTACTTAAATCAAAAGTAATATTTGATGACAGTTTAAAAGTACAGGATGTTTTAAAATATTTTAAAATTTTAGAACTAGAAGATCCAGCATTAAACGTAACATGGGAGGAAGAAAACCAAGAGATACAAATTAATGTAATGGGAACTGTTCAATTAGAAGTTTTAAAACAACTTGTAGAAGATAGATTTAATTTAAGAATAAATTTTGGACCTTGCGAAATTGCTTATAAAGAGACTATTTTACAAGGGACAGCAGGTTATGGACATTTTGAACCGCTTAGACATTATGCAGAAGTACATCTTAAGCTTGAACCAGGAGAAAGAGATAGTGGAATTGTGTTTAAAAGCTTGTGTCATTCAGATAATTTAACTATTGGTAATCAGAATTTAGTTAAAACTCATATATATGAAAAAGAACATCATGGCATATTAACAGGGTCACCTATAACTGATTTGAAAATCACACTATTAACAGGAAGAGATCACAACAAACATACTAGTGGAGGAGATTTTAGGGAAGCAACCTTAAGGGCACTTAGGCAAGGCTTAGAGAGTACAGAAAATGCTTTGTTGGAGCCATATTATAATTTTAAAATGGAAGCAGACTTGGATTATATGGGAAGAATTTTATCAGATATACAAAAATTAAATGGTTTCTTTGAGCCCATGCAAACAATTAATAATAAGGTTATTATAACAGGAAAAGGTCCTGTAGCTACATTTATGGATTACAGCAAGGAATTTACAGCATTCACAAAAGGCAAAGGAAAGTTAAGTTTTAGTTTTTCTGGATACGACATTTGTCACAATTCAGAAGAGGTAATTAACAAAATAGGTTATGATAAAAATGCAGATATAAATTATACCTCTACTTCAATCTTTTGTTCAAAAGGGGAGGGATTTTTAGTTAGTGGAGCTGAAGCAAAAGCTTACATGCATTGCTTGTAGTATAATTGCATAAAGGTAATTTTAATATTTATAAATGCAGGGAGGATAAAAAATGCCAAGACCAGTTAAGTTCCGAAGAGTTGAGAATTTACCCCAATATACATACTTTATACCAGCAGGCAGAAGAAAGTGTGAAATAGAGGATATAATAATTAAAGTTGAAGAACTTGAAGCAATGAGACTTAAAGATATTGAAGAATTAAATCAAGAAGAATGTGCTAAAAGAATGCATGTTTCAAGACAAACGTTTCAAAATATAATTGATAGTGCGAGAAAAAAGATTGCGACTGCTATTATAGAAGGAAAAGGAATAAATATAAGTGGTGGAAATTATACAAGAAATGTATGTGAATTTAAATGTAGAGATTGTGGAAATGTATATGAAATAAAATATGAAGAAGACAGAAGCGTATGCCCGATATGTGGATCTGAAAAAGTAATTTGCAGTAAAAAAGATAATTTTTGCAGTAAATCATGCAAGAAATTAACTAAAAGCAAGTAATTTCTAATATAATCACAAAAGTACCAATTGCGTTAAGATACAATTGATACTTTGTTATTGGCATTTGACAATAATAAATGCCTGCTATATAATATAAATAGCATATGACAATAAAAAATGGAGGAGATAATATGAAAATAGCAATACCTAATAACGGAGATATGGTAAATCAACATTTTGGAAAGAGTGAGAGTTTTATTATTGCATCAGTAGAAGACAAGAAAATTATAGAAATTGAAAAAATATCTGCTGTAGAGTTTGCACATCAGCATCAGGGATTATCAGAGTTACTTGTAAAACATGGAGCAAATGTAGTTATAACTGGAGGTATAGGCAACGGTGCACTTTCAGGTTTACAGCAAAATGGTCTTAAGGTAATAAAAGGGGCAGCAGGTCAATATACAAAAGTTATTGAAGAGTATATTAATGGAAAATTAGAAGATAAAAATGTAGTTTGTAATCATCATGGAGAACATAATAATCATTAATAGACGTGGGCAGAGTAAGCTCACAAATTATAAATTATTGGATAAAACTGATTGCATGTCTTTTTTATTTAGTGCATAATAAGTTTCTAATATACTAATGTTAAAATTTGGAGGCAATAAATATGTTTTCTATTTTCGAAAAAAACAATTTTAATTCAATAAGTGTTCATGATTTAGATGGTAAGCTAGGAAAGATTAATTTAATAGATGTTAGGGAAAGTTATGAATTCCAAGGTGGTCATATACCAACAGCTAAAAATGTACCTATGAGTGTGATTTTAACGGATCCAGAAAAGTACATTAATAAATCAAAGGAATATCACATAGTGTGTCAATCAGGAGCAAGAAGCGCAAAAACTTGTAAAGAACTATCTAGTCAAGGATATAATGTTGTGAATATTTCAGGAGGGACAGGATCGTATATTTTACCATTAGAAAGATAAAATATATACAAATGCAATAATTTATTAAATGTATACGGCATAAAAAAGGAAAAATTGATGGATTCTATAGATATAGTTCCAGTAGAAGTTTTGGAACTTATAAATAAACAAGCAGAGGGATATGCCTACATAAGACCATAAATAGTCTGTTATATCTCAAAGTAGTCTTTTAATTTTTTTACGTTGGTTCTACTTATAGGTATTTCAGACTTTTCATTATCAGCCATAACTAATTTATAACTTCCATTAAACCAAGAATAAAATTCCTTTACGTTGTCCATATTTACAAGATAACTTCTATGACATCTAAAGAAATTTGTTTTACATTGTATTTGGCATAGGGTATATCCAACTATATATTTATTATTTTGTGTTTTCACATAGGTTTTCTCGTTTTCTATAAAAAAATAATAAATGTCTTTTAAATCAACTAGTATTATTTTACCTTTTCGTTCACAAGGTACTTTTTTAAGTAGTTTTTTATCCTTGTCTATTTTATCAATTATTGTATTCAACATATTAGGTATTTTTTCAGTTTGTATTCTTGTTTTATTCCATTTATCAATGATTCTGTTTATAGTAATATTTATTCGACTTTCATCAAAAGGTTTAAGTACATAATCAAGAACATACATTTCAAAAGCTTGTACAGCATATTTTGCATATGCTGTTACAAATATTATATCAATAGGATAATTAAAATCTTTTATAATTTTGGCTACTTCAATTCCATTTTTTACAGGCATATTTATATCTATGAATACAACATTAGGTTTTTGTTTTTTTGTTAGTTCAATGCCTGTGTCACCATCATAAGCTACCCCAACCACAGACATATTTTTGTGCTTTGATAGTATATATTTTAATTCTTCAGCGGAAGGAAATTCGTCTTCTATAATAACACATTTTACCATATCCATTTGTTAATGAAGTCCCCCTTTTTTATATAAAAATAACTTTATATTTATTAATAATTAAATTATATAACAAATGCGAAGTGATTGAAAATGTTAAACAAGCACAAATTTCTACTATTCATCCACTTTTTTTACCCGTTTACCCCAAATAAGTACAAAACTAAAAGAATTAAATTTATAATAAAGTGAAACTTGCACTTAAGCTATTTATGTGTAAACGATTTGATAATTAATTAACAATCATATTTAAAAAAGGGGGTTTTTATATGAATTCTATAGTTCTTGTAATAATAGCACTTTTAGTTTTGGCATTAGGCTATAGGTTTTACGGCTGTTTTATAGCAGCAAAAGTTTTAGCATTAGATGAGACAAGAGAAGTTCCAGCTAAAAAATTTGAAGATGGACATGACTATTTACCTACAAATAAATGGGTGCTTCTAGGACAGCACTTTGCGGCAATAGCTGGTGCGGGACCACTTATTGGTCCTGTCTTAGCAGCTCAGTTTGGATATCTTCCAGGCACACTTTGGATTTTAATTGGTGGCGTATTAGCAGGTGCAGTTCATGATATAGTTATATTATTTGCATCTGTTAGGCAAGATGGAGAAACTATTGCTGAAATTGCTAGAAAAAATCTTGGTAATAGGATGGGGTATATAACATCAATTTCAGTTATATTTATATTAATAATAACTATGGCTGGGCTTGGGCTTCCTATAGTTAACTCTCTTGCCAGCAGTCCTTGGGGTACTTTCACAGTAGGTTTCACTATTCCGGTATCAATATTCATAGGAATTTATCTTAAATTTATAAGACCTGGTAAAATAGGTGAAGGTACTGTAATAGGGATGCTTCTAATATTTGCAGGAGTTATTTTAGGACCAGTTATACAACATTCAGCGCTTGCCCCATATCTTACATTTAACATAAAGCAAATATCACTTATACTTGCTATATATGGGTTCTGTGGAGCTGTGCTTCCTGTGTGGTTATTGTTGTTGCCAAGAGGATACCTAAGCACTTATATGAAAGTTGGCGTTATGTTAATACTTGTAGTAGGAATTGTATTAGTCAGACCAACTATTCAAATGCCTGCTGTTACTAAATTTGTAAATGGTGGTGGACCTATAGTTCCGGGAAAGGTATTCCCATTTATATTTATAACTATAGCTTGTGGTGCATTATCGGGTTTTCACTCACTAATAAGTACAGGAACTTCACCTAAACTTATATCGAATGAAAAAGATATATTACCTGTTGGATATGGTTCAATGATTATAGAATCTTTTATAGCGTTGATGGCATTGATAGCAGCAACATGTCTTCCAACTTCGGATTACTTTGCAATAAACTCAGCACCAGCTTTATTTGCAAAATTAGGTATGGTTCCAAAAGAACTTCCAATGTTGTCACATTTGGTTGGAGAACAGTTAGCTGGTAGAACTGGTGGATCTGTTTCTCTTGCAGTAGGTATGTCCTATGTATTTTATAAAATTCCGGGCTTAAAAGGATTAATGTCTTACTGGTATCATTTTTGCATAATGTTTGAAGCATTATTTATACTTACAACTATAGATTCAGGAACAAGAATAGGAAGATATTTATTTCAAGACTTGTTCGGAAAATTTTATAAACCATTTAAAAAGAAGGATTCTTGGTTTAATATAATATTTTTTAGTTTTCTTATGACATTCTGTTGGGGTTATTTATTGTATACAGGTAATATATCAACCATATGGCCATTATTTGGTGTAGCAAATCAAAGTTTAGCAGGTATAACTTTTGCTATAGGTACCTCAGTACTTATACGAATGGGGAAGAAAAAATATATACTTATTACCATATTGCCTATGATACTTATAAGTGTAGCTACTTTTACAGCATCAATTGAAAACATTACTGATAATTATATACCAAACCATAAAACAACACTTACAGTTTTATCTATAATCCTTATAGTTATATTGGCAGTTATACTCTTTGAAAGTATAAGGCATTGGATTTCTGATTTAAAATCAGAAGAATATAACAAATCATCAAAAAGTACTATGTCATAACTTGCTTCTGTCAATAAAAATATATATTGACATATTACGGAAATGAAAGTATAATTACGATAATAAAGATAACAAATTTGAATACTTGGTTATAATGTTTGCGGTTGACTAGGAAAACTGGAGACCCTGTCTAATTTCTATTTTAGAATTAGACAGGGTCTTTTAGTATTATAAAAGGTTGTGATAATTAATGGTTGAAAATGTTTCTCTAAAGGTATACGGAATGACCTGTACTTTATGCTCCATGGAAATAGAAGCTACTCTTATCAAAAGAGAAGGGGTTAATAAAATAAATGTTAGTTATGCCACTGAAAATGCACGAATGGAATATGATAATGAAAAGATAAAGTTAGAGGATATTAAAAAATCCATAGAGAAATTAGGATTTTCTACAAAAGAAAATAGTGAAAATCAATTAGATGCAGATGTTATTGAAAGACGTAAACTTAGAAATAGCTTAATATGGTCTATTATATTCAGTTTGCCTCTATTACTGGCAATGATATTAGGAAGTGCAGGCTTTTGTTGTCCTCAATTTGATCCTAATTCCATAACTAAATATGGGAAATTTATTACTGAAATACGTTTTAAGGCTAATATTCTTCACAATTGGAAATTTCAAATAATATTAGCCTCGCTTACACAATTTACAGTAGGATTTAAATTTTATAAAAATGCATTTTATGCTATAAAAGCAAAACACCTCAATATGGATGTGCTAGTTGTTATAGGTACTTCTGCTGCATATTTTTATAGTGTTTACATATCATTTTTCCAAACAATTAGTTACACCCTAGGAATGAGTAATATATATTTTGAAGCGTCTAGTATAATTATTACTCTTGTATTACTAGGCAAATATTTAGAATCCATAGCAAAAAATAAAACTTCAAAAGCCATAGGTGATTTAGTTAAGCTAAATCCCAAATATGTTAGGGTATTAAAAAACAATATTGAGCAAACAATTGCTACTGAAAAAGTAGTTGAAGGAGATATTGTAGTTGTAAAACCTGGCGAAAAAATATCTGTTGATGGTGTAATAATTGACGGATACTCTACAGTTGATGAATCAATGCTTACAGGTGAGAGCATTCCAGTTAACAAAAAAGTCAATGATATCGTAATAGGAGCTTCAATTAATAAAAATGGTACTTTTAAATTTAAAGTAACTAAAATAGGAGAAAACACTGTACTTTCCAGCATAATAAAATTAGTTACTGAAGCACAGGAAAGCAAAGCACCTATAGAAAAAATAGTGGATAGAGTTGCCTCATTTTTTGTACCAACAATATTATTAATAGCTGCTTTAACTTTTTCTATATGGTTTTTCTTTATTTATGATATGCAGACTTATATTATAGATAGGCCAATAATTTTTGCGGTTTCTGTACTTGTAGTTTCATGCCCATGTGCACTTGGACTTGCAACACCCACAGCCATAATGGTTGGAATGGGCAAAGGTGCTGAAAGTGGAATACTAATAAAAAATGGTGAAATTCTGCAAAAATTATGTAAGGTCGACACAATTGTTTTTGATAAGACAGGAACAATTACTGAAGGTAATTTTCAAGTTAATGATATAGTTTGGTTTGAAAAAGAAGATATAAATAGTGATTCATTACTAGAACTTATAGCAATTGCCGAAAAACAATCAGAACATCCTATTGGCACTGCTATATACAAATTTGTATTAAAAAAATTTAATCATGAAATAGACTATCCAGAGGGCTTTGAGGTATTACCAGGTAAAGGCATTGCAGCTATTTATAAGAACAACAATATAATTATTGGAAATATAGAGTTTTTAAAAGAAAAGAAAATTGATATTAACATATTAGATAAATTCAATAAAAAAACTGTCACATCTGTATTAGTTGCAATTAATAATAAGTTAGTTGCTTCAATTATATTGTCAGATAAGATTAAAAATGGTGCTGGAAAATCAATTGAATTATTAGGAAAAATGGGAATTGAGCTCCACATGATTACTGGAGATAATGAAGAAAGTGCTATGAAAGTTGCTAACAAAGTTGGGATAAAAAATGTGATTTCGAGAGTTCATCCAAGACACAAAGCAGATGAAATAACAAAGCTTAAAGATCAAGGTAAAATTGTGGCAATGGTTGGTGATGGAATTAATGATGCACCAGCGCTTGCGGCAGCAGATATAGGATTTGCCATGGGGACAGGAACAGATATAGCTATTGAAACTGGTGATATTGTATTACTTTCAGGAGAACTAGAAGCTGTTTCTTTAGCAATAAAACTATCCAAGGAAACTTTCAAAAAGATAAAACAAAATTTGTTTTGGGCTTTTTGTTATAATGCAGTAGCTATTCCAATTGCAGCAACAGGTCATTTAAACCCTGTAATTGGAGCCCTAGTAATGTCCTTTAGTTCATTATCTGTTTTATTAAATTCATTAAGTTTAAAGCTAAAAATTTTTTCATATACAGAAATTTAAAATTAAAAATTAATAGGGGTGAAATTTTATGAAAAAACTCAGACAAATCATTGCCGTATTATTGATTGTAGCAACTTCAGTATCTATAACGGCCTGCCAGAATAACAATACTTCTTCAAATTCCGGAAATACAAAATATAAATATGGAAAATTGAAAATCCAGGCATTAGGAGGAGGTGCTTGTGGTGCACCATCATATATTGCTTATGAAAAAGGATTTTTTGCTAAGGAAGGCCTTGACGTACAACTAGTAAGTGGAACTTTAGATGAAGACAAAACTGGTCTTTCAACTGGCGAATTTACTGTAACAAATGGTGACTTTCAATGGTTTCCTTCAATTCAACAGGGAATGGACCTAAAAATTATAGGAGGACTTCATAAGGGATGTATAAAGGTAGTAGTTCCTCCAAACTCATCAATTAAATCTGGAAAAGATCTTAAAGGAAAGAAAATTGGTGTAGATGAGGTAGGTGGAACACCTATGTCTGTTACAACAGTACTTTTATCCAAATACGGGATTAATCCTCAGACTGATGTTACATGGAAACCATATCCACTTGATCAATTAACTCAAGCTGTTAGTAAAGGTGAAGTTGATGCATTTGCAGCCTGGGATCCATACGGAACTTTAGCTGTAAATCAACATGGTTACAAGGTGTTATCAGACATTTCAACAGATCCTCTTTTTGCTGGTAGAAGTTGCTGCTTTTTGTATGCTTCTCAAAAACAAATAGATAAAAATCCAGGTAAAGTTGCAGCTATTGCTAGAGCATACAAAGAAGCAGACCAATGGATACAAAAAAATCCTGAAGAAGCCGCAAAAATAGAAATTGATAAAAAATATGTTGCAACTACAGATTTAAAACTTGTTACATCAATGCTTAAATCCTACGACTATGTTTACACTACTAGTGCAGCTAAAGATGATATTAAATATTTTGTAAAAAAATTCAGAACTACAGGATTCTTAAAGAGTGATACGGACCCAGATGAGTTCGCAAATAAAGTTTATTATGACGTATTTAAGAAATAAGTGGATTAAAGTATTTTTAAGGGGTGTGATTAAACGTGAGTTTATCGGATAAAAGTATACAAAGCAATATAGAACCTATAAGTCTTAAGAATAAAGGTAAACAAGTTACCATAAATAAAAAGTTTACAGCTTGGCCAATACTGCAGATAGTTTCTTATGTATTAGTTCTTGGCGTTAGCATTTTTATTCCTCAAGAACAGTCAGTAAATTTGAAACCATATCAAATATTCTTATCATTTTTAATTATATTTTTTATTGGAACTTATATATTGTCATCTTTTAATAAAGACATTAAGAAAAAAGTTTATTATAAAGCAAAATTATATTTTGCAATAGGTATAGTTATAGCTGTGTGGGACATTTTAACAGACAAATTAAATTTACTCCCACTACCGTTTTTCCCTAGCATTGCACAGATATTTCAAAGTATTTTTGAAGATTACCAAACACTAATAATAAGTACAGCCTATTCATTAAGACTTCTTTTTCTAGGATTTGCAATTGGAACAATTATAGGACTTGTTACAGGAGTTTTGATTGGCTGGTATCAGCAGTGGTATTATTGGTTATTTCCAGTTATTAAGGCAATAGGAATAATACCAGCAACTGCATGGATTCCAGTAGCAATGTTTATATTTCCTTCAAGTTTTTATGCTGAAGTATTTTTAATTGTGCTTTGTGTATGGTTCCCAGTAGCTTTCATGACATCCACAGGTATAGGAAATATTCATAAATCATATTTTGAAGCTGCGAGAACACTAGGCGCAAAAGAAAATTTCTTAATATTTAAAATAGCTATTCCTGGTGCTATGCCATCAATATTTTCAGGAATTTATACAGGAGTAAGTATAGCTTTTGCAACACTTATTGTATCAGAAATGATAGGCGCTAAAGCAGGGCTTGGGTGGTATATTAACTGGGCAAAAGGTTGGTCAAACTATGCAAAGGTTTATGCATCTCTTATTATAATGGCAATTGTATTCTCCATTATAATGGCTATTTTATTTAGAATAAGGGATAGAGTATTAATATGGCAAAAGGGGTTGTTAAAATGACATCTGAAAATATTAAAGCAGGATCAATTACTATTAAGAATATAAGCAGAAAATATATAGATGCAAATGGCAGTGAAGTTGAAGCACTTCAGAATATAAATCTTGAAATAAATCCAAGTGAATTTGTTTCATTTATAGGACCTTCAGGTTGTGGAAAAACTACATTGATGAGGCTTATTGCAGGCCTTGACAAACCCCAAGAAGGTGAAGTGCTACTTGATAATGAGGCTATAAAAGGAACAAATTATGAAAGGGGATATGTTTTTCAACAAGCAAATTTATTCCCATGGGAAACTATAGAGAATAACATTTCCGCCGGTTTAAAAGCAAGAAAAGTGTATAAGGAACAAAAAGACAAAGTATCACATTATATAAAGATTGCAGGACTACAGGGCTTTGAAAAATCATATCCACATCAGGTTTCTGGTGGTATGGCACAAAGAGCATCACTAGTTAGAGCATTAATTAACAATCCTAAAGTACTTCTTTTAGATGAACCTTTAGGTGCCTTAGATGCCTTCACTAGAATAGATTTGCAAAATAAATTACTTGAATTATGGAGGGATAGAGGAACAACAATGGTATTGGTTACTCACGATGTTGATGAAGCTATATATTTAAGTGACCGTATAGTCGTAATGTCACCTCGCCCTGGAAAAATTGAAGAAATCGTAGATGTAAAACTTTCAAGACCTAGATCAAGAAGCGATGAAAACTTTCTACATCTGCGTACAGAAATTCTTGAAAAACTTAATCTTGCAAGTGCACCAAAATCATTGGAATATTATATATAGTTAGTTGAATATGAGAGTAGAAACATTTAATTTAAAGAAATGTTTCTAGCCAATGTTTTTTTAAATGGAGATTACTCATAGAAAGCGAATCGTAAAGGATTCGCTTTTTTTATTGTCTAAATATAAAGGGATGCTTAATTGATTTTCTATTTTAAAAATTCTAGTAAATGTAAGAGGTGATAGATATTAAAATAAAAAATAACTTGAAAAAAATACGACTAAAAGAATACTTAATAGATAGCAAAACAGAGTTCTCAAAATTTTTAAGTGTTCCGCTTCAAACTTATTCAAAATGGGAGAGTGGAATTTCAACACCAACTTTACAAAAAGCATTACAAATATCTAAAAAACTTAATAAAACAGTAAATGATATATGGTTTATGGATAATATTTGAGTCTTCCATGATATGCTCTGTTGTATATAAATAATTAGCATCAGGAAAACCCATTTTTGTTTTAAATATAACTAGTATATAGACTGTCAATTAAGCAGTTAAAATCAACACTTTTAGAACTTAATTTGTACTGTATATTGTTATTTTGAGAGTAGCGTTCAGAGTATATTTAATAAGTATTTGTCACAGGTTATGTTGAATTTCATAAACTAATATAGAAATAGAGAATACTTATAATTTTGTAGTTTTTGTACATTAAGTATTTAAACTAACAAAATTATAAAATTTAATAATATTTGGAGGAGATATAATGGCTACAGATTTAAATATTCGTGTGATTAGTAATCTTGGAGATACAGAATTTTTTACTTTATATCAGCAAGATATAAATTTAAATGTTAAAAATTATAAAGTAGGTGCATGGGAAAAAGGCTATATTGCTCCAGGAGCACAATTCTATACAGTTTTACCTTTAAAAATTCAAGCACAAGGTAGAGTTGAAGAAAGTGATGGAATTTATAAAACAAAATTAGTAGATGTTGATTATAATCAAAGATATGACATTTTTAACAATTCTGAAGGTATTGATATAGAACGATCTGATTTAAGGCCACCTGTAGACAATACTATGAGTGTTTACAATGTAACAGATTCACGAGTGCAGGCTGTTGTTTTAAAAGATTCAAAGCCACTTTTTTCGGCTGATATAAGACCAGACAACAAATTGAATTTTGCAATAATGCCTTCAATATATGTTGCTATATGTGATTATGCCATAGAACAGGAGTTTTTTGATGCGGCTTCCTTGTCACCCCTTACTAGAATAAATTTTGAAGGTCAAAGTTATCTAACTATAACTTTAGGAGAAAATATTAGTACTGGTAAATTTGAAATAAATTATAATTTTGATTTATTTGATTTGTCTACTGTAACCTATTAGTTTATAGTATTTTTTATGTTGTAGCTTAAGAGTATGATAACAGTTATTAATAAAATATATCATGTTATAAAATTGTTATCATACTCTATTTTAAATAAGATGGAGGGATTAAAATGACATGGACTTTAGCAGGAAAAGTTATAGCACCACCAATTGTAAGAGATAATACTGATGTAGAAATCAGTTTTGATGAATTTATCATGGTGGGAGAAATAGCAACTACAATTATAAATACTTATATACTACTAAACACTAATGCTAATTATGCAGGAATCAGGGGATTACTCCAAGCTTCACATGATATTTATATGCATGATAGAAATTCAGAACATTCCTATATTAGAATAAACTATAATGTGCTACAAAATGAGAATAGTCCCATTATTATAGATGCTCAAACAGTGGATTAAAAAAGTATTGTTTATTAACATTATCATGTTTTTTATTTACAGTTATCTAACAAAGGAGATGCACCAAAAATTTTATCTTTAAAATCCTTTAAAGAAAAATCTAAATAAGTTACATTAAACAAATCGCTTTTAACTTGTTTAATGGGAAGTGTAGGTCTAATTATGACAACGGTAGGAAATATATCGTTGCCATATTCTTTATACTTAGACTGCATAAACCCAGTTTTAAATATAGATTCAAATCTTTTAAGACCACTGTAATGATAATAATCAACTTCTACAAATATTGGATAAAATTTATTATTATAGCTACATTCAATAAGTGCATCGATTCTGTAATTATTTTCTCTAGTACTAACAATAAATTCTTTTTTAAAGTATTTTATTTCAATGCCTTCATTAACTAGTTCAGCATATATATCTAATAATTTCAAACTATCCGTTGAAAGTCTTTTATTAATATAATAAATACAATTACTACGATTATTTTCTCTATATCTTTTAATAAACTTATTTTCGTACAATAATTTAAGCCTTTTTCTTGCCATTTGATATCTTTCTTTGTTATTAGTATAAAAAATTTTTGCAATTTGATTTATTGTTGAGGATTTATAATATTCTATAAATCTTAATATGTCTTTATCTCTATCAGTTAATATCATATAATTTATCCTCCATATATAAATACCTTAGGTGGTTTAATTATATGCTCTCTAGTATATAAAATTGCTTGTCCTAAATTAATTTGTGTAAAAACTATATTTATAAAAAACTTTTAATGTTTCTATTTTATAATTATATGTTTTTATTGAAACTTCATACTTAGTGATTTACACTTTAATTATGTCATAACAAAATTATCAAATGGAGGGTTAGTATGATAAGAACTATGGAATTTAAAGACATAAGTGAAATACAGGAAATAGATAAAATGTGCTTTAAAGCTGATGATAAAAGATCAACTGAAGGAATTGAAGGCTATATAAGACAAAATTTAAGCATTGTATACGAAATTAATGATAAAGTGGTTGGCTATAATTTTATACATCAATGTGGTTCTTTTGGATGGTTTGGTTCCTTTGGAGTTCACCCTAAATTCCAAGGAAAAGGAATTGGAAAAGCTTTAATAGTGGAAACAATAAAAATTTTAAAAGAGGATCAGAAAGTTTCTACCATTGGACTTAATACCATGCCTGAATCACAATACAATGTTGGATTTTATATGAGTCTTGGCTTTACTCCGCATAAACTTTCATTAAATTTAGTGAAGCATATCAATTCTCTTAAAGTTTTAGAAGGTCCTAGTAGCTACAATTTGGAACAATTAGATATAAGTAAAGAGACAAATTATTTACACTTAAAAAATAGCTTAAGAGAAATGTCTAATAAAATATTTAATGATTTGATTTAACCTCGGAGCTTAACTTAATAAAATATAAAAACTTTGGGATTGTATTCACATTAAAAGATAATAACAAAATTCATGGAATTGTAATATGCCACACAAAACCAATGAGGGGAGCTACCACAAAAAATTTGCATATAAGATTAGTTATAATAGATGCTGCTGCAGATTATAATACAGCTATGGATTCAATTTTATATAAGTGTATAAACTATGCTAACAATATAAATTATGAAAGTATATCAATAGATTGCAATACTTATAACACAGATATGTGCAGATATTTAATTTCAAACCATAATTTTAAAATACAAAAAAACCAAGTTATGTTGCTTATGGGTGACGATAATCCATTTGTAAATGATAAAGCCATATTACTAATGAGGTTCTCTGGATAAAAAACATTAGAGTACATTTTAAAGAGTAGATTGGAGTGTGTCTTATGGAAAGATTTTTAATAAAGGTATGCGGAAGAGTTCAAGGGGTAGGTTTTAGATATTTTGCACAATATACAGCAAGCACTTATAATATAACTGGACTAGTAAAAAATTGTGATGATGGTACAGTTAGAATGGAAGTACAAGGGGAAATTAAGGTTATTAATGAATTTTTATCACAAATAAGAAAAGGAAATAGATTTGTAAGAGTAGAAGAAATGGCTATTAAAAAAATTTCAATTGTAGATAATGAAAGAGGTTTTAAAATAAAATAGAAGAGGTGACAAGATGCCTATTGATATGAAGCAAAACATAAAAGAAATAAAAATAACTAATGTTATTTCAAAGACGGCCGAAGTAGTAGCAGTGATTAACATCTTAGCAGATAGAAAACATCATGAATACATAAAAACGTGGATAGATGAAACATATTCAAAACTTTCTTTAAGTAGTACAGAAATGCTAAGATTAATTTCTAAACTGCCATATCAGGGAATTGAATTTTTTGAAATAATCTTAGACATTAGGGTTTTTAATGATATAAAATTTCTTTCTGAAAAAATTTTGAATTATGAAGATATACAGTTTATATACATACTTACTGGTGGACAAATTGACATTGAAAAAATAAACAAAATAAGAGAAGATAAAGAAGAGTTTGAAAAATTTATAGATAATATGCCTTGGCTATATAGAGGAAGTAGGGAACTATACGAGTGTATTATAAATGATACTAAGAAATTTAAGCTAAATCTAATAAAATTAATTTCTGAAGTAGTAAGTCCATTGTTTGAAAAGAAGTTTGATGCTTTGAGTAGAGATTATGAAGAGGCACTAAAGGATATGGATAATAAGCTAAAAAAACATACACCAATTCACCTTGCAAATTACATTATGAACAAGACTGTAGATGAAAATTCTGAAATTCGTGAATATATTTTTATACCTTCTTATTTTATTAATCCTCATTATGTAATGGCTTTTAATAAATATGCAAGGTTGTTTTTATATGATATAAGGAAAGAAAATGCAGTAATAAGAAAAAAAACAGGTGAAAAGTTGAGTTCAGAATTAAAAATAATTTCAGATAAAACACGACTTGAAATTTTAAGGCTTCTTATATTTCAGCCATGTTCAGGCACAATTCTTTCTAATAGACTTAAACTCACTGGTGCCACAATTTCTCATCACATTGATTTGTTAAGATCCTTTAATCTTATAACAGAGATAAGAGATAAAAACACTAAATATTACAGTGCAAATGTTGAGGAAATAGATGAACTTATAAAAAATTTACAAAATTATTTTTATAATAAATAGGAGAAAGTACATTGATTTTGGAGACAAAACATATGTACTTTCTTCATTTTTATGAAATTAAATATTTTTTAAGTACCATGGAGGATTAAACTATATTGCTAATTAATCTTAAGAAGAGTATACTTTTTATATCTAATTAGATATTGATCTAATTAGATATAAAATTAATTGAATGGAGTAATATTTATGAGAAAAGAATTTAATAAAGAAGAACTAATTTTTTTAATTGCAATGGGACTTGTCCTAGGAATGAGAGAATTATCAATGACTATGCTAAATCCTTTTATTCGTATTTATGGATTAACACTAAAAGGAAACACTATTTTTCTATGTGGACTTGCACTTGGAATATATGGATTGACCAATGCTATTTTTCAGATTCCATATGGAATTATTAGCGATAGAAAGGGAAGAAAACCAATAATATTAATAGGTCTACTTCAGCTTATTTTAGGGTTTTTATTAAGTTATGTTACTTCTAATATCTATATATTTATATTAGCTAGAGCTCTTCAAGGTAGTGGGGCAATAATGGCAATAGCTTATTCCTGGCTTGGAGATGTTATTGACGACGATAAAAAAAGCAGGGCTATGGGAATCGCAGGTACCATTGTAGCAATAGGGGCAGTTGCAGCCTTTGGAATAGGACCGATTCTTTATAAAGCTATTTCCTTAAAAAATATGTTTTTAGGATGTGCCTTTATTTTGTTATGCGCGTGGTTTTTTATATTGCTATTTCTTAAAGAAGATAGAAAAATTGAAGATGCAGAAAAAAGTACTGGCATTTTTGAACTTCTTAAGGATAAACAATTAATAAGACTTAGTGTTTGTGGATTTATTTTTAATTACGTAATGTCTGAAATGTTTTTTTTAGTACCGACTTTTTTAGATAAAACAATTGGTGCAGGTAATATGTGGATGGTATTTACACCAGGTGTATTATGTGGAATTATATTTATGATTTTTGCTTCAAGTAGAGCTGACAATGGTCATTTTAAGCAGGTAAGTATGTTGGCCTTTGTAGTTTTAGCAATAGGTTCAGCGAGTATTGTCATTAAAACTGTTTACTTTAATACCGTCGGGGTAATACTTATCTTTTCTGGATTTATGATTCTTACATCAGGAATACCCTCAGCAGTAAACAAAATTGTACAGAAAAATAACAGGGGTAGTGCAAATGGAATACTTCAAACCCTAACTTTTTTAGGGTTTTTCGTAGGGCCAACGCTTACAGGATTTTTAATAGGCAGAATTTCAGAATGGCAACTACAGCTAATACCGATTATACTTTCGGTATTAGGTATAATATTGATTAAGAGGAATAATTAATTATTTATGCCCCTAATATTTCTATATAGATCTATCAAATCCATATGTTGAGCTTTTTTAGAATCATATTTTCCTATTTTAAATGCAAATTGCACAGAAGGTCCAATTGTTATTGCAAGAAGGAGGGTTCCAATTCCAACGGGTCCACCCATAAAAAAACCTATTATTAAAACAGTAATTTCTATAGATGCCCTTATGAGCCAAACCGGTTTATTTAGCTTTATCACAAGTCCTTCCATTAAGCCATCTCTTGGACCAGCTCCAAGTTCAACTTGCAAATAAAAATATGTAGCAATACCCATAATTACAATGGCTGATAAAAGCATTAACATTTTGCCTAGCATGCTTTCGGGTGTTTTGAATATTCCAGTATTATTAAGTAAGTCAACAAAAACTCCAATAAAAATCATGTTAAATATGCTTCCAATGCCAGGGATAACTCCAAGAAAAATTGATAAGGCTATTACACAGAAACCTACAATTTGTGCTGTGCGGCCCAAAGAAAAAAGTGAATGATTAACTATACCCATATGGAAAACATCCCAGGGGCTCATTCCAAGATTTGAATATAGTGCTAAGAGCATTGCTACAGCGAACAGAAAGAATCCCAAAAATAAAGAGGGCATTTTAAGTAATAAAGTTAACCATATGTTTCTATCCTCTTTCATATTTTATGACACCATCCAATTTTTTTATTTATATTATATCATATATATTTGAAAATATAGGGTTATATACAGAATTGATTATTTTGCTCATGGCATTCTTATTTACATAAATAATATTATGTAAACTAATAGAAATGTAAACCTTAGAACAAATGAAATTTACTTAATTTTAATACCAACTTAACAGTAGTGTAATATACTAATAAAAAAGAGAGGTGTTAAAAGTGAAAAATCTTAATATATGTATCGATATCGATGGAACAATTACGAATCCATACTTTTGGTTAGATATCGCTAATAAGTATTTCAACAAGAACATAACTATTGATGAAGTAACAGAGTATGAAATTGATAAAGTTATGGGAATAACCAGAGAAGAGTACAACGATTTTTATAGCAAAAATAAGTTAGAAATGCACAATGAGCAGATAAGTTTAAGAGAAAATGCTAAGGAAACAATAGAGGAGTTAATAAAGTTAAATAATATATATTTTGTTACTGCAAGAGATGAAGATTTGAAAATTATTACTTACTCATATTTAAAGAAAAAGAATATTCCATATGATGATGTTTTTGTTTTAGGCACTAGTTATAAAGTAGAAATGGCTAAAAAGCTGAAATGTGATGTGTTTATAGAAGACTCTTATGCAAATGCTTTGCAGCTATCAGAAAGTGGTTTTAAAGTGCTACTTATAGATACTAATTACAACAGGAAACCTTTAAATAAAAATATAATTAAAGTGTACAGCTGGAATGAAATACACGAAACAATAAAAGAAATGCAAGTGAATGAAAAAGCTCTATAGCTAAAAAGCTATAGATATAATTCCTTTTATCAATTAATAGTAAAGGTCAACCGAATAGTTTTTATTATAAAAATTTATGCTAGTATCTCAACTTAAGGATACTATTTTTTGCGTCCCAAAACATATTATACTATTGCCACTTAAACTAAGAAGACTACTTTTCTGTTATAGAAATTGGTTTATTGAATGCGTAAAGTTTTTTTGCTGTGAAATAGTAAGCAATGCCTAAGGGTATACATGAACCAATCCATGCTAATGGATTTGCAAGGGACACACCTGCAAAACCTAAATACTTTGATAAAATAATAGCTGCAAAAGTTCGCATAAATAACTCCATAATACCAGCTACAGTTGGTGCAAAACTTTGGCCTAGACCTTGAAGGCTATATCTGTAAATGAAAAGCAGGGCTAATATAAAATACATTGAGCCATTGATGTTTAAATAAACTTGAGCAAGAGATACCACTTGTGGTTGATTGTGGCCTACAAAAAGCTCTATTAGGGAGTGACCTGCTAAAATATTAAAGGCACCAACAGCGATACTAAATACTACTGATATAATACTGCATTGTTTTATGCCAACACGGATTCTTTCAATTTTATTGGCACCATAGTTTTGAGCTACAAATGTGGCCATTGTAATACCAAAAGACATCATAGGTTGAATAGCTAATATATCAATTTTTTGTGCTGCGGTATATGCGGCTACGGACACTTCACCTAAATTATTTAGTTCAAATTGAAGAATTATTGTACCCATAGCAATAATAGAAGCTTGGAAACCCATAGGAAGACCCAATTTTAAATGATCCAATAAAATTTTTTTTGTCAAATGCCAATCCTCTCTGTGTAGATTCAAAATTGGCATCTTTTTTATAATGTACACAAAACATAATATGGCGGAAATACCTTGGGATATTGTAGTGGCATAAGCAGCACCTGCAACCCCCATAGAAAATTTTAAAATAAAAACAAAATCTAAAATAATATTTAAAATACTAGCAATAACTAGGAATATAAGCGGTGTTTTACTGTTACCTAAAGCTCTTAAAACATTAGAGAATAAGTTAAATAACATTGAAACTATAATACCCCAAAAAATTATAATTATAAAATTATAAGCATCTGCTATAATTTCTTTTGGTGTATGCATCATTTCTAAAATTGGCCGTGCGAAAATAACACTTACAATAGTGAGTATTATTGTAACTAATATGCTTAGTATAATGCTTGCCACATAACTATGCCGTACACCTTGCCTATCTCCAGCTCCAAAACACTGTGCAGTGAGTATGGAAAATCCAGAAGTTAATCCTTGTGCAAAACCTAATATAAGAAAGGTAATACTTCCAGTACATCCAACTGCTGCTAAAGCGTTTACACCAATTGTACGTCCTACAATGAGAGTATCTGCCATGCTATAAAACTGCTGAAAAATGTTGCCTATAAGTAACGGTATTGTGAAATAAATAATAACTTTAGCTGGATTTCCCTTTGTTATGTCTCTTGTCATAAAAGTCCATTCCCCCCATATATTAAATGTTTAGATAATTTTAATTTATAGTTATCAATTGTACCGATTATATATTAACACTTAAAATTAACTTTATGTTAAGGTTTATTATAATTTTGTGAGTATTCATAATAATATAGTCTGTTTTTACATAGATTATCCATGTTTTCATTTTTGTAAAAAACTCTTGTTCGTGACGTTACGTAATATTGTATAATTTTAGTAAGGGGGTAAGGCACATGAAAAATAAAGAATTATTGACAGTAGGAGAGCTTGCAAAATTAATGGATACAACAGTACGGACCCTACAATATTACGATAAAGAAGGATTGCTCAAACCATCTCACAGAAGCGAAGGTGGTAGGCGCCTTTATACAAAAAAAGATATGGTACAACTTCATCAAATTTTATCTCTTAAATATTTGGGATTTTCTTTAGAAGATATCAAGAACAAGCTGATTTGCATTGATAACCCTGATGATGTTGTAGAAGCATTGAATTCTAAGGAGGAGGCTCTTAAATCTCAAATTGAAAAATTAAGCGAAGCTTTGTCTGCAGTGCAGTCTTTAAGAGATGAGGTATTAGTTATTCATGAAGTGGATTTTAATAAGTATGCTGATATAATAGCATTACTTCGCCAAAAAAATGATGGGTATTGGGTTATTAAATATTTTGACAATAAACTTATGACACACATTAGAGATAGGTTTGGAGAAAGACCTGAATTTGGTATGTCAATCTTTCAAAAATGGAAAAGTATGTGTGATGAAGTCGTCCTACTTAAAAATCAGAAGGAAACACCAGAAGGTAATAAAGGTCAAGAGCTTGCAAAGCAGTGGTGGTCATTAGTGATGGATTTCACGGGTGGTGATATGAGTATGTTGCCAGAACTTATGAAATTTAACAACAATAAACAGGCATGGACACAAGAAATGAAGAATAAACAGCTAATAGCTGATGAGTTTATAGGAAAGGCACTGGAAATATATTTTAAAAACAGTGGTGTAAAAAGTACATTTTCAGAGGAGGAGTTTAATGAGCTTAGCAATAAAAGTTGAAAATCTTATTAAAAATTATGGACAGAAAAATGTTATAAAAGGAATATCCTTTCAGGTAAACAAAGGTGAAATCTTTGCTCTTCTAGGCACAAATGGAGCGGGCAAAACCACCACACTTGAGTGTATCGAGAACATTAAAAAATACGACAGTGGAAAAATTTTGATTAATGGTAGCTTTGGGGTACAACTTCAGTCGTCCTCTCTTCCAGCTAATATAAAAGTGATTGAAGTCTATATTCTGTTTTGTAAGTGGAATAAATCAAAGGTGGATTTATCAATTTTTGAAGGTCTTGGATTGTCTGGAATAAAAGATAAACAATATTGTCAAATGTCTACAGGGCAAAAAAGACGTCTGCATCTTGCACTTGCGCTAATAGGCAATCCAGATATTATTTTTCTTGATGAACCAACTGCAGGACTTGATGTACAGGGTAGAGTTGCACTTCACCAGCAAATCCATAAACTGAAATGCAGTGGAAAAACAATCATTTTAGCAAGTCATGATATGGCTGAAGTTGAAAGTTTATGTGATAGGATAGCTATATTAAAAGAAGGCAAAATTGCATTTATTGGAACGACAGGTGAACTGACAAGTAGAATGGGAGATCAATGTAAAATTTACATCAAAACTGAAAGAACATTAGAGAAAACTGACTATGAGCAAGGATATTCAGTATTTACTTCTGAAAATATTGGTGAGACCTTACTTGAAGTGCTCGAGAGCTGCAAGAAGGCACAAAACACAGTTATTGATGTAAAAGTTGAGAGAGCAACACTTGAACAAAGATTCATGGATATAGTAAAGGAGGAAAAATAATGAATGCATTTTTATACGGAGTAGTTTTGCAGTGGAAACTTGATCTTAGAAATAAAGGAATGCTAATAACTTATTATGTAGTACCGCTTGTTTTCTTTACTTTTATGGGTGGTATTTTTACATCAATCAACCCTCACGCCAAGGAAACATTGATTCAATCTATGACGGTATTTGGTGTAACAATGGGAGCTATTTTAGGATCACCAACGCCACTTGCTTTGGTGTATGGAAGCGAAATAAAGAAGTCATATAAGGTTGGTGGCATACCTATATGGGTAGCAGCACTCAATAACTTTATCTCTGCTTTTGTTCACCTTATTATAATAAGTCTTGTTATATTTTTTATATCTCCAATAGCCTTTCATGCAAAAATGCCTTCAAATTTATATATATATTTTTTGTCTCTTGTAATTTTTATAATAACTAGCTTAGCAGTGGGTATGGTACTTGGACTAATTATTAACAGCACATCAAAGCTAACAATGGTAGCACAGCTTGTGTTTCTACCTTCAATTATGTTAGCTGGTATTATGTTTCCTGTAACAATGCTACCTAATGTACTTCAAAATGTAGGCAAGATTTTTCCTGCAACATGGGCTTTTAAACTCATGACAAGTGACATTTTTGATGCCAAACTTTTAATTCCACTTGTTATTATAATAATGTTATCAATTTGTATCAGTGGATATAAACTGTCAAAAATTATTTTAGAATAAAAAAGTAGTACTTTGTAATATAATAATCTATTTTAAACTTGATAAACACATAATATAAAAAAATCCAAATCATTGACTTTATGCTAATAAATGTATATAATAAAATTTGTAAATATATTGGAGGTGTGCTGTAAGATGATTATTACTATTTGCTAGTTGATTTTCAAAGTGAAAATTAATATTAAAAGAAGTTTTAAATGCCTAATGAATTAGGTTTATTTGTTGTACTTCTTTATAATTTGCAAGTAGAGACTTTCAAACTTACAGGACTAAAATAGAAGTTTTTGTTTTACATTTTATTTAATGTATATTTATTTTGTTATGTAAAACATTTTAGACTGTAATAGGGCTCTGTGCTTTATTACAGTTTTTTAGATTATATAGAGAAGTAAGAACCTTTATGCCTAGTGAATAAGGCTATAGATGAAGGGAGAATACGTATATGAAAAAAGAATTAATTGAAGTATTACATATATTTCAACAGGGTTATGTAGAAAGAGATTGTAAGAAAATAGATGCTTTTATGGGAAAACTATTTGATAAAGATGAGGATGTTGTGGCAGTTGGTACAAGCAGTGGAGAATGGTGTTTAGGTTATGATGAGATAAAGGACTTATTTTTAAGTGATTGGGAAGATTGGGGGGATGTTAGAATTAATTCTGACAAAGCTAATATAATGGAGTTTGGAAATACTGCTTTAATTTATACACCTGGTACTGTAAAATATTCTTTTAATAGTAAAAGTGAAACTTATACACGTTATTTAGGATATATAAAAGATTACTTTAATGAAGATTCTGATGATAACAAAAAAACTGACAAAATTAAGTTATCTGAAATAAATTGGACGTTAAGTCATTTACTAACACAAAGGGACACTATTCAAAGGGAGTATTTATGGGATTTGCGTATTTCTTTTGTGCTAATTAAAAAAGATGCTAGATGGATCATAAAGCATATGCAATTTTCGTTTCCTGTTGCTGGGTATTTGCCAGAAGTTAGAATTGATAATTATAGTGATGCTTTAGATGATTTTAATGAAGAAACTAAGCAAATTGAAGAGTATTATGAAAAAATCAAATGCTCATATAGAGAGGAAATATTAAGAGTTTTACAAAACTTTAATAATGAATATTTAGATAAAAGTAAAGAAGTAGGCATTATAGCTAGTAAATATTTTGATGTTAACAATCCTTTAATTTTGAATGCAGATAACTGCATTTATACAAATAAAAAAGGAATTGAGGAGTTCATAGAAAACCATAGAGCCTGCTATGATGAAATTGAATTAGACTATAAAAATTGTTTGGTTAGTTCAAATGAAAATTTAGTATGGATAGTCACACACGGAACCATGAAAAAATCAATTTCTGAAAAGGAAAGCCTGGAAAACACTATAAATACAATTAAAAGTATATTTATCAATGATATAGAGGATAGAGAGAAGCTTTTCAGGATAAGAAGAAGCATTGCTGGTGTTTTCAAGGAAACTGCTAAAGGTGAGGATTATGTTTGGCCTTTTAGGTTTGAAGCAGCCTTAAGTAGAGAAAACGGCAAATGGGTATTTAAATATCTTCAATTTTCTCTTCCTTTTTACTATATATTAGAGGAGAAGACTGACGCAGCAAAGCTATTGTAATATGATGAAATTTAAAGATTTAGCTAGAAATTTTCATTAAACATAAATAATTAACAAAAACTATATTGACAAATAAGCAATAATTGCTAAAATAAAGTTAGCACTCATTTACTGCGAGTGCTAACAAAAGTAATGGTTTTATAAAAAAAGCTAAAAAGCATTTGTTGTAGATGGAAGAAGTAAGAGGAACGACTATCTAATGTTAAAATAACCTCACCTACAATGAATGGTGAGGTTTTATTTTATATTGAAAGGAAATGATAAAATGGCAACAAAAGAATTCAAGGCAGAGTCCAAAAGATTACTTGACTTAATGATTCATTCAATTTACACAAATAAGGAAATATTTTTGAGAGAACTTATATCAAATGCAAGTGATGCAATTGATAAAAATTATTATCGTTCACTTACAGATACAAATATTAGTTTTAACAAAGATGATTTCTATATTAGAATTACACCAGATAAAGAGAATAGAACTCTTACCATTACTGACAACGGAATAGGTATGACAAAAGAAGAACTTGAAAACAACTTAGGTACTATTGCAAAAAGTGGTTCATTCGCATTTAAAAATGAAAATGAAGCAAAAGAAGGCGTAGATATTATAGGCCAATTTGGAGTTGGATTTTATTCAGCATTTATGGTGTCAGATTCTATTATTGTAAAAAGTCGTGCTGTTAATTCAGAACAGGCATATAAATGGGAATCTAAAGGTGCAGAAGGTTATGAAATTGAAAACACTGAAAAAGAAGCAGTAGGAACTGAAATTATATTAAAAATTAAAGAAAACACTGATGATGAAAAATATGATGAATATTTAGATGAATATAAATTAAAATCTTTAATAAAGAAATATTCTGATTTTATAAAATACCCAATTAAAATGCTTGTAAAGAAAAGCAAGCTAAAAGAGGGCAGTGAAAAAGATTATGAAGATTATTTTGAAGATGAAATTTTAAATAGTATGGTACCAATTTGGAGAAAAAATAAAAATGAATTAAAACCTGAGGATTATGATCAATTTTATATGGATAAGCATTTTGGCTATGAAAAACCTCTTAAAGCAATTCATGCAAGTGTTGAAGGAATTACAAGTTATAATACTATACTTTTCATTCCAGCTAATGCACCTTATGATTTTTACACAAAAGAGTTTCAAAAGGGATTAGAACTTTATTCAAATGGTGTATTGATAATGGAAAAATGTGCAGATTTATTACCAGATTATTTTAGTTTTGTACAGGGTTTAGTTGATTCAGCAGATCTTTCTCTTAATATTTCAAGAGAACTTTTGCAGCATGATAGACAATTAAAAATCATTGCAAAAAACATAAAGGGTAAAATAAAGAGTGAGCTTCTTTCAATGCTTAAGAATGACAGAGAAAAATATGATGAATTTTATAAGAGCTTTGGAAGACAGCTTAAATATGGTGTTTATTCTGACTTTGGAAGTAATAAAGAAGACATTCAAGATTTGTTATTGTTCTACTCTTCTACAGAGAAAAAACTTGTAAGTCTTGATGAATATATTTCTCGTATGAAGGAAGAACAAAAATTCATATATTATGCAACAGGTGAAAGTATAGAAAAACTTGAAAAATTACCACAGACTGAACTTATTAAAGATAAAGGTTTTGAAATATTATACTTTACTGATGACATTGATGAATTTGCAATTAAAATGCTAACAAAATACAAGGAAAAAGAGTTCAAATCTGCATCTAGTGGAGATTTAGGATTTGAAGTTGACGAAAAAGAAAATCAAAAAGAAACAGAAGAAAATAAAGATTTATTTGAATTTATGAAAGAAACCTTAAATGGTAAAGTTAAAGATGTTCGAGTATCAAAAAGATTAAAAAATCATCCAGTTTGTCTTTCTAATGAAGGTGAACTATCAATTGAAATGGAAAAAGTGCTTAAAATGATGCCTGACAATCAAAATGTTAAGGCTGATAAAATTCTAGAAATAAACACAAATCACGAGATGTTTGCTGCAATCAAACAGGCATTTGCAGAAGATAAAGATAAATTAAAAATGCTTTCAAACGTTTTATATAATCAAGCATTGTTAATCGAAGGACTTTCTATAGATGATCCAGTACAATTTGCAAATGATGTATGCAACTTAATTAAATAAAACATATATTTCTGAAAAGGTGACTTGATAAATTTAAGTCACCTTTTGGTATGTCTGATTATAATTATTTAAAACTGACTACCTTTCACCTCTTGTTAGTTTTTCTGTTTTATGTTTCTTCATTTCATCATTATGAACAACTTCTGGCTTTGAACTTTTCATAGCTTGTTTTCGAGTTCCTTTTTTTCCTGTAGCATGTGACATAATAAAACACTTCCTTTCATTGATATGATTACCGGACAAAATGCAATTATTCACTTACCACAGATATATTTACTAATTATCAAAATTCGTCTACAAGAGCAGGAATGTCATATAATTAACATAATTAAGATTATGTTAATTATATAAAAAGTAAACCTGACACCTGTTTAACTATACATTATGCTTTTCACAACAAATGGGACTGACTTCGTATGGAAGTTGTGGTTTTGAAATATTAATAATAAAAACAATTAAAAAATATTAAATTGATAAAATTATATTGATTTTATTAACAAATAATGATAGTATTTACTTAAAGTAATTGAGGTGGTGTTTATTATGAAAGAAAGTGAAATTTTAACAGAGAGTTCGGGTTATAAACAGGAACTCAAAAGAAATTTAAAACTATTTAGTTCTTTTGCAGTAGCCTTTTCTTTTATTTCCATTACCACAGGCATATTTACAAATTATCAATTTTTGCTAACAACTGCAGGACCAGCTGGAATTTGGTCGTGGATAATAACTGCAGTTGGTCAGATACTTGTAGGTTTGATTTTTGCTGAACTTTCTGGGGTAATTCCTATTTCGGGCTATTCATATCAATGGATAAAAAGACTATCAACACCGATGATGGGATGGATAACTGGATGGGGATGCTTTTGCCTTTTAGTGCTTTTAGTTCCAACAGTTGATTGGGGACTTGCACCAATAATTGCATCATTAGTTGGGATTATTGGTTCACCTACACAGATTTCAGTTATAGTAATTGTTACTTTGATTATTCAGGCAACACTTAATATTGTTGGAGTAAAACTGGCTACCTTGATTAATAATGCTGCAGTATTTACAGAAAGTGTAGGCATATTAGTTTTAACAGTAGTTCTCATAGTGGTTGCATTTAAAAACGGAAATAATCCTACTATACTTTTTACTACAGGCAACACAGGACATGGAATAAGTTATGTGCAACCGTTTATCATGAGTTTATTATTGGGAGCTTTCACTTTAGTTGGTTTTGAAACTTCTGCTAATCTAAGCGAGGAAACTGTAAATGCTGAAAAAACTGTACCAAAAGCAGTAATAAGCTCTATAACTATATCCGGAATTTTTGGCATGTTATTTCTTATTGCGGTTACTTTTGCAATTAGTGACTTAGCCAAAACTACTGCCTCAGGTAATCCAATTCCATATATTTTGCAATCAAACCTTGGACCTGTTGTTGGAAAGATATTTCTAATTATAGTAAGCATATCTATTTTTGCGTGTAGTACGGTTATTATGACCTCAGGTGCAAGATTAATATATGCTATGTCAAGAGACAACGTATTTTTTGCGAGTAAAGTGTTTTGTAAGGTTTCAGCTAAAACCGCATCTCCTTATTGCGCAACAATATTAATATTAGTTTTAGGCATAGTTGCCACATTGTTTTCTAATTCATTAACTACTCTTGTGGGGGTTACATCTGTACTTCCGGGAACAATTTATCTTACTACTATAGTTTGCTATGGTTTGGCACGAAAAAATGTTGAAATAAAAAAAGGTTGTTTTAATCTAGATAAAGCAGCAAAACCAGTATTTATTCTTGCCACAATATGGCTTGTATTTGAGCTTTGTGTACTTACAATTCCAAAGGATTTTCATACTACTACACTTCTAACAGTTGCACTAATATTTGTAGGTTTTGCATTATATTTTATGTTCTTTAGAAAGTCAGCTTTGGCTGAGGTAGATAAATATATTGAAGGTGATAGTAATGTTGAAGAAATTTTATAACAAATTTTAGTTGATTATATAAAGATATTTTTGTATAATCATGGTGGGTTCATTATTTTATGAAAGGTAAAGGTATATAGAAGAAATGAGAATATAATCCTTATTAGAAGACTTAATCACAATTTAACAATTTAAATTTTAAAGTTTTTTTGTGATATATAAAAAGTTCTCAGAGGATTATTATACCTTTTTATGATTTTAAAGCAGCCTATTCATACAGGTTTAGTTATGATGTTATGGTTTGATAATTGTGGACATTTTTGGTGTATAATCCTCTCTGAAAAAAGGAGTGGATTTTTTTTGGTTATTTTAGAAATTAACAATTTAAAAAAATATTATGGAGATAGGTTACTTTTACAGATTGATAAACTAAAGATTTATAGTGAAGATAGAATAGGTATTGTAGGTTTAAATGGTGTAGGGAAAAGCACTTTGTTAGATATAATTACAAATAAAGTTATTCCAGAGGAAGGTAACATAAAGATCTATGGTTCGTATGCTTATATTACACAATTAGACCAGGCAAAAGAGGATTTTATAGATGAAAAATTTATAAAAGAATTTAATTTAAGTGGAAAGAAAAAAGAATTTTTGAGTGGTGGGGAGAAAAATAAATTTAAAATTGCTCAAGCTTTTAGTAAAGACATAAATGTTTTATTTGCAGATGAACCCACAGCTAATTTAGATATATTAAGTATTCAAAAATTTCAAGATATGATTAAAAGATTTAAGGGAGCTATTATGATGGTATCTCATGATAGAGAACTTCTGGATAATTGCTGTAATGTCATAATGGAAGTAGACAATGGAACTGTGACAACATACAAAGGCAATTATAGTAACTTTATTAAGCTTAAAAAAGCTAAATTGGAGAGGGAAGAATTTGAATACAGTGAATATATTAAAGAAAAAAACAAATTACAAAAAGCTGTTTTAGATATAGAAGGCAAATCTAAGGTAGTGAGAAACGCACCTAAAAGAATGGGTAATTCAGAAGCAAGACTTCATAAAATGGGAAATCAAAAGGCAAAGGCTTCCCTAGATAAATCTAAAAAAGCCATAATATCAAGGCTTGATAGACTACAGGTCAAAGAAAAACCTAAAAATACAGAAAAAATAAAAATAGATTTAAAAGAATCCAATGGTATTTATAACAAAATATTAATTGAAGGAGAAAATATTAATAAAGGCTTCGGTAAGAATAAGCTTTTTGAATATGGCGATTTTAAAATATACAATAAAACAAGAACAGCAATAGTAGGTAATAACGGTTCTGGAAAAACTACGCTAATAAAAATGATCATAAATAAAGAACAGGGAATAAAGGTTTCAAAAAATTTAAAGATAGGTTATTTCAGTCAGGATTTTTCTATACTTGACGAAAATAAAACTATTATCGAAAATATAATGGAAAGTAGTATTTATGATGAGAGTTTTTCAAGGATAACTCTATCTAGGCTTCTATTTAAGAGAGAAGAGGTTTACAAAAAAGTTTTAAAACTTAGTGGAGGGGAAAGAGTAAAAGTTTCTTTTGCTAAAATCATATTAAGTGATATAAATTTACTTATATTAGATGAACCAACAAACTATTTAGATATATATTCTATGGAAGCAGTAGAAAAGGTATTGCTAGAATTTAAAGGAAATTTGATTTTTGTATCCCATGATTTAAGGTTTATAAATAAGTTAGCCACAAATATAATTGTGTTAGAGGATAATAAATTGATAAGTTATGCAGGAAATTATGAAAGTTATATAGAAAATAAGAAACATTTAAAAGATGATAGAAAGGACCTTGAGCAGAAAATAATAGTTCTTGAAAATAAACTAGCAGAAATTATAGGAAAGATATCTATGCCAAGAAAAAACGATAATATTAAGGAATTAGATAAAGAGTACACGCTTGTTTTACAAGAGTTAAAGGACCTTAAGAGGTAAACTTAGGTTGTTATGAAAAATTTGGGGGGAATATTAAATGAAATTTTTAAGACCAGCTATTGAATACAAACAACAGATTTTAGAATACAAAAACGAATTTATAGAGAATGGTGACAGTTTGGATGGTACATCATACTTGGCAAAATATGATGTTTGTGAAGAATGGATTAAATTTGTATTAGATAACGAAAAAGAAAGTACAAAACACACTGAAGTAACTGCAAACGTGTTTTTAGCAATCAGGGAAGAAGATAATAAATTAGTTGGGATGATAAATATAAGGCATACTTTGAATGAATATTTATATAATTACGGAGGACATATTGGATATAGCGTAAGAAAAAACGAACGAAGGAAAGGTTATGCTAAGGAAATGCTGAAAATTGCATTAGAGGAATGTAGAAAATTGGCAATGGAAAAAGTTTTACTTACTTGTGATGCTGATAATATTGCTTCTGCAAGGACAATATTATCTTGTGGTGGAATATTGGAAAATGAAGTTAAAGCTCCTAATGATGCAATATTAACTCAGCGATATTGGATTACATTAAAAAATAAACTTGTGTTATAATTAAACTAATTTAATATGAATGGTAACAGAACTAATTTTGATGATAAGAAAATTTAAAATGGAGCGATACGTAACTTTTATGTGAATTTAGAAAAGCATGAAAAGGGGTACACCACCGCGGGTGTATTTACTTTTTATGCTTTTTTTTATTAATTAAATACAGCGCTTTATATATATAAATAAAATAGAGGGAGGGTTAAAATGAACATTTATGTAAACGAAAGAAAAACAGAAGTAAAACAAGGAACAAGTGCTTTTCAATTAAAAGAAACTGTAAAGAAGAATGCAGATGTGACTGTGTTTAATGGCTTTATAATAAAGCAAGACTATGAGTTGAAGGAAAACGATACAGTTATATTCATTAAAAAAGGAGAAATCCCAAAACAAGAGGATTTGGAAGCTGCACTTGTATCAAGACATACTCCTTTTGTACATGAAAAAATTAAAAAGATCACTGTTGGAATTGCTGGACTCGGAGGACTTGGATCAAATGTAGCATTATCCTTAGCTAGAATTGGAATTGGAAAGTTAGTTTTAGTAGATTTTGATGTAGTAGAACCAAGTAATTTAAATAGGCAGCAGTATTTTCTAAAGCATCTAGGAATGAGAAAAACAGAAGCATTAGATGATGTAATAAAAAACTGTAATCCTTTTGTAAAAATTGAAAAGAGAGATGTGTTTTTAGATGAAACTAATATAGAGGATACATTCAAAGATGTAGATATAATAGTCGAAGCCTTTGATAATGCAGTCTCTAAGTCAGTATTAGTAAATACTGTTTTAAGTAAGATGAGTGATAAAAAAATTATTTCAGCTTCTGGAATGGCTGGGTATTTTTCAAGTAATACCATTATTACGAAGAAAATAAGAGACAACTTTTATTTAATTGGTGATGGAGAAAATGAGGCTAAGCCAGGTTGTGGATTAATGGCACCTAGAGTTGCAATTGCAGCTAATCATGAAGCTAACGCTGTTTTGAGAATTATATTAGGAGAAGAATAAGAAGTATATGTAACTTACGCATGTACATGTTTTGCCTATTTGCTTCATGCTGATAATAGTCATTCTAACCATTATAGGTGAGTTGTTTGTATATATATGTTTTTTAGATGCATCGAAAAAAATTGAATCTCCAGAAATTTAAAGCCTATTGAAGTGCAAATTGTACTTCAATAGGCTTATTTAAAATATAGTTGACAATATTAATGAACAGATATAATATATGTTTATGGAATAAATAAACACGATAAGGAGCTTTCGATGATAAATAAATTTTGGAACATGACGTTAGAAGAAATAAAAAATGGTTTCACCTTTAACTCAAAGCTAGATAAATATGTTTGTAATATTTGTGGTAAAGAATTTGAAAATGGAGAAATTTTTAAAATTGAAAATAGGTACTTTGATGCAAAAAAGATGATTAAACTTCATATTCAAAGGGATCATTTAGAAGTATTACAGATACTCATGTCATATGACAAAAAATATACAGGGATTACAGAAAATCAAAAAGAATTGCTTAGTATCATTTATTCTGGAATGACAGATATTGAAATTGCAAAAAAAATGGGCGTTTCTGCAGCGACAATTCGACATCAAAGGTTTACCTTCAGAGAAAAAGCTAAACAAGCAAAACTTTATTTAGCTATTTATGAACTTGCTTTTCAGGGGATGGAAAAAAACAAGAATAAACCAGATAGTAAAGATGATATTGTAGAAGTTCATAATGGTGCAAAAATGGTGGATGACAGATATTTTATTACAAAAGCTGAAGAAGATCAGGTTTTATTCACTGCATTTTCAGCGCTTACACCTTTAAAACTAAAGATATTTTCCTCAAAAGAAAAAAAGAAGATTGTTATATTGAAAAAGATAGCAGAGCAGTTTGAAAGAAATAAACGATACAGTGAAAAAGAAATTAACCTAATTCTAAAGGAAATTTATGAAGATTTTGCAACAATAAGACGTTATTTAATTGAATATGGTTTTATGGAACGAACAACGGATTGCAATGAATATTGGTTAAAATAGTTAAAATTAAATTAAAATATAAGGAGAGATCTACATGGATTTAAAAATGGAACTTAAAAATTATTTGGATAATATGGGTAGACTTAAAATATATCCGTCAAAGAAGAAATATAAGCTGCTTGCATTAATGTTTCTAGCTACTAAATTTGAAAAAGGGGTTATATATACTGAAAAGGAAGTTAATGAAATAATAGATAACGTTCATACATTTAATGATAGATGCCTTATAAGAAGAGAACTTTTTAATAATAGGTTTCTTGGAAGAACAAATGATTGTTCTAAATATTGGCTAGAAGAAACTCAACCAATTTTAAGGGACTTTAAAATTGGTTGATTAAGCTTTACATGCTTATTTTCTTGAAAGTGAAAAAATAAAATCATCTACCATTACTCTAAAACTATCTTCTAAATCTCCTTCACCTTGGAAATACCCAAGGGAATTTAAAGATACAAAACCATGTAAAAAACTTCTTAATGCACGCTTTTTATGAACTATTTCTGATTTATCCTTAATATAGAAACTTAAAATCTGGTGGATAATGACACCAGTTTCCTTAGCTAAATTATATAATTCCTCATTTTGTTTACTTGCAATGTTAATAAAAAGCTCATAACCAGTTTTATTTTGAAAAGCAAAATCACGATAAACATAAGCAAACTCTCTAATAGCATCTTCACCACTCTTACCAATTAATGCTTTCATCAATTGCAAATTCAACTCATTTACAAAGGATACTGTCATTGCTATTTTAAGACTATCCATGTTAGTAAAATGATTATATAGAGATGGATATTTTATACCTAGCTTTTCTGCAATTTTTGTAAAAGTAACTTGATTAATACCAATATCATCAGCTAATGCAAAGGTAACTTGAATAATTTTTTCTTTAGATAAATTTCTTTTTTGCATAAGTATATCACTCCTTGTAAATACATCCTTATAAAAATAGTTTAACAGCATAAACTATTTTTATCAAACTATATTTTATAGTTTACAAACTATAAAATATAGTTTATAATTGTTTTTAGAAAGGAGATATGATTATGAAAATGTGGAGAAAGAACTTAATAGTTTGCTGGGTTGGAATGTTTGTAACAAGCATAGGCATGAGCCAAATTGCTCCTGTATTGCCACTTTATATAAAACATCTTGGGGTTAGTAATACTGGTTTAATTGCACAATTTTCAGGAATTGCCTTTGGTGTTACTTATATAATTTCAGCAATTTTTTCACCAATTTGGGGAAGTGCTGCTGACAAATTCGGACGTAAGCCAATGCTTCTAAGAGCAAGCCTTGGTATGGCGATAGTTGTGTTCAGTATGGGTTTTGCACAAAATGTGTATGAGCTTATAGGACTAAGATTATTACAAGGTGCTATTACGGGTTATAGTACAGCATGTACAGCATTGATTGCCACTCAGACAGATAAGGATCATGCAGGGGAAGCCTTGGGTACACTATCAACAGCTAATATTGCAGGTTCTTTACTTGGACCAATGATTGGAGGCTATATTGAAGAAAATTTTGGCCTTCAAAATGTATTTTTTATAACAGGTGCACTTCTGGTAATTACATTTATTACAACTGTTTTATTTGTAAAAGAATCTTTCACTCGTGAGGAGAAAAAGGTAATTAAAATAAAAGAATTATGGGACAAGGTGCCAGAAAAAAGCCTTACTATAACTATGTTTGTAACCTTTTTTGTATTAACTGTGGCATTATATTCTGTTGAACCGATCATAACAGTTTATATTACACAATTATCAAGTAATACAAGTCATGTTGCATTGATTGCCGGAATGGCATTCTCAGCTTCAGGTCTTGCAAATATAATTGCTGCTCCAAGGCTTGGAAAACTTTCTGATAAAATTGGCGCACAGAAGGTTATGTTAGTTGCGCTTGTTATGGCGGCACTGATTTTTATACCACAAGCTTTTGTAAAAAATCCTTGGCAGTTAATGGCGCTTAGATTTTTATTAGGATTAACAACTGCAGGACTTATTCCTTCTGTTAATATACTTATAAAGAAGATTACACCAAATTCTCTTACAGGTAGAGTTTTTGGACTTAATATGGCTGCAGGTTACTTAGGCGTATTTGGGGGTGCAGTTTTAGGAGGACAAATTGCAGCATGGTTTGGCATTAGATATGTGTTTTTTATTACAAGTTTATTGCTACTAATAAATGCAGTGTGGGTTTATTTTAATGTTTATAAAAAACTTAGTTTAAATTAATAATTATCATACAAAAAATAAGAATAATTATAAAAGGAGAGAATAAAATGGAAAATTTAAAATTATCAAAAACAGCTCTTGTAGTTATAGACTTACAAAATGGAATTGTAAACATGGAGGGAAAACCTCATACTAGTGAAGAGATTATAAAAAATGCAAGTAAATTAGCTAATGCATTTGCAGATAAGGATGCATTTGTAGTTCTTGTAAGAGTTTCTTTTACTGATGGAAAAGATATGTTAAGACCAAATTTGGATTTGCAGCCTAAGCCAATGCAAATACCAGAAGGTTTTGATAGTATTGTGACTGAAATATCAAATACTAAAAACGCTCATATTATTACTAAAAGACAATGGGGAGCATTTTATGGAACTGATCTTGATTTACAGTTAAGACGCCGTGGAATTGATACTATTGTATTATGTGGTGTTTCTACAGGGATTGGTGTGGATACTACTGCAAGAGAAGCATTTCAACGTGGATATAATCAAATTTTTGTAGAAGATGCAATGACAGCGAAATCAAAAGAAGAACATGATTATGTTTGTAAGTATATCTTCCCTAGATTGGGTAAGCTTCGAACATGTGAAGAGGTAATTTCATCATTAAAATAGATATCTATTCTGAAAGTGAAAATGTTAAAAATGCTGCTGCGGTAGCATTTTTTTTGTTAATGCCACAGGTCCATAACTTTAAAAGTTAACCTAATGTCATTGAAACACAATATTTTTAAAAAATGTTTGTGAAAATTTTGACATTATGATAATGTTGGTATATAATGAAAACGTAGTCTTAATTAATAAAAAATATAATTAATGGAATATATTATAGTTTTTTATTGAAAATAGGATATATTCGTCTGCTTATTAATGTTAAATAATTATCAATCATATAAATAGGTTTTCACTAAATGATATCTATACTTTATCTATAGACATTGTTTTTGGAATATAATAAATATTTATGAAGGAAGTGTGTATTTATGAAAATTACAAAAACTGATGAGTTAGACATGAAATTAGAAAAAGTTAGAATTGCCCAGAAAAAATTTTCAACCTATTCTCAAGAGCAGGTTGATAAAATTTTTAGAGTAGCTGCAATGGCAGCAATTGACGCAAGAATACCACTTGCGAAACTTGCTGTAGAAGAAACTGGTATGGGACTTGTTGAGGACAAGGTTATAAAAAATCATTTTGCAGGTGAATATATTTATAATCAGTATAAAGATGAGAAGACTTGTGGTGTTATAGAAAAGAGTGAGCCTTATGGAATTACTAAAATAGCAGAGCCAATAGGCGTTATAGCAGCAATAATACCAACAACAAATCCGACATCAACCACAATATTTAAATCATTAATAGCTTTAAAAACAAGAAACGGAATAATTTTTTCACCTCATCCAAGAGCTAAAAAATCCACCATAACAGCAGCTAAAATAATACTTGATGCGGCCGTTAAAGCAGGGGCACCAGAAGGAATAATAGATTGGATAGAGGAGCCATCAATTGAATTAACTCAAATGTTGATGCAAAAATCAGATATAACACTTGCTACAGGTGGACCGTCTATGGTTAAATCTGCTTATTCATCAGGAAAACCAGCAATAGGTGTTGGTCCAGGAAATACTCCAGTTATAATAGATGATACTGCACACATAAAAATGGCTGTTAGTTCAATAATTCTTTCAAAAACTTATGATAATGGACTTATTTGTGCTTCAGAGCAATCTGTAATAGTTGCAAACTCTATATACAATAAAGTTAAAAAAGAATTTGAAGAAAGAGGAGCCTATATAATTAAGAAAGATGAAATGGATAAAGTTAGAAACACTATATTCATAAATGGAAGCATAAATTCAAAAATAGTAGGGCAGTCTGCATATAAGATAGCTGAAATGTCTGGAATTAAAGTGCCTGAAACAACAAGGATTCTTATAGGAGAAGTAACTTCTTTAGGAGAAGAAGAACCTTTTGCACATGAAAAATTATCTCCAGTTTTGGCTATGTATGGAGCAAAAGATTTTAATGATGCTTTAGAGAAAGCTGTAACTCTTGTTAATCTAGGTGGACTTGGACATACTTCAGCAATATATGCAGACATAATAAAGGCAAAAGATAAGATAAATAAATTTAGTAATGCTATGAAAACTGTAAGAACTTTTGTAAATATACCTACAGCACAAGGTGCAAGTGGAGACTTATATAATTTTAAGATAGCTCCTTCCTTTACATTAGGTTGTGGTTTTTGGGGAGGAAATTCTGTATCAGAGAATGTAGGACCTAAACATTTGCTAAATATTAAAAGTGTAGCTGAGAGGAGAGAAAACATGCTTTGGTTTAGAGTACCAGAAAAAGTTTATTTTAAATTTGGATGTCTTCAATTTGCACTAAGAGAATTGAAGACTTTAAATAAAAAGAAAGCATTTATAGTAACAGACAAAGTTCTTTACAATCTAGGATATGTGGATTCTATCACAAAAGTTCTTGAGGAAATAGGTGTTGACTTTAAAATATTCACAGAAGTAGAACCGGATCCAACTTTGGCTACAGCTAGAAAAGGTACTCAAGAAATGATGAATTTTAAACCGGATACAATAATATCTCTTGGTGGAGGCTCTGCAATGGATGCGGCTAAAATAATGTGGGTACTATATGAGCATCCAGAAGTAAAATTTGAAGACCTTGCCATGAGATTTATGGATATAAGAAAGAGAGCATATCATTTTCCAAAGCTTGGAGAAAAGGCTATGATGATTGCTGTTGCAACTTCTGCTGGTACAGGCTCAGAGGTTACTCCTTTTGCGGTAATAACGGATGAAAAAACAGGAGTAAAATATCCTTTAGCTGATTATGAATTAACTCCAGATATGGCAGTTGTTGATGCTGAATTAATGATGAATATGCCTAAAGGGCTTACAGCAGCATCTGGTATAGATGCATTGATTCATGGTATAGAAGCCTATACATCAGTACTTGCCTCAGAATTCACAAATGGATTAGCTTTAGAAGCTATAAGGCTAATATTTAAATATTTACCACTAGCATATTCTGAAGGTACAACAAATGAAAAGGCAAGAGAAAAAATGGCGCATGCTTCAACTATGGCAGGAATGGCATTTGCTAACGCATTTTTAGGAGTATGTCATTCTATGGCACATAAGATGGGAGCTGAACATCACATAGCACATGGAATTGCTAATGCAGTATTAATTGAAGAAGTAATAAGATTCAATGCAGTGGATAACCCAGTAAAACAAGCAGCATATCCTCAATATAAATATCCAAATGCTAAGTGGAGATATGGGAGAATAGCAGATTATTTACAATTAGGTGGTAAAACAGATGATGAAAAGGTAGAACTTTTAATTAAGGCAATTCATGAATTAAAAGTAAAAATAAACGTTCCAATGACAATTAAAGAAGCAGGAGTTTCAGATACTAAGTTTTATGCTACACTTGATAAAATGTGTGAACTTGCTTTTGATGACCAATGTACAGGTGCTAATCCAAGATATCCATTAATAAGTGAAATTAAACAAATGTTTATAAATTGTTTTGATTGATAAATTACAGTTATTAGATTATGAATAAAACCTTAAAAATTAGTATTTTATTTAATATAAGTCCATTGTTTTTGAAACAATGGACTTATTGCATTTGTTGCTTTATTTGGTAACGTTTAATGTAGACATAAGTTATTTTCTTGAATATAAAGGTTGAATTTGAAATGTATGGTAGTAAAATACTATGTGAGTTAGTAATATATGAATCTTACATGATTTTTTAACATCATATTATTAAAATTACTAAGTTTTATTAATTAGTAGTTCTAATGATTTAACTACATTTTATTAATATTAAATATATATTAACATTTTTGAAAGTTAATAAATAGTTAAAAAGAGGAGATTAAAATGAATAAGGTAGTTAAATTTGAAGACTTAAAATTTATTTTTAAAGATGGAATGAGCATTATGATTGGTGGATTTTTAGATTGTGGAACACCAGATGGATTGATTGATATGCTGATAAAACTAAATGTAAGAAATCTAACGATTATAGGAAATGATACTGGTTTTCCGGATAGAGGTATTGGAAAGTTAATAGTAAATGGTCAGGTAAAAAAAGTTATTGCTTCTCATATTGGTACAAACCCTGAAACAGGAAGAAAAATAATCAATGGTGATATAGCCGTTGAACTCTCGCCTCAAGGAACATTAATTGAAAGGATACGTGCTGGTGGAGCAGGACTGGGCGGAGTATTAACTCAAACAGGTATAGGAACAGTTGTAGAAGATGGAAAGCAAAAGATAAAAATTAATGGTAAGGAATATTTATTAGAACTTCCAATAAAAGCAGATGTTGCTTTAGTAAAAGGAAGTGTAGTAGATGAATTTGGCAATGTTTGTTATAAAGGAACGACTAAGAATTTTAATCCTTATATAGCAATGGCAGGTAGAACTGTAATAGTTGAAGCAGAAAGAATAGTAAGATGTGATCAACTAGAATCAGAGTATGCAATGACCCCAGGAGTATTAGTAAATTATATAGTGGAAGGAGGAACTTTAAATGATTGCAGATGCAAAGTTAGCTAAAGAAATTATAGCAAAACGAGTTGCTAAAGAACTAAAAGATGGGCAACTTGTAAATTTAGGAATAGGACTTCCAACTTTAGTTGCAAATTATATTCCCAAAGAATATCAAATTACCTTTCAATCAGAAAATGGAATTGTAGGAATGGGATCAATGCCAAAACCTGGTCATGAAGATTCAAATATAATAAATGCAGGTGGTCAATATGCAACAGTATTACCTGAAGGTGTTTTCTTTGATAGTTCCATATCATTTTCACTAATAAGGGGAGGACATGTTGATACAACTGTACTTGGTGCATTAGAAGTAGATCAAGCTGGCAATTTAGCTAATTGGATTGTTCCTAAAAAAATGATAGCAGGAATGGGCGGAGCTATGGATTTAGTAACTGGTGCAAAAACAGTAATTGTAGCAATGCAACATACGCGTAAAGGAAAACCTAAAATTCTAAAAAAATGTACACTTCCGCTTACAGCAAAAGGTCAAGTAAATTTAATTGTTACAGAACTTTGTGTAATAGAAGTAATATCTGATGGTTTAAAACTAAAAGAAATAAACAAAAACACAACTATTGATGAAGTTAAGTCTTTAACGGATGCTGACTTAATTATTTCTGATAACGTTAAAATTATGGATATCTAAACCTGTGTCGTAAAAAGTTAATATATAGAATTAATATTAGTAGATATATTGCAAGCATTATTGTGAGACAAATATATTATATAATTCATGTTTTTTATCACATAGTAGATAAAAAGAACATAAAATTAGTCTGTCACACTAAAAAGTTAGTGCGACAGACATTCTTTTTATTAGGCTAAAACTAACTTTATTTAACAAAAATTTGTGATATATAAAATTGGGAATATAAACATTTGATAATAAAATTTGACATTTGATACATATCGAAATATAATCAATATAAAGAAAAATTATTAGAAGTGATTACTATCAAAATTATAGACAACGTAAAAACTGGGGAATTTCTATGGAGTGTGTCTACTTATCGAGGTGTTATATGAAAATATAGAGCATATAGGCTCTTTTATTGTATGGAAAGTACTCAAAGTTTATAAAATTTTTTAAAAATATAATTCGATGTATATCGAACGAAAGGACTAATTATGAAAAAATATAATTTGTTAAAAAACAAAAATTTTATGCTTCTATGGTGTGGACACAGTATATCAGGATTAGGTGATCAGGTATATTCTATTGCAATAATGTGGTATGTAATGCTCGTAACTGGGTCTACAATTCAAATGGGAATATCTTTAATTTTTACACAAGTACCAGTTTTAATTTTTAGCACTTTTGCTGGAGTAATCGCAGATAGAGCGAATAGAAAAAGAATACTTATCATATGTGATGTGATAAGCAGTATACTTATAGGAAGTGTATTTATTATATCATTAAACAATAAATTATCAATATCTGCTATTTATATTATTTCATTTCTAACTTCGTCAACAGGAGCATTTTTTTCGCCTTCAATTTCAGCAGTTATACAATCTATAGTAAAAAGGGAAGACCTACCCAAAGCTAATTCAATGAATAAAATCACATCATCTATATATGGAATGGTTGGTCCTTCAATTGCAGGAATCTTAATAGCACTAGTTGGCGTGAAAATTTTGTTTCTAATAAATAGTATTTCCTTTCTAGTATCAGCTCTTTGTGAAGTTTTTGTAGCTGTGCCAATAGTTACAGCTGAAGATAAAACTATTGAAACTAATTTATTTAATAAGTTTTTAAAGGATGCAAAGGAAGGGTTCTTATACTGTAAAAAAATTAAAGTCATATTTTATTTTATGATTA
The DNA here is from genome assembly GCF_900176305.1 of Clostridium acidisoli DSM 12555. Classification (GTDB taxonomy): domain Bacteria; phylum Bacillota; class Clostridia; order Clostridiales; family Clostridiaceae; genus Clostridium_I; species Clostridium_I acidisoli. Next base: position 69,467 of record NZ_FWXH01000002.1, read on the forward strand.
TAGCAGGTTGCATTGATAACTTTTTAACTGCTCCTTTAAATATATATATTCCAATATATTCATCAAAGATATTAAAGTTAAATAGTAGTGCCTATGGAATATTTATGGGGGTATTGGCTGTAGGAGGTATCTTTTCTTCTATTTTATTCCCATTTATAAGTAAGAAAGGTAATTTGTATCATAAACTTACAGCAGCAGTAATAGGTGAGGGGTTATTTATGATTACTTTTGGATTAAGTAAAAACTTTGTTGAGGTATTAATTTCATTAGCATTAATAGGTTTTTCAAATGCAATGGCCAATATAAATTTAAATTTATTAATGCAATTATTAGTGCCAAATAGGATTATGGGAAGAGTCGGTAGTATATTTAATGTAATGGCGACAATTACAATTCCTCTTGGATATTTTGCTGGTGGAGTTGCATCTACAAAATTTCCGCTTAGTCCGTTAATCTTATTATCTGGAGTTTTAGTAACAATTGCAGGTATATCTACAATAAAAATTACTTTTAAAGAAAGTGTTAAAATAAGTGCATAATATGGCAGAAAGATATTGTATATGAATGTATATTACATTAGTATGGCATTAGGTGATATACATTTATATACAATTGTTATTAGCATAATAATACAATGTTGATATTGCTCTATACAGCATATTTTTTAATAAAGTTACATTTATCTAAAAAACTCCAAATGCTTTCTATGTTTTTATCATTGTATCCTAACTCTTTTAACGTATTAATAAATTTATGTTTTGTTATAGTGGAATTGGAAATAAAACTTAAAATATCTTTCATATATGAATTGACTTCATAAGTTCTCCCAGTATAAAAATTAAACAGAATTACTTTATCTTTATACTCTTTATATAGAAAAAATAAGGACATATATTGTTGATGGTCTTCATTAATGTTGGATAAGTAGTCATTATTGTACAATTTAGATAATAACTTTTTATTTGATATTAAAGCATATTTAGATAAATATAACGGTAAATGCTCCCTATAAAGCATATGCTTGGAAGAAAGCTCATTTGTTTTACTAAACTTAGTAAAAATTTTATTTATATTTAATGTGTCATTATGTCGAGATTCATTCCCTAATTTAGATTTATATTTAAGATTATTAATTAATGGAGATGTATCAATAATTTGTTCGATGCCATAAAGCTTTTTATTTTTAAGCATCTTAGCATTTTTTAGTAGAGAAAAGTCCCCCATACCTAATGAGTGAAAATATTCTAGGTTTTTCAATATAAAAATCAATGACTCAAGTTTGTTTTCACCCGTTTCAGTTGGAAAATTATTTATAAGAAAAACATGACTCCATATACCAGATTTATTCATATTTTTAAGTGTAACTTCAATATCATGTGTATTTATACCTTTATTCATAGATGTTAGCACAGAGTTTGAACATGATTCTACTCCAACTAAAATTTGCAAACATCCTGCGGTTTTCATTTTACTACAGAGTTCACTAGTAAAATCAGAGCTTGCTTTTATATAACAAAACCATTTTATTTCAATGTTAGATTCAATTAATTTATCACAAAATGTGTTTAGAATTTTAGGTGATACTGCTTCATCAATTAAATGAAGTACTTTAACATTATATAACTCTTTCAAAATTTTAATTTCTTCAATTATTTTATCAAAATTTTTTATTCTATATTTACCATCATACCCATAATCATGATCACAAAACGCACATTTGCTCCAATAACAGCTTCGTGATAGAAAGTATGGCAGTATAACATATGGAGATAAATACTCTCTAAAATCATATTGAGAAAAATCAGGAACAGGTAAATCATTTATATTACAACTTAATTTGCTTATTGGATTTTTTACTAACTTACTGCTTTTATGGTCATAATAGATTAGATTTGGAACAGTGTCAAAACCTTTATTTTCTCGCAACGCTAGTATTAACCTATAAAGAGGTTCTTCACCTTCAAATACTAAGATTGAATCTATATAATTAAATATCTCTAAACTTTCTTCTAATTCAGTATATAGTTTAGAAAAAACAGATCCACCAATTGTTATATGTATATCTGGATCTATTGATTTGATATAATTACATAATGTAAATGTAGGTAAGATTTGTTCAAAACCTATTAATGATATTGCTATGTGATTGTATTTTCTTAGCATATCTGCGTTAATTATTTCCTTAAACATATCTATAAATGGATTTGTGTTAGAATCCTTTATAAAATCTATTATGTTCTCAATTGTCAAACTTTTTGCAATGCTTAAAGAATTTATGCCTAACTTTAATGGTTCGTATGCTTTAGAGATAATTGATAATGCATATGAGACAGTTATTTTAGCTTTATTATATTTATTAAAGCTAAAAAAATTTGCTCTATCTTTAAAAATTTTTACCGAACTGTCTATGTTATTGATTACATAATCATACAACAACAGATTTTTTTCATATGCCGTTGAGTCTAATTTATTTTCTATTAGTTTGGTACATTTTTTCATAAAGTCATATGATAATAATTTATTCATACATTTTACATTTAAATCTAATATATCTGCACTTACTTTATTTTTTTTTAAATATGCTGATAAGCAAGGTAAGCTTAAATAAGGATGTGATGAACACCAATATGGTGGAAAAATAAGTAATGTATTCATTAGTTATACCTCCTATTTTATAGTATAGTAAATAAGAATTGCATATATGAAGTTACAACTCCACATATGCAATTCTTATTTACCTATTAGCCTTCGTTAATGTTATTATCTTGTACTGTAACAACTTCAACAACTTCTGAAGATATCTCTTCAAATTCAAAATCTTGCATAATGTTCACCACCCTCCTCTTAGATGTATCTATAAAGTAATTAAATTGTGTAAGCTTAAAATAAATAAATTTTAATAAACTTGTACTATGCATCATATATGTTTATTATAATGTTGCTGTATTTAAATGTCAAATAAAGAATAAATTAAAAAATATTCTTATATATATCAGTTGTATCTTAAAAAAATTTATTGACTCGTTCATGAGTAGCGCTGATTACGCAAAAAAACTGCCACACTAATTTTAGTGCGACAGCCCATTTTATAGATTAACATATGTTAGCTATTTTTTTAGGTAATCATATACAACTGTAGGAGTTGGGAGAGTTAAGTCCGTAAGAATATGAGAGCTAGATATTATTTCTTTTACAGGTAAATCATTAAATGGTGCCATAGCATGATCAAATAATTGTAATCTTGCTGGTCCTGTCCATGCCTCATGTATGGTGATATCTGTAATTTGTGTACATACTAGTTCGCAAATTCTGGGGCTTCCATCATAATTAGGTATAATTTTCAACATAAAATTAGGGCGACAAATTTCGTTACGCGCTGTATTTATATCTAGAGATTGATGTTTATATCCCATAGTGGCAGTTAACACTCTTAGTGTTCCATAGTCTAATGTACCAACTAACGTGTCTGAGTCGACAAACAATTTTGGATAGCCTAGCTTTTTAGGATATGAACTAAGCTCCCTTCCAACAGCAATAGCGGGGTGATTATCTAAATACATCATATTTAAATAATCACCCTTTTTACCATTAAAATTCACTGGAATAACCTGTCCACATTCAGTATAGGAACCTAGACCACTTACATCAGGCATAGCCATCATTTCAAATCTAACTAAAGGTTCATCAAAAGTTAAGGGCTCTGGTATGGCCTTACGTAAAGCATCAGCATTTGTACGATAGACAATATTAAGATATTCACGATTATGAAATCTATAAGGTCCCCTAGGAAATGCTGGAGCAGTTAGTGGCATTGTAATTTGTTTAGATACTTCACTTTCTAACATAAAAATTCATCTTCTTATTTTAATTATATTTGGCATTTAGAGCTGTTCTAATAGATAGATACAAATCAGTTCTTGGATTTGCCATAATCCTTTTTAAAATACCTTTTAAAGTATTTTCAATAATAATATAGCATAATATACATATAAAGTAAATTATCGCTCTGAGTTCAATATAATTTAAAGGGTACATATCCCAAAACTGCATTTTAATAATTGATGCAACTAATCTCTAAAAAATTTTGTTAAATTATTTTGAATCTAAACGTATACAAACATTGTTACATATTGACTTAATGGCCCATTGTAGTAAAATATTAGTATAAAATAATGTTAGGATGTGAAAATATGTCGAATGTACTTTTCTTAAATATGCCTGCTTATGGTCATGTTAATCCAACCTTAGGAATTGTAGACGGACTAGTAAAACAAGGTGAGAGTGTAACTTATTTATGCACAGATGAATTCAAGAATGAAATTGAAAAAGCTGGTGCTAATTTTAAAAGTTACAGTAAAGAGAAAAACCCATTAACGAGAAAACGAAAGATTACATCTGAAATGAGCATTGACAATCTTTTAGATAACATGTCTGAAATAATAAAATCAAGTGATGTTATCATAAAAGATATTTTGGACAAGATTAAAGATTTAAAATTTGATTATGTTGTTTATGGTGCCATGTTTCCATTCGGAAAGATTATTGCTGAGATATTGAAAATACCATCAGTTGCTTCTTTTGCAGTTTTTGCTACTCCTAAGGAACTAATTGAGCAAAGAAAAGAATTAATGGATATAAATGCATTAAAAAATCATCCTGTTAATGGTATCTATAAAAAAGTCTCAGAGCAATTAAAAAGAGAGTATGATGTAGAACTACCTAATAACATGTATGATTTATTTTTCAATAAAGGTGATATAAATATTGCATATACCTCTAAATATTTTGTTTCACATACTGAGTATTATGATGATAGCTTTAAATTTATAGGACCTCCTATATATGATAGAAAAGAAAATATAGATTTTCCATTTGAAAAATTAGAAGGTAAAAAGGTTATTTATATTTCACTAGGTACAGTGTTTAATAATACTGATAGCAACATTTATGACGTTTTCTTTAAAACTTTTGCTAATACAGATGCAATTGTGGTTATGGCAGCATACAATATAGATTTATCTCAATTTGATATACCAGACAATTTTATTGTAAGAAATTATGTACCTCAATCTAAAATTTTAAAGTATACTGATGTAGCAATAACTCATGCTGGTATGAATAGCACCAGTGACTTAATATATAATAATGTACCTTTTGTAGCAATACCTATAAGTGCAGATCAACCTTATATGGCAGGTAGGGCTGCAGAACTAGGGGCTGCTATCTCTCTTGATAAAGATAAGCTTACACCAGAAATACTAAAAAGTTCTGTTAAAAAGGTTTTATCTGATCCCAAATACATTGAAAATATTAAAAAAATAAGTGATTCTTTTAAACAAACTGGAGGTTATAAAAAAGCGGTTGAAGAGATTTTTAAGTTAAAAAAAGAAAGTGGTATCTCTGCTTAAATAACAAATTATAGAATCACAGTTATTATTTGTACGTTGAAAAATAGAACAATGAAATATATACTAGTGCCAAGTCACTTTTTATTTAAATTTATGACTTTATGAAAAATGGAAATTCACTTTTCCTATAATATCTTCAATATTATCTGACTTAAAATTAGATATATTGTAAAGCTGAGAGGAGAACAAATGATAAAATTTTTTATAACGTCTAAAGACATGGGAATCGATTTAGGCACATCAAACACTTTAATATATGTAAAAGGAAAAGGTATTTTATTAAATGAACCTTCAGTGGTAGCTTTGAACACTACTAATGGAAAAGTTTTAGCGGTTGGGTTAGAAGCAAATGAAATGATTGGAAGAACACCAGGAAATATTGTTACTATTAAACCTTTAAAGAGTGGGGCAATCGCAAACTTTGATGTAACTGGACAAATGCTTAGAAAATTTATTGAAAAGGCTACCGGTAAAAGCTCTTTTAAAAATTCTAAAATAGTTATTTGTCATCCTTCAGGCATCACTGAAGTTGAGAAAAGAGCCATTAATGATACGATAAGTGAGGCAGGCTCACGCAAAGTTATGTTAATTGAAGAACCTGTTGCAGCTGCAATTGGAGCAGGACTTCCTGTAAATGAACCAGTTGGAAATATGATCATTGATATAGGTGGAGGAACCACTGAAGTTGCAGTTATTTCTCTTGGAGGAATTGTTACAAGTAAAATTTTACGAATTGCAGGGGATGAATTAGATCAGGCAATTATTAACTATGTAAAAAGAGAGTTTAATTTATTAATAGGAGAGAAGACAGCGGAAAATGTTAAGATTGAACTAGGTTCTGCTTATGTAGATAAAAACGAAGAAGAGAAATATATGCAAATAAGAGGCCAAGATTTAATGACTGGATTGCCAACGGTTATAGATATAACTGAAAGTGAGATAAGAGAAGCTTTAAAGGATCTTATAACCTTACTAATAGAAGCAATTAGAAATACACTTGAAAAAACTGAACCAGAACTTGCAGCGGATATAATGGAGAATGGAATTATGCTTGCAGGTGGAGGCGCACTTTTAAGGGGTTTAGATAAACTTATAATTAATGAAATTCATATACCCGCACACATTGTGGAAGCACCACTTGAGTGTGTTGCTCTTGGGGCAGGAAAATGTATTGGAATGATAGATAAAATTCGATAAATGAAATCACAATTTAGAAATCAGGGCTTTAACCTAAAAATGGTTAGAAGTGCCTGATTTTTTTATATAATAGTCAAAGTAATATTAAAGATCTTGAATTGGAAAATCTAATTGTTCTTCTGGTATTCCAAGGGAATGACCATATTTTAAAACTTCAGTCCAAGTATCCTTAGCATCATAATTAAACTCGAAGGTTTTATCTTTGAAAACAGCAATAATATCAGTGCCCGCCCAAAAGTGCATGTACCAATTCTCAAGAATATGTTTAGATAGTTCAAGTATTTCCTCCTTTGACACATTAACCTGATACATATGCCATCTGTCTAAAGGATTTTCAGCAAGGGATATATGAAGATTTTTAAAATCTAAAGAGTTCAGTATTCTATTATCATCAAGACTTTCTTCTACAATAATTCCAGTATATTCTTTATTCATAACGTGTATCTCCTTATCTCAGCTATAATAATTCAATTATATACCAGTAGTAACACTAATTTCAATACAAGTCCTTATACGTATTTGGGGGAATATGGTGTTAGACTACGTGTAGACATAACATAGATTATGTTAACTAATATAGATGTAAACTAGATATCAAACTTTTACATCTATTAAAAATATAATATATTTGACCTTTTAGTAAATAGGTAAGAGGAATTTATTACCTGGGAAATAATTGAATATAATCTTAAAAAACCCATCAATGAATTTTATATTAATGTTGAATTTACTTAGTAAAATATGGTTAAATAAATTTGGAAGGGAGTGACTGTATATGTCAGAATTAAAACAAAAATTAGTAGAGTCAATCATACATTCTATAATTGTAATGATAATCTCATTAATTATAACATCTGTAATTATTATTGATTTATCCAATATATTTTTCATGGTCATAAGTTTTATAATAGGAGTAATATTTTTAGTGATTTATATAAAAAAACCATATAACAAAGAATCTTTAATGATTAATAGTTGGATATGTATGATATGTGTACTTTTTATTGGAAATTTAATTGGTAAAATGATTCCATTAGCAAGTATAATTTCGTGTGGTATTGCTATATCAATAGTGGATATTATTAGCTTTACTAAAATTGGGTCAAAAACTTCAAATGCTAAAGTTATGTCAAATAAAAATTTAATGTCAAAATTAATAGTCTATAGTAAGTCAGTAAAAAATAATAATATCGTACCAACTAAAGGACTAGGTGATTTTGTATTTTACACCATACTGCTTTCAGGCCTATATAAGATAAGCAACAGTAATTATTATTTATTTTATGGTGCATGTTTAGTATTTTTGGGATGCGCTATAAATTGGATTATAGTTTGCTTTATTTATAAAAAGAAATGGTACAAAGGATTTCCAGCAACATTTATTCCTTTTATTTTATTGCTACCACTATTTGTACGGTTAATTTAATATCAAAGGAGAATATTATGGGAAAACTAAGTAGTATATTAAAGTTAAGACCTTATATAAAAAAGCACAGATTAATTTTTGTAGCTGGAATTATGGGCATGCTGTTAGGTTCAATTATTTCTACACCGATTCCATATATAATAGGAATTATCATGGACAAGGTGCTCATAGGCAAAAAGGGATATTCTCAGCTATATATGTATGTTGGTATAATAGCTATACTATATATTTTGACATATGTTGTTTCTATTGCTTCAAGATATATGTTTGTTAAAATTAACAATTTGGTAGTTAATGATCTTAGGTGTTCAGTGATGGATAAAGTTATGGAGCTGCCCATGAGCTATCTTGCTAATACTGAGAAAGGATACGTTCAGGGTAGAATAGCAGAATGTAGTTCAGTTGGTAGTATATTTTCACCGTCTTATGTAAGTATAATCTTGAGTTTAACTGATGCAGTACTGGCACTTGGAACAATGTTTGCTATAAACTATAAGCTGTCCATAGTAGTAATTATATTGACACCATTGTTTTTCTTTGCTACAAAACTTTCTATGGGCAACTTCATGAATAATACAAAAGAAATGTTAGAATATAATGCAACCCTAAATGGAGAATGTTTTGAGATAATTAATGGTATTGAGGATATAAAGATACTTAATGGAAAATCTAGTCACCTCAAAAAGTTTAATGATAAGTTATCTAAGCTTGTAAAAAGCAGCTTAAAACAAAGTAAATCCATGATTGTATTCATGGGAAATATAACCTTTATTAATAATTTTGGATCACTTTTGGTGTTATTGGTTGCAGGAATTCTCATTTTAAAAGGACAGTTTACAATAGGACTTTATACATCTTTTTCATTATATATAGCTAAAGTTTTTGGTAGTGTACAAGGAATAGGTACGCTAGGAACTATGATAAAACCAGTATGTTTAAGTATTGAGAGGCTTTACGAGCTTTTAGATATGGAGGATGAAAATACTGGAAAAACCTTATATTTACATGAACAAATCAGAAGTATAAAACTTGAAAATGCAACCTTTAAATATAAAAACAATACAAAAAATGTGCTTAACAATATAAATTTTGAAATAAGCAAAGGGGAAAAAGTTCTTATAAAAGGGGAAAACGGTTCGGGTAAATCTACAATCATAAAGTTATTGCTAGGTTTGTATAATGTAGCAGAAGGGAAAATATTATATAATGATATAGATATAATGTTAATTAACAATAAAAGCTTACGGGAAAGAATAGGAATTGTTTCTCAAAGCATATTTTTATTTAGAGGAACTGTTTTAGATAATATATTATATGGACAAACGGAGAAGAAGCTTGAGGATGTGAAAATACTTATAAAAAATTTAGGGATTGAAGAATATATTAATAAATTGCCGAAAGGTTTAGACACTGAAATAACTCAAAACACTTCTGGAGTTTCAGGTGGACAAGCACAAGTTATAGCTTTTATAAGAGTTATTCTCTTCAATAAAGATGTAATAATTTTGGATGAACCAATTTCAAATGTGGATGTTGAAACAAGAAATTTAATATTAGGAATTTTGAGGAAAAAGGATTTTGAGGGAATATTAATTGTAGTTTCTCATCTTCTAGAGGGCATGGACTTTATTAGTAGAATTATTGAAATAAAATAAATCCTTAGTAAATAAAATTGCTATAAGGATATAATAATAAATGATTTCAGGAGGAAACATGAAAGAGACAGCACTTGAATACTTATTGAAAAAACCTATATTACACATGTGTATGATTGAACCAATACGCAGAAATACAGCTGAGATATTATATTCAGATAAAAATACAGTGTTCATTAAAGAACAGAAAAGTAAGCTACATATGATATCTTCAACCAATTTTGAAAAAGGAAGACAGCTAATTGACAGCTTAGAAGAATGTAATGGCATAGCCGTTTGTCAGGAGTCTATGGCTGATTACATATTTAAAAAATTTAAATTTACCGAGAGATTACAATGTTTTCAAGCTGCATATATGAAAAAGGACAGGCTTATTGTAAAAAATGATTTAGAAATAAAAGAGATGAGTGCTGATGATGCTAATATTATTTCACTACACTATGATAAGCTTTCAAGAAGTGAAATAGAAGAACTTATTAAAGAAGGCTCTCTATTTGGTGGATATAAAGATGGAGTTCTCGCTGGATTTATCGGAAATCACTTTGAAGGAAGCATGGGGCTTTTAGAAGTGTTTCCAGAATACAGATGCTTAGGGTATGGAACTATCCTTGAAAGTTTTATGGTAAATAAAATGCTTGAAAAAGATTTAGTACCCTTTGCTCAAATTGAAGTTTTTAATAAAAAATCAATAGCACTTCAAAGAAAACTTGGGTTTAGTATATCAGAGGAAATAATGTGTTGGATGTTTTGAGACAATAATATAAATTATTCAAAATTAGCACAGAGTAATTTTAAAATTAGTTTGATATTTTCCTTAATTGGGATTATAGTTATTGCTATTATGATAATATTTTTAAATAAAGAAAATAATAAAAGAGGAGAGTTACAGCAGCTAAACATCAGATAAAAGTGTTAGAGGTGAATTTAAAATGAACATTCAAATATTTGGAGTGAAAAAATGCTTTGACACAAAAAAAGCAGAGCGTTATTTCAAGGAAAGAAAAATAAAGTATCAATATATAGATTTAGAAGTAAAAGAAATAAGTAAAAGAGAGCTTCAAACTATAATAACAGCTGTTGGTATTAATGAACTTATTAATACTAAGGCAAAGGAATACAAAAAATTAAATGTTGAACAAATTAGAAGTTCAGAAATTAAAGCTGAATTGCTTCTAAAAAACCCCAAGCTTTATAAAACACCAATTGTGAGAAATGGAAAGAAAGCTACAGTTGGTGTTATGATGGACATTTGGAAGGAATGGGAAAAGGAAGAATGAAGGTAAAGATGTATAACTTTTTGTTTATACATCTTTTATTTTGCTCAAATATGGATTAGAGAAAAAAGGGGGAGTATAAGTGATAAATAAAATTATAGAACATATTAAAAAACATGAAATATTATCATTCATATTTATAACATACTTATGTAGCTGGAGTATATGGTGGATATTATATAGTTCCTACATAGGAATTATTAATAAATCTTTACATAATGAGTATGTAACATTGTTTATTACGTTAGGTTTATTTATGCCAAGTACTATGTCAATAATTCTTACAGGCTGCTTATATAAAAGGAAAGGCTTAAAGCAATTACTAATTCGATTAACTAAATGGAAGTTTAATCCTATATATTATATAATTGCGATTTGTTACATGCCGGCAATATTCTGTGTTGCATTTTTGATTTGTAGTTTTTCAGGTAATAATCTAAAAATTAATTTTTATAAAAATCCTATTATAATCTTATTTTATGCAATACTTCAATTAGTTCTAGGAGGACCTTTAGGTGAAGAAATTGGATGGAGAGTTTTTTTACTACCAAGACTTCAGCGAAAATTAAGTCCATTTCAAGCCAGTTTAGTTATTGGAATTGTATGGGCTTGTTGGCACTTACCTTTATTTTTTATAGCTAGTACAGCTCAGTACGGTACATCATTTAAAGTGCTTTTAATAGCAACTATAGGTTATGCTATAGCAATTACATTGGTATTTAACAGAACAAATGGAAGTATGATTGCAAAATTAGAAGGATTTTGGTAAAACATAGAGAATAAAGTATTATAATATAATTATGGAAGAGAGTCCTGAGCAATGTTATATACTCAAGAATTAATATCAAGTAAAGAAATACAAAGCTATGTTCCTATTAATAGTAAAATAAATTCTAATATTTTTTCTATGTTATTAGATGATAATAAGGTGGTTGCAAGTTACAAAATGTATTGGCTTCTTGGAATATTAGAGGAAGTTGGTTTAGGAAATGTTGAAATACAATTTAAAACAATAATAGCTAGAATGATAGTTTATGCTTGGTATCCACATAGGCAGTATATGTTGAATTTTGGAGCAAGTGACAATTTGAAAAAGCCAATAAACTACATAGCCTCTAATTATGGTTTCTTAGCTAATTGCAATGAAAAAGAATTGTTGGAATTTATTGTTAACAATGAGGATAAGGAACTTAAAAAAATGCTTAAAGAATTAACTTATAATGTTCCATATAGGTTACTATCACCATTTTTTAACGAGATTTTTAGTAAGAATGACAGCGATACTTTAAGGCATAAAAAAATAATTGAAGCGTCACTAAAAAGTGAAATTTGCTTATATAAAATTATCAAAGGTAAAACTGATAAAATAGTAATTAATGATTGTTGGAGAGAATATCTTACGGAAAATTATAGACTAATAAAGTCATGGATATATTATAAACTTGTCTGCTTTTTACAAAAAAGAAATCGAAATGTACCAGCAATAGTATTTAAACTTGAAGCACCAAAAGATAGAAAACTATCAGAACCAACAAAACTTTGGAAAAAAATAATTGCTTCTAGTAGTGTCACAGACATTTATACTGGTAAAGAATTTAATGAAACTAACTACAATAATTTTGGCAAATTAAGTATTGATCACTTTATTCCTTGGAGCTTTGTTCTACATGATGAGATGTGGAATCTTGTACCAACGTTTAAGAATATTAATAGTTCTAAAAGTAACATTCTTTTACCTTTTGATAAATATATTGATGATTTTTGCAATATACAATACAAAGCGTTTTCATATGCCTGCGATAAAAAAGAAAAAAATATTATTGAAGAATACGCGAATATATTGAGGGTGGATAATCCATATGACTATTATAAAAATTGCACAAAAATAGTTTTTTCAAACAACATAAAGCAATGTATTTCACCATTATATCAAATAGCATTAAATCAAGGATTTCAGGTAGTTAATAAAGTATTTTTATAAATATATTTGATTTATTTTAAAGAAAGGTTTGAAATAAAATATGAAAATTTATAATAAATTAGTTAGAGATAAAATACCTCAAATAATAGAGGGTGATGGGAAAAAGTGTGATATTAGAATAGCATCAAAGGGGGAACAAGCAGAACTTTTGGAGAATAAACTTCAAGAAGAAGTTAATGAATTTATTGAGGATAAGAATATAGAGGAGCTTGCAGATATAATGGAAGTTTTATTTGGACTTGCTAAGAATTTGGGCTTCAGTGAGAAAGAATTGATTAAGAAAAGGGATGAGAAGAAAGATGAGAGAGGGGGCTTTGAGGAAGGGATTGTGCTGAAGAAGGTTTTGGATTAGTAGATATATAGACTACTATTTTATCTTTAAATGCTAGTATCATAAAAGTGATACTAGCATTTTTGTCTTTAATTACACGTTATATGGTTATAAAATCAAATAAATACAAATTTTTTAATAATAAAAAATATAATGGGAAATATGGTCAAATGGTGGTAAAATGGAATGTATAAAGTCATGATAATAATGTAAATTAAGTAATTTTAATATAATATGATTTTTATTGATACAGCATTTGTAGAGAGGAGTTTTATATATGCAGTTAAATATTGAGCAAAAAAAGATAATTCAAATAAAACCTAGTGGACATAGTCTTATAAGAGGTGTAGCAGGAAGTGGAAAAACTACTGTTGCGGTTAATAGAATACCTTTTTTATTAAATCACTATTGTTTGGAAAAAGATGATAAAATATTAATGGTGACTTTCACAAAAACATTAGTTAAATACATAAAATATATATATGAAAAAGATAAGATGGAAAACAAAATTGAATATCAAAGTTTGTTTGATATGGATGATTCCAAGTTAGATATTTATACATTGGATAAAATAATATATGAGTATTATAAAAAAGATAATAATAAAAACTATAAAGTTATAGTTGGTAATAATAGATATAATATGTTAAATAAAGCTATAATGGATTTGAAAAAGAAATATAGTGATGTAAGTATTTTGGATGTTAAAAACTCAAAATTTTTGTTGGATGAAATAGGTTGGATTAAGGCTTGTGATTATTTAGAACTTGAAGAATATCAAAATACAGATAGAATAGGACGTGCATCTAAGAAAAGTATTGATGGGCCACAAAAACTACTTAAAAATTCAAGAACAAGAGAAGCTATATTTAATTTAATGCAACTTTATACTGAAACAATTAAAAAAGAAGGGTATATTGATTTTGAAGATATGGCACTTTTAGCTTTAAAAAAGGTGGGCAATTCACCAATTAGCAAATATACTCACATAATAGTTGATGAAAGTCAAGATTTAACAAGAGTACAATTGGAATTCTTAAAACATCTGCAACTTGAAAAAGAATATTCAAGTTTTATGTTTGTTGCAGATACTGCTCAAAGTATCTATCCACATTCTTGGCTAGTAAAAGGCAGAAGCTTTTCTTCTCTCGGTTTTGATATGAAAGGTAAGAGCAATATTTTATCTAAAAGTTATAGAACAACAACACAAATATCCAAAGCTGCATATAGTTTGATTGAAAATGACGTTAATGTAGTTGGTGATGATAATTTTGTAAAGCCATCCCTTATAGATAGACAGGGAGAATATCCTGTTTACAAATCACTTAATAATGAAAAAGAACAATTCCAATATGTTGTAAATCAAATAAAAGATCTATTAAAGACTTATAAATTGAAAGATATAGCTATTGCTGCTAAAAATAAAAATCAACTTAATGCTATGAAAGATTATTTTGATAATGCAAATCTTCCATGTATTTTAATAGGAACAGCATATGATGATTTTGAAGGTGAAACCATAAAACTTCTCACTATGCATTCTATTAAGGGGTTAGAATTTAAAGTTGTGTTTTTAATAAGTATAAATGAAGGTATAATTCCTTATATTTCTTATGCCGAAAATGACGAACAAGAAATGCTAGAATCAATAGAAAGAAAACTTCTATATGTTGGAATGACTAGGGCTACAGAAAAGCTTTATTTATCCAGTTCATCAAAACCATCAAGATTTATTGATGAAATTCATCCTAAATATCTTAGAATAAATGGTAAATGCAAGCTAAACAAGCATTATTATATTTCAATTGAAGATTATGTTTTTAAAGATAAAATAAGTGATCTCTATTCAAATGAAGAAAAAGTTAGACAATGGATACTTAAAGAACTTGAAGATAATTATGGCTATCCAAAGGATTTAATTGATGTAGAGTATGAAGTTAATAATTTTTCTAAATCTGGATTTGTAGATATATGCGTTAACATTTACAATGGTAATACAAAATCAGCTTATATTTTTGCTGAATTAAAGGCTAAAGGTACGAATATTACAGCAGGATTAGGACAGTTGAAAAGTTATATGAGTAATTGTGCTACATGTCAGTATGGAATAGTATCCAATGGAAGTGAATGTATAATAATAAATAAAGATTTTGAAATTGTAAATGATATACCAGCATTTAATTCAAACATGCTGAAGCAAAGCCTTGAAAATAAAAAATATATAGATCTAAAGCGTAATAAAGAATGTACTATTACAAGTGATCCTGATTTTAAGAATGACATAAGTGTAAGTATAGATAATTCAAATAAACAATTTGAAGAAGATGAATTACGTTCTATTAATGTTTATAGCAGTATAGCCGCTGGAATACCTATTTACATGAATTCTAAGAGTGATGAAACAATTTTAATGCCTAAAGCTTGGTATAATTCAAACGATGAATATTTTGCACTTAGAGTAAAAGGTGACAGTATGATAGGAGCAAACATTGATAATGGAAATATAGTAGTTTTGAAAAAGCAAGAAACATCTGAAAATCGTGATATTGTCGCTGCAGCAATTGATAATGAAACTGCCACTCTTAAAAGATTTATGAAAATGGGTAATAGCGTTCTTTTAATTCCAGAAAACGATAAGTACGAGCCTATACAAATAACAAGTGAAGAAGCAAAGATACTTGGTGTTGTTGTAGGAATATTGAAGGAGTAATTCACAAAATGTGTATATTAAAAAAATTAGAATACAGAATTTTAGGCAACTTAAGATGTTGAGTTGGAATTGCAGAAAAATACAACTATATTAGCAGGACCCAATAATAGTGGTAAAACTTCTTTTATTTTGCTTTTAAAAAGAATGTTATTAGAAAAGAATTTTAATTTTTCAAAAGATGATTTTAATGCATATGAATAAATATATATGGTCAGATAAAATGTATAATATTTTAAAATCATTATATGCTAATAGGCAAAATAAAAAAGAAGATAAATTAATTAATGGATTAACGGATATGATGTTTCCTATAGAATATGAATCAGAATCAAAGCAAAAGGTTGCTTTGCCAGAATTAATTATAAAACTACAAGTAGATTATATTGATAGCGGTGATATATCGAATATTGCGAACTATATAATGGATCTTGATAGTTCACATAGTTCCATTTATTTTATAGAGTATATGGAATATTAAGCAAATATGCAGATGGAAAGTCAGAATTTTTTATAAATCAATTATTAAAACATAAAAAGCCTTTCAGAAGAAACAATATATAAAATTGCAACAGACTTTTTGACATTGAAAGCCTATAAGAGCTAGAAAAATACCTTAGAGAATATGAACTAACGTAAAATAATGGCAAAATACAGAGATAGTTAGGGGAACTAAGTATATGAAAAATGAAAAAGCACAATTGCAAGAAGAAAATCTTATTGATATAGCTGAAATACAATATAAATTAATAGAAACTTCAGAATATCTTGTAAACAACAAATTAATAGTAAACTCTAATGAAGGTAATTTGCTAAATGAATTAAAAAATTGTTTAAAAGAATACATAGGGTTTTATTTTAGTGTAGCATTTATAAACTTTAGTGGATTACAGCTTTTATTAGATAGTTTTAAAGATTTAGAAGAAAGAAATATAAAAGGGAGAATAATAACCTCCACATATTTGAACTTTACAGAACCTAAAGCTTTAGAAAGAATTAAAAGTTTAATAATATAGATTTGAAAATCTTTGTAGCAACAAAAGAATTAGGATTTCATACTAAAGTTTATGTTTTTGAAATGGAAGAGGAATATAAAATAATTATAGGTTCATCTAACATTACTCAGAGAGCTCTTAAAAGTAATATTGAGTGGAATATCAGAGCGATTTCTAAAAAGTATAATAATTTCACTAAGGAAATTTTGGAGGCGTATTTAAGTTTATGGGAAAAAACTTCAGAGTTAGATGAAAATTTTTTAATCAAATATGCAGAGTTTATCAAGAGAATAAAAGAAGATAATAAAAACAATAAACTTGAATTTAAAGATTATGAAATTATAAAACCTAATAAAATGCAAGAAAGGGCTTTAGAAAGTTTAAATAGAATCAGAAATAATGGGGAAAAACGAAGCATTGTAATAGCTGCAACTGGTACAGGAAAAACGTATATGGCTGCATTTGATGTTTTAAATTGTAATCCACAAAAAATGCTTTTTATTGTACATAGAGAAGATATTTTGAGAGATGCAATGAAGACATTCAGAAAGCTTGCTAAAAATAGAGATAAGACTATGGGGTTTTTTACAGGAAATAAAAAAGATTTAGAAGCTGACTATTTATTTTCTACCATTCAATCTATGAATATAAGTCTTGAGGAATTTGATGAGAATCAATTTGAATACATAGTTATTGATGAAGCACATCATAGTAGTAGTCCGAGTTATCAAAGGGTTATTAATTATTTTAAGCCTAAATTTTTGTTAGGCATGACAGCGACACCAGAAAGAAGTGATAGTGACAACATTTATGATATTTATGATAATAATGTTGCATTATAACTTCGCCTTAGAGAAGCAAATGATAGATACAGCGTTTTTATCAAACTATAACAAAATTCATAGTTCTTTCAGAGGAAGTGGGCTTATAACAAATGGAAATGAATATTTCATTTTTGTAGACTTGCACAAGGAAGAAGAAATAAAAGAAAGTATAAACAAATTGATGGAGTAGTACAACCATATATTTATTTGGGGAAAGGGGACACCGTAAAATATTCTGGTGAAAAGCCAATAACAATACTTTTTAAGTTAGAAAAACAAGTTCCAGCGAATATATATAGTGAATTTACAGAAAAGGTATAATCTTTTGTCAAGATTTAAAATATAAAATTATGCTATAATAATACTACTAAGAAGTTTAGGAGAGAATAATATGAAGACAATAGAAGTAGTAGCTGCAATTATAAAGCATGAAGATAAAATATTTGTTACTAGGCGCAGCTATGGTGAGTTTGAAAATTTATGGGAATTTCCAGGTGGAAAAGTGGAAGAAGGAGAAACTAAGGAAGAAGCACTTATTCGTGAAATAAAGGAAGAATTAGAGTTAAATATTAATGTGGATACATATCTAACAACAGTGGAATATGATTACTCAACTTTTCATCTTATAATGCACTGTTATATATGTACTAAATACTATGGACAGTTAAAATTAAATGCACATAATGATGCCAAATGGATAGATATTAAAGAAGCAAAACAATTTGATTGGGTTCCGGCAGATATACAGGTAGTTAAAAAACTTTTAAGTATTTAAAATAAAGTGATGTTTTTACTTATACTTAAAAACATCACTCTTTTTTAAGAAATTATGTAATCATAAATATCATCTCTAACAGGAGTATGAAGTGAATATTCAATTTCTACAGCAGGGTCGTTAGTTATATCCATATTGATGGCCGTAAAGTTTCCAGTAGGGGTAACTTTACCTAAAAAGTAGAATTCTTTTGAAATCTTATCATCCTTGTTTTTTCTTACAAATAGTGAGATCTCTAAGCCAGTTTCCTTAGAATTTTTTATATGCATAATATCAGATGAAGAAAGATTTCTAGGATGTTTTGATAGTCCTATTATAGTTGAAGGTGATATGAATCTATCTTTGTATCTTATAGAATCGCTTATATCTTCAGATTTATTATAGTTAATAAATACTGGAAAAGTATTGGTTGTTTTATTATAAGCATAGCCACCAATATTAGTTGCAACTACATTTTTATCCCATTCCAGTATTCTACAAACATCCTCATAAGTATATTTTTGATATAACTTAAAATTAGTATTAAGGTAGTTATCACTGAAATTTTTCTTAAACCTATATATTCCAAATTCAAGTAAATCTAATACATTTTGTTTGAACTTCTCGTCTTTTAAATTATCTTCAAAAACTTCTGAAATATCATAATCATGAGATGTTTTCTTTAAAAAAATACAGTTACTATAAGTAGTCTTTCCAGTACCAGTAGCAAAATTATTCGTAAGAACATTAAAAACGGAAATTTCTGTACTAGGCTTAAACATTATGTTGTAATTCAATTTTAATGTTTCTCTCAGTTTTGACATAAGATCGTGCTTATATAATATTGCAAGTTTAAGCATCTCTAATTCATGAATTCTTTTGCCAGAAGCAAGTTTCTTTGAAATAAATTCTATAAATAGACTTTGAATTTTTGAAAAGTTAATTTTATAATCTTTATCATATTTTTTTAAAAAAACATGATAGGAACCTAAAGAATTATTTTCAAAAATTCTTATTGGATCTATAGAGTTATATGTATCAAAGTCCATTAGTGATGGGATTTTTCCCATTTTTTGTTTTAGAGTGTTGTAACTTTCTTTTATGAAATTTATTGCATTAAAGTTTGTATTATCAATAGATTCAAAAATACGTTTCTTGGAAATTTCATCAAAGTTCACAGTAGAACAACCAGGAATTATTCTACTTCCTTCCATAACGTATTTTCTAATTGTATCTTTATTATAAGTATTATCACCTGATAATGCTATGGGAATCAAAAAATTATTCTTATAATTGCCTACAAAATCAATTACAACAACAAACTCTTTATTATCAGATTTTCTAAGACCACGACCTAGTTGTTGCACGAAAACTATTGCAGATTTGGTAGGACGAAGCATTATAATTTGATTTACAGAAGGAATATCAACTCCTTCGTTAAAAATATCTACAGTAAAAATATAGTCAAGATAATTTTTGTTATTACCAGCAAGTTCTAGGCGTTCAATTGCTTCGTCACGTAAGCTATTAGAGCTACTTCCATCAAGATAAAGTGTCTTTAAACCCCTATTATTAAAGCTGTTAGACAGTTCTTTAGCCTCTTTTATATTTCTACAGAAAACCAATCCCCTTACTTTATCACCTGAGAAACCGTAAAAGTTAATTTTGTCAATGATATGAGTAACTCTTTCGTTACTCACCAAATTGTGAAATTGTGATGCTTCATCTAAAAAATTTCCGTCTATTGATACATCTGTAATGCCGAAATAGTGAAAAGGACATAGTAGGTCCTCTTCTAAGGCTTGCTGTAGTCTAATTTCATAGGCAATATTATGATCAAACATTTTAAATATGTCAAAATCATCTGATCTCTCAGGAGTAGCAGTCATTCCAAGTAAAAATTTAGGATGAAAATAGTCTATAATTTTTTGATATGTATTTCCACCAGCTTTATGTACTTCGTCAATAATAATATAATCAAATGCATCTCTTTTAAAAGAAAATAAAATTTCATCTTTTGCAAGCATTATATTTGTAGAAAACAGAAAATTACTATCTGTATTTTTATAATTACCAGACAAAAGTCCCATACTTAAAGTATCTTCAAAAACATTTTTAAAGCTTTCTAAAGCTTGCTTTGCAATTTTTTCTCTATGTACAATAAATAAAGCCCTATGAGGATTAAAGTTTCGTACATCAAAGGCTGATAGATAGGTTTTACCTGTTCCAGTAGCAGAGATTAGGATTGCTTTTTTTATGCCATTCCTTCTAAGATTGTCTAAAGAAGAAATAGCAGCTATTTGCATCTTATTAGGATGTAATGTATATTGAGATATTCTTGGAACAGTGCTATTTTTAAGAGCTTCTCTTTGTTTTTTATATATTTTTTCATAAGTTTCTATCCATTCTATTGATAGAAAGTCAGCCTGGTTCCACATAAGTTCAAATTCATCTAATACCCCACCAGTTAAAGAACCTTCTTCTAAAGAGGATATCTTTATGTTCCATTCCTTGTTCTTTGTTAAAGCGGTTTGAGTTAAATTGGAACTACCTACTATAATTTTATAGTGATCACTTTTCTTAAAAATATAACCTTTTGTGTGAAAGCTATCCTTGGTATACATCTTTAGATTTATGTTGTCAAATTCTAAAAGCTTTTTTAAAGCCTTAGGCTCACTAAAATTTAGATAATCTGTTGTTATGATTCTGCCTTTTATATTTTTTTCTTTTAAAATTTTTAAGGTTTCTAAAAGTGGCGTTATACCACTATTGGTTATAAAAGCAACAGAGAACATAAATTCACTGCAACTATTTAGCTCAGATATGATTTCGCTTAATACTTTGCTTCCTTTGCTATAATCATTTATTAGCAGTTTAGGCATAAGTGCTAAATTGGAATTGATAACGCTATTAATTAGTGCAGTTTTTGTAGAGTCAATTATATCCCTGCTAATATTAGAATTATTGGTTTCATCTATAGACTTAAATGAAATAGATGAAGCTATATTGTCAGCTTTAATTGTTTTAGTAGGTTTGTCCATTTTATGTGCCTCCGCGTAAAAATTTGTATATATGATTAAATATAGTATACTATAAAGTAGATTTATTTATAAAGTATAAAATCAAATCCTATTTATATACTTTGATTGAAAGTAAAATTTCTGGATAAGTTTCCCAAAAAGGAACAATGAAATGAAGAAGGTACATGATGTATTGCAGGTAGTAAGCAAAGATGCAGATGGAAAAGCAGAACTTCCTATAAGTATGTTAGTAAAAAAGTTTAAATACCTTCCAAATAGTTATAAAGAAAACATAAAAAGGCTATCAGAAGAAACTTTAGACCTTATTGCTACAGATGTATTTGATATGAAAAACTTAGATGAGCTTAAGAGATATTTTGTAAAATAAGCTTATCTACAAAAAGGAGTGAGTATAAATGGACATTAAAAAAATGATTGCTTCTAAAAATTATAAAAGGCCAAGTGACGATGAGTTAAAGAAAAAACTAAAGGATATTCAATATAAGGTTGCAGTTGAAAGTAACACAGAAAGAGCTTTTTCAAATGAATATTGGGATAACAATAATATAGGAATATATGTAGATATATTAACAGGAGAGCCTCTATTTTCATCTTTAGATAAATTTGATTCAGGATGTGGATGGCCAAGTTTTACTAAGCCAGTTGTAGAGGAAGTTGTAAAATATAAAACTGATAATAGCTATGGCATGCTTAGAACTGAAGTAGTAAGTAAAAATGGAAATACTCACTTAGGTCATGTGTTTAAGGATGGTCCTAAAGATAAAGGTGGAAATAGATTTTGCATTAACAGTGCCTCAATAAAATTTATACCTTTAGAGGATATGGAAAAAGAAGGATATGGGTATTTGAAGGAGATAATATTCAAAGATGAGAATACAAAGGAAGATTAGTAGTTTATTAGGTGTTATGTGTTGGATTGGAGGATTGTAATTAATATGATAAAAATAATGTTTGTATGCCACGGCAATATATGTCGCTCACCTATGGCAGAATTTGTTTTAAAGGATATTGTTAAAAATAGAGGTATTGAAAAAGAGTTTTATATTTCATCTTCAGCTACTAGCACAGAAGAAATAGGAAATAGAGTACACAATGGCACAAGAAAAAAGCTTGCTAATTATGGCATAAGTGTGGAAGGTAAATATGCAGTGCAAGTAAGTAAAAGTGATTATTATAAGTATGACTATTTCCTAGCAATGGATAGTTATAATATAAGGAACTTGCTTAAGATATTTGGACAAGATCCAGAAAATAAAGTGTACAAGCTTTTGGATTTTAGTGAAAGCCCAAGAGATATAGCTGATCCCTGGTATACTGGAAATTTTGATGAAACTTACGATGATATAGTTCAAGGCTGTGAAGGTTTTTTAATGAAGCATAATTTTTATAAGTGGGGCTGACTTACCTAAGTCAGTCTCATCAATTCTTATAAATTATGCTGACGATTATATCAGCTTCTACTAAGGCAGTATTAGAAAGCATAACCTCAGGGTTACAGCTTGAAACTATATTCTTAATTAAAATTAAATCCTTTGATGCAGCTTCTAAAACTTTATCATAAATAGTGCATTTAAAACTACCACTTACAGTGTAAAAACAAATTGTTTCTAAATTTTTATTTGGTGGAGTTTTATATTCAAAATTAAGTTGGCTGTTAGGTTTAAGGCTAAGGTAAAGTAAGTCACCATCATAATTTTCCCTTGTCATTAAATTAAAGACAGTGGACTGGCCATAAGTTTTAGTTGTTAAGTCACCCATAAAGGCGTCTTGTTCAAAAGAAGTAAGTGTTTTCTTATACTTATTTTCATGGTCAAGGGTTATTTTACCGTCTATAACCATAAGTTTACGAGAAATGTTTGGCAGATTAGTAAAAGTAGATTCATCTATATCAATTTTAGCAACTCCTAGTCTCCATAAAAAGTTTTTACTGGCATAATCAGAATTTAATGGATAGGTTGTAAGTTCTGTAGCCATGCCTCCAGACCAAAAAGTGGGTTTATAATTTTTTTGCTTTAGTAAGGTTACATTATACTTCATATATCAATTACCTCTATTCTTATATTATAATATGTTTATATTTATTATAATAAATAAAGGTAATATAAAAAAGATATTTGGTAAACAGAAAGGGATCAATAATGAATAATAATTTAGAATACAAAAAGATATATTCAACAGATTATGAGATACTAACAAGGATAATGACATCTGCATTTAATGAAGATACCGCCATAAACACTAACTTAAAAGAAGATGGGCCTACAGGATATAATGATGGAACATTAATAAAAAAACTTAATGAGCAAGAGGGCTTTCAAAGTTATAAAATAATATATGAAAATAATATTGTTGGAGCTTATACAATAGAAATTGCTCACAATGATGAATATACTTTAGAAATGCTTTTTATCGATCCAACGTATAGGAATGAACATTTAGGAACACTTGTTTGGAAAGATATACAGCAAAAATATATATCTGCAAAGAGCTGGACCGTTGAAACTCCAGATTATTCAAAAAGAAATCACCATTTTTATACTGAAAAATGTGGTTTTACATTTTACAAAGAAAACATACACCCTAATGGTTGTAAGTCATTTGTTTTTAAAAAATAAAATTCTAGGAGGATATAAATGCAAAATTACATAACGAATAAAATTAGACAAGGTTTTTATTGTATAGAACAAGGATTTGTTCGTAGTTTTTTGATTGAGGGGGATAAAGAAGCGTTACTTATTGACACTGGAGTTGGCGATGGTAATTTAAAAGAATATGTAGAAAAAATAACCAAGCTTCCCATAACTGTAATCTTTACACATGCAGATGGTGACCATGTAGGAGCTGCAGAAAAGTTCCATCGACGATTTATGCATCCATGCGAATTTGGTTATTACAAGAGTAAGAATGAAAAGACAGTACCAATGGAGCCAATTTGGGAAGGTGATGTTATAAATCTTGGTAGCTATTGCTTTGAGGTTATACTCATACCAGGTCATACCCCTGGCAGTATTGCATTACTTGAAAAGGAGAAGCGTTTTCTGATTGGTGGAGATAGCATACAGATTGGAAGTATATTTATGTTTGGAAATGGTCGTGATTTTAATGCCTATCGTGCAAGCATGAGGAAGCTGCAAGGCAAATTGAAGGAATTCGATACTGTATATGCGTCTCATAATGTACTTTCAATGGAAGCAAATACGGTTAATTTGCTTTATACAGCAGCAGGCAAGGTAATGGAAAACAAAGTTCATGGGAAACCTGAAGAACGTTTCGATGGTAAAGTCAAGTGTTATGAGACAGATGGGGTATCTTTTTATGCAGAATAAAGGAACAAATCATAACTTAAGATTGGCCAATATAAACGACTTATCCAAACTCAAAGCTGTGTATGGAAACATAATTGATAATATGAACAGAAACAACATACAAATTTGGGACGAGATCTATCCGTGTCAGTTTTTTAGCGAGGATATAGAAAAAAATCGCCTTTATTTATTGGTGGATGAGAATGATGATATAGTTGCAGCGTTTGCATTATGTGAATCAAATGCTGGAGAAAGTTATGTGAAATGGGAAAATACCCATGACAAGGCATTATATCTTGACCGCTTTGGAGTTAATGTTGATTATTCAAGACGAGGAATCGGCAGTATAATGCTTAAGCATGCTATTACGCTAACTAAGCAGAAACATTCTAAATATTTAAGGCTTTTTGTTGTGGATATAAATAAACCAGCTATTAATCTATATTCAAAAAACGGATTTACGCAGGTAGATGGAGTTTATGAAGAAAAAATCGATGATGACATTATATTGCGCGAATATGGATTTGAAATAGAAGTATAGATGTGAATGCATTGGCAAAAGCATGGTTTGTTATTGAACAAATATAAAAGTAAATGGAGGTTTATAGATGTCCAGCAATAGAAAATTAGTTTTATATATTGCAACAAGTTTAGATGGTTACATAGCCACAGAAGATGATTCCTTGGAATGGTTGTTTAAAATTGAAGGTGAAGGAGATAATGGATATTCTGAATTCTACAACACAGTTGATACTATTCTAATTGGTAGAAGAACTTATGACTGGATTATTGAGAAAGAAAAAGGAAACTTTCCTTATAAGAATAAAAAGTGTTATGTATTTTCTAAATCAGAAAAAGGTAAGAATGAAAATGTAGAATTTATTAATCAAGATGTAGTAGAATTTACAAATAAAATCAAAAGACAGGATGGAGGAAACATATGGCTTGTTGGCGGTGGTGTTCTTCTAAATTCTTTTATTAAAGAAAGGTTAGTTGACGAATTTGTTATTACTATATCACCTACACTAATAGGTCATGGAATACCTTTATTTAAAAAAAATGATTTTGAGTTAGAACTAAAGTTAAAGGGGCTAAGGAGATTCAATCAATTTGTAGAACTCCATTACGAGGTGAAATAAAACAATTAAAATTTAATTCACAATTTTCTTATATTAATAATTATAGGTGGTCAATCCCCCAGATTGTGAAGTTAATGAAATAAAATGAACAATTATTTTATTTCATTAACAATTCAAAAGGAGTTAAAAATTATTTTTTAATAAATGATGTTAGTTTTTCATATAACATATTATCCATTTTTTTAACCACTTCAGCATTTCTAGGTGGTGCCCACTTGGTATAGTAGAATTCAAGGTAAGTATTGCAATTAACGTTTTCTCTTCCTTTTACGCCAAAATGATTTTCTGGATTATTTACAGTGTTTATTATCTCTTCCTTTTCTTCTGTTGTCAGTTTTTTATAGGTATCATAATGTACAACCCCGATGTTTTTAAGTCTTCCACTTTTATGGTGAGGGGCTTTAGTTTTGTCTTCATAACCCAATAACACAGCAGTAACAGGGAAAAAATGTTTATCTGGTAAATTTAATTCTTTATACAAATCAGCAAGATTTTTACGATATAAATGATGTATACTATTTGTGCAAAGAGCTCCTAGGCCTAGTGAAGTTGCTGCTATAATAGCAGTCTGCGCTGCTAAAACAGTATCAGTATGTGCAGTTAAGTAGCTAACTAAATTATCATTGTCACTTGGATAACCTAGGTGCTCTCCTATATCATGTATTCTATTAAAATCAACACAGAAAAGCAGTGCAATTGGCGATTTGTAACCACATTTAATAATTTTTTGCACATTATCTTCACCTCTTATTACTATAATTGAATAGCTCTGTCTATTTGAGGCATTTTGAGCGTTAACACAAGCATCTAAAATAATTTTAATTTTTTCATCTTCAATGGCCTTAGATGTAAAATTTCCATGCACAGCGTGTAGGTTATTTATTGTTTCTAATATTTCATTCATTATTATTCTCCTTTGAATCTTTTATTTCATTCATTCTATCTTCACATTTTTTTAGTAAATAAAATAGTTGCTCACTTTCTTCAGATGTTAGCACATCAAATGGACTTATTGTAAGTGGTTGAACTGAGGAATTAACACTTTGTAAAATCTCTTTACCTTTCTCCGAAATTAGTATTTTGTGAAATTTTGCATTTTTTTCATCTTTTTTTCTATAAATCCAGTCTTTCTTTTCAAGGTTCTTAATGATAACTGAAGCAGTAGGCCGGTCGCAATGCAAGTAGTTTGCTATTTCATTTGGTGATAGAAATTCATTTTTATTAAGCTCATTTAATAGTGCCCTTTGTTGAATGGTAATATCATAGCTAACCAATCTTTTTTGGTTAAATCTTCTCCACTCTAGAAAAAGCCATGCAATTTTTTCTGTTAGAATACCAAAATTTTTAATTACACTCACCTCCTATCTATAATTAGAACTCTAATTATAGATTATTCATTATTTTGTATTTTGTCAAGGCTATTATCATAATAAAAAAGTATTGGTTAGGAATTTTAAGATTCATCCGCATAATCAGTTATTGATAATTCTTGCTAGTATCAAAGGAGATGAACCCTGTGGTGTAATAAGTTTATAAACTTTTGGAGGTATGCTATAATAATTAAATAAAAAATAACATGTGCAATGAGGATAAAACTACTAAAAATTACATTAGTTATTTTGATTCCTTTGAAATTTTATCATTGACTTGAAGTGCACTTCATAGTTTATTGTAAGAGATGAGGTGAATACAAGGTGAACTATACAGCTAAAGAAGCAAGTGAAATTACAGGCTTATCTACAGCTGCATTAAGATATTATGAAAAAGAGGGAATAATTCCGTCAATATGTCGTAATGAGCTAGGAAGCCGCAAATATAGTAAAGAGGATATAACTTGGGTTCAGATGATTCAGTGTTTAAGGTCTGCAAATGTTCCAGTTAAAAGTATTAAGATTTATGTTAAACTTTTGCTAGAAGGAAGTAGTACTATTGATCAAAGAATTAACCTTATCGAAGAATATAAACAAAAAATGATTAAAGATATGGAATACATTCAAAATGGATTGAATCTGATAAATTCCAAATTGAGCTTTTACGAAAAAATTAAAAAACAAAATTGTAGTAACCTCACATATTTAGATGAATGGAAAATGTTTAAAGAAAGTGAGTGAATTTATGGATACAGTTTTAATTACCGGAACTACAAGTGGAATTGGCGAGGCCTTTGCTAAAAAATTTGTGTTAGAAGGTTATAATGTTATTTTGGTTGCCAGAAATCAAGAAAAGTTAAGTTTGCAAGCCCAAAAATTAGGTGCAAATAAAAATGTTAAATATATCACCTGTGATTTGAATGATGAAAATGCAATAAACATAATAGAACAAAGCTTAAAAGAATGGAATTTAACAGTAGATATCTTAATTAATAATGCTGGTTTTAATGAATGTGGATTATTTCATGAAACCTCTATAAATCGGGAACTAGAAATGGTTCAAGTACATATATCATCATTAATAAAACTTACCAAGGTGTTATTAAAAGAAATGCTAAAAAATAATTATGGGCATATTGTAAATATCGGATCAACAGGATCTTTTATAGCATCTCCTTCAGATGCAGTGTATTCAGCAACAAAATCATTTATACTTTCATTTACTAATGCATTAGCAGGTGAACTCCAAGGAACAGGTGTAAAAGCAACAATTATATGTCCAGGAGCTACTAATACTAAATTTGCAATAAAAGCAGGAATAGAAAAAACAAAATTATTTGGAGTAGCTGTAATGAGTGCAAATCAAGTAGTCGATAGTGTGTATTGTAAATTGCTTCGTGGAAAAAGAGTAATTATACCAGGCTGGTATAATAGAATTATGGTAGCATGTTCTAAGATATTGCCCGTTAGCGTTTTAAATAAGGTAACTTTATGGATGATGCAATAGGATAATAATACAATTTGAAAAGGGGATGTTTTAAAATGGTTTTATTGGTAATTGATACACAAAAATTAATAACAAATGAAGAACTATATGAATTTGATAGGTTTGTGTCTAATGTTAAAGAAATAATACATGAGGCTAGAAAAAATAATATTGAAGTAATATATGTACGTCATGATGATGGAGTAGGAAATGAATTAACAAAAGGAAATGATGACTTTGAAATATATGAAAAATTTCAACCGATAAATGATGAAAAGATATTTGATAAAACGGTTAATAGTGCTTTTAAAGAATCAGGATTATTAGAATATCTAATAAATAAGGGAGAAAAAGATATAGTAATCGTAGGGCTTCAAACTGATTATTGTATTGATGCTACTATAAAATGTGGGTTTGAACATGGATTTAATATTATAGTTCCAGCATATGCAAATACAACAGTTAATAATAAGTTTATGTCAGCTAAGCAAAGCTATGAATACTACAATGAATTTATGTGGAATGGAAGATATGCAGAATGTATTTCATTGGAGGAAACAATTAAAAAATGGATAGATTAAATAAACCAGTTATTACGGAAGAAACAATTAGAGAAATGGAAGATATGTCGTTTTTCACACATGCTAAGATTTTTGATGATTTACTAATTGTTGCACAAAAACAAACAAATTGTTTTGTATTAAAGACAAGTGATGGGCTCATAGTAATAGACGCTATTTGGCCAGTAAAAAAAGCTTTTGAGGCAATCATAGATGCGATTAAAGATGTAGGGTGGAATCCTGATACAATAAAAAAATTGGTATTGACGCATGGACATGTCGATCATACAGGCTGTGGAAGATGGTTTGTTGAAAAATATCATGTTGATACATATCTTTCTAAAGTAGATGATGTTTTTTGGAAAGAACATCCAACAAAACCTGATAGGCCGGAAACGTGGAAAGATTTCAAAATTGATGCTTATATTCAGGATGGCGATACCATAACATTAGGTGATAAAATAATATATGTTTACGGTACACCTGGTCATACTCCGGGAGGCTTAAGTTACATATTCCCTGTAAAAGAAGATGAAGAAATACATATGGCAGCATTATGGGGAGGCACGACACCACCGTGGACAAAAAATGGAGTGAAACAATATCTAAGGTCATTGGATTACTTTATCAGTGAAGCAACACGTAGAAAGGTAGATGTTGCTTTAAGCAATCATACAGCTGTAGATAATGGCCTAGAACGTATTATGTATTCAAAAACAAGAATGTACTATATGCCAAATATTTATATTATCGGGCAGGATGGATTTCAAAATTATTGTCAAATATTTCGTACATTGAGTTATGAGATGCTTGAAAAATTATAAATATGACACGAAGTCCATAAATTGCAAGTGCAAGAGTCAATAATATTACAGTACGGTTAAGGGGGGACAATTTATGGAAATAACTAAGTTTGATTTAAAAGATAAAAATGAATTATTAGAGTTAGATAGAGAATGCTTTGGAATAGATATTTGGGATGATGATTTATGGAAAGAAATTTTAGAGGATTTAGAACATAATATTATTTATTTAGTGAAACAAAATAATGAAATAATTGCATACTTAATGATATACAATTGGGGAAAAGAAAAAAATTATGTTAAAATTACCAACATTGGAACTAAAAGCTGTTTTAGAGGACAAAAATTAGCTCATAAATTATTAGAAACAATGATAAATGAAATGAAAAAAGAAGGAATGAAAGATTTTAGAGCAGAGACGAGAATTACAAACTATCCAATGCAAAAGGTATTTAGTGATTTTAATTTTATAAATGTAGAAACTTATAAAGGTTATTATGATAACCCTACTGAAGATGCATTTATATATCATTTAAATATATAAATGTGTTAACAAATTCCAAGTTAAGCCTGACATAATGCGAATTTGGAGGTGTAAAAATGAAAGACTTTTTTATGGAAACAAATAGAATTGGATTTTCAAAATGGAAGGATACAGATTTAAATTTATCGATTCAATTATGGGGAGACCAAGATGTTACCAGATTCATTTGTGCAAATGGTAAGTTTTCAAATCAAGATATTAGCAATCGATTAGGGACAGAAATATTTAACGAAAAACACTATCATATTCAGTATTGGCCTATTTTTGAACTTGCTTCAGGGGAACTTATTGGATGCTGTGGTCTTAGACCTTTTAAATCTGAAGCTAATTCCTACGAAATGGGAATTCATCTGTGCAAAAAATATTGGAGAATGGGCTATGCATTTGAAGCTTCAAAATTGGTAATTAATTATGGCTTTACAGTTTTAAAAGCAGAAAAATTGTATGCTGGTCATCATCCAGAAAATGAAGCATCAGAAAAGCTTTTGACAAAACTTGGGTTCAGGTATATAGGAAAAAACTATTATGAACCTACAGGATTATATCATCCATCTTATGAATTGATAAACGATAGATTATGATTAACATTCTAATTGAATATACATATGAAAGGATGCAGAGTTAATGAAAGTGTTAGTAACGGGTGCAACAGGGCAGCTAGGATACGATATTATAAAGGAACTCAAGAAAAGAAGTATAGATGTAGTTGGCATTGGTTCAAAAGATTGTGATATAACAGTTAAAAATGCTGTGTTTAAGACAATAGAAGATATAAGACCTAATGCAATTATTCATTGTGCCGGTTATACTGCGGTTGATAATGCAGAAATTGAAATAGATAAATGTAATCTAATCAATGTAGAAGGAACTAAAAATATTGCTTTGGCTTGTAAGAAATATGGTATAACACTATTATATGTAAGCACAGATTATGTGTTTAGTGGTCATGGTACAGAACCATGGAAACCAGATGATGAAAGAAAACCAGTTAGTCAATATGGAAAAAGCAAATATCAAGGAGAGTTAGCAGTTGAAAGTTTACTTGATAAATATTTTATAGTTAGAATTTCATGGGTATTTGGAATTAACGGAAAAAATTTTGTTAAAACTATGTTGAAACTTGCTGAAACTAACAATGAAATAACTGTGGTATCTGACCAAGTTGGTTCCCCAACATATACTGTGGATGCTGCAAAAGTTATGGTTGATATGATTCAGACAGATAAATATGGAAGATACAATGTTTCAAATGAGGAATCTTGCTCCTGGGATGAATTTGCACAAGAAATTTTTGCTTATACGGATAAAAAAATTAAAATTATTCCAGTATCTAGTGAAGAGTATGGTGCAAAAGCAATTAGACCTTCAAATAGTCGAATGGATAAGAGTAAATTAGTCCAAAACGAATTTAAGATATTACCTTGTTGGAAGGATGCTTTAAAAAGATTCTTGAAAGAATACCTTTTTAAAATCGAAGAAATCTAGCATGCATTAGATAGACTGCTGAAGAGTCTATCTATATTTTTTTGAAACAGGCTCTAAGATATGGACATTTGCAAGCGTAAAAATTCAAGTACCTGCTGGGAGATTGACATAGTAAAACGAACGGTATATTCTATATATAGAAATCGTTTTCTATACAATATTGGGGGGTGTTCAATATGTTTGGATTTATATCAATTTTACTTGCTTCATTTATACAAGGGGTCACAGGTTTTGGCTTTGCATTAATAGCAGTTCCGTTACTTTCTTTTTTTATACCTGAACTTAGGAATATCACTCCTATTATTGTTATTTGTAGTCTTATAACAAATATTATTATCGTATACAAATCCAGAAGTCATATTGATTTTAAAAGAATCATGTATTTAGTTATATTTGCAATAATAGCAACACCTATAGGGACCTATATGCTTATTTGTGTTAATGTTAAAATTTTGAAGCTTATCATAGGAATAGTTAGTGTCATTACTGCTTTTTTCATGTTTAAAGATTTTAAAATCAAGATAAAAAATGAAAGAATATCATATGGCGTTGTTGGTGTTTTAAGTGGAATTTTAAATGGAAGTGCGGGTCTTAGTGGACCTCCCATAGTTTTGTTTTTAACAAATCAAAATACAGAAAAGGACGTATTTAGAGCAAACCTTACTTTCTTTGGCCTAATTACCAATGTTTTTGCAGTTATACTTTTTTGTTTTGAAGGCATTATTAATGTTTCAGTTTTGCATTTTACCATAGTATACCTTTTAGCCCTTGTAATTGGAGCATTAGTTGGTATAGTAGTGTCAGCTAAAATTAATGAACGCATATTTAGGAATATTACAATTTTATTAATAGCACTGTTAGGAGTATATACTTCTATATCAGCTATATTATAGATTTGTATCATTTCAGTACATAACACGGCTGATGGCATTACAAAAAGATATGGACATTTGGTAAAATTTATATTATACTTATATTAAACAAATGTTCAATGAACAAATGTTTAATATAAAATAGTTTTGGGGAGTGTGGATTATGGGAAGTAAAGTTATCATTATAGGAGCTGGACTAACTGGTTTGAGTGCAGGCATTCACCTTCAGAAAATGGGAGTGAAGACAGAAATATTTGAGATTTCCGGTGAAGCAGGTGGAATGTGTATTGCATGGAATCGCAAAGGGTTCCGATTTGATGGGTGTATTCACTGGATGGTTGGAACAGCACCTGGGAATCCTATTAATGAGATATACCGTGAGGTTGATGCTCTTGTAGAGGATACAGAGATATATAATTCAAAATCAATAAAGATAGAGATAGATGGCACTTTTTATGAAATTCCAATGCAGCTTGAAGAATTTAAGAATTTTATGTTGAAACTTTCTCCTGAAGACAGTGATTTAATAAATGATTTTTGTCATCTTATTGAAACAATGAGAGATACCCAAATGCCAATTGGACCACCTTCGAACATATCTGAATTAACAAACCTTTTAAAAGATAGCCGAGGATTTTTAAGTTTGGCCCGAAAATATGTTGGGATTCCAGTTAAATCATATGTAGAAAGATTTAAAGATCCAGTAATAAAGAAACTAATTTATGAACTAATGTCACCTCAATACTCAATGGTTGCACTTATTATGATGTTAGGTACACGAATGGGAAACAATGCAGGTTATCCTATTGGTGGATCTTATGGAGTAATCAGCAGAATGAAAAATAAATATTATCAGCTTGGAGGTAAGATAAACTTCAACTCAAAAGTTGATGAGATTGTTATTGAAAATGGGAGAGCCGTTTCCATAAAATCAAAGGGGAATTTATATCCTGCTGATGCAGTTATTGCAGCTTGTGACATGTATGATACTTTGAAAAATATGCTTGGAGGTAGATATAAACACCCACAGCTTGATTCTATGCTTGAATCAGCAGAACTTTTTCATCCAATTGTACTTGTATCCTTTGGCCTTAATAATCGTTTTAATTTACCTTACTCTCAGGCCTTTGATTGCCCTGAAGGTATTCAGACTGCACCTGATTTTGTGGATTACAGTTTAAATTTAAGATCCTTTGAATTTGATCCGTCAGCTGCTCCTGAAAATTGCAGTAGTGTTATGGTGCTATTAGGATCAAAACTAGATTTCTGGAAGAATCTTAGAGATACGAATATAAATGAATATAGAATTAGGAAGCAGCAACTTGCAGATAAAGTAGCAGACTATCTAGATCATCGAATTCCAGGTTTTAAAGCTTCAATAGAGTTGACCGATGTTGCAACGCCCGCAACATATATACGCTATGCAAATCTTTATAAGGCTTCCTGGGAGGGTTTTGTCCCTACGCCCGAATTGCTGAAGAAAAATATAAGCAAAACTGTAAAAGGAGTTAAGGGTTTGTATCTTAGTGGACAGTGGACAACTGTAGGTGGCGGAATTTGTACAGCAGTTGCAAGTGGTAAGTCTGCAGCAAGCTCAGTGCAGAAGTATATATAAAACGGAAGGTGAACAGCAATAGTATGAACAAAAGAGAACAGCAAAGAATAGATAGAAGAAATCAAATAATATTATGTAGCCTTGATATGATCGTGAGTCGTGGATATGAAGCTACTAAGATACGGGATATAGCAAAAAAGCTTGGAATCAGTTTAGGGTTGTTTTTTAATTATTTTTCATCAAAAGCAGAAGTTTATGAGGAATTGGTGAGGATTGGAATAGAGGGTCCAGGAAACGTGTTGAAGTTAGATTTCCAAACAGGATCTCCAATAGAAATTTTTCAAAATATAACTGAAAGTATTTTTGATTCACTAAAAACTTCTTCAATTACTGCAAAAATGTTTTTACTTATGGCGCAAACAGTGAATTCAGAAGTTGCACCAGAAAGCGTTAAAGAAATGCTAAAAAGTTTTGATGCCATTAATCCCGTAATTCCCATCATTGAAAGGGGACAGAAACTTGGAGAAATAAAAAAAGGTAATCCTGTAGCTCTTGCTGTGGCATATTGGGGTGCTATTCAAGGTATTGCTGAAAGTTTTGCTCTCCACCCAGAGCTTCCTTTGCCAGAAAGTAGCTGGGTAACGGATATTATTAGAGCATAAAATACCTGGATAAGTATGTTTAAAAAACGCTTTATGAATTGTTTGTATAATATTATGAGGGGAAGTTGACAACTGTGGAATATATAGAAGTGCTAAATAACATATATGAACCAATATGCAAATGGTGTGAAAATATTCAAAATGATTTAAAAAAAAATGGATATGCAAGCAAAAAAGGTTTTTATAATAATCATTCAATCAAGGATAAAAGTGGCAATTGGATTACTGAGTATTTTCCTATTCCTGTAATAACAGTAGCACAACTTTGTGATATTGGTTTTGATATAAAATATATATTTATTGAAACGAAGATGAAAAGGGATAAAGCCATCAAATATGATTTTAGTCGATTATTGAAGTATAAATTTGAAGTGTACGGCATTGAAGAATATTTAAATGATTTTTATAATGATACTTTAAAGGTTGAGGATATAGGAAAAAGAATTGAAATGAGTAAAGAAAAAGAAATTGGGATAGGATTCAAAATAGAAAAAAATTATATAAACAATATCATAAAAATTATTAATGAATTAACAGAGCTTGAAACCTATATATAAACCCCAATATAAAAAAATCCAAGGCTTTCATTTGAATAAAATCCTTGGATTTTTTGATGACTAATCTATTTTAAACTTCTCTATAGAAGTTAGCAATTTCTCAGCACCTAGAGAGTTGTTTTTTGTTTCAGAACATATTGAATCAGTACGTTCAGTAACAATTGTGACATTTTCGGCAATTTCTCCAGATGTCTTGGCAACTTCAGACACGGCAGTTGCAACTTCGTCCATACTCTTTGAAATTTGATCAACAGAAGTTGATATGTTTTCTGATATTTCTGCAAAGTTTTCAACAATATTTTTTACTGTAGTACCATCATTTTTATATTGAATACTTACATTCACAAGGTTTTCATAATCATTTTTAACATCTTTATCTATAAAATTTAATATATCTCTTGAGGAGGTGGACAAGTCTTTTACTGCTGATAAAACTTTTTTTACATTAGATTGGATTTCATTAACTGCCGCTGATGATTGTTCAGCAAGCTTTCTGACTTCTTCTGCAACAACAGCAAAACCTTTTCCATGCTCACCAGCTCTTGCAGCTTCAATTGCTGCATTTAATGCTAAAAGATTAGTTTGTTCAGCAATATCTAAAATACTGTCTGCCATTTCAGATATGTTTTGAACAACTTTAGAATCTTCTATAGCTTTTTCTAATTTAATTTTAGATTTATCATATACCTTGTCAGCAGTTTCTTTTGACTTTAAGGAGCTGGCATTTATTTCATCAGCTTTTTTTTGGATTTCCAAAGCAATGGAGAGTCCTTCTTTAGCTTTTTGTGCAGAAGTATTAACTTCTTCTTTTACAGTGAAAGACATTGAAGCTACTTCTTGAACAGAAGCTGAAGATTGTTCCATTCCGGCAGAAATTTCTTCTGTAGCTGCAGAAACCTGTTCAATTTGTGAGTTAACATCATTAAACATCTCTTCCGTTTTCCTAATGCTTTCAGTAATATTGATGCTTTCATTTTTTACTGTACCTACTGTGTTTTTCAGCGTATCTATTGCATTATTTAGCAAGTTAATTGTCTGGCCTATTTCATCCTTAGAATTAGATTTTAATTTGAAAGTAAAATCGCCTTTTTAAATTTTATCTGCAATTTCTGAAAGGCCTTTAAATTGATTGAAAATATCTTCTAATTCAGCAGTGGAGACATTAGAAGCTGAGCCTATAGCTATTGCTTTATTAAAAAGAGGCAGCGAAACGTTTTCATTACTTTCAATTACCTTCATTGCCTTTTTCCCTGCATCAGTAACAATCAATTTTTTTAGTTGATTCTTTTTATTTTCATAGTCACTCAATTTAGAATCAATTATTTTCTTTTGCGAATTTATATAGTCAGGACTTGAGCTAATACCAAGGTTTCTAATACTTAATGATGTTGCATATATATCACCTCTCATTGCATAAGCAAGCTGACATTTTTTATTATCGATTTGAGTTACTTCTTTAAAAGAAGAATTTATTTGACTGATCCTTACTATGGAGAAGGCACAAATGCCAACAATTAAAAGTAAAACTGTACTGAAGCCTAAAATGATTTTGTTTGTTAATTTCATATTTTTAAAACTCATTTTTTTATCCCCCTTTTATTATAAATTGAGCCTGTAGCTCTATTATCGAAGGATTTTTAATTAAATTAACAAGAGAATCACAATTTTGAAAACGATTTAGCATAAATTGTCTTTACATAACAAGTATTGTATAATTAAAAAATAAAAATAAATATAAATATAATATATATAATAGGAGTGAGAGCATTGAAAAACCAAATATATGAACTTCAAAAAAAATTAAAAGAATCAAATATTGAATTTATATTTTCAGGAATATTTTCTCAAGGACTTATAGAAGAACTTGGGTTAGCATTAAAACAAAGGCTTCAGCTTCAGCAAGCAGCAAAAAGTAAAATTAGTTCTGTTTTTTTTACTTTTGTTGAGCAAACACAAAATATAAAACAATATGAAGTTTCAAAAGAAAATACAGAACAATTTTCGGTTATTGCGGGTTCTGGAGTAATAGCTATTTCGAGTGATGATAACGGACATTGTATAAACTCTGGAAACATTATTTTTAATGATGATGTTGAAAAATTAAAAGAAAAATTAGATAAAATAATATCAATGAATGAAGAAGAACTTAGAAGTTATTTTAGAGAAGTATCAAGAAAAGAAATTGATATGAAGAATGAAAAAGCAGGACTTGGATTAATTCAAATTGCTAGAAAAACTGCTAATAAAATTCAATATAAATTTGAAAAAATAGACGACAGTTATTCTTATTATACGTTAACTGTCTTAATATGAGGTGATTAATAAATGAACAATTTTGTTGTTAATAATACGAAGAGTACTCCATATGTAGAATTCGATTATACAAATAAGACTTTAATTTTTAAAGGTGAATCTTATCCAGAAAATGCATATAACTTTTATGAACCTATTTATAAATTAATAGATGAATATTTTGAAGTTCATGAAGAACTTAGTGCAAATTTTCAACTTTCATATATAAATACAAGTAGCACAAAATGTTTAATTATACTTTTGGATAAATTAAATACCAATTATTTAGATGGCAAAAAAATAAATATCAATTGGTATTATGATGAAGAAAATGGGTTTGATTATGATATGGGACAAGACTTTAAAATGGATATAGACATCCCTTTTGAATTTATTTCAATTAGTGATGAGGAATAGAAATGAAAAAAGTCATGGAAAGTAAACAATTCAGTAAGTCTTATACAAAAAATATTTATAGAATAATATTTATAGCCAGTATAAGTATTTCTTTTGCAGTAATTATCACGGGAATTTTAGGATATAATAATACAAAAAAATCTATTATAAGTAAGGAGAAATCTCAGGATCTTGTTTTTATTGTTAAGTCTATGGCAAATAAGATAGATGGACGTTTAAATAGAGCGCTAGAAACATCTTACATTTTTGCAAAGGATCCATCTAACGTTAATTGGGTAGAAGGAGAAGAGAAAAATAAAGAACTTGGCAATTTAGTTTTAAAAAGGGTAGATAGTATAGCTTCTGATTATGATTATAGCAATTTTTTTATAGTAGGTATAAAGACAAGACATGATTATTTTGCGGAGAAGTCTGATAATAAGAAAAGTGAAAATAATACTACGATTTTATCTGAAAGTAATGCAGCAGATAAGTGGTTTTTTGATTGGCAAAAGGAAAAAAAACAAGTAGATTTTAATGTGAATTACGATAGGGTAATGGACAATACTTTTCTTTTTATTAATACTAGGATGGGGAGTGCTGATAATCCTGTAGGTATATGTGGAGTTGGATTAAGTCTTAGTGATATAGTAAAACAATTTAGTCAATGTAAAGTTGGACAAAACAGTAATCTATGGATGATAGATGATAAAGGTATAATTAAGTTATCTGACAATAGAAGTAATGTAGGGACTAATTATAATAAGTTTTTACCTAAGTCGGTAATCAGTACCATTAAAAGTCAACCTAGTAAAGATACAGACAACATAACTGTAGCACAATATGTTAATAGTAAAAATGAAATTGTAGATTATGCATATTGTAAATTGAGTTCTTGTAATTGGACTTTGTTTTATCAAATACCAAGATCAGAGAGTGTATCTATAATTAGCTCGTTGAAAACTAACATGATTTTAACGGTAATTATAGTATTGTTATGCTTTATAGTATTATTTTATTTTGCTTCAAAAAAAATTGCTAACCCCTATAAGCAAGCCATGTTAATGAACGCAGAATTAGAAAATGAGGTAGATGTAAGAACTTTAGAATTAAAGGAATCTAATGAAAAGATAATTGACAGTATACAATATGCAAAGAGATTGCAGGAGTCTATTTTGCCGTCACAAGGAGAAATGAAAAAAATATTTAAAGATAATTTTGTTATTTGGAGACCTAGAGATATAGTTGGTGGAGATTTCTTTTGGTTAAGGAAAATAGAAGATGTTGTTGTTTTTGCAGTAGGTGATTGTACTGGACATGGTGTTCCAGGTGCACTTATGACAATGACTGTAAATGCTATTTTACATAATATAGTTACAACTATAAATAAGGAAGATCCAAGCTTAATATTAAAAGAATTGCATATAAGACTTAAGGAAGCTTTAAATAAGGATTTAAATTCTGACAGTGTGGATGATGGCTTAGATATTGCAATATTTTGCATTAAAGATAAGGTTAAGCTATTATTATATGCAGGAGCTAATTTAAGTTTATACATAAAAAATAAAGAAAAAGTTAAAATTTTGCAGCCTCAGTGTAGAGGTGTGGGTTATAGTTACATAAATATAAATGAATCATTTGAAAGTGAATCTATACAAATTGAAGAAGATGATATTTTTATAGTTACAACTGACGGTTTTTTACATCAAAATGGTGGAGATAAAAATTATCCTTTTGGAAAAAAAAGATTTTATAGTATGCTTGAACAAAATGAGGCAAAGAATTTAAGTTTTATGAGGGAAGAATATGAAACTAAATTGGAACAGTATATGAAGGATAAAGAACAAAGAGATGACATAACTATAGTTGGTTTTAAAATAAAATAAATTAATATAAGGTGGTGGTAGTATGGGAAAAACTAATTTAAGTTTATTTGAAGATGAAAATACTTTGGTGAGAGAAGCTAAGGAATTAATTAATAATAAAAACTATGATGAAAAAACTTTAACCAATATGCTTACTTTAATGGTTGATCAGTTTGATAAATTAATTAGAGATGCAGAAAAAATAATTAGAATTGGGGATGGACAGCAAGAATATCTTCATAAAATACAAAATGAGTTAAGAAGGGAAATTAAAGATAGAATTAGGGCAGAGGAGAAGCTTAAATATATTGCTGCCATAGATTCACTTACTAGTTGCTATAATAGAGGAATGGGAATTACATTTCTACAAAATGAGATTAATAATATACGAAGAAACAGAGGATATTTTTCTATATGTTACATAGACATTAATGGTTTAAAATATGTAAATGATAACTTTGGACATTTTGAAGGTGATGAACTTATTGTAATGACCTGTAAATTTATAAAAAATGTTATTAGTGACAGTGATATTTTATGTAGGCTTGGTGGAGATGAGTTTATAATCCTTTTCCCAAACAGCAAACAAGAGGATATAGAAAATATATTAAGTATAATTTTATCTAATATAGAAAATGAAAACAC
This sequence comes from Clostridium acidisoli DSM 12555, assembly GCF_900176305.1. Classification (GTDB taxonomy): domain Bacteria; phylum Bacillota; class Clostridia; order Clostridiales; family Clostridiaceae; genus Clostridium_I; species Clostridium_I acidisoli. Next base: position 110,596 of record NZ_FWXH01000002.1, read on the forward strand.
AAAGAAGTTAAAACCGTATGATGTTTCATTTAGTTATGGTATAATTCAAGTGGATTCTGATAATAATTACAGTATTGATCATATCATTCAGCTAGCGGATACAAAGATGTACAAATATAAGCAAAAATATAAACAAAAAAATACAAATTCGGTGAAGCCTTAACTTTCAGGTTTCACCGAATAAATAATAAAGCAGGAGCTGACAGCTGCTGCTTGTTATTATTTGGAAGACTAACTTAAGCTTAAAAGTATTATTAAAGAATATTGGATTTTTTAAAAAGTATTGCTTGGTCCCAAATGATATCAAAAATGTATGGACCAACCATAGCTATTTTATCTAAATAAACTCTAAATAGTATACGAGCGTCCTGATTATTATCAACTCCGTATGCTTTCCCTAGAGGATTACCAGTACTATAGGGGATAATAACAACATTTTCTTCATCAGCTTTTCTTGCCATTTTATATACATAATAGTATCCAGCATTTTCATATCCAGTAGGGAAAAACTCCAAGGCTGTATCTGGAAATTGAACTGTACTGAATGCTCCGGCAACTCCATTAAATAATTCTGCTCCATAAAAACTTGCATTGGAATATATTGCCTTTCCAGTTCGTTCATGATTTATACCATATACAATAACAAAATCGTCATCGCTGGATAATTGGAAATCTTCTGTTTTAAAATACACACCATCTCTATCATCTCCATAAACGTTAACATCCCGCAATATAGCATTAAAATTGTCAGGAATGGCCACAGTCAAGTCTAAATCTACATGGTTGTATTCCGTACCTCCATATTTGTTTATAATCTGATTTCGAAGATAATCAAGATCATTCCTACTGTTAGGAACAACTTGATATTCAGTAATACCTGTTTCTCTGATTTTAAGGGTTGGTACTTCCCATGGATTTAGATTGTTATGAGGAACTTTAGGTGTAATTCGCAATACTTTAATAAATTTATCAATATTACTAATGTATTGGTTGCCAGCATTTTGATCCGCCCACAATGCAAATCTCATCATATATATGAAGGTATCTTTTCCAGCTTCTAAACCCATATTAACTAATTCTATAGGAATATTGTCATCATTCATAATGTCCGAACTATATCCAGCTATACCTAAGGCATTTCGAATTTGTTTGTTTATGTTCTTGTCAGCGGTGCTAATTATAATTGAAGAGCTGTTATAAGGTTCTCCAGGTATTCCATTAGGAGTATTATCAGTCCAAATGTTATAATTATTTAATTGATCGCCTAGACTTGCAAATACAAGATGGTAAAAGCCTGTATAATCATTACCAGCCTTGATATATTCACTGTAGTTTTTCTCTAGTTTATTTTCAATAAAGCCTAGGTAACTTCGGAAGCAATAATATAAGACATGTGGAGGTGTTTCTCCAATTAATACAATAGCTTCGTCAGGACGCAATTTAAAGGTGAATCCAGGAACTAGATAAGGATAGTTGTTTGGATTATCAGGAGTATATCCTATTGGAGGTTTTTGACCTTTTGATGGGTTTTGATTAGGAGCTGGCGGAAGCAAGCATACTGCATATGGAGCACCTACGTTGTTGCCCATACAATTGTCAACTATTCCTTCACTACAAAGTTGAAGTATATCTATATATTTTAGTTTTCCCTCCTGAACAATGAACCCATTTCTATCTAATATGGAAATAAAATTCACAATATTTCCATTTCCACCATTTGTACAATTAGCTAATTGTGGGGTGATAATTTGCGAATTAGTGCAGTAAGGGCATGAAAATATTTCACATGTACGACATATATTGTTGTACATTGGGGGATTAAAGTAATATGGATTTGTCTTATACATAAGAATCTTTCCCTTCAAAGACTTTGTAACATAATATGCTAATTAATTAAAGGATATGTACATAACAAATGTTTAGCTGACAAGAATATTATATTACCTCTACAGGTGATTTTATTATTTTTACTTAAAATTTGACAATGCTAACGGTTGCTTAGTATTATATAATTATAAACTAGCAAGTTACAGTAAATAAAGTTTATAAGGAGAATATGAATTTGGAAAAAAAATTATTTTGCAATAAATACTAGTTTATATTAAAGGGGTGGAGTAGAATGGGACTTTTGAAAAATTTAAAGGTTAGAGTAAAATTAATCGGTTCTTATATCATTGTTGCAGTATTAATAGCTGTAGTGGGTGGTATAGCAATAAAGTCATTAAAAACTGTAGAAACTAATTCAGAAAATATGTATAGTAATAACTTGACTAGCGTTTATATGCTGACGGATATGCAGCAAAACATAACTGAAATTAAAAGCGATACTTTAGGATTGATTTTTGAAAAAGACAGTTCAATGAAGGATAGTTTAGAAAAAGATATTCAAGCTAATAAAAATGAAGATGATCAGTACATAGCAACTTATAACAAAATGCCAAAGACGGATGCTGAAAAGCAGGTTTGGACTCAACTTAATAATCAAATAGAAGTGTCCAGAACACTAAGAGAAAAAGCCATTAATCTTGTTGATAATGGAAATTTAGATGAAGCTGTTAAGGAATATAATAATCTTGCAGCTGCTAATACTAATTTATTAGCTACTGCTGATAAATTAGTTACTTTAAATCGTAATAGTGCAAAAAAAGACAATGACAGTAATCATTCAATATTTGTTAAAGCAAATACCACAATGGATGTAATGGCGGTGCTAGGATTTGCGGTTGCAATTGCTTTTGGACTTATTGTTTCAAGAGAAATAAACAAACCGCTATCTAATATGCTTAATTTAGCAGAACATATGGCTAATTTTGATTTGACATATAGTGTTGATATCGTAAGAAAAGATGAGTTCGGCAAAACTGGTATTGCATTTTCAAAAGCACAAGAAAATATTAAACAGCTTATTTCACACATTTTGGAAAATTCTAAAAATATGAGTGATGCAAGTGATGAACTTTCTGCTACAGCTGAAGAGCTTTCATCAAAATCTGAAGAAATTGACAATGCAGTAACAAGTATAACAAATGGAATTCAAGAAACAAGCGCAACTTCTGAAGAGATATCTGCATCTGTTCAGGAAGTAGATTCAAGTATTAATGTATTATCTGGAAAAGCTATGGATGGAAGTAATAATGCAAATGAATCTAAAGAAAGAGCTACTGAAGCTGAGAAAAAAGGAAAAGAAGCTGTAGAAGAAGCAAGGAGCATATATACATTAAAGAGAAAGAGTATGCTGACGGCCATTGAAGATGGTAAGGTTGTTCAAGATATAAAGATAATGGCAGACACTATAGCCAGTATATCAGGTCAAACAAATCTGCTTGCATTAAATGCAGCTATAGAGGCAGCTAGAGCAGGAGAACAGGGCAAAGGGTTTGCTGTAGTTGCAGAAGAAGTCAGAAAACTTGCAGAACAATCATCAGAAGCAGTCATAGGTATACAGGATACAATTATAAAAGTTCAGGATGCCTTCAAAAATCTTTCTGAAAATGGAAGTGATGTTTTGCAGTTTATAAATAATAATGTAGATCCAAAATTTGAGGAATTTAAAATGATTGGTAATAAGTATTTTAATGATTCAGATTTTGTAAGCAAAATGTCTGAGGAAATTGCTGCAATGTCACAGCAACTTGCGGCTTCCGTTGGACAAGTAAGTGAAGCTGTAGAAAATATGACCGAAGTAGCTCAAAGATCATCTGAAAAAGCAGATGTAATAAAGATAAGTGTGGATGAAAATACAAAAGCAATAGAACAGGTTTCAAAAACTGCTGTAAGTCAGGCAGAACTTGCTGAAAAGTTAAATGAGATGGTTCTTAAATTTAAACTTTAGCCAATATTATAAGGCTGTATCTACTTTAAACAAATGTTAATTTTTAAAGTAGATACAGCCTTAATTTTAACTTGCTTTACTTTCCTCCGACAAAATCATAGGAGATTCTTTAATAATGAAGCTTAATAATAAGCTAACTACTGTAAGTAAAATAAATATATACATACATATCTGTGTTGAGAACATGTTCATAGCCACAATAAAGAAAAGCCCAGAAATTTGTCCTGAAAGTATGATTAAGCCCTGAGATAATGACTCCGAGGCTGGAAAGCTTATTTCTGCACTATACTGAAAACCTATTGGCGCAGCACTCATAAGAAAAAATCCAAAAATAAATGAAGCTATTAAAGTTTCAATATAAGTATTAGCAAAAGTAAGCCCTAAAAGCCCTGGTAAAGAGAACAAAAGAGGCAAAATTAAAAACAACTTTCTCTTTTTAAATTTATCAGATAGAGCAGGAAGTATACATGCTCCTGCCACACCCCCAATTAACATTACTCCGCCTACAATTCCTGTCTTATTAGCATCTAAAGCTTTAAGACCGCATATTTTATCAATACATGTACTTATAGCATTAAACATTCCAAGACCAAAGAAAAATATAACTAATAAAAATATCATATCTCTTTGTTTAAGCATATGCAAAATTCCTTCAACAGTTTTTAACCTCTTCTCTGAACTTTCTTTTGCAGGGGGAATTGGAGGTTTTTCTTTTAAAAACAATAAAACTAAGATTACACTTATAATGGACATAATAGCATAAAACATAAGCATAAATTTTAAATCATAAACCTTTTCACCATTAATATAAGTATAAGTTACAAGCAAAGGGGTTACTACCATGGCGAATATAATACCTAAGTATTGAAATAAAGATGATATTCCAGCTTGAGCAGCTCTTTCGTCTATTGGAAACCAGTTGGCACCAATTTTTGTTGTGGCATTTAGTATAAAAGGTTGTGCTACTGCAAGTCCAAATTGGGCAAAGAAGATAATACTGTAATTGTCAGCATAAATTCCCTTTATAAGAGAAAATATACCTGTAAGGATTGCACCAATTCCAATTCCGATTCTAATTCCAAATCTGTCAATTATATATGAGGCAGGTATGCAGGCAACTATAAAGACAAGCATAAATATCATTGAAAGACTATCAATTTGAAATGAGGATACTTTATATACCTTTTGAGCAATGATTGCTACTGATGCAAAGGTTAACCATTGCATTTGTATAACTGCATTAATAATAGAAAAAACAGCAAGTATTACCCATCTGTATTTATAAGTTATCCTTCCAGTATCAGTCATAAAAAACACCTCGCTTATTTATTTTTATTTATTTAACCTTCATCCAACTTTTCATAATGAAACTGTGCGGTAATAATTTTGACGTTAAACGAAGTAGTTTTACGTGTAGACCAAGCACAGACATGTCTTTTCCTTTAACGCTATCCTTTAACGCTTTCTTTATAACATCTTCTGGTTCATACATTGGTTTAAAGTTTTTACATGTATCAGGATTTTTTGTATCTTTTGCTACATCAAAAAATTCTGTTCGAACATAACCTGGGCATACAGATGTTACTGAAATTCCACGATTTTTTAATTCAATATTAAGTGCGCGACTGAAGTGAACGACAAAAACTTTAGTAGAAGCATACAGGTTAAATTCAGGTAGTGGCTGAAAAGCAGAAGAAGAACCTAGCATTATTATTCTATCTTTTTCTTTCATATATGGAAGGCACGCATATGTCATGTGAATTAATGTTTTACAATTTAAATCAACCATATTGTCAATTTCATCGTCGCTTAAATCTCTATATGTTCCATATTTTCCGAAACCAGCTGAATTAACTAATATTTTAACTTCAGGTTTTTCTTCTTCAAGCAATTGTTTAATAGCATGTATACTATCTTTTTTTAATAAATCTAAAGCTACTGGACGCACTTTCGGTGATATTTCTTGTCTCATTTCGTTTAAACGGTCTTCTCTTCTTGCAATAACCCATATTTCATCTAAGACCTCTGAAGAAGCTATTTGTTTTACAAATTCTTTCCCCATGCCTGAGGAAGCACCTGTTATGATTGCTATTTTCATAATTAACCCCCATATATTAATGATTCTTTTGAGAAAACATCTCAATATATAATTTCTTTGGTAAACTTCCAGCTATTTTTTTATAGCTTTTATTCATGTGAGATTGATCATAATATCCAGATTGTATAGCAAAATTGCTCAGGGATAATGCAATATTATCATTTTGAAATTTTGAAAGTATAGCAAACGAGTTTTGAAATTTTATAATATCACATAATTCTTTAGGTGAAACACCTACATGTTTGTGAAAAATCTCTCTTAAATATCTAATAGTGTAGCTAGTTTCACTGGCTAATTCAGATACGGAAATGTTACCTCCAAAACTAATTATTTTTTTAGTGCAATAATGCACAACTTTAGAAGAATCATAAACTTTATTAATTTTTTTTAAAATGTAATTTGTCATAAGTACAATTCTGTCATTAAAGTTTGATATTTCCTTCATCTTTTCTAAATCATAATCAGAGCTTAGTAGATCCATAAGAGGTATTTGCTTTCCAATTAATTCTGAAGTATTTATTTTTAAAATATTTGTAATTGACCCAGGGAAAAATCGCACACCAAAGGCGCAACCTGTTATAGAAACTGGAACAATAATCTTTTCTCTATAAAATCCTTCTACTGTTTTTGATACTCCTTCTTCAGTGTAAGTAAATAAAAGGTCTATACATCCATCTGGTATCACACATATTTCATTATTTATTGTAGTGTTTGATTCAAATTGATAAAAATCAGATACTATACCAAACAATGGATGATTAATTGGTATAACAAAATTTTTATAATTTATTTTTTTTTCAAACCCGGGTTGATATGGCTTATAAAAATGAGGTTTTAGACAACTATTTTCCATAGGATCATGACCCTCCCATAAAATTATATTAGTTTTGCCTGTTTTATTAAAAAAATAATAAAAAAATTAATTAATTTTTAGTAATATAATATATATTGCTATTATATACAGGTATATTTATAATTGTCAACAGACTGCGTTGTTCCCTTTTTTACTATACTTAATGAAATTTGTGTTGTAAAATATATATAAAATTAATTAAATTTTTATCATATTAGCAATAACAGAGCAAGATTATTATGTACTTTTAAATTGTCTAGTAAGGAGGAATGTATTTTGTTAACACAAAAGGATAGTAAAACTTTAGCCTACGTAAATTTGTTTGCTGTACTTGGTACTTTAGAAAACCTATGTGAATTGGCCAAAGAGGCAAAGGACTTGTTAAATGGAAAGCCTCCAATATCAGTTGGATTTGAAGTGAAAAATGGACCAAGTGCTACATTAACATTTGTTGACGGTTCCTGCAGTATTAAAGAAGGCTGCAGTGCATGTACTATTAAACTTCCGTTTTCATCTTGTGAAAAATTTAATGACTTTATTGATGGAAAGGTGACACCTATTCCAACGAAAGGATTTACAAAAGTATCATTTCTTTTGAAAACCTTGGTTCCACTAACGGATATTCTAACAAAATATCTTAAACCATCTAAAGAAAATTTAAAGGATTTAGTTTTCAGTGAAATTAGCACTAAGCTTACATTATATACAGCAGCAGCTGCTATTACACAGGTGGGAAATCAAGATAAGAGTGGAAAATTTAGTGCTGATCTTATGCCAGATGGTGACATTGCAATAAATGTTAAGGACGGTATGGGAGTTACTGTAAGAATAAAAGACCATACGTTAACAACTATAAAAGAAAAATGTGAAAATCCAAGAGCTATTATGGAATTTGCAAATCTTGAACTTGCAGGTAAGCTGTTAAATGGTGAAGTAAGTGCTATGGCTTGTATATGTGACGGTAGCATTAGTATGTGTGGAATGCTTAATATGATTGATAATATGAACAGAATACTGGATCGTGTTGGCCAGTACTTAAGTTAGGAGGTAGAGTTATGAGTTTTCCTATTAATAAATATATAAAAAGCCAAGAAATGTTTAAACGTGCCTTTCAGGTAATTCCATCTGGAATATATGGACATCAAGGCCCATCAGAAGGCTGTTATGTACCACATGATGCTTTTCCGCTATTCTCATCTAGAGCTAAAGGTTCTCATTTTTGGGATTTAGATGATAATGATTATATTGATTATATGTGCGGCTACGGTCCAAATGTCCTTGGATATTGTGATCCAGATGTAGATTCTGCAGCACTTGAGCAATTAAAAAAAGAAAATTGTGTTACTATTCCTTCAACTATAATGGTTGATTTTGCTGAACTCTTAGTTGATACTGTTGCTTGTGCCGATTGGGCGTTTTTTGCTAAAAACGGCAATGATGTTACTTCTCTAGCTATTATGACGGCAAGGGCTGCAACTCATAGAAAAAAAATAGTATTTTTTAAAGGGTATTATCATGGTGTTTCTCCTTGGGCACAAAAGCTTGATTATCCTGGTATTTTGGAGGAAGAAGTTTCTAATAATTTATATGTAGATTTTAACGATTACCCAGCTTTGGAAAAGCTTTTTTCTGAATACAAAGGAGAAATTGCAGGAATAATTGCACAGCCATATATGCACGGAAATTTTGCAGATAATTTTTATCCTGACGAAGGCTACTGGCAAAAAGTTCGCAGACTGTGTGATGAACAAAATGTAGTTCTAATTGTTGATGATGTTCGTGCTGGTTTTAGAATGGATCTTGCTGGTTCAGATCATTATTTTGGCTTTAAAGCAGACCTAATTTGTTTTTGCAAGGCCCTTGCCAATGGATATAATGTTTCTGCTCTTTGTGGAACTGCTTCCTTGAAAGATACAGTGAGCAGTTTATCATATACAGGAAGTTATTGGATGAGTGCAGTACCATTTGCGGCTGGTATTGCTTGTATTAATAAAATGAAGGCTTTAAATACTCCAAAACTTTTTGAGCAACTTGGAACTAAGGTTACAGATGGTTTTAAAGCAGCTGCTAAAAATAATGGCTTTAATTTAGTAGTTTCTGGACATCCTTCTTTGTTCTATCTGAGACTTGCAGATGACAACTCTTTAATGCTTCATCAAAAATGGGTTGCGGAATGTGTAAAGAGGGGGATTTTTATAACATCCCATCACAACCATTTTATAAATGCTGCTTTAACAGAAGAGGATATCAAAAAATCAATAGATATAGCTGAAGATGCTTTTAATGCTTTACGAAAATTAACTTAATTTAGTTAGGAATGCCAAATGTTTTTAGATAAAGATTTAAATTGTATATTTAATTAAGAGAAAAGCCCTAGTCTTATAAAGATTTAGTGCTTTTCTCTTTGTTATTAACTTCTATGTGAATATTAGGCAATTGTATCCATTTGTTATCCTCAACTTATTATGACAATGTAAAAATCATGTTAAAGTATGTCTTATCTAAAAGGATTGTGCATTATTATATCGAATACATAGATAAGTCTAATAGTAAATTGTGAGGAGAGGATTTCAATGGAGTTGCTAAATAGAAAAAAAAATAAACTTATAGTTGTTATATCTGTTTTTTCATGTCTAGGTATAGTAGCTTCTTCAGTGATAGGAAAAAGTATTTATTTACACTATCAATTGATTTTTGGAATCTCAGCAGTAATTTTTAGTTTTATTACATACTTTATTCCAATAAAACAAAAATATAAGGCATTGTTATTACCAGCTTATCCAGCAATAGCAGTTGGTGCAATAAATATGCTTACAGGTGGAGATGTCAATATAATATTTTCCCTAGTAACTTGTATGTGTTTAGCATGTATATATATTGATATTAACAATTTTAGAAAATATTTAATTATAATAGTAGCGTTATTAATTGGTAATTTTATTAAATATGGATTTAATATATTGGGACAATCTAGAAATACTGCATCTTCATCAATATATTATGTAGCTTTTATTGTAATAACAATAATATTATATTTATTAACAAAATGGGGACAAGAGGCCTTTAATGCTACTGAACAGGAGAAGAAACGAGTAGAGATTGTAAATAAACAGCAGACTGAATTATATAAAAACTTAAGGTTGTCAGTAAAAGAATTAGAGGATAGTTTGTTATCAATAGGTGAAAACACAGAAGCAGTTTCAACTAGAACAACGGATACTGCCAGTGCAATGAAAGAAATGAGTTCTGGCATTGAAAATCAGAATGAAAGTGTTTTAAAAATATCAAATCATATAAATGAAATAGCCTCAGATAACAAAATGATTCAGTTAGATGTAGAAAATTTAACATCCGTAAAAGATAATATTTCAAAATTAACTGAAGAAATTAATATTAGCATTAGTGATTCAAAAGGGGCTTTAGTAAATTTGAATAATTCTAATAACATAATATTAGCTTCTTTTAATGACTTTAAAAATATTATAGTACAAATAGAAGATGCAATAAGTGGTATTAGAAGTATATCTGACAATACAAATCTTCTAAGTTTAAATGCAAGTATTGAAGCTGCAAGAGCAGGTGAAGCAGGAAAGGGATTTCAGGTTGTTGCATCAGAAATACGTAAATTGTCAAATGAAACAAAGAGTCTTCTGGACAATATGCACACTTTGTCAGAAAGCATTATTGAAAGAACAAATAATATAAGTAGTGACTTAAATAATAGTAATAATCAATTATCTGAAGAAAACAACAAATTATCGAATTTGTCAGATCTTGGTTCTGTTTCTATTAAAGAGTCGTACAAGCTTGCTGATGTTCACAGCAATATTTCGTATAGAACACAAAACTGCTTGAAAAAAACTCATGAGGTAGCATCAGAAATTGATAATGTAGTCTCAGTTTTTCAACAATTTACAGCATGTACTGAACAGCTTACAGCCAGCACAGAAAATAATTCAGAAGCAATTATAAATATTAACAAAGGAATTAATAATATAGAAAAAACAGTAAATAATTTGATAAAAGAGTAGATTAGAATAATTAACTTTAGGCTATGTTTTAATATAGTGTTGAAATATAGCCTAAAAGAATTATAGGTAGGATTGTCCACCTATAATTCTCAATATAAGAATATGTGTAGAAATTTCCAGTTTAATAAATTTGATAGTATATTCACTAAATTACTCAATTACATTGCCATATCTTCTATCTCTTTTAGAAAAATCATAAATTGCTTTTTTTAAGTCATCTTTTTTAAAATCTGGCCATAATACATCAGTGAAATATAATTCCGTATAGGCCATTTCCCAAAGTAAAAAATTAGATAATCTTTTTTCTCCGCCTGTTCTAATAAATAAATCTGGTTCAGGAATATCACTTGTATCCATATGTGAAGCAAATAAATCTTCGTTAATTGCTGAAGCATCTAACTTGTTATTTAAACATTCTAAGACTATCTTTTTAGTTGTACGTATAATTTCATCTTTCCCACCATAATTTAATGCAAGTTGAAATTTTAGTCCTGTACAATTTGCTGTTGCCTTCTCTAAGTTAATTATTGAACTTTGAAATTCATTATCCAGTTTTTTTATATTGCCTATTATCTTTACTCTCATATTATCTTTAATTAATGTTTCAACATTCCTATTCAAGTATTCTTTCAATAATTTCAGCAATCCTTCAACTTCACCTTTCGGACGACTCCAATTTTCTGTTGAAAAAGCATAGATTGTCAAATATTCTACTCCTAAATCATATGTATCTTTACATATATTTTCTAATGTTTTCCCACCTTGCCTATGTCCAAATGTTCTGGGCATAAATTTTTTTCTCGCCCAACGTCCGTTCCCATCCATCATAATCGCAATATGCTTTGGAATTTTTATATTATTCATCGTTACATTCCTCCATGTGCATCTTATATAAATAATCATTACCTCGTCCTTATCTACTATTGTTTACTAAACGATAGTTTTTAATAACACTTATTATAACATAGTCTAACTTTAAAATGATAAGATGTCATAATAAAAAATGTGCATGTTAAAAAATTGAAGTTATACTATTATATGTTGTATAATTAATTATATGGGTAATTCAAATGTAACAATTTTTTATTATAGTAAAATGAAAGGGAAATATAAATGAGTGGAAAAGATTTAAATTTAAAATCAAAAAATAATATGAAGTTATGGAATATTAATTTTATTAGTTTATTAGGGATTAATGTTCTTACATTTATGGCTTTTTATCTCGTTTATCCAATTCTATCAAAGTATGCTATAAATTTAGGAGCGTCTTTAAGCATGGCAGGTGTAATTGTAGGCTTATTTTCAATTACAGCGCTTATTATTGGACCTTTTGGTGGAATACTTACAGATAAAACAAATAAAAAATATGTAATGGAAATTGGTACTCTTATAAATGGTATTGCAACACTTGGTTATAGCTTGGCACCTAATATTGGAGTCATAATTTTCTTTAGAATATTACATGGAGCCAGTTTTAGTATAACTAGTGCAACCAGCGTTGCTTGGGCAACAGAATTTATACCAAAAGACAGGATTGGAGAAGGTATAGGATATCTTGGAATTAGTCAAATTATTGCAACTGCATTTGGTCCAGAGATAGGAATTGAAGGTGCAAATCGATTTGGAATTTCAAAAACATTTATGGTAGCTGCTGTATTAATTATAGTGGCATCTTTTTGTATGAACTTTTTACCTAATACCAATAATACACCTAAAAAAAATACAGAAACTAAAAAACACACGATTAAGTTAAAAGAAATAATTGCATTTGAAATATTGCCACTATCCTTTATAGGCGGATTGTTTTTTATGGGAAATGGACTTGTTACTTCATTTTTAGTTTTAATGGGAGATAAGCGTAATATAAGAGGAGTAGGAATATATTTTATAGTAAATGCATTGTTTCTTATTTTTACAAGACCAATATCTGGGAAGATATATGATAAAAAGGGACTTTCCATGGTTTTATATCCAGCCTTATTGTTTAGTATTGCAGAAGCGCTGTTTCTAGGTCATGCAAATGCACTTTGGATGATAATATTGGCTGCAATTTTTAAAGCATTTGGACAAGGCTTTGCTCAACCAGCACTACAGGCAGAGTGCTTTAATAAAATGGGAAGTGAAAAAAGGGGATTGGCGTCAAGCACCTTCTTTATTGGTGCAAATGTTGGTCAAGGAGTGGGCCCTTTAATAGGAGGAGGAATTGCTTCTTCATTAGGATATACATGGTTGTTTAACATTAGTGCTTTAATGCTTTTGTGTGGAATTTTATTTTATGCAATATACAAACGAAAAAAAGATATATGAGTGTATTTTTGCAAATATCAAAAGGAGGTAGTATTATGATTTTAAAACTTATAAATAAATCAATTTCAGGTACTGTTATAGCTTTGTGTCTAGTATTTATGGTGGGTTGTTCAAGTAACGTTACATTAAAAGGATCAGTAGATAAGTCAAGTAATCTAAAATCAAAAGTTAATTTACAAAATGACCTACTTAAGAGCATTAAAAAGGCTGCATTACAAGGAAAAGTTATTAATTGTGATTTTCCAGTTTATTCAACTTCCATTCAGCATATACAAGCAGAAATAGGAAAATCAGATAAAGCAGCTTCCATACCACAGATTAAAAATAGCAAGTTTTACACTTATTCTAAATACAATTTGGTTTTTGGAGTTAAAAGGGACCAAGTTTTTGAAGTGAGATCATTTGACAATAGGTTAAAACAACTGCCTTTTTCAATGGTAAATAAGTTTTTGGGACACCCTGAATATAATGCTGTAATTAATGGTGAAAGAATTATTGGATATACAATAATTGCTGAAAACAATGGCACAAAAGAAAAATATAAGATTAAACTTGAATTTGTGTTTTCGAAACCTGTGAAGGCCACTAGTGATCCTATATTAAATCATTACTTTGTTTTAGATCCACGTAGTACAGCTGATGATATGGCAAATGATCCTGGAATACAATGGTGAAATTTTTGCATAAAAAACTACACATTATCTTGTTTGCTAAAATTACTTTTTACATTTAAAGCTTCAATTTTTACAAATGAATGTCCAAAAGGATAGTCTATGTAACATTTTTTATTAAACATGGAGAAAGTGTAGAAATAAATTCATTATTATGTATAATTAAAGAATGTTACAAAAATTTTAATTATGAGGGTGAAGATTGAATGACCAATAACTTTTTTAGGATTAGTACAACACCAGACGATATAGGCGTAGCTTCAGCACATATACGTGAAGTAAATAACGAAGTAAGAAAAATAAATTATAGACGTTTTTTTATATTTAGTATTGTTGTCACCATTATTGAATTATTATTGATTGTTTTTTATGATATTCCAGCCATAAATAAATACAACGCTGTTTTACATATTTCCATAATGTACTTTGTCTTTCATTTTTTAATTCTTATTACTAGTTTAACCGTATTTTTCATATTAAATAATTATAGAAGAAATGAAAGTAGCAAAGTACCTTATTTAATTATTGAGGTGTCTATATTATTCTTTATGATATTTATGGCTTGTATAGGTGTACTTGACCAAATTAAAATTGGGCAGATAACTTCATATATTTCAGTATTGATGTTATGTGGAGTTTTGGCTTTAATAAAACCTCCAAGGAACTATATAATATATTCAATATCACATATTGTCTTTATATTTGGATGTTTTTTATTTCAAAAGAATCAAGGAGCTATTATTAGTAATATCATTAATGGTACAATATTATATTTTAGTGTTTTAGTTATGTCAAAATTAACTTATGAAAATCAAGTTAATATTCTGATAAAAAATATAATATTAGAAGAAAATAATAAAAAACTGGAGTATCTTTCTAATTACGATGGGCTTACTAATTTATTTAACAGAAGATATTTTGAAACTTTTATAAAGGAAAATATTACAGAAGAAAAGAAAGATAAAATTATTGCAATAATGGACATTGATTACTTCAAGTCTATTAATGATAGGTTCGGTCATAAAGCTGGAGATATGATGCTACAAAAAATAGCAATAATAATTTCTGAAAATATACGAGAAATTGATTTGGCAGCAAGATGGGGAGGAGAAGAATTTATTATATTGTTTTCCAATATATCAATAGAAAATGCAGAAATAATTGTTAACACAATACGAGAAAAAATAGAACAAAATGTAATATCATTTGACAACAATTTCATTCAAGTTACAGCGAGTTTTGGGTTAACTAAAGTTATGGGAACCACGGAAGAAGATTTTCAAAATTGCTTTAAGACTGCTGATAAGGCATTATATTTAGCTAAGGCAAATGGAAGAAACAGAGTTGAGAGGTGTGGGGTTAAAAGCATATAATAAAACTATAATTAAAGAAGCATACATTTTGATTTTAAGATGTTAATTATCAGACTGGATTTTCGTCATTAAAAGGCATGTTTTTTTGTCGCTGCCTTATAGTACGTGTTCGGTTTTTTTCTAGTGGAAAGGCTTAGCTTTAAAATAACAACTTGTGTGGATATTTAGAAAAAACATTGATTGACTCAACCCTTAGGGTATGGTTTAAAATGAAGATAGAAGGTGAGTACAGTGGAAAATAAAATAAAAATCAAAGATTTTGTCAAGCTAACTGGGACTACATTAAAAACTGTTATTTATTATCATAAGATTGGATTATTGAAAGAACCAATGCGATCATCAGGTGGATATCGTTTATATGGTCCTGAAGAATTAAATCGAATGAGATCAATTAAACGTCTTAAATCATTAGGGTTTAACCTTAAAAATATTAAAGAATTACTAGGAGAAAGTAGCAATAAAAGTAGTTTGCGTGATGTTTTAAATTCGTTACGCAGAGAGCTTCAAGTGGAAAAAGAAAATCTAGAAGAGAGGTTAACAAAGATTGATAATTTATTAAAAACAGAGACAATTTCCTTAGATGAAGATATATTAGGGCAGGCTTCTTTTAAAAAAATTACTGAAACTATAGGAATAGATCAAACAGAAGTTTATGAACAAAAATGCCCTGAACTCTTTGAACAACAAAAAAAGATTCATAATACTCTTGGAGATTTTGAGTGGGGAGAGAATTACAAAGCTACGTACGAAGCTTTGGCGCAGTATTTCAAGGATAATCCAGAGAAATATCAAAAATCCTTGGAGTTAGGAGTTCGTCTTAATGAGCTACTTAAACTATCACAAGATAATTCAGAAATTGAAATATTGGCTCTGGATTCAGCAAATTTTATTAAAAGTATACCTAAATTAAAGGAGATATTATGTAACAATTCTGGATTAGGATATCCATTTAAAAGTTTATATAACAAGATGTCAGAAAATGTTCTTTCGCCAGTTGAGATAAAATTTAATCAGCTTCTTCAACAATTTCTTAATGATTAAATATTGTTAAGGAACCAATAACAATAAAGAGGAGATGTTTATTGTGAAAAAATACGAAAAAGTATCTATAACTAAAACCGTTTTAATACCAATAATTATCATGCTTATTTTAAGTGCAATCTTATTCATTCCTGCTGGATCTTTAAAGTTTTTTGAAGCATGGATTTGGCTTGGTGAATTCTTTTTAATGATGGTATACACCAGTATTTATTTATTCAAAAAAAATCCTGAACTACTGAAGAAAAGAATGGAGTTTAAAGAAAAAGAAAAAATGTCAAAAATTCAATCTCTACTAAATTTATATATAATAGGTTTCTCTGTACCTGGTATTGATTACCGTAATCATTGGTCTAATGTACCTACATCGTTAGTTATAATATCTAACATTATTGTGTGTATAGGTTTAATAATAATAATTTTGGTTTTCAAAGAGAATAGTTATGCTTCAACTACGATAAAAATTGAAAATGGGCAATACGTTATTAGTACTGGAATATACTCAATAGTACGTCATCCAATGTATTTGGGAATGCTACTAATTACTCTATTTTCACCGCTTGCACTTGGTTCATTTTGGGCATTGATTCCTTTTGTATTTTCAGTTCCAGCTACAATACTAAGAATACAAAATGAAGAAAAATTGTTATTTAAAGAATTACTTGGGTATAGAGAGTATTGTTTAAAGGTTAAATACCGTGTACTTCCATTTATTTGGTAGGTATGTAAATATGTTTATTAAAAAATTTGGGTATGTTTTAATACAGTGTTGAAATGTCTAAAAATTAATAGTTTAATGATATTATATTCCTAAACAATAAAATTTAATTGTTAACCAGATTAGGGGGTGCATTATGCCAAAAAATGATAATATGCTAGCAATTTTATGGATGCTGAATTCAGGTACAAAAATAACTGCAAAGCAAATATCCGAAAGGTTAGAAATAAACATACGATCAGTTTATCGTTATATGGATGCACTGTGTGTTAGTGGAGTGCCAATAATATCGGAGCCTGGTCATAACGGCGGATATAGTTTGCTTAACAATTTTATCCGAGCACCCCTGTTTTTTGATCTTGAAGAGAAGAAATCACTTTTGCATGCTGCTGTTTTTGCAATGGAATCAGGATATCCTTTTATGGAATCACTAAACAGTGCAACATCAAAGTTAAAGATGTTTTCGAATCAAGAACAAGAAAAAGTTCTCAATCGTCATTTAGTTGGATTTGAAGTAGTGAGCCGTATTTGTGATCCAGCTGTCAAACCTATATTAATGGAACTCGAGCAAGCTGTTGCAAATGAATGCTCTATGGAAATTAAATACTGTACAGGTTATGAAGGTCATCCCAAGCATAGGGTTGTTGATCCCTATGGGATGCTTTACTGGAACGATAAATGGTATGCTATTGCATTTTGCCATCTTAGGAATGAAATTCGTAGTTTTAGGATAGATAGAATAGTAAATATTATAAGCACTAAAAATACGTTTAAGCGTCCTGAAGCTTTTTCGGCACGTGAATTTTTTACAAAAAACTTATTATCGAATGTGGAAAGCAACGTAGGACTTTGCACTTTAGTAATTGAGGGCAAATCAGAAGCGTTGAATGACCTTTGTTCACATTGGTTTTTAGGATATCATCTGATAGAACGAACTGAATGCAGAGCTAATTTTTTAATGGATGAAAACTCAATCAATACCTATGTTCCTCATATTTTACTTCAATATGGTAAATCAATAAATGTGCTTGAACCAAATAGTTTTAAAGATGCTATGGCAGCAATTCTTAGAGATTTGATGGACCATTATCTTCACTGACTGAATTTGTCAGTGAAGATAATATATAATAGATCGAGATAGAGTTTGAGACCATCCTGTAACAAATAGCAACAATAAAATGAATGTGGAGGAATAGAAAATGAAGAATACAGTATATCTTTATGTATTTGATACAATGGCAGACTGGGAAATAGGCTATTTAAGCACTGAAATCAATTCGGGAAGGTACTACAAAAAGGGATTAATGCCGCTAAAAGTAGTAACTGTAGGAATTACCAAGACTCCTATTACTACAATGGGGGGACTGAAAATATTGCCAGAAATTGAACTTAAGGAGTGTAGTGTTAAAGATACTGCTGCTTTAATTCTACCTGGTGGGAATACATGGACAGAAGCAATTCATGCTCCCATTATAAGAATGGCTGAAAAATATTTAGAGAAAGGTATTGTTGTAGGGGCAATTTGTGGTGCTACAATAGGACTTGCTATGGGTGGAGTATTGAATAAGCGAGCCCATACAAGCAATGACTTGGGGTATATTAAAATGGTCTGCCCTAGTTATGATGGAGAGAAGTATTATAAGCAGGAATGTGTAGTAACTGATGGAAGTTTAATTACTGCTTCTGGAATAGCTCCTCTTGAATTTACTTTGCATATATTGAAAATTCTAGAGTTATTCTTGCCTCAAACATTAGATTCCTGGTACAATCTTTATAAAACTCAAGATGCAAAATATTTCTTTGAGTTGATGAGCTCGATTCAATAGTAGAAAATTGAGTATATCAAAGTTATTTATACAAATATAAGTCATGGAGTTTATTTATTGGAAGAAGTTAATACTACTCTGAAAGCTTATGAACCAAATATATCTATGCTTCTTCAAAGGCTAAAAGAACGCTATAAGGGTACAGCCAACATTTCTCTTATTCACACCAACAGGAACAAAAAACTACTATAAATCAAGTAATATCAAGAAAATTTCTAGATTTCTAAATCATTAGAGTATAATTTCCTCGTTTTGATGCCTGCTCCCCACATATCAAAAAATTTAAATTTACTATTGACTTAAAGTGCACTTTAAGTGATATTCTTTAGTTGTCGACAGGAAAATAAGGTAATAAGAGGTGGATATTCCATGGAATTTGAGATTAGTGAAGTTGCAAATATAACTAAATTAAAAGCGCATACGCTAAGATATTATGAAAGCATTGGATTAATTAAAGATATAAAAAGAGATTCTTCAGGAAAAAGAATTTACAGTGAACAAGATTTGAAATGGCTTGAGGTAATCAACAGACTTAGAGCAACCGGGATGAATATCAATAAAATGAAAAAATATGCAAGTTTAAGGCATATGGGTGATGAGACTGTTACTGAGAGAAAAAACATTATGAAGGAGCACTTGACTTCAATTGAAAGAAAAATTGAAGAATTGCAGGAGGCTAGAGAATATGTTGCAAAGAAGATTGAAATTTATACTAAAATGGAGGAAAAATTAAATGAAAACAGAAAATAGGTTAGAAAGAGGATATAAGAAATTACAGGAAATCGATGGCAGTGCTGGTGAAGAGGTTAAAAACGGTTTAAGTGATATTTCACCAGATCTTGTCAAATACATGATTGAATATTCCTTTGGAGATATTTATTCAAGGGATGGACTAGACTTAAAGTCAAAGGAAATAGCTGTTGTTGCTGCATTAACTGCACTTGGAAATGCAGAGCCGCAGTTAAAGGTTCATATTAATGGAGCATTAAATGTAGGCTGTACAATCAATGATATTAAAGAAATAATAATTCAAATGTCTGGATACTCAGGATTTCCAACAACTATTAATGCAATGAATGCACTAAAGGAAGTTCTGAAGAATCGTGAAGCAGATGGAATCAAAGATTTAATAGGAGAAGAAGTAACAAATGAAATAGCGCCTGAAGATAGATATAAAGTTGGTGAAAATGAACTTTCAGAATTAGACAGCAATCAAGTAGAAATTCTCAAAAATGCATATGATGAATTTTCACCAGATCTTGTCAAATTAATAGTTCACAGTTATGCTGATGTTATTGGAAGAAATAATTTAAATAAGAGATATAGACAAATAGCTACAATCGCTGCATTAACGGTTTTAGGTAATGCTAAACCTCAATTGAAGTTTCACATAAATGCAGGACTTAATGTTGGATTAACTACTGATGAGGTTAAAGAAATCATGATTCTAATGACTGTATATGCTGGTTTTCCACCTGCTATAAATGGAACTAATATTTTAAAAGAAGTTGTGAAAGAAAGATAAAGTAAAGATTTTGGTGTAACGGAAGATTCCAAATTAAATTTTGATTTATCAACTCCTGGTAAGTATTTTAGTGAACCTAACCCAACAGAACCAAGTTTTGCAGGAACAAGAAGGTAAATTTTTTATTAAGATTATCATAAGTCGTTGTAGTGATTTTATTACTGCAACTGGCTTATTTTTTATGTTAGTTAAAGGATTTTTAATAAATATGAAGAATATTAATAAGATTGTACTACATATACAGTTAATAAATTACCTGTAGCTAGAGAATAGGGGGAGTTTTTATATGCTTAATCCAATCGTTATTACTGCATAGCAAGGGCTATGTCAGCAAAGATTATAGTCTTTGCTATTCCTAATCAAAAAAATTTTTAGGAGTGGGAAATGAGCTATAGAACGGCAGTTAAAATATTACCAAATAACTTATTAAAGCAAATTCAAGAATATGTAGATGGAGAGTGTATTTATATTCCAATAAAGTCAGAAAATAAAAAAGAATGGGGTACTAAAACTACAACTCGTCTTGAACTTGATAATAGAAATAAAGAAATTTATGAAGCTTATTTAAAAGGAATTAGTGCAAGGTGTTTAGGAGAAAAATATTTTCTTTCTGTAAAAAGTATACAGAGAATAATTAGAGAAGAAAAGAGTACAAGTGAGCCATGAGAGTGGCTCATTTTCTTTTAGTAAATGTGTTTAAGGTTTAAGTTTACTGTGGACAGATGTTATTATAAAGCTGACGAATCGTGAAAGATTGGAGGCGAAGTTATGAAAAGAGTGTGTGATAATCCACCTGTTATCCTTCCTATTAAATTTTAATAGGAAGGAGTAAATTTCATGAAAAAGGTAACATGGGATGTACAGTATACATCTGTGCCACCTGTAATTAAATATTGTAAAAAATGCTCCAAAAAGATGGAGTTTGTATGCTCAAATAAGTTTAGAGTTAATGCAGAACGTAAATATTTAGATATATGGCTAATATACAAATGCTCTGAGTGCAATACTACTTGGAACATGACTATATATTCTAGAATAAATCCTTCTAGCATCTCAAAAGCGATGTTAGAAGGATTTCACAGTAATAGTAAAGAACTTGCAGAAAAATATGCTAGGAATATAGATGTAATAGGCAAAAATGGAGTAGAAGTTGGCATTCCTGACTACAAAATCGTGGGACAAAACATTGATTTTAAAGAGAAAGTAGAGCTTCATATAAATACAATTTGTGCAAGCAAGATTAAAATAGGTACAATAATACGGCAAAAATTAGAAATTTCTCAAAGTGTTTTTGAAAAGCTGATATCTAATGGGAGTATTAAAGGTCTAAGAGAAGAAGATTTAAAAAAGAGTAAGCTTGAAAAAGAAAATATATTAATAATTGACATTTGCTTATAAATAATTTAATATAGTTCATATAAAAACTGTTCATATATGAACTATATTTTAAGGAGATGTTTTTAATGGATTACAGCGACTTTAAGGTAAAACAAGCGGGGGACATAGTTCAATCTTTTATGGATATTAGTAAAGTTTTAACAAAATTAACCTCCCAAAATGCTGAGAGCCTAGGGCTTACTTTACTACAGATGGGAATTTTAAATTTAATCAGTGCTAGCCCTGAAATAACGCTTAAAGAGATAACAGACAAGTTAAATATTTCTAAAAGTACGGTTAGTGTTAATGTGGATAATCTAGTTAACCTAGAGCTTATTGACAGAAAAGTTATAGAAGAAGACAGAAGAGAGATTCATTTAACTTCAACTCCAAAAGGTAAAGCTTTATCAAAAAAATCCTCTGAAAATGCGTTATCATATAGAGCTATGATTTTCGCATTAGATAAAATACCCAAGGAAGATATTGATGTTTTAATGCGAATACACAAAGAACTGTTAAATCAGTTTCAATCATATTTATTAAATTATGTAATAGGTGAGAATATATGAAAAAAAGCATTATACCAATTCTAAGTATTATATTTATAGTTTTAGATTTTATTATTTCATATCTTTGGATATTTAACTGGGCTGTTTTAGCCACTTTTATTGGATATACAGTTTGGTTAATAGATACAATTTTTTCAATACTCATACTTAAATCATTAAAAAAATATAATAGACTTTTATTCATATTACTTGTAATTACAACTACTTTAATAATATGTCTTTTTATAGGAGCAATAGTTATAAAAATAGGAGTTAACTCTATGACTTAATTGCTTAAAACCGTGAACGTTCTGAAATATTTTTCAGGAGTGAACATAAAAAACATATACAAATAAATGTAAATATACAGAAAATAATAATTACTGGTGTATTATTAGAAAAGGTCTTTTTCATTGTAACAAACATTAAACATATAATATTTATATTAGTTAATATAGCAAAAACCATCATCATCGGTGCAATAAGATAACCTAAAGATTTCTTTTTAATCAGCATAACAGAAGAAATAAACATCAATGGTAAGTAAAAAGAAAAGTCTAAAGCTTGAACTGGGTTTGTAAGTAAATTATCCTTTATTATGTTCTCTGGTACTGCATTAGTTAAGACTGAAGGAAGGGAATCAAAAAGCCACAAAGCAGTAAACATGGAAGCTATTGTAAATAAAAAGAATCCAAATGTTTTAGTTGGTACTTTTTGTGTAAACCAATTTTTGAAGTCTTCATTAATATATTTAGTAAAAAAAATAATTCCAGAAAAAATTGACAGTCCTAATATGGAGCAATAAATGTGAAATAAAAAATTAAAATGAACGGCAAAACAATAGATAATGTAAGAATAAATATTAGTAATTATGGTGCCAATCCAAATAATTTTTGCAATTTTATTTCCTTTTGAGGAATAAAAAGCGGAAGCTAAAAGAATAGGTGAAACAAAAAACAGATTTGAAATATCTTGTCCAATACATTGTGACAACCAATCCACAGTCTCCTTAAAATATAATTGTTCATGCCAAATTCCTATACTGCTACATGTTGCAATGAGTATAACTATTGGAATTGTTAAATATAGTAGAGTTTTATCGTCTTTGGCTTTAACACTAGCGTTATCCATATTATTTATCTCCTTTATCCATCTCATTAATATTTAACATCATTTTCTGAATTACTCTTCGTGCAATTGCTAATTCATCTTTATCTATATGTTTAAACAATGTTTCAGTAAAAACAGCACCTTCCTCTTTAATCATTTTCCAAAAGTCATAACTATCTTCTGTCAATTTAAGTCTAGTTGTCCGAGCATCTTTTTTATCTTTTTCCAAAATCAATAATCCTTTTTGTTCTAACTTTGAAGCAACCATTTTCACATTCTGATGGGAACTGCCCATTTCTTTTGCAGCTTCTTTAATTGTAGGTGGATTATCAAACAAATTGTCTATAACAACTGATAAAAACCACTGTTTTGTTGTAATATCAAATTGATTAAATTCTCTTTGGAGCAGTGTGTCCATCCTGTTAGAGATTATAAAAATCGATCCAAATAAAAACTTCCTATCGCTCATGCTTTCAAGTTTGCTCATAAGTACCTCCTATACAATACAAATAGGTAACACATTACCTATTTGTATTGTATAGGACCTTTTTCTATTTGTCAATGTATTCTATTTAGTTGACTTAAATCTTTTTGATTGGATAGCTACTCTGAAAAGTAGTAATAATATTTGTAGGGGAAAAAAGATTTATGGAGAAAAAAGCACTACAAATATAATTGGAATATGTTGAAACAAATGATAAAATTAACATAGTTATCCATATGAAATGGATGAAGCTATTTTACATAAAACAGGAGGTGTAATATTGTGGAATTAATAGCGATAATATTAATATATCTCCTAATGATGCTATAATTTCAAATTATCAGCTTAATACTTTAAAAGCATTACAAGCAAAAGGACATATTGAGTTTACTGATTCTGTTTGGGATACGAGTAATATAAGCATAAAAGGAAAATCATCCGTTATAGTTTTAAGATTCATAGACAAAAATAAATACCCATTGTACAAAGATAAAAAAAATCAAGTTAACATAAAAACTGATTTGTTAAAAGATAACTCAATTATTTTGAGCGATAATGTAGCAACTAGAATAAATGCAGAAAAATGGGATAAAATAGATATCTTTAGTAAAATTACTGGTAATGATGAAAGTTACATTATATCAAAAATAGTGAAAGCTGATGGTGAAACTGGACAAGATATGAATGTATTTGGTTACGCACTCTTAAATAATTCAAAATGAAAAACAGTCAACTACCATTCTATTTGATGGGTTTAAGCGATCGTTTTCATCATAATTGTCAACCAATTTAATAACATCGGTTGACAATTATGATGAAGTGACTTACTATTAGAATGTTTAGATAAATTTGTAAGAGGAGGATGGTTTGTGACAAATACAAGAAATTTAATTTTAGTGGCATTATTTGCAGCACTAACTGCACTAGGAGCATTTATAAGGGTGCCTATTCCATATGTACCTTTCACACTTCAATATTTATTTTGTGCGTTAGCTGGAATGATTTTAGGTTCAAGGTTAGGGGCATTATCTCAATTAGTTTATGTGAGCATTGGTCTTATGGGAGTACCTGTTTTTACTGAAGGAGGTGGAATTTACTATATATTTAAGCCTACTTTTGGTTATCTTATAGGCTTTATTGTAGCAGCTTATGTCATAGGAAAAATAAGAGAAAATATTAAGGAATTGAACTTATTTAAATCTATACTAACATTACTTTCAGGTTTGTTTTTCATATATTTATTTGGGGTTATATATTTATATTTTTGCAGCAATTTGTTTCTAGGACAAAAAATCTCTTTGTATTTTGCATTTTTTTACGGGTTTTTAGTTTGTATTAGTGGAGATATACTTATAACAATTTTTACTGCATATATTTCAGTAAAAATATTACCAATATTAAAAAAAAGTGGATATATTTAATAATATGAAATGTTTAAACTAATTATATATAGTTTAAACAAAATCAATCTGTGTACAAGTTAGTACACTAACTTATATGTATTGGAGGATAAGAGATGATAAAATTTATAAAAAGTTTAGAAAAAAAAGTTTTAGAGGGACAAAAAATAAATTTTGAGCATGCTATAAAATTGACTTTGGTAAAAGAAAAGAAAGATTTAGAGCAGCTTTGTAATAGTGCAAAGAACATACAAAATGTTCTTTGTGGCAAGGAAGTGGATCTTTGTACAATTATGAATGCAAAGTCAGGAAGTTGCCCTGAGGACTGTAAGTTTTGTGCTCAATCAAGTCATTATAAAACGGGAACGGAAGTATATGATTTAGTTTCAAAGGAGGAAGCTTTAAAATTAGCTAAGGAAAATCAAGATGAAGGGGTAAATAGATTTTCTCTAGTGACCAGTGGTAAAGGTATTATAGGTAAGGATTTTGAAAAAGTTTTAGACATATATAAAGAGCTAAGTAAAGAAATAAAAATTGATTTATGTGCATCACTAGGTATATTAGACTATAGGCAGTTGATTAGACTTAGAGAAACGGGAGTAACAATGTATCACCACAACTTAGAAACTAGTAAGGAGTACTATAATAAAATATGTACAACCCATAGCTATGAGGAAAGAATAGATACAATAAATGCAGCTAAGAAGGCTGGCATGGATGTTTGTTCAGGTGGCATCATAGGAATGGGAGAGACATTAGAGGATAGAGTTAAGCTTGCCTTTAAATTAAATGAGCTAGGGGTTAGGTCTATTCCTATAAATGTACTGAATCCAATTAAAGGAACACCGCTAGAAAATTCAAAAAGTTTAAGTCAGAATGAAATAATGAAAACTATTGCAATTTTTAGATTTGTAAATCCTGAAACTTTTATACGGCTTGCTGGAGGACGAAATAAAATTGATGAATTTGGTAAATACTGTTTTAATGCTGGAGCAAATGCTACGATAACAGGAAATTACCTAACAACATCTGGAAATAGTACAATTAACGATAAAAAAATGATAAGTAGTCTAAAGCTAGAGGTGAGAAAAAATGACTAAAGGCATATTTATTGTGGGTACAGACACTGATGTAGGTAAGACTGTTGTAACCGCAGCGCTTATGCATGTTCTAAGAAGTAATGGCTATAATGCTACTTACTTTAAAGCTGCATTAAGTGGTGCTTTAGAAGTTGGAAAAAATCTTATTCCAGGAGACACTAAACTTGTTAGTGAAGTAAGCAATTTAAAAGAAGCTTATGAGAATATTACACCATATATTTATAAGACTGCTGTTTCACCTCATCTTGCAGGAATGATTCATAATAATCCTATAAATCTAGATGTAGTAGAAGCGAAGTATAGCTACTTAAAAAAGAAATATGATTATATAATTGCTGAAGGAAGTGGTGGTATAGTGTGTCCTTTAATATATAGTGGAGATGAAGTATATTTACTTGAAAACCTCATTAAAGATTTAGGAATGCCGGTAATCATTGTAGCAAGAGCAGGGCTCGCAACTATAAATCATACAATATTAACAGTAAAATATATAGAGGCTTTAGGCATAAAAATTAAGGGCATTATAGTAAACAACTATGAGAAAGGTTTATTATGTGAAGATAATATTAAAATGATAAAAAAGCTAACTAAAGTACCTATTATAGGTAAACTTGAACATATGGAAACTTTAGAAGGATCCATGAATGAAATTATAAGAAAAAATGCAGATAAGTCTTTCAATGCTAATGAAATAATAGACTATATGGATGTTATATAAAGAATACAAATAGGAGGATAATTTATGGATAATTATGTAGAAAGTGATTTAAAATACATATGGCATCCTTGTTCACAAATGAAAGACTATGAGGATCTAAAGCCAATAGTTATAGAAAAAGGTAAAGGTGTTTGGCTTTATGATATTAATGGAAATAAATATTTAGATTGTATATCATCTTGGTGGACAAATACTTTAGGGCATAGTAATAAAAGAATCAATGAAGCAATAAAAAAGCAGATAGATAATATTGAGCATGTTATATTTGCAAATTTTTCAAATAAACCTGCTATAGAATTGGCAGAAAAGCTAGTAGAAATAACCCCAGATGGATTGAATAAAGTATTTTTTTCTGATAATGGTTCTTCAGCGGTGGAGATAGCACTAAAAATGAGTTTTCACTATAATATGCAAAGAGGTAAGATAAAAAAGAAAAGATTCTTAGCATTAAGCGATGCCTATCATGGGGAAACTTTAGGCGCATTGTCTGTTTGTGATATAGATGAATTTAATAGAGTGTACAAGCCTCTGCTATTAGATACTATAAGGGTAGAGGGGCCAGATTGTTATAGATGTAAATATGGCTATGAAAGATGTAGTTGCAACGCAGAGTGCTTTATTAACATGGAAAAGTGTATCGAAAAAATGTGTGAAGAGATTAGTGCAATAATAGTTGAACCTATGGTTCAAGGTGCTGCGGGTATGAAGATCTACTCACCAATTTACTTAAAAAAGCTTCGTAACATTTGTAAAAAATATGATATACATTTAATTGCAGATGAAATAGCTATGGGTTTTGGCAGAACTGGAAAGATGTTTGCTTGCAATCATGCAGAAATAAATCCTGATTTTATGTGCTTATCAAAGGGCATAACCGCCGGATATATGCCGATGTCAGTAGTGATGACTACAGATGAAGTTTATGATTGCTTTTATGGGGACTATAACGAAAGAAAGGCTTTTGTACATAGCCATACTTATTCAGGTAATGCCATGGCATGTGCCGTAGCATTAGAGAGCCTAAAAATTTTTAAAGATAATAACATAATTGATAACAACAGAGAAAAGGGTAAACTTATAAGAAAACTTACGTTACAAAGGGCTAAAACTTTAAAATATGTAGGAGAAGTGAGAAGTATAGGTATGATAACAGCTATTGAGATAGTAAAAGATAGGGAAACAAAGGAGAGCTATCCTTTGGATATAAGAATAGGATATGGAATTTATAAAATAGCACTTAAAAAAGGATTGTTGTTAAGATCTATAGGAAATGTGCTATACTTTATTCCACCATATATTATTTCTAAACAAGAAATTGAATTCATGGTAAATACTTGTTTTGATAGTATTGAAGAATATTTCTATTATAATGTGAACCTTATGTAGTCCATAAAATATGAGGAACCCAACCTATATCTGAAAAAATGTTATAATTTATTTATAGTTATATATTAAAAATCACGTTGCATAATCATGTAACGTGATTTTTGCTGTTGACTTATTATCTAAATATATAGACAATTAAATAAAGGATTTTACATTTAAAAAGGAGCTAATTTATATATGAATTTTTATTTTGCACCTATGGAAGGAGTGACTGGGTATATTTATAGAAATGCTCATAACACTTTTTTCAATAATATAGATAAATACTTTTCACCTTTTATTGTTGCAAATCAAGGTGAAAATTTTAAAACTAAGACATTAAATGATATTTTGCCTGAAAACAACAAGGGAATTATTTTGATTCCACAGTTATTAACTAATAACGCAAAGGACTTTATCCATACTTCAAAGGAAATAAAAAAGCTTGGCTATAATGAGATTAATTTAAATTTGGGATGTCCTTCTGGAACTGTAGTTTCGAAAAATAAGGGAGCTGGTTTTCTTTCAAAAAGAGAAGAGCTTGATTTATTTTTAGAAGAAATTTTTACCGAGTCCATAACAAAAATCTCCATAAAGACTAGAATAGGAAAAGATTACCCTAATGAATTTTATGAGTTAATTAAAATATTTAACAAGTACCCTATAGAAGAACTTATCATTCACCCTAGGATACAGAAAGACTTCTATAAAAACAAGCCTAATTTGGATATTTTCAGGGAAGCTTTGACTTTAAGTAAAAACAAAGTTATTTATAATGGTGACATTTTTACAGTTAAGGATTATGAGAACTTTTCTGGATCTTTTTTAGGTGTAAGGGATTTTATGCTTGGAAGGGGATTAATAGCTAATCCAGCTTTAAGTGACAATATTAAAAATGGTACCAAATTAGATAAAAATGTGCTAAGAAACTTTCATGATAAAATTTATGAAGATTATAAAAGAATACTTTTTGGACAAAAAAACGCATTATTTAAAATGAAGGAATTATGGTTTTATATGATTCAATCTTTCTCTAATAATGCAAAATATGCAAAGGGAATTAAGAAAGCGCAAACACTACGTGATTATGATGAAGTTGTTTCAAATCTATTTAGGGAACAAGATATTTTATAAAAAACAAAATAAAATTTTCAAAAGTGGGAGGAATAGAAATAATGAGAATTTTACATACATCTGATTGGCACCTAGGCAAAAACTTGGAAGGCTATAGCAGAATTAATGAGCAGCAGGCTTTTCTTAATGATTTCATAAAAATAGTTGAAGATAATAACATTGATTTAATAATTATAGCTGGTGATATTTATGACAGTGCAAATCCACCAGCTGCAGCTGAAAGAATGTTTTATAATACATTAAAAAGGTTATCTGCCAGTGGCGAGAGAATAACTCTAGTAATAGCTGGTAATCATGATAACCCAGATAGATTGGTGGCTGCTGGGCCATTAGCTAGAGATCATGGAATTATTATGGTTGGAACACCAAAGTCAGTTGTTCCTATTGGAGAATACGGGCAAAATAGAATTCTTAATTCAGGAGAAGGATTTATTGAAGTCGAAATAAATGGTGAAAAGGCCGTGATTCTTACAGTTCCATATCCAAGTGAAAAAAGATTAAATGAAGTTTTATATAGTGATATGGATGAAGAAGAAGATAGAGCAAAATCTTATAGCGATAGAATAAAAAAATTATTTGAAAATTTAAGTAAGAATTACAGAGAGGACACCATAAATATTGCAGTATCACATTTATTTGCTATGGGAAGTGAAGAAGGAGGATCTGAAAGAAGTATTCAATTAGGTGGAAGTTTTATTGTAGATGGAAGCTGTTTTCCTAAAGATGCTCAATATATTGCTTTAGGTCATGTTCATAAGCCACAAATAGTACCAGGTACAAATAAGAGGGCAAGATATGCTGGATCACCAATTCACTATAATAAAAAAGAAATTAATTTTAAGAAAAAGTGCTTTATTATAGACGTAAAAGCAAGTGAACAGTGTAAAATTGAAGAAGTTGAATTTAAAGTGTATAAGCCTATAGAAGTATGGAAGTGTAAGAGTATAGAAGAGGCTATTGATAAATGCAAAGCAAATAGCGAAAAAAACTGCTGGGTTTATCTGGAAATAGAAACAGATAGATACATAAGAGAAGATGAAATAAAACTAATGAAGAGTTCAAAAAAAGATATTTTAGAAATAATGCCTAAAATAATAGGTGAAGATAATGTAGAAATAGAAATAAACAGTTTTTCCGAAAAATCTTTTGAAGATATTTTTAAAGAATTTTATTTGAAGGAGAGAAAGGTTGAAGCTACTTCAGAGATTGTTGATTTGCTATTATCTATAGTAAAGGAGGGCGAAGAAGATGAAGCCAATTAAACTTAAAATTAAAGGATTAAATAGTTTTATTGAAAGTCAAGAAATAAACTTTGAAAAACTAACGGACAAAGGCTTATTTGGCATATTCGGGCCTACAGGTAGTGGTAAATCTACAATATTAGATGGAATTACATTAGCAATGTATGGAGAAGTATCTAGAAAAAGTACAAACTTCATGAATACAAATTGTGATAGCTTAAATGTAAGTTTTGAATTTCAAATATCATCAAAAGAGATAAAAAGATATAGAGTTGAAAGAGAATTTAAGAGAGATAATAGAACGGAAAGTATAAAAAGTAAAGCTGCTAAGATAATTGATATAACAAATGGAACTGAAATAATTTTAGAGGAAGGTGCAAAACTTGTAACTAAAAAATGTGAAGAAATACTAGGGTTAAAATTAGAGGACTTCACGAGAACAGTAGTTTTGCCTCAAGGAAAGTTTAGTGAATTCTTAAAATTAGAGGGAAAAGAAAGAAGAAATATGTTAGAGAGGTTATTTAATCTTCAAAAGTATGGTGACAATCTTTCTATTAAATTAAACAGTAAAATTAAAATAGAGAAAGAACAATCTAATGTATTAGACGGAGAACTAAAGGGCTACCAAGATATTAGTGATGAAATTTTAAGTGAAAAAAATAATGATTTGTTACATAAAAAAGAGGAATGTACCAAAGGTGAAACGGAATTAAAGTATATAGAGGAACAGTTTAACAAGGGAAAAGAACTATGGGATCTTCAAAATGAATTAATTTCTCAATTACAAAGAGAAAATGAACTTAAAGAAAAATCAGGAGAAATAACTGAGAGTGTTAAAAAAGTTAATTTAGGAGAAAGTGCTTTAAAAGTAAAACCATATATTGATAATTATGAAAGCACTATACGTGAAATTAATTCTGTAAATGAAAAGCTTCAATATTTAAAAAGTAACGTGGAAAGCATTAAAGAAAAAAAGAATATGGCTGAAATAGCATTAACACACGCTAAAGAAAGAAAAGATAAGGAACTTCCACAATTACAGATAAGTCAGCAGAAAGTTATTGAAGCTATAGAAGAGAAATCAATATTAAATTCATTAGTAGTGGATAAAAACAACTTAGAAAACAGCATTAGTAAAACTCAGGAAGATTTTAAAACTGTAAGTATAAAAATAGAGAAAAGTGAGGACGGTATCAAACAAATCACTAGTAATATAAACATAAAGGATGAAAAAATTGAAGTTTTAAAAATTTCTGAGGAATATAAACAAAAGGTAACTGAAGGTAAATTAGCTTTAATTAATTACAATAATTTTGCAAGACAAAAAGAACAACTAACTTTAAATAATAAAAACATATTAACTATTATTGAAGCAGTAGAGGTAAACAGTAAGGATTTACTGAAGAAATTAACTGAAAAAGAAAAGTTATTGTCAGCCTTTACTGAAGCACTTACTAAATCAGAGGATAACTGCCCAGGAGATCAAAACACACTGCTAGATTTGCAAGACAAGTTATTAATTGCAAGAAATAAGTGGAGCAAGCATAAAGAATACACTGATAATCTAGATAAGAGTATAGCAACTGTAGAAGTAACAAAAAATGAACTCCAAAATGATTATAAAGAAAAAACTTCACTAGATTTTGAAATTAAGAAGATAAAAGAGAGTATTCAAAAAATCGAAATTGAAAGCTTAGCTTCTACTTTAAGAAATGGATTGTTGGAAGGTGAAGCCTGCCCAGTTTGTGGATCAACAAATCATCATTTAGGAGAAGTTATTGTTCATGATTCTGGAAGTTTAGAAAAGTTAAAAATAGATTTAAAAGATTTGGAACAAAAATATAGTTTGTTATGTGAAAAAATAATAAAAGCTGAAGCTGCTTTAAATAATGAAGAAAAAAATATTGAAGAAAAAGAGCTGAAAATTAATGCTTTAGGGGAGGATTTTAAAGCTACAACAGCTACGGCACTCGAAAATAAATTTGAAAATTTAAAGAAGAAAATAAGTGAATTCAATACGAAAAAAGCGGATTTAGAAAAGAACCTTAAAGCTTTAAATGAAGAAAAAAACAAATTAAATCTAGAATATAATAAAGAAAATACTAAATTAATTGAAAACAAAAGACAGTTAGTAGAACAACAAAAGAGCCTTAAGAACATAGAAGAGGAATTACAAAAAATAAATAAAAAATTAATAGCAATAAAAACTGAATTAGGAATTGAGGATATTAATTTAAAAATCCAAGAGATTGCAAAAAAAGAAAGAGAAAAATCAATACTTGAAAAGGAAATTAAAGCATTAAGAGATAATTTAAAAATTGAGCAACAACAAAGAGATGATTTGAACAAAATACAGAGTAATCTAAAGGAAATTTTAACAGAAAATAAAACTAAACTTAATGAAAAAATAACGTATATAAAGGAAAAAGAAATATCCATCAAAAACAAGGTGGGAGATGTAGAGGACTTAGATAAACTTAAAAACGAAATAGCTGAAAAAATAATTAGAATAAATAAAGTGTATGAGCAATCAGAAAAAAATAAAAATGAAACAGAAAAACAGTATACCGAATGCAATAATGAAATAATTACAACTCATGGTAAGCTATCAGACTTGAAGGAAAGAAGTATTAGTGACAGAGAAAAGCTTAAAAGTTCCTTACTTGAGGAGAATATTAAAAGTTTAGAAGAAGTAAAAAATCACTTTATGCCTAAAGAAGAAATTGAAAAATTAAAACATGAAATAGAAGAGTACAACAAAGCTCTTAATAAATTATCAGGTACTATAGAAAGCTTAAAGATGAAAATTGGCAGTAGAAACCTTACAGAAGAACAATGGAATGAAGTTCAAAATCAAAAAGATATTCAAACTAAGGCATTAAAGGCTTTACAGGAGAAAAAAATCAAATTAGAAACAGAAGTTAAAACTATATGTAAAAAACTTTTAGAAAAAAACAAACTCCTAAAGGACAAGGAAAAGTTAGATTATAAATTGGGTCTCTTAGATGATTTAGAAAAATTGTTTAAAGGTAAAAAATTTGTTGAATTTGTTGCAGCAAATCAATTAAAATACATATCAATTGAAGCATGTAAATGGCTAAAAGAAATTACTTGTGGAAATTATGGATTAGAAGTTGATGAAAATGGTAAATTTTTAATAAGAGATTACAAAAATGGTGGTGCTAAAAGAGATGCTTCTACTTTATCTGGCGGAGAAACTTTCGTAGCATCTTTAGCATTAGCATTGGCATTATCAGCTCAAATACAATTAAAAGGAACAGCGCCCTTAGAACTGTTTTTCTTAGATGAAGGTTTTGGAACCTTAGATGATAACTTATTAGAGGTTGTTATGGATTCACTAGAAAAAATTCATAATGACAAATTATCAATAGGTATAATAAGCCATGTTGAAGCAATAAAAAATAGAGTTCCAATAAAACTTATAGTAACTGCTGCTGAGGCTGGACTTGGAGGCAGTAAAGTTAAGCTAGAGAGAAGTTAATCACAAAATATAAAACTTTGCATATTGTATAAAAAATTTGTTGAATATTATCGATTCTAGTGTACAATAAATATTATAAGTGAGGTATTAATAGTGTTGAATTACAATTTTAGTAAGACACATTTACGATGGTAGGAGGTGAAAAATGTTACGCTTTATTAAAAGAAAATTTCATTTAGCCTTAAACATTAATAAATATAAATATGAAAGTATTAAAATATTTCTAATATATTTAGCTATAGGGTCATTTTGGATTTATTTTTCTGACAAATTGGCTTATAAGCTTGCCGCAAATGACCAGATGCTAGTTACAATTAATATTTATAAAGGATGGGTGTTCGTACTTATAACAGCAACTATTCTATACGTATTAGTAAGAAATATTTTAAAAAAATTTGAGTATATGGACTACAAGCTTAACGAAAGTTATGAGGAATTAACTGCATCAAATGAAGAACTTCAGGCATATGTAGAGCAGTTGACTGCATCAGAGGAAGAGTTAAGAATTCAATACGACCAAATTACAATAAGTGAAGAAAAATTAAGGAAAAGTGAACAAAAAAACATTGCAATTATTAAAGCAATTCCAGATTTATTATTTGTTATTGATAAGAATGGTAAATTTATTGATTCTATGACAAACGATGAAAGTCGATTATATGTCCCTAAGGAGCAATTTATTGGAAAAACAATTAGTGAGGTTATGCCAAAGAACATTGTAGAAACAGCTTATGAAAAAATACAATTGGTTCTTAAGCAGGGGACATTAGAAAACTTTGAGTATATGTTAGAAGGACAATATTTTGAACTCAGAATGGTTAAGAACAACGACAATGAAGTCTTAGCAATATCAAGAAATATTACAGTGGAAAGAATAAATGAATTAGATTTAAAAATAAGTGAAAATAGATATAAAACTCTTGTAGATGAAATGCTTCAGGGAGTAGCACTTTATGAAGGAAGTTCTGAAGATGAGGAAGTTACAAATTATAAACTTGTGAGTGCAAATAAAAGTCATGAAAAATTAACTGGAATAAATACGAAAGAATCTATTGGAAAGACTATATCCGAATTAATTCCTAAACTTGGCAATGAATATTATGAGCAATTAAGGTATGTTGTTAAAAACGGTAAATCTGTTTATTATGAGAATTATTATTTAACTACTGGTTTGTTTCATGGAGTAACAGCATATCAACCCAAAAAACTGCAGCTTGCAGTAATTGTTAATAACATTACTGCAAGAAAACAACTTCAGGAAAAATTGGAATATCTAAGCTATAATGACCAATTAACAGGCTTATATAATAGAAGATTTTTTGAGGAAGAATTAATAAGAATAGATAATGAAAGAAATCTGCCGTTAACTGTTATTATGGCAGACGTTAATGGTTTAAAACTTGTGAATGATTCTTTTGGGCATGCAATTGGTGATGAGCTAATTAAAAGGGCGGCCAAAGTAATAAAAGATGGCTGCAGAGAAGATGATATTGTTGCAAGACTTGCAGGTGATGAATTTGTTGTTTTTTTGAAAAGAACAAACACTGTTGAAGCTGGACAAATAGTAGATCATATCAAAGAATTGACTTTCAAGGAAAAAGTAGGGTCTATTGATGTATCCATTTCCTTTGGACATGAAACTAAGACGAAAAAAGATGAAAGTCTTGATGAAGTATTAAAAAAAGCAGAGAATTATATGTACAAGAAAAAATTGTTTGAAAGTCCAGGTATAAGAGGAAAAACTATAAGTACAATAATCTCCACACTCAACGAAAAAAATAAAAGAGAAGAAGAACATTCCCTTAGAGTTTCAAAATTATGTGAAGATATGGGTTATGCTTTAAATTTATCAAAAGATGATATAAATGAATTAAAAACTGTTGGCTTATTACATGATATAGGAAAGATAGCTATTGAAGACAACATATTAAATAAAACTGGAAAACTCACACCTGAGGAATACGAAGAAATCAAAAGGCATCCAGAAATAGGCTATAGAATTCTTAGCACTGTAAATGAAATGTCAGAAATGGCAGAATATGTGCTTGCTCATCATGAAAGATTTGATGGCATGGGATATCCAAAAAAATTAAAAGCTGAACAAATACCACTTCAATCAAGAATAATTACCATAGCAGATAGCTATGATGCTATGGTTAGTGAAAGAAGTTATCATTGTGCTTTGTCACAAGAAACTGCAATTCACGAGTTAGAAGTAAATGCAGGTACACAATTTGATGCAAAACTAGTAAAAGTATTTATTGAAAAAGTATTAAAGAGCAAATAGGTAGTCCATCATCTAAGTCTGTCTATTTGCTCTTTAATTAAAAATTATATGAATTGTTAATAATATATAACTAATTCTTTACAAGAAATACTTAAAATAGACATATGGTTGTCATAAATAAGACCGATAATATAAACATAAAGATTACCCCTTTTAAATATATTTTGAGCATTTGGTTAACTCCAAATGCTATTTTTTTATTCATGAAAAAAGTTAATGAATAATAATATTGTCTTAATTTATATGTGATATAATATTAATGAAATTTATGAAAATTGTTATTTGTATAATAAATAATAAGATTTATTATACAAATCATAAAACTATCGGAGGACATAGATGAAAAATTTCATTAAATTTGCGAATGGACTAATAATATTGTCATTTTGTATAATAATATTTTCAATTATTGCAGGGTTGAATAAAAATAATGATGTGATTAAAAATGGAGTTTTAGATGCAAGCAATATTAGTAGTAAAGGATCAGCTATTGACCTTAATGGTGAATGGGAATTTTACTTGGGACAATTGGTTTCATCTGACGGGAAAATTCAGAATACAAAAAACAAGCAACTTGTTAAAGTACCTTCTAGTTGGACTAAATACAAAGGTAAGGATAATAAAAATTTACCAGTTGATGGCTATGGAGTTTATAGAATAGTTATTAAAGCTTCAAAAGGAGATAATCTGGCATTAAAAATCCCTCAAATAGGATCTTCATATAATTTATGGCTTAATGGAAAAATTCGATACTCAAGTGGACAAGTAGGTAAAGATGCTAGTGAATCAAAGCCTAAATGGACAACTAAAGTAGTAAATTTTACTGTAAAAAAAGAATACACGGAAATTATGTTTGAGGTTTCTAATTTTCATTATTTTCGAGCAGGAATAACAACACCAATAATTATAGGTACAGAGAATCAGATACAAAAATTAAAATATGATGGACTTTTTTTAGATTCTTCTATCTTTGCAGCCTTATCTGTTATGGCTATATTCTTTTTTCTATTGTACATTCTACATACTCATAACAAATCCTACTTTTATTTAGCATTGTTTTCAATTGCTATAGCTATAAGACCATTACTTTATGGAGAATGTTATTTTAACAATCTGTTTCCAAATATAAACTTTGAAATTGATTCTAAAATTTATCTTGTAAGTTTTATAGCAATACAGTTATTCTTTCTTTATTGTTATTATCAATATCAAAATCTATTAAGTAAAAAATTTTTACATATTATTGGGTGGCCATTAATATTAATTATTATTGTTGGAGTTATACTTCCAGCAAAAGATATGATGTATACTGTAATTTTATTAGAAATGATGATACCAATAGTAGTTTTAATTTGCATATATTTGTTTTATATTGCTTATCGCAATAAGTGTGAGGAAGTTGGAATAAATATTTTAAGCGTATTACTGTTATGCTTTTTAGCAATCGTTGATGTTTTAAATAATAGTGAAATAATAAAATCGAACATTTATTACACCCCTATTGCCATGCTTATAATAACCTTTATACAGACCTTTCTGCAAGTTTGCAAATTTAGAGAAAGTGGATTGTTAAATGAAAGATTGGCTTATGAAATTGAAATTAAAAATTTAAAACTTAAATATGAAATAGGACAGAGAGCCCTAACGGAAAAACTCAATAATGGCTTAAAAGCTATGGTTTCTACATTGGATATTCAAGAATTGCTTGTTGGTATGGCTGATAACTTGTCACGAATTATTGAATTTGATAATATTGTAATAACTTTGAATGTAGATGAAAATGTT
This sequence comes from Clostridium acidisoli DSM 12555, assembly GCF_900176305.1. Taxonomy (GTDB): domain Bacteria; phylum Bacillota; class Clostridia; order Clostridiales; family Clostridiaceae; genus Clostridium_I; species Clostridium_I acidisoli. The sequence goes on from NZ_FWXH01000002.1 coordinate 148,919, forward strand.
AATATTATAGCAAATAAAGTGGGGAATAACAGTATAAAATGTGTTGAATATAAAGGCAAAATAAACTTTAGCAATGATAATTTAATTTATGAGGAAACGAAATTTGAACAAGTTCAAATAATAAAACTTCATACTTTAAATGGTAATGAAAAGAATTTAATTGTTAAACCTCTTTATAATAAAGGAGGACTGCTTTGTGTAATTAAACTTGTACTAAGTTGCAGTAAAGAAATCATAAATAATGATATTATGCAATTAATAAATATATATAGTGAGCAATCTAGCCTTGCTTTGCAGAATGCAAAATCTTATAAAAAAATAAAAGAACTTGCTATGTATGATGAACTTACTAAAATATATAACAGAAGGTATCTAATGAAACTAGGTACGAAAGAATTTAATCTAGCTAGTAATTTTAGTGCAGCAATGCTGGACATAGATTATTTTAAGAGAGTTAATGATACATATGGCCATTTGTTTGGAGATGTAATAATAAAGACAATTGCTAACATATGCAAGAAATGTATGCCTAAAAATTCAATTATTGGTCGTTATGGAGGAGAAGAATTTATAATATTTTTTAAGGATATAGAATTTGACGTTGTTTGGCAGTTACTTGAAGAATTAAGGAGAGAAATTGAAAACAACAGTTATTCTTATAACAATAATGAAAGAATTAAAGTTACTGTCAGTATAGGCGTTGCAGTGCAACAGAAACAGAATGAAAATTTACATAATCTAATAAATAATGCAGACAAGGCGTTATATGAGGCTAAAAATTCAGGGAGAAATTGTATAATGACATTAAATGAACAAAGAACTACTGTTACTCATAAAATTGAGAAAGCGTGTTATAATGAAGATTGATAGATTACTAGGAATTTTAAATGTGCTTGCTAATACAGATAGGACGACAATACCAAAACTAGCAGAAAGGTTTGAAGTTTCTAAACGCACAATTTTTCGAGATCTTGATACTTTAAACCAATCTGGAGTTCCAATTGTTACATATTCAGGTATTGGTGGCGGTGTAGCAATCATTGATGGATATAAACTCAATAGCAATATTCTTTCTAAGAAGGATATAAAAAATATTTTTATTGCACTTAATGGACTCATAAGTATTGATGAAAGAACCGATTTAACAAATCTAATAGCGAAACTAATTCCAGAAGAAACAAGTACGGTATTTTCAAAAAGTGATTATGTAATTGATTTGTCCTCTTGGTTTCAAGACAGCATTACACAAGAAAAGATAGCTGTTTTGCATAAGGCAATTAAAAATCGAAATTGTGTTTATATAGAATATATTTCAAAGAGGTCACGTTCAGCAAAAATTATTCACCCAAATAAACTAGTTTTTAAGCAATCATACTGGTATTTATACGCTTTTTGCGAGGATAATCAGGAGTTCCGTATGTTTAAAGTCAATAGAATTGTTAGTTATAAAATTATGGGTGAAAATTTCAATTGTAAGTCAGTTGAAAAGATAGATTTTAGAAAAGACTTTGGCACTGGTTTGTTTTCTTCACAAGATCCAACAGTATTGTTTGAAGTTATACTAGAATATGAGGTTACTAATGAATTCTTTTTAACAGATAAGATAGATGCTAAATTTTTTCATAGGATCATCGATGTAGAAGAAAATGGACAGATTATATTTTCTGTTTCTGACTTAGAGTGGGCTGCTAATTTAGTTTTCAGTCTGCAAGACAAAGTTAAAGTTATAGCACCCCTTGAACTAAAAGAAGCAATAAAAACCAGAATAAAAAGAATAAATGAACTCTATAAAGATGACATATAGGTGTCATCTTTTTCGTTGTACAATACAGTTAAAAAAGGAAGTGTTACAATGAAAAAAGAAATACTTGTGTTTATTTTTGATGGATATGCAGATTGGGAAAGTGCTTATATTTGTTCGGAACTTAATGAATCAGAAAATAATTATATTGTAAAAACTTTAAGTCTGAACAAGGAACCTAAAATTTCTATGGGAGGTTTTCGAATCATCCCTGATTATTCTGTAAGTGATTACCCCAAAAATTTCGAGATATTGCTTTTGATTGGTGGTCACGCTTGGATAGAGCAGAAAAACAATTCCATTCAACCTGTTATAGAGTATGCCATCAAGCATCATATTCCAGTTGCAGCAATCTGCAATGCCGTTAATTTTATGGCAGACAATGGATACCTGGATAATATCATACATTCAGGCAATACTTTAGAATATATTAAGTCACAAGCGCCACATTACAAGGGCTATATCAATTTTGTTGAGAAACAAGCAGTTTGTGATTCAGGTATTATAACTGCAAATGGTACGGCTTCTTTAGAATTCGCTAGGGAAATTATGTTGTATTTGAATGTTAATCCTGTAGAAAAAATTGACGAATGGTATAAATTTAACAAGTTAGGTTTATATCAAATATAGCAAGCTTGCAGTAGATAATGATGTTTGCAACAAGCAATTGAGTATTTAAAGAAAAGCTATAACCTTGATGAAAGCTTATTGAAACATATATTTCCAATAATATTCATAGTTTTTTCTGTAAGTTCATTACTTACAGAATGAACACCTAATCTACAAGATTTATCTGACTTAGGTTGATTTGCTTTTTTAAACTTGCTTTTGGCAAAGGACTTAAGATTGTTTTGTTTAATATTTGCTTTAATTGGCGTTGGTACATTTTTAAATCCTCCTTCTAATTTAGGCTAGTGGAATGTAAATATAACCTATATTTATAAAAATTAATTACAAAATGCGGTGAATAATAATAATATTGTATAGAGGGTTATGACGTAGATGTTAGAGATTACATCGAAAGTAACATTCAAATAAATGTGGGCTAGAACAACAAATTTTGGCTTAGTGTGGGAAGTGATTTTTCCAGACTCATGTAGTTGAACATCATTTGTATGGGTGACGTATTCAGTAGTGAGTTGTAGATTTAAATTTCCATTATCTTTTTATTTTTAAATAATTGACAAAAATAATTATTATGAGTATAATTAAAGACAAATACAGTCTTCAATATCTTTAAGGAGGTTTTACATTGAAATATTCAAAAGCGACTAACTATGCACTTCATATTGTTTTATATATGATTAAGTATAATAAGAATGATAATTTGAGTTTACAGCCATTAGCAAACAACTTCAATATATCTGCTACTTATCTTTCGAAGATTTTAACACAGTTAGTAAAAGCCGGAATAATCCAGTCCACTTCAGGAGTGAATGGTGGTTATTCCATTCGTAAAAAGAAGGATGATATTTCATTCCTCGATATAATCGAAGCAACTGAAGGAACTGGAGCATTATTTAACTGTGACTTACAAGAGGATGATAATTGTCCTATAGTAAAAGTAATGGCAGAAGCAGAAAATGTTATGAGAAATTATCTTCAAAATAAAAAGCTTTATGAAGTGATTGAAATAAAAGAGCCAATATAATAGGTAAAAACCAATATTTTAGCCTATTATATCATGGTTTGCACCTTTTTATGGCTTAATTATAGATATTAAATGTATTTAATACATTTAATATGTTTAATATATATTAAATGAAAGTTCTAAGCAAGTAAAATTGAAGAACCTTCAAAAAGGAGGATAAGTATGGAAAAGCATCAATGCAATTCAAAAGAAACACAACAGTTAGAAAGAAAAATTAAATTTTTAAACGGGGTTGAAAGAAGAAAGGAGTTTCCACCCGAAGAGGTACTTCAAATGCTAGCTATTAAAAAAACTGATAATATTTTAGATTTGGGAGCAGGAACAGGATATTTAACAATCCCGGTAGCGCAAATGGTCCATGGATTAGTTTATGCGCTAGACATGGATGAAAAGATGTTAGAGATTATAGATTGTAAGGCACAGGATGAAAGTATTACAAATATTCAATTGGTTAAAGGAAGCATTGATAACATTCCACTACCAGATGATTCAATTGATATTGTGCTTGCTTCTTTGGTTTTACATGAAATAAAACCTTTATCCACTACGTTGCAGCAAATTAAACGTGTGCTGAAAGATGGCGGGCAATTTATGTGTTTGGAATATGAAAAAAACGAAAGTGCTATAGAGGGCCCTCCGATGCAAATCAGAGTTCCTTCATTGGTAATGGAACAAGAATTGAAAAATGCCGGATTAAATATAACACAAAAGATATTTTTAAGAAAAAAAATATATATAATTACTGCTAAAAAGTAAGATAGTCAAAGAGAATTTAAACATGCAAGATATAGTCCTCACACGCAAATTATATGATTATTACAAAAAATATGAGTTTTTATATTAGGATATATTTATGATAACAAATAATAATCCACTTGGAACAGAATCTATTGGTAAACTTCTTCTTAAATTTTCAGTGCCAGCAATTGTCGGCATGATGGTAAATGGACTCTACAACGTTGTCGCCCGTTTTTTTATTGGAAAGATTAGCGCGCTGGCTATCACCGGAATTGGTATCAATTTACCATTTAGGGCATTGATTATGGCTTTTACTCCACTTGTTGGAGTCGGTGCTGCAGCTATTATTTCCATACGACTGGGTGAAAATCGAAAAAATGATGCTGAGAAAACTTTAGGCAATGCTTTTGTCTTACTCACTATCTTGTATTTTAGGTGCTAATTATAAAACGAAGGGATGATAAAAATGTCAAATGCATTATTTATAACTATGGCCGGTACAGGGCGCGTTAACCCTACCATATTCCTAGTCAAAGAATTAATGGATAGAGGAGAAAAGGTCACCTATATTTCTAGTGAGGAATTTAGAGGAAAAATAGAAAGGACAGGAGCTAAATTTAAAGGCATTAAGAATTTATCAAATACGAAAGATAGTAAGACACCCATGTTACCATTTAGTAGTTTTAAAGAAATACTTGAACTTGTATTTAATACAAAGGAAAAATTCGATTATATTATTTACGATTCAAATTTTATTATAGGTAATGAAGTGGGGAGAATATTAAAAATACCTACAATTTGTTCTATTACCACTTTTGCTTCGAACGAAAGTATAGATGTTTTTGATATATTTAGGCACATACGCCCTAACATACAGCAGCTTTTAACTAATTCAGATTACATGGATTTTGTTAAGAATTTACAAGAAAAATATGATATAAAGTTCCCTAGCATGCTGATGGCAGCTGCTGGCACAGGCATGATTAAAATTGTATATACTTCTAAGTATTTCCAACTTTGTGGTGAAAACTTTGATGAAAGCTATAAGTTCATTGGCCCATCAATAGCAGATAGAAATGAATATATGAGTATTTCTTTAGAAACTAATGATAAGAAGAAAGTTATTTATATATCTTTAGGTACCATATTTAATACTTCTATTGAGTTTTATGAAAGTTGCTTTAAAGCTTTTGATAATATGGATGTACAGATCATTATGTCTATAGGTGAAAATATAAATGTTAATACATTTAAATCCATTCCATCCAATTTTATTGTTCGGAATTATGTATCTCAACTTGAGATTTTAAAACAAGCGGATGTGTTTATCACCCATGCCGGTATGAACAGTACAAATGAAGGTTTGTATTATGATGTTCCATTGGTTCTTATTCCTCAATCTGGAGATCAGCCTTTTGTAGCAAAGAGAGTAGCACAACTCGGTGCAGGTATTATTATTGAAAAGGATAAAGTTACCCCCGAGATATTGAAGCAGTCAGTAGTTAAGATTCTTTCAGACAATAATTTTACAATAAACAGTAAAAAAATCGGGAAATCACTCAGAGAAGCTGGCGGGTTTAAAAAGGGGGTTAATGAAATACTTAATTTATATGATATGAGTAAGTAGCTAGTTGCAATGAAAAATAAATCATAGTTTTTAATTTAATGTTTACCATTCAACACCTACATGTCCATGGTGCACAGATACCAAGGATTACTTAAAATCTAAAAACTTTGCTTTTGAAGATCTTGATGTATCAATAAACAGAGAGGCACTACCGAAATGATAAAAAAATCAGGTCAAAGGGGCGTTCCTGTTATAGATATCAATGGAAAGATTATTGTAGGCTTTGATCGGGTTTCGACATTCCGGAAAGAGTGGATAATCAACATTTGATAGGTTATAATAATATAAAGAAAGAAGGAATGATCTATGAAAGAAAAAGAAAAAATAGAAATACTCACAGCACTTGTCTCTATTGACACTCAAGATAAAGATGAAAAGAAAATAGCAGATTATCTTTCGGACTTATTTAATACCCACAACATCTCTTCAAAAAAAATAGCAGTTGCTCCTAATAGAGAAAACCTTGTAGCATTTATGGGAGAGGGCAAAAAGTTTTAGGACTTACCGGTCATATGGACGTAGTCAACATAGGAAACAAATCAGAATGGTCTCATAACCCTTTCGATATGTACGAAGAAGACGGAAAACTCTATGGTCGTGGTACTTCTGATATGAAAAGTGGTTTAGCAGCATTAGTTATTGCTATGATTGAATTAAAAGAATAAGGAGTTAGACTTAACGGTCAGGTAAAATTACTTGCTACTGTAGATGAAGAAAAAAATGAAACAGGAGCTGAAATTCTGACTCAACTAGGATATGCATCAGATTTAGATGCATTGATTGTAGCTGAACCATCAGGAATTAGTAAAAAAGATATCGGAAGACTAACCTATCCAAAAGATAAATTAGAAGATATGTTGAATAGGAATTATACAAACGAGCAACATTTCTTGATTTATGCACATAATGGTTCATATGATTACAAGGTAACTTCTTTAGGAAAAACGGCACATAGTTCTATGCCTCAATTAGGAGTCAAAGCTATTGATAATCTCTTGCTCTTCTGCAATAAGCAACGAGAATATTTTAATGACACTGATCTCGTGGATGAGGTGCTAGGAAAAATCATACCTGTAAACACGTTGATTAGTGGCGGAGAACAAATAAATTCTGTTCCTGGTGAAGCAAGTTTAACCGCACGAATTAGAACAACACCTACTCATAATGGTGAAAAAATAACCGAAGATATGAACAATATTATAACAGATTTGAATAATAATTATGGTACTAATCTAAGAATGGAGGTTTTGAATAACAAACTCTCTGTTAAAAGTGATCCTAAATCTGACTTTATCCAATTAGTTAAAAAGTTAGGAAATAAGCATTTAGAACAGCCTTATCCATTATTGCATGTAGCAGGTGGAACAGATGCGGCTACATTTATTAAATCTAATTCAGATCTTCAAGTGGCAGTGATTGGCCCTGGGAATAATACTAGTCACATGATTAATGAATATGTTGATAAAGATATATATCTTAAAAGTATTGAGTTTTATAAAGATATTATAATAGAGTTCTTAAAATAATAATGGTTGGTATTTCTAATTAAAGAGTAATATGTGAAAATAAAGCATAAACATTACGATACTCAGAGTAGATACTAAACTTATCTCTAAGTCTAGTTTTCTCCTCAGCATCATATAAAGAAATGCCTATACAGGGATCTAAAGAGTAAACTAATCTTTAAAATCATCTGAAATTATACAGCTAATGTAATATCATCTCAAAATATCTTTTCTAGAACATATTTTTTAGTAAATGATTTTAATAAAATTTAATCGATAAAATTATATAAAATCAATATATATCTATGTTGGTGCTACCCCTATAAGAATTCCTGCTCCTGTATATAAGTATGGAGTAGCTCTCTCTAATGTAATCTTGCCATTAGATTCAATAATAAAATTCTCCCAAACTACATTTTATATACACTGTATTTATTACTACTAGCCTGTTGAAAAATTCTCCTTATTAGTGATAACATTATCATAAAAGTTAGTTTATGTAAATCTATAAAAAACTCTAAAAGCTTACTTTGAAAATAAATTTAACACATTATAGGAGGATTACATTATGATAAAAGTATTGGCCTTTAATAAGGAGAACTTACAAAATAATGAGTTGGTGGAAATTTTAAAAAAAACTTGATGCAGAAACAGTTATATGTTCAAAAACAAATTTAATGCTTATCTTACTGGATACTAATGAGACATATAAAAATATAGGTAAAATAAATCGTACTAAAGCTTCAAATACTAAAAATTCAATGCTTCCAGTAATTCAAAACAAAATAGCAGTATCAAAGAATAATAGAACCTTTCTAATAGATCTAAATTCTATTCTATATTTTTATCGAAATGATACTAAAGTAAATGTTATAACAGAGGACAAAGCTATGTATTGTGTAAATCATACACTTACTTTCTGGGAAAAAAGGCTTCTTAATATCAATTTTTTTAGATGTCAAAAAGGTTATTTGGTAAATTTGGAAAAAGTAATAGAGATAATACCTTATTTTAATTCTACATTATCACTAAAACTCAAAGGATGTACTGAAAATATTCCTGTTGGGAGAACTTTTATAAAAAAATTTAAGAATTTGGTAGGATGGTAGAGTGTATTTTATTTATCTATTTTGCAGTTTACATACTGTTTTTTGCATTTAATCTGTAAATGATTATATTAAAAAAATATATATCTAATACTATCATTATAAGTATCCGGATGCTTAAATTTAAATTATAAGGAGAAACAAAAATCATGAATACATCAAATGTTACAAATAGTTCAGACAGTATAATTCTTCAATTAAAAAATTTAGGATTAAAATTAGCTCAAACTGGTTTAACCTATGCATTAGAATCAGTAGCCGATTACGTACTTCCAAAACAAACTTTAGCAGCTATGAATGCTGACGATACAATTGTGCGTAGAATTAAGGTGGAAGACTTAGGATATGTAGATATATCTATGAAGTTTTCTGAATCTTTTAAGAAAAATGTTTTAACTGATGATCCAAAGGTAACCTATAATACTTTAATTAAAGATCTTAGAAGACAAGATGATGGTGATGAATCTGAAATAATTGTTAAAGTAACTCCTGAAAATGTTAATGGTGGAGTAAGCTTAATTAATGGTTTCTTTACAGCTAACTGGTAAAATAAATCATGTTTTATTGGCTATAGGTATATATTGTTTATACCTATAGCCATGTTTCTTAGAATTTATATAGTTAAAAACGTAAAGAAAGGATGATATTTTTGGAAGATACTGAAATAAAAGATGTTTGTATAATAAATGGCAGCATTATCTATAATGGTGTAACATATAATTATGGAGAACATGGGAGGAGAATTCAAATAACTAATACACAAAGTACGGATAGTTTGGATCTAAAATTTAGACCAGATAAACATAAGGATGGATGGTATAATAAACATCAAGCAGCCTGGTATCTTGAGGCTGCCAACGCAATTGTAGCACAGTGGGATCAGGTGTTAATGAATGATATTACAATAACAGTACACGATATAGAATATAATGTAGGTCAAAGATAAAATAGAATTATGTTATCATTGTATTGAATAAGTATAAAGCCTTGGAAATTAAGGTTTTATACTTATTTTTATTTACCTATATACATAATGTGAAGAATTATTGTACAAAATAAGCATTAGAGGTGATAATAATATGCAAATACAACTTAGTCAAAAAGAAAGAATGTTTTTGGAAGATGGAAAAATTCAAGAGGAGATTTGTGTTGAAAAATATAAAAAGTATTCTCAGCAGACCCAAGATCCTCAGCTAAATCAACTTTTTAATAAACTGTCTGGTGAAGAACAACATCACTTGAATATTATTAATGAACTGCTTCAAGGTAAGGAGCCCAATCTAAGCCATGCTAATTTAACTCAACAACCGTCGTCTCAAAGTACTCCAAAAGCAGCTGCAAATATTCAGCAGGATAAAATGCTTTGCAGTGACCTGCTATCTACAGAAAAGTATGTTTCTGGTACCTATGATATTGATATTTTTGAATCTGCTAATCCCGTGGTTAGGCAGGCAATGCAGCATATTCAAGAAGATGAGCAAAAACACGGCGAAGAACTTTTTAATTATATGAATAGTCATGGAATGTATGATGTAAAATAAAATATTGTGTAAAAAACGCACTTTTCTATTTAATTAAATTTTTAGAACAGTGCGTTTTTTGATCCACTTTATCCGATGAAAATTAAATTTCATTATTTATACTTTCCAATATTACAGCAAAATCCTCTGGACTTTTTATGTTTAGGTACATATCTATAAGTGTCTTAGTGGACATTTTGTTATAACCTTTTGTTCCATTTTCTAATATTTCACTTAAAACAGCTATAAAGGTTTCATTACTTTTGTTTATGTCTTTAAGCATCTTGTCTGCTTTACTTTTAACTAATTCAGCTTTAATTTTTTCTCTCAGTAACTCTGAATAATTTTTCATATATTTTTGAATTTCTTCAGGGTATTCAGAATAATTACCCGATATAATATCTTCAATTTTAAGCAATGTAACATCTCCAATCATAAACAGCCTTTTAACGATTAAGTTTAATTCCTTCAAATGCATAGTTTATCAAATTTCTTACAAAAATATCGTCAAGTACTTCTCCAGTTATCAATAATCTATAGAACACAGGTCCCCAAATTAGATCAATACTTAACTCCATATTTAGATCTTTTCTTAATTCACCTCTTAAAATTCCACGTTCTAAAATTTGCTTTGAAATATTTCTGCGAGGTTTAAAATATGCATTACGATAAATATCGGCTAGCTTTGAATCAAGCTGCCCCTGGGCTATTATTTCAGTAATTACATTTCCTTTTCTACTCATTATAAATTCTACAAAATTATTGACTTGAATAAACATATCATCAATAGTTGACCCTGTATCTGGTATTGGCAGCGTCACACTCGTAGCATTTAAAAACCCATCCATAACAACAGAGGCTTTATTGGGCCACCACTTATAAATAGTAGCTTTGCTAACCCCAGCTCTCTCAGCAATCTTTTCAACGGTTACTGAGTCAAATCCGTTTTCAATCAATAAATCATATGAGGCGGTAAGAATATCAGTTTTTGTTTTTTCACTACGAGGGCGTCCTAATTTTTTATCCATTATAAATACTCTCCTTTATTACCATTATAAATTAAATTTAAAACTATAAATATATTATATACTAAAAAAAAACGCTTTACAATACTGAACGTTTAGTATATTATATAAATATAAACTAAACGTTTAGTATTACAAATAAATTAAACTTACAAAGGGAGGAAATTTTAATGAAAGTTGTAGCTTTTAACGGAAGTCCTGCTAAAGCAGGAAACACTTATCATGGAATAAAAATAGTTGTTGATGAACTTGAAAAGGAAGGTATAGACACAGAAATAATTCATGTAGGTAATAAGGCTATTAGAGGATGCGTTGCTTGCAAAAGTTGCACCAAAAACAAAAATGGAAAATGTGTTATTACTACAGACCCAGTAAATGAATGGATTGAAAAGATGAAAGAAGCTGATGGAATAATTTTAGGCTCTCCAGTCCACTATGCTTCAATTGCTGGAGGAATGAAATCATTTTTAGATAGAGCTTTTCGCGTAGCAGAAGCCAATGATAGTATGTTAAGGCATAAGGTTGGTATTGCAGTTGTAGCAGTAAGACGTGCAGGTGGAATTCCAACTTTCGACCAGTTAAATAATTACATTAATCATTCTGAAATGATTATACCAACTTCGAATTACTGGAATGTCATTAATGGTACAACCCCAGGGGAGGCAATGCAGGATGAGGAAGGAATTCAAATAATGAGAGTTCTTGGCAAAAATATGGCATGGATTATGAAGCTTATAGAAAATGGTACTGGATTTGTGGAAAAGCCTGAAATGGAAACAAAAATATTTACTAATTTTATTCGCTAAAATAAGATAAATTTAAGGAGGCTAAAAATAGCGCATTATGCACCTTCAGGTCACAATCTACAAGGCATATCCTATATTATTATAGATGATAGAAAAATACTTGATAAGGCTGTTGAAGTAGCAGCTGAGAATATAAAAAATGATAAAGCCTTGAGTGTAAGATTTAATGATTTTATTAAAGTGTATACTGAAAAGGGAATAGATACTATTTTAAGAGGAGCGCCTAGTATTATTTTGGCAATTGCAGATGTAGACTTTAGAAGAGGGCGAGAAAACTCCATTTTTTCACTTGCATATATGGAGCTGTATGCACCAACTCTTGGATTAGGCTCATGCAGGGCAGGTGTATTTGAAAACATTGCGCTTAAAGACAATTCTCCAATGCTTAGATTATTCAATATACCTAAAGATAAAAAAATAACTGGAGCTGTTATGGTCGGTTATCCAAAATATAATTATCCTAGATTAGTAGAGAGAAATCCATTAAAGTTTGATTTTTTACCATAAACAATAATATAATTATCATGAAAATAAAAACAAAGTAAAATAAGAAACATTTTTACTTTGTTTTTATTTTTTAAGCTAATCTTTTACAATAATGTTTTTAATTCATTAATATCATTAACTGGTGCTAAACAAGACTTTCCCTTACATAAATAGTATGTAGATTTATCATTTATGTAATGATAATTTTTAATAAATGGTATGATTTTTTCTACCTGTTCTTTATTTTCATCATTTTTTATAATAGTTGTTAAATTAAAGGTTTGGTTTTCACTTAGCCAATCTTTAATTTGATTTTCATCACTTTTGTCTTTAATAAGGCATACCAGTTCTTTTGATTCATTTAGTGCAAAGGAAGCTGCTACTAAAAAAAATGAGTGGTTGCTTTCTTCACTAAGTATATGTCCAGAAATAAAATCAAGTTGTTTTTCAGCCATTTCTTCAAGCTTTGAATCTCCGGTTATTCTAGCGAGCTTTGTTAAGTTGTATGCTGCAACTGAATTTCCTGATGGTATTGCTCCATCAAAAACTTCCTTAGGTCTAGCTATTAACTTTTCCCCATCTTTCCCATAAAGAAAGAATCCATGGTTTTCATTATCCCAAAATAAATTAATCATATCTTTGTTTAGCTCAAGAGCTTTTTTTAGGAATTCAACATCAAAGCTACTCTCATAAAGTTCTATTAGACCAAAGCAAAGAAAGGAATAATCATCTAAATACGCTTTAAGTTTAGCTTCTCCATCTCTATATCTAGCAAGTAATCTTCCATCTTCACTAATTAAATTATTAAAAATAAAGTTTAAAGCTTTTTTCCCATAGTTTAAATATTTTTCATTTCTTAAGACTTTGTAAGCCTTTCCAAGCGCTCCTATAATAAGTCCATTCCAAGATGTTAAAATTTTATCGTCTTTATGTAGTTTCATTCTATTACTTCTATATTTAATAACATCTTTATTTAAAACATTTATCTTAGAATTAATTTTATTAAACTCATCGTTCTTTATTAGATTAGGAATACTTTTTCCTTCAAAATTTCCCTCTGGGGTTATATCAAAATATTCATTAAAGTATATTGCATTCTTCTCGTCTAAGACTTTTATAAGTTCTGTAGAATTAAATACATAATATTTTCCTTCTTCTCCTTCACTATCTGCATCTTCAGCACAATAAAATCCACCAGTTTCACTTGTAAGTTCTCTAAATATATATTCTAATGTCTTTACAGCTATATCCTTATATAACAGATTCCTAGTAACTTCATAACCTTCAAGATATGCGATTGTTAGTAATGCATTATCATAAAGCATTTTCTCAAAGTGGGGCACTAGCCATTTATCGTCTGTAGAATATCTAGAGAAGCCAAAGCCTATATGATCAAATATTCCACCTCTATACATAGAATCTAGAGTTTTCTCAGCCATTTCTAATGCTTTGGAATTTTTATTATAGTTATAATATCTAAGTAAAAACATTAATTTATGTGGAACTGGGAATTTAGGTGCGGTTCCAAATCCACCATAGGTTTTATCAAAGATACTCAAAAGTTGATTATAGCCATTTACCAATGTATTTGAAGTTAATACTACTTTATCAGCCTCTGCATCAAAGCATCTATCTAATTCTGACAAAATGCTTTCACTTGATGATATTAAATTTTCTCTATTATCCTTCCATTGTCTAGCAGCAGAATTTAAAATTTCAATAATACCAGGTGTGTTATATTTTGATTGTTTTGGAAAATATGTTCCTGCAAAAAATGGCTTTTGATTAGGGGTCATTAATATTGTTAATGGCCAACCACCTTGACCATTTAAGGCTTGACAAATTGTCATATACACACTATCCACATCAGGTCTTTCTTCTCTATCTACTTTTATAGCTATAAAGTTATCATTCATTAGTTTTGCAACATCTTCATCTTCAAAAGATTCATGAGCCATTACATGACACCAATGACAGGTAGAGTAGCCGATACTTAGGAAAATCGGCTTATTTTCCGCTTTAGCTTTCGTAAATGCCTCGTCGCCCCATGGGTACCATTTGACAGGATTATAGGCGTGTTGTAATAGATAGGGGGATTTTTCATCCATTAATTTATTTGGAATTCTGGTAGTACCTTGATCTTTATTAGTTACATGTTCGATTGTATTCATATAGACGCTCCTTATTGGCATATTTGTTATAACAAGATAAACTTATTTAATTATTATGCCAATAAAGAGTGGATTTTATAAGATGTGATATACGATAACGTTGAAATTAGTAAAATGTAATTAGGATACCCTAAAAAAGTCTGTCTTACCAATTGATCTTCTTTATTTAAATGATTTTCACTTATACAAGCTAATAAGGTCCTTCACTAGTATTTCTCCATTTGTAAATTCAATTCTATTATTGTTTAAAAATCCATCCAATGATTGAATTGTTTTTTCAATAATAGAAATCTTCCATTTTTTATCGAAATCTATTTTTAAACTAATATAAGCTTCATTTTTTAATGGTTCAAATACAATTGAACACAAAGTTGGAGACTGAGAAGTTGTATCCTGAGAAGTTCTTTTTAAAACCTCAAAAGCTTCATTTATTCCAAAGCTATGAATATTATTATGAATATATTCATGAGCACAAATATATCTATCAGCACCTATACCATATACATTATTATAATTTGCTTCCTTAAAATCCCCATTTGGAAAATTAGTCATTATAATAAAATCATTATGAATAGGACTTACTATATTTGTATCATTTCCTTCTTCCAGAATAAATGCATCACCACTTTTATCAGCGATAATAGTATGTAGCCCTAAATCTGGGAATAATGGATTTCTAGGATAAGAGATTACTCTTTTATTAAGAATTTCAAAAAATTCAGATGTTTTTCTTGTTTTCTTTAACGCCTCATCAAAAATATCAAAAGCAAACCAATCATTTTCGTTACAACTTGATTTAAGACCTGGACTATATTCTACTGCTTGAGTACAGATAAAAAGACCGTCACTATTAACACCAGCGATATCAATGTATTTATTTTCTATTAATCCTGAAAAATTAAAAATATTTTTATCATTATAACTATTAATTTTCAGTTTTAAATCAATATCATCAGTATCGAAATTCATACCATAAATAGCTTTTTCTTGACTGTATACTGCAAAACTTGTACACATTTTGGAACCTCCTTTTAATATATAATTTTGTCATATAATATGCTTAGAGTATTTAGAGAATCATTTAGCTATTTTACCATTGGATTCACCACTTTCTTAAACTTCTATCCATATGATACCACCAGGCATATCGATGGTTCAACCTAAAACATTTTTCAGAATCAAAAATGCGCCACTAGTTTTACAAAATTAGTAGAGAAACTTCTTGACGTGTTGTTTGAATTGTTTTACTTATACACCTTATTATAATTCAGTAGATTAAATTAGTTTATTTGGGTGCAGTAACTTGATTGTCACCAATGATAAGTACTATAACCTATAGAAAGAAAAATAGGCTTATCCTCTGATTTAGCTTTGTCAAATGCTTCAGGTGACCATGTATACCAATTTATAGGGTTACGAGCGTGTTGTAATAGATAAGGAGACTTCTCGTTTATTAATCTATTGCTTGTTCCAATTAAGCTAGTCATATTATAAATTCCTTTCATTAATTATTTAAAGTTATTATACCCAAAAATAAAAAAGGTAACATAATTATGAAAAAAATCTTAACTAGATAAATGTGGATGTTTATTATTTTTTCTTGAATTGACATAATAACCCAAAGGGCTTACTATATAAGTAGAACACTAAAATATTAAACAAGAGGTGAATGTAATGGAATCCAATGTTTTGGAAGTAGTAAACTTATCAAAAATATTTAAAAAAGATGCAGCTGTAGACAACATATCTTTTAGCCTCAGAAAGGGAGAAATTGTTGGACTTACAGGACCAAATGGTGCAGGTAAGACAACTACAATTAAATGTATTTTAGGACTTCTTAGAAAAACAAAAGGAGAAATTTTAGTAGATGGTTTTGATAGCACACTTAAAAAATCAAAGTATAAGCTTGCATATATTCCTGAAACTCCAGATATATATCCTATGCTTACAGTATGGGAGCATTTAAAATTCATGTCATTAGCTTATTATATTAAAGATTGGGAGAGTACAGCGGAACAGATTTTAAAAAAATTTGATTTAACTGATAAAAAAAATGAATTAGGTAAAAATTTATCAAAAGGAATGAGACAAAAGGTATCAATATGTTGTGCACTTATACATAAACCTGATGTTTTTCTTGTAGATGAACCTTTGATTGGATTAGACCCTAAGGCAATTAGGGAATTAAAAGATGCTTTTAAAAAATTGCGAGATGATGGTAAGAGTTTACTTGTTAGTACGCATATGCTAGATTCTGCCGAGGAGTTTTGTGATAGAATTATAGTTCTTAAAAATGGAAAGTTGCTAGCAGAGGGCACAATAGAGGAATTACGGTCCAAGGTTCATGGGTCAGAAAATTCTTCACTGGAAGATTTATTTTTAGAGGTGACTCAAGATGAGAAATAATGCCTTTAAGGATTGTTTAACCTTATTTTACATAGAATTTTTAAAGTCTAAAAACAGATTAATAGATTCGTTTCAAAATCCATTGACAACAATTAAATCTTTAGTAAAATTTGCACTTCCATTAGCTCTCATAATTTTTTCATTTTACAGTAGATTTAATCGCAAAGCTAAAAACATACCTAAGATAAACACCAATATTCAAGTTAACACCGTTGGAGCTATAGTAATTATCTTGTTATTCCTTATAGTATTATTAAGTTTAAACAGCGCAGTAGAAAAATATAATCCTACAGAGTTTTCAGTATCGGATGTTAATTATCTTTTTCCATCGCCTATAAACCCTAGAACTTTATACGCCTTTACCATTCTAAAAAAGTCTCTGTTTGGGATATTAATGGGCTTATTTACTATAATGTACGTATATTTTATAGGATATGATTTTTTTGCCTTACAGTCTAATAAAATTATATATGTTTTAGTTGCATTTTTTCTTATATCTATAATAAGAAAATCAATGGTTTTTTTGATATATTCTTTATCCACTAGATTTCATATAGGCAGCTTTTTAAAAATATTAGTAAAGGGTTTTACTATATTATTAGTTATATATTTTATATTTTCTTTGACAGGCGCAAAAAATATATATGTAAGAGCTGTGGGAGTTTTAAATGATAGCTTTTTTTCAAGTATACCAATAATAAGCTGGGCTAAAGATATGATTATATCACCAATAACAAGTGTTAATAACCTTACAGTCCAAACTTTGTTATTACTTCTTACTACTATTTTAATGTTGTTTTTTGCAGTTTTTTTTGCAGATAATTACTATGAAGAAGCTTCCGTTAGTACAGAACATTATCAAAAAATAAGAGACTTAGCTAAGAAAAATTTACGTGATGATATTCAAAATCTTCCTAATAATGAGAAGAGTAAAAAGAAAAAACAAAGAATTGATTTAGATGTTAGTGGTAATTTTAAAGGTGCTACGGCATTCATTTGGAAACAAGCTTTAATTTCTAAAAGAACAAAAGGTACAGTGTTTTTAAGTTGGACAAATATTCTTACTTTAGGATTAGGTTTAATTATTGGTTTTGCACTGAAGGATAGTAAATTTACAAATGTAGCAATACTGTATTGTGCAGGCTTTTTTGGAGTGGCAACCATTGCACCTTCAGTACTTTCTCCTCTTAAGACAGAACTTAGAAAACAGTATATTTTTTTACTTCCTGGAAGGGCTAGAAGCAAAATACTTTCTGTGTATTCCATAACTGCAATTACTACATTAATAAACTGTATTCTTGCAACGATTTCGGTATGTGTTTTTGCAAAGCATATTAGCGTTTTAGATATGTTTAGTGTATGCTCAGCTTTGGTAGCCACTTTGTATACAATATTCCTCTCTGTGCTTATATTTACACTTTTAATGCCAACTTATGATGATGGAAAAAATACTATTTTTATTTATATAATTGATGCAATTATTCTCTCACCAGCAATAATTACAGTAGTGTTATCGGAAGTATTTATTACAAAATCCATGCAAGCAAATTTGTTTATTTATAGCGGTACTTTAGTGTTAGTTATTATAGCACTAATTTTATTAAGTGATTGGCTATTTTCAAAGATAGAATTATTAACATAATATAAATAATAATTTGAAATATAAGTTTTTGTAATATATAATTATATAATGGTTTAAAAGTAAATTTTTACTAGAGGTGTGCTTATGATTGATAGTGTTAAAAAATTTTTGATTGGAAAATCTCTTAAAACAGAGCAATTAAAATCAGAAAAATTTAATGTATTTTGGGGTCTGCCCATATTATCTAGTGATGCTATATCATCAGTAGCTTATGCAGGGCAGGAAATACTTTATATACTTGTGCCAGCGGTAGGTTTTATGGCATTCACCGACATGATCCATGCTGTTTTAATGGTTATACTGCTATTATTTATACTAGTATTTTCATATAGACAAGTTATTGATTGTTATCCAAAGGGCGGAGGCGCTTATATTGTTGCACAAGACAATTTAGGAGTAACGCCAAGTTTAGTTGCAGCAGCGGCCTTATGTATTGATTACATTTTAACTGTTGCAGTTAGTATTTCAGCAGGTACCGATGCAATTACATCGGCGCTTCCAAGTTTACTACCATATAATGTAATTATATGTGTTGTGCTTATCATTTTAATGACTATAGGAAATTTAAGAGGTATTAGTGAGTCAGCTAAAACTTTTGCAATACCACCTTATTTATTTATCGGCATAATGATCATAATGATTGTTGTAGGTTTTGTAAAATATAATATAATGGGAATTCATCCTAAGCCAATTTATAGAATACCAAGTTATGGAAATGCAATTTCGCTTTTAGTGTTTTTAAAGGCGTTTGCAGCAGGTTGTACAGCACTTACTGGTGTTGAAGCTGTCAGTAATGGAATACCTAGTTTTAAAGAGCCATCTCAAAAAAATGCAAAAATCGTGTTGTTATTATTAGGCTGTGTTGCACTTGTTTTGTTTGGAGGTATGTCATATATTTCTACAATATATAAAGCAACATACAACCCGGATATAACTGTAATAGCACAAGTCGCTAAGCAAATATTTGGGGTAGGATTTATGTTTTATATTGTTCAAGGTTTTACCGCTTTAATACTAATTATGGCTGCTAATACTTCATATAATGGATTTCCGCTTTTACTTTCAATAATAGCAAAGGATGGATATGTTCCAAGACAATTTTCCAAAAGAGGGTCAAGACTCAGCTATTCTAACGGAATAATGTTTTTGTCATTAACAGCAATTATACTTCTTTTATACTTTAAAGGTAATAATCATAGTCTTTTACCACTTTATGCAGTAGGTGTTTTTGTATCATTTACCCTTGCACAAACAGGAATGGTATTAAAATGGTTAAGAAATAAGAATGGTGCTTGGAGACATAAGGCATTAATTAATGGAATCGGAGGAACTTTGTCTTGCATTACAACTATAGTTCTTGCTGTAACAAAATTTCAAGAAGGTGCTTGGATTGTATGTATCCTAATACCAGCTTTAGTATTTACAATGTGGAGAGTTAAGATGCATTACAATATAGTTTCAACCGAATTAAAGCTTGATTTAGCACAAAAGCCAAAACATATAGACCATTCTACTCAAAAAAATTATATGATAATACCCATTGATTCACTTAACAAGTCGTTTTTAAAATCATATAATTATGCAGAAACTTTTACTGAAGACATTATTGTTTTTCATGTTTCTGTAGATGAAAAGGCTACTGAAAAATTGCTACATAGCTGGGAAGAATACGGTATGGAAATTCCTATTGTAGTAAAGAAGTCACCATATAGAAGTTTAATAAGACCACTTGTAAAATTTATAGAGTCAGAAGAGTTTGTAGTAATGCCAGAAGATACAATAACAGTTGTGATGCCTCAACTTGTTGTTAAAAAGTGGTGGCAAAATATTCTTCATAATCAAACTTCATTATTTATTAAGAGTAATCTATTAAAGAGAAGAAATATTGCACTTACAACTTTACCTTATATAATAAATGAGTGAAGATTTATTTCATTCATTAAACTATTTACGCCGTTACTTATGTTTAACTATGTCACAAGTAACGGCGTATACTTTTATATAGAAATACTAATTATTTTTTATATTGTGGTTCTTGTTCTTCTATATATTGTTGTCTTCCTTTTAAAATTCCAAGGGCATTATCAAGTTGTTCAGACAATTGCTGAAATTGTTCCTTTGCTTCTTTATCTTCAGTTTCTAAAGCGAAGGTTTTCATTGTAGCGGAGGCACTTTGCACTCCTGCAATAGCTTGTTGCATTTGAGTTCCTACAGTCATTATATTCACCTCCTTTCAAATGTTAACCCTTTGGTTTAAATATCAAAGCGGCCATAAATCCAAAAATTATTGCAGAAGAGATTCCTGAACTAGTTATCTCAAAAATTCCGGTCAGTACACCAACTATTCCATAGGTATTGGCCTCCACTAAGGCACCTTTTACTAAGGAATTTCCAAAACTGCTTATTGGAATAGATGCACCGGCACCTGCAAATTTTACTAGAGGATCATATAGCCCTAGTCCCCCCAAAATAGTTCCAATTACAACTAATGTACATGTAGTATGAGCAGGAGTAAGCTTAAATACATCCATCATAAGTTGCCCAATAACACATATTAGTCCACCTATTAAGAAGGCATAAACAAATTTTTCCATGATATACTAACACTCCTTTTTAGATTTCAATAGATACTGCATGAGCAATACAAGGTATAGTTTCCTTTTGTTGATATGACATTGGTGACATTAATGCACCTGTTGCAACTATTAATATTCTTTTTAATTCTCCTTTTCGCATACGATTAAGAAAATGTCCATAAGTTACAGTAGCAGAACAGCCGCAACCACTAGCTCCTGAAAATACAGGTTGATCTTTGTTATATATTAGCAGCCCACAATCTTTAAATTTATTTTGTGGTATTTTTAATCCATGTTTATTTAATAAAGTTGAAGCTATTTCGTGTCCTACCTTGCCTAGATCACCAGTAGCAATGATGTCATAGTATGATGGATCAATATTTAAATCTCTAAAGTGAGCTTCGATAGTGTCTACTGCAGCAGGGGCCATGGCTGCTCCCATATTGAAGGGATCAGAAACTCCCATGTCTATTACTCTTCCTATAGTGGCAGAAGTAACTTTAGGACCAATACCTTCTTCAGCCACTACTGCTGCTCCAGCTCCAGTTACCGTCCACTGAGCAGTAGGGGGTTTTTGACCACCATATTCTGTAGGATATCTAAATTGTTTTTCTGAACCTGCATTATGACTAGAGGCAGCTACCAGTACATAATTGGCTGATTTACTTTCTACCATTAACGATGCTAATGCTAATCCTTCCATAGAACTAGAACATGCACCAAAAATACCTAAATATGAGATTCCAAGAGTTCGAGCAGTAAAGCTGCTTGGAACAATTTGATTTATTAGGTCACCACTTATAAAAAATTGAATGTCTTCTTTTTTTATACCAGACTTTTTGATGGCCCTCTCGCAGGCATGCTCTAAGAAAACTTTTTCTGCTTTTTCAAAACTATCTTGACCTAACCAGATGTCTTCATGAAGTATATCAAAGTCTTCAGCTAATGGACCTTTAGCTTCAAATGGACCACCTACAGCAGCAGATGAAATTATTACGGGTTTAGAATTAAAAATCCATGATTGATGTCCTTTTATCATTTACATCACCCCTAACCATGTTAAGGTGATTTTTATAATTGCAACTATAAATGCTGAGAATGTACCAATAGCAATAACAGAGCCTGCTAATTTAAACATATTTCCACCTGTGCCTAGCACATAACCTTCACTTCGATGTTCAATAGCAGCAGAGGCTATTGAATTAGCAAAACCGGTAATTGGAATAGAAGTTCCTGCTCCAGCCCATTGAGCAATATGATCATAAATTCCAAAGCCAGTGAATAACACTGAAATTATAATCAATACTGCTGAAGTAGGACTTCCAACGGTTTTTTCGTTAAAATTGAAATAAGTAATAAATATCCACTGCAATACTTGACCTATTGTACATATAAGTCCACCTACAAGAAAAGCTCTAATGCAATTAATGAGAACAGGTCTTTTAGGTTCTATTTGTTGTTCAAGTTTTTGATATTCCTGCTGAGTAGGGGTTAATTTTTTGTTTTTTTTATCAGACATTTTATCACCCTCTAATTTAATAAATATGGTTTTAACTTTTTCATAGCTTCTTTTAATTGCTGTGCATTATGTAGATACATAGATTTTGCTTCTGCATTTTCTGTTTCTAAGGCAAAAGATATTAAATCTGCCTGACTTTTTTGCAAATTGGCATAGAGTAATTCTTTAACTTTGGGTTGGGGGATTTCAATATTATCATCAAAGAGATCTAAATATAAATCGCCTGAAGAATTTACTTGACCAATAAAAACATTTTCTATTGAAACTCCTGTAATCTCCAATTGAGTGTTTAGCCATCTTTGGCTTAATCCCATATTTGTTAACCCTTCATTTACAATATTACCATCCAATATTACTGTTTCAGATTCTATTTTAGGTGAAACCTTTATTCCTAAATCATGAGCTGTAATAGGGTTCTTATCAGATTTTAAACCAATATTAATATCTCCTGAGGTTTCCATTATTGCAAATTCAACATCAGCTAAATTAAATACATTTTTACAACGTAATTCTCTTAAAAGTTCATCGCCAGTAAATTTTACTTTGCTTAAATTTTCCTCCATAACCTTACCATTCTTTATAACCATTCTATTTTTACCATTAATTGCATCATGCACCCGTTTGCTTTTCATACATGCATAATCTAATGCAATAAGAAGTAAGATCCAAGCTAATATAGCAACAAATCCAACTAAAAAATTTGTAATAATATTTAACGAAATCAAAGAAACCATAACAGCGATAACTACATAACTGATAAAATTAAAGGGTGGTAACTTAGATATATTCCGGTTCCCTATGATTTTTGTTAAAACTAAAGTAAAAAAAAATAAAAATATTGACCTCAACAATATTACTAACCCACTATTCATCGCTTTTCCTCTCTTAATTACCTTTATATTGTGGTTCCTCAAGTTCTATAGTTTCTATTCGTTTTTCTAAGTCATTTATAATTTTATCCGTTACAGATAGGGCTTTCTTATAGGCATTCATGGTTTCCTTATCTTTTTCTTGTAATGAATATATATTTAAAGTACTTTGACTTCCACGTACACTTGCTAATGTTTGTTTTAACTTAGAACTTACAGTCATATAAAATTCCTCCTTGTTATTTCAGAATAGTTTCAGATCCTCATAACATAGCTTAACAACATATCTTTGTTTTTATTCATGCTTTTATACATATTCCTTATGAACATGAAAGTTAGATTGTTTGAATATTATAAATATGATATGATAACCCTAATAGAAAACAATACAATGTATTTAGGTGATTATAATGCAGATAAACAGATTATTTGAAATCGTATATATCTTATTTGATAAAAAAACAATTACCGCTAGAGAACTAGCAGAACATTTTGAAGTTTCCAAACGGACAATTTATCGTGACATTGAAACGCTTAGCATGGCTGGAATACCAATCTATACAAATAAGGGGAAGGGTGGAGGAATTAACATACTTCCTGAATTTATTCTTAATAAATCTTTGCTTTCAGGTTCAGAACAAGATGAAATATTATCAGGATTACAAAGTTTAAGCGCATTAAATGTTCCAAGTGTTGATCCTGTTTTAAATAAACTTGCAACAATATTTAATAAAAAAAATGCAAGTTGGATTGATGTTGATTTTTCACACTGGGGCAGTGATGATAGTGAAAAAGAGAAATTTAAGCTCTTAAAAAACGCTATTTTAGAAAAAAACGTTATAATTTTTGATTATTATAGCTCTTATGGCGAAATATCAAAACAAAGATTTGTAGAACCCATGAAACTTGTTTTTAAAGGACAAAGTTGGTATGTTTATGGTTACTGTAAACTAAAAGCTGCTTATAGAATGTTTAAAGTTACACGTATAAAGAACCTTGCAGCTTCAAATGAGCGTTTTAATAGGGATTTGCCCAAAGATATTTTGGACACTTCAGATGATTCATATAAAACCCAAATGACTACAATAGTTCTAAAAATTCATAGCAAAATGGCATATAGAGTTTTTGATGAGTTTAGCACTGAAAATATTACAAGAAATGCTGATGGGAGTTTTATTGTAAAGTCCACTATACCAGAGAGTGATTGGATTTATGGATATATCATGTCCTACGGTGAATATGCAGAAGTTTTAGAACCAATACATATTAGAGAAACCATTGTAAATAAATTCAAAGAAGGCCTAAAAAAGTATTTATAACATGATATGCTCTTGTCAATTTATGAATGTTATACTGAATTCATTAAATTGAAAGAGGTGCTAATTATGGATTATGAAATAGTAAAAGTAAATGAAAAATTGGTAGCTGGAATAACAGCCACCACAAGTAACAAAGACGAAAATATGACACAAATCATAGGTGGACTATGGCAGAGTTTTTTTGATCGTAACATATATACATCTATATCAAATAAGAAAAATAATTATATTATTGGTTTATATTCTAACTATGAAAACGGTGTTAATGGTTCTTACGATGCAACTGTCTGCTGCGAGGTTAGTACATGCGATAATTTGCCACATGGAGTTAATGTTAAAACAATACCTTCAGGTAAATATGCAAAGTTTGTAGTACACGGGCATATGCAAAAAGCTGTGTCAGAATTCTGGGAAAAACTGTGGTCCATGGATCTAGACAGAAAATTTAGTAGTGATTTTGAGGAATATCAAAATAGTGATATGGAAAATTGTGATATACATGTTTATATTGCTTTAAATTAATTGGAGGAGGGTAGAATGGGAAAATTAGATTATAAAAAAGAATATAAAGCTTTATATGTACCCAAAAAAGAGCCAGTTGTAGTTAATGTACCGGATATAAATTTTATTATGATTGATGGTGCCGGTGATCCAAATGGAAAGGAATTTACTCTTGCAACTGCAGCACTTTATAGTCTTAGTTATGCAATAAAAATGTCCTATAAAAGCGATACGGTGCCAAACAATTATTATGACTACACTGTTTTTCCACTAGAAGGTTTATGGGATTTAATAAATAAAACTTTGCCATCAACAATCAAAAGCAATTTAAAATATAAAATTATGATACGTCAACCAGATTTTCTAACGTATGATTTGTTCACAACATTTTTGGAAAAAACAAAAAAGAAAAAGCCAAATGCATATTTGGATAAAGTAATATTCGGCACAATATCAGATGGATTATGTTGTCAAATGCTACACATAGGAAGTTATGATGATGAACCTGCAAGCTTTGAAATGATGAATAAATTTTGTAAGGACAATGATTATAAGAGAACTTCTCATATGCATAGAGAAATATACCTTTCAGATCCTCGTAAAACTGAAGCTCATAAACTTAAAACAGTGCTGAGGTATCAAATTGAACAAAAATAAAATAAATATTGACACTTAGAATTATAATTGTTAAACTATAAACAGTTACAATTCTAAGTAAATTTTAGGAGGAATTTGAATGACTAATTCTAGATACTCTATACAAACACCATATTCACAATTAATAAGAAGTATTGCGATAAAAATGAAACTCAGTTCTGATGAAAAAGTAAAAAAGTTAGGATTAAATTCTCAACAAGGACGCATGATAGGTTATATTTATGAACATCAAGACAGTGGTATTATTCAAAAAGATTTGGCACGAGCATTTCAACGTACAGAAGCAAGCATTACAAGTATGCTCCAGGGGTTAGAGAAAAAAGGATATATAGAAAGAAGAATTCCTAAAGAGAATGAGAGACAAAAATATATATATGTATTGCCCAAAGGTGCTGAATTAATTGAAGATTTTAATAAATCAGTGGTTGAGGCAGAGGAAAATATTATTGCAAGCTTGACTAAGCAAGAAAAAGAGACGTTGTTAGCTTTGCTATTAAAAGTAGATAGAAATTTATAAGTTATTAATATAATAACTTATACTTAAAAACTTAGAATTCTAATAATAAGAATTCTAAGAATTCTTATTGTGGAGGATGAAATTATGAAACAAAAATTGTCAAACGAATATTATTTAGAAAATGCACCAATTACTAAGGCAATTGCACACTTATCTATTCCTATGATGATTGGTATGTCAGTAGGTACAATATATAACGTTATTAATGCTTTTTTTATTGGACTATTAAACAATACAGATATGTTAACTGCTATTACTTTAGGACTACCAATCTTCACTATATTGATGGCTTTTGGAAATATGTTAGGAGCTGGAGGCGGAACATTTATAACTCGTCTTGTTGCAAAACAAAATATAGAGAAAGCTAAGAAGATAGCAGGATATACTTTTTATAGTAGTATTATCATAGCAATTTTGCTTGGAATAATCTTAACAATATCACTTACTCCTATGGTTAAGATTATGGGGGCAGATACTTCTGCTATTATTAATTATACAAAAAGTTATTCTTTAACTATGTTTATTGGTGGTTTTGCAATTGTAATGAACTTTGCATTGGAGCAAGTTGTGAGGGCAGAAGGAGCATCAAAAGAATCAATGTTCGGAATGGTTGTAAGTACAATTTTTAGTCTTATCCTTGACCCATTATTTATACTATTATTTAAATTTAATGTTGTAGGTGTAGCATTATCAATGATTTTAGCTAATATAGCTTCATGTATTTACTATGTTTACTACTTGGAAACAAAAAGTGAGAATTTAAAAGGATTTATTAAGAATTTTAATATTTCTCTTAAAGATAAAATAGAGATATATAAAATTGGAGTTTCTGAATTGTTATTAGCTGGTTTTCTAATTATTACAACTCTTCTTTTGAATAATTATTCAATTAGATATGGAGAAAGTGTAGTAGCTAGCTTTGGGATTGCTTTGAGAATTGTACAAGTACCAGAATTTCTTGCAATGGGCCTGGCGCTAGGAATTATTCCTTTAATTGCATATAATTTTTCAAATAAAAACTTTAAGAGATTAAAAGACAGTATAAAACAATCAGCTTTATGGATTTTGGGATTATCAGGCGGGGTTGTTACTTTAGTTTATATTTTTAGAAATGTAATTATTCATCTGTTTTCTAATGATGCAGCAGTATTAAATGTTGGAGTTTATATCATGACTGCCATGCTTATTTCCGCATTTTTCAATGGATTTACAACATTATTTATAGGGATTTTTCAAGCATCAGGTCAAGGAACACCATCAACAATTATGTCAATTACACAAGGAATTCTTTTTATTCCTGTTATAATAGTATTGAATAATTTCTTGGGATTGCATGGTGTTATATGGTCTATGACCATTACAGAAATAATTACCTTTTTAATTGGAGTAATACTATATATTATTTTTAATAGTAAACTAAAGAGGAATCAAGTAGCAACAAACTAACCTAAAACACCTGCATTTAAATGCAGGTATTTGAGGTCATCTTTCTTCAATAACCTTGCCTTTTTCTTCTCTTAAAAATTTCATGAACACTTCAGAACTTCTGTTTATAATTAATTCTTCTGGCATATTCACATCTTTCAAAACTTTAATTGCAGCATCGAAGTTTCCTATGGTGAAGCAAACATGAGAATCACTGTTTAGTATTATTCTTACTCCATGTTCCTTACATAAGCGAGCAATTGTACTGCAAGTCTTATCACTTCCAATTCTGGATCTTACAAATGAACTGTTATTAATTTCAATAAGAATATTTTTTTCTTTTGCTTTTTTTACTAATTCTTCTTCATGAATAGGGAAGCTAGGATTACCAGGATGACCGACCATAATAACATTTTTATTGTCCATAGCTTTAAGAATTGCTCTAGTATTTAAATCACGATCAGGGTTTGGTTTCATAACTGGATCGTGCATACTAGCTATCATTATATCTAATTTTTCTTGAATTTCTAAAGGTAAATCTAAATTTCCATCATAATCAATAATGTTAGCTTCAGATCCATAAAGCATTGTAACACCATAAAGCTTTCTAGGAAGTACTTTAAAATTTCCAAAGTACCAATGATGAGGTGCACCAGGCATACTTGGAGCATGATCTGTGGTTCCTAAAATCTCAAGGCCAATTTCACTGGCGTATTTTGCATTTTCAAGTAATGTAGTATATGCATGACCGCTTACTATAGTATGTGTGTGCATATCGATAGGGTATTTCATATATAAACTCCTCTCAAAATTAAAACTAATAATTAAAATTGTAATGAATCCAATTATTATTATAACGTAAAATATTTATTTTTGCATGTTTTCCAAGATTAAAAGTACGTTAAAAGGACTTTTGCAAATTTCCAATTGAATTACCAGAAAAATAGGTTCCCTAAAATATATAATTGATATGCCTTCTCATATGATTATCAATGAAGTTAATAGGGGACAAATTTAAATTCCATAATATAGTTAATATTACTTAAATATATAAATGGATTTATACAGAAAACAAGAAAATAAAATTTATTAAAACTAACATTTGGTCGTTTGTGAAAAACTATTTTTCTGATTTTCAGCACAATGAGTATAATGATTTTTATTGAAATTGACAAATAAATTCATTAAAAAATATTATATATAAAAAGAAGGATTTTGACCCCCTCACGTCGAATTATAATTGCGTAAAATAAGAATTTGACGCAATTATAAGTAAAATTGGAGGTTTTATTATGAAATACGATATACAAAAGCTAATGGATAACCAAATACCTGTACCCGTAAGCAATTTTTTAAATTATTTAGGAACAATACGAGGAAAATCACAAAACACAATTTATAATTATAAAGTTGATTTAACCCTTCTTTTCAGATTTATGAAATTATATAAAGGACTTGTTAAAAAAGATGCAGATTTTGATGATATATTTATTGGGGATATAGATAATAAATTTATTGAGAACATAACATTAGAAGACTTATTTGCATTTTTATCATTTGTAGAGAACTATAGACATAACGGAAACTATTCAAGAGCTAGAAAAGTAGCTACAATAAAATCATTTTTTAAATATTTAAGCAGCAAAGCTAAAATTATAACCTATAACCCAGCAGTAGAGCTTGAGTCTCCTAAAATTTATAGTAGAAACCCTGTTCATCTTAGTCTTACTGAAAGCAAAGAACTTCTAAACGCTGTAGATGGGGAAAACTTAGAAAGAGATTATTGTATATTAATGTTGTTTTTAAATTGTGGTCTTAGACTATCAGAGCTTGTTGGAATTGATATATCTAAAATAAAAGACGATACCCTTTCAATCATTGGTAAAGGTAACAAAGAGCGAACGGTTTATTTAAATGACGCTTGTCTGGAAGCTATAAAAAATTACATGCCAGTGCGAAATTTACGGGTGCAGAACATATGTTTGGATACCGATAAAAACGCATTATTTCTAAGTAAAAGGAACAAAAGAATTAGTAAAAGGACTGTAGAAGTCCTTGTGAAAAAGTATGTAAAAAAAGCAAATTTAGATAGTGACAAATATACTCCCCATAAATTAAGGCATACAGCAGCTACTTTAATGTACAAATACGGAAATGTTGATATCAGAAGTCTACAGCAAATACTAGGCCATGAAAGTGTTTCAACAACACAAATTTATACCCACATAGACGATGATAAGTTAAGAGAAGCTGTTAAATCAAATCCTTTAAATCAAAAGGATGAAGAATAATATATATTTAGCCAATGTGTCTCCTTGCAAAAATGGTGTTTAATGGTATAATTTTTTAATATATAAAGAAAGGGGTAATTACAATTATGAGGATTATTACTTTAAACTTATTTTTAAAAGATGCTTTAAAAAATCTTAAAAGAAATGCTACTAGTAGCATTTCTACCATTACTACAGTAATGGCAACGTTATTTGTTTTGGGAATATTTTTGCTATTTATGTTGAATCTTAAAATGGGGGTTATTGGTATTGGTACCCAATCTGAAATACAGGCGACTTTAAAGTATAATATAAAGATTACAGATCAGCAAAATATATATAATAAAATAAAGGCGGAAAATAGTGTAACTTTTTTTACCTTTCGCAATGATACTCCCCTGTCAGCTGCATATATAATTAAAGTTAATGAACCAAATGATATACCTAAAATAATTTCTCGGATTAAGGGGTTAAAAGGTATAAATAAAATTAATGTTATACAAAATGTTCAGCGAAATGTTTCATCAATTGCTGAAAAGATTCAATGGGTCGGAGTAATACTTTTCCCTATACTCATAATTGCATCATTTTTTTTAATTAAAAATACAATAAAACTTGCTATATACCCAAGACGTAATGAAATTAGTATAATGCAACAAATTGGTGCAACAGATTGGTTTATTATATGGCCTTTTATTTTTTATGGAATAATAATTGGATTTTTAGGAGCAGTGTTCGCAGTAATAGCAATTTATTTATTTTATAGTTTTATATATAGATATTGTTTGACAACAACGCACATTAGTTTTATAAATCCATCATTTGTATTAACAACTATATCATGGCACTTTATACTTATTGGTATAATTATAGAGGTTATAGGAAGTATTTTTGTTATAAAAAAGTACTTAATAGTCTAAAAAATGTATGTGGTGACCCTATTCATTTATAGCATTTTGATAAATAGAACCAATATCTTTCCAACCATAGCCAACCAATTTAACTTCTTGATTTCCGTATGTATACAATCTCTCTTTTACTTTTATTCCACCTACTTTTTCATAAAACCTACAATAGCTATTATCTTTTAGTGCCCAAATAATTAATGAACCACATCCTAAATCAACTAGTGCTTTAGCTACAATTCTTGTGATTTTACTTCCATAGCCACGATTTTGATAATCTTTAAGAATATACATTGCATGCAAATCTCCATCATATTCATACTCTTTTTCCCTATTTATCCCGCAAAAAGCAAATCCAACTATGGTTTTTGAATCATTTTCAATAACAAATGTTCTTTGAGGTTGTGTATCGTCCTTAATAACTTCTTTCCACATCTTAGCTTTTTTCTCGTATGACAATGAGTTTAAGTAATCATCATTAATTAATCCTTTATAAGTTTCTTTCCATGCATCAACATGAACTTTAGCGATACCATCACTATCGCTTATTTCTGCCCTTCTAATATTCATACTGTTCCCCCCCATCATAAGTCATTTAGTATTTCTAATTTTTCAGATTTCTTAAGACCTTTAAATGCTAAATCATAAGACATATCAATTAAAAACTTAATTTTATCATCATCAACATCTTCACCTACAGTTACAGTATTCCAATGTTTTTTATTTAAGTGATACCCTGGTTCTACAGCTTTATAATCGCGTCTTAAATCTATAGAAAAAAGCGGTTCACACTTTAAACTTATTTTTAATACAGAGCTTCTAATGTTTGTAAGGAGAAACATCCTAGAACCTACTTTTATAGTAAGTGTTTCATCATCAAATGGGAATTTATCACTTACACCTTTTTTGTTATGACAATACTGTTTTATTTCATTTAAATCCATAATACACCTCCATCAATTTGAAGGTCTTACATGTGCCTTTTATTTCAATCATATTATCCCCTCAATCTTTTTATAGTATAACATTATATTCCACATATATAAAATGGCAATCAGAAAAAATAACGTGCTAATTATACTTTCAATTAGCACGTTAATCTTTTAAAATGAAGCTCTTATCTATAAATATGAGGTTTCGTTTTTTTATTAATTTTGCGGGTTTTTTATAACAAAAATTCCTGGAGCTTTTTCATCTATTATTTTATGCCTTTTTTCTTCGTCCTCTAAAAGTTCAGATAACCCATCGATATCGTCAATAAGTTCCAACTCATAAGGCAGATCATCTCTTTCATCCCTTACATAATCATCATCATAGTCATTTAAAAACTCATCTGCTGCGTTATCATCTGCTTCTTCTATTTCAGCATCTTGTTCATATTCTTCTATTTCATTTGGATCTTCTATTATTTTATCAATTATAACTTCTTTATGCTCGTATCCCTCTAAATCAAGACACTTCCCGCAGTTATCGCAGATTTTATTAGGATCTAAATCACATTTGTCACATTCTCCGCAGTTATTACACTTTTTATTTTCATCCAGTATACATATTTTCTCCATATAACTAACCTTCTTTACTTTGTTTTAGACAGTAAAACTTATTATATCAAATAACTAAATAACTTTCAATAAAAATTTTAGCTTCCTTAATTATATCACATTTAGTTTACATATTAATTAATACGTAAACTAAACGTGATACATAACGTGCAAATTAACAATATTACAAATTTCTAAGTCTTATATGTTATAATGTTTATTATTAAGTTTTTATGGAGGTTCTTTTAGTGGATAAAGTAATAATGCATGTGGATATGGATGCTTTTTTTGCATCGGTGGAAATGGTAGATAATAAAAAACTTAAAGGAAAACCTGTAATAGTTGGTGGTATATTCGAAAGAGGTGTAGTTTCTACTTGCTCTTATGAAGCAAGAGTTTTTGGTGTAAAAAGTGCTATGCCAATATATATGGCTAAAGCTAAATGTCCCAATGGTATTTTTCTTCCTGTAAGATATGACAGGTATAAAGAAATATCCAATAAAATATTTGATGTTTTTCATGAGATAACCCCTTTTGTAGAACCTTTAAGTATAGATGAAGCGTATTTAGATTTAACACATGTAAATAAAAATCCATTAGATATAGCAAGCTTTATTAAAAATAAAATAAAAAAAGAGACCGGACTTAACATATCTGTTGGTTTATCTTACAATAAGTTTCTAGCAAAATTAGCTTCTGATTGGAACAAACCTAATGGTTTAAAGGTAATACAAAAAAGTGATGTTCCTGAAATCTTATTTCCTTTATCCGTAGATAAAGTTTATGGTTTAGGTAAAAAATCTGTAAAAAAACTTAATGATATTGGTATTTTTACAGTAAAAGAATTATATGACCTTCCCTTAATTATGTTATTAGATTTTTTCGGTAAATTCGGGCTTGAAATATATGAGAGAATAAGGGGCATAGATAAAAGAGAGGTAACTATTTTCAGAGAGAGAAAGTCTATTGGCAAGGAAACAACTTTGAGCAATGATACAGATGATAAAAATGATATAAAGCCATATATTAAAAGCTTTTCAAAATCCATTTCAGATATTATGAAAAGCAAAAATTTACGAGGAAAAAATATTACTATAAAAATAAAAACTGCCTCCTTTGTTAATCACACTAAAAGTAAAACTTTAAGTTATTATATATGTACTGAAGATGATATTTATAAAGAAGCATGCAATATTTTAGATAATTTAGAATTTCAAGAAAAAATAAGGCTGATTGGGGTCTCAATCTCATCTTTTAAAGAAGAAACAGTTGAACAAATGTCATTATTTTAAGCGTATAGAACATAGGTTTGCATGTGTTCTTTTTATATGTTATAATTTTATTAAATAATGATAATGATATAATAGTTAGAGGTGTTACTAATGGTAAAGGATAAAAGAAGAGACGTTCAGGCAGAAATTTACGACTTTATTCAGTCTGAAGTTATTAATAAAGGATATCCACCCTCAGTTAGAGAAATATGTGCAAAAGTTGGACTTAGCTCAACATCTACTGTACATGGTCATCTTTCTAGAATGGAAAAAAAGGGCCTTATAAAGAGAGATCCAACGAAACCAAGAGCCATTGAATTATTAAGAGATACGCTTCCTAAAAAGGAACTTATAAGTATACCTATAGTTGGCAAAGTCCAAGCTGGTCAACCTATTTTAGCAGTTGAAAACATAGAAGATTCTTTTACACTCCCTATTCAATATACAAAGAGTAACAAAGATTTATTTATGCTTAAAATTTCTGGTGAAAGTATGATTGAAGCTGGAATTTATGATGGAGATTTTGCCATAATAGCAAAAACAAATACTGCTGAAAATGGAACTATAGTAGTTGCCTTAATAGATGATGAAGCTACCATCAAGAGATTTTTTAAAGAAAAAGACCACATAAGATTGCAACCTGAAAATTCATCTATGGAACCTATAATAGTAGATGATTGTCAGATAATTGGCGAACTAGTTGGTATCTATAGAAAATATTAATTGAAATTCCACGAATATTATTTTTTAAAATTCAAAACACCTGGAAAGAGGTGTTTTTTTATCCATTCC
The DNA here is from genome assembly GCF_900176305.1 of Clostridium acidisoli DSM 12555. Lineage (GTDB taxonomy): Bacteria > Bacillota > Clostridia > Clostridiales > Clostridiaceae > Clostridium_I > Clostridium_I acidisoli. The sequence goes on from NZ_FWXH01000002.1 coordinate 183,565, forward strand.
ATACCATCCGTAAAATTTTAACTTTATTTTAGATAGTTTAAAACTGATTTAATGTCTTTATTGTTTCCTGATTTATTTACTTTTTCAGATAGGCTTTTATTATATATAAAAACACCGTTATTTTTTTGTGAGAATATAATGCATATAGAAATAGGAACATTTTTATTACTATCCGTGCCATTAAACAGAACAATTACATCTTTTAGTCCATCATTATTTACGTCCGCCAAAGATATTGCACTTACACCTTCTACTAAGCTATTTTGGCCTATATCATTCCTATAATCAACTGGAAATTTGCATGCTATATTACCTTTGCTGTCCTCCAAATAAAAATTATATAAGCCAGTATTAAAATTAGTTTCTGTAAGGAACTTCACTTTACCATATTTATTTAAATTAACATCAAAACACTGATTTGATATATCATTCCAACCACCATTTCTTAGGTCGGTTATTGTTCTGCTAATCGGGGTATTGCTGTTTACAAGATTGAAGGTACCATAACTAATTCCCCAATCAGAATTTATTTTAAGGCTTTTAGCATCATAATTTAATGCACATATTATTTCATTGTTCTTAAATTCTAATTCTATTGTTCCACTATGTCCCCAACCATCATCATTGAAATTGCTAGTGAATTTATTGTTTTCAATCTTTCCGGAAATGTTAACATTTGATATATGTGAAAATCCATTAGATGAATTACTCACCACACCTTTTAAATTAGCATTTTTATCTATATTAATATTAATTGCCCTTCCAAATGGTCTGTCGGTTTTTAAAGTGTCATTATCTATCCATGTCCCTGAATATTTTGTATAAACATTAGTTGATGATTGAGCCGAAATATTGCTTCCTGAGTTAACTGTATTTGCTGCTATAGTGCTATTTGTATTAACTGTATTCGCAGTGGTATTTGTGGATTGTTTTTTAATAGCATTATTTTGAGTATTGTTTGTTCCCTCAGTTTTTACTTGCTTATTTCCACACCCCGTAAGCAAAACGCCAATTGTAATTAAAACTACCAAAGCTACTTTTTTGTTCATTGATCAATGCCTCCTACCTGTATATTTTTATATACTGTTATATTTAATGTGCAAATCCAAAATATACTATATTCTAGATTCTAGTTTGTTTTTGTGTTAATTGTAATTCGAAAGTATTCTGAATTATCTAAAGTTTTATTGGAATATGTTAGGACTATGGCTTGAGTAGATTTTTTTAATGTTTTAAAATAGAAATTTCGTCTATCATAATTTATACCAATTAACTTCTCATTGTTTTTAAATGGGACTTTTAATTTTGATTTTTTTAACAGTTTTACATCTGAATTATCTATATTATTTTGTATATTCCAAGTGGCAGAAATAATGCTATTTTCAGGAAGAGATATAACAAATTCTTGATTAGTTTTAGTATTTACATCTATAACACCGTTATTTGTAACCTCATACTTTTTTATTGTATTATTGCTCGTGTTAGGGAAATATATATATATTATTTTTTTATTTGAGTCTTTAGAAACATCAAATTTTTGATTACTTAAAAAATTATCTATTGGATCAATTTGAGTTTTAGAGGTACTATTTTTACTATTAGGATTCGGGACATTTATTTTACTATTGCTACACCCATTAAGCATTATTATAAAAAGAATACTAAGAAAAACTGTTAATTTATTTTTATACATTATCACACCACCCATTTAAAACACAATTCCAGTAAAAATAAAAATTTTACTGGAATTTATGTAAAAACTTATTGTTATATCAAATTTGATAATGATATCATTATTCCTATCTTGGCATGATCAAAAGTTAAGCCACCTTGTAAATATCCAATGTAAGGTTCTCTTATAGGTGCATCTGCTGAAAGTTCAATAGATGAACCTTGAATAAATGCTCCAGCTGCCATTATAACCTGATCTTCATATCCAGGCATAGCCCATGGCTCACATTCCACAAAGGAGTCTATTGGTGAACCTTTTTGTATTCCCTTACAGAATTTAATCAACTTATCCTTATCATTAAATTTTACAGCTTGTATTATATCGCTTCGTTTGTCATCAAATTTAGGAAGGACTTCAAATCCAGCAAGCTCCATTATCCTTGAACAAAATACTGCTCCCTTTAATGCTTCAATTGCAACATGTGGTGCTAGAAATAAGCCTTGATAAAGTGATCTCATCACTCCAAAGGTAGAACCACATTCTCCACCAATACCTGGTATTGTTAATCTATATGAAGCTTGAATAACAAAATCTTTTCTACCAGCTATATAACCCCCAGTTGGAGCAATTCCGCCGCCAATATTTTTTATTAGTGATCCAGCCACAAGATCTGCTCCAACTTCTGTTGGCTCCTTTGTATCAATAAATTCACCGTAACAATTATCTACAAAACATATTACATCTTTTCTTATATTTTTAATGAAACCTATTATTTTTTCTATTTCATCTATAGTTAAAGACTTTCTCCAACCGTAACCTGTTGATCTTTGTATATGAATCATTTTAATAGTACTGTCATTTTTAAGTTCAGTTTCTATGCTATTAAAGTCAATTTTGCCGCCAAAAAGTAAATCAACCATTTTATATTTAACGCCATACTCCATTAAAGAACCTATGTTCTTTTCGCTGCTTATTCCAATAATGCTATGAAGTGTATCATAAGGTGTACCGCATATTGACATAAGTGTGTCGTCTGGTCTTAAATTTCCGAAAAGTGCTGCTCCAATGGCATGAGTGCCATTTACAAAATGAGGTCTTACTAAAGCCATTTCTGTGCCAAAGATTCTTGCATAAACCTTATCAAGACTATCACGACCTATATCCCCGTATCCATAACCTGAACTATTTGTAAAATGTGATTCACTAATTCGTTCTTCTTGAAGAGCATTTAAAACCTTTAGTTGATTATATTCTCTTATACCATCGTACATTTCAAATTGTTTTTGTACATCTTCTAATGCCCTTTCTGCTAAAGACATTACCTCTTCTTTTATGCCATATTTTAAAGCTAGTAATTTTTTTGTAGTTGAAATCATGTTTTTTCCTCCTGTTACTTATGCTGCCTCGAAAGTTAAGTCTATTTTCTTTAGGCAATATTATATTACCACTTAAAAAAGGACTAGGCAAATTATAGCCTATCCTTAATTATCATTATCTACATCTTGATTAAATAATATTGGTTTTAATGGAGTTATCGTTGAAATGGCATGTTTGTAAACCATCATTTGCTTGCCATCATTATCAAGAATTACTGTGAAACTATCAAAACCTTTTACACTTCCCCTTAGTTGAAATCCATTTGTTAGATGAATTGTTACTGGTATTCTATTTTTTCTCGCGTTATTCAAAAAAATATCTTGTAAATTATTAGTAGTTTTATTCATAGTCTTCACCCTCCGTTCATTATATATATTAATTCTATAAAAAATATAAAAATCCTTTTATTAAGTTACATTTTTTTTAATCCTATATCGTTTATTATAAACTTAACAATTTCATCTTCAGTAAGATTATCTTTTTCTATCCATTTAGTTCGGTTGTCTTTCCTAAACCAAGTAAGCTGCCTCTTCGCATAGTTTCTGCTTCCTTGTTTTATCATGTTTATTGCTTCCTCTAAGGAAATTTTATTGTCTAAATAATACAAAATTTCTTTATATCCAATGCCCTTCATTGATTGCATATTAGAATTATATCCCTTTTCCTTAAGATTTATAACCTCTTCAATGAGACCACTTGAAATCATTTCATCAACACGCTTATTTATTCTTTCATAAAGCTTATCTCTATCCATATTTAATACGTAATAATGAATGTTATAGGGAACGTCATATATATCTTGTTCTTTATTTAATTCTCCAATGGTTTTGCCGGATAATTTATATACTTCTAATGCCCTTATAACCCTTTTAAGATCATTTGGATATAGTTTATTATAGGAATCTACATCTCTATCTTTTAGTAGATCATGTACAAATTCCTTACCTTTTTCATTAGCTAAAGCCTCTAAGCTTTTTCTGTAATCATTGTCCTTGTAAGTTCCTGTAAAGCTGTAGTTAAATATTAATGAATTTATATATAAACCTGTTCCTCCAACTATTATTGGATATTTTCCTCTTATAGATATATCCTCAATAGCTTCCTCTGCAAGAGTTTTGAATTTTGCTACACTAAACTCTTCATCTGGCTCTACAACATTTATAAGATGATGAGGTATTCCTTGCATTTCTTCTTTTGATATCTTTGCAGAACCTACATCCATGTATTTATAAATTTGCATTGAATCTGAGGAGATAATCTCTCCATTTAATTCTTTTGCAAGTTTTAAAGAAATTGCTGTCTTTCCTATCCCTGTAGGACCACTTAAAATTAATATGTCCGTCATTCTATCTCCTTATCTTAAATCATATTCACGTGAAAATTACTGTATTCTTTTAAACTTTTTTTCCATTTCATAAAGTGAAGTTTTAACAATAGTAGGTCTTCCATGTGGACAATTAAATGGATCATCTATAAATCTTAAGGTATCTATAAGTACCTTCATTTCCTCTATATTTAATGTGTCATTTGCCTTTATTGCAGCTTTACAAGCAAGAGTTGCTATCCTATTGTATTTAACTTCATGAGTCTCTCCAGAGCCTAAATTTTTAAGGTTATCTAGTATTTCAGTAAAAAGACTTCTCATTTCTGGTTTACCTAAAAAGTTTGGTACTTCTCTTATTGTTATAGTATTATCGCCAAAAACTTCAATTGTAAAACCTGCTGACAGGAATATATCTTTATTTTCAATATAATAAATAAAATCTTCTGGAGTCAGTTCTATAACAACAGGTGTGAGTAGTATTTGGGCTGTTACTTCCCCCTGTTTTATACTCTTTGTATATTTTTCAAATAATATTTTTTCATGTGCTGCATGCTGATCAATAATATAAAAATCTTCTGATGTCTCTGCTAGTATATACGTACTATGAAATTGACCTATTATTCTTAATGCTGGGAATTTAGGTTCTTTAGCAGTTTCTTTTGTACTCTTTTCTTCTTGTATTACATAATTAGCTTCGTTACTATCTTTTTCAGCTACAACAAAATTCTTAGGAGTTTCAGTTTTAGGAGTAAAATTATTTAAAGCAATGGTTTTTTCCTCTATTGTTTTTAGGTCCAGTGGAATTTGCACAGTTTCTCTTTTACTAGGAATATCGTATATGTCGTTCTCAATTGGCTTTTCAAGTTCTAATTCAAAATTGTTTTTAAGACTTTCTTTTATTGATTCGTGCACAGTATCAAATACCAGTTTAAAGATTTCTCTATCATTTTGGAATTTAACCTCTGCTTTTGTTGGATGTACATTAACATCAATGAATTCGGGAAATATCTCCAAAAATAAAACGAAAAATGGGTATTTGTTAATCATCATAAAAGATTTTACTGCAGTTTCTACAGCTGTTGCAATAAGCTTATTTTTTATGTATCTATTATTAACAAAAACACTTTGATTGTTTCTACTGCCTCTACTTATTTCTGCATTACCAACATATCCATATACTGAAGCGATATCCGTATGCTTTTCAAATTTAATAATATTATCCCCTATAGTCTTCCCATATATGGTTCTTATGGTATCGTTCAAATTTTCAGTTGAATAGGTATTTAAAACTTTTTTACCGTTGTTTATAAACTTAAAGGATATTTTAGAGTTTGCTAGGGCAAGTCTACTAACTATATCGCTAATAAGTGACGCTTCCCTTTGAGTAGATTTTAAAAACTTTTGTCTTGCAGGAACGTTATTAAATATATCCCTAACTTCTATAGTTGTTCCAATACTAGCGCCAACTTCTTTTACATATTCTGTGATGCCTCCATTAATGCAAATCTCTTTTCCAAATTCATTGCCACTTATTCTACTTTTTAATGTAATTTTTGAAACAGCCGCAATACTTGGAAGTGCTTCGCCTCTAAATCCCAAAGTATTAATTGCATATATGTCTTCAATTGAACTTATTTTACTTGTAGCATGAGGCATAAATGCAAGTTCAATATCAAGAGGATTTATACCTGAGCCATCATCTACTATTTTAATAAGTTTTTGCCCACCTTCTTCAATCTCAATACTAATAACCTTAGCACCTGCATCTATTGAGTTTTCAATTAACTCCTTAACTACAGAGGCTGGTCTTTCTACAACTTCTCCTGCCGCAATTTTATTTGAGGTTTCTTCATTTAATAAATTTATCCTCTTCAAAAAACATCACCCTTTTCACCAAATTATAAATTTTTAGCATTTTTTATAATTTCATATAGTTTATTCATAGATTCTAAAGGTGTCATATTCATAACATCTATGTCACAAAGGTCTTTTATAAAATTGTCCTTTCCTATATCTGCAAAACCAATTTGAACCGTATCATTTTTTTGTTTTTTTGCACTAGTTACCTTTTTAGGTTTTTCCTCTAGAATTTTTTCATAGCTAATTTCTTTAGAGTTTTCATTCTCAAGATTCTCTAAGATTTCTTTAGCTCTTTTAGTAACCTCTTTGGGAAGCCCAGCTAATTTTGCTACCTCAATTCCATATGATTCATCAGCTCCACCTTTTACTATCTTTCTTAAAAATACTATATCATCTTTTATTTGCTTTACAGCTATAGAATAATTTTTAAGACCGTCAATAACCCCTTCAAGGCTTGTAAGCTCGTGATAGTGAGTAGCAAACAGTGTTTTACATTTAAGTTTTTTATTTGTACAGATGTATTCAACCACTGCCCAGGCAATGCTTAGTCCATCGTATGTGCTAGTTCCCCTACCAACCTCATCTAATATTATAAGACTGTTTGGTGTGGCATTTTTAAGTATATTTGATACTTCCCACATTTCTACCATAAAGGTACTTTTACCTGCAGCCAAATCGTCAGAAGCACCTATTCTTGTAAATATTTTATCACAGATTGAAATTTGTGCCTCTTTAGCTGGTACAAAACAACCTATTTGAGCCATAATAACTATAAGTGCAACTTGCCTCATATATGTGGATTTACCTGCCATATTAGGACCAGTAATAAGCATAAGTTGTTCTTCCTTAGTATTTAGTTTTGTATCATTTGCAACAAAGGTACCATAAGAAAGCATGTTTTCTACTACTGGATGTCTACCTTCTTTTATATCTATAATACCATTATTAATAATTTTAGGCTTACAATAGTTGTTTTCTAGTGAAATTGACGCTAACGAAGAAAGACAATCAAGTTCAGATAATAACCTTGCACTTTTTTTCATTCTATCTATATGTGAGGAAATTTCATCTCTTAATTTAGTAAATAGTTCGTACTCTAAACTTACTAGTTTTTCTTCCGCTCCAAGTATCTTTTCCTCCATATTTTTAAGTTCTTCTGTTATGTATCTCTCACAATTTGCAAGGGTTTGTTTTCTTATATATCTTCCTTCAGGAACCATGTTTAAATTTGATTTAGTTATTTCTATATAATATCCAAAAACCTTATTGTAGCTAATTTTTAAAGATTTTATATTTGTTTCTTCTCTCTCTTTGCTCTCTAAGTTTGCAATCCATTCCTTGCCATGAGCTTTTGCCTTTCTAAGTTCATCTACTTCTTCATTATAGCCGTCTTTAATTATATTTCCTTCTTTAACAGATATAGAAGGAGCTTCTAATACTGCACTATCTAAAATTTCATATATATCCCTTAAGTCGTCTAATTTCATGTTTACTTTATTTAAAAGTGTGCATTTAAACTTTTCCAATATTTCTTTTACGTTTGGAAGCTTTTCTATAGAATTTTTTAAGAATATAAACTCCTTAGCATTAACACTTTGAGTTGATATCTTTCCAACAAGTCTTTCTATATCATATATTTGTTTTAAAGAAGCTTTTAAGTCTTCATGTAGCGATATGTTTAAAGTAAGTTCTTCAACAGCATCAAGTCTATCACATATAGCGGTTTTATCTACAAGAGGTTCTTCAATCCACCGTCTAAGCTGCCTTGCACCCATAGCAGTACTGGTTTTATCTAATACCCATAATAAGGAGCCCTTTTTACTTTTTTCTCTAAGCGTTTCTGTTAATTCTAGATTTCTTCTTGAATTCATATCAATGCTCATATAATCAATAACAGAATATCTCTTAAGTGTGTTTATATGATCAAGTGAGACCTTTTGAGTATCTATTATATATTTTAATAGCCCATTGGCGGAATCTTTTATTAATATATCCCTTTCAACATCTTCATAATTAGAAAATTGTGCTTTTAAATTTTCTTCTCTTTCATCTAAAAAAAATTCATCATCAAAACTTGAGAAAACACATTTAAATCTTTCTTTGATTTCTTTTAGTAATTTCTCATCTAAACTTTTTTGAACCAAAATTTCCTTTGGGTTATATTTAGATATTTCATTCATAATTACTTCATGATCAATGGTTTCTCTAGTACAGTTAAATTCTCCAGTAGATACATCTGCAATAGAAATTCCAAAAGTATCATTGTCAATAAAAAGACTCATTATATAATTATTTTTTGTGTCATCTAAAAATGATGAATCTGTATATGTTCCAGGAGTTATTATTTTTACAATGCCTCTTTTTACAATACCCTTTGCCATTGCTGGGTTTTCAAGCTGCTCTCCTATGGCAACCTTATAACCTTTGTTTATAAGTCTTGTAATATACATATTTGCAGCGTGATAAGGAATACCGCACATAGGGGCTCTTTCAGAAAGTCCACAATCTTTACCTGTAAGAACTAGCTCTAGTTCCATAGCTGCAATTTTTGCATCTTCAAAAAACATTTCATAAAAATCGCCTAACCGAAAGAACAGTATGCAATCCTTACAGTTTTCTTTTACACTCATATATTGTTGCATCATTGGTGTTAATCCCATGTCTAAACTCTCCTTTTAAAATTTTAGGTTTGACATATTTATGCCAAACCTAAAATGTGTCTTATATTTCTTCTCCAAGAAGTGAAAATGAATTTGCCTTTGTTATCTTTACTTTAATAAGTTTTCCTATATTATCATCGCTTGAAATAAAATTAACTAATTTTGAAGTTCTAGTTCTCCCCATAAGTTTATTTTCATCATTTTTGCTAGGACCCTCTACAAGGACTTCAACTATTTTACCTTCATATTCCTTATTTTTTCGAGCACTAATCTCATTTAAAGTCTCCACAAGTCTATTAAATCTTTCATGTTTAACTTCATCACTTATTTGATTTTCAATTTCTGCAGCTGGTGTTCCTTTTCTTATAGAATATAAGAATGTAAATGCAGAATCATATTCAACTTGTCTAACTAAATCTAAAGTTTCATTAAAATCTTCTTCTGTTTCTCCAGGAAAACCTACTATAATATCAGTACTTAAAGCTATACCTGGTATTTCTTCTTTAATCTTTTTAATTAAGTCAATATAATATTCCTTTGTATAATGTCTGTTCATCTTTTTAATAATGTTTGATGAGCCTGATTGAACAGGTAGATGTATGTACTCACACACCTTATCACAATCCCTTATTGCTTCAATCACCTTAAAAGTTAAGTCTTTAGGATGTGATGTCATAAAGCGTACTCTCTCAATACCTTCTATTTCATTTACTCTTCTTAGTAAATCTGCAAAATCTATTTTAGGTTCAAGTGCTTTTCCATAGGAATTAACATTTTGTCCAAGAAGGGTAATTTCCTTATACCCTTTGCTTACTAAATCCTTTATTTCATTTTCTATGTCTTCTGGATTTCTACTTCTTTCTCTTCCTCTAACATATGGCACAATACAGTAGGTGCAAAAATTATTGCAGCCATACATGATTGTTACAAAACCCTTTATACCACTTAATCTATCAACAGGTAAACCTTCTACAATTTCCTTCTCTTTATCCCATATTTCAATAATGGACTGTCCTTCATGCTTTACTCTATTTAAATATTCTGGCAGCATGTGAGAATTATGTGTTCCAAAAATTATATCAACAAAAGGGAATTTATCTATAATACTTTTAGCCATACCTTCTTGTTGCATCATGCAACCACAAATTGCAATAATTAAATTTGGATTCTTTTCTTTTTCTTTTTTTAAGGCTCCAACATTACCAAAAACCTTAAGTTCTGCATTTTCTCTTACACAACATGTATTGAATATAATTAAATCTGCTTCTAATTTGTTTTGTGTTCTACTATATCCATTTAATTTTAACATTCCTGAAAGTTTCTCGGAATCTTCCTCATTCATCTGACATCCATATGTAGCAATAAAGAAGAGTTTATTCTTATTATTTTCCATATATATTAATCCTCCGTTTTAATCTTTTAGCACATATAATTGTAACAAAACGCCTCTAATTTAGCAATAACTTGTTTATCCACTCAATCCTATAGTTTTTTTATTTAACATATCCAAATTATTCACATCAATATTTATAACTGAATATAATGCTATATAAGGATGAGTTCATTAATAAGACTAATTATAGATTCATAATAAAGTTAAACTTTATTTTCAACATATATTTTTTTATATATGTAAATATAAAAATAAGGAGTCTTGATAAATGAGTAGTTCTTATCATCATGATAAAAAAAATAACCGTATTCATTTTGATTCAAGTGCTTTTAGTGATCCAAGTATTTCAAGTGAAATAAGCGTTTCCAGTACTTTAGAGAACGTAAATAAACTAAGTGTTCCAAGTGAATCCTGTGAAGAATGCGGTCCATGCGACTTATGCCATACTATTAAGGCAGACCCAACAAACATGTCAAAGCATGGAGGTAGATTATTAACTGTAAAAATAAAAGTAAATAACGTATGTTATGACAAAAAAGTATCTATAGCATGCATTATATATGGAAAATATGACAAAATACTTGCTTTTAAGGCTTTTACTACAATTCTTTGTAGAGAAAATGGAAATTCTAAATGTGGTACCATTGAACGTACCCTAACATTTGTAATACCAGATGATGATATATTTGATCCTTGTAACTTAAATGTTCGTGTAATAGCTAATTATATATATCCATGTGAATAAAACAATTAATCAGCTGCATATCAGTGCTATTACTAATTTAGAACGTGCCTTGTAAAGCAGATAATAGGAAGTAATCTTCGAGTGATCTTAGTTACTTCCTATTATTTTTTTATATTTTGCATATATAAAAAAGAGCCTTTGTTTCATAAGTAAGTTCTGAATCCAATATCTCAGTAACTTCTTTAAACTAGGGCTCTTTATTTATATTATTCTTTTACATTTAAAATGTTTCATATATATTTTAAACGAATTTTTTTAATATTTTTGGTAAAGCTACTCATAGTGGTTTTTATAACCAATAAAAATTAAGGAGATGATAATATGTATGATGCTAAAAAGGAATCCAAAGACGAGAACCTAAAATACAATACCATAGCAGATAGAGGTTATTTTAATAGAATTTCCTACGACAGTGTAGGTAGTATTCCAACTTCATATGTTCCTATAGAAAGTGCTTTAAAAAGATAATAAAGGCGGCTTTTTAGCCGCTTATCTTTGCAACTTCCATTTGTATATTTCTTTATCAACCTTAAAGCCAACAGATTTGTAAAGCTCAAAGGCTATTCTATTATCCCAATCTACTTTTATGTAAATCTCTTTAAATCCATTTTTAACTGCAACATTTTGTAAAAACTTTATAAAATATTTACCATAACCATTTTTTCTATATTCACTTAATATACCAAAATTAACAACTATGGGCATTGAATCATTTACAATTATTTGTCCATAACCTATAGGTTTATCGTCTATATTTATAAAGTAACATCCATCTTCAAAATAATAATCTTGAGATTCATCAAAATATATGTCTTGAATCGAAAGCGGTATTCGGTCATCCTTTTCAAAAATTTTATTTTGAATATAGCAACGTATTTTCTCATCCTGATTTGATAGAAATTTAGTAATACTTATATCTTTTCTAATTTCTAAATGTTTTGTCCCTATTAAATTGCAACACATCTCAAGTGTTCCTTGAATTTTCTTAAATCCAATTTCCTTTAAAACTTTATAATTAAAATTGTTTTTTTCACATTCATATATAAAGCTGCCTTTTAAGGATATGGAATTCAATAGCATTTTAAAACACTTTACAGAATCCTCATTTATGTTTATACTTAATGATTCGATTCTATAATATTTTCTGGAATCATTATTAATCCATATGTATCCAACATACTTTCCGCTGTCTTCTAAAAGCTTTACCAATTTCTTTCTGAAATGTTTTTGAATAAAATTTAAATCATTATAAAACTTAAAAAAATCTTTATTTATGTTATTAAATATTTTTCTATCGTCATTTAATTTTTTTAAGTTGTTAATATTATTATTATTTAAATTAACACAACTTAGCATATTAAACCTCTTAATATAAATATTTTAATACAGTATATATTAGTGATTTAATCTTTAAAATATTACTATATTATTAAAGGATGTACTAAACATTGTTAGGACATCCCTTGATAAGTTTTTTATTCTACTGTATCCTCTACTTCTTTAATGCTTAAACCTATTTTTTTAGTTTCTTTATTAACATCAATGATTTTTGCTTTGATTTCTTCACCTATTGCAAGTACATCTGAAGGTTTCACAATTCTTTTATGGCTTATCTCAGATATATGTGCAAGAGCATCTACCCCTGGTTCAAGCTCTATGAAGGCACCAAAGTTTGAAAAACGAACTACTTTACCTAAAACTACTGAACCAACTGGATATTTTTCTTCAACACTTATCCATGGATCTTCTACAAGTTTTTTTAGACTAAGTGATAATTTTTTATTTTCTTTATCTACGTTTAATACATAAACTTTAACCTTTTCGCCTATTGCAAGCACATCTGAAGCCTTGTTGATTCTTCCCCAAGATATTTCTGATACGTGTAATAAACCATCAACTCCATTTACTTCAACAAAGGCACCAAAATCTGTTAATCTCTTAACTTCACCTTCAATTACATCACCAATGGCTAAAGACTCCCAAGTTTTTTCTTCATCTTTTTCTTTAACTGCCTTTAAGATATCTCTTCTAGAGCCAACAATTCTTATTGTGTTTCTCTTTTTCGAAAACTCAATTATATTTACATCTATCTCTTCTCCTATGTACTTTGTTAAATCGTCCACATGAAAAAGTTCTATATGAGAAGCTGGTATAAATACTCTTATTCCTTTATATGCTGAAACAAGACCACCATTAACGGCTTCTTTAACTGTTACTCTAATTACTGTTTTTTCTTCATATGCTTTTTTAACTGCATTAAAGCCAGCATCTCTTTCTAACTCACTTCTTGAAAGTACTACATAATTGTCTTCATTTTTTAATTTTATAACCTTTGCTTCTATTTCCTGTCCCAATGTAAACAAGTCCGTTAATTTTACACTAACATCATTTGTAACCTCATTTATAGGTAATATGCCGTCATTTTTATAACCTATATTTAGATAAGCCTCTCTATCATTTAATTGTATTATTTCACCCTTAATAACAGCACCTGTGTAAATTTTCTTTTCATTTTCATCCATCATTTTAAGAAGTTCATTCATACCTTCAATATTTTGTTCATCACTCATTTTATTTATTGCCTCCTTTATAATCCAATCTGGTGTAGAAGCACCGGCTGCGACACCAATTTTTATATTATTTTTACCTTTATATAAATCTTCAGGAATTTCTCCCGAATTTTCCACATGAATTGTATTTTCACAGTTATCTTTACATATTTCATAAAGTTTTGTTGTATTAGAACTGTGATGAGCTCCAATTACAATTACAACATCGGAGTTCTTCGATAATTCTTCTGCTTTTCTTTGTCTCACTTCTGTTGCATTACATATTGTATTAAAAGCAACTAACTCTTTTGCATTTTTAATTACTATTTGTAAAACCTTTTCCCAATTTTCTTGTTTTTCTGTTGTTTGAGAAACCACACATACTTTTCTTGGTAAAACATCTAAGTTTTCACCATTTTTTGAAATTATAGCTTTGTCCTCACACCAACCATTTATACCAATAACTTCTGGGTGATTTTTATCACCAACAATTACTATTGTATAACCTTTCTCACTGTAAGCTCTTACTTTTTCATGAATGTTTTTTACATAAGGACAAGTAGCATCAATTATATTTAAGCCCTTTTTCTTTAGTAAATTTATTATCTCAGCAGTCACTCCATGAGATCTTATAATTATTGTATCACCAGTGTTTAATGAATCCAAATTTTCAATTTCAATAGAATGTATGTCTTGACTCTCTAGATGCTTAACCACATCATTATTATGAATCAACTGTCCAAGTGTATATATTTTGGTATCACTGTTTTCTTTTGCATTAAGAGCCATATCAACAGCTCTTTTTACTCCAAAGCAAAAGCCAGCACTCTCTGCCAAAACGATTTCTTTCATTTATCTATCACCTCAAACTAGTAGCTAGAAAACTATTACTTTGTTTTTATGTAACTAGCCATTAAGTCAACAACTTCTTCAATAGACATATTTGAAGACTCAATTTCAATGGCATCTTCTGCCTTTGATAAAGGATCAATTTCTCTATGACTATCAAAATAATCTCTTTCTATTATATCACTTAATATCTTATTATACTCTACATTTATACCTTTATTTATAAGTTCTTTAAATCTTCTCTCAGCTCTTTTTTCTGCTGAAGCCGTTAAATAAAATTTATAATTTGCATCTTTTAATACAACAGTTCCAATATCTCTGCCATCCATTATTACATTGTATTTTTTAGCTATATTTTTTTGTATTTTTACAAGTATCTCCCTAACTTTAGATACAGCTGCATAACTAGACACCCTACTACTTATTTCAGGAGTGTTTATTTTTTCACTTAGGTTTTCATTGTTTACAATAATATCATCATTTTCAAAATGCATCTCTAAGTTATCTATTAAATCACATAAGGCTCCAACATTTTCATGAGATATGTTATTTCTAATAGCCATAACTGTCACTGCCCTGTACATAGCACCAGTATTTATATACATTAAATTAAATTTTTCCCCAAGTAATTTAGCTATAGTACTTTTCCCTGCTCCCGCAGGACCATCTACTGCTACAGATAATTTCAATTTTAATCCGCCTTTCTTTAAAAAGTCCGTCAAAAACTATATATTCTATAAAAAATAAAAAAATCCTCTAATTTTACATATTAATATGAATTTTTATTACATTCTTTATAACAGAAGTTATTCTTCTATGTTTTTCCCTGCTGCATAACCTGTAGATAAAGCTATTTGCATGTTAAAACCTCCAGTGTAACCATCCACATCTAATATCTCACCTGCAAAAGACATATTACTAACAACTTTTGATTTTAAGCTTGATGGATCAACTTCATGTGTATCAACCCCACCAGCCGTTATTATTGCCTCAGCTATTGGTCTTAAACCCTTAACATTCATTTTTAAGTTTTGCATCAATTGTACAAGAACTTTTCTTTCCTGCTTAGTAATAGAGTTAACTTTTTTATTTTCATCTATGTTAGAAAGTTTTATTATTGTATCAATTAATTTTTGTGGCAATAACTCATTTAAAGAATTTTTAAAATCCTTATTTGTAAACTTCAAAAAATCCCTTTGAATTCTTTTATCAAGTTCTTCTTCCGTAAGTGCAGGTTTAAGATTAATGCTTGCAATTACATCTTTTTCTACAAACCTACTTCCACTTAAAACTATAGGCCCTGATATGCCATAATGAGTAAATAACATCTCTCCAAACTCTTTATATAACACCTTCTTATTTTTATATAATGTTAACTCCACATTTTTTAATGATAAACCTTGAAGTTCTTTTACAAAATCTTCTTTTATTTCTATAGGTACAAGAGAAGGTTTTGTTTTCTTTATATTGTGTCCAGCGGCTTTTGCAAATTCATATCCATCACCAGTTGAACCTGTTTGTGGATACGAAAGTCCTCCTGTGCAAATTATAAAATAATCTGCTTTTATAGAATCCCCTTTTTCAGTAATAAGATTTTGTATGAAACCAGCTTTAACATTTATCTTCTCTATTCTAGTATTAAGGACAATGCTTACATTTTTATTGTCTAGTTCTCTGATTAATGCATTTATGATATCAGAAGATTTATCTGATTTTGGAAAAACTCTATCTCCACGTTCAACTTTTAATGGCACCCCTAAGTTTTCAAAAAAACTCATTACATCATTATTAGTATAAGAATATAAAGAGCTGTATAAAAAGTTTGGATTTCCAGGTATATAATCAAAGAATTCACTAATGTCTTTAGCATTTGTAACATTACATCTTCCCTTGCCTGTTATGTAAAGTTTTTTACCTAATTTTTCATTTCTATCTATAAGTGTAACCTTATATTTTTCAGCAGCAGCAATAGCCGCCATCATTCCAGCTGGGCCGCCACCAATAACTACAACTTCTTTCAATATAATCACTTCCCTTAAATTTTTTAATATGCTTTAAGTGCAAAATAAAAAAGTAGGCAACTCCTACTTTTCTTCACTACCTTTAAAAGAATACACTTGATATTCTTGCCATATGTTTTCTAAAGCTTCAAAAGTAGTAGATATTTTTTCTTTTTCTCTTAAGCCTACAGCTACTATTAAAGCATTAATAACACTTAGTGGAGCAACCAAAGAATCAACGAAAGATGCCATATTGCTCTGTGCAATTAATGTAAAATCTGCCTTTGTAGCAAGTGGAGAAAGTAAACTATCTGTTATAGCAACAACCTTTGTTCCCCTGCTTTGTGCATAACTAAGAGCTTCAATGGTTCTTGCTGCATATCTTGGAAACCCAATGCCGATTACAAGGTCTTCACTAGAAATATTAATAAGTTGCTCAAAAATATCACTCATGCCATAAGCAACAATGTTTACATTATCAAGTATTAAATTTAAATAAAATCCTAAAAACTCTGAAAGAGCAGTTGAACTTCTAAGCCCAATTATGTATATTTTTTTTGCAGCAAAAATACTGTTCACAACTTCATCAAAAGTTTTATGGTCTATTTTTTCTAAAGTTGTCCTAATGTTCTCTATATCTGATTTCAAAACACCTTTTAATGCATTGTCCTCGCATATTAGATTGTTTGAAATTTCAAGTCTTTGAACTGTAGTTAATTTGTTTTTTATTAACTCTTGAAGTGCTTTTTGCAATTTAGGATAACCACTAAATCCTAGTTCATTTGCAAATCTAACAACTGTAGATTCACTAACCCCAACATTTATGCCAAGTTTTGCAGCAGTCATAAATGCAGCCTTGTCGTAATGTTTTAAAATATATTCAGCTATTAATTTTTGGCCTTTGCTTAATCTTGAAAATTTTAGCTGAATCGTTCTCATTAAATCTTGTTTATTATTTTCTACGACACTATCCATTGAGTATATCAATCCTTTCCGGAACATACAAACCGACGTCAAATCTTATTTTATTTTATCATCAAATTAGAAACATATCAATAAATTATTGTATATCGTTGTAACATTGATAATTTCTTTATACATAATAGTAAAAAATTGCGAAGCAAGCGTTAAAACCCTTCAATGTTACTTTGCAATTTATTTTTATTATGAACCAATTTCATACCTACAGATTTTTTAGATATCCTACTTCTTCGTCAGTTAAGTATCTCCATTTTCCTTTTTCCAAATCATTTAAAACAATATTACCAATGGATATTCTTCTTAAAGTAATTACAGGGTGTGAAATCATTTTACACATTTTTCTTATTTGTCTTTTCTTTCCTTCATGTATTGTTATTTTTACCTTTGAAGTTTCCGTATCTTTTTTAAGTATAACAATTTCAGCTGGTGCCGTTACATAACCGCCAATATCAATACCACTACAAAACAAATTAATCTCATCAGCAGAGGGAATTCCCTTTATAGTTGCTTCATAAACTTTATTTATCTTCTCTCGAGGATGAATTACTTTATTATATATATCTCCATCATTAGTCATTATTAAAAGTCCTGAAGTATCATAATCAAGTCTTCCAATAGGAAATATTCTTTCCTCAATATCTTCTGTTAAATCTAAAACTGTTTTTCTGCCTCTCTCATCTTTTAATGTAGACAAATATCCTTCGGGCTTATTTAATATTATATAAACTTTATTTTCCTCCAAAAAAATCTCTACACCATTAACATATACACTATCCTTAACAGTATCTATTTTCACGCCTAGTTCTGTTAAAATAGTATCATTTACTTTAACTTTTCCTGCTTGTATAAGCTTTTCAGAATTTCTTCGTGATGCAACACCACATCTTGCCATAAATTTTTGCAATCTTTCTTCCACAATACTCACCTAATTATATTTAAATTTTATATACATTACTAATATATAAGTTATTAATTCTTCTCATGTTGATAACAATTTACATAAGAATTATATATATAATATACAATAAAAGCAAATATATTTAGATATTTTAAGTATAAAAAGAAATATTAGGTTAATAATACTATTTAGGTAACAAAGGAGGTGTCTAAAAATGGGAAAGAAAAATTCAAACAACAACCAAACTGATTCAAAATCAACAAATGATAGAAAATCAGAAGGTGAAAAATCAAAAAAGAGAAGTTAAATTGCAATGGGCTGTTTTAGTTATTCTAGAGCAGCCCATTGTAATTTATAGTTATTTTCACTTAAATATTGTACTTTCTCAAATTAATGAATATTATAGTAATATAATGGTTTTTATTAAGGGGGAATAAAAATGAGTTCTAGAGATTTATTTTGGTATGAGGATGTCGTAAAGGAGGATTTTTTATTAGCACACAAGACAAAAACAATTAATCAAAATATGTCCATTTCTAATGATGCTTTAAAAGATGTTGATTCACTTGTTCTAACAGAAGCTGTCAAATTAAAACTATTAGATAGGATAAAACTACAAGAAATATGGCTTTTAGAAAACACAACAATAGAGGGAGATTTGATATTAGTAGAGGATTTTAAAGCTAGAAATAATATTAATTACACTGGAGATATAAACGCATTAAATGTTTATTTTGGTCACAATACTTCTTTGAATGGAAATTTTGAAGCAAAAGATAAATTTGAGATAGGAAACTCCGCGATTATAACTGGGGACATTAAATGTACTGAATTACGTATTGGGGAAAATGCACGAGTTAGTGGAACAATTACTGCAAATGAAATTTATGCAGGTTCTAATTTCTATTCAGATGGAAATATAAAGTGTACTAAATTTATGACTGGAGAAAACAGTAAACTTATGGGCAAAAATACTATTGATTATTTGTATTCTCAAAATGGCCTTAATATAAATGGCGGACAGTTTTTAGAATTACACACAGATGACAATTTTAAATCTAAAAATTCTATGTCTGGTAATAAATTAATTATGGATAATTGTGTTATAATAAATGGTAATATTAAAGCTAAAGATTATATAAGAGTTGGTGATAAAAGTGTAATAAATGGAGATGTTTATTGTGAAAACTATTTGGAATTTGGACCTGGAACAACTTTTAATGGTAAAAAATATAGTGCAAAAGAAAAACAATTACCACCTTCAAGTGCAAAAATAAGAAATCAAGGACCTGTACACTTTGCTGAATTTTAAATAAAATTTATATTCTTATGGAGGTTAAATTTTGAAAAAACAAAATATATTTTGGGGTGTAATTTTTATTTTATTAGGAATTACGATTCTAGTAAACAGATTTTTTAATTTTAATTTTTTTAGCATATCTAATATGTGGCCAATAATTATATTAGTATTAGGTTTATTATTTGAATTTGATTATTTTGTTAGTAAGCGAAATGCAGGAATTTTAGTTCCTGGAGGAATATTAACTACCTTAGGTATTTTATTTTTCTTTGAAACATTTACCAATTGGACATACTCTGAATATACTTGGCCAATTTATATTCTTTCGGTTTCTTTAGGTTTATTTCAATTTTATTTATTTGGAAACAAAAACAAAGGAGTGCTTTTCTCTAGTACCTTGCTATTTCTTATAGCACTCTTAAGCTTTCTTTCCATGATATACAATACGTGGTTTTCATGGATAAAATTCAATTTAATTATCCCAATATTATTTATATTAATTGGTGTATATATATTGTTTAGGGGCTCATTTTCAAAAAAATAATATCATTTTTATTAAAAGTTAAATTACACAAAAGCAAGTTTTATTTACTTCAGGTAGCAATATACATTGTAATTATTTACTACAAATGTTAAAATAAACTCATATAATATTTTAGGGGGGCTTTTGATGAATAGAAAAACAAAAGTACAGGAACTAGAAGGAACCACTAATAGTAAAACTGAACCCAAGCCAAAAAGCTCAGTTAAGAGGACACCCAGAGTTACAAAAACTTCTAAACCTATAAAAGAAACTGTAGAAACTTCTTTAAATCTTTCAAAGGAAAACTTGAAGAAAAACATAGTTGAACTAAAGGATGCAGCAGCGGATGTGTCTAAAACAACTGCCAAAACAGTAAAAAAGGTATCTGAATCCGCAAAAAAAACAATCACAAAAACTTCAGATGATTTAGCTAAAGCTGTTAAAACTAATATTTCAAATATAATAGGTTTTGATAAAAAACTATATATTGAATATTACGGAAAAAAGGTCAGTGAAGATGAGTTGGTTGAAAGATTTAAATTAGAATGGACAAAATCCCATAAGCTGTCAGAAATAAAAGATTTAAAAGTGTACTACAAAATTGAAGAAGATACTGCATATTATTTAGTTAATGACGAAGAAACTTTATCAATTAAAATAATTTAAAAAGAGCTTATTGCTCTTTTTTCAATTGTGAAAAAAAGAAGCACAACTATAAACAGATTTCTATAGTCATGCATCCTTTTATTTCTCACTAATTTAACACTTTTTTAGAGTAACTTTTCCTTTATCTGTTAACTTCCACATTTCAATTTCTATATTTGAATTTCCATCACAACAGCTATGTTTAGATTTTTTAACTTCTTTGCTACAATCACAACCGCCAGCACAACAAGATGAAGTTCCGTTCATCTTATCTCGCACAATATACCCCATTTGCTGTAATTGTGATATCATAGCTTCAACCATACCCTCGTCAACGCCTAATTCATTAGCCATAGCTTTATTTGAGTATAAACCTCCTGCTGCTAATTTCTTTAATATTTTCATTAACATTCTCAATCATCCTCTCTATCAAATAGTGATACTGAATATCATTATCACTATTTAATTAAAACCAATTAGCTTCCCTATTTGGAATACTAAAACTGAAGTTATCCAAGCAACTACACAAGTATATACTACAGTAATAAATGCCCACTTTCCTGAATTTGTTTCCCTTTTTATTGCACCTATCGTGGCAACGCATGGCACATAAAGAAGTGTAAAAACCATAAATGACAATGCTGAAAGTGGAGTAAATGCACCATGAATTGCGGTAATAAGTTTACTACCTTCCTCAACGCCATAAATTGTTGCCATGGTTCCAACTACGGCTTCTTTCGCTACAAAACCTGTTATAAGTGCTATACCTGCTTGCCATGTACCAAAGCCTGCTAGTACAAATAATGGAGCTATAGCAGCACCTATCATTCCAACTATACTATCTTTTGATCCTGGTGCTACTCCAAATGGTAAATTTGAAAGTACCCATATAAGTATAATAGAAGCTAATATTATAGTCCCTGCTTTTTTAACAAAGGCCCCTGCTTTTTCCCACATGTGTATTAATGTACCTTTAACAGTTGGTACACGATATGGTGGCAATTCCATTATAAAATATGAATCCTCCCCTTTAAATACAGTGCTGCTGAAAAATTTACCCATAATAATTGCTACTAAAATACCTAACACATACAGCCCAAAAACTATAATTCCACCAGCATTAAAAGGTCCAATTTTTGTATTT
Source organism: Clostridium acidisoli DSM 12555 (assembly GCF_900176305.1). Lineage (GTDB taxonomy): Bacteria > Bacillota > Clostridia > Clostridiales > Clostridiaceae > Clostridium_I > Clostridium_I acidisoli. The sequence goes on from NZ_FWXH01000002.1 coordinate 205,485, forward strand.
GAAAAAAATGCACTTACAAATAATGCATAAATTGCAAGTCTTGCAGTACAAGACATAAACGGACTAATTAAAATAGCTACCATTCTATCCTTTTTGCTCTCAAGTGTTCTTGCAGACATTACTCCAGCAACGTTACAACCTGTCCCAATTATGAGTGATACAGCTGTTTTTCCATGAAGGCCTATTGCATTCATAAGTCTATCCATTACATAAGCTGCTCTTGCCATGTATCCACTGTCTTCAAGTATTGATATTAAAAGATACATTATAATAATCATTGGGGTAAATCCAAGTACTGAACCAACTCCACCTATTAAAGCGTCTACAAAGAATGACTTAACTAAATTTGGTGCGCCAAGATATGTTAAATTATTTCCAACCCAGCCACCTAAAAAATCAAAAAACCTTCCAACAAGATCCGTCAGTATTCCATTACCAATAGTCATAGTTATTTGATACATAACAAACATAATAATAGCAAATATTGGAATACCAAGCCATTTATTAGTTACTATTGAATCAATTTTATCAGAAAGCGTTTTTTTATTACTTTCACTACTTCTTTTAACTGATTGCTTTACAACGCTGCCAATAAATTCATATCTTTTATCAACAATAAATGCATCTACATCATATCCAATTGATTCTAATAATAAATCATTACTCTTTTTTAATTCAGCCTCTACATTAGCTGTATTTTCTTTTTCATGTATGTACTTTTTTATAAATTCATCATTTTCTAGTAATTTTATTGCAGTCCAGGAGGTCGGATATTCTAATTTTATGTTATTATTTTTAAAACTATTTTCAATTTTTTCAACATGTTTTGCTACTTCCGTACCGTAATCAATCTTGTATTTATGTACTCTATTTTCTTCATGTTTTTCACCTAAATTTATGGCTGCTATAACTAATTCCTTAATTCCTTCTCCCTTAACCGCTGTAGTTGGAACTACTGGTATATTTAAAAGTTTCGATAATTTTTCCACTTCTATTTTTATATTCTTGTTTTGGGCTTCATCCATCATATTTAGTGCCAAAACAACCTTAACACCAGTTTCTAAAATTTGAGTTGTTAAATATAAATTTCTTTCAACATTACTTGCATCAATTACATTTACCACAACATCTGGATTCTCTTTAAGTATGAAATCACGTGCTACAACTTCATCTTCTGAGTATGCGCCTAAACTATAGGTGCCAGGTAAATCTACCACCGTAATGTTTCTGCCTTCAGCAGTCATTTTTCCTTCTTTTTTTTCTACTGTAACACCTGGCCAGTTTCCAACATGTTGTTTTGCTCCAGTTAAGTCATTAAACAAACTAGTTTTACCACAGTTGGGATTACCTGCTAATGCGAATACTAAATCTTTACTCATTGCTTACCTCCAATATATATTTATACTTCAATTGCCATAACCTTCTGTGCCATACCTCTTCCAAGAACTAATCTCGTTTCCCCAACTTTAATTACCATAGGTCCAACTTGGTTATTTATTATTTCTACAATTGCTCCTTTGTTAAAACCCATCTCCATAAGTTTTTTACAAATAGCTTCTCCTCCAACAACTCTATCTATTTTAGCCAAGGTACCAACTGAAAAAGCATTAAGTGGCATACAAATATTATCCATGCTCGCTGCCCCTTTCCTATAATAATTCTACAATAACATCCTTAGCTTCTTTTTTCCTAAGACTTAGATTATACCCCCTTAATTGAAGCTCAATTGGATCCCCCATTGGTGCTTTTCCAGATACTAATATTTCTGTACCCCTTACAATGCCCATGTCCATTATCCTTCTTCTAGTTCTACTATTAGGATCAACCCTAACCACTTTAACTTTAGAATTAATTTCTACTTCATCTAGACCGATTTCTCTTAACATTACAACACCACCTAAATATTTTTATCGATAATCAGCATCAGTATAATATAAAAATAAATGCTTATTTAAAGCATTTGATATTGATTATCATTATCAGTTCAATAATATAAGATTTTAAATGGCTTGTCAATAGTTTCTAATATAAATTCTGATTTCATAATATAAATAGATCTATAGCGCTTTTAACAAAAACAAAGAGAGCGTTGAATTTAATGCTTAACTCATAGCGCTCTCCCACTCTCTGCTTTAATAACTTTCTAATCCCAAGTTTTAATACCTCCACCAAAGGCATCTTCCCAATCTTCAATAAATTTATTTACACTCCACTCTGTTAAGGGATGATTCATCATAGCTTTTGCAATATCTGGTGGCACTGTTACACTATGAACACCAACTTTCATAAGTTCAAGCACTTGCTGAGCATTTTTAAAGCTCGCAGCTAAAACCTTAGTGTTTAAATTATATCTATCAATTATGCTTACTAAATCTCTAACAGTATTTACTCCATCACCAGAAATATTATCTATTCTGTTGACATATGGAGCTACATAAGCTGCTCCAGCTTTAGCAGCAAGAAAACCTTGATGAGCTGTAAAAATTGCTGTTGCTGTAATTTTTTTACCTCTTTTACTTAATTCCTTTATAGCTCTAAGTCCTTCAGATGTTACTGGAATTTTAACATAGATATTTTCACGAATGCTACTAATAAAATCCGCTTCTTTAATAATCTCCTCATATTTTGTGGAGATAACTTGAGCGTGTATTGGAGTTTCTTCCCCTACAATGTCATTAATCTCTTTAATTAACTCAATGAATTTCTTTTTTTCTTTTGCAACAATAGTTGGATTGGTTGTAACCCCGTCGATTGGTAAAATTGTATAAAGTTCCTTTATTTCATTTACATTTCCTGTATCTAATATAAGTTCCATACCTGTGCCTCCTCTATTTTAATAACCACCTAAGACTGTTTTTATTCCTCTACCGTTAAATAAAGAAATTATGTTATCTATTTCTTTATCAGAAAGCAGCTTTAAACAATCCAATTTATATTTCCTACCTAAAGCCTTATATTTAGAGCTTCCATACTGATGAAATGGCAAAATATGCACCTCATTAATATTAAAGTTACATAGGTATTCAATTATTTGCTTCATATTTTCTTCTTTTGCTGTGTATCCTGGAATTAACGGAATTCTTGGAATTACTTTCACATTTTTATCCATAATCTTTTTAAAGTTATACTTCATAAGTTCAACATCTAAGTTCAAAATTTGCTCAGATTCTTCTTTATTCATAATCTTAAAGTCCCACAATACTGTATCTAAAAGCTCAGTAATTTTATCTAATGTATCCCAATTTCCTACTCCAGTAGTTTCTATAGCAGTGTTTATTCCTAGCTTCTTCAATTCTTTTAATAGTTCAATACAAAACTTGCCTTGACAAAGAGCTTCTCCACCAGAAAGTGTAACACCTCCTTCTGTTGTTTCATAAAATATTAAATCTTTTTTTACCTCGTTAATAACTTCTTGAACAGTGTATTCTATGCCAATGGTTTCTATCGCACCAGTAGGACAATTTTCAGGTGACCTTGTACATTTTAAGGCACTGCTGCTGCTACACTTAATGCACAAAACTTCCTTCCTCATTGCCTCATTTTGAAAACTTTGAGATTCAGGGTTTGAACACCATGGACATCTGAATGGACATCCTTTAAAAAAGATCACTGTTCTTACGCCGCCTCCATCATGGAGGCTATATCTTTGTATGTTAAAAATTGTAGCTGTATTCAAATTGACCACATCCTATAATAAATGTTCAGTTCTGTTTATAATGTCATTTTGTATAGATTTATCCAGTTCTATAAAAATTGCACTATATCCAGCAACTCTCACAACTAAGTTTTGATATTTTTCTGGATGTTTTTGTGCCTCTCTTAAGGTATCTTGTGAAACCACATTAAATTGAATATGCTGTATTTTCAGCCTACTAAAGGCTTGTATATAACCTACAAGTTTTCTTAACCCTTCATCACCTTCTAAAGTAGCTGGAGAAAATTTTACATTTAATAAACTTCCATTTGAGGTTAAATAATTATCTAGTTTGCTCACGCTTTTTAAACTAGCCGTAGGGCCTTTTTTATCTCTGCCTACCATTGGAGATAGTCCTCCATCTGCAAGTTGCTCCTTTGCCATTCTTCCATCTGGCGTAGCACCTACGATCTCTCCTAAAGGAATATGAGCAGAAACTGTGTACGAACCAGGCTGAAAAATCCCACCTCTTATATTTTTATATTCTGAAACCTTATTGCAATAATAGGATAATATCTCAGCTCCTAAGTAATCTACCTCGTCCTCATCATTGCCATATTTTATATACTTATTTATAATTCTTTGCCTTAAAACCTCATTGTCTTTCCAATTGTTATTCAAGATGTTTACCAATTGCTCAAGAGTCATTTCTTTATTTTCAAATATAAGTTTTTTAATAACATATAAAGAATCGCTTAGATTAGGGCTTCCTATGCCTTGCACACCTGAAAAATTGTACATTGCACCTCCTTCTGTTACGTCTTTTCCACTTTCAAAACATCCAGTAATAAAGTTTGATAAGAATGGTATAGGTGCACATTCCCTATGAGCTTTATCAACTATATTGGAACCTTCCACCATATCTTTAACATACTTTGAAATATTGTCTTTAATTGAAGCTAATAAATCATTAAAACTTTCAAATCCATGTTGGTTTTCCTTTAAGGTTACTTCCATAATTTTTAACAAATTAAATAAAGCTATATCATGTAGTCCATAGGTTTTCCCTGGAATAGAAAGTTCAACACACCCAACCACCGCATAATTTCTAGCATTTTTCAGTGAAACACCTCTATTAACATAAGCCATGATATTTGCTTCATCATTAAATACTTGTGGCATTCCAGTACCAATTCTAATTGTCTCAGCAGCTTTCATTAAAAATTCTCTTGGGGATTTTTCACTCACTCTAATGCTCAAATTTGGCTGAGGAAGTTTTATTTCACCAAGAATATCAAGCATAATATAGGATAACTCATTAGTAACATCTCTTCCCATTTCATCTACGCCACCAAGTACAATAGTATATCCTATAGGAAAACCAGCAAAGTATTTAGCACTTTCAGTACTCCTTAGTGCTACAATTGTGTTGAATTTTATATAAAGAGCCCTTAGAACTTCTTTCATAAATTCAATATTTATACCTTCTTCCAGTGATTTTTTAAAATATGGATACATATATTGATCGAAACGACCTGGAGAAATAGAACTAGCATTTGACTCATGCTGAAAAATTAAACTTATATACCAAAAAAGTTGCACAGCTTCATAAAAACTATCTGGTTTGTCATTAGCTACTTTAATGGTTATTTTTAGGATTTCATTAAGTTCATTTTTTCTAGCTTCCTCTTTTTCACATATAAGCATAGATTTTATTAGTTCAGCATGGCGTAAAATATAACTTCTTGCTGCCTCCAGTGAAATTACAGATGCCTTATAAAAATTATTTTCACTATTTTCTTCTAGCTTTTTCTTAGCAGAAGCAATCATTCCTTTTAAACCATTTTTAAATATTATCTCATAATCAGGTATAATATGTCCCTGTCCCTTATCAGTTTGATTGATAGCAAATATCCCAGACTTGGTGTCTTCTTTTACATAAGCTGAAATATGCTCTTCACAATAATCTTTTAAAGATTTTCCTTTCCAATATGGATAGAGTTCATTTTTAAAGTAGCTCTTATCTTCTTCTGATATTTCAAATTTATCCTGTTGTCTTTCTGCAAATAAATCAAGTTCATCCAAAATCCAATACGGTGACATTTCAGGTGAAACAACTCCTGATCTTGGTTTTACTGTTCTATCACCAACAATTAACTCTCCTGGTTTTATAGTGATTTTAGTTTTGTCCAGTATGTTTTTGAGTGCCTTTGCTCTTCTTATTATTACAGCTTCACCTTCGGTTTTTCTCCAACTTTCAGTATAAATTTTCGATCTCTCTAATGATATTTCTCTTTTTTCTTTAAAAAGTTCATCCTTCAAATACTGAATACGATCACTAAGCATCTATACTCCCTCCCTTCATTTTTTATACTTATTCATCTTATTTTTATTATTGTTTGGTATTAATGTTTATTGTTTATTATTATTATATATTAATTTTAGCATTATTTCAATATAAAAATGGATTTAGTTCAAGAATATTTATGAGAAATATAAAAAGTAGGATATAATAATATTTAAAGTTCTAAATGTTTTAAAGTTAGAAAGGAGTATTAATTTTGTTTGCTGAAGAAAGATTACAAGAAATATTAAATATATTAAAAGCTAAAGGAAAAGTTAAAGTTAAAGAGCTTAGTGTAAAATTTGATGTTACAGAAGACTGCATTCGAAAAGATTTAAAGGTTTTAGAATCTCAAGGTAATTTAAAGAGAACTTATGGCGGTGCTGTTCAAATACGAGAATCTTCTAATGCTTATGATATGCAAGAGCGCTCAGAAATAGATGTATCTAACAAAACTATAATTGCTGAAAAGGCATTTAATATAATAACGGATAGGGAAACCATTTTTTTAGACATATCTACTACAAACATCTTATTGGCAAAACTACTAGCTGAAAGTAATAAACGTGTAACAGTGGTTACTAATATGCTTGAAATATTAAATATACTTTCAAAACAAAATAACATTTCTGTAGTGGCCACAGGTGGTATATTAAACAAAAACCTTAATGGTTTCACCGGTGCCCCTACTATTGATCTAATATCTAGATATAAGTTTGATAAATGTTTTATTGGAAGTTGTGGAGTAGATGTATTTGATAGGACCATCACTACATTTGATATAGATGATGGTATAACTAAAAGTTCAATAATTTCATCTAGTAAAAAAACATTCCTAGTAATGGAAAGCAAAAAATTTCATCTTGATGGAAACTACAAGTTTGCCAAAATAGATGATATAGATTCTATTATTTCTGACAAACTTCCAGATAAAGAAATTACAGATGTTATTAAAGAGTTCAATATTAGTATTATTTAATCCTTAATTATGTCAGTGATCTTTTTTAAGCATAACTAACACTCAGGTGGGTCAAGACCAAAACTCCACCTGAGTGTTAGTTTCACTTTATCTTACATGTTTGGCATAAAATTCATTGTAGTTTTTAAGTTCACGTTTTAAGAGATTTGGTGTATCTAGTTTATACGGACAATGATTTTTGCAATGTCCACACTCTATACAATTGTTTATTAGATTCATCTTTTCCTTAAAATCATCCTCTAAGAAACCTTCATATGGAGATCTTCCTAAAAGTAAAGTTATTCTTGCAGATGTAGGAATTTCAATTCCTGCAGGGCATGGAAGGCAATATCCGCAGCCACGGCAGAAATCTCCTGCGAGTTCTAGGCGATCTTTATTAATAATGGACCACATATTATCATCTAATACTGGTGGGTTTTTTTCAAGAGCAATAAATTCATCTAATTCAGTTTCTCTCTGTATTCCCCATATTGGAACAAGATTATCAAATTGTCGTAAAAATGTAAAAGTAGATGCAACATTAGTTATTAGTCCACCCGAAAGTGCTTTCATTGCAATAACTCCAATATCTCTTTTCTTACATTCTGTTATGAGATTTAAATCATTGTCAGCAGATAAAGAACTTAAAGGAAACTGTATCGTATCATATAACTCAGAAGTTGCTGCCTCCATAGCATTGTCTATCCTATGATTTGTAATTCCTACAAATCGAACCAAACCTCTTTTTTTAGCTTCTAATAGTCCAGCATAAAGCCCATTTGGATCTTCAGGGTTGGGAAGCTTTTCCGGATTATGTAACTGAAGAATGTCCACATAATCTGTTTTTAAGTTTTTCAAGCTTGTCTGTAAATGGTTTAGTAAAGTTTCCTTATCATTTGCATGACTTTTAGTAGCTATTATAATGTCTTTTCGCACATCGCTAAGCGAATATCCTATCTTTTCTTCACTGTCAGAATACATTCTTGCAGTATCAAAAAAATTTATTCCATTATCGTAAGCCTTGCGTAAAATCTTTTTAGCATCTTCAAACGAAATTCTCTGTATAGGTAAGGCACCAAAACCACTTCTAGTCACCATTAAATTTGTTCTTCCAAGTTTTATTTTATCCATAAATATATACCTCCAACTTTTTATTTAATAATGAGACCTAATATGCTGGAAATAGAAATTGCTTGCATTGGTGTAACTATAACCCCATTAACATCAGCAATATTTACGCCTATACCTTCAATTTCACAGCTAGTAAAATCTATGCCCTTAAGCTTTGTGAAATTCATTTGAGCCATAAGCAAATTAGACTCCTTAAACTCAACCTTAGAAAACATTGAATTCTGAAAATCTGCAGATCTTAATTGACATTGAAGAAATGCAACTTGCTTACAATTAGAATGACTAAAAAAAGCATATTCACCATTACAATTATCAAAAATTACATCTCTTAAAGTGGCTTCACTTAAATTAATGCCAATAATTTTACAATTTATAAATTCTACTCTATATACTGAAGCTTCAATGAAATCTACATTTGATAAATCACAATTTTGAAACTTTACATCCGTAAGATCTATATTTCTAAAAGTTATGTTATTAAAAATAACATTTTTAAATATTACCTGTTTAAACTCTACCCTATTTCCTTGAAGATTTTCTAAAGAACATTCACTAATTATTCCAGAAGAAAACATAACTTCATCTATTACATTTTCCCTTGATATGTATATACTATCTAAATCATCATTTATTTTAGGTTTTGCTATTTTTGTTTTGTTCTTTTCCATATGTAATTACCTCCAAAATAAATTATAGCATATAAGAGTAACAGAAATAAAATTTATAAATATATTAATAATAGTCCATAAACTAATACAGGAGGATTATTTATGAATTATGAGATTAAAGACTGTATTGATGCTGGAACAGAATATTGTCCTTGCAATCTAGCTGAAACTGGGGACTGCATTTTATGCTCACAAATGCAAGGCAAAAAATTCTGTGACTGTACAAATTGGAAGGGAGTATGTATATATCAAGAATATGTTTGGAATGGTAATAAACCTAATAAGCAGAGAAAAATAACTCTTTGTAAAATAATAAAAAAACAAAATATAGATAAAGATATCATAGCTTTTACTATAATTGCTAAACATAAATTAGTTCAAGAGTTGTCAGTTCCAGGAGCTTTTATCTTCATTAGAAATCCAGAGACTAACTCTTATTTTGATGCTCCAATATCAATAATGGATACAGATGTAGTTGAAAACACTTTAACTATTGCAGTGGAATTAAAGGGTATAAAAACCAAAAAATTAGATGAACTTAGTGAGAAGGATGATTTAGTCGTACGTGGACCTTATTGGAATGGAGTTTTGGGGCTTAAAAATGTAAACAATAGCAAAAATGGCACTTCACTTATATTGGCTAGAGGCATAGGCATGGCTCCGATGATTCCTGTAATGAAAAAATTATATGCAAATGGTAACAAAATTATAGTAGCCATAGATAAAGCAAACTTTAAGGATATTTTTATAAAAGATTATTTAAGTATGTGTAATGCTGAGCTTATAGAATGTACTTCTATGGTTTCTGGTGAACTTTCTCCTGAACTTGTAGAAATTATAAAAAAATATTCAGAGAGTTCCAATATAGTATTTTGTTCTGGACCAGATATCTTTATAAGAAATGTTTTAGATGTAATTTCTGATGATAAAAATGTAGCTTGCAGCAATAATGCAAAAATGTGCTGTGGCGAAGGTGTTTGTGGTACTTGTAGCACGAGATACAAAGGTCATGTAGTCAAAAAGCTTTGTAAAATGCAAATTGATCCAAGATACATTTTTAAAGGAAGAAGACTTTTATAAAAACGTATAAATAAATTATTTAAACATTACAAGGAATTCAAGGGGGATTATTATGAAAGTTATTATTATAGGTGCTGGCTGGGCTGGCTGTGCTGCTGCAATTACAGCTAAAAAAGCTGGAGCTGAAGTAGAAATTTTTGAAAAGACTGATATGATTTTAGGACTTGGAAACGTCGGAGGAATAATGAGGAATAACGGTAGATATACGGCCTCAGAAGAAATTATAGCCTTAGGTGCTGGAGATTTAATAAATATTACAGACGAAAATACAAGGCATAAAAATATTGATTTTCCTGGACACAAACACGCCTCTTTATATGATGTAAATAAAATTGAACCTGCAGTTCTAAAGCATATAAAGAATATGAATATTAAAGTTAATTTGATTAGCAGAGTAATTGACATTAAAAAGTCAAAAGATCATATTGAAGGTATTTATCTTTCTGATGGTACTTATATTGAAGGTGATGTTTTTATTGAAACCACCGGTTCAACAGGACCTATGGGAAACTGTTTACGTTACGGTAACGGATGTTCAATGTGCGTTTTAAGATGCCCTTCTTTCGGTCCAAGAGTAAGTATAAGCAGTAGAGCTGGAGTTGATGACTTACAAGGCGAACGAGATGATGGTGGTCTTGGGGCATTTAGTGGTTCCTGCAAGCTGGCAAAAGAATCTTTAAGTAGTGAGATTTCAGAAAAATTAGATAAAGATGGAGTTGTTATTTTAAAAATTCCACCAGAGGACATAAACCTAGATAAACTAAAATTAAAAGTCTGTCAACAATATGCTTTAAGAGAGTTTGCTGAAAATGTAATTCTATTGGATACTGGTCATGCAAGGTGAACAGAAATGCAACCTATGAAGAAGTATTTAAGCACATAATTCTTATCTCTCCACCTTATATATTTACTATTTTTTATATCTTTAACATTCAAATAGCTCTACACAAAACTATTTGTTTTATTATTCCATCTTAAGGTTTATACTTTTAGTCATATTATTATGATCTGTAAGTTTCCTACAAAAAATACTCAAGGGCTTCATAGCTTACAACAGATCTTAATAAATGAATTCCATTAATATATTCTACTGCCTTTTCAAACGACGCCTTACAATGGGTAGCTTCTTTACAATTTTTTTGCATGTCTATTACCAAAAGTGTAACTTTTGACATAATATCCTCCTCCTAAAAAACAATTCTCTTACAGTACTGTTATTAAATATTCTATATCACAGACTTTTCTTATTTGTAAAATCTATGATATTCATTTAGCTCCATACTCTGCTTTTAAAATAGAAAACAATACTAAATCCACAACGCCTCTACCTTGCCAAAAATTTCCTTGCCTTATAGTTCCTTCTTTCACAAAATTATTTCTTAAAAGTACATTCTTAGACTTCTCATTTTCTGTCATCACAAAAGCCTGTACCCTATTTACCTCAATTTCGTTAAAAAGATAATCAGGTAGTAGTGACGTCGTCTTAGAAGCTATACTTTTTCCCCAGTAATTTTGATTTAAGATATATCCTATGGTTACAGCACTAACCTTAGTATCAAAATCAAATATCTCTGCAACACCAACCATTTTATTATTCTCTTCTTTTAAATAAATTCCAAGGTTGATAATTTTCTTTTTATACTTTTTTCTATGTATAACCCGTTAATAACTTTGTTGATACTTCGCCATATAAAAAAATACGAATTAAAACACAATAAAATTCACTTCTGAATTAATACGATATCCTGGTTCCTCTACTTTATTTTCTCTCTACAATTTCACCATTACTCTTCAAAATACTCTTCTCTGCAATATAACCTCTTACAGAACTTAATGGATAAACAATACTATCTTTTCCTATTATTGTCCCTGGGTTTAAAACTGAGTTACATCCTACTTCAGCTGAATCGCCTACGATTGCGCCAAATTTCCTTAAACCAGTTTCAACAATATCTGTACCATATTTTACTTTTACTAATGTTCCATCAGACTTTAAATTGGATGTTATTGCTCCTGCCCCCAAATGGGCTTTATACCCTAATATTGAATCACCAACATAATTGTAATGGGGAAGCTGAACTTTGTTAAAGAGGATTGAATTTTTAATTTCAGTTGAGTTTCCAATTACAACATCATTACCAATGATAACATTGTCTCTAATGTAAGCAGAATGCCTGATTTCGCAATTGTAACCGATAATCGCTGGACCGTTTATAAGAACACTTTTTTCTATAGTAGTGCCTTTGCCAACCCATACAAATTCCTTTATTCTTTGAAAATCGCTTGGCAGATTTTTTGCGTATTCAAAAATAAAATCCTTAATTTCTGTAAGAGCTTCCCAAGGATACTTAACCCCATCAAATACGGCTCTTGCATCTAATTCTTCAATGTTTAGTAGTTCGTTTACAGAAACTTTCATTATAATCCTCCTCTGATTTATTTCGGTAGTGTAAATTTATTTACACTACTTGTTTAGTTTTTTGTTTATATATCAAGGGTTACAGAGTTTTTCAACGAAAAAAACAATGACCCCATAATTTCATGTTATAATTGAATCTCTCAAAACACAAAAATCACATGAAAGGGTGTCATTGTCTTGAATTCAATTATAACTTATTTATTTTTATACAATCAATACCTAACTAACCTTAGTATCAAAATCAAATATCTCTGCAACAGCAGCAATGGTTTCCATTGGTTCACCAGGTTTAAAGCGATACAGCATCGCATTCATATTTTATCTTTAGCGAGAGAGTGTATAACAGTACCAAACTCTCACTAATTATCTTTAGTGAGAAAGTGTATAACAAGTGCCACCCCCCACTAAAACTCACCTCTTTTCTTTTTATACTTTTTTCAATGTATAACACGTTAATAACTTTGTTGATACTTCGCCATATAAGAATATTCCGAACCAATTCTCTTATTCTAATAAGGAACTAATCCAAGAATAACAACTATCTAATTCTTTATCACTTATTAAATCTGACCTATGTTCAAACATTATCTTTACATTCTTATTTTCCTTTGTAATAATCTTTAAGTAATTTTCGATAGGTGCCCAGCCATCTTCTACTTTTAAATTTGGTAAAGTAGGAAAATGATTATTTTCTAAATTTCCAGTTACTTTAACATTCCATAAATGTACTACTTCAGTATACTTTGCAAATCTTTTGATAATCTCTTTTTCATTAAAATCTAAATCTATTTTACTTTGTAAATGAAGTCTCCCTGTATCCAAACATATCTTTATTGCTTTGTATTTTTCTAATAAGGCTTCAAGAAAGTTATCCTCACAAACATATTTGTTTAAAGCATCAAATTCTAATACAGGAATAAAATTATATTCAAGACTTTTTTCTGATAACCAAGAAAAGAGATTTTCACTGTATTTTTTTAATTCGATAGTTGGATAATCTGATTCATATGTATATTCACTTTTATCTGCAAATCTCCAGTTACTCATATCGAAATCATTTTTCAAAATAACTGGTTTAGGATAATGAAATAGGATATATTCAGGGTTAAGTCCCTTCTTCTTGATATAATTTAATTCTCCTTCAATATACTTATAAGCATTTTCCCTTGTTTCTTTATCTAATGATAAAAACTGTTGGTCTCTTAAATTTGATATTCCAGACCTTAAAGGAAAGTGTATACCAAATTTAATGCCTTTTCTTTCAGTTTCGTTAATTAGTTTTTCTATGTCTCTTTCATCTTCAAAAAGACACATTTCTATTCCATAAAAGTTTTCTCTAAAATCTCTATTAAATTTTATATTATCGTATTTCCCATACATTCCAATCATAAAATTTTTCATATGCTTCCCCCTTTAATAACAATACTAATTCGCATTTAACTACTGTTGCGACTTACTTAATACTTTTTAATTTATCTAATTGTTCTCTTAATCTTTTATTTTCATCTTAAAGTGAGCAACTACACCATCATAAGAAACACCTTTCTCACTGACTCTAAGACTCAATACACGCTCCTTTAGTCTGTCTTTTCCATTGTATAATAATTGTGTGGTTGATGTACCTTGATGATTTACAAGTTTGCCATATATTAAATAACTATACCTATCTGTTACTGCTCAACTAAAATCTTTCTTAATATGAAGTTAATTATTTTTCTTTTTACTTTCTTCTACTGATTTTCCAATGTTATAACCACTTCTATCTTAATAAAATACGATTCTAATCTATAACACTAATAATATACCATAAATATCAAAATAAGGATATACTCAATGTCTTACTACAAAAAAATAAAGATATGAGTGTATTTTTCGCAAAAATGAGTATACTAATAAAATTCATAATATAATGAAAAGGAGCTGTTATATTTGACAAATAAAGGTATGGATAAAACAACCGAAAAAGAAACTTTAAATAAACTTAAAATTGAACCAGTTCAAAGTGGTATTGAAGTATCAGAAAAAGAAACTCTAAATAAGCTTAAGATTGAAGCTACTCAATATGCTCAAGGAATTGGCGTTCCCTTTGGACAAATTTCTAATGAAAATGGCATCCCAAGTCAAAGCGATTCTGTAAGTGAAACCAATAAAAGCATTTAAAATAATTTCCTTAAATAATATGGTAGTTTAAAATATAGGATATGTTTTAAACTACCATATTATTTAGTTCTGAAATACAGCGTCTTTATTTGTCCTTTTCTTTGTAAAACTGTACTAATTTTTGTTGCTTTTCCAATTCATTAATTAAGTATTCAAGTTCCTCATGTGATAACTCATTAGCTACAATATCAGCTAAAACTTCTGCATATTTTTTTTCAAGCACTTCTCGATTTTTAGGTAGTATTAATGTAACAGAGTACATAATATATCCTCTCTTTTCTAAAAGAGCATCCCATATATAATATTCATTTTGATGCCGTGATGTTACATTAATACAAATTTAAATTAAGTATATAATACGAATACCTATAATAATATATTAACTATAGGTATCTTTATATCTAATATCATGTCTCTGAAGGTGATATCTCTAATGAAAATAGCAATTTACAGTCGTAAATCCAAATTTACTGGCAAAGGCGATTCAATAGAAAATCAAATTGAAATGTGTAAAGACTATATTTCAAAATATGTAGATAAAAATGTAGAATTCATTATATATGAGGATGAAGGCTTTAGTGGTGGCACTATTGATAGACCTAAATTCAAAAAATTAATGCATGATGTTCAAGCTAATACTATAGATAAATTAGTATGCTACAGACTAGATCGTATAAGTAGAAATGTAGCTGACTTCTCCTCCACCCTAGAAATTCTTCAAAATTATCACGTGGATTTTATAAGCATAAGCGAGCAATTTGATACTTCTACTCCAATGGGCCGTGCAATGATATACATAGCCTCTGTTTTTGCTCAGTTAGAGCGTGAAACCATTGCTGAAAGAGTGAAGGATAATATGATGGAACTAGCTAAAAATGGCAGATGGACTGGTGGTAAAATACCATTAGGTTTTATTTCAAATAAAAAAGTATATATTGATGAAGAAGGTTTAAAAAGACAGTTCCCTGTGCTTGAAATAGAACAGAAAGAAATGAGCTTTGTAGAACTTTTATATAATAAATATCTAGAGCTTGGAAGCTTACACAAATTAGAAGTATACGTAACTGAAAACCAGTTAAAATCAAGAAATGATGTTATGTTAGAAAAATCAAGTTTAAAATTAATTCTTCAAAACCCTATATATGTAAAAGCCAATGATGATGTGCTAAACTATTTACAAGAACATGATTATAATGTTTATGGAAAGCCTGACGGCATTCATTCACTTCTAACCTACAATAAAACAGAACAATCAATGAAGAATGGTAAGCATGTAAAAATTAAAAAGGCTAAAGAAGATAGGCTTGCTGCTATAAGTAATATTGAAGGTGCCCTGCCTCCTGCTCTATGGCTTGATGTTCAGCGGAAGTTTGATGAAAATAGAGATAAGTTTCCTAGACTTGGCAAAACCAATAATGCTTTACTAACTGGGAAAATAAAATGTGGTAAATGTAATGAATATATGCTAATTCAACATGGAAAAGTTTCAAAAACTACTGGGCAAAAATCATTCTACTATGTATGTTCTCTAAAGCGAAAATCTCATAAAAAGCTTTGTGATTGTGCAAATGCTAATGCATCAAAACTAGAGGATCTAGTGCTGCTTAGTTTAAAGAAACTTTCAAAAGCTAAGTTATCCTTTATCAGTGACCTTAAGAAAAAATATAATTCTGAATGGAAGAATAATGGCTTAGATGAAAAATTAATGCTAACTAAGGCACTTTCTGATAAAAAGAAACAAATTAGTAATTTACTAAATGAGCTTTCAAAAGAAGAAGATGAATATATGAAAGGTCTAATTCGTGATAAGATTAAACCCTTTAAAAAACAATGTATGCAACTTGAACATAAATTAGTATCTCTAGAAACTGAAACTAAAAAATCAAAAACTAACGAAATTAATTTAAAGATTATTGAAGATATTTTAAATGACTGTGAGATAATTGATAAACTTCCACGTGAAAGGCAAAAACAAATAATTGATACCATTATAGAAACTATATATTGGTTTGGAGAAAGCAATAACAGTAATAATGGCAGAATAAAAATTAAATTTATTGGTACGGATAACGACTATGAGGAAATGAATTTTACTGACAAGGAATTAGAAGAAAGTAAGTTGCAGTTTAGTTCAACTAGCACATGCAAAATTAATGACAACTTTTTATCCATTAGAGAAATTAAGAAAAATACCAGGACTTGAAACTGTTAAATTTATTGATCCATATTCGGGAGGCAAGGGCAATTCTATTAGATATTTATCCGTTGCACCTAGAACAGATGATATGAAGGTTAAAGGAATTGATAATTTATTTTGCGCTGGAGAAAAAGCAGGTCTTTTTGTAGGTCATACAGAAGCATGAACCACCAAAGTGCAGCAATTACACGAATTTTAAAGATTAACTTGTATGAATCATTATATAAGAATCTAAGTGAAGTTACAATTGGAGATAGAATAAAAAAATTAAGGTTACTAAAAGGTTACAGTCAAAACTATTTAGGTAAATTATTAGACCTATCACATTCAACTATCGATGATTATGAATCAACTAGGTGCTATCCCTCCACAAATATTTTAAATAAAATAGCTAAAACATTAGAAAAACCAATAGAATATTTTTATGATGATTATTATAAATTCATTTTTAGTAATTTTGGTAAAAGAATTAAAGAGTGGAGAACTAACAATAGCCTAACTCTTTGGGAAGCTGGTAAAATTACTGGTATAGATTTTAGAAGCATACAAAATTGGGAAAATGGTACTATTATGGACAGAACATATTTTCAGATATTAATAAAGTTTCTTAGTTAATCTACATAAATATTTTACTTGGTATAAAATCTTTTAAAAATTTCATAACTTTAGAGGATTTTCTATATTTTTGTAGAAAAAGTTCAAGAATTTTTTACTGCTTACAAAATTGAAAAAGCTCCTAAAGGTATTGGAGAATCAAGAATATATATAAAAACTCTTATAAGGGCATTGCGTCACTAGATAAATTAATAATTTCTTGTTTTGAAGAAATTGAATAAACTTAAAATTGTCTTGCTATATTATTATAAATACTTGTTTATATTCTTGAATTATGGTAAGAATTAAAATGTAATTCAACTTTCACTTTCAAACATAAAGAGAGCGTTCCGGAAGGTGCGTTCTTTTTGTGTGAAAATAGAGTTAAAGGAGTAACTATTAAGCTACTCCTTTTTCCATATTACTGATTCTAAAGCATGTATACATTCAAATAACACTCATTATTTTTTAAATTTTGTCTAATAATTCTTTTTTCTTTGTTTCAAATTCATCATCTGTTAGTATTCCAGATTGTTTTAGTTCTGCAAGTTTTCTAATTTGTTCAGGTATATTATTACTATAATGCGGGGTTTGCGAAGTTTGAGAGGTTGACGACTCTCCTATTTTATTATTTATAAAAGTACAAGCTTCTCTGAATTCATTTGCTAATGATTTACTAGTAATAGATATACAATTCGGAGCTTGTTTTGGATCGCTGCCTTTGTCATTCGACCAATAACTTTTAGCTGTGTTTTGCATCCCTCCTGCACTTAATTCGAAATATCCGCTTAATAGGTGGTAATTCACTGTTGCCCCAGCTATATTTTTATATGGCATTTGAAAGACGCCACTACCGAATGTATGTCCAGTCATGAATCCTTTTTTAATAATAAAAACTTGTTTATCACTACAAATAAGCCATTCTTTATTAGTCCCTTTTAACCACAGCAACACTTTTTCATCATTGCTTAAATTAATTGATTCCATTATATTTTTAGGTAATTCTTTTTGTTTTAATTTTCCCATAATTTACACCTTTTGTATATTTTATTATATTATAATAAATAATTTACAAATTAACAATATGTGAATACATTTATAATTATCTGTAAAAAATACAGATGAGGTGATGATATGAAAGTTAAATCTTTAATTAGAATTGATGTGGCTGCAGTTTCTACTATACTTACTATATGTGTAATATTTTTAACTTTATTGTTTAGAATTTTGAATATTGGCAAGAATTAAAATGCATGATTTGTATATTCATTATCCATATAAGGGCGTGCCGAAAGGTGCGTTCTTTTTTGTATTAAAATAGAGTTGCGGGAGTAACTATTAAGCTGCCTCTTTTAATTATTTGTTTTCGGTTTTATTAATTATTTTTTAAAAATTTAAATCCACTATAGATATACTTTTTAAAAATAAAAAACACTAAGTTATAAACCCTAGTGTTTTCCATGTCGCGACCACGCCTTTAAGCCGAGTTCTGTATTAAAAATTGGTTGTAGAAATAAATACTTATTAATAGAAATAAGTCTCTTGTAAAGCTTGATAAAACTAGAATTATAAGCATATTCAGTAAACGTGATAAAACTGCATAAAAATAGAGTTCTTATTTTTAGTATGACAAAAGTATGGCAAATTATTTTTTGCCATACTTTTGTTTTCTTTACTTTGAACAATTTGTATTTTGTACTAATATATTTATACTACAACTTCACTAAACTTGTAGATTTTATTACATATGTTATGTTAAAAACATTAAATTTTAAAATTTATCTTAATGTATCTTCAAAGCCTTACAAATTCTAACTTTATAATCTAAGATATATTTTACTTTATTATAATATATCTTAGATTATTTTATAGACTGTTGGAAGAATATCGTAAGTTATATTTTTATATTTCTAAAATTATATACTATTTTCTAAAATTTTATTATTTTAACATATACTTTTTATTATAAAAATATTCTAAGTGCAATCATTTTCAATTAAGTCATATGTACACACATCATCATTAATCTTAATAATGCATATAACAAATATCAATAACGCATACATATAATATTGTTCGTGAATTTTTTCCTTTGTTTCACTATTAGCTTGAGTACCATGTTCGCATTTATTTCTAATATCATATCCATTATTAAATTTTTTCTTATTTAAGATAAAGCTTATATATTCTTGCTCTGGTAATGTAAACAATTTATTCGAATATTCAATAAATCCTTTCTTCTCTAATTCATCAAAATATTTTCTAAACTCTAATGGATAACTCCAATAGCTTATAACATCATTTACACTCAAATCATATAAAATAAGTACTATATTAGGATTTTTCCATTTAATTCTATAATACAAATCAACTTCTATAATTTCATGCTCAATAAGCCACTGCAAATCGTTATTTTGATATTCCTGATAATCTTTCATATAAATTTCTTCATTATTTACTAAATCAAAAAAGCAATTATATCTATCTTCAATTCTTCTAATATAACATAACATACATTGATCAGATGAGAGAAAATATTTTATCTTCTTATAAATATCTCCTTTTCCATAAACATATTTTTTATCTACCAAACTAGTTA
Organism: Clostridium acidisoli DSM 12555; assembly: GCF_900176305.1. GTDB lineage: Bacteria > Bacillota > Clostridia > Clostridiales > Clostridiaceae > Clostridium_I > Clostridium_I acidisoli. The sequence continues at coordinate 225,269 of NZ_FWXH01000002.1, forward strand.
AATTGCCGTAATCTTCACCTCTTGATGACATTTCTAGAAGTTCATTATCTATTTCTCCATTTTGAACATATAATTTATATTGTTTTAATATTGATTCTAATTCAGGAAATGTACTACGTGCTTTTTCTAAATATGTAGCCTTTTCAGATGGCATTTTCAATGTAAAACCATTAATTCCAAACTCATTTTTTAAATACGTTTTGAAAAACCATTCAATACTATCTTCAAATCTAATTCCTATTCTTTGTAATTCTTTATAATAAGCTGAAATTTGCATTAATGCTAATAAATTTTTACGATTAAATACAACTCCAACCGGATAGTCATGTTTTGATCTTATAAAAATATTTCCAAATACACTCAATTCACTTTTTTTACTTACAAATTTAACACGCATTTGCATATCAACAAATTCAAAAACATATATAAAATTATTCAATAATGTATTAAAATCACTATTTTCAGTTATCCATTTAGTACTATAAGAAAACTTCCAATTATTGCCCTTTATATCAATACTTCTGGCTTCACATTGATTATTAGAAAAGCAAACGTCTGTCTCCATATAAATGCCTGAATTTTTATTAAATAACTTACATTTTTCCTCTTCTATTTTTCTCTTTGCCTTAAGCTTCACCTTGTCTGATAATCTTAATTCCTTGGACGGTTTTATATTTTGAATAATTTCTAACATGTTAATATGTGCTATTGGTAAATCAATATACTTTGAAATTAATTCCTCTTTTTCAGAATTAGTCAATTCACTTGGCAAATAGATTATGTTTTCATTATTATTTTTCATTTCATATTTATCCAAAATAATTTTTGCCATAGATGAATCTGCAATTAAATATTCTTTTATTACATTTCCGTAATACTTTACAATTTGTTGATCATATAAGACTGAATATATATTGACTTCTTTTAGTTTTAATAATTGTTTGAATACATGGTTACTAATATGTTTATATTTTTTATATTGAGAAAACATTTTCCAAAAATCTTCTCTGTATTCAATATCTATTTTTAAATACTCTCCAATTATACTATCATTATTTATTAAAGACCAAAACTTCTCTATAATATCATAAAATTTTTTAATAACTGAATTAAAAAAGTTAATTTGCTCTACATTCCAACTGTTCAATTTAAGACCACTATCAAAATATTGCTTTATATTATAACATTCAATAATATTATTAATATCAATATCATTAATATTATATTTTAGTATTTTATTATTGTACTTCTTTAAAATTGATTCTATATTTTTCAAGTTATAACCTACAGCCATATCCCTAACTGAATAAAATTTAATTCTCCCCATTTTAATCACTACCTTTTTAATAAAATAAATTTGTAAGATATGAATAATAAATTCTGTCCTAACCTAATTTGCTTTTTTTATTTCCGCATGAATTTTTATTAACATTCCTTCATCAAAATAATTATTGCAGACTGATACAATGTCTTTTAAAGGAGCAATTTTGATTGGATTTTCTAAAATTTTTCTAATTCTTATATTGTCTGTATTTATTATTATCTTTGCCTCACTTTGAAATTTAAATCGCTTTTCATCTTTAATAGCTAACTCCATAGGTGAACTCTGACCAAAATCCCACCATCCATATTGTCCAAATTTCTCAAAATCAATATATTTAACACTAGTAATAATTATTTCTTTTATTTTTAATCCAAGCTTCATAAGTCCTTTTATAAGTCTTCGTTCAAACTCATTATAATTTTTAATCATAATAATAGCTGTTTTATCATCTTCATCTTATTTTTCTACATCATGAGCATCTAAATTATCCATAAAATCTCTAAAATATGCTGATGGTATAGTTGTTGTTAATTCACATTTACCTTCTTTATTTTGACAAGGAAGCATACTTTGTTTTAATATATAAAAGCAAAAACATGGTAATTCCATATCTCGAGCTTTCTTTAAATAAATATGTTCCCCGATTCTTAACCGTATTAGGTGTGAATAATTTTCATATTTTTTGTTTAATTTCATTACATGTTCAACGTCAAACACATTAAATGTTGCCATTGTCCCCTCTAACATGTCTCCGCGCCCTTCACCTTTTTCAATAGCATATTTAACCCACAAATTTGGAGTATTAAATTTTATTTCCCCTTATTAAAATTTATTATTTTAACAAATTTATTAACCTTATTAATAAATATTATCATACTAACAAAAAATAAAATTACCGATATAAATATTAAGCTCATCATAATATATGTCGATATATCCATACCTGCATTTATGTTATTATTAGAATTTGGTACTAACACACTTATTACTAATAAAGCTATATATTCAATAAAAAATAAACTTATAATAGTTGTCCCCTTTTTATCATATTTTCTATAGTAAAGTTAATTCTTTTAATTAGAAACCATCTTCCAAAATTAAATGAAAAATTTCCAACTGTACATATAACGCCAATAATAGAAGTAAGTATTACAATTATAGTCTCAAATTTATTCAAATAATCACCCTCACTAACAATTATTTTAATTTCCCAGAAAAAAATTAAATTTTACATATTAACACTTATATACAAGTCATCTATATAACTTGTACACTTAAATTTAATACTATTATCCTTTTGAAATGCACTTTTAATTCTTTTAATAACACTAACCTCATAATTTTTATGCAGAAATGTATTAATTAAAATTCATTAACATTATCAATTCCTTTTTCAAACTTAAATACATATTATTATTATAACAATACATAACTTGTAATAAGTATATCATATTTAATTATTATAACTAAATTATGATATACTTTAACAAAATATATTTTAGAGGTAATTAATATGAATAATAATTTAATTAAGCTACCACCCGAAACTTTCGGAGAATATATAAAAAGAATACGTGAACTTAGAGGATATTCTCAAAGGAAACTTTCAGAATTAAGTAATCTTAGCAACACTACAATTTCAAGAATTGAGAAAGGAGGCATACGGAACTTAGATGCAGATACTATTGTCAAATTAGCTACTGGATTAAATCTTAATAATGAACAGTTATTAATTTATGCTGGCTACTTAGACAAACGAGAAAATAATAAACCTAACAATATAAAAGAATACATATTACTTGGAATGAAAAATCTAGGTTGGATAAATTCTTACGGAGATATTAATAAGGAAACTCTTACATATGTTGAATTCTTACTTAATAGGACAAAAAGCTGTTTGTTTTCAATACTTAAAAGAATATCAAAAAAGTTTAGATATATATGATAGAATATTAAGTTGTATAGATAAAAAAGATTATGAAAAGTATATAATAACTCTAATAAATGCAACTGAAATTTATATAGAACTTAAAGAATACGATAAATCAAAACAATATCTAAATATAATACTTAATAATATGATTAATATTAATGAAGAAAATAAATATCTAGCAGGATTATATTTTGAATTAGGTAAAATATTTAAGTGTTTTAAATATTTTAATAAATCCGAAAAATGTCTTTTAACCTCATTATCATTGGCTAAAAAACAAGCACAATATTTTTTTTCTGAATTAATTTATATATATACATTTACTAATAATCTACAAAAAATTACTAATATAAAAAATGAGGTATCTATACTTATTTCAAAACAAGAAAAAACAGATAACAAACTTATATATAAACTAATAGATTTATATTTGAAAATTGGGAATATTGAGAGTACTAGAGAATTAATTAGTTTTGGCGAAAAATTTATATGATATATTATAATAAAGGACGTGATAAATATGTTTTTCAATAAACATAAAGTATTATGTGTATTGTTATTAATAAGTGTCTTATTTTTAATGACAGTATACTCTAATCACCAAGTTTTCATAGCTGCTAAACCATATTATCCTTGGTAATACATGGTAACGTTATCTTAAACTTTACCTATTTATTATTTTACATAAAAATATTTAGTTGAGTTATTGCATGATTCTTATTTACATTTTAATAAAGTTCCAAAGGATCTATCTCCCATGGAACTTTTTATTTTAAAAAAACATATTAATAAAATTCAACTATTTATTAGTAGATTGTACTCCTGCTACTTGTTTTGTACCAATATTGAAATCTTCTAAACCATTGACTTCTAAAATTGTAGATTTAATTACATTATAAATTTCCTCATCACTTAACCCTGTCTTTCCTTCTATCATTTCTAACACTTTACTATGCTTAAGTTCACCTCTCCAATCAAATTCCTTGCCAAGTTGCTCTGCTGCATAAACTGCATCTTTAACTATTTGCTTATCTTTATTATATTGTTCTATTCCTATAGAAGCTTGCAATACTACTTCTTGCTTTTCTATAAATGCTTTATGTGCATTTAAAAAAGCTTTTATTTCATTTCTTACTAGCGCAAGAATAGTTATTACTCCAGCACCTACTACTGGTATTACTATTTCATTTATTAATATTTGTGTTGATTGATTTAACATTTTTTCATTCCTCCAATATTTTTTAAATTAAAAAAGAACCTAGATTTTCTAAGCTCTATACATTTTCATCAAGTAATTTTTCCCATGTGGCAGCACCAACCACACCATCAGCACTCAAACTATGTTTTGCCTGCCAGTTTTGAACATTAATCTTAGTCTGATTTCCAAAAGTGCCGTCAATAGATCCACCGCACCTAAACTGAATATACCTAGTTGCATATTCCATATGTGCATAAGTAACACCATCAGTAGGCCTACTATAGATTTGTCCTACTGCTCCTGCTGTCTTTGGACCCCAAATGCCATCTGGTACAAGTCCCATTATTCCTTGAAATTCTTTTATTGCTGCTATTGTTGCAGGACCATTTATACTATCAACTGCTAGTCCCTTTTTAAGCAAAGTATTTAACTGCTGCTGAATTATCCTTACAGTTGGATCACCACTTTGCACTGGTCCAGTAGCTTGAACTTTTGCTACTATGGAAGCACTACCAGCTAAAATTAAATCTGAAAATAAATCTACATCTGCATCACCTTGAAGTCCATTAACTCGGCCTGTCCATGCATACTGAATTCCTGCATATTCTCCTGTAGACGTTGGATTAGTATTGGGTTCTGCTACCCATATTTTATTTTTAGGTAGGCCGCATTTATCTGCTACGTTGTGTGAAGCATAAAGCAATAAATTAGGATTTTGAGCCATAAACTGAGTTACAAAATTCATGTCTGGAATGCCAACCTCATAATCTAGTACTGGTTTGAGATCCCAGTCATATTTATCTAAGATACTTTTAAAATGTTCATATTCTGCTTGAGGAGCGTTCTTTTCTCCAAAGTGATATCCACCTACTTTAAGACCTACTGCTTTAGCTGCCTTGTACTGTTCCTCTACTTTTGGATTATTATAAGTTAATCCATCCGTAAGCTTAATATAAACAACCTCAACACCGCTTGCCTTAACTGCGTTCCAATCTGTTATATTTGTTTCACTATAAATATCTATACCTTTCATTTGTAAGCCTCCTATTTAAATATTTTTATTTTTACTTCTTCAATATCTTTTTTAACATCTTCTAAAATACTGAATTTGTCAGTAAGTTTATTAATAATCTCCTGGTATTTTCCCTCCCTTTCCTCCGCTTTTTTATCTCTCTTTTCCTGTTCCTTAAGAACGTAAAAAAGCAGTACTACAAACAGTACCGCCCACATTCCTTGTTGCATTGCCATTTTTAAGACTTCATTTTCCACAGTGCACCTCCTAAGTTGTATTAAAAAAGGACTTAGAAATTAATCTAAATCCTTCTGCCTATATATTATTTTTATACAATACTTTTATTTAATTTGCTTTGTATTCATCAACATCATAATTTGATATTTTGTCATATATTAAATACTCAGTTCTCTTTGTATATGCTGCTGAACTTGGAGTTTTATTAAATGAATAAGTAAAGCCACCTTGTCCACCTGCTCTGTTGTTATACCATGTTATAAAGTCATTAACTTGGCTCATAGTTATATCATATGATCTTTGTTGTCCATCTGTCATGGTTACCGTTAACAATGCATTTCCATCAGCGGGATTTTTAACATTTACAGTACAAGTTGCAGTTTTATTACTTCCATCTTGTGTAGTTGCTGTAATTGTCGCAGAACCTTCTTTTACTGCTGTAACTTTACCATTATCATCTACTGTTACTATACTTGGATCACTTGAAGTCCATTTTACAGTTTTATTTGTTGCATTATCTGGTGCTACTGTTGCTGTTAAATTACTCGTATCTCCTGTTTTCATATCTAATGATGTTTTATCTAATGATATTCCTGTTGCTAGTGTTGCTGATGAATCAATTAACTCGCCCGTTGAATCTATATCTATGGCATCCAAATCAATTGCTTTTTGCCCATTGCCTCCACTTGATGATGTATTGGTTATTAAAACGGTGTGTATTCCTGTTGTTAAATCTAATTTTTCAAATACCAATGATTGGAACGAAGGACTTACAGGAGCATTTCCACTATATTCTGAAAAAGAATATTCAGTTCCATCAATGCTAATGCTTATATCGTTATTTCTATTATTAGCCATAAGTGCAATTAGCCTAATTTTACTTCCACTGAATTTAAAAGTTAATGAATCATCTGTAGTTAACGTAGCTGAATCTGTGTTATCATACTCTCCAGAGGCATTATTATTAATCCATGTTCCTTTATAAACTATCTTGTTGTCTGTATTATCAATCCTCTGCCATCCTGACTCTGGAGCAGTCAATGATTGACCCAATGTAGCTGCCTTAACTTCCTTAATCCCATTTGTACTAACCAAAATTCCAGTTAACAAAAATACACAACATATTAATCCAAATATTTTCTTCCAATTTGTTCTTAACTTTTTCATATTGATCCCCCTTGTATAATTAATCTCATATAAAGGGTAGCACCATTCTACATATTATTACAATATTTTTCATAACATAAATTGCCTTAAATATCGACATATATTACTTTATAAGGTATATGTTGAATATTAATTAATTAAACTTAGTTCTTCATTTCAGTGTAATTAAATCCTTATAATTTTGCAGTATTCCTACAGGTTTATTTTCTCCAAATAATTTATATCTTAAATAATCATCCACATATACATTAAGTGGAACTAGTAAAAACCACAGAACAGCATAAGGAATACATACTTGGCCATATAAATTTCCCCAAGTATTTGAATAATCCCATATATCTAAATGCAGCCAAACATTTAATATCATTCCACTTGTAAATTCTAATACAAGGATTATTACGGTACCTATAAGACATTCCTGCCACATCTTTTTATCATAGAAGGCTGGATGTTCGTTTAATCTTCCAATAAGGAAAGCACTTAAACCTCCAACTACTAACATACTGATATGTGCCCAGCCACGCCATAAACCTTCAAGAACCATATAAAGAGCGCCCATGATAAATATTAGTATTAAATCTTTATATATCTGCTTTTTCATAGTATCAACTCCTAAATTTCTAGTTTATGCAAAAATAACATAGCCAAGTTCTTTAGCTCTGCTTTTTACTGCTGTCTCAAATTCTGTATACTGTTGAGCTGCTGTTTCTCCCGCTATGTTTGTAGCTCCTACTGTATCTAGTAGAGTTTTATTTTGTACGCTTAGTGCTATATTAAAGTTTTGAGTTCCCCCATCTAGCGACGTTGATACATAGGCTACGGTTACATCTGCACCTGTAGCATCCTTTAAAGTTATACTTGCTGATAAATTTGTAGTTTCATTAATCATCATTTTTACATCCTTCCTTTATATGAATTTTTTTATATTAAAAAAGCACCCTGTTTTTAGGATGCTTGATTTTGTAATTGCTATATTTTACATGTTATTAACTATTTCTAACCTGTCACTCTCATATCCTAGTTGTTTGGCTATTATTTCATAGCCAAATTCTATGTCTGTAGTTCCATGCACTATAAAATATGCTGGATACATATCACTTGTTTCTACCCATACCATACCATTTCCATAGGCCCAAGTCTTAATTTCATATTGGCTATTTGTATTTGATGTTTCCATAAATATAGGGTCTATGTTAATAATGCATTGTCCATCTACAAGTTTATTTCTTCCTATATCTCCAAAGTAACACTCTGCTGTTTCATAGGCAGACAATGCCCTAGTTCCATGAGAACTAGTCTTTACTACTCTATTTTTTGTACCTGCAACTTGTAAATGTCCCCAAGTATCAATATTTCCAGACCTACAATTAAACAATATTTTTGGTTTAAAGGCAGTTGTTCCATCATATGGAGCTTGACTTCCAAAGGCTAGTCCATCCCAGCATTGTATATAGGCATTGTAGGTATTCCAGTCAGATCCATCACCTGTGCCTATACCCATGTTCAAAGTATCATTATCGAAATACAAGTTTCTGCTATCAAATGTTAGGTTATCAGTACCACTAGTTACTTCAATAACTCCATGATATATGAGTTGTCCATCTCCATCTATATTCATTAGTGATGTGCCATCATAGGCTTTAATATTAAAAGCATTTGCTAATAATCCACCACTAACCTGTTGTAACGTAATTGTTAATCCATTTGCATCAAGCCTTACCACTTCTTGATTTGATGCATTTTTTACAAGAGACAACCCATTACCGTTCCCAGAACCACCTAATGTTAATGTTCCACCACTAATATGATTAGCAGATAATTGCCCAGTTGTTATATTACTTGCATTTATGTTAGTAACATTTACCAGACTTGCATTTAAAGTACCTGTAGTTAACCAAGTGGCATTTAGACTTCCAATACATGCACTTGTTGCAGTAATAGTACCTGATAGTAAATTACCTGCTGTAATAGTATTTGATGCTATTTGTGTAGATGTAATGGTATTCGCTTGTATATTACCCGCTACTATGGTGTTTGCTGATATTTTATTACCAGTTATAGTTTGTGCGGCTATTTCATTGGCAGTTATTGCGTTAGCAACAATTTTATCTGCCGTTATTGTTCTACTTGCAAGCTGTGTTGCCGTTATAGTTTGTCCTGCTATTTGATTTGCTGTTATAGTATTAGCTAGTATATTACCTGCTGTAATAGTTGAACCTGCTATTCTATCTCCAGTGATTGTACTTGCTGTTATTTTACTTGCTGTTATTGCCCCATCTTGTATAAGAACACCTGGAGTAACATGTCTTAGAAATACTTTCCGTATTTTTATATTTTTACCTGCAATATTGTTAATTCCTGCAACAAACTGACCAGCAGTAGATGGGTTATAATTTGGTGTAGTTATATACCCTGTTACCTTACTTTCTGTTGTACCAATATTAAAATAGGCAGAATCTGTTTCCATAAGGTATGCACCACTGGTATCATAAACCCACACAGTAAAATTACAGTTTACACTTACATCACTAACAGCTAGAAACTCAAAGTACAGTTGGTCATTTGGTGAAAACGCTAGAGCAGTTTTATTAGTTATCATTAAGTAGCCAGTCGAATTATCCGACCTAGTGATGTATCCCCCACTAATGATATTACTTGAATATTGATTGGCACTTGCAATTGCTCCAGTCATTTCATTAACTGCTGCTAGATTTGCACCATCACCAATAAATAATTTATCCACAGTAATGCTACTACTTGCTATTCTATTGGCATTTAACGTACCAGTTGTTATTGTTCCAGCGTCTAAAGCACCAACAACCCCACTAGCACTTGTAATACATCCTGTTACAAGTTTAGTTGCATCTATACTTCCACCTGCTATTCTGTTTGCATTTAAAGTTCCTGTGTTTAGAATACTAGCATCTATAGTCCCAAACACACCACTTGTGGATGTAAGGGTTCCTGCTACCAAATTTGAAGCAAGTATGGTATTTCCTGCTATTTTATTTCCTGTAATAGTATTTGCTGCAATTCTATCAGCTGAAAGTGTGCCTGTCGTTAAATACCCAGCATCTTGTGTATCTGCTAATGATGGTGTCCAATCAGTAGCTTTATTGCCTTGTTCCAGTTGTATTGCAGTAGCCCATAGAGTTGAGAGTATTCCACTTGTTTTAGAGCCATTATGGTCTATTCTTATAAAAGCATAAGTTTGGTCTGATGCTGTTGTAAATGTGCCAGTATATTTAGTATAGCTAGTATTAGGTGCTGCGTTTGGTGCAAAATCACCATTTACATAATCATATGTGCCATCAGAATGATATACTTTACTTCCTAATACATAAAAATTTATATTTGTGGCATTTGCATCTATCCCAATAACAGCTTGAACAGTGTACATAGTATTTGGTAATACTTTAAATGGTACACTCATTAAATAATTTTCAGTAGTAGCTGAGTTATTTTTAGAAAATACATTTCCTCTTATAGGATCTTCTGCTGTTCCATCTGCACTCCAATGAGTTGTGCCAAAATCTGCATGACCATTAGGTACTAAGTTAGTTCCCCCAATTTGTAGGTTATTAACACTACTTTGAGCATTACTTGCAGCTGTAGCAGCATTTGTTGCAGCAGTTTGAGCTGTACTTGCAGCACTTGCAGCATTTGTAGTTGCTACATCTGTAACGCTTACCCAAGCTGAACCATTATATTGTTCGGGGCTTATTCCACCAGTAACAGGCTTCATCCATAAATCTCCTGATATCATACCTGTTGGAGTGGTTGATCCATAAAATGTTTTATTCTTTCCATTTGCAGTGGTTAGAGCAGTTTGTGCATTAGTTAAAGCTGTACTTGCGTTAGATACAGCATTGTTTATTGTATTATTGATGGTGGTAGTTAGCTGAGATGTACCAACTGCACCATTAGCTAATTGTGTGGCTGTGATTGCCCCTGGAGCTATCTGTTGACCATTAATTGTTCCTACAGTTAAATTAGCACAATCTAAATTAGTAACTGTAATGTAGCTTGCATCTATTGTTCCTGCTGTTAGCTTATTTGCTGTAAGAGTTACTATTTTTCCATCCGTAATGCTTTCGTTTGCTACTTGCTCTGTTCCAACTGCCCCTGTCCCAATTAGCGCAGTAGTTATAGCCCCTAAAGCTATATTAGCAGTTTGAATAGCAGCATTGGCAATTTGTGCATTACCAATCGCTCCATTTGCAATTATTGCACTATCCGCTGTGATTATTCCTGCTTTTAGTGTGCCTGTTGTTAAATCTGCAAATTTACCAACATTAGCAGTTAGGTTTTGAACAGTTTCATTAGTGGCATTTAAGTTTGTTATAGTTGCATAGGTAGCGCTTAAATTCTGTACAGTTGCATTAGTAGCATGTAAGTCATCAATATCAGCTTTCTTTGCTTGAATATAGTCAGCTACAATTTGATGTGCCCTCAACGTCTCAACAGTATCATTACTACTTTGACTAAAATCACTTCTTACAGCACCAGTATTTATCATAAATGCAGCTATATAAGCTGTTCCATTTGCATCCCCATTACTAGCTCTAAAGTTTATCTGTTCAATTATGTCACTTGGGTGCTCAGTCATAAGTTGAAAATTTTGCTCTTGCACTTGCCAATCACAATCAGTCTTATTTGCATACAAAAAGCTGACAGCTTGTGCAGTATATGAGTTAGTTTCAAATATACTGAACCCAGTAAGAGATAATGGTGATATAGATTGTAAAATTTCTACAGATATCTGAAACACATTAGTTGGTATAGGTCCAGTAGTGAAATCTGCTAGTTGGTTATTTTTATTATCCCAGGCATGTATAGTATATGGGTAACCCTGTGTATTGTTTATTGTTATTGCAGTTCCAGCAGTTACTCCAATTCTCTCTGAGATAAGTCCTGTATTGCTATTGTTGAAAGTCCAGGTTGTTCCTGTTGTATCAACTAAACATCTTTTTATAACAGCGTCCAGTGCACCAAGTAAGGCATTAGTCTGGTTAGGTACATTGTATTGACCATTATCTGTAATTGTTAACCCATTATATTTAGCCTGTAAGCTAAACATGAGCTGTTGATTTTTATAATTATTTGGATTAACCAAAACATCAGATTTACTTAAGCTTGTATTAGGTGGTAATTTCCACACCTTGTCAGCATCATGTAAACTATCATCTTCCACTACAGTAGCACCTGCAGTTATCCATTCGCTTAAATATTTATCCTCAGCAACTGCATGATCAAATAGGTTATTTCCACCACTTGTGGTTGAAGTTGCAACATTTAAAATAGTTCCAGGTATATCCCCCATTTGTGCTTGTAGTATCTTTATATTATTTTGGTTTTGCTGAGATATTTGGAAGAGTGATTTTTGATTACTTCGTATAATATCATTTCTTACATTTCCGAGAGTAACTTCTTCATATAATTTAGTTATGGAATCATAAGTATAGCCTACCAGTTCAGCAATTACATCTATATCCAATGCTTTAATTACTACAAAATCATAGGGATGTACTTCTTCAAGCACTGCATAGTCCTTATATTCTTCTGTTTTGCATAGTTCAAGAAAATTAACAGAATAACTATACACTGGCACATCTACATTTGAATTAGCATATAGATTATTTACATAGTCCCTCATGACTTGATACTTTTGGTCAGTATTTAAAGTTTTTTGGGCATCTGTTAGTGTAACTTCAACATCCTTTACATATATGTTTGCATAATCATTGATTTTAGGACTATCTATAAACCTTTCAGGTAAAGCTATTACTGGAGTTATACTGCTATCAGTACTTGTTGTTGAATCATCTGTTGAATTACTGTCATCCGTAATATAAGGCATTGCTCTAGTAATCATATTGCTGTCATCTGCGGATTGTTCAAAACCAGTTAGATTTTTAGAGTACCTTATAGTTACTCCTCTATTTTCTCCAGCTTGATTAAACATACCTATAGTAAAATTATCTCTTACAAGTTCTCCGCCCCATACATTTTTATAGGCATTATCCTTGTCGCCTATCAGAGCATCTATAGGGTTCTGCCTTACATAATAAGCTGTGCCTACTGTATCAATATCACTTGTCCAATTAAAGGGATGTGAATATTGTGTATTTTCAAGTATATACTCTCCTGCTTCAATCCCTGTTTTTCCTGTAGGTCTAACATCTTCCAGAAAGTTTGCTGCTAAATCATAAGTTATGTGGTAGCCTGTAGCTTCAACATAAAAGTATGTGCCATTTTCGTCCATTTTCTTCGTAGGAGTATTAAGTCTAAACAGTTGATCTTGCATATGAGGTACTGGACATTTTACAATAGCACCTTTAACTATGCTTTGCCATGCGGTATCTCCAGGTATAATTAGATACACTAAATCAATTTGAAACTGCCCATTTTTCTCCCATGTGACTTCACATTTAGTTGCATTTCTAAGAACTAAATCATTTCTATCAAAATCACTAGTCTTAAATTTATCATATAATACTATCATTTAATCACCACCTAAATATGCACATACCATTTTCCAAGTACAATGTATGGTGGTAATGTATTATGTGCTTGTCCACCACCTGCATTGTCAATAAAGTTTTGGTTACCAGTTTCTCCTTGATTTATCCATACCATAACTCTATCCGCAAAACCACCATACCCAGGCCACCCCTGGGGATATGCGGAATAGTGCCCATTGTTTTCATCACAACTTCTATAGAACCTATTAGGGTGATTATGACTAGGCATTTCAGCTGTAGATAGTACATGTGTTTTCTCTCCACCTGTTTTACCAAGTGTATTAAATTCTGTTTGAGTTGTATCAATTTGAACTGGAAATCTTCCACTTGCATTAGGCAAATTTGCACCATATATTGCAGCTAAACCACTATATCCCGTTGTTGCTCTTCCATCTAAAGGTAGCCAATAAGTGGAATTTAAAGGTGTAGCAGACATTATAATTGCACCAGTTTCAAAATGCTCTAAAGCACTAATTGAAGCTTGCATTGTTGTTATTTGTGCTTGCATGGTTTGTAACTGTTGCATAGCTTGCAATAATGCAGGAAAGTTAGAATCATCTTCTACATCACCATAGTTTGCAACAGCTTGAACTATATTTACAGTTCCTGTATTTGTACTTATTGTTCCTGTGGTATCAACTATTGTTAATTCAACTTGAACTTCTCCAGCAACGGTCATCATAGCCGTTGGATAAGTTAATAAATAATGTCCTACATTTGTATCTTGTACATCTGCTAATGCACAAACACTTCTTCCATCCGGAGTTTTTGCATTTAACATTATTACTTGACCTGCAGTATTTTGTACCACTCCATTTAAAGTCCTTGTTATATCTAGTCCTCTTGATTTATGGTCACTTGTTTTAGCATCAGGAAGATCTACTAATGCTTTATTTACTTCTAAATTCAAAGGATAAAATCCATCAAACATATAACTAACCTCCCTATTTTATAATTTCACATTTCATAAACGTTTCAAGGCTTTCAGTGCCTAAATCTTCAGGACAATTTTCAATCTTAACTTCATATAGTTTCAAAGGAGCTTCTAAATCTTCTTTTAACATTTCTTTATATTCAGCATAGCTCCTATTGTACTCAGTTATTGAAGTCTTATATTTTTCTTGTATTGCATTAAATTTCTCAGTAAATTCATTAATTTTTTCTGTTTCTTCGGGTTTGATAGTATATTCGTTTGTTGCTTCATTTAGTGAGCCTATCTCTTTAATCAGTTCTCCTCTTTCTTTATTCAAAGGTTCGATTATTTTTTCCATGCCAGTTTCTATTTCCGTAAATGCTTCTATCTCATGTTTTATAAGATTTTGATTTTTAAGTAGTGCATATCTAAATTTTACACTACCTTTAGTCTTTTCATTTTCTATAGCATTGTATAGTTTTATTACATCTTCTTTATTCATTTCAATTCCTCCACTTTTATTTTTTGCATTAAAAAAGAGCCTTTGATTTGGCTCTTAACTTTATATATTGTTCAATTGTTTTACTTAGATATAATTTTTATAATTGTTTCGTATAATAAGAAGATTGCGAACTAACTAAAAGATAAATTGAAATTTATCTATATTTTATTACAAAATTCTATAATTTCATTTTTTCTTTGTTCCACTGCTTCTTTATATTCCACTGAACATAAACCCAATCTATCACAGCATTCAATTTCCATATGTCCATAAAAATGCTCTATACTTTCAATAATGCGATTACATTCCTTCATATTTGGGCCTGTTCTTAATGCTATTGAATATCCTTTCTTTCCACTACTTATAGTTGCATGTGGTTCATGTGTGTTACACCATGGTGTACACCTATCAATGAAAACCTTAAATTGTCCTGGAATATCTGCCCAATAAGAAGGTGATACTGATATAATAATATCTGCCCATTCATATTGTTCAATTATCTTATCAATATCATCATGCTGAATACATTTTGAAGTATTATGACAGGTTCTACATCCTTTACAAAAACGAATATCAAAATCGTCAATACATATACTTCTTACATCATATCTTACTTTCAAACAATCAAAGACTATATTTACTATTTCAGCAGTTGCTCCATTTCTCACTGGACTACAATTCATTACTAATACTTTCACACTATTCACCTCTACAAATTACTATTTAACTTTTTAGTTAAATAAACACTATTACTTCGCATAATTATACCATAGCGATTTAAATTTTATAAAAATTATACCATATTATTAATGGCTAATTTACTATTATTTTGAATTTTATTATGAAGTTCTCCATCTTGGAGTTAAAATTACTTGATTAATATTTCCAGTGAACTCAATTACATTTTCACCAGGATATAACACAGGAAATTCTCCAGACATATTCATGCCTAAGTTTTGATTTTCTTTATAACATTGCTGCAATTCACTGTCACATTCAATATAATGATCTACAGAATAAAAATCCGTCTCAACTCCATTTATCATTACTCCAATATCACCTTGTCCAAAAATCTTAAGATGCGGCAGTGATAAATCATATTCATTCATAATTATTGTTTCCCAGGTGGTTTCTGTTGGAGTATAACTGATTGGGATATCTCCAGTTTTTAAGTATGCATATGGGAAGCATGAAAAAGTAACTGTAAAATTGTTAATTGCTTTTATAATCTTTTCAAAAGGTATTATATTATCTACAGAAGCTTTGAAGTATCTGTCCGGTTGATTACTTAAAAACAACTTATTTGTACCTCTAAGCCATCTTTTTATTAGATCGTAATTAGTGCCAAGGTATGTCATTTTAACGTTTTTTTCTATACTGTCATACACATCTTGACCAAACTCATCATTCTCTAGGATTCTTAAGTCTCCGCTTCGTCCAGGTACTTGTGTCTTTGTTACACGTCTAGCAGGAGTATCAAAAAGAGGTAGCTCTGTTATTATAATATCTTTTATATCAAGACTATTAATATTATTAAATATGATGTAAGAGTTTGCAGTCATTAGTTACCTCCTTTTCCGTTAATGTAATCTTGCTGAACATTATATATGTCTCTTGCAAATTTTTTAACATCCTTGTACCCATTTAAAGTTACTGAACCATTAAAATGTATTGCTAATCCATTTGATCCATCAATTTTAGTAGTTTCATTACTTTCTCCAATATTATTCGATACGCCTGCTATAGCCGGTGCAAGATTCATTCCAACTTTTACGTCTCCAGCTAAGTTCTTTACTGCATTAGTAACTAAATGTTTGTTTTTCTCTATTCCCTGAGATAAACCTTTCATAAAATCAGGCATCCAGCTTTCATAGTCTGTTAATGGTCCTTCATCAGGAACACTAAAATGTAAAAAGCTTCGTATAGTATCACCAATTCCACTTACTGCATTACCTATTGCTCCTACACTACCAGTTATTCCTTTTATAAGTCCATCTATAAAATCTTTACCCCAAGTAAGAGCTTTGCCAGGTAAACCTTCTAAAAAACTTATGGCTGAATTAAATCCATTAGTTATAACACTACCAATGGTACTTATTGCACTAGATACTCCATTCCTCATGCTACTAAACATTGAAACACCTAAATTATATAGACGGCCAGGAAGATTTTCAAACCAACTTATTAATGAATTCCATAGATTTATAGCACCTTGTACAATAGAAGTCACAAGGTTAATTACGGAACTTTTTAAAGAAGTCCATGCATTAATAGCTGTATTTTTTATATTAGTCCATAAGTTACTCATAAAGCTTGTGAAGTTATTCCACAAAGATTGAGCTGTATTTACTATCCCAGACCACAAGGTTTGTAATAATGTTCCTATGACTTGAACTGTGCCTATAAATACCTGTTTTATGCCACCCCATATACCATTAAGTGCCCCTTTTAAATTATTAAATATTCCCTGAGCATCACTAGCTAATTTGCTAAAATTACCAGTTACCAAGTCCAGTATTAATAGAACAGGTCCTAATATTACTGTTTTAATACCGAGCCATATACTACTGATAACAGTTTTTACACCATTAAAGATGGTGGTTAGTCCTGGCTTTAATTTATTAAATAAGTTTATAACACTATTAACAATCGGTGTTATTACTGTCATAATAGCCGATTTAATACCATTAAAGGCACTACTTGCAACAGCTTTTAATCCATTCCAAATGTTAGATAACTGACCTTTTATTTGTGACCAATGTTGTATTATAAGCAATGGTACTCCAATAAATGGTGCAATAACTGCTAATATAACAGTTCCCCATTGTTTAAAGAAGTTACTTATCCAAGTCCAAAGTCCTGAGAAGAAACTCTTGATTCCATTCCATGCGGAGCTTGTCACGCTGGTTACATCTTTCCATAGGTTTTTAAAGAAATTACTTATTGATCCCCAATTTTTAATTATTAAGTATGCCGCACCAGCTACTACAACAATAATAGCTGCAAATGCTAATGCCTCAGGTCCTGCTCCAAATATAGCTTTTATTATATTTCCGCCACCTTGCAATGAAGTTAAGGTCTTTTTTAATTTTGAAACTCCATCAACAGTACTTTGTATTGTTTTTGCTATTTTTAGCGTTGCAATAGCACTACCTATGCCGATTATAGCGGCCTTCGTAACTTCTCCATGTTGTGCTAACCAATCAAAAATTTCTTTTACGGTTGTTAATCCTCCTTTGGCAAGATCTAAAAGAGTTTTACCTAAATTTCCACTTGATCCACTAAGTTGAGGGAATATATTTGTGGCAATTTTTAAAATATCCTGTCCTATTCCTAAAACTATAGGTCCTAAGGTCTTAAATGTTGTAGATATTCCATTTATAACACTACTAACAATACTTTGTATTTGTGGCATGTGTGAATTTATCATTCCCATGAATGATGTTAAAGGAGGCATTAGCTGGCTCATAATTGAAGTACCAACACTAAACAGCTGATTCTTTAATATGCTAAGTTGTCCTCCAAATGTTTTCCCTGCTGCTTCTGCACTGCCACCAAATTCCTTTTGTAATTCCTGAAGAATAACTCCTTGTGCTCCTGCTACATTGCCTGCTTTCTCCATTGCTGCTATTTGATTTTTCTGCTGATCAGTAAAACTCACGCCTACACGAGATAATGCTGTGATACCTTTAACTGGATCATTTAAAGCCTTACCAAGTTGTATTGCACTATCCTTTGTGTCTTGTCCCAGCGCTGTGGACATATCATTTACTGCTGTTAATGCTTGTGGAAATGTTTTAGATCCTATGTTTGTAAAAGTTAGTAGTAAATTTTCCGTTGCTACATTTGCACCTTTAGAATACGTAGTCACCTGTGCTTGACTAGAAGCTAAATTAAGCAATGCATCCCTTGTCATTCCAGCAGCTCCATGAGTACTGTTTAGAACAGTATTCATCTGTCCTAAAGCTTGCTGACTTGCTGTAGCTTTATCTATAAGAGATTGTAGTCCCATACCTGCCATAATAGGAATTGCTGTATTCATTACTACATTTTTTACACTACTAAATGCACTTGAGAGTATTCCACCTGATTTTTTACCTTTTTCAGCTGCTTCTTCTGTTCCTGTTCCAACACCTGCGACACTAGATTTAAGCCTGTCGAGGAAACTTGGATTAGCTGACCCTTCCATTTCCTTATTAGACGTTGCAAGCCTTCTATTTTCTTCTTCAAGTTCTTTATAGGATATTTCTAATCCAACAATACTATTTTCAACTTTCTTATATTGCTCTGAGCTTTCACCAAAAACAGTACTTGTTTCTTTTAAAATAGTATTTCCTTTAGTCAATTGTTCATCTAGCTCCGCCATTTTAGCTTTATTACTATCAATTGCTTTATTATTTATATCAATAGCACTAGCACTTTCTTTATTATCCATAAACCATAATTTAAGTTTTGCATCTATGTTTTCAAAACTAGTACCTGTAGCTGATAAAGAACTTGCAAAACCTTTCATTGAGCTTTCAAAAGTCTTATTTATTTCATCTGCTTGTTTCACTTTTTCTTGATAATTTTTTAAGTCGCCTTCAGCATCACTAAATCCACTACTCCAACTACCATCTTTTTTAATTTTCATTGTGTAGCTTAATGCACCAAGGTCTAACGTTGCTGCCATATTGCACCTCCCTTCTAAAAAAGTGCATAAAAAAAGAACCACTTATAATCGTGATTCTTACATCAATTCATTTAATATTTTCTGCGCTACTATATCATTAGGTTTTGTTTTCATTGCACTTCTTGTCCACCTAATAGCATCTGCTATATTTCCCTTTTTTAAAGATGTATCAGCCATTCCTATTTTAAGTGAATACCTATAATCCTTACTAAATAACATCATACCAAGTGTTATAATTGCAAATAATAAAGCTAGTACAAACAATGGTACAAATGCGAAGCCAGCAACAATAGTAGAAATAGATAGAAATAGCATTAGTTTAATTTTAAACGGAATTTTTATACTCTTTCTTTCATCTACCGTAAGAATGTCATTTATACCAATTCTATAAGAACTATTAATTTTATTACTAGCTGATTTTTTATTTTTATTAAGGTCATATTGTTTTGTATTATATATACCTGTTCCTGGTATTCCTACAGTCCTTGTTACTTTACCTTTATTATTTACAGTAACTCTTGCACCCTTTACTCCTGTACTCACGCTGTATCCATGCTTACCAAGATTAATTCTTGTATTTTTCCCTATCTTAATAGATTTTCTAAATCTCCACCCCATTATAACAACACCTCTTAGGGTATATTATAGCATTTTTTCACTTTTTATGTCTATCTTGGAATCTTTTAATAGCATCATAGTCAGGTTCTGTCTGTTCAAATCTCTTACAATCTTTTAAGTACTTTTGACCTTCTTCTGTCCGCATACATTGTTCTATAAATGCATTTTTTCGCATCATCATGAAAGTATCAAGTGGTAACTTTAACACATTATAATAATCTAAATTAGAGTATTTAATTACCTCTCTGATGCCTGACATAAAATCTATTTCCCCACTTTTTTCTTGATTGTACGGGTTTGTGGGGATTTGGAGTTTGGGTCTGATACTACTTCACTCATAAATTCTGTATAAGCACCCATTATGGCAAGCTCCATAGAATAATTTATATCATTTTCTTTTAAATACTCATCATTAATTTCAATCTGATCTTTATTGTTACTTAGTATAGATTTAGTTAAATCCTTAAGCATATTCATAAGATTTATAATATTTGTCTCATCTGCTAAATCTGATTCAGTTATTTTTTGTGCTTTACTTTGATATGATATTAATTTTATCGATATTTCTTCAGTTGGTTTTTTTACACGTATTGTATTCCCCTTAGGTGTCTTTATATCAAGAGTGTCTTCTTCGTATATACTTAAATCTAATATTTTACTCATTTATATTCCCCCTAGTTTGTTGCAGCAGCTACATATCCATCTCTAAACTCTATTAAAGTACCATCATCTTGAGATAATGCTGAAAATGTTGGTTCAAGTGTTGTTTCTTTGTCTGGATTAAATTGAAATGTAAATCCACTTGTTGCATTTCCTATCATTGTTACTCTAAGTTTTGTATCATCATCTTTCGTATGCACAAATCTAAGTAAATAGTTATCAAGTGTAGTTTTTCCACCTATCTTAAGCACTTTTTCATGCTTCGTATTATCATCACTTAATGTAGATGGTGCCATCTTTGCTATGTTGGTGAAATTTATTGACATGGTTCCACATTTTAAAGTACATTCTTCCTTTGTTATAATTCTTTTTAATACTTTATTGCTATCGTCTGTAGCTTCATACACCGTTGGCTTATATTCTATAGATGCACCACCTTTAGTATGTCCAAAATTATTAGCATCAACTTCTATCGTTGCATCATCTGGAATTGTATTTGAATACTCTGTAGCATAAAAGTCACCAGATCCTAAAACTATCTCTTCGTTATCATTGTTCATTTAAGTACCTCCATTCTATTTGTAAATAAATAAATTTTTCATAAATGTTGTTTTGAATATCTTCAATAGCTCCACCACCATTTTGGCTGCAGCTCATTATATTTACATCTTGAAAAATATAGCCTGGTTTATTTTCCTGAATAATTAAAATATCACTTACAGTTTTTACTACCTCCTGCAAGTGATCGTAATCATTATCTATTGCTCTTACTTCAAGCCTATTGACTTTTAATAAACCATCATCACTAACTGGAACATCAGTATATGATATACATGGTATTGAATTTATATTAGCATTTAAAGGATATATCTTACTGTCATTAACTGTAGCCCCCAATAAATTAGGTATGCTTTGCCCAGCTTTTGTTGTGTTATTTTTTAATCTATCTAATATGGCATATATCATTTGAACTCACCAACCAATTTTCGTAACTGAATAATGCTTCGGTATTTTCTATAGGTTTATGTTCATCAAAATAAGAGTATAATTTAACACCTATAAATGCTCCTACTATTTGACCTAATATTTGCCCTATCATATACATAACCATCTAATCACCTACTTTAAGTCTTGCTCCCCAAATATATTATCAAGTTTACCTTTATTATCATCAATGGCCTTTTGTAAAAATGGATTAGGCTTTATTCCCTTAGTGCTATAAAACTTACCTGTTAATGGATCTTTATATATCCAAGGAACTTTCTGCCTTCCATCTCCATTAACTGCATATATTCCAGTGCCTTGATGAACATATACAGCATATTCATTAGCCGGACCACCAACACCTATAGTTCCAATAATTTCATCACCCACAACTTCCTTCTTATGGTCTATTCCTGCTCGTAATGGTCCGTTATCTACTGGTGCATTTTTCTTTGCATCCTTCTGTATAACTCCCAAGGCCTTCTCCATTTTATTAAGCATAGATTTTTCAATTTTCTTTTGTGCTTCATTTAATGCATTTATAGCTCCTTGTATTCCCTGACTTAAATCAAATTCATCTGACATTTAAATCACCTTCTGCAACAGTAATTGCGTATATCTGCCTGCTACATTAACAAAATTTATATTATAAATAGTTCCATTGTCATTTATTCTATTGCCATCTTTAGTCTTAGTTTCTATTATGGCCTTTTCTGTAGTCAGACCTGTATTTGTACTTTGATTAAATTGAACATTGTTAGAGAGCATTACAGAGCCACTCACTGGATATATTGCTAAGTCTATTGTTTTATCTTCTTCCCAGATTTCCTTTGGCTGTCCTGAAAGTCCTTGCACTATGCTTTTCTTTTCAAGAGATACATTTTTCATATCTCTTTTTATACTCATAGTGTTTGTACCTTTCTAAAAGTTGTCCATTCATCTTTTATGACTTGTGGTATACCAGTTTCATAAGTATTGCTTACACCACTATAGCTCTCAGCAGTTAATCCTTCTGAACCATTTCGATTATAGAGTACAATAGCATAATCAACTATAGAGCTTTGTGCATTATCTGGAATATCAAGTCTATGACAATAATTTTGAAACTTTATTGTAGCTTTACTTATATATAAATCTGCTAAGTCATCACTAATATCTTTCCCTAATAAGAGCTTAAAATCATCAATCATTGCCATTCACCTTCTTTACTTCATGTTCCCCAAAATACATGGGATCTTTAAAGCCATCAACTAGAACATGAATACCAGTTTTATTTTCTGTTATAGTTCCATATCCATTTACATCCCATGTATCCACTTCAACTCTCTCACCTATTTCAAAATCCATAATTTATCACCTTACTTAGCTTGTGTTTCTGATTTAGGATCTTCCTGTGCAACTTCAACATCACTCAATGTATCAAGAGCAGCTATTTCCTTTTTATCTGTAGTATTATATACTCCATTTTGGAACTTTTTAAATTCTCCATTAACATAGAAACCTAATTCTTTATATTTTTTACAAACATATTTTGCCATTGTAATTCCTCCTAAAAATAAGAGATACCCAAATGAGTACCTCCATAAATTATTTCAATCCTTTTAATCTTCCATGAGCTTTCTCTTGCTTAAACTCAAAAGTATATTCTCCAAGAACTTGCCCTTGTGTAGAGTCTCCTTTTTTACCTAAGTAAGTATGTCCAAAACCCCTACCCCTTAAAGGAAGAATTCTCATTCTATTAACATCAGTTATAATTAATTCATCTGGATTAAGGTTTATATCTAGTGTAATATCAAATTCTCCAAAGTCAGTTACTATAGTTTTTACAGTGTTACCTCTTACATCATCAGTCCTTTGAAGAAGCAGTTTATCGCTTAGCAAATTGGATATAACTCTCTTTTGATGTGCTCCTACCATAACCGTATAGTTACCACCATCTTTAAATCCACCTACTTGATAAATACTTTGTGCTAAATCATTTATCATATCAAGTGATAAATCTGCTCCACCTGCATCAACTACATTTGTTTGAATAAAGTTCCTTATACCCCTCATCATTCTTGTATTTCCATCATTAAATGGAAGCCCTGATATAATAGCCTTCTCAAGTTGCAATGCAAGTTCAAGCTGTTTCTTTTGCTTTTCACTTTCATATAAGTCATCCATTCCATACTGTTGAACTGCCTCAGCTGTACCAGTTATATCAACGGTATCATCAAATATTTGTGTAATATTTGAAACTGGTACTCTAGCTTTGTATCTTCCATCTCTTGCGTCAGAACCTTCTACGCCATAGACAAACATTGCTTCTAAAATATCTCCTGCAGCAATAGCACCTGGTGTTGTTGAAGATAAACCTCTAGTAACTGTTATTTTATTAGTAGTTGTATCTACCGCAGTTACTAACATGAGTTCATCATTGTGCTTTATAACTAAGTTAGATCTGAAAGGTTCCAAACTTGCTACTACAATTTGTGTATCTGTAGCTGCTACCGCTGTTGTTACCACTGCCTTAGTATCAAATAATTGATCCTCAAACCATTCATGTTTAGTAGATATAGCAACATCTGTATCATTTGAACCACCTAGTCCAAGTGCTGAAATAATTGGTATTTGATATGGGTTTAGAAGTAATATTTCGTCTACTACGTCCTGTCTTACTCCTATAAGTTCACTTGTATAAATTCTTGGCATGTCTAATCACTCCTATTTTTCATTTATTTTCGCCTGTTCTATTTTTTGTTTCATTTTTGCGTAAGCAACTCTATCTTCCATTTTTCCTGTTCTACTAGCTTTAGCTCTTAAGGTTTCAAGTTCTTTTGATAGATCTACAGTACTTCCAGTTTTAGGTGCAGTACTGGAAGCTTTAATTCTTTCATCTACTGCTTGACTAAGGGCAGCTTTAAATGCCTTCTCAAAGTTATCAATATTTTCTTTAGTCTTATCTGCATCATTAGTAGCCAGCATATCTACAAAACTAACAGGTAACTTTTTGTCACTTAGGATTTTTACTGCTTCAAATTTCATTTCTTTTAGAGCAATCTCCTGCTCTTTCTTAGCAAGGTCACCCTTTTGTTTCTCAAATATAGCTTTTTCTTTTTCTGCAGCTGTCATCTTTGCAAGTCTTTCTGCTTCCTTCTTTTCAGTTTCAAGTTTTTGTTCATATTCCTTTGCCCATTTTTCCTGAGCTGTTTTTAAGGCACCAGATACCCTCTTATCAGACTCCCTTTGAAGATACTTTTCAAGTTCTTCCTTAGTCTTTGGCAATTCTTCTACTTGGCTTACAGGTTCATTTGGTTTAGGGTCTGCTGGTGGATCTGGTTTAGGATCTGTTCCTTCTTGGTCTTTGGGTTTAGGATCTTGTCCATCTCCACTACCAGCACCACCTTCTAGTCCTGAGTCTGCTGCCATCATTGGTTTATGCATCCAGTAAAAATCTTTCATAATATTTGTTTCCTCCTTGTATCGCCCTTATAGTTCATTGCCCTATAAGTTCAATTTTTTTATAAAATAAAAAGCCTTATTTCTAAGACTTCGATTTTACAATATTAAAAACCTGAGGATTATCTCTAATTAATTGATGCAATCCTCTTGAAATTTCTTCAGTTATAGTTTCATCGTCACACCTTTCATATTCAAAATTTCTTTCATATACAAGTCCATGTAGCATCTCATGCAATAAAGTTATCTCTTCTCCCTGAATATCTTGAATATTCTGTGCAATTCTAATAATCTTTTTATTAAAGTCTATATCTCCAAAACATTCTTGATGATTGACTATAATTATTTCATCAGTCCTACTTATCATATAATCTACGCTACCAATTCTAACTTTTGACGGTATATTCACTTTTTATCCTCCTCCTGGTATAATTTTATTAGGTGCTGGCAAATTTAAGCAGGTGATATTATGGGTAAAAATACTGGGAAAAATTATCGTGAAGGTTCAGTAAAAGGCAGAACTCAAACTTATAATCCAAATAATAATACTTATGTAAAACGTGATACAAATACAGGTCGTTTTGTAAATGTAAAATCTGATGGTACTCCATTTAAAGGTGTTACCAAAGAAAAATAAATTATAAAATAGCCAGCACCTATTTTTAGGCATAATAAAAGCACCTACTATATTTACTTAGTAAGTGCTTTTAAATTTCTGTAATTTGTATATCCTGATTTTCATAAATTGCATATAGCATTTTCCCGCCTAGATAAGGTTGTAAATTATGTTTATTATCCTGTCCATTAACAATAACATCTGTTATTCTTAATGATAAGCTATTATATTCTTCTTCAAAGTCATCTCCATACATATAGTCAATTCCTAGTGCTTCAAACTCTCTATTATCTGACAATTTAATCTTTAGTTTTTTACCTTGATACTTGCCCAAATTCATAATTTACTTCTATCTCCTTTATAGCAATAAGCTGAAATTTTGTGCATAATAAAAGCCTTATACTATTTTTTCAGTTTAAGGCTTCCTAATTATAAAATAGATCAACTAACTCTTCTAATATTTTACCTTTTTTTGTAATGTTATAATTTTTATCAAATCCACTTATATCTTGATTATCTAAGCATTTATCTCTTATTGCATCAGCTTTATCTAGGTCAACATTGATAATATAGTTTTCATCTTGATTTTCTATATTTTCTTCACCTAATAATGTTTTATCATTTGCTAATACATTATTAGCTAAATACTCGTACTGCTCCTTATTTAATTTGATTTTCATTATTCTCATCTCTCTTTTTTAATAATCTTTCAGCTTTTTTAGTTGATGTAGGATTAACAGATACTATATTACCTTTATCAGGATTGATTGCAACTTCTGCTTTTTCACCAATATATCTTTTACTCTTCCTACCTAGATCATCAATTTTTATAGACTTTATATCCAATGGATTAGTTAAAGCATCTTTTACACTATTAATACCAACACCTTTTCTATTATCATCACCAATTATTCTATCATATCCATGTAAAGATAAATCTGAAATAGTTATTCCATCCGAAGTATTAAGTCCTATTAACTGATTTTTATAATCTTCATAATCTCCTTTTATTTTACCACTGTTTTCATCATTTGTATCCTGATTTTCAGAATTATTTTCATCATCTGGAATGTTTGTACTGTCATCTTCACCTGAAGATTTTGAACTAGAATTACTACTATCGCTACTATCATTTAATGATTCTGGATCAGCTGATAATGTACATCTACAATTTGCATGTGCCGGACAATCTGGTGCCTTATCTATATCAAAAGATTGGTCGTTTAGTTCTCCACATACTTCACATGTTCTTTCATCTTCTGCTGCAAGCCATATAACTTTCCCATATCCAGCATTTTTAAAGCTTTCCATCTGTGCATTATTAAGTGTATGCATAGTTTCAGTTCTTATAAGCCTTAAGGCATCATATGCACCAGTGCCCATTGCACTTTTTAGTTGTGCTGCCATAGTATTTATTGATTGACCTGAAGCTATTCCATTTACTATAGTTTTATTTAAGTTCTTAATTAGCTTGTCTTTATTATTCCAAACCCTTGAACTAAAATTCCCACCTTGCCAGTTCTGCTTTATTGCACTATCGATAAACTTATCATCTACATATGACCAATCAATATTTAATCCAGTAGTTTTATTAATATATTGCGTAGTTTGTTGGTGTACATCTTTAAAATTTTCATATAAACTTTTCCCTAAGAATGTCTCTTCGTTCTCTCCTAAAGCTGTAACCTGCTGCTTTATATTCTTTTGTAAATTATTCATTCTATTAAATTTATACATCTCTGTATTACTTAGAATACCATTCTCAGCGTATTTCCTATATAATGCGTCTATTTGCCCTTGAATATTCTGATAAACACTTTTATACTCCTGGAGTAGCCTTTGATTCTTCTGTTCCTGATTGTTGTAAATGCTGTGGGCTATCTGTTGAAGCCTGTTCATCCAATACTGGCTGTTGTCCATCTTTCCCACCTCCATCTACTCTTGAAGGTACATTGTCTAAATTAACGCTTGGATTTTCTTCCTGCTCTTGTTTTACTTTATCCATTTCCTCTTGAACATCAGTCACAAATGGTAGTTGTGCTATAAGTGTTTGATTGCTTACTACTCCTCTTAAATCATTTATCATTGTGGCTATATCAACTAAATTTGCTGGAATATTTCTAACAAAGGTCATATCAACCTCAGTATAGTTATAATTATTGCCTTTTAAATTCAGCATATTAGTTATTAATTCATTTCTTCTTTGCAATGCCTTTTTAAATTTTCTTTCTTTCATTACAGCTAATTGTTCAAGACAAAACAATTTAAATTTAATAGCAATACCACTTAGATTTCCACTAAACTTCTCATCATCTAAATCTGGTGTTTTGCTAAATTTATGTATGTCAGAGTTTAGTCTCTTTTTAAAATTCTCTACTGCTGTATCATTAATATCTTTAACAAGCCAACGTGCATCTCCGTCATCATCAACAAGTATTACCCTGTTTTTCTTCATTGTTGCTACATCCTCGGTATCGGTTCCTGACATGCCCTTAAGCATTAAATATGCATCAGAGAAATAATCAAAATCATTCATGCTATCACTTTGCATATTATCGTAAGCATCTATTAGTGATATCACACCTTCAAAGTCTCCAGTTAATTCATAATTGTTTTTAAAATGTATAATGGGTACATCACCAAATAAGTTGTCCTTCTGGTCTGTAAGTGTTAATTCCCCCAAGTAATCATCATAATATAATATTTGGTCTTTCGTATAAACTTCAACTTTAACTATTGGAAGTACTTCATCTTGTCCATATGCCGTTGGTTCTGAAACTGAATAATATCTAACTGCACATATTGGTGTTGGGTCTATATTTTCATCATATACTAGCAAAATTTGTTCGTTAGGAACTCTTATAAACCTGGTTTTACCATCTGCATCAGTATAGATCATTTCAAATGCTTCACCCTTTATACTACATGTTTTAGCAATTTCTATATTTTCATCTGCTTCATCATTGTAATCAAATATATCTTTAAGTTTCTGCATATATTCGTCACTGGTATCAGAATCAGAATAATAAGTCACAGGGTTTCCCATAAAGTAACCAGTTGCTAGATTTACAATATATCCAGGATAATCGTCTACTAATTTATTATTTGGTTTGCTATCATCCTCATTTTTTCTATTTAATATATCATGCTTATAATCATAGTAGCCTTGCAATTTATTATACCTGGGCAATAAGTTTTCTTTATGATAATTAATTAGTGCTCTTATTGTATCTGAATCATAGGTCTGTATATTAAATCTTACTATATCCACTTATTTCACCTCCATATAAAAATTGGTCAATACAAATATATTAACCAATTTAATAACTTCTATAAACGGTGTTGTTGAGCCATTTATAAGCTTTTAGCATATTTTCTCTTTTTTTATGCAGTATATTTATTCAATATAATTGTATATTAAGTGCATATATACACTACAAACCAAGTAAGCTTTTATTCATAGTTTTGAGTTTATTGTTACTGAATAAAATTGTATTAACAAAATATCTTATTGCATCCATAGCATGATCCATAACTTTTACTGGCTTATCTTCTCCACGCTGGGTAGCTTTTTCATCCCAAATATAAGAGAAAAACTCTTTAAATGTATTTGTACAACTATCATTAAATTGAACTAATGTATCATTTAAAACACTGGCCACATTCCTTATACCTTCAAGCACATCATTCTTTGCCTTTCTTACTGCAAACTTACCCTTTTGTTTTATTAAAGCTATAAAACTTGCAGCACTAGGATCTATTATTACTGCTTTTATCTTTGTATCTCCAACGAATTCAACTAAATCATCATAATACTCATTATCAGTTTTTTGCTTTCCTTTATCTCTTCCTGAGTAATAGTATTCTTTAATCATGTACCATCTATCTAACCATTTTCCCCACAAAAGAAAAACAGTTGCGTTTTGTGTACCGTAATCGCAACTGATATAAAATTCTTTATATGCTCTTATCTCTGTTTTTACCTTATGCTTAATTTCATCAAACATATCATAAATTAAGCCCTCTGCTTGAACCCATAAACCAAGTATATATCGCTTAAAAAATACTCCTGAAAACATACGTCTAAATCTTTCCTTAACCTTCCTTGAAAGACTTAGATTATCATCCATATCAAAATGCATGTACAATATATTCTTTTCTTTGGCCTTATCTATAAGTTCAGTTTTAACAAAATGATAAGGCGAACCTGGATTACAATTCATAAATATTTTTGCACCTTCTACTGAGCATCTACCAATCATTTGATCTACAAAACTTTGTGGAAATAAAGCAACCTCATCTGCTAATGCTCCAGCTGCAGTTAAACCTTGTAATTTATCTTGTGAAGCCTCAGTATTTGCATCATACATGTAATAAGTATTGTCTCCAATTACAATGTAATTCTCTGAACGATTATAGGTATATTCTAATTTCCATGCCATAAGTATCTGCTGCATAGGTCCTATAACATTCTTTTTAAGTGATCCTATTGTCTTACCTGATAATATAAAGTTTTCTCCATTAAAGTATTTTAATGACCATCTTATAAAACTACATATGCACGCAATTGTTTTTCCTGACCTTATAGCTCCATCTGCAATAACAATATCTTTGTCATCAAAAGGTGAACCTTTTTCCCAGAAGAATAATAGCTTTTTCTGTTTTAATGAGAATGGTTTAAATCTAAATCCTTTAATTTTCTTCTTTTTCATTTACATCATCCTCAAACAATCTTTTTACTTCTTCTTCACTCATTGTAGTTGCTTTAATAAATTCATTAATTCCCTCTTGTCCATTTTCATTATCTCCACCTCTTGACTTATCAATATCAACTTTAAGTTTCTCAATTCTAAGTTTTTGCTCTTCAGTAGCAAGGTTACTATTTAGTGACTCGTCATATTGCTTAATCATACTCTCTAATGTTTTCATTGCCCTTGATTGTGCCTGTAAAAATGTGGCTTGTCTATCCCATGCAAATTGGAACTCATATTCATCTGTGTCTGAGGTATCACCACGAGTTTGCTTCTTAAGTTCCTTAATCATTTCTTCTTTGTCCTTAACATGCATAATCCTTTGAGCTCTTATAATTGCAGCATACTGAATATTAATGTTTTCCCAAAGTATATCTAAAGGATTTTTTTGTTCTATCTCTTGGATAATATCAAAGGTGTCCTCAGGAAGATACTTAGAAAAAAAGCCATGAGTTTCAGCGTTCTTATTGCCTTTTGGCACGCTGCCATCATGACCTTTTGAATTTTTATTATTAGGTTGACCACCTTTTTTACGTTTGGAGTACTCCGTATTATTTTCATTTTTCTTTTGGAGTACTCCATTCAATTTATACTGCCATTTATCCTTGCACTTCCATCCTCCCACTGTTTTCTCTGGGATATCTAAAATCTTTGCAATTTCCCTATTATTAATATTTCCATTATGCCCCTTATAAATCTCAAATGCCTTATCTCTATTGGGACTCCTTTGTCTTGGCACATCACCTCACCTGCCCTAATTGGTTATTCGTTTTGTTTCGTATGCATAAAAAAGAACCCTGTTAAGAGTTCATTCATGTTTTGAAGATTTTTTCAATTCAGCTATTAAACCATCTATATCTCGTTCAATTTCACCCAGTATAATAAAAGCATTATCTTTCATTAACTCTAATTGTTTTTCAGTTACTTTATCTCCATTCTTAGCAAATTCATACATCTTTTTATAGTTTTCTTTTATTTCTAATACCTTTTTATCCAGGTATTTAACTTCCTCATCGTAAGTTAATTCATTCCACTCCATATTATCACTCACCCTTCGACATATACTTCTATATTTAAAATGCAATTTCCTTCTTTTGTCGAATTATTTAAAAATATAACTAATATTTTATTATTGAAATTACCAGTTTATTAAGATACAATAATACTTGTAGTTTACTACATGAACTTTAAAAAAAGAATAATTGGGAGGCCAAAAAATGATCACAAAGAAACTTGTGGTTAGAGTCACCACTATCCTTTTACTTTTAATCCTTATTTCTTATTATGTTGCTTTAATTTTAAGGTATTAGAAGTATTAAGACTCCTCGATATTTGTCTTAACAAATAAGATAAATATCCTGGCCTCCTTGATAATAAATTAAATGATTTGGATGCAATTCTTAGAGTTGTGTCCAAATCATTTTTGCTTATAATCCCTGTAGTTAAGCCATTTATACCTAATTCAAATAATTATACTTGAAAACATATATTGTTAAAAGTATGTGATTATCTATAAAAATCTGCTATTTTATGTCCATTTAGCCCTTTAAAATCCCCATAGATATTAATAAAATAAATTATTTGCTGTTTTAAACAATTCTTATATATCTCATAAATATCTTTTCGAATCATTTATTATTAAGTTTCTTCAATATCTCTTCAAGTAGCTCATTATTCCTATTAACTTTCCAAGGTAAAGTAATCCAATCATATATAAGACACGTTACAAGAACTATTAATACTAAAATAACTATTTCCTTTATCACTTCCAAAAGTATCACCTCATCTGCTTAATAGCTCCTTTAATTCTTTTATAACTTCTTTCCTTCATACATTCCCTAAGATCATCACCAATCTTCTCCTTTGAAACTTTTTTACTATTGCAGCAAGGGCATGCTATATATCTGTCTTTAGGCATCATGTTCACATCCTCAGTCATCAATACAAATTCTGATTTACATGTTCTACATTTATAGCCTGTATACATTTTCAGCATATCCTCACCTCAAATTTATTTATAATTTTGCATAAAAAAGAACATCCATCTCTGAATGTTCTTTTTAACCTTTACTGTAGTGGTTGAAATCCCTACATATATTATTCTACAATACAATTATAACTCTTTTTTCTATAATAAAACGTGCAATTTTGGTGCAATTTTGGTGCATGATTTTTTATATAACTAAATATATGCATTACACTATAAAAAACTTAATAATTTATAATTTGTTATACTTAGTCGATTTTCCTTTACATTTATCAATTGGGTATTTTTTGTTATTTTTAAGCAACTTTTTATCAATAGCTTCAAACAAATTTAAATTTAATTTATCGCATAAAAGCAATAAATAATTTCCTACATCTGCTATTTCATCTTCTATTTTTACTATTTCAGAACTATTAATCATTTCCCCTACTTCTTCACTATTTTTCCATTGAAAACATTCTAATAATTCACTTGCTTCAAGACTTAAAGAAATAGCCAAATCTTTTGGATTATGAAATTTATCCCAATCTCTAATATTACTAAATTCAACTATCTCATTTGTTATTTCTTTTAGAGATTTTTCCATAATTATCACCTCTAATTCTCATTTTTAAAATAAGCTATATAAGTTTTATTACTCAGTTCCAATTTTTTGTCTATGTTTCCCTTAACAATGTAAGAATCAGCATCTCCTGTTTTCTTATTATAGTTGTATACTCTATATAGATAATATTTATCACTATTTATCCTTGAAAAATTAACTTCACTTTCTTCAATCATAAATGGTGTGTTTATTCCATACTCAGTAGTCTTTACTTCAATATATTTTTCTATTTTATTGCCTTTATCATCAACATCAAATGATAATATATCATACCCAGCTTTATCACCTATGTCCTTTGATACATGTACTATATCCTTAATTAAATCTTTTCTTCCTTTTTTCAACAATCGTTTTTTTTCTGCATTTATAACTAATAATTCTCCAGCTTCTCCAAGCTTACCGTTTTTCTTATTTTCCTCATCATAATTTCTTTTTGTAGACTTCTTATCTAAATTGTTACCTTTAGCAGCATTTCTTTTTATTTTCATACTTTCAGGGATTAGCTCTCCTGTATTCAATGAACCAATATTAAATTGGTTGTCCTTATCTTCACTACTTTCTAAATTATTCAAATCGTTTTGTAAATTATTCACATTCATTACTTTCTTTTTTATATCGTTATAAAAATTTTCATCCAAATTAACATACAATAAAGATGCCATACCTTTACATTCTAATACCTTTTCCTCACCTATAGTATCAACTGTCCCCTTATAATTATATATATATTGCGTATCGTTAAAATCTATTTTTTTTAAATTAGAAACTCTTACAAACGCATAACTTCTCATCTGGCCTTCAATACCCTTTTTAATTTTTCCAATTCTAGAATGATAATATTTAGGTATAAGTTCCTTTATATCAGGATTTATATCGGGATATTCTCTATCATAATATCCTTCTAATTTCCCTACGTATAATTCTTTTGAATTTCTACTATAAAAGAAAACAAATGTAATGATTTTTTTTTCAAATTGTTCATCTAAAATTGATGTTCTCATTTTCCATAAACCAGTTTTGTTTCTACTAAATTTTGTTTTTGTAAAATGTCCCCAACAAAATTCACCTTTTTCTAACGTTACTTTTATATGTTCAGCCATAGTGTGAACATTAGGGAAATCTTTGTTCTCCTCATTGTATTTTATAAATATGTTTAAATTTTCACTAACCATCTTATCAACTCCCTTAAGCTAATTATAATTATTTAATTTCGAAAGTCAAATGGTAGTTTTCAATGCTCTTTTTTTATCTATCCCTTTATTATAAGCATATTCAGCAAATTAGTAGAGTGTTTTTTATCTTTCCACTAATTCAATCCACTATTACATTCTACACTATTAACTAAAAAAATTACCTATATATTATACTTTCTTAAATTCTCCCACTCCTCCCAGTTGGCGACATTCTCAATTAATTTTTGCTTTTTCCTTGTTACATTAGATCTAGTTAAATGTAATTCAACACCAACACGCCAATCTGGGAGTTCTTTTTTATACTTAGTTTCAAGGAATTTAAAATCCTCTTTACGAAGTCCACCTATATTATCACCCATAATTATATTATCAGCTTCAATAGTTCTTATTTTTTCCTCTAGTTCACATATTTCATCAATCTTCCTTGACTGCTCTTTTATTAATCTATCTGTTATTTTTAATGCAGTTCTTTCAGCATAACTTTCACCTGTAGAGCTTGTCTGAACTCTTTCCTCGTATGCTATGCTTTTACTTCCTTCTGGAATAGATATATCTGTACTTCTTAGCTTCTCATCTATTTGATTTACATGTTTATTTAACAATTCTATCTTATGTTTAAGACTATTTACTATCTTGTCTTTTTCAAAGTAATTATAAAGCTTTTTTTCAGTGTTTCTGAATGTCTCTTTATCTATCATTCTATCACCTCTTGTTAATTTAACTATTCTTATATTCAACTCTTAACCAAGTCAGTATACTTCTCATTGTTTCAATTTCAAGTCTTATATTGTTCATACTATCCACCGCAGTATAATAACTTGATTCTGCTATATCTCTATTCATTCTAAGGTCCGCAACCTTTTCATCACCTTTTGCTAATTCTAAAGTTAATGTTGCTGGATATTTTTCAGCTTTTAATATCAATATCTTTTTATTTAAAGCAACTTTATAATTCCTCTCTGCTTCGGCTTTCTTGATACCTAAAGTCTTAATTTCTGTATTTCCTTTAGTAAGTGCTATTTGTGCTATATTTATTTTTTCCATTATTTCTCCTGGTGTCATATGATCCTCCTTAAATTTATTTTTAAACGCAAAAACACCGCAAAATTCGTTTTTGAATAATACGGTGTTTTGCTTTTTTGCTATTATATTAATATAATGATGAGTTAGGAACAGAAAAACTTGATTGCAATAACCTTCTTTTATAATTCATCTAGCATAGATGAGAATTTCTTTTTTCTTCCTATAGATAGCGTATCATAATTTGATACGAATTCCATTGCAGTTTTAAATCTTTCAATTATCCAACATGAATTCTTTTCTAATTCTGAAAATAATCCATCATTTATTAATTTTTCAAAACTGATATCTGTATTTGTATTTCTATATTTATCCTGTAATAGTTTAACAATAAAGTCTTCTTCATTTCTGCTACACTTATCAGATTGAGCAATTTTACAAGTTCTATTAATTATTTCGGCATAATATGAATTTTTTATAGCTGCACATCCTATAAGTTTGCGTCCTTCATTCCCAACTCCTATAGATGAATATATCATAGGAATTACAATTTCATTAGATTTATCATTTTCTTCATAAAAGTTTCTTAATTCAATTAGTCCAGGATATAACACATTTTTGATAAATCTAGATTGTTGTAGTTCATATAACATATCTAAATAATTTGTTGTTATCCTAAACGTATTCTCTTTTAACCATGCAGATAAAAATCTTTTTTGTTGATCATCATCTAATTGGACTGTGTATAATGCTGCAAAATATTCTTGAAAAGATCTATGTGAAAATCGATAATCCAATCCTTCATGTATTAACATACATACAGAATTTGTTAAGTCCTTCAAGTAACTTGAAGAATCAAAATTTGCAGTTATTATTTTTTTGCTTTTTGCCGTTGATATATAATAAATAATTTTATCTTCCGAAAATTCATACTCACTATTAAAAAATGATTTAAAGCAAAAATAAGAAAATACTGCTTTGAAATCTTCATATCCCAACCTGCACGAAATATCTCTCTTATATCCTCCCTTTGAAGCGTCATGTGTATGAAATAAAGTCGTAAATGCTTGTTCATAAAAATCGTTTAATTTATCAGGAACAGATATTCTATTTTCAAAAGTCAATAACATAATAGTAAGCAACAATGGGTTTGATACAAACGTTTGATACTTTTTATATAATTTTTTATCTAATTCAATATAAAATTTATTTTTTATATTTTCATCATATTCTAATTTTTTTATAAGCGACAATGCTTGTTTTTTACTTAGAGTCATAGATTGTAATTCTGTAAATCCATTCCAACCTACAAACTCATCTAAAGGGCGTGAAGTTGTAACATAATAATTATCAGGATATTTATCACATAAATCTAATATACATTTTGTTACTTTCTCTGACAAACCATTTTTCACTTCATCAAAACCATCTAACAAAATTAAGTAACACCCCGTTTCCAAACTATACTCAAAGTATTTTTTATCTAATTTAAATTTATATCTATTCATAACTTGATACATATATTCCACCAAATCAATATCTTTTTCATTAATATCATTTAATCCTCTTAACTCTATAAGTATAGGTATTAGTTTTACTTTCTCCATACAATTCAAAAATAAATGTTTCATCATAACGCTTTTACCAATACCACCAGTTCCGGTTACTATTATTTTATGTCCAACATTTAATATATTATTCACATCACAGGTATCTATTATCTTTCCATCACATTTTAGCCCTATACACTCATAAAATGAATATATTTTTTTAGGTGTGTGCCTATATAGTAATGTTTTAATTTTGCATTGTATTTCTTTAGAATAATTCAAATATTCTTCAAATGCATGTCCAAGATCAATTTCTTCTCTATTCTGAACATCTATAAAATAATCTTTCATTTTCTTTAATACTAAATTAGCTACAGACTTAGCTAAATCTGTAATTACATCTGCTTTAATCTTGTTTGTATCTATTCCATTCAACATATTTTCCCCCATTATTATATATTTTTTTACACTATCAATTATAATTTTAAGTAATTTGTAAAAATTATGCTAATTATACCATAACTTAATTAATGTAAATTATATCATGTTAAGGTCCTATATTGAAGAATTTATATTTACAAGCACCGCATTATTCAATTTTCAAAGTACAGTTTTAACCAATCATAATCGTTTCGCAATCTCGTATATTACATTTACTGTTACCCCATTACCTGCTTGTTTGTATAGTTGGCTATCTGAACAAACACTTGCTGCTTTTTCAAAATCTTCATCATTCCAACCTTGTAATCTAAAACATTCTTTTGGAGTTAATTTTCTTATTCTTCTGCCTATAAGAGTTCCTTGGTTGCATGATGTTGTTAAGGTATTTGCCGCCTCTTTACCAACCCTTCCACGTCTAGTACTGCTATTGGGTTGCTCTAAGTTTATAGAATCTCCCTCGTGTGCTTCTGCATATCCTTGCTTCGTAGCTTCTTTAATAAGTACCCCATGCCTATCTTGTGCAGTTAATGTAAACATTGATTCTCCTGGCTCTTTAATTCTTCTTCCGTTTTGGCGTTTCTCTATTCTATTTGGAGCTAATACTGCTACTGCGGTCATTTCTTGATTTCCTATACCTTTGTAATCACGAGCCATTAAACAATTAGCAACATCTGTATATTTAGCATTTGATTTTCTGCTTACATTAACAGCATTTAAACCTGTTTTAGCACCTTGACCGCCACCTTCAGCCTTTAATGTCATTGCTATACCATTGCTATCATAAACCCTTTGTGCATCACTTCCAGGTATTAATTGTTTGAGATTAGTTTTATTGTTGATTCCTCCGATAGGAAATACTTCTCGTCTACTTCTTCCTCTAATATGTCCAATAATGAACACTCTTTCTCTGTTTTGTGGTAATCCGAAATATTTAGTGTTGAGAACTTGCCACTCTGCATCGTACCCGATTTCATCCAATTCAATGAGAAGTTTAAGGAAGTCAATCCCCCCATTAACACTAAGTAAGTTTTTAACGTTCTCAATGAATAATGTTGAGGGTCTATCTTCTTCTTCGAGGTCTGCAATAAGTTTTGTAACTGTGAAAAACAAACTCGAACGCTTTCCATTGAATCCGAGTTGCTTTCCGGCAACGCTAATGTCTTGACATGGAAATCCGAAGCACCAAACATCTGATTTAGGCAATTCATCTGCTCGTACTTTTCTGATATCTTCTCCAAACCATTCATCCTCCTTTAGTTCATGTATAACTTTATAACTTCTATTAGCATACTTATCCCATTCGCAATGCCCTAAGCACTTATGTCCGGCCATTTCCATACCTCGTCTAAATCCACCTATTCCAGCGAAAAAATCTAAAAATGTTTTACTCAAAATTTCACCTTCTTTGCTACTTCATATTCATATTACGTAAGCAACATAGCATGACCTCTCCTGTGCACATAATCTTTGCATTGAGCATTTAACCCACATACCTATTTATTCATTCTCATCAAACATACTCACCTGAGGATCTTCTACTGGTACTGCAATAAATCTTCCGTCGTCATCAACTTTGATTTCTCTTTCTGCCTCATACTCGCCTTCCTGTTTAAACTGCTTTTTTAAAGTAGTTGTTACCTTATGAACAAATCTTGGTCTCCTATATGCATATGTTTTTACAGTCATTTCCCCAAATTCATCTTTCTTAGGAAACTCTTTAAATGCTTTTGGAATCTCAATATTTAATTTCAATGATATTTCTCCACCTACAAAATCCTTGTCATAAACCTTCTTTATGGTCCTTTCTATCTCCGTATTAAGGTTATCCAGCATTTCTTGAAATATAGGACTATAAATATCAATCTCCAATACCTTACTTGATAAATCTATTCTCTCAGCAATCTTGTCCATTTTTTTTATTCTCCCTTCTCTTTTTTTGTAATTCTTTATAATCCATCCAACCAGTAGCACTATATTTTAAACTTCTTGCTATCCATTTAAACGTTAAATCTTGATGTATATATTTTAGTTGTTTGAATTTTAATGAGCCTTGCTGTGTCTCGTATCCTTTTACATCTATATACTCTATAGTTCCATCTAGGTTATAAACTTTAAAATCTAATGTATATGTTGCAGCTCTTTCAGTTTTTCCTTTGTATTTAAAGCTTGGTATTATAATGAATTTAGGTTGCAACTCAAAATTTAATATTTCACCTTTAGCTTTTCTTTGCTTAAGAAACTGATAGTATTTAGCTTCATCCTTACTGGCAAATGTAATCCCATCAATTGTTATCTTTTGTGACTTATATTTACTCATTTCTATTAGCCTTCTTTCATTTGAATATCATATGATAATTAGAATTTATAGTAGTATCAAAATTTATAATTATTTTTTTATATATTCTTATGGATTCACCTCTTCCATCCACCTTTTAACTTGCAAACACGCTTTTCTAATACTCATACCGTCCTTTACAAGTCTTATAACTTCATCTATCCAAAAGTTTAAATCCATTCTTACTCCTTTTCTGCAAACATATTTAATTGACCACTTTTTAGTTTATTAATCCTTTTAATCAATGATTCCTTGTGTTTTTCTGAAACGCTATATTTTAATGAAAGTTCAAGACGCTCTATCTCAGTTAACTCTTTTATTTTCATAAATTCACTCCTTGTCCCATCCTAAGAGCTTCTTTTCTAAGTCGTCATAGTCATAATGTCTTTGACCTGGATAATCTGCAAAATTAGTAATCTTCCCTTTATTCTTGCTACTAATATTTTTCTTAGGATCATTCATCTGCAATACTAACGTGTCATATTTCTCGCGTAACTTATTAGGGCTTAAAATATTTTTATACCAAAAGCTATCATGTTGACACCATTTAATAACCTGTTTAACTTCTTCAATATCCCTCTTATCAATTCTTAATATATAATCAAAGTGCTTGAACCATGTTTCAAAATTAGGTTCTTTAGCACTAGGATTATTATCTTTAATATGGTTAAAAAGATATTGAGAGAGTCGGAACTCATTTGAGTTTTGACTATACTTATTATCATTATTATCATTGTTCTCATTATTATCATTATTGTTTGTATGTTTCTGTGACGCTTCAGTGGTGCTTGAATGACGTTTCAGTGATGTTTCTGTGACGTTTTTAGTGATGTTCATATCTTGGTAAAGTTCGTAATTTACTATATTTATAGTGGTTTTTTTAGCGTCGCTTTTATAGATAATCATTTTATCGTCTGACAGTAATTCTAAAAACCTTTTTACTTTTGAATTACTCCACCCCCATTTGTCACATAACTTCCTTATTGATGTTATAAATTGCCCTCTTTCAACTGCAATTAAATTGCTATCAAACAATATTTTTTTGTCTTGATGATTGGCTGACAGGAGAAGGTCTATCCATGCATGAGCTTTATCAAATGGTTTCTCCTGCCATAACCAACTATCTTGAATTTTTCTATATAAGCTTATCCAACCTTTGCCTTCTCCCATGCCTATTTGCTCCTTTATAATTCCAGTTCCAAACCTTTATCTGCAATGTATGTCGGTATGCCTGTTAATTTTTCAATCTCTTCCTTAAATTCCAAATCATTACTATTACTGTCACTAAGATGCAATAATGTAATTTCTTTTACTTGCCTTAAATCTGTTTCCTTTAAAAATTCTTTTACATGTTCTAAGCTGAAATGTGACTTTAAAAGTCTATCTCTTAAGCTGTTATGTGTTACTCCTTTTTTAAAGTTGTTTTCAAGTATTTCACTTGAATAGTTGCATTCAATCATTATGTGAATTAGTCCATTGAATTCATACTGGCAATAGTAACTATCAGTTATGAATAATAACTTACCAAATTCTTTATGATGTATTAAAAATCCAAGTGGTTCTGCTACGTCATGCTGTACTTTAAAAGGAAGAACTATAAAATTTCCTATATTGAACTGTTCTCTTGACTTTATAAGTTTAAATCTATAATTCATATTTAATGCATACTCTTGTTGCAAATATTCCTTCATAGTCCCTTGACTTGTATAGACATCAATTCCGTTGTTTAATACCTCACTTATAGCCTTAGAATGGTCTTTATGTTCATGAGTGACTAAACACCCAACCACACTAATCAAATTGAAATTTAAGCCTTTTAAGATAGTTTTATAAGGCAATCCACATTCTATAATTAAAGTTTCCTTTTCATTTTGGAGTACGTAGCAGTTTCCACTACTACCACTCCCCAATACTTTCAATTTCATTAGAATGCTGGTCCTTCCATCTTAGTTTGCTGCATAACTGCTTCTGAATTTTCTTCTACCTTTTGAACTTCTTCAACATCAATTACATTTTCCTTTGGAGCTTCAATATCAATCTTCTTAGAATTGCCTTTTTCTTTGATTTCTTCCTCAACCTCGGCTTCAACATTATTAATTAATTTATCCTCGTCATATTGCTTTTCATCTGAATTGTTGAAAGCTTCAATTAAAATATCACTATCATCTGAGGTATTAGCAAACATTTTACAAGCTCTATTAATCACTGATTTCTTAGCCATTTCTTCAGCAAAGTTATTATGTGCTGTTGACTTACCACTTTTATATGCCACACCTTGTCCCCAAGCTTTCTTTATTTGATTAATATTCATTACTTCAGTATATATTGGACCGTTTTCACCTAGTATTACTGCAAAGGCTCCTTTTATTTTTGTTATATCTATATTTTCAAACTTAGGATTAAACTTAGTTATCTTTAAAGTAGCTGTATTTAGATCATATTCCTGTTCAAACTCGTCGCCTTCATATATGCAATAAGCTTTTACATCTTTTATTCCCTTAAGTCTTTTAGTAACTGCAACAGTACCCATGTAACTTCTCATGAGTTGTAGTTTGTTACCGTAAACTACAAAGTAACATTGCTTTTTTGCTGGACTTAAACCTTGTATAACCATGTCTAAAAGTGAATTTGCTATAGTAGATTTTGAACATACTTGCAATGCACCTTTTTGATTTCTATCCACCGTTTCTTGAAGCAAGAGCCACGCACTTTTAAGGGCATTGGCAGCACTATATCCATGTGGTACAATTAATTCACCTTTTTTACTTAAATCATTTACTCTACTTAAAACTTCCTCCGTCACATTTTTTTCTTGAGTTGTTAATGCTTTATTATCGGTACTTTGAATACTATTTGTCATTCCATATTCCCTCACTTTCAATTCTTAATTTTTTATCCTTAGACACTATTAAATTTACTATTTGTGAATTGCTTTCTATGATCTGATTAACTGATTCTCTATTATCTATGAATATAGGTGCTTGTACTCCATAAAACTCTGATAAAGCATTTATAATATCAATTCCAGCATTATACTGTGAAGCTGTATTCGCATTACTGAAAGGTACTCCATCAATTAGAGCCTCACATGATTCATTCAATCCACCATTTTTCTGTATATCAAACAGCTTAAACTTCACATATTTAAATTTGTTGTTAATGCTTGATTCCAAGAGCTCAACCTTAGTCTTAATAAATTCTTCTGTAAGATATTCTTGCTTTTCAAGGTCTGCAATTAATTGTGCCAACCTTTTTTCTTCTGCTTGAAGTTCATCTATTCTTTCTTTAAGCTTTATATTTTGTTCTTTATATGCAATTAAATTATTAATACCACCTAATTCAATTTCAAAATTAGCTTTTTGGTGCTTAAGTTCTTGTACTTGATTATCTACAGTTGAAGGAGTATCTATTTCTGATTCTAAGTCACTAATCTGCTGCATAAGTTCTTGATATTCCTTATTGTTATTAAAGTCCACACTAGGCTTAAATTCTAATATTTGCTTATTAACCTCGGATTTATGTGACACAAGTTCAGTAAGCTCCTTATCATATGTTTCAAATCTCTGTTTAAGTTGTGTTATTTCAGTTTTAAGCTCTTCTAACTCATTACTCTTAGCTTTACCTTTTTCATTGATTTGCTTTTTTCTTTCTGCTTTAGATTGATTAAAGTTATCTGTCATTTCTTGCTTCTTGATTTCTATATCATCAGCTTCAAATGGTCTTTTACAAGTGGGGCATATAAATTCATTTTCATCAAACTCTAATACTTCATCATTTACCTCATACCATTGCTTTTTTAAAGTAGCTATTGAATTTTCAATTATTGGAATATTTTTATCTTTAGCTTTTATCTTATCCATAGTTCTGTCCACTTTACTTTGAGCATCATATATATTTCTTTCAATATCTCTTAGCTGCTGATTCAAATTATTTAATGGTTCTTGTGCCTTAGACTTCAAATCATATTCCATATCATTGAGTTTAGCTTTCAAATCATAAACCTGCTTCTTTTTATTTAGCACTTCTTCATTAACTTTACTGCTATCAAGAATTTTTTCATCCAATGCATTTATGTTTAAAAGAATTGTCTTTTTATTGGATTCCTGAATATTAAAATCAATATCATTTCTCATAGTTCTATTAAGTTCGTCTACTCTAGCAGGTATTGATTCCTTATCCTTTTTTAATTTTGCTTTCTGTGCCTTAACTCTTTTACTTAAGCTGTCCATATCTTCATTTGGTTTAAGCAGCTTGCTTAACTCTGCG
Organism: Clostridium acidisoli DSM 12555; assembly: GCF_900176305.1. GTDB lineage: Bacteria > Bacillota > Clostridia > Clostridiales > Clostridiaceae > Clostridium_I > Clostridium_I acidisoli. The sequence goes on from NZ_FWXH01000002.1 coordinate 269,217, forward strand.
AGCTTATCGTTATAGTTAATAACATCTTCAATACTTACATCACCATTTAAGTCAAAAATTATTTTTCTTCTGTCTTGCCATTTAAGTCCTAGGCTAAAATATAGTGGATTTGTTAATAGTTTAAAAATATCTTCATCACCAGTAATTTCCTTGATTTTGCTTTTGTATTCCCCTTGCTTAAATGGGACTTCATCCACATAATAAGATGATTCTGTTCCTTTAAGCTCTGCTTCAACTTCTCCACGTTTTTTAACCCATTTTTCACTTAAAACTTTTTTCAATACTGTTTTTATGCTATCTATTTCAACCACAGCGGACACTTCTGTCTCAAGCATGTGAATTACATTATTGTTACCATCTAATGGATGCACATCAAATTTACTACGATCTTGACTATCTTTATCGAATAACAACCATGTGAAAGCATCAAATATGGTTGTTTTACCTGTTCCATTTTCTCCATAGATATCTGTTATCTTTGAAAAATCTATTGTCAAATCCTTAATACCTTTGAAGTTCTTAAGTGATAATTGTTTTAAAAATATTGTTTTACTCAATTTCTATCCCCCCATTTGATTTTTTCTACATTCTGTAATAGAATGTATTTGAGATTTTTTATTTTTGAACTCTTTGGCGAGAGTTCTTTTTTTATTTACCTTCAGTTTCTTGCATCAACTTTTTTAAATACCTTGAAAGTTCACTTGACGTACCTGAGAAATTTACAAATGTATGTTTACCTTTAACTGAATTCGTAATTTGATTTTTTTCAAGCTGCTTAATTTTCATAATTAATTTCATTTTAGTTAATGCAAAACTTTCACAAACCTCCTCAAGACCTAAATTCTTTTTTCTCAGTTCAACATTCTCTTCTAATGCAGCGATAAGTTTTTTATTTAATTTTTTAACTATTTTACACATGATTTATTCCTCCAAATAATTTTTTGTATTTTTACAATAGGCTTGTCCAGTTCTTGTGATTTCGCTATGGTTCTTGGGTCATTTAATCCAAACTTTTCAATGCAGTTATAAAGCTCCTCCCTCAATTTTTCCAATGTCTTCATTCTCCTTCAAAATTTTATTTAATACTTCTTCAAAACTCATTTCTGATACTGTGTTACCTGTTTTTGTCTCATATATATGTTCATGGTCAAAATCATACCTAAGCTGCTTTTTAACTTTAATTGTCTTTAAGTTACTCACTCTTACTCCTCCCTTCTAATAATTACAATTGCTTGCTCATATTGATAGCTTTATCTATGAATTCATTAAGTTGCTTCGGTGATAACCTTTTTACAAGTATTTTTACAATTGCCTTCGAATATCTTTCTTGTAATTCAAACATATCTTTTGGGATTTCCATAGTAACTGATCTAATTTTACTGTGCATATCACCGCCTCCCTCTAATAGTTTTTATGTTTTAAATTGATTGTCCTATTACTAATTATTGATTAGCTTTGTTTCTAACGCTTATAGCGTAATTTTATTTTAAAAATGTACTATCCAACGATATTTCTAATACTTTAGCTATTTCAACCATAACTGGCATGCTTGGTTTCTTTCTACCTTTTTCTATGTCACAAACTAAAGATGTACTCTTATTTATAAATTTTGCTAAATCAGTCTGTGACATATCCTTACTCTTTCTAGCTATAATAAGAGCGTCTTTAAATTTCTCTTTTATAATATCATCCATATTATCACTCCTTTTTCTACGCCTCATGAGTAAATTGTAATACGCACAAAGCGTAATAGCAAGTGAAGATTTCTTTATATTTTACGCTACAAGCCTAAAAACTAAGATTAAGCTACATATTCTTACTCTATCGGCGTATTTCTCTGTTTTTTAAAGATTTAGACTTAATGTGAGGATTTACACCAAGAGCGTAAAAAAATATAATGGTTATATATTTAAACAGGAGGTCAATTTAAATGAAAATATCAAAAAAACTACGTGCTTTTAGGACTGAACAAAAACTTACGTTGAAAGAATTATCTGAAAAAAGTGGAATTTCTCTATCTTTCATATCTGATATTGAAAATGATCGCCGTACTCCAAGTATAGAAAAATTAAAAACCCTAGCGTCAGCACTTGGAGTTCCTGCTAGTGAATTTTTAGAAGAAAGTAATCCCAACAATAAAATCAATAACCCTGATTTTAACAAAGAAAAGAATGCAGTTTCTAAAATTACAGATATTAAAGAAGCTATGGAAATCATTCTTTCACAACCGGGTTTAATGTTAAATGGCAAATTACTTTCAGATGAAAGTAAAATTGCTTTAGCAAATGCAATAAAAATGGGGTTAGCCTACGCTGAACAACAGCAAGAGAAGGAGAAACTTAAAGATAAGTAATTCTCAAGGATTGGGGGTTAATTTGTGATTGATACAAATAAATACATTCATGATACAATACTGAGATTAGTTGATACATACGGAACAAATAACCCATTTGAACTTTGTGATTATTTGAATATAAAAGTAATAAAATCTAATCTTGGAAATGAAATAAAAGGATTTTTTCAAAGAACCTATAATAATTATGAGCTAATTCACATACATAATGGATTAAATGATTCTGAATCTAAATATATATGTGCTCATGAATTAGGACATGCTATTTTGCACACTGACTTGTCAATTGGATTTTTTATTGAAAACAAGTTGCAAATAAAAGATAGATATGAAGCTGAGGCTGATAGATTTGCAGCGATATTATTATTACCAAATGAAATAAGTTTTGAGTGTAAATATATGAACTTACAGCAGTTGTCGTCTTATTATCAAGTTCCAAAAAAGTTAATTGAATATAAGTTTAAAAATTGACAAATATTAAATTTACGATTTATTTCTAAGAATATTAAAATAAGAATAATTTTTAAAGGGAGTAATAAATTTGAAAGCTGCAATTTATAGTAGAAAAAGTAAATTCACTGGTAAAGGTGAATCTATAGAAAATCAAATTGAGCTGTGTAAAAATTATGCATTGAATTTAGGCATAACAGAATTTATTGTATACGAAGATGAAGGCTTTTCTGGTAAAAATATAGATAGACCAAACTTTCAAAAACTTTTGAGTGATGCAAGAGAAAGAAAATTTGATACAATAATATGTTATAGATTAGATCGTATAAGCAGAAATATAGCTGACTTTTCTAGTCTAATTAATGAATTGCAAGATTTAGGATTAGGTTTCATAAGTATTAGAGAGCAATTTGACACAACAACTCCAATGGGCAGGGCTATGATGTACATAGCTTCAGTATTCGCACAACTTGAGCGTGAAACTATTGCGGAACGAGTTCGAGATAATATGCTTGAACTTGCAAAAACTGGTAGATGGCTTGGTGGTCAAACACCACTAGGCTTTAAAAGCGAAGCTATATCATATTTTGATTCTGAAATGAACGAAAAGAAAATGTTTAAATTGTCTCCTGAAAATGAAGAATTAAAAATAGTTAATCTTATTTATGACAAATATTTAGAATTTAAATCTTTAAGTCAAGTTACAAAATATCTAACACAAAATATGATTAAAAGTAAAACAGGTAATACAATTTGGAATAAACGTACTGTTCAAGATGTATTAACAAACCCAGCATATGTAAAGGCAGATGATAAAGTTTTATCTTTTTTTAAAGATCAAGGAATAACTGTTGCTGGAAATGCGGATAAAAAGCATGGCATTTTGACATACAATAAGAAAAAAGGTACTAAGTCATTTAGAGATACTGATGAATGGATTGCAGCCATTTCAAAACACCTAGGTGTAATTGAATCTTATACATGGTTAAAAGTTCAAAACACACTAGCCGTAAATAAAGAAAAAGCCCCTAGAATGGGCAAAACAAACAATGTTCTATTAACCGGAATATTAAAATGTCATAAATGTGGTAGTTCAATGAAAGTTATACATGGTAGAACCGATAAGGATGGTAAAAAAATATTTTATTATAAATGCTCTTTAAAAGAAGCCAGTGGAAATAAAAGATGTGATAATTCTAACGTACGTGCGGATGAACTTGAAAAAGTATTAATTAAAAAAATAGAAGAAATTTCTTCTGACAAAGGCTTAATTTTAAAGGAACTTAAAGCTTTTAAAGAAAATCTTGATATATCTGATACTGCGTCATTTGCACTTGAAAACACACAAAAAAATATAAAGAATAAAAAATCTCAGATTGAAAATTTAGTTGATCAACTTTCGCTAAATCCCAGTATTAGTGAATATATAATTCCTCAAATAAATACTTTAGATAAAGAAATCAAAGCATTGAAATTATCTGAAAATGAAATAAAAGATACCAAAAATGATTTTATACAAAGTGATATGAACATAGATCTTATGCTTGAATTGCTAAAAAAAGTTTCTATTATTGATTCACTTGATGTTGAGGAAAAGAAGCTAGTTTTAAACAGCATATTGGATGAAGTTACATGGGATGGTGATACTGGCAATATAGATATTACTCTATGGGGAATGCGTAAAAAAAAAGTAAAATTTAATCCGATAGACATTAATAAATTGTTGCACTTTAGTAAGTCAAGCAGAAGCTATTGCTACAGGATCTCTTGCTGGCCATAATGCAGTTAGAAGTGCTTTAGGTATGCCTCCTTTAATTTTACCAAGAAATACAGTTATAGGAGATATTATTGAATTTGCAAATTATATGATGATTTCCCAAGAAGGAAGAAGGAAACGATTTACCTTTGCAGGATCAATATATTTTGAAAGAATGAAAGAATTAAATCTTTATACAACTGATGAAATTGAAATCAAGCGTAAAATTGAAAAGTTGAATCTTACTAATATTTTTAGTGAAAAATTGTTGTAAAAAGGTTTAAAATCAGATAACCGTACACTAATCTTAAACTAGTGTGCGGTTATTTAATTTCTACACATGTTCTAAAACAGCTATTTATATTAGATTCAACTAAACTAAATCTGTAATTGTGGTATCTGTAACATTTATATCTTTTTCATCAATTTCTACTAAATGGTTTTTATCTATTTTAATAATTATAGGTTTACCATTATTTTTAGATAAAATCATTAAAAATATTATAATAACAATAACCAATACAATTATAGTGTGAACTCCATTTTTTTTCATATGTGGCACCTCAATATTACAAATTTAAGTAACACCTTATAAATTATAGTTTTTATTTCTGTAACATTAATATTATATTCAATAGAGTTGGAATTGACATAATTTAATCATATACTTAATAAGTAATTATAATATTTTGTTGCTTTTTTTTACATAATATATTAAAATTGTATTACTTAAATTTATATAAAATAAAGGATTTGATACTTATGAATATAAAAAATTCAATAGAAGTTCTACGAGATGAGCTGAATACTATGACATTAGATGATACAAACCTTACAAAAGATAAGATAGTTAGATTAAGCGAAGAATTGGACAAACTTATTGAAAAATATTATTTGTGTGAAGATAAAACAGATTATTGTAGTTGATTTTATCTTCACGTATTTTTTTCCTTATTCATGAATTTTTATCTAAAAATTTTTTCTTTTCATATATATTTTTTTCATATTCATCATTATCTATCATACCTTTAAATTTTAGTTTATCTAATAAATATATCATATCATTACAAAGATTTTTTATATCGTTTTCATATTTTTTAACATCATTTTCCAAAACAAGCATCCCCCTAATAATAAACCTAAACATATATTTATAATATCATAATGTAACAATATTTAAAATAGAATTGTTGATTTTTCTATTTGTTTCATAACCTTATTAAATAGTTTTTTATAATTTTGTTAATAAAATAATTCATTTAAATTTCAAATCACTATATAAATATATCATTTATTCCATTATTTGTAAATATTATTTTAATTGAATTTTATCATTGTATAAATTTAACTAATTCTTCATTAAATCTATCCTTCTCATCATAAAAAACTGCATGTCCGCTGTACTTAAAAGGTATAAGTTTTGAATTTTTAATACTTTTATTTTGTATCTCACCTAATTTAAATGGCACAACTTTATCATGAATACCATGAAGAATTAACGTTGTAACATTTATTTTTGCTAAATCAGAAAATAATTCTTCACGTATCCAAGTGTTTGCAACTGCAGCTGTGGCCCATCCTGCAGCTTGTAGGCCTAACTGTAAAAACCAGTCTGCAAATGATTCGGTAATATACTGGAAGAAAAATATCTCTCCAAAATCACTTAACATTTTAGGGCGATCCACATATGTTTCCTTAATAATATTTGTTACAATTTCTTTGTTTACACCATAAGGAAAGTTAGGACGTTTTATGAGGCTTGGTGCTGCGGCTGAACATAGAACTAATTTAGATACGCCCTCTTCTTTATGCCTAGCCATGTATTTAACTGCAATAGCTCCTCCTGTTGAGTGACCTAATAATGTGAATGTTTTTAAATTTAATGCTTTAATTACACAATAAACATCATCAGATAATGTATTGTAATCATAACCTGAAAATGGTCTATCTGATTGTCCAAATCCTCTTTGATCAATGCCAATGCATCTATATCCTTTTTTAGGTAGTTCATTAAATTGATATTCAAATAAATTATGACTTCCAGGCCAACCGTGTAAAAATACAATAGTATTATCTCCTTCAGGATTAAGATCCTCTACATAAACTTTTACATTTGGTTGAACTTTAACATAATACCCCACAAATATACCTCCAATATTTAAATAGTTATACTTATACAGTATATTTCTAAATATTAGTTCTATTCATAGATATGTAAAAACAGAGGGGCATAATAAAAAATTATACTCCCCCTGCTTTTATTGTTTTATTAGTTTTTAAAATCATAAACCAATATGTTTAGATTTATTTCTAATTAAAGGCAGCCTTGTATTGTTCCGGATAATTTATATCTAAATTTCTAACTTTAGCCTCATTTAATATTAAATATGGATTTCTCAAAAGTTCTCTACCAAATGCGACTAAATCTGCTCTATCGTTTGATATTATTTCTTCAGCCATATTAGCATCTGTTATCAAACCAACAGCAATTGTAGGAACATGGCATTTGTTTTTTATTGTATCCGAGAACTTAACTTGATATCCATGGTAGATATCTATTTTTGCAGGTACCAAGCCACCTGTACTTACATGTACCATATCTAAATTTTCTTTGACATGGTTTATGATGTTTACCATGTTATCTAAGTCTATTCCACCTTCTTTATAATCATAAGCTGATACTCTAAGTAAAATTGGCTTTTCCTTCGGCCAAACTTCACTTACAGCTTGTAGTATCTCTTTAAGAAACCTAGTTCTATTTTTTATATTTCCTCCATACTCATCAGTTCTTACGTTTGATAGTGGTGACAAAAATTGATGTATCAAATATCCATGAGCTGCATGTATTTCTATAGCATCGAATCCAGCTTTATTGGCTCTTTTAGCTGCTTCTTTAAAGCTTAATATAATTTCTTTAATTTGATTTTTGCTTAACTCTTTAGGTAATACACTCTCCTCATCGAATCTTATGGCACTTGGAGCCACAACTTCACCAGCGGCTCCTGTATATTTTCTTCCAGCATGATTCAATTGAATAGCAACTTTAGCACCATATTTTTTAACTCCATTAACAATATTGTTTAGTCCTTCTATTTGTGAATCATCCCAAATTCCTAAATCATTATCTGTTGTTCTACCATTACTAACTACTCCAGTAGACTCCAATATTATGAGACCCACTCCACCGATAGCTCTTGTAACATAGTGATTGTAATGGAATTCATTAGCCAGTCCTTTATCATCAGATGAATACATACACATTGGTGGCATAACAATCCTGTTCCTTAAATTAGTATTTTTTAAATTATACTCTTTAAAAATATTCATAAATTCAATCTCCTTTTATTTAAATTCTCTTGCATATTTTTATTATATTTTATATACTATACTTTGAAAAGTAGTGATGTTTTTATCATATAATTTCAAAAAAGTAAGTAATGTGATTAATAAACAGGTGAGAGGAGTTATATTTATGTCAGAAATTAAACTTGAACGTGGAAATCCTTCTGATAAATGTCCTATAGAAGCTGCAATAAATATTATAGGCAGTAAATGGACATTTTTAATAATAAGAGATTTATTGATGGATGAAACATTAAGATTCGGAGATTTTTTACGTTCCTTAGAGAATATAAGCCCTAAAACTCTATCAGTTAGACTTAAAGAGTTAGAGAAATATGGTATAGTTAATAGGAAAGTTTACCCAGAGATACCACCACGGGTTGAATATACATTGACGGAAAAAGGCAAAAGTTTGGAATCGATATTTATAGAGTTAAAAAAATGGGGCCTTACAATTCTTTAAACACTACTGTCTATTTATGTAAATAACAAGCACCTGCTGTTTTTAATTAGCAAGTGCTTGTTCATTTGAATCAATGATGAAAGCTAATTTTCTCTGAAGAATTTATCACTGGATTGTTTTTTAGATGTTCTAGTTCTTTATTTAAATCTCTGAGAAGTAAAAATACCATGTCACGGCTAACACCATGACGAATTAAAATACGTTGTACTGTTATATTTTCACGATTACTTGGAAGAGGATACGATGCAATTTGCCATCCATGCATTCTTAGACGATCAGAAAGATCATACAGTGAAAATCCAGCTGTATTTTCGTTCTTTAGTGAATAACAAACTGCCGGAATACCTCCATGCCCATCATATAATATTTCAAAACAATCTATTTTTCGAAGTTGTTCTCCTAGATATTGAGCAGTACTTGCGCAATCCTTCTGTATTGCAGTATAACCTTCACGTCCTAAGCTCAAAAATTTATAATATTGAGAAATAATTTGTCCAGCTGGTCGTGAAAAATTCAAAGCAAAGGTTGGCAATTCACCACCTAAATAATCAACATTAAATATTAATTCCTTAGGTAAGTCTTCTATAGTTCTCCAAATTACCCAGCCAACGCCTAGTGGAGCCATTCCAAATTTATGTCCTGAAGCATTAATTGATTTTACCCTGGTAATAGAAAAATCCCATTTTATATCCAGCTGTATAAATGGTGCGATAAAAGCTCCACTAGCACCATCTACATGAATAGGTATATCCCACCCTTTTTCTTTTTCAATGTCATCTAGGGCTTTAGCTATATCTTGTACTGGTTCATATATACCTGTAAATGTACTTCCTAAAGTTGCAACTACTCCAATTGTGTTCTCATCACAATAATCTTTGAGTTGTTCCGGTTGCATACATAGATTGTCTCCAATTAAAGGTATTTCTCTAATTTCAACGTCAAAATAACGTGCAAATTTATGCCAACATATTTGTACTGGACCACATACTATGTTAGGTTTACTACATTCTTTACCTTCAGCTAATCGTCTTTTCCTCCATTGCCATTTAAGAGCTAATCCTCCAAGCATGGCTGCCTCGCTTGAGCCAGTTGTTGAGCATCCAATAGTATCTTCTTTTTCAGGTGAATGCCATAAACTTGCAAGAATACTAACACAACGTTGTTCAATTTCAGCTGTTTGAGGATACTCATCTTTATCTATCATATTTTTATCAATTGATAAATCCATAAGTTCTCGAACTTCATCTTCAATATATGTAGTGCAAAATGTTGCTAGGTTTTGACGCGCATTTCCGTCCATGAAAAGTTCATCACATATAAGTTGTTTAATCACTTGAGGATTTGAAACTTTTTCTGGTAAATCACTTTTAGGAAGTTGAGTTTTTGATATTGAATTAGTGTAAACATCTTTAAATCCTTCTTCAGCTTTCTTTTTTTTATAATGATGTAATGTCATAATAAAAAACCACCTCTCTTTGCATTAGCTATATATTGATTATAATACATATATTTCTACACTTCTATTTATAATTTTTTATAACAAAAAAACATCAGTATGTCTGATGTTAAATATAGTAACCTTTATTAATTATCTATTACTACAATGTTATTTTCTTTTCCTGCCCTATATAAATAACATGGATTTTGGATACAAAAAATATAAGCTACATCATCCTGCATATATTTTACAACACCATAAAATCCATTCCAATCATTATTATCTTGTAATTTAACTATACTTCCTATTTTCATCTTCACAACTCTTTCCATCTTTCGAATTTATTTCTTTTATTTTATTTAATTTATTTTGCCTTATCATTATATCTATTTTTTCGTCTGCATTTCCTGCTGATACACATAGCGAAAAAATAATTACAGCAAAACATAGACAAATAAAAATAATAATGTATTTCATATAATCACTCCATTAAATGTAAAAATCTTTATTATAATTATTGCCACATTGTCTTTTTTTATACTTATGTATCAAATATATATTATGTGTAAACTCTACATACAAAAAATTATTTTGAGCATAATAATTTTGAGGTGATTTTTATGAGATGTATTGGAGTTGAAAAAGGACTACAAAATGTTGAAAGCTTTTTACGTGACAGAGGGTATAATGTTAAAGAATTTGACTCTAGCCAATCTAATGATAAAGTTTTTATAAACAGTGTTGATTTTATTGTTTCAACTGGTGAAGAAAAGGATTTTTTAGGCATTAATAACACAAATACTAAAATACCGTTTATATCTGCAGATGGGTTAACCCCCGAAGATGTTGAAGAGCAAATAATAAGGAGCAAATAGGGTGTACTAAAAGTACATCTTATTTTAATTGTTTGTATACTATATACTCACTCTCATATATATTTATTTTCACTATTGTATAATATAGATTATGTGTTATAATTTATACTTGATGTGTATTACTTATTAATACATATGACAATTTTTTAACAAGGAGGACAACATGAATAAGAATTTTAAAAACATGATAATCATTTTTATTGGTTTCTTTTTTTTGTCTTTATTTTCAAATACGCTATCACCTTTTATTACAACCATAAAAAATACTTATCATGTATCAAACAGCATTATAGCTATGCTTCCATCAATAATTTATTTAGCTTCATTTATTATGAGCATAGTAGGTGCTAAACTTATGGCTCCATTAGGATTAAAAAAGGGGTTATATCTTGGATTTTCATTCGCACTTTTAGCTAGTATAATAATTGTTTTGTCAAAATCCTTTTATATTCTTTTAGTTGGATATTTTATATCTGGGTTAGCAGTTGGTATGGGATCATTAATGTTAAGTACTTTATTGTCAATGCTTCCAACTCAATATCAAAAATTCAGCCTTGCTAACGCATGTTTTGGATTAGGTGGAATTTTAATTCTACCAATAGATAGATTTATTCTAAAGCAAAATATAAATTTTAATTATACTTATGTAATTCATATTATACTTATAATTTTATTTATAATTCTTGCTACGAGAATCAATGGAATTAATGCTGTTCAAAGTGAATCTAAAGATACAAGTTCCTTTGCAGTATTAAAAAATCCTATGGTTTTATTATTATCAATTGCTATATTCTTCTATGTAGGAGCTGAAATTTCAACAACAAACTGGACAGGCACTTTTCTTGAGAAATTTTATGGATTAAATAAAACAGAAGTGCCAAATATTCTTTTAGGTTTTTGGATTTTATTTACTATTGGACGAGCTGTAGGTGATAAATTCTTGGAAAAAGTAGGTCAATTAAAATTTCTTGCTATTTCCCCTATAATATCTATCATCGGTATATTCATAATATTATCAGGTAGAAATAAACTTCAAGCTTTGATTGGTATTGGAATTATTGGAATAACAATTTCTTTAATATACCCTGCACTTCAAGGTTACCTTATACAGAATGTTGAAAAAAAATACGTTCCACCAACATCTGCTGTAATAACAATTTTTAATAACCTCGGTGCAACTTTCTTAACCTATGTAATAGGTTTTGCAGGTGAAATTCAAGTTACTTATGTTTTTATTATACAAATAATATTCTATCTATATATAGTAATTGTTTCTGCTCATTATATATTTTTTAGACCTAAGATGATTTCAAAAAATAATAAGTCAGTATGCTAGCTTATTTTGAGTTAAGCTGTTACTAAAATTAGAACAATAAAAATTGCCTTAAAATGCTCATATTTTAAGGCAATTTTTTTATTTATTCTTTGTTAAACCACCTTTTAATACCAATACTATTTTTTGCTTCAAGTGGTGCAACATATACTTCTTTGTTCTCATTAAATACTTGAATTTCACCCATTATATCACCCTTTTTAATGTTTACTTCGCCATTTTTAGGTATTCTCATTTTTACTTCATAATTTTTATTATTCTCTAGTGGCAAAACTATATCTTTACTTACGGTTAATTGTAATTTTCCCATAGGTAATTTTACTTCATTAATAACTTGATTCTTTGAATATAATTTTTTATATGAAAATTTATCTGAAACGTACTTATACATTTTTGTTGTCTCTTTCCATCTTGGAGTACAATTTAATACTACAAATATAACATCGTGACCATTCATGTTTACAGAAGTAACTAGACATTTACCCGCCTTTCCTGTGGAGCCTGTTTTTACACCATTTGCTCCCGGAATTTGATATAATATTTTATTAATGTTATGATAATCTCTTGTAAAGCCTAGTGTTTCTGCTTTAATATCTTTTGAACTGACTATTTCATTAAACAATTTATTTTCCTTTGCCTTTGATGTAATTAATGCTAAATCATAAGCCGTAGAATAATGATTTTCACTATCTAGACCATGTGGTGTTTCAAAATGTGAATTAACTGCTCCTATTTCTAAAGCATATTCATTCATAAGCTTTGAAAATCCTTTTATATCCTTACCTAAATCTTCTGCAATGGCAATAGCCGCATCATTTCCTGATCTAAACATTAATCCATATAATAATTCTTTCATAGCTATTACTTCTCCAGTTTTATATCCAACTTTAGATCCCCTTATAGATGCTGCATTTTTAGATATTGTAACCTTTTTGTCTAGCTTGCCATATTTTAATGCTACTAGTGCTGTCATAATCTTTGTTGTGCTTGCCATTGGGACTATCATTTGCGAATTTTTTTCAAATAATATTGTTTTACTTTCACTGTCCATGGCTATAGCTGTTACAGCATTAACATTTAAATTTTCTCCATATACATTAAAGGTTGTGATATTAATTATTAAAAGCACAGTTATTAATCTAATTATGCATTTGTTTAAGTTCAATGGATTCACCTTCTCTTTAAATACTTCTAAATTATTATTTCCAATAAAAAATTTTATATCCACCAGTTTACATTAGCTTTAGTTAACATAATTTTAATTATGTTAACTAAAAGATTTAAATTTTCATTTATGGTTATAATAAGAAATAGTTCATATTACTGGAGGACTTTTATATGAATTTCTATGTTATTTTAGGAATTGTCTTTTTAATCGTTTTTATACCTATACCATTACATTTAAAGGTTAATTATTCGGAAAATAAACTCCATTTTTTCTTATATGGAAAAAAAGTAGCTCTTAAGAGGAGGGTTACAAAAAAGGTACAGCATAGTGTAAAAAGCACAGATTACATAGGTAAATTCAAACACTATTTTGTATTTTTCAGGCACACATTAGATAATCTTACTCACAGTCACTTAAAACCTAAGTTATATTTAAATTATAAATTAAATATAGGTTTTGAAGACGCCCTGGAAACTGCTATTGTTTTTGGTGTTTTAAATGAATTTCCTCCTATGCTTTATTCATATCTACATAAACTATTTGTTGTTAAAAACTATGAATTCTCTTTAACACCTGATTTTAATGATGTCACTATAGATTTAGATGTGAATAGTATATTAAAGATATCTATAGCAAATACTATATATATAGTTATAATAATACTCTTTCATTTGCTTAAAGACACACAAACAAAAAATTCAAAATTTCATCTAATTAGGAGGAATAATTATGGAAAATCATCCAATTGAAACTCTTATGACAAGTACAATGGAAAATCTTAGAGATATGATTGATGTAAATACTATTATTGGAGAGCCTATAGAATCAAAAGATGGCACACTTATACTTCCAATTTCAAAGGTTTCCTTTGGTTTTGCTTCTGGAGGAAGTGAATTTTCTAAAGAAAGTGAAACAGAAAAAAATATAGATAAATTTCCCTTTGGAGGAGGTTCTGGGGCTGGAGTTTCAGTTAAACCTGTAGCATTTTTGGTGCTAAAACATGATTCTGTAAGATTACTATCTGTAGATTCTAATGGTGGTTATGACAAGATACTAGACACAATACCTCAGATAGTTGAAATGATTAAGGATTCTTTAGGAAAACATAACGAAACTAAAAAAGAAAAATCAGATGAAGAGTTGACGGTGTAGCGCCGTTAATTCCTCATCTGATTTTTCTTTATATGTATTCAAAAAACTAATTTGAATCTATAGATGCTTCTTCCTCGGCTTCATTTAGAAGACTTTCTAATTCCGGCAGCTGTTCTAAATTACTTAAATCAAAACATCTCAAAAATTCTTCTGTTGTGCCGTACAATATTGGTCTTCCTGGAGCCTCTAGCCTTCCACTTTCCTTTATCAAATTTTTTTCTTGAAGTGTTAGAATTGCTCTATCTGATTTTACTCCCCTTATTTCATCTATTTGGGCTCTTGTTATTGGTTGCTTATATGCAACTATAGCTAAAGATTCAAGAGCTGCTTGTGATAATGATTGTCTTGTATTTGTTTTCAATAATTTTTGCACATAATCTCCATTTTGAGACTTTGTAACTAGTTGATATTCGTCATTTATAGCAATGAGTTTAATTCCTCTTTCCTCATCCACATATTTTAATTGCATCTCATTTAAAATTTCAGCTGTATATTGAATTTCACACTCAAGTATTGCTGCTATATTTTTAAGTTTTAGGGGCTCACCGCTTACAAAAAGTAAAGATTCGATAATAGAAAAATATTTTGATTTATTTGAGAGTTCTCCTATCTCCAGTTGATTTATGTTAATTTTCTTCATCTTTAAAATTCCTTTCAATAAAAATTTCTCTAAAATTTGATTGTTGAATTACTTTAACATCCTTTAATTTTATTAATTCCAAAAGTGCTAAAAATGTTACAACCACTTCTATTTTGCTTTTACATTTATCTTTAATGTTAGAAAAATACATTCTATTCCTAACTTTAAGATAGCTTAATAGGTCGTCCATTTTATCCTCAACTTTAAATTTATCTATAGGTATTTCTTTAGATATAACATTTTCTGTGTTGATTTTATTTAAATAATCATTCATAAGCTTATCATATAAATTATATAGTTGTAACATAGTTACGCCTTTTATTAAATCCATTGTAGATTCTTTATTTTCATTAGAGTCATCTATTATTTCAGGTTTCTTTGTATATACAATTCCTGCCTCTCTTTCTTTTGATTTTAAAATATCCGCTACTTTCTTATATTTTTTATATTCAAGTAATTTTGACACAAGTTCTAGTCTTGGATCTTTTTCTTCCTCTTCGTTTTCACTTTTATTTTTAGGAAGTAGTAGTCTAGACTTGATTTCTAATAAGTTTGCTGCAGTTACAATAAATTCTGAAGCAACCTCTAAATCAAATTCCTTCATAGCATTTATATGTTTTAAATACTGTGATGTAATATCATATATTTTTATATCGTATATGTCCATTTTATTCTTTTTTATCAAATGTAATAACAAATCAAAGGGTCCTTCAAAATTATCTATTTTAATATTTATTGACATAAAATTTCTCCTAAAATATTTAATAATTAATATAAGTCTATATACATTTTAACATATACATAGACTTAATTAATATATCTTTTATTATTTAGTAATAGCTTAAATTGAGTTGTCAAATGCGCGACCTAAATTATATTTAAAGAATTCAAAAATACCATCTTTTTTTAGGTCTCTATCACAATATAAATTGATTTTACCACAAACTTTTCCATCCATATAAAATTCACAAAAACCTATGATATCTCCTTTTTTAAAACCTTTTTTGTTTTTATAATAAACACATTTATTGTCAACCTTAATGTTATTTCCCTTAGGAATAACTAAATTTAAATCCTCGGAGGCCTTTGCTAAGAAAAACTTATCACCTTTTCTATTTAAATTTATTTTTTCTATAGGAGCATCCTTACTAACTATCTTTTTATTTTCAAACTTTGAAAAGCCATAAGTCATAAGCATAGATGCATCTCTATTCCTTACCTTAAAGGTAGGTGCACCCATTATTACGGCAAGCATTCTTACCCCATCTTTAACTGCTGTTGCCGAAATACAATATTTAGCTTCATCTGTAAAACCTGTTTTTAGACCATCGCAGCCTTTATAAAACCTTACAAGTTTGTTATGATTGACTAATCCTATAGGTGTTTTTCTTCCCTCACTTATAGTTTCCATATAGGTGCTTGAATACTTTAATATTTGTGGATGTTTTAACAATTCTCGTGACATTATTGATATGTCATAAGCTGTAGTATAATGATCTTTTTCACTTAAACCAGTGCAATTTACAAAATGAGTATCCTTCATGCCAAGTTGTTTTGCTTTCTCATTCATTTTATTTACAAAATTTTCTTGACTCCCACCTACATATTCGCTCATTGCTACTGCTGCATCGTTACCAGATGCTATTGCTATTCCCTTTAAAAGTTCTTCAACGGTTCTTATTTCTCCAACTTCTAGTATCATAGAACTTCCACCCATTTTTTTTGCATTTTCACTTATAGTAACCTTATCACTCAATTTTATTTTCCCACTATCTATATTTTCCATAGCAAGAAGCATTGTCATTATTTTGGTAACTGAAGCTGGTGCAAATTTTTCATGTGAATTTTTTTCATAAATGACATTCCCGGTAGTTGGCTCAATTAAAAGTGCAGATTTGGCATCTACATTAATCCCTGTATTTTGGTTTTTTATATTATCTTCTGCTAACTCAGCAGCTTTTGTTAAATCACTGGCGCCAATACTAAATATTAAAACTAAACAAATCATACTAATTAACAATTTACTTTTATGAATCATATGTGAATCACCCTTTTCATATATTTTATAAGTTTATTTTTACCCAGCTTATAAAAGATTATCACTTAAATACATAAAAATATTGCTATTATCCACTATTAATATTTAGTAATTATATAAATTTAAACTAAAAAAGTGCTAATATTAGCACTTTTTTTATATTATACTTTATATTCTATTCTATAGTCTCATATACATATTTTATTTTTTCTGGCTTATTTTCACTTATATCAAAAGCAGCTTTAGCTAAAATTTCAGTGTTTTGAGTATCTTCTATATTAGTATGCAATATACAGATAGTGTCGTTTTTATTAACCTTATCCCCTATTTTTTTAACTATAGTTACTCCAGCAGCAAAGTCAATTTTATCTGTTTTAGTTTTTCTACCTGCACCGAGCTGCATTGCAACAATTCCTATATCATCAGCTTTAACACTGCTAATAAAACCAGTTTTATCTGCTTTTATTTCTATATTAAACTTAGCTGTTGGCAGCAAATCCAAATTGTCCACTATTCTTTCGTCTCCACCTTGGATTTTAATAAATTCTTTTAGTTTATCTATTGCTTTACCATTATAGATTATATTTTCTAATTTATTATAAGCCTCTGTAAAATCTTTGTAAGCACCACCAAGCACTGCCATATTTGCAGCTATTGTAAGTGCTACTGTAGTTTCATCTTCTGCACCTTGTCCTTTTAAAACTTTTATTGCTTCTTTTACTTCACTAGCATTTCCAACTTCATGGCCTAAAGGTTGATCCATGTTTGTTATAACCGCAATGGTGTTTCTATTAAGAGATTTTCCTATGTCAACCATTGTCTTTGCAAGTTCTTTTGCCATATCTAAAGATTTCATGAATGCACCTGAACCTACTTTTACATCTAAAACTATTGCATCTGCTCCGGATGCAATTTTTTTACTCATAATAGAACTGGCTATTAGAGGTATACTGTCAACTGTTGCCGTAACATCTCTTAATGCATAGGTCTTTTTATCTGCTGGAGTAAGATTTGCACTCTGACCTACTATAGCCATTTTATATTTATTTACATTATTAATAAATGTATCTTCATCAAGCTCTGTTCTAAAGCCAGGAATAGATTCTAACTTATCTATTGTTCCACCAGTATGCCCAAGACCTCTACCTGACATCTTAGCTACAGGGATTCCAAGGGATGCAACAAGTGGTATTACAATTAAAGAAATTTTATCTCCAACACCACCTGAGGAATGTTTGTCTACCTTTATTCCATCAATCTTAGATAGATCAACTTTATCACCTGAATTAACATATGCAAGTGTCAAATCTGCAATTTCCTGTTTATTCATACCTTTAAAATATACTGCCATAAAAAATGCAGATATTTGATAATCAGGTATAGTACCATTTGTGTATCCGTTAACTATAAAATCTATCTCTTCTTTTGTTAACACATTGCCTAATTTCTTTTTTTCAATTAAGTCTACTATTCTCAATTTTTCTTCCTCCCGCCGTTAGACACATCCTAGATTTTCTCTACTACGGTTTTTACTATATTAACAAATTTAATTTTAGCCTTTTCTGCATTTTGAAGTACTTTTTTATGATCTAACGGTTCAAGATTATCCGCAAGTGCCATATCTGTTATACATGATATTCCAAGTACTCTCATGGACATATGATTTGCAACTATAACCTCTGGTACTGTTGACATTCCTACTGCATCTCCGCCAAAAAGTCTAAACATTCTAAGTTCAGCTGGTGTTTCATACATTGGTCCAGAAACAGCTGCATAAACACCACTTCTAATGGAGTATTCAAGGGATTCTGACACATCTTTAGTTAGTTTTATAAGTTCTTTATTATAACACTGTGACATATCTGGGAATCTTGCTCCAAGTTCTTCATAATTTTTCCCAATAAGTGGATTTGTGCCCATACAGTTTAAATGATCTTCTATAATCATAAGATCCCCTGCTTCAAATTCTGGATTCATACCACCTGCTGCATTTGTTACAATAATATCATTTACATCTAAAGCTTTTATTACTCTTACAGCAAAAGTAACTGTTTCCATTGAATAACCTTCATAAAAATGAAATCTTCCATTCATAACAATTACAGTTTTACCACTTAATTCTCCAATTATAAGTTCACCAGCATGACCTTTTACTGTAGAAACTGGGAACTCAGGTATATCTTTATATTTTATTACTGTTTTATTTTGAATATCTTCTGTAATGCTGCCAAGTCCTGTTCCTAAGATAATAGCAATATCTATTTTCCTTTTTTCTACACTCAAAATATATTCTTTAGCTTCATTAATTTTTTCTAATAAATTCATAAAAACATCCTTCCTCTACATTCTCTTTAGTATATTTAATATAAAACTTTTAAATTTATCCTTAACCATATTAGAAGTTTCAACAACCTCAGCATGATTTAAAGGTTTATCAAGAATGCCAGCTGCCATATTTGTTATACATGAAATACCTAATACTTTAATTCCGCAATGACTTGCAGCAATAACTTCTGGAACTGTTGACATCCCCACTGCATCTCCACCAAGTATTCTAGCCATCTTTATTTCTGCTGGTGTTTCGTAATTTGGACCAGTCATCATTAAATAAACGCCTTCTCTTGCGCCTATTTTAAATTCATCAGAAACTTCTTTTGCAAGTATCACTAAATCCTTATCGTAAGCCGCTGACATATCTGGAAATCTTGCGCCTATTTCTTCATTATTCTTACCAATAAGTGGATTGTTAAACACGAAATTTATATGATCCTTTATAATCATTAAATCTCCAGGCACAAATCCCTCATTAACACCACCTGCTGCATTTGTTACAATCAAATTTTTAACGCCTATATTTTTCATTATATATACTGGCAATGCTAAAACCTTCATTGGATTTCCTTCATAATAATGAAATCTTCCTTGCATCATTATTACTGTTTTTCCTTGAAGTTTTCCAACGACAAATTGTCCTGCATGACCTTTTACAGTTGATACAGGAAGATTTGGCACATCACAATATTTAATAATTATTTTTTCTTCTAACGTATCCGCAAGTTCACCTAGTCCTGAACCTAAGATTATTCCTACTTCAGGATTTAATTTGCCTAGTTTGCTTTTAACATATTCTGTACTTTCTTTCACTTTTTCTAATTCCATTTTATTTCCTCCTGCTATCCTTAGCTTGTATTGTATTTTATATTAATTTATCATAGAAACTTGTTCCCGGTAATTCATTTTTTATATCTAGTGCATTTAACACAGTTTTTCCAATATCACAAAAACAATCTCTTACTCCTATATTTACATTAGCCTTAAGTTTTTTACCATATACCAATAGTGGTATATACTCTCTTGAATGATCTGTACTTTCTGTAGTTGGATCACAACCATGATCTGCAGTTATTATTAAGATATCATCTTCATTTAGACTAGATATAATCTCTGGAAGTCTCTTATCAAATTCAATTAAAGCATTTGCGTATCCAGCTGGATCATTTCTATGCCCAAATAGCATATCAAAATCAACTAAGTTTGTAAATATAAGACCTTCTTTTTGCTGTTTAATATACTCAATAGTTCTATCCACGCCATCCATATTGTTTTTTATGTGTACAGCTTCTGTTACTCCTTTACCATTAAAAATATCCTCTATTTTTCCTACAGCCATAACATTTAAAGCTGCTTCTTTAACATATTCTAACATAGTTTTTCCAAATGGATCTAAGGCAAAATCACGTCTATTTGAAGTTCTTGTATAATTACCACTTTCACCAATAAAAGGTCTTGCTATTATTCTTCCTACAGTTCTTTCTCCAACTAACATTTCTCTTGCGATTCTACACATTTTATATAGTTCATCTAATGTTATTATATCTTCGTGTGCTGCTATTTGGAATACACTATCAGCAGATGTATAAATAATAGGACATCCTGTTTTTACATGTTCATCTCCAAGTTCCTTTATAATTTCAGTACCTGAAGCAACTTTATTACCAATAATTTTTTTACCTATCTTTTCTTCAAATTCATTTATTATACTGCTAGGAAATCCATTAGGATAAGTGTTAAGTGGTTTCTCTAAAATAACCCCAGACATTTCCCAGTGTCCTGTAACCGTATCTTTTCCTTTAGATATTTCTGCACATTTTCCAAAAACACCTGTTGGATTAGTAGTTTTATTTATTCCCTCAGCACCATCAATATTTCCTAGTCCAAGTTTCTCCAAATTGGGTAGTTTTAATCCCCCAACTTTTTTTGAAATGTTTCCTATTGTATTGCTTCCTACATCATTATATAAATCTGCATCTGGCATTTCTCCTATTCCAACACTGTCTAATACTATTAAAACTACTCTCTTCATAATTATCTCCTCCATAATGTATATTAAATTTAAGCTCTTGGATGATATTTCTTATATGCTTCTGCAACCTTGCTTTTTTTAGAAACACCTGAATATATTTGTGTGGTAGTTAAATTAGTATGCCCTAATAATTCTTGTATAGTTTTTATATCTGCACCATTTTGCAGAAGATGTACTGCAAAAGAATGCCTTAATGTATAAGAATTAATTGTCTTATTAATATCAGCTTCAGCGGCATATTTTTTTATTATCTTCCAAAAGCCCTGTCTTGTCATCCTATCTCCATGTAAATTTAAATATAAATAATCCAAATTATCTGTATTTAATATTGGTCTTATTTTAAGGTATTCCTGTACCCATTTAAGTGCATAGGACCCAAATGGAATAATTCTTTCTTTTCCTTTTACACCCTTACACTTTATGTATGAAAGTTTTAAATTAACATCATATACAACTAGATTTATCAGTTCTGTTACTTTTATACCTGTTGCATACATTATCTCAAGCATTGACTTGTCTCTTATACCTTTGTATGTATCAAGATCAGGAATATTAAGTAATTTATCGACTTCATCAACAGTTAAAACCATAGGTAAACCTCTTTTTAATTTAGGTACCTTATACGTGTCTACTGGATTTCTATCAACTTTACCGATATTTATTAAATATTTATAGAAATTTCTTATAGAGACAGTATTTCTTGTAATGGAAGAACTAGCTTTCCCCATTTTAACCATTTCTTGAGTGTATGCCATAATTGTTACTACATCAATTTCCTCAACGTTTTCATTTCTATCCTTGATAAATTCTGCAAACCTCTTTATATCTCTTTTATATGCATCCAATGTGTTCTTGCTAAAATTTTTTTTATTTATTTCATCAAAATATTTTTCCACTAAATTATTCATAATATTTTCTCCTAACATTTTACCTACTTATAGTAAGTTTAAATAAATATATATAATTGTAGATAATCTGTTTGTTATCACTAAGTATATTATATACTAAAACACTATTTCCGTGAAACTTAGATTTGATAATAAGAGAAATAATAATGTAATCAAATAAATTAGGAAGAATTATACCTAAAAAAATAAGAATCAATATGCACTTAAAAAACAAAGTAATGGTTTTAAACACATCAGAATTAATCAAATTCAACATATCCTCCTATGCAACTGCTCTTATTATACTTGGTGTAATATAGGTTTCAAATAAAAAGCCTACAATCATAACCACATTTAATATAATAAAAAATACAGTATAGGAAAATATTTTAGAAGATATACTCTTTGTCCACATTCTTTTCGAATTATCTCTTATTAACCGAAATGAAAATTCCATGCCTATAACTGATGCAATCATAATACACGGAATGTAAATTATGTTTTGAGGAATTATAGATAAAAGTGCAATCCATATTCCTTTTAATCCTAATCCATTTACAAAAAAAGTAACTGTAAAGCCTATTGTGAAACCCTTAATAACGTCTATTACTAATATAATTGGAATTCCAATCATAGTAAGTCCTAAAAACCATATAACAGCCATTACTGGTATATTATTTTTTATTGTTTCTAAAAATATCCCATAATAATTAATGTTTTTTGCTCCATCAGATTTTACAAAAGAGGTCAAATAGCTAAGCAAATCACTCTTATCAAATCCATTCATATACTTAACTGTATAGACACCTAAAACAACCCCTGTGCACATACACACTGCACTAAGCACATATAGCCATAAATTGTCTTGTAAGTGTTTTGCCGTGGCTTCTCTTAAAATTTGAAATTTCATATAAATACTTCCTCCCTTGTTAATCAGGTTTTATAAATATTTATGATTAATAAGGGAGTATTATTCCAATTACAAATACATGAAGCAACTTATAGTTTTAGCATCAATTATATCTCCATTTTTTATCATTTGTTTTATATCTTTTATTTTAACTTCTCTTAGATTTAAAAATTCGTCATCGTCCCCTCCAATATTTCCTTTATAAAGCTTTTCTGCTTTATATAAATAAATATGCTCATTACAAAAACCAGGTGTAGTAACAATTTTTCCTAGATACTGAAAATAGTTTGCTTTAAAACCCGTTTCCTCTTCAAGTTCTCTCCTGCCACAAACTTCTGTGCTTTCTCCTTTTTCTATTTTTCCTGCTGGAAGTTCTATCAAAACCTTTTCTACTGGCTTTCTATATTGCTCTACCATTAATATTGTTTCACTATCTTTATATGCTAAAATTGCAACTCCTCCTGGGTGTGTTATAACTTCTCTATTTGCAAATTTGCCATTAGGAAGTTTTACCTTATGTAAATATAATTCTATTACTTTTCCTTCATACTTTTTTTCTTTATTGACTGTTTCTTCTACAAAATTCAAAATAAACTCCTCCAATTTCATAGTAAACTTCGCAATTTTAATTCTAATCTGTCCAAATATAATTGTCAAACAAAACACTTGTTATATAAATGAATAAAGTAAAATTTAACTCTATAAAAAATAAGCTACCTAAAATAATTTTAGATAGCTTATCTCTTATCTTACCCTTCTTGCTCCACAATAACCCCAGTTATCTGTAAACGGAATTATTTGTACATATGAACCTGTGTGTGGCGCATGTATCATTAAACCATTTCCTATATAAATTCCAACATGTCCTGGTCCATCTGATGCCATTTCAAAGAACACTAAATCTCCAGGTTGAAGATTTGATTCACTTACTGCTGTACCAACATTCCATTGTGCTTCACTTGTCCTTGGTAGATTTTTACCAAAATGATTAAACACGTAAGATGTAAAACCAGAACAATCAAATCCACTTGGTGTTGTTCCTCCCCAAACATATGGTACGCCTTGAAAGCTTTCCGCAAAACTTATAAGACTTGAAGTATTTGGTGCCGGCCCTGGCGTTGGTGTTGGTGTTGGTGTTGGCACTGGCTTTGGTGTTGGTGCCGGTGTATATTTGTTATTTGGTACTGCTTGTCCATTATTTACTGAAGTCTGTTGACTCACTTGAACTGTTTGCTGTGCTGCTTGTGCTGCTTTCGCATCACTTATTTGTTTATTAATTGCATCAATTGCAGCTTTTTGGCTTGCAGTTAAGTTTGTAAATTGATTCACCTGACTTTGTGCTTGTGCTACTAATGGCTTTTCAGCAGCTTGCTTTTGATTTAAATCTGAAATTTTTTTGTTACTGTCGCTTTGCATAACAAGAAGATTTTCTTTATCTTTTGCAAGAGCATCTTTTTTGTCTTGTAATTCTTTTTCTTGCTGATTTAAAAGATTTATTATTTTGCTATCTGCTTCTGTTACTTTTTGAACTACCTCTGCTTTTGATAAGAAATCGCCTAAATTTTTTGAATCAAAAAGAACATCTATGTATCCACCAATTCCATTGATGTACATTGCCTTCATTCTTGCATCATACAATTCCTTTTCGCTTTTTATTTCATCTTCAGAACTTTGAATGCTTTTTTGTGTTTCTGCAATATTGGATTCTGTCGAACTTATTTTAGTTTTTAAGCCATCAACCTCTGCCATGTTTTTCTGAATTTGGTTGTCCAAGTTTTCAATATCAGCCTCTAATTGACTAGCCTTTTTTTGTGCATCACTAAGGTTATTCTGATTTTGGTTGTACTGGTCTGTTGTCGAATTCAGTTTGTCTGTTAATGGATCGGCTAGAGCTTGTGAACTCATTGTTAATGCGATTCCGATTGCCAAAACACTTGATAATATTTTTTTATACAACCTGTACTCCCCCCCTCTGTCTAGATATTTTAATTTATTACAGTACAACTTTATTATAACACTAACTATTGATAAACTACAACTTTTGAACAATATTTATTAATTTTTTAAATTTCTTTGCCTTAAAAGCAAGAATAATATCCAGTTTTTATGATATGATTCCGGTTTACCTTTAATTTAGTTTACATAACTTTTATTATGGTAACTAAATACTACCTAATTATATACTATTCTTGACTTTTAAAATTTTACATGTTACTATTTTTTCATAAAATCGTAAGGAGATAAATTTATGAAAAAAGAAAAAATAGGCACAATTGATATGAACATGCTAATGTTAAATCGTAGAAAATTTACTACTTCAGAAATTTCAAGGGGAACTGGTGTTATAATGCCTAAAAAGGGTAAAGGTTCATACAAAAGAAAAAACAAGCATAAAACTGACTATTCAAAAAAAGATAGTTGGTTTTATTTTTTTACGCAATTTACAATAAATCAAGAAATTCAAACACTTTTATGACTAAATTAATGAAATAATTAATATTATGTTAGTATAGTTATATTTGGAGACATAAAAAATGTTTTATTATATATACCCATATACCCAACCTTACAGAGCTGTATATCGTATAACCATTAACACGCAAACTCGTATTCTTACTTTATTTAGAAACAACAATTTTTACAAAACTTATATGGTTGCAGTCGGAAAACCTTCTACACCAACTCCTAAAGGAACTTTTAAAATAATTAATCGTGCTATAAATCCAGGCGGTCCTTTTGGTGCAAGATGGTTAGGCTTAAATGCACCTTATGGCGATTATGGAATTCATGGTACAAACAATCCTTCTTCAATTGGAAAAAACATATCTAACGGTTGTATAAGAATGTTCAATAACCAAGTTATTGAAGTAAGTAATCTAGTTTCTATAGGTACTCTAGTTTTAATAACATAATTTTAAGAAAAAACTCCAAAAAATAAAAAAGAACCCCGTTAAGAGTTCTCTCCTATAACTTTATAGATAATCTAGTGCTTAATTTTCATTAAAGTAATTTTCTACCTTATTGGCTGAAACACCAACTATATTAACTGCAGCCATTAATGCATCTTCTGTACAGTTAAATCTTTTACACCAAAACTTTAAGTCTTCCTCATCAAAAATATCTATCTTAAGATAATCAGATTGTGTTTTAGAATAAGTTTTTGTTTTAGTTCTATTGCCAAATAATAACATAACACATCATTCCTTTTTAATAAAAATAATTTATATATAATAACTATTATCGATATAATTATATTATAAGAAACAAATCACATTTTGTAAACAATAATTGTTATCAAATAATAACTGATAACGTTTATCTTAAAAATTTATTTTCTAGCTTTATATTATGAAATAATTGTCACAATTTTGTTTCAAAATTATGTGAATGGATCAATAAAAAAAGAATCATACAAAATGAATTAAAATCGCCCTGTGGAACTCTCTTTTTTAATGTATTTGATTAATGGTTTTGCTACAACTATATTAAGTGGTTCAAAGTAATGTGGTATATTCATATGCCAAAGTAAAAGATTTAAAGAATAGAGAGCCAATGTGTATATAGCAGGTGTGATATTTTGTCAATTATGTTATAATAAGCATCATGCAAGACTATAATCTAATGAATAATAGTTAGAAAATGCGAATAACTAAAATAGAAATGTTATAGAGCAAAAAACTAAAAGGTGTGGTAAAATGAATGCATTTTTCACAGTAATACCACTAATACTTATTAGGTATGGGATTTTAAGTATAATAGACAAAGAATCACTTAAACGTGCAGGCTTCTTTGCTCCATTAATCGGAAGAGAAAGAGTAGCATTCTGGGTTTATCAAATTACAACCATTCTTATTTTACTATACCTATTATTACTCAAAATCAAAACTGACTCTGATTGGTTTTACATAGGTTTAGGAGTATATAGTTTAGGAATTATTTTATATGCTGTATCTATAGTAAATTATGCTAAGCCTAAAATGAATGGAATAAATTTAAATGGATTATACCGAGTATCTCGCAATCCTATGTACATTGCATATTTTATTTATTTTTTAGGGTGTGCATTGCTAACACATTCCTTGATATTACTTGCGTTATTAATCTGTTTTCAAGTATCCGCACACTGGATTATTCTTTCAGAAGAAAGATGGTGTATTAAGAAATTCGGAGAAGAATATATAAAATATATGAATAAAGTGAGACGTTATATTTAGACAGTTATGCTATAACTCTTTTATTCAAGTTATGGTTTGTGATTGTCCACCTAGCCTCTTCTTCATGCTTATGTAAATTATATAGCATGTTTCAAGTGTATGGAACTTCTTTTGAAACTTATTGTTTTTTATGTTGTTTATTTATTCTTTACTCCTAGAATTATCTTTTAAGTTAATTTCTATTCACCATACAAATTTTTAATTATAATCTTCATATTCTCGAACTCACTATCAAAACCTTCAGCAACCTTTGAATCATTTTTTTACATTATTGTAATTTCGTTTGTCATCTATAAAGCTTTCTATACCTTTTCTCATTTCATCACCTCAATGTATCCATATTCGACATATTGAGGTATTCTTTTACTTTATCAGATTAGTTTCAAAATTATGTGAATAAATCAATAAAAAAAGAATCATACCAAATGAATTAAAATCACTCTGTATAACTCTCTTTTATAAATGTATTTGATTAACTATTTGGCATATCCTCTTGTAGCTGTATAACATGTATATTACTATTTGTTGTACTATTGTGCATTAACACACTTGTTGATATTGATAATGTTAGCATTAAGCACCCCAATCCTAAAGTCAAATTTCTTAATATTTTCTTTTTCATAGTAATACCTCCATTTATTTTAAATTTTTTGATAATAATAAATATTGTTCACATATTTCCAGCTTGTTTTGCCTTAAATACTTAAGCGCTAGTTCATTATAAAGGTCTTTAAGTTTTTTAGTATTTTTAGTAAGTTTTAATAACTCAATAACGTTAATATACACTTTTTCCAACTTTTCATTATCATTTAATTCATGGTATATATTCATTAATAAATAATTACCTTTCAGTAAATATTCTAAATCTTTATATTTTTTTGCATATTCCAATCCTAAGTTTATAGTTTTAATTGCATGATCAATAAAATTTTCTTTTAGTAAAACCTCTGATTTTTCTATAAGTGTATGTGACAAATTTGATTTACTAAATTCATTTTTAAATTTTTCTGCCATATCAAAGTATTTCATACTCTGTTCAAAATCATTTTTAGCAGAATATGCTAGTCCCAAATTGTTATATGCATAACCTAAAAACACATTTTTATCATCCGAAATTTTTAAAATTATTATTTCGTATGTTTCTATTACCTTATTGTAATCTTTTTTAACTTCATAGCAGGTTGCTTTAATACCTTGAGCAAAGATATATAATCTATAATCTTCTTTCTCATCACAAACATCTAAAAATTTTTCAATAGTTTCTAATGCTAAATCTATTTTGCTTAATTTTTTATAACTATTTGCTAAAGAGTACAAACATAATTTTCTAGTATTAAAATCTTTATATAAATTGCAGTAATATTGACTTAATTGATAATATTCAATAGCTGATTCATACTTTAGATCATCTGCATTAAAAACACCTAACCTCCAATAAACATGTCCAAGTTTTTCATTCTTCTTAATGTCTATGTATATCTCTCTAGCTTTTTTATAAATGTCACAAGCTAATTCGAACTCTTTTTCTTTAAAATAAATCTCACCTAATTTGCAATATGCCTCTGCCTTAACTTCTACTAAATCATATTCATTTACTATCTCAAAAATTCCATCTATGCTGCTTTTGTCTATTCCGGGATCTTGCAATTTTCTTAAACAATATAACTCTGCATCTTCCCTGGGAGAACGCATTAGATATGCTTCATCTACATTTACGATAATGTCAAGTTCTTCCGCCCTTTCATTGAATTTTTCTGAAAGTTTTGATGCTGTAGAATAAGTTACATCTCTTTTGTCAGTTTCCATCATGCTTATGAGTCCCCTAGTTACATTCTCACTTTTTAAATCATCTTGCTTTAAATTTAGTTGAGTTCTAAGCCGCTTTAGCTTTTCCCCTGTAGTCAGAAAATTCATAACATCACCTTTATTCTCGAATATTTGTATTATATGTAAATTATATACCATATTTCAGGTGTATGCAACTTTTTTAGCAACTTATTGTTTGTTATGTTGTTTATTTATTCTTTCCTCCAAGAATTATCTTTTAAGTTAATCTCTATTCACCCTCCAAATATTTATCCAAATATCTTAATTATAATCTTCATAATCCTTAGTGTCATTCCACATATTCTCGAACTCACTATCAAAACCTTCAGCAACTTTTGAATCATTTATAATAACAAGTATTTCGTCATTTTTTGTTGAAGCATTTTCGGTATAATTATAACTACCAGTTGTTGCTATATTTTTATCGGCAATAGTCATTTTTATATGTAGAAGTCCTGGATGACTATTTGCTTTTATAGGAATATTATCCTTTTGCAATAAGGCTAACTCTTTGACTTCAGCTTTACTTTTTGACTCAATCTTATCTGTCATTATTCTAACATTAACTTTTCTATCCTTGGCTTGTATTATTGCGTTCACAATACTTTTCTTAGTTAAACTATATATAGCAATATCAAGAGTGCTTTTTGATGAATTTATAACCTTAATTAATTGTTCGTCTGGATGCTGATTTGCTTTAGTAAAATAATATTGAAGCTCCCCTGTTTTTACTGGCAGTGCTGGTTGTGTTTGTTGAAGCTTTTGGGAAGTGTTACCATGTCTCTTAGTTGTAGCCTTAACTTTCTCAGTAGAGCACCCTGTGGCACCTAACAATGATATGATTAATAAGACTATTAATATTCTTTTAATATGAATCCCCTCCTGTGTATTTAAAAATATCTTTGCCTTGTATATATAATATACTTATAATAAAACCTTAAACTATTTGGTACTCTTAAAAATAGAATATCTAGCTTTTATGAGTTTCCATCCTGTTATAATCATAAGTGTAATTATGACAACCAAAGAAATAGAAAATAAAATCCATTTCATAATCGTCATTAAATCAGCAATACTTGCTATTACAATAAAAACTTTAGGATAGTTAAAAAGCATTATTAATAATAGGCAGTTTTCTATGTAGTCAAAAGCACCTCTAATATAAGGGAGTAGATTTACTTTTAGCATTTTACCACTTATAGATAATTTTCCAATAAAATATGTAATAAGTACAGAATGCAGAAGCATCGTTGAAAGTGAAACCACAAAATCCATAATAAGCCATTTAATATAAAAATATCGTCCCGCTGGTCCTAATGCTTTAATTACATCATATGCTTCACCTGGATTATAGCTAAATCTCATATCCAGCGGTTGAATTCCATTACTGATTTCCTTGAGTTTTACTGTACCGGTAACATTATTAGTAGACATATATCCCATGAATAGTAAAAATCCAATGAAAATCAAGATATATTTTTTATTGGAAATTTTCTGCATATCATTTGATAATTTTGACAAAAGCTTTCTCATAGTACCTCCCCCTATATCTATAAAACTTTTATTATATATTCAAAGTTTTTACTTAAATCAAACCTTTTTGATGAAGGCTGTTATACGTAGCTCATTCTCTACCTTCTTTATTCTTCAAAATACTTCTTTTAAAAACAGGTTTTACAAAGAGTAAATTTATCTCCTCTTTTTGCACAGAATAATCTGATAATAAACTATAAAGTATGAATTAAATCTATCAAATCATAATTTCTATTTCTTGACTGATAAAACAAAATATCTTATACTTTTATTGATACATTATGTATATTAAAGTTACATAGTGTAACTTTAATATACACCTGATATACTAATATTGTCAAGCAGGAGGAGATAAACTTATGGATATAATGTCTAGAAAGGAAAAAGAAAAACAAGTACGGAAAGAAAATCTAATAAATGCAGCTGAAAAAATATTCTCAACAATGGGTTATACAGGAGCTTCAATGGATGAAATAGCCAAAGAAGCCGAATTTAGCAGAAAAACGCTATATCAATACTTTAAAGATAAAGAATCTTTATATTTCACAGTGGTTGTTAGAGGATTTAAGCGGCTTTTATCTTTTTTTCAGGAAGCGATTAAAAATAATAATACCGGTCTTGAAAAGCTTCAATGTTTGGCATCTGCTTATTATAGATTCTATCAGACTTTTCCTAGTACTTTAGAAATAATGAACTACGTTGGATATGTTAAAATAAGAGGAAAATTTTCAGCAGAGTATCAAGAATTCAATAAGATTAATGAATTAATGACACAAGAGATTACAAAAGTGATTGATGAAGGAAAATTAGATGGGAGTATACGTACAGATCTTGATACACTCAGTATAACTTATTCAGCTGAGTTTTTAATCACAGGATTTTTTCACATGCTTTCTGTATCAGGTAAAACATTTACAACTTATCATTCGCTTAAACAAGAAGATTTTATCAATTTTAATTTAAATTTATTATGCGATGCGTTTTGTGCAGAAAAACATAACTTTGATAATAATAAACATTCATGAATATGATGAATTAAGACCATTAAACATTTAATTCATAAAATAAACTTAAGGTTTTAATCTAAGAATAATAAGAAGACCTCAATATCCATCAATGAATATTGAGGTCTTCATTTATTTCTATTTGCATATTTAACACCTCAATCTAATAATTATGCAAAAATCAAAAAGTTTGACATATTGAATAGAATGAAATTTGAAATCTATTAATTATTTTTATATCTATCATATCCTACTAATTTTCATAAAGTTTTACCTCATAAAACATATTCTATACATGCTTCAAAATTTCCTTTTTTATCATGTATTATATTTTCGATTGTGTCACAATAAAAGAAAATTGTTGCTTATTCTTTGCATACTACTTCAAATTCTTCACAAACAATAATCATACTTTCATCAAAATCGAGATTATATTCTTTTAATTCTTTTGAAAAAAAATCTTTATGTACCTTTCTCCAATATGATAATGATAAATCTCCTTCGCCCTCCTTAAGAGCATGATTTTCTGATACTTCTTTAAATGGACAAGTATAAACTTTAGTTGTTTTAGTTATACAAACAGCATTATTATCAGAGTCTAATATAATGTTTAAACCACCTATTGGTGGCAACGGACTGTTTTCAAGTTCATATAATTGATACGCCGATGCTGTTGCCTTTTTGATACCATTTAATACAAGCTTTGCAAGTCCATTTGCACTTGAAATATCTCCACCGAAACACCAAGCATCATAGGTCTTATCTTTCACATCGTTGTTTTTTGTATATAAACTCCACATTTCTTTTTCAGTCATATATTTTAACCTCCCATCATATAAACAATTTTTATTATTTCGTCATATTTTACTATTATACCGTATTGCTAAGATTTTTTAAATTCTTGTATTTTCCTAATTATAGCGCAAATTTAATTTCCTGTAATTAAACCCTTATAATTTTGCGGTATTCCTATAGGTTTCTTTTCTGCAAATAATTTATATCTTAAGATATTTGTTCTTTTTTCCTTATTACATACTTTAAAAATTTAATTTTTTTGCAGCATTACGTTTAGTAATTATTAATTGTGCTGGCACTAACCTTTTTTTAATAATCTTTTCTATATTCTTAACATTAAAAAAAACACCTCCCATTTTCCTAATAAATAATTAAGAAAACAAAAGGTGTTTATAATTATACCCTTTAAATGTTTATTGGCTTATTAACCAAGATAAAGTATATTTATTTGTTTTTTTAATCTAAATGTAAATTATTTATACAATCTCTTAACCGTTGAATTTCTAATATAACTCTACCTTAGCTCACCTTATTTTTAAGTCTTAATTTATCAGCAATCATGGCAATGAATTCTGAGTTAGTTGGTTTACCTTTACCGTTATGTATTGTGTAGCCAAACAATTTGTTAATTGTATCTACTTGTGTGATACCAAGGTTTTTCAAGCTTTTAAAATGTAATTTCTATATTAATTTCTATAAGTCAATACGTATAAATTTTTTTCACTTTTATAGGTATATTTTTAAATAGTTTATACGTATATTATAACGCTATTAAATCATATTACAAGCGCCTATTTTTTAATCTTTATTTTTTACAATATTTAATTTCGATATTTTTACATTTACATCTTAAATATTCTAAAAATAATAATCTACTTTCCCTTATTTACTTTAAATACGGCATTTTAATCGGGAAAATTTCGGGAAACAATTTCGGGAATACGTTGCTATCACTAGGTTTTTTCGTGATCTTATTTTTATTTCGGTAAATTTTTTTGTCTTGAGTGCGGGGATGTGGCAGGATATAGCTAAAATTCAAGTTACTATTGTTTCTAAAACGTAAACTACCCCGTACCAGTATAAAAATAAAAGGGCAGTTTTCCACTACCCTTCATACTGTTTAGCTAACTTATAAAATGTATTCTTCTTTAATTCTAACTGTTCCATAGCCTTTACTGCTGAAACCTCCCCATGTTTCCATTTATTATATACTTCATTCCAATTTAAAGGATATT
This sequence comes from Clostridium acidisoli DSM 12555, assembly GCF_900176305.1. Lineage (GTDB taxonomy): Bacteria > Bacillota > Clostridia > Clostridiales > Clostridiaceae > Clostridium_I > Clostridium_I acidisoli. Next base: position 302,993 of record NZ_FWXH01000002.1, read on the forward strand.
CTGCTTTTGGTCTGCCTAAATGTTTACCTTTGTCTTTTGCTGCTGCAATACCTTCTGCCTGTCTTGACTTTATGTTCAATCTTTCTTGTTCTGCCATTGTACTTAATACTTCTATCAATAGATTATTAATCATATCTAATAACCACTCTTGACCTTTAGGTATATCCAGCATACTTGTTGGTATATCTAATATTTTAATTCTTACACCTTCATTCTTGTAATACTCTAACTCTTGTTTAATCTGTTGCTTGTTCCTACCTAACCTATCTAATGATTTTATATAAATTATATCGTCACGTTGAGCAACTTTTCTAAGTAATTGATATTCTACCCTATCCATATCCTTACCACTTTGTTTATCCTTAAATATGTACCTACTATCAACATACTTTTCCAACTCTATTAATTGTCTGTCAAGGTTCTGCTCTTTTGTACTTACTCTGCAATATCCATAAATTCTCATATAAATTTACCTCCATTTATCTTATGAAATAATTATATCATAAGCGTTTGTAAATGTATATAGTGTTTTATAAACGTTTATAAAATGTTTTTGCCACTTTTATAAACGTAAATATTATAGTTTTTTTCCTATCCTTAAAGGTATACCTTTTAGGATATTTTTATTTATTTCATTAATTCATTTTTTAAATTTTCTAAACTTGGTGTTAGATTCCATCTATTTACAATATTAATTTTAGAATTGTTCTCAATATATATATTATCATCTTTAACATACATTTTAAAAATTTGCTCATAATCATTTTGAAATGTGTCTTTAAATCTTAATAACAAAAGTGTATTTTCATTCAAAGTAAATGTACTTTTATCAAAATCTACTCTAAAATAAATTGTACTATTTTTATCAATAGAAAATGTTTTAACACAAGGATATTCATTTTCATTAATTTTAATTATAATCTTAACATCTTGAGCAGTATTATTTCCACAATTTAATATTTGAAAGCACTTCCGTATAGATACCCAATGACTATCAATCCATTTCAGTTCTTTATTATCAAACTGAAATGTGTATGGATTTGTTTGATTTATTAGTGTCCATAAACTCTCTTTAGCTACATTCTCAGAATGTATATCCCTTTGTTCTTCACTAGACATTCCTTGAATTAAAAATGATGGCACATATTGAAGTCTTATTCTTTCATTTTCTGAATATAGTCTATTAATATCTTTTGCTTTAGATTCTTCTCTTAATTTTTTATTTTGCCATATTGTGATTAATCCTAAAAAAATTGTACCAGCCAAGCCTAAATACGAACCAAGAAAAGTTAAAAGATCACTTGCATGAAAATTTATTATTACAAATGAATGATATTTTCCTATTGCATAAGGTAATTGTATAACTACAATACATAATATAAAAATTACTATAATGACAATAAAAATAATAATACTTGTTATTATTTTATGTTGTTCAATACGTTTAAATAAATTTTTCTTTTCCACTATCAAAACCTTCTATCAATTGAATTAATTTAGTATATAAAACATCTTATTGCTGTTTTTTGTGGTACCGCACTATCTTTATTAAATAATACAACATTTGAACCAACTAGTTTTATCTTTTTCATTCTTGTACTTTGATAATAAATTCCACAAAATTTTTTTGATTCAAAAAACTCAGCCATATCATGAAATGGTTTGTATTCTTTCTCCCTATCATCATTATCATCATCCAATGGAATTAATATTTCATCTAAAAATATTTTTAGAATACCTTTTGTTACATAAATAGATGCAATCTTTCTAAGTTTATCTTCAACTTTGTTAGATTGAAGGATATTCATAGTATATTTTTGTATGTCTAATAAATTCATATTTTTTCTTTTTACTTTTTTTAGTGAACTTTTAATTATAATAGACGTATAGTTTTTTAATTCATTTCTAGCTTCATTTAATATATCATCATATGATTGGTTCATAAATGACATATTAATAACTATACCATTTGCATATTTAGGAACAACTTTAAAACTACACATGGTGATTTTCGTATTATTACAAGGAACGGCTCTTATTTCTTCCATACAGGTTTTTTCACAAATATTGAGCTTATATTCTTTATCAATAATTTTTGATTTTTTGTTCGGAGCTCCTGATAAATATAAGTATATCTTATCTTCAGGATTCCACCTATTTAAACTTCCTTTTTGAGGAATCATGTCCTTATATTCAGCATAATCAGGATATATATCACTAGATTTTACTGCCCTATATAAAGTTTTAAATTTAGATAGTTTATAAGAAAATTGATCAATATTAGGTTCTATAGAGATAGTGTATATTTGATTTAACATATCTTTAAGATTACCTGTATCTATTCCATTTTTTATTAAGATCCATTCATTTTTAATATACTTAACTGTGTTATCTATAGTCTCGTAAAATTCACTAGTTAAATTATCTTTCATTTTTTCACCTCAATAGTATCAGTTAAATCATCCATATAAGTTATATCAACTTCAGTTAATTTAGCAGTTTTTATTGTGCTGTTATACCCTGCATTTTCCCATACCCTATCAACTTCTTATGGATATTTGTACCACTTTAATTCTGGCAAAAAAGAGTTATTTTAATATTAATACTTTGATTATCCTGCGTTTATATCCCCATGTAATCATACACAGTTCTAATGATATCTTCTTTTCTTTCAACAGCTCTAAAATCATCAATCGTTTTAATTACATTAGCATACTTACTACTAAGGGTTAACTCGATAGTTACATGTTGTAAATTGTTAAAGGCATTTGGATTTGATTTATATTTTTTAAGTTGTTCAACTTTATCTTTCTTAAAAATGTTTTCTAGATTTTTAACCTGCTTGGCTTCTAATTTTCCTGACTTTGATATAACATAGTACACTCTATAAAGAAAATCAACTGTAGTTCCAAATGAGTCATCTTTTTTAAAATATTTTTTAATATCGTCTATATATCTATTTTGAGGATCTATCCAATTGTTCATTATTTCTCCCGCATTCTCATTTGTTTCTAAATGATTATAATAATACACCAAGGTATCTTGAATATATATTATTATATTTACTAAATCACTCATTGTTCTATTCGCTAACTTTCTTATTAACAAAATTTCTGATTCATCTAGTGTGTATCTTGTTAGCTTCTTATTTTCTTCTATTTGTTTACTTAAAGCTATATTACTATATTTAATTTGTTCAGAAACTACTGAATATGATACAACGCCTCCTATACCTGCACCTATAATTGAAGCAAATATTGTACCTAACAAACCAATCCATGCATCCTTACCTATGCCTGTTATTTGAGATATACCTACTGCAAATTCTGCAAACGAAAATAATATTATATAAGAGCCTACTCCAAATAATACAATTGCTACTATAGATTTATTTATTAATTTATCATTAAATTTAAAAAAATGTAAAACAGGAATTATAATAAACATGAATCCAATATCACTAAATATTAAGCAACGATAATTTTTATAAATCACAAGTGTTATAATACCAATAATAAATAAAATAATTCCTAAAATAAATTGTGCAACCCTAATATACCTATAATTTTTACTTTCCATATTGTCACCTCAATATAGCCATATTCGACAAATTAATGTAATATCCTTTTAAAACTTAATAAAATAAGAAGAGCTTATCTCTAAGCCCTACTTTTCATTTATTCTTTACACTGTTATTTCATTAAAAGTTAATTCTAAATACTTATCTAATACGCTTATATCAAATTTTCCATACTCTTTACTATATACGCAGAAATCATTTCCAGTGTCTATAATATCATATGGTTGATGAAAATTATCGTTTATAATAACATAAATTTTACTTGGAGATTTTTTAAAAAACAAAATTGAATTTGTATTTTCATAAATTATAGTTAATTTTGCTATTGTATATTGAAACGAAGCTTTTTCTGGTATATCTCCATATTCAAAACTTATTTGTTCATTTGAAGCTTCTATTTCTTTACTAATACTACATTCCAACTCTTTGAAAAATTTTACAATTAACTCTGGAGCTACTTTTAATGATTCCTCAAATTTGACTGAATCCCTGTATTCATCTTTTATCTTGGCTACTAATTTATCAGAATAACCCATAATCCCATCTCCCTAATATTGTACTTTATAGCCTTATTCTACAATATTAAGTCAAATTCCTTCTTTTTACTTGTTCGTTAATATATTACTTGACTATATACTGATTTGTTTTTTTAATATCTACTGTAACATATTTAATATTATTTCTAAGAATAATATATTGATGTTCTTTTTGGTTAATCTTATATGCATGTTGTGAACCAGATTCCACCCATGTTATTATACTTTCAATTTCTTTTTCTTCTAGGTATAATTTTAAAATTTCCTTATCGTTAAAAAATAGTATTATATTTCTCATCTCTATCTACCATCTTTAACCAAATACTTCTACATTTAGAGTTAAAATCCTTTATTTGTCGAATGATTTTTCAAAAGAAAAAGAACCCTATTTCAAAAGTTCTCTTTCTAATAGTTTTTATGCAATGTTATCTGGTGGGTCAATTCTCATATTCTCACTTTCTTTTAAATATTTTATATATATTTCTATATTTAAAAGGTAATTCCTTCTTTTGTCAAACTATTTTACCAAATAAAAAAGAACCCTGTTAAGAGTCCTCTTCTATAACTTTATAGATAGTCTATTGCTTAATTTTCATTAAGGTATTCTTTTACTTTATCAGATTAGTTTCAAAATTATGTGAATGGATCAATAAAAAAAGAATCATACAAAATAAATTAAAATCACTCTGTATAACTCTCTTTTTTAATGTATTGGATTAACTGTTTGGTGATTCTTCTTGTGGATGTATAACATGTATATTACTATTTGTTGTACTATGATGCATTGACACACTTGTTGATATTGTTAATGTTAGCATTAAGCAACCCAATCCTAAAGTCAAAGCTCTTAATATTTTCTTTTTCATAGTAATACCCCCATTTATTTTAAATTTTTTGACAATAATAAATATTGTTCACATATCTCTGCCTTATTTTGTCTTAAATACTTAAGGGCTAGTTCATTATAAAGGTCTTTGAGTTCTTTAGTATTTTTAGTAAGCTTTAATAACTCAATAATATTAATGTATACTTTTTCTAATTTTTCATTATCATTTAATTTATCGTATATATCCATTAATAAATAATTACCTTTCAGTAAATATTCTAAATCTTTATATTCTTTTGCATATTCCAATCCTAGTTTTATAGATTTAATTGCATCATCAATCAAATTTTGTTTTAATAAAACCTCTGATTTTTCTATGAGTGTATGTGACAAATTTGATTTGCTAAATTCATTTTTAAATTTTGCCGCCATTTCAAAGTATTTCATACTCTGTTTAAAATCATTTTTAGCCGAATAATTTAATCCTAAGTTATTATATATATATCCTAAAAAAACATTTTTATCGTCTGAAATTTTTAAAAGTAAATCTTTATATATATCTATTGCTTTATCATATTTACCTTTAGTATTGTAGCAAGTTGCTTTTGTATTGCAGGCAAAGAAATATAGCCTAAAATCTTCTTTCTCATCACTCACAGATAAAAATTTTTCAATAGTTTCTAACGCTAACTCTATTTTATTTAATCGCCTATAACACATTGCTAAAGAATATAGACATAATTTTTTTGTTTTAACATCCTTATATAAAGTGCAGTAATATTGACTTAATTGATAATACTCAATGGCTGCCTCATACTTTAAACCATCTGCATTAAAAACACCTAACTTCCAATAAACATGTCCAAGTTTTTCATTCTTCCTAATGTCTATGTATATCTCTCTAGCTTTTTTATAAATGTCACAAGCTATTTCGAACTCTTTTTCTTTGAAGTAAATTTCACCTAATTTGCAATATGCCTCTGCCTTAACCTCTACTAAATCATATTCATTTGCTATTTTAAAAATTCCATCTATGCTGATCTTCTCTATCTCAGGATTTTTCAATTTTCTAAAACAATATAACTCAGCGTCTTCTTTAGGAGAACGCATTAGATATGCTTCATCTACATTTACGATAATGTCAAGTTCTTCTGCTTTTTCATTAAATTTTTCAGCAAGTTTTACTGCTGTAGAATAAGTTACATCTCTTTTGTCAGTTTCCATCATGCTTATGAGTCCCCTAGTTACATTCTCACTTTTCAAATCATCTTGCTTTAAACCTAGTTGGGTTCTAAGCCGTTTTAGCTTCTCTCCTGTAGTCAGAAATTTCATAACATCACCTTTATTCTCGAATATTTGTATTATATGTAAATTATATATCATATTTTAGGTATACGCAACTTTTTTAGTAACTTATTGTTTGCCATATTGTTTATTTATATTTCTCTATTCTTCGCTCGCACCATCATCTATTAATGACTTTAAAAAATTAATTTCTACCTCAAGATTTCTAATTGCAATGTTAACTTCTGTAGTTTTATATTCTCCATATCGTTCTATTCTATAATTTAAATTATTAGTCAAAAATTCTATTCTTTTTATTATTAGTTCTAAAGCATTATCTTTTAAGTTAATTTCTGTTCACCCTCCAAATATTTATCTAAATATTTTAATTATAATCTTCATAATCCTTAGTATCATTCCACATATTTTCAAATTCATTATCAAAGTCTTGAGCAACCTTTGAATCATTTATAATAACAAGTATCTCATCATTTTTTGTTGAAGCATTTTCGGTATAATTATAACTACCAGTTGTTGCTATATTTTTATCGGCAATAGTCATTTTTATATGGAGAAGTCCTGGATGGCTATTTATTTTTATAGGAATATTATCCTTCTGCAATAAGGCTAACTCTTTGCTTTCTGATTTACTTTTAGACTCAATCTTATCTGTCATTATTCTAACATCAACTTTTCTATCCTTGGCTTGTATTATTGCGTTCACAATACTTTTCTTAGTCAAACTATATATAGCAATATCAAGAGTGCTTTTTGATGAATTTATAACCTTAATTAATTGTTCGTCTGGATGCTGATTTGCTTTAGTAAAATAATATTGAAGATTCCCTGCTTGTACCTGTTCTACTGGTTGTACTTGTTGAACCTGCTGGGCAGTATTATTATGCCGTTTAGTTGTAGCCTTAATTCTCTCAGTAGAGCAGCCTGTGGCTCCTAACAATGATATGGTTAATAAAACTATTAATATTTTCTTAATATAAATCTCCTCCTGTCGTAAAAGTCATCTTTTATAATACTATTTTGATAATCAAACTTAAAACATAATATAATTTATTTCTAAATTTTATTTATGATTACAAATCCCAATCCTTCTTCGGTGATACTGATATAATTCTAAATCTATTTGTATCTCCAGTAAGAAATAACGGTTCTCCATTTCTCCATATTATATTCCCTGGTTTCAGTCCTGCCATAGCTTCTTCTTCGGTTAATATTGCTTCTGGAGCATACTCTAATTCATACTTTACATATCTATATATTCTATCGGAATTAGATAAATCAAATTTTATATTACTTAAAAATTTTTCCAAAATCATTTCTGCATCTTGAATCACCATCCAATAATCACACTTATATAGAAATCTTATTGACTGAATTGGGCGCCCTGAATTAATCTCTTTTGCTTTTGCATTAAACCCTATCGTCATTTGAAAAGTCCCATTCTCAATTATATGGAATATTCTCATAGCAAGAATAGGAATGGCTTTTTCGCTTTCTTTGTCAAAATGCATGCCCTTATATGTATTTCTAATTTTTTTTAAAAAATATAAATTTGATATTTTACAGTCGAATCCATCATTGTTTAAATGTTCGATAATCATTCCAGTTTTATATGCCTCTTTTAAAGTCTCTGCCCCAAAATAATTTTCAATAACTAATTGATGAAGAGATTTTTTTAACTTTCCTGATACAAGGTATTTAGGTTCACCTTTTTTATTTTTTTGTATTGTCCAATTTATATCCTTTATTTTTTCCCATAGTTTCTCATCATACTCTGTATAAGCCAATCTATCAGGCTCGGATAAATTAAATACGATTTGGTTGTCTGAAATGTAAGCCTTTATCATTATTTCTCACTTCTCCCTCTCTATAGAAATTACTTTTTACTTGTCTTTAATAGGTTCAGAACACATATAATTGCAGCCCTTATCATTTTCTAAATAATACTCAATAGGTGAAATTTGTATACCATGACCTAAAAAAATTTTAGTCACATCAGATATCACTTCTTTAGGAGTATTTATATTGTAATCATAATTTAATCTATTACAATCTTTAAATGAGCAAAAATTATTAATTCCTATTTCTTTTAAAAGAATATTTAAATCAATATTTTTATACAACGATTCTTTAATACTAAAATTTTGAAAATTATCATAATGCTTGCTATAATTATCATCTCTTGAGAATACAAGCTGTTTAGTTAAAAAGCTCAAAGACGCATAACTACTATAAACAATTTTATAATTTTCATAATTAATCTTAAATAACTTTTTTGTTAAATTATCCCACCCATACTGAACTTCTGATTTATCTATAAATTTATTTACATACATAAGTATTTTATCTAAAAATTCCTTTTGCCCAAACTTATGCCAGTATGCTGCTGCAAAATCATTTACTAATAGTTCTTCATGGAATTGGTTTAGTGCATCATTATGAGCTAAATTTTTATCAAATTTGTAGTTATATTCTCTACAAAGTACATGTCCAATCTCATGCATAACATTATAACAACAAATAAATGTAAGATATATTATCTTATTACCATAATATTTATCAAAATAATCAGGATCACTTTCGTATTTAGATATGTGTAATGAATGTTTCCATTTAGACATTATCTTATATCACCTCTCATAATTTAATTCCCTACTTTAAAATTATATATTGGTTTAATAATCTTTACAATATCAACCGTATCCTGGACATTATTGATTATTTCTTCCATAGGCTTATATACCATAGGGCTTTTATCAATAGTATCCTTATTAACTGAAGTAGTATATATTCCTTTCACACTGTCTTTGAACTCATTTAGTGTCACATTTTCAAATGTCTTATGTCTATTCATTAATCTGACAGCTCCTACCTATTTCCTAGCTTTGATTGTAACTTACAAATCTGAACCATGCATTGCAGTTCTTTATACTCTAATTTTCCGTTGCAATCACCAATTGTATTTTTTAATTTTTTATAATCATCCATAATCTCATTAATATTCTCCAATCTTTTTATAACATCAATTAATATTTTGTCACAGATTTTTAATTGATAATTTGTAAAATAGGACATTTGCACCGCATCCTTTCTCCTCATAAAAAACTTCTTTTACCATTCATAGTCGTATATTTTACTAATAAAAGTTTCTCTAAATTCTTTGCCAGTAAATTTACTTATTAATCCAATATTATTTCTTACAAAAATTTCATTCTCATTTTTATATAAATAAAGATACTGCTGACCTTGTATAAATGTCTTGTCACAATCTACATTTAACAACCCAACTACACAAATACATTGTTTCCTATCTCCTTTTATGATAGCGTCCATTAATTTAGGAATATTTGTATTGCCAATTGTTGGTTTGGAACAAAGTTTGAATAAAAGCACCAGTATAAATTAATAACTACAATATATTTTTGTAATAAAGTTAAATCATAATTTGCAGATTTGACGTAGTAATTAATAAAAATTATCTTTGAAAATTAAATAATGTTGAATTTAGAAACTATGCTATAATTAACAAAAAGACAAATTTGAATTTATAATGGAAGGAATGAAGCTACAATGTTTGGTGATTGGAAATCTTTGATTCCAATAGTTAGTTCTGTTGTGGCGATTGTTGCAGTAATACTGACTTATAAACAGATAAAGTTAAGTAACAAACAGCATTTGTTCGATAAGCGTATGGAAAATTACATTATTGCAACAGGACTGATAAAATTATATAGAAGCAACTGTAATGATATCAATAATGAAAAAGATGAACCAATGCTTTCAAATGATTTTGATTTCAATTCGCTAACAAATAACACTTATTTAGAGCAAATAACTTGTGCAATAGATAATCCACTAAAAGAACCAAACCACAAGGAATTATTAATTAAATTAGAAAATTTAAAGGAAGTTGCTACTAAAATTAAGTTTTTATTTTCAGGCAATGCATCTAATTTATTGGGGGATTTTGTTTTACGTTATCAGGAATTATTGTTTGAAATGTACAGATATCAAATAATTTTAGATAAAATTATTAAGCAAAATGAAAATGGAAATCATGCATTAGAATTTGATGAACTTGCGAAAAAATTTAAAGAAGAAAAATACAGAGATAGGGTACAAAAGGCGTTTAATAATTTAAAGCAAGCAAATAGTTGTTTAGAAAAGGAAAATGTTGAAGAACAAATTGAAAAGCAAATAAGACTACTGTAAAAGGATACTCTATTATTAGATAACTCAAATTCTAATTTGTAATTTTATAGTCTAAAATAATAGATGTTTTTAATATCACATTATTCAAAGAATCAATAATGAATAGTGTGATATTTTTTTGTACGTAATACTACTACATTTTGATACAATTATTATAAAACTACACAAATACTTCCATTTGTTCTTTGCATAGAATTATATAATACATTCCAAGCTTTCTTATAATCAATCATTTTAATCTTACCTTTTTCTCTCTAATAAATTATCCATTTTATTATAGTTAATTTTCCTCTACAGTATTGTTTTAGCCCACAAATTCAGCATATATAAAACATTTTAATCTTGTTGCCAAAACCTAATGCTATTAAGAATCGAGTCGCTATATAGATCATATAGCAGTATGTAAAAATAAAAGTAGAGAGTTTTACTCTCTACTCTAAAATACTAGCCTACATTCCTATTATTTTTAATAATTATGTGTTTTTACTATTTGCTGCAACTGAGTAACTAACTGACTACCACTTTTCACATTAGGTAGAGATATATTACCTAAATTCAAATGTGTATCTCCACCACTCGAATTTGGTACCTTGATTTCTACGCTAGGTACATTAAAGTTCGGAACCTCAAACCTAGACATAAGATCTGGTATTTTATCTGCAAATTCACTTATTGACCTAGTTCTTTGAGCCGTAACAACGCCATCTCCGTCATTCATCAATCGCATTTCTTGGCCTTTTTCATTTACAGCAGCCCAACCTGCTAAAGTACCATATGAACCATCTTCATAACCTCTATAACTACTGCTATTCCAATTAGGGATGTTGTAAACTGAGCCATATCTTGATTTGATGTAGTCTATAGCACTTTCAGCATTATCTACGGGATTTAATATATTGTTATGCCCATTCTTCATGTATTCTTCAAATGTAGATGGTAACATTTGCATTAATCCTGTTGCGTATTCTCCATCTACAGAAACATTATTTTTTAAATTTGCATTTCCTGTTCCAAGTTGTCCTGGATTCCCACTTTCTCTACTTGCAATCATCTCAAGACCTTCTAGCCATGAGTCGGGTGTTCCAGTATCCTTCATTGCTTGTTGTAGATAACTTGCAATATTTCCACCTAACGATACTTGAGTGGAATTGACGACACTACCCATTTTTGTAGCGATTAAACTTTCTATATCAGATTCAGTCATCCCGTTAATTAGCCCTTGCATCCAAAATGAACCTATCTCTTTTGCTATTGTACTAGGGGAGTGTATGCCTAAATCAGTATGAAAATCGTCAATAATTTTTGTACATAAATCATTAATGATTTTTTCTAAATCCTTAGTACCATCTTGCATACCTTGTCCAATATCTTTTGTAATACTAAGTCCATACTGAGTAGTAGAACTAACAAAAGTGGTAAATGTCGTATTTAAATTGCTCAATAAGGCTTTTGTTGGATCTATAACAAGGTTGGAAGTAGATGTTATAGTGCTTCCAATATTTTTATTGGTATTTTTGCTATACTCTGGAGAGTTATTAACAAAGTCTTCAATACTACTCTTTAGACCAGAAATTAAACTAAGTAAAGGCTTATTAACTAAATCTTTATTGTCTGTTATAGATTTTGCTACATTCTTGTCAGTATCTTTTGGATAGCTTGTAGAGTTATCGACAAAATCTTGAATAACATCATCTACAGCAGATAAGACCTTCTTAGTAGATTGAACAACTGAACTGTTACTATTATTTACAACTGCCTGCGTTGTTTTAGTTGTTCCACCCAATATTTGTGAAGTCTCACTGCCGTTATAAACTCCTGCACCTTGTGGTAATTTTACCTTTTGTTCTTTTGTTACAAGTTCTGGAACATCACCTTCAGCAAGAGTGTATATACCATCTTGTGGTACAGAATCAACACCAGTTTTATAACCAGTAATAGCATTTATCTTGTCGTCATAACCTGCATCTGTAGTAGATTTTTGATTTTGATAGTTTTGCTCATCTTGGTTTGCTTTGTTTTCTGCTGCTGTTTTCTGGTCATTCAAGCTATTTTCTTGTTGAGTATAGGCCATATCCGACTGCTTTTTATTCACAGCATCTTGAGCGTCCTGTACTTTTTGTTGAGCAGATTTAACTGCATCGGGATCTGCTACCCATTGAAACCCTGTAGCAGTTAACATCCTTGTATCGTCTTGGTTTTGAGTATAATCTAACTCACTTTGAGCTTTGGTTAAAGCATTTTGGTCTTTTAATAATTCATTCTCGTCACTGGTTAACTGCTTTTTCCTTTCCAACTGGTCAATTTGAGTTTGTAAACTATTATTAATATCATCATCATGTTGCTTTTGTATTTTATAAGAAGCGTCTAATAATGCATCTGCTTCTTTTTTCTGGTCTTCAAGAGATTTCTTTAATGCGTCTTGTTGTTTTTTCTGTGCTTCTTCTGCTGCTCTTTGTGCTGCTTCTGCTTTGGCAGTAGAGTCAGTACCCTCAGATGCCCCATCCATATTGTCTATAACAGCGGAGGTTGCCTTGCCAGCGGTGTCATACAATTTGTCAATTGCACTCATTGCATCTTTGATTTTTTGAACATCATCGTTATCGGCATTTATTTGTGAAGTTGTTTTATCAAAATCAGTTCCGCCACCCATTCCTGTAACCTTACCGTTACTTGCCTTTGCTACAACGGATGCTGCTTTTATTTCTGCTTGCTCTTTTATTTCTAATGCTTGAACTTCTGCCATAATAGATGCAATTCTTGTTTTTGCATTCTCATAAGTTGTCTGAGTGTTTCCCGTATCTATTTCGGCAGACTCTTTAGATGTAGATAGTTTAACATTTGCTAAACCTTGGTAGGCCGTTCCTTCAGTTTGTAACATTCCAACTTGTTTATTTACTAAATCCATGTTTGTTACAGTAACATTACCTTCGGAATCCGTGGCAGTTATTACGCCATCAATGTTATTTGCTAAGTCTTGGGCTATTTGAGACATTTGTTTCTTTGATGCGGTATCTTGGCTCTGAGATGCTGCTAATTGCTGATATTGTTGTGCCTCTTGAGCAATTGCTTGTTTCGCTTGTTCATGAGCCATTATCATTTGAGCATAAGCAGTTTGTGCAGTTTGTTTATTGGTATTAATACTACTATTTATTTGATTATATAATGTCTTCTCATCGCCCATATATGCTAACAGTTCAGGATATTTGTTTGCTATTTCTGCAACATCTTTAGAAGGCATATGACCAGTGTTGTCATTCATATCTTTTATATATTTAGAATAGTCTTTAACCTTATTAGTAGAGCTTTCAATAGTTTTCTGATATTGTTCTTCTTGAGATTGGGCATTTTGCAAAGCAGTAGTATTGTCTTGAGTTTCGTCTGTATTTTCACTAAAAGAATTAGAATTATTTTTTAAAGACTTTGAATTACTATCTTTTGCATCACTATTCTTTTTAGTCTCGTCAGAATTCTTTTTCATATACTGAGTATAAGTTTCCCATTGTAAGCTTGATGTATCGAAATATTGTTGCTGTGAACCTCTATATCCAGCACTCCACATATTCATAGTTGCTTTATTCAAAGCGTCTATTTTATCTTGAGTGGCTTTTGTTTTATCTCCATAGCCTTCAGTATCTTGACCCGTAGTTTTTAATTCTTGCTGCAATTTTTTCATGTTTTCAGTATATTGTTCTATTTCTGTAGACATTGAAGTATCAACTTTATTGCCTAAAATGGATGGAATAAGACCTTGAAATGCAGAAGACCCATCTTTTGTGTTTAATTCTTTATATAATTTTGAATAGTCACTTGCGTTACTCGCTGCAATCTGATTCTTCTTTTCATCATTATATTCTTTTAATGCTTTTACATTTGTAGCAATAGCTTTTCCTTCATCATCGTAACCCGTAACTAGAGTAGGGAATTGCTCTGCTAATTGCTCTTGTACTTGAGTTATTTGAGTTTGAATATCTGTATAATCTTGACTAGATTTACTCGTGCTCTTTAATTGCTTCTCTAAATCTTGATATTTTTTTATGAGAGCATCATTTTGTTGATTTGAACTCATTTTCGTAGCTAAACTATCAATGTCGGATTCTACATCTTGGGTGCTCTTATGTAGAGACATTAATGTCGTAATGACTGAACTAGCAGCAATGATTATTGCTCCCATAGCAACATTTAACGCTAAAGTTGATGCTAAAGTCATTTTTTGTGAAGCAGCAAGTGCATCTTCTGAGGCAGCAGCGGCTTCAGTAGTTGTGGCATTAGCACCAGTTTTTTCTTTTAACGCATCCATAGCAACTGCTGCTTCTTCTTCAGTAATTTTCTCTGCTTTAACTTTATCGTTTAATGCTTGCTCTGCTGCTGCAAGAACATTTGTACTAGATTTTGCCATATTTAATTTTTCACCAACAACACCAAGTATGGTTGCCGATTCTTCTTCAGTTATATTGCCATTTTTAATATCATTAGTTAAAGAGTCCACTGCTGCTTGATAAGCTTTTACGGTTGTAGTTTGGCCACCAAAACTAAAAATACTACCTATGTTTTTTTCTGGTAGATTTAAACTATCCAGGAATTGTCTAATACCTTCACCTTTAAAAATATGAAATGCTGTAGACAAGCCTTTCACTGCCAAACTTACCTCTGGAATAAGAATCAACAACCTTTGTGCTCCACTCGGCATATCATTTAAAACTTCAATTACATCTTTACCAGCACCAATAATATCCTTTAATTGTCCTAATCCACCATCGTCTCCTAAAGAAATGAAGAATTCTGATACTGTCGTCTTCAAAACTTCAACTTGCTTTCCTAATGTCTGCATAGTCTTTTCACTTTTTGCGGCAGAATAGCCAAGCGACTCTTCACTTTGCTTTGTCCTTGCATCAACTTGGTCATAATTTTGTGCAAGTATATCTATCCAGTCTTTACGCATAGTTCCGCCAAGAGCATCTTCTATTGCATTAGATTGGGTTGTATTTTCTCCATATTTATCTAAAGCAGAACTAACTTGCGTCATTATATCGCCAAAGTCTTTAAAGTGATCCTTGTCTTTCATTACTTCGATACCATATTGCTGTAATGTTTCTAAAGTTTTTGGTCTTTCGAGTCTAGTTTCAACAGATTTTAAAGCATCACCAATTTCATCTCCAGATTTTCCTGTGTTATCTGCAAGGACAGAGACTATTCCGTTTAACTGGTTAAGATCTATCCCCATAGCTTTACTTGTCATACCTGCTTTAGAAACTGCTTCAGCATAATCAGAAGTTTTTGCCAAACTTACATCTGCCATCTTATTCCACGAATCAAGAACTTGTTCACTTTGTGAATATGAAATATTCAACTGTTTCATTGAACTTGTCAACAAATCTGTCATGGTACTGGCATCTTTTATATCTGAGGTATTAACACCCATCATAACTGTTTTTGTCATACTCTCTAAGCTTGCTTTATCTTGAACACCAGCAGAAGCTAATGAGTTCATGGCATCCTGAACCTGTTGCAGAGGCTCTCCAAAATCTTTAGATAGTTGAATAGCAGATTGCCCAAATTCTTTTAAATCTTTATCACTAACATTACCTAAAACTCTTCCTAAATCTGTTAGGCTTGTTTCATAGTCTTCATTTGTTTTTATTGCACTTGATAGCGCATTTTGGATTTGGTAAATTATAGTTGCAGAAGCGAGATAGCTTCCAGACAATTTAAATCTATCCATCATGGAATTACTTGAACTGCTCGAACTCATAGATAAATTCTGTTCACCAGAGATTTTAGCTAACTGTTCAGACATTTTATTATATTCAGATAAATTTGCTTGTTCCTGAGTGTATTGCTTTAAAGATAATTGGTTTTGTTTTTCAATTTGGTCAGCAATTTTTTGGTTAGAATCAACTTCTTTTAATAAATCACTCATAGATTGTTTATGCAAATTTAATTCATCATTTATTGATTTATTTAGTTGACCTTGCTCATCAACTAAATTTTTATAACTATTCTCTATGCTTTGGAAATCTGATTTCGTACTACCTAAATTTAATTTTCCTAATTCTTCTTCAAAGCTTGTAAGTTGATCTTTTGGAAGAATATCGTTACTAAATAATTTATTAATATTAATTTGCATTTTAGATGTATAAGCATCTAAAGAGTCTAATCCTTTATCTACTTGCTCAGAGAACTTTTGTTCTTGCTCTGTCTCTTTTAATGCATCAGCAATTGATTCTTTTCTTAAATTTAATTCATTTTGCTTCTCTAAATTTAATTGCTTTTGCTCATCTACTAAACTTTTATAACTATTTTCTATAGATTGGAAATCACTTTTTGTACTTCCTAAATCTAACTTATTTAAAGCATTTTCAAAATCTGATAATTGGTCTTTGGGTAATATATCATTAGAAAATAGCTTGTCTACATTGCTTTGCATTTTAGCTTTATAAGCGTCTAATGCATCATTTTCTTTGTATATCTGCTCTGTTGCTTTCGCAGATGCTTCTTCTAATTGTTCTTGTTGTTTTGTTTGAGCAGCATAATCATTTGTTATTGTAGTTGACGGACTCTTTTGTATTATCTCCCCAGTTTTTTCATTCTTTTGAGGAGCATATGTCGTCTCTTTAGTTTTTCTATTATATTCGTCAACTGCTTCAGTTACAGTTTTATAAGCTTGAGCAGTTTTTTGTGCTTCTTCTGCACCAGATTTAAAAAATTCAGTTACTTTTGTAGTTACAGTTCCTATATTAACGCCTAAATCTATTATCGTTTTTTCTAAGCTATTCAATATTTTTGTATCGAAGCCTTCGCCATTGGCTTTTTTTAAATTATCGAATTCCTGTTCTATGGAACGAATTACTTCTATTGCTTTTTTTCCAGACTCTTCATCTATAGAGTCTATTTTTATTTTACTTAAATTCTCAAGGATATTATTTGCTTGAGAAACATCATTTTTTAAACTCTCTAAATTTACTCTTAAAGTACCAATAAGTTTATCATTTTCCATTTTATCAATCTCCTTTTGTTTCTTTAAATATATATCTCCTAAACATATGGACAACTTTTACAAAACAAATAATAGTGATAAGACAGGGGTGTGGGGGCGGTCTTCGTGAAGTGAAATTGCGAGGCACGAAGCAATTTTGCTGAACCATTAGCCCCCACTATATTATTATTGTTAACTTGTAGTGGATTGGAAACCGCAGTGACCTGCGTTTCCCCACACCACCCTTCCACGGACAGGCTTTCGCTAACGCTCAATCCTATTAGTTACTGTTTTTGCCCCTAAAATCGGCGTTTTACCTATATAGAGAATACTCCTAAAAAAGGGGCATAATAGAGTGATACGACTCAGGCCAGGAAAAAGAAAAATTTTATATATCCATTGACATTACTAGGTTTATGTGATTATGCATGAATTATTTGCCAATAAGTTAATTTGTAATTTGGATTTACACAACCATCTTCAAGCTTACGATTATAATCTTTGTGGGATTTAATATTATAATCTATTTCCAATTCATCGAAGCAACTGTTTAACGTTGCATAACTTCTTAACAATTTTCCATCTCTTTTTAGATCCACACGTTCAATTAATTTAATTTTATCTTCTTTGTATAATTTTTTATTAATTAAAGTATTTAAATAAATTTCCAACTCAGATTTAACTTTTTCCGTTTCAACTATATTATATTTTTTAATGTTTAATAAATTAGAAATCTTATCCTTATAGGCATCTTTATATATTAGTACCTCTTTATAAAACAAAACATCCATTCTGTATTTATAATACATAATGTAGTTAACACGCTTAGTTTTGTATTTTGGTTCCCTTGTTATTGGAACATCAAATATTATTTTTGAATAATCTGTTTGCCTAGGGTACTTTATTACAAATTTACTAAACCCATTTTTTATAAAATAATCTGCTGAATATATTAAATCATTTACACTTTTTAAGCGTCTGGTAGCATCACTTTTTGAAAAATTCCTTATATAGACATTTACTTTATCATTTTCGTCAACAACTCTTTTTCTACCTAAACATTGGATTAATACATCAACATCTTCCACATCAATTATTATATGTTTTACAGATTTATCTATAATGTTAACCCCATTATCCAGTGCAGTAGTAGTTATTAATATTTGTTCATCAAACTTTTCTTCCTTAATCAACAATTCTATTTTTTCATGGTTAATAAATTTTGAATACTCCTTGTTACCATCACTACAGTTAAAAATTGACTTGTCAATAAATTGAATATGCGTATTATGCGCAGTTTTGGTACTCTTACAAAAATATATTATTTTATCTTTTGGCTTGCTTTGTGTTATTTTACTTAATAAATTTATAGCAGTTTCTTTATTATTATAAAAATTTAACGATTCTATATAGCTATAGTCTTGTGGAATACTGTATTCTATAATTTGTGTTTTCGAATTGTTTGTCTTATTATATTGGTCAATAAATTGTGCTATATATTCCTTTATATTTATACTTGTGGCACTAAGAAATAACCTTGTAATGTTGCTTTTTTGAAGTATATAAGATAAAAATAAATCTGTTTTATAATTAAAATTGCTATCAGTTAGGAAATAATGGTATTCGTCGCAAATAATAAATTTGTATTTTTTAAAATCTACTTCTTTTCCATACAAAAGCTTACTTTCAAATGTTTGGTAATTTAATACTTTAATTATGTCATTCTTGTCGTCTCTATTAATTTCCTCGATATATTGCTCTTTCAATCTAACACGATTGACCAATATCAGTATTTTTTGGTTATGTTCCTTGGCATAATTATATAATTTATTTTTTATAAAATAAGACTTGCCTGCCCCTGTAGCAGCATTTATTTCTATTATGCTTCCAGTTTCCCAATCTTTTATTTCCTGTGTAGTTATTAAATCGCTTATTCTCTTTTTATTCAATATATTTCCTCCGTTTCAAATATGTTTCAATATTAATATCTAATTAGCTTATATTAGTTTCTTGTCTTTTGAAACTAATATATAATCTTCAACTATTTTTACTATCCCATTTTCATTTTTAAAATAAAATACTGAACGCTGTGGATATTTATTATTTGGAACTATATCCTCCACAACATAACCCTGCTTAATTAGACTCTTTGCAAGTTTATTACTAAAAACTTGAATATTCATATTTTCTTATTTCCTCCTGTATGTTTGCTTATATACAAGGTAGTCAATATAATTAACTACCTTGTATTCTAATTTAAAATAATATTTGATATTTGTTTTTAAATGATTTAAAATGATTAATAGTATATTTTAAACAAGGTGTACATAGGTGCTGGTTATACACCCCTCCATTTTTCTATTGGCGTAGGAAAATGGATACTTTAAATATAATATGATGTTTTCATGTAGTATCTCCCCGTAATTGCAAGACTATATAACTTTACTCCTCTGTCAATTGGTTCCTGCTTTGTTAGAAATATATTTCTTGGGATTTCAACTGCTTGGACTCCAAAATGCTGAGTTACTTCAAATTCTTGTTGTGGGAGTTTTATGTCTATCCCCATGGATAATTTTAGTTTGTTTCTTAAACCTGTTAGATTTTTACTTGATGTCAATTTTCCATTCTTTATAAATATTTTTGACTTAAGTCCGTATTTCTCTGTAATATTTTTAAAATATTGCTCGTCTTTTTGTTTCATAAAATCTATTAATTCCTCAAAGCCTAATATTTTTAAATATCTATAGATTGCTCTTACATCATTTGGATGTTTGCTATAAAACGCTTGGAAGGCTGAGTCAATTGCCAATATAATCGATTTTGATTCATCGTCTTTTGGCAATGGTACATCTAAAACAGACATAGATAATAGTATTGTGTTTAAATTGTACTTTCCAAAATAGCAAATCCCACTACCGTGTATTATACGCCCCTCTTTCCATTCAATATTATTCATATTTACATCCTGCTCATTTACAATTTCATCCATATAAGAAATTTGCGTCACATGGTTCGAGATACATTTACCCTCCGTCAAGGATAAATCAACCCCAAACCTATCCTCTGGATCATCTTTAAAATCTTTACATGTCCACAAATTGCGAAAATCAAAAAAATGTTTGATTCGAAAATTATACTTTTCCTCCCATAAAGCGCATGATATAATCGAGTCTAAATCATTGCTTGCTATCAAATTTAGTTGTTGTTTTTCTAAGTTTCTAATATACGTTGGTAATAAGTTCCTGTATTCTTCAACCATAGTTGCTATGTGTTACTATCCCTAGTATTCAACATAGAACCCTTTTATCTCTTGTCTTTCCTTATAGTAAATAGTAATTTTATTTTTCTTCCTCCAATTTAATGGCTGTCCTTCAATCCTCGTTTAAATATATCTTTATCCTTAAATATATATTTATTTCATTAAAAGAGACTGAAGGTTTTTATGTTATTGTGGAATATCCCACATATTTCACCACCTTTATTAATTTATTTTGAATATATATAATCACTATTAGTAACAATACCAACACCTACCATTATTAATAGTGTTATAGGCACTTAGCCAATACTAATTGGTGTAAACATTAGATCGTGTGTACTTTTTTTCAACGATATATATACATCGTTAATTTTAGATATATCTTTTGTTTTTCCTAATCCTATGTCCGTGTTTAAATTTTTAATATAATTTTTTATTTCTTGGCTTCTTAGTCCTTTCTCTACTAGTTGGCTCCCTATTTCTCCTTTAGTTAATGCATAAAGTTTAATATCAATCCTCTCCTTTCTTTAATTTTTCTATTGATAACATAATACTATTATGTTATCATTTTATTATGCTGTATTTAAAATGGATGATTATAAGCATTTTTAAATAACACAGCGTAAAACTACAATTTTATTAGTATTACTCCGTTATATCTTCCATTCCCATAACATAATCTACATAGTCCTGCGAGTTATCAAATTCTATTTCTTTAAAAACATTGTTTTCTAAATCACTTTCACTTTTATAAACCTTCAAATAAAAGCCATTGCAATCCCCCCCAACAATAAATGGATTGCATTCATTTATTAGTTCGAAATATTTATAGTTGTCCAATCCGCTAGTATCGTTAACCTTTTTTAATGTCTCCATTTTTACATTCCTCCATTTTTTATTTGTATATTTCATATTACATTTTAACATTATAAATTGTTTTCTTAAAAACGTAAACTAAAACTATATTAATTTTTCTTCATTACATATTACTCCATACTTTTCTTTTAATAGCTCTGCTGCTAATTCTCCCATAATATGAGTTTCTCCAACATTATAAGCCTTACTAAAATCATTCAATTCATCTACTATGCTATGCAGTTTTAGTTCTGCTTCATCGACTTCTAAACCTTCATAAATTAGGTCTAGTAAAATACTTTCCTCTGTACATACATAAATTTTTGTCATAATATTTTTTCTCCTTCGCTCTTGTATTTTTCAATTCAAATTTATTGACTTTCCCTTTTGTTGTGGTAAAATTAATTATTGTATACTGTTATTTTTATGAGTGTTTTATATTTTAAATAAGCCTCACATCCTTTCAAAATTAAATAGTAAATACAAGTATGTTTTTAAAAAAATAATTATAAACATGCTTATTTGAGTTTTTTGTATTTTTATTAATGGTTTATGAGTTAGGTAATGCAATTTACCTAACCTTATTTATTATTATCTTAATTTTCTTGTGTACCCCAGTTTTCCTTTTTCCATTCTTCATATTCTTTTATTGTTGAAATTATATCTTTTGCAAACTTATCATTATCCTCGACAAATTTATCTTTCTGATATGATTTCATAATTTCCAATATATTCACCATAACTTTACGAATTAACATATCTTCATTTATAATTAAATCAGAAAAACTACTATAATATTTAATCAATTTCTCGGCTTCTTCTATATCTTTTTCAATTTCATAAGTAATATAATTGCCTTTATTAGTGTTAAAACTTTTATCTAATGAAGTTTTTATTTTGATAATTAATTCTTTTTCAAGGATACTATAATCCGTAAGTGCAAGTCCTATCATTTGTGAAGAATCGTAATGCTCTGTTGTAATATTTATATCTTTACCTGTGTCTGGATCAACAATTGTTTCTTCAACTTCATAAGGTTTAATTTCATTTTGAAGTTTTTCTTTCTGAATTTTAAATTTATCCATATCATCTAATTCTTTTTGGAACCAATTTTTATTGAGATTAAATTTTTTTGATAATTGTAATAACTGATTTTCTGGTATTTTTCTTTCACCTTTTATCCACTTGTAAATATTTGCTCTTGCAATTCCAAAGTCTTTCGCTAAATCAGTTATATTAATATTATTTAAAGAAAGTATGTACTCTAATCCTTTTATAATCTTTCTCCCCTTTCACTAATTGCTTTGGGTACATTTCGTACCCTGTATTTATATATTATACTATCTATTCTATAATGTCAATTGTTTTGGGTACATTTTGTACCTAAATTTTATAATTATTTACTTTTAGACTTTAAATAGGCAATAAAATTTGATAATTTAGAAAAAATCTGCGATGCACTTGAATGTGATATATCGGATGTGTTAAAGATAGATAAAGAGTAGTGGTCTCCAAAACCACTACTCTTAACTTTATTTACAGAATAACCATATATCAATATATATTGATGTCTCTATTTTAATAACTTTTAGTTAAATATGCAATCGCATCCTTTAGTTCTTCTTCTGTTATTAAACCTTTCCTTGCTAATATTCTTAATATTACTATTTCAATCATAATTTCCTCCTTTTCACTTTTGTGTCAATACTTTATTTTTTCGTAAAATATATCGCAAAGCTTGTCTAATAATTCTTGGTCAGCCTTTTCTTTCTCTTCTGGAGTAAAATCAGGGTAATTTATAATTACCTTAAATCCATTCTTATATTCAATTTTTTGCATAGCATCCTCCTATATATTACTTATTTAATTTAATACTTGTACCTTTAGAATAAGCAAAAAATCGCTTATATGAGCCTTATAGAGCGTGTTGTAAGAATGCTTATATTTGACTTAAGAACCTTAAATTAGACCTTCTTAATTCTTTCAATTTCAATTTTTCTAAATTGTTCCTCAGAAGTTATCATATTTAAATTTTCCATTGTATATATTTAGTCAATTAACTTATTTCTTCTAGCATAGTCAAAAATCATACCTTTAAGAAAATTTGTTAAATCTTCTTCTGTTCCTGTACTTATAAAAGAGATTGTACCAATTTCAGGATTATCACATGTAAAATTTTCCTGCATATAACCATCATTCGTGATATCTAAATTTATAAATTTTAGGCTATTATTTGTTCTTTTAGACTCTTTAACTGTCCTAACCTCTTCATATATATCCACAATCTGCTTGCTCCCATCAGAATATATAATCGTTGCTTGTATATTCCTTAATGTATTATCTTTTTCTTTATCTATAATTACAATCTTATGCTCTTTTTTATACTTTTCTTTGTCTTCTATATTCTCATGCTTAATAATATAATCAAAAGCAACTTGGAACATTTGTATTGACAATAACTTAGGCTTGTTTTTATTTTCTTTAATCATTGTCCTCATCTCCCTATTTACATAATAAATCAGTATAAGAATTATAGATGATATATAAAATTTATTTCTTTACTTCCAGACGATAGCACAATTTTATGGTGCTTTAGTCTTCTGTGAGGGCTGAAAATTTAGCCCTTGTATTTGGTCTTATTTATCGCTTTTAAACTCTTTGTTTTTAACATTTTCATTACGTATGCACTTTGCATATTCTCTAGTAAATGTCTTAACCATTCCATTATATTCTTTTTCAGATATAATATTTTCTCTGTAAACTTCCTTTATTAAACCTAACCCTATAAGGTAACCTATATCTGGCTTTTGTTCAAGTTCAGGCACAATTTCATTTATATTTTCCATTTTCGAATATTCATCCATACTATAATCCATCTCCATTATTAAATAAATTTTTGTTTTTATATTTTAACATGTTATATTGCATTTTTCAACCTTTTATTTGTAGTTAATCCAATAAATAACACATAATATTATACAAATATCGACATATAACACATAATACTTGATTGACTCTATAAAGTTTAAATACTATAATAAAGGTGGATAAACTTTGAGTTTATTTATTTTATATAGTGTTTAATTCTTTAAATAACATTTAGGTCGTAACTAACTGTTATTTTTTTATCTTTATTTAGCATCTTGGATTATAGTATCTGGATTTAATTTATATTTTTCTGCAAGACGCTCACAAGTTTTCTGTGGTGTTATATGATTCGATGTGTGATTTTTCCGCACATCGTTTTTAACTGCATTATTGTTACCTTTTTGTCCCCCGACTTTCTTCTTTTCTCTTTCATACTGTAAACCTCTTAAATAAACTCTCTGAAAATCAGTTAAGTTTCTCCTGCCAAGTTGATTGCTAATGATCCAATCAAGAGCATCTTCTTTTGTTTTGAAGTCTTTCTCAACTGTATTAAATTCAATTAAAACTATATTTGGCATGTACTTTTGTAACATTTTACAATTGATTTTGTAAATTATCCTATTAAAGTGTATAATGGTATTTGTTACTAATTATAGGAGGTATATAGTATGATGAATAACTTAAAAATTACTAACAAAAGGAAGGGATTATCTAAAATACTTACAGCCTGTATTATCATTGCTGGCATTGGAGGCTTATTGGGTGGATGTGGTACAAACAATAGTACTAGTACAAAGAGTACATCTACAAAAACCGCAAAGGTTACTAAATCCAAAACAGCAATAAATGATGATAGCACTGTATACTATCTAAAAGGTAGTAAAGTTTATTACTTAAACAAAACAAATGCAGCCTTAAAAAATAATAAAAACATATTAACTATAGAATTGAAACAAGCTAAAGCATTAGGACTTAAACAATCTAGCTAGAAATAATAAGAGTAGGAGACATTTTTCCTACTCTTATTATTTGAATGTTGGATATTTATTAAATATACACTTGACTTACGAACCTAACAACTTATAATCGGGAACGTCTGCTTTTGTTTTGGATATAATTTATCTACCTATATGCAGTAAAAAATAATAAAAACTTTAATACTGCACATAAGTAGATAAATTATTAATTATAATCGGTTTAAGCCTTGCTATGCCCATTAATACCCTTCTTATTTACTGCTAATGCAATATTAACTTAACTTACAATGCTTGTCCTATAAGTGCCTATATGGCTTGTTAATACCTACCTGTGAATTATCACACCAAGCAACCTTTCCGTACCTTTAAATGGATGTACTCTCCTTGCATTGCACCACTAAAGAAGGGTATAGCGTTTTTTGTGCAATAGTTGATTTATTTGCAGTGGCTCAACTAACCTACTCTAATTGTTTATAGTTGCTAGAAGTGCATCTACAACTCACATATCATCCTAAAAAAGACAATAGGAAACTAGACCTATTGACAATCTCCATTTTTTTGTTTAAAATTTACATATGATATTTGTTGGAGTTTGTTAAAGGTTTTATTTAACAATATTCAGTTTTTATTTGTATAAGCTAATGCTGTCGGAAGCATTTGGCTTATTTTTTCATTAAAATAAACTTAATATTTCTTCTAATTTGGATTTATTCATAATAACTTTATGGATATTATCTTCTAGTATTGGTTTATTTATATTAGTTCCACTAGCTTTAGTAATTGTAACAATGTTATTAAACTTTTCTACAACTAATATTTCTAAGCTCCCACAAGAATTTATTTCTATTTCCTGCTTAACTATTTCTTCTTTCTTTATAAATGCATCCTTATAAAATCTGTTAATATGCTTATAGTGTTTATATTCCATGTGTTCCATATTACTTCACCTCTTATTCCTTAAATTCATTAGGGGACTAAATTGCTGATAATTTTTTCTTATATCTGCATCTGTTAAATCAAGATAAGCTTGTTCTGTGACTTTTACGCTGCTATGACCTAAAATTTTTGAAAGAGTATAAATATTTCCACCTGCCATCAGAAATCTCTTGGAAAAATTATTTCTTAACTGATGAGGACAAATTTCTTTTAATCCTATTCTTTTACCATAACCTCTTAATTTTGCTTCAAAAGTTCTTATTAATAGTGGTTTCCCACCTGAAGAGCAAAATAAATAATCACTTTCTACGTACCTGTCCTTGTATTGCAGCCATCGTCTTAAATTTTTTTGCATGATTTGGCTAAAATAAACATACCTATCTCTTTTACCTTTGGTATTTTCTGCTGGTAAAAGTATACTCCTGTAATTAATGTCTACATCTAAAACTTGTATTGCTAGGCATTCACTTATACGCATACCCGTATCTAGAATTAACTGAATGCAAATGTAATCCCTATACTCATGGAATTTTGTTGTATCGATATGCCTTAATAATTCAGAAAATTGTTCATCTGAAATAAAATCTTTGGGTTTTCTTTCATTTTTGAATTGCTTGATACTTTTTACTATGTCCTTTTTAATATAATTTTGTTCTTTTAAATAATTAAAGAATACTTTTATATTCCTAATGTAATTATTAATTGTCGTTATAGATACTTTTTTTCCATAATCCGTTCTAACTTCTGGCGTGTTAGTTTTTAAACTATTTTTGTTACTTACAACAGTATATTTACCACGTTCTTTAATATAATTAATATATTCTCTTATTAACTTCTCGGAAACTTTTGATGCATCCATTATATTTTCTTTTTCATATAAATACTTAAAAAATAGCTTTAATGTCTGTTCATAACTCATCATTGTTTTTTTACTAAGATTTTTTGATTCACAATAAATCATAAATTCATCTAATAAAATATTTATATTTTTCATAAAAAATAGACCTCCTCCATCTACCTATAGATGAAAAAAGTCTATTAATATTTTTTTATAGATTTATACATAAAATTTTACATTTTTGCTTCTAGCATAAAAAGCGAAATGCCTCTTATCCATTGATAATTCTACCTTAGCTAACCTTATTTTTAAGTCTTAATTTATCAGCAATCATGGCAATGAATTCTGAGTTAGTTGGTTTACCTTTACCGTTATGTATTGTGTAGCCAAACAATTTATTAATTGTATCTACTTGTCCTCTTGACCATGCAACTTCTATAGCGTGTCTTATTGCTCTTTCAACGCGACTTGCTGTTGTATTATATTTTTTTGCTATTGAAGGATAAAGTTCTTTAGTAACTGCAGATAATAATTCAATATTATTAACTACCATACTTATAGCTTCTCTTAGATACATATATCCTTTTATGTGTGCTGGAACTCCTATTTCATGAATAATAGCTGTGATTTCAGATTCTAAATCCAAAGGTCTTTTATTTACAATCTTTTCTTCTGATTCATCTGCTACTACTGTATGTCTTCTACTTGTTCCCTCTGATATTGTGTTATTAAACATTTGTCTTATTCTCTTTGTGAATACGTCCATATCAAATGGTTTTACTACATAATAATCTGCACCTAAAGTTATTGCTCTTTGTGTTATTTTATCTTGTCCAACTGCTGATAAAACAATTACATTAGGCATATGTTCAATATTCATATTGTTTAGTCTCTCTAAAACTCCTAATCCATCTAAATGTGGCATTATTATATCAAGTATAACCAAATCTGGTTTTTTCTCCTCAATAAGCTTTAAAGCCTCGATTCCATCTTTTGCAATTCCAACTACAACCATATCACTTTGATTTAATAAATAGTCATTTAAAATATTACAGAACTCCTTGTTATCATCTGCGATTAATACATTAATTTTTGAATATTCCATCTTTATACTCCCCTTCGCTTTAATTTCCATATGTTTACAAATTATATATTCGACAAATCCTTGATAAATCCTTTTATATTATTTAATTTATTTTCGTATATAACTTGTTTTTCTTGCTTAATAAAAACCATCTATTATATATAATACCATATTATGTATTATATTGCTAACAAATTACTCAAAAATACTGAAATTTTTATTAATTAATATATTTAGATACTTACTATTTAATTTTATTACTAACAATATCAAAAATCAACGCATTTTATGCACCCATAGCCATCTATATGAAATTAATCTAAAAAGAAGTCTAATTAAATTTTATATAGACTCCTTTTTATTGTTATTTTATCCATTCGCTACCATCTGAGTGAAAGTTTCATTTTATCATTCCTGACCCTTTAAGCATCCATTCTACATATACACCATATCCAGTGTCAGGATTATTTATCAAAACATGTGTTACCGCACCTACGATTCTGTTATTTTGGATTATGGGACTTCCACTCATACCCTGAACTATACCGCCAGTCTTTTTTAATAACTCTGGATCTGTTACCTTTATTACCATACTTTTAGGTCCCGGTGCATCTTGGGAAAACAATTTTTCTATTTTAATATTATAATATTTAGGTTCCTCTCCATTAATAGTTGTTAAAATTTTTGCATCCCCTTCTTTTATTTCATCTTTAAAAGCAACCTCTATTGGTTTATTTACTTTGCTCTTTCCAATTTTAAATTTGTCACCATATATACCACACATAGTATTTTCTTTTATATTTCCAATTGGATTTTCTTCATTTATAAAAATTCCTCTAATTTCTCCTGGATCTCCTTTAATTCCTTTTTTTACTGAAATTATAGTGGAATTTATTAAGCTACCATCTTTAACCGTTAAAAGTGTTCCTGTGTCTACATCCGTAATTGGATGACCAAGAGCTGCAAACTTTCCTGATGTTTTATCGTAAAAAGTTAATGTTCCAACACCAGCAGTTGAATCTCTTACCCAAATACCTAGCTTATAGTTTCCATCAACTTCACTTTTTAATGGAGTCACCGTTTTTTCAATGCTTTTATTTTTCCTTAATAAAATAATATTAATTTTTCCATCTTTATTTACTTTGTCAATTAAATCTTTAGAATCTTTTATTGTAGTTCCATTAATCTTAATTATGCTATCTCCAATTTGAATCCCAGCTTCTCCAGCAGGACTTAATTTTTCTCCATTTTTACCTTCAATATCAGACAATCCAACTACTAAAACTCCATTTGTAGTTAATTTAATACCAATTGGCTGCCCTCCTGGAATTACTTTTAATCTTGACTGATAGTTTTTAGCTTTATTGCTAACAGCAATTGACTTCATTAACTTATTTCCTGAATTTTTTAATGCTAAATCTGATTTTTTGTTCAAACTTTTACTTATTACTCCATTATCACTATAAGTGTATTTTACATTTGAAAATTCTCTTAAGTTCATAAAGGTAGTTAAAATCAGAAGAAATATGGACGTTAGAATTAAATATATCATATTAAGTTTTTTATTTTTCATATTTGTTCCTCCTGTTTACTTAAGACTCTAATTTTAACTTACCCTAATGAAATTTTATTATGCTGTTTTATCTCTGTATATAGAGTTAATTAAAAATATAAAAACAAAAAAAAACCATAATATTATTATGGTTTTTTTTATGTATTTTTATTAATAATTTTGCCTTATATTTTTCTTTTTTCCATCTGCAAGTCTTATCATTTCTTTAGCATTCTCTAATGTTAATTTTGTTACTTCACTTCCACCAATCATCATTGCAATTGATTTCTCTTTATCCTCCAAGGACATCCTATTTACGTAAGTATAAGTTTTATTTCCAATTACCTTTTTTTCAACAAGATAATGTATATCAGACATACATGCTATTTGTGGCAAATGGGTCACACAAAAAACTTGATGCTTATTGGATATATTATACAATTTTTCCGCTACACTTTGAGCTACTCTTCCACTTATACCAGTGTCAATTTCATCAAATATAACAGAAGGTATATTATCCTTATCAACAAATACAGTTTTTAATGCCAGCATTATTCTTGAAAGTTCACCGCCAGAAACTACTTTTTCTAGTGGTCTTAAAGGTTCGCCTGGATTTGTAGTAATAAAAAATTGAACTCTATCCGCGCCATTTTCAGAAACTGCTTCCTCTTCAAACTTTATATTAACTTTAAATATACTTTTTTCAAGTCCAATATATTTTAATTCATGTAATACTTTTGACTCCAAACTTTTTGATATTTTTTCTCTTATTTGGTGAATTTTCTCCGCATATTGAATTACTTTTATATATGCCTCTGATCTTGTTTTTTCAAGTTCACCTATTATTTCAGAAGAGTGAATCAATTCTTCATATTCCTTAATTATTTTTTCTTTGTAATTCGTGATATCTTCAATGGTTTTCCCATATTTTTTCTTTAAGTTATCTATTGTATATAATCTGTTATTTATATATTCAAGTTCACTGTCATCAAATTCAATGTTATCTTTTATGTTTCTAATATCAGCAATATTTTGTTCCAAACTATAATACATTTCTTCTAAAGAGTTTTTTATCTTCATTATTTCCTCAGAATGTTTTTCAATACTTCCAAGTTCTTTGATTATGATTCCTATACTGTCAAATATAGAACTTGTATTTTCCTCACCATTGTAAAGTCTCTCATAAGAATTGCTTAATACTTTTTTAATGTTTTCACTATTTGATATAATTGAATATTTTTCCTCTAATTCTTCATCTTCACCAATTTTTAATTTTGATTTTGTAATTTCATCAATTTGATATTTTAGGAAATCAACAATCTTATCATCGCTACCTGTTTTATTTTGCAAATCTTTTATTTTAAGATCTATTTTCTTAAATTCATCGTAATATATGCTATATTGATTTTTTACATTTTTCAACATATCATAGCCATAATTATCTAGGTATACAATGTGTTTCTCTACACTCATTAAGTTTTGATTTTCGTGCTGTCCATGAATATCCATAAGCGTGTCACTTACTTCTTTTAATTGATTTAATATTATTGTTTTGTTATTAATTTTTGCTATACTTTTTCCTGACTGAAAAGCTTCTCTCGTTATCACTAAAATATCATCAAAATCAATGTCGAAATTCCTTAATATTTCTTTGGTTTTATTATTTTCAATTGTAAACACTGCTTCCACAAATGTCTTTTTTTCACCAGTTCTTATGGAATTTTTAGTAAACTTAACGCCAAGCACGTAATTTATAGCATCAATTAAAATGGATTTACCCGCACCAGTTTCACCTGATAAAATGTTAAATCCGCTTTCAAAAGAAATACCCAAATTTTCAATTAGCGCAAAATTACTTATATTTAGTTGAAGGAGCATACTAAATCACCCTATTCGTTATTTAACAATTTTTTCATTTTTTGAACTGTTTCATAAGCTTTTTCTTCATTTCTCATTAATATAAAGATTGTATTGTCTCCAGCTATTGTTCCTGCAATACCATCAAACTTAAAGGAATCAATTGCTTCTCCTGCTGCTGAACCAGATCCCGATATTGTTTTTACAATAATAAAATTTTGTATATTTTCAACACTTAAAACTGTTTGAGTAAATACTGTTACTAGCTTATTT
This sequence comes from Clostridium acidisoli DSM 12555, assembly GCF_900176305.1. Lineage (GTDB taxonomy): Bacteria > Bacillota > Clostridia > Clostridiales > Clostridiaceae > Clostridium_I > Clostridium_I acidisoli. Next base: position 334,921 of record NZ_FWXH01000002.1, read on the forward strand.
GATAAGAAGTTTTCTGTTGGTGAAATTGATGCGTATTTATATCTTCCACTATTTGATAAAACCTTTATGAGCTTCAATTCCTTTATATCTCTAGACACAGTTGCTTGAGTAACCACCATATTTTGTTTTCTTAGTTCATCTGCTAAGTCTTCTTGAGTTTCTACATCTTTAGAATTAATTATTTCCAATATTTTGGCATGTCTTGATATTTTCATTATTTATCTCCCTCGCACTCTTTAGTTCTAGATATTATCTTTTTACGTAAAACTTTAAAATAATCATAATCTTCTATTCTTATTAATTTACATTTAAAATTAGCTTCTTTAACATTTATATGATTTAAGCTGCTAATTTCAAATGAAGTTTGCCCATCTAAAGTCAAATATGCTGTTTCATATTTATTCCTTAAGCTTACATTTATATTACTATTACTTGGTAATATCATAGTCCTTATACCTATTGATAATGGACAAATAGGTGTAATTTCAATTAAATCCATTGTAGGATAAACAAATGGTCCACCAGCTGATAATGAATATGCCGTAGAACCTGTTGGCGTAGAGATAATTATACCATCAGCCGCAATATTTGTGTAAAATCTTTCATCAATATATAGGCTATATTCTAATATTCTTGCCAAAGTTTTTTTAGATATAACAATTTCATTTAAAGCATAATAAGTTTTTATTTCATTATTTAGATTTACACTGCACTCAAGCATAAGTCTGTCTTCCACATAGAATTTTTTATTTGATAATTTCTTAAAAGCTTCTTTTAATTCTGAAATCTCAGCACTTGTCAAAAATCCAAGATGTCCAAGATTTATTCCTAAAATTGGGACTTCAAACTTAGAAATAACCTGCGCAGTGCTAAGTATTGTACCATCTCCACCAAGCACTACCATCATTTCTGTATTTTTAGCTTCCTCAAAAGTAAAATTTTCAAGATTATCATATAACTTTATATTCAAATTTTTCACGTTTTGTCTTATAAAGTTAATTACATAATTAGTTAACTTTTTGTCCTTACTGCTATTAACGTTTATTCCTATATCCCTCATAAATATATACTCCTAATCTAAGTTACCATGTGCTTTTTCAACTATTTCATTTATTTTGTCCTTTGAGAATTCATTATCCAAATTACAAACTTTATTGAAATATATTAAATATTCTATATTACCTTCTGGTCCCTTTATTGGTGAATAATCTATTCCTATTATGTTTAGCTTGTTTTCTATTAGAAAGTCTACTATTCCTTCAATTACTTCAATATGAACTTTGGGATCCCTAACTACTCCCTTTTTGCCAACTTTCTCTCTTCCTGCTTCAAATTGTGGCTTTATAAGTGCTATAACTTCACCTTCCGAAGACAATAAGTTTAATACTGCTGGAGTAACCTTTTTAAGCGATATAAATGACACATCTATGCTTGCAAAATCTCCAGTCTCACCTACGTCTTCTGGTTTTACATATCTTACATTCGTTCTCTCCATACATACAACCTTGGGATTTGTCCTAAGTTTCCATGCAAATTGACCATAACCTACATCTATTGCAAAAACCTTCTCTGCTCCATTTTGAAGCATACAATCAGTGAAACCACCTGTAGACGCTCCTATATCAAAACATACTTTATCTTTAAGCTTTATATTAAATGTTTTCATTGCTTTTTCAAGTTTATAACCTCCCCTACTTACATAGGGCATTTTCTCTCCTTTAAAAACAATGTTTACATCTTCTTTCACTTTTTCTCCACATTTATCAAATCTAACATCATCAATAAATATTTCTCCGGCCATTATACTTGCTCTTGCTTTTTCCCTTGATTCAAAAATGCCTTTTTTTACAAGTAAAACGTCTAATCTTTCCTTTGTTTCAGACATACCTATCTCCTTAATTATATAAATTTTAAAATGCTATAATAGATGCCTTCAGCATCAAGTCCATGTAACTTATATAATGTATTAATATCACCATATGTTACAAAATTATCATCATACCCTAATGTCAATATTTTATTATTATCATTAAGCTTATTTACGTATTCCAATACAGAAGATCCTAAACCTCCGTGTAGAATATTATCTTCAATGGTTATAATCTTAAATTTATCCTTAACCAATTTTTTTATTAGTTCTTTGTCAATTGGTTTTATAAATTCAGCATTTATTATAGATACTTTTATTCCAGACTTTAACAATTTTTCTCTTACAAGTACGGCTGTTTGAACCATTTTTCCTGTGGCTATTATTGCTATATTACCTTCATCAGCTATTATTTCCCATTTACCTAATTTAAAATCTTCCAAGCTGCTTAGCTGTACATTTTGATTATCACATCCTCTTGGATATCTAATTGCAATTGGAGAATTTTGTTTTAATGCCCATTTTAACATATACGCAAGTTCAGCTGAACACTTAGGACTCATTACTGTAATGTTTGGAATATGCGTTAAATATGATAAATCAAAAATTCCTTGATGCGTTTCTCCATCTTCGCCTACTATTCCTGCCCTATCTATAGCAAAAACCACCGGCAGATTTTGTATGCACACATCATGAACCACCTGATCGTATGCTCTTTGAAGGAAAGTTGAATAAACTGCAAATACAGGTTTCATTCCTGCTGCTGCCATTCCTGCTGCTAAGGTAACTGCGTGCTGCTCAGCAATTCCAACATCAAAAAATCGTTTTGGAAACTTCTCAGCGAACTCACAAAGTCCAGTTCCATCTGGCATTGCAGCTGTTATTGCTACTACCTTTTTATTTTCAGTAGCCTGGGCTACCATTTCAGCTCCAAATACCTTTGAATAAGTAGTGCTCTTTGCTTTTGATGTTTCTCCACTGTCACAATTAAATGGGCCTATCCCATGAAACTTATTAGGGTTTTTTTCTGCAAAGTTATATCCCTTACCTTTTCTAGTTATAGTATGAATAATTACTGGACCATTTATCTGTTTTGCCATTGCCATAACTTGTACTAGTTCTTTTATATTATGACCATCAATAGGTCCAATATACTTTATTCCCATATCTTCAAATAAAATTCCCGGAATAAAAATCTGTTTTACACCATCTTTTAATTTTTGAAGTGAATTTGCAAATCCCGCTCCTAAGTTTGTTTTATTGAGTTTATCTTTAAGCTCTTCTTTAAATTTATTATAGGCAGGATCGATACGTATTTTGTTTAAATATTTTGACATACCACCAACATTTTTTGAAATTGACATTTGATTGTCATTTAATATTATAATCATTTTTGTTTTACTATAACCAAGATCATTTAGTGCCTCAAATGCCATGCCTCCAGTTAGTGCTCCATCACCTATTACTGAAACCACCTCAAATTTCTTTTCTGACAAATCCCTAGCCCTTGCTACTCCAAGTCCTGCTGAAATAGAAGTGCTGCTATGCCCAGTTCCAAAGGTATCATATTTACTTTCATCACGTCTAGGGAAACCACTTATTCCACCATACTTTCTAAGTTTATCAAATTCATCTTTTCTACCTGTAAGTATTTTATGAACATATGCTTGATGTCCCACATCCCATATAATTTTATCTTCATTGAAATTGAAGGCTTTATAAAGACTAAGTGTTAGTTCAACTACTCCAAGGTTAGAAGCCAGATGTCCACCAGTTTTTGAAACAGTATTTATCAAAAAATTTCTTATTTCTTCTGAAAAATCTTCTAATTTTTTATAATCCATATTTTTTATATCATCAATACCATTAAATTTATCAAGTATATTTTCCATAATCATCTATCCTTTATAATTAGCTACATTTCTTTGAATTTTAAAACAAAAAAAGTACCTTTATTATATTTTACTACAAATCAATCTATACTTCTCTATAAAGTAAAAATTTTGTAATCTCTTCTAGCATAGATGTATCCCTATCCATGCTAGCTAATATATTTAAACAATCTTTAGTTAAATTCTTACATTTGTTTTTACACTCATCTAAGCCAAAAGTAGTTATAAATGTAGTTTTATTATTATCTGCATCGCTATTAGTGTTTTTTCCTATGAGACTTTCATCTCCTATAACATCTAATATATCATCTTTTATTTGAAAAGCTAGCCCTAATTTTTCACCAAAATCAGACAATTTGTCTATGTCTTCCTTATTTGCATTTCCTAAAACTGCACCTGATAAAATTGAAGCTTTAATTAAAGCCCCTGTTTTTTTCTTGTGCATATAACATAATGTTTCGTAAGAAATTTTTTGTCCCTCACTTAATATATCCACAACCTGACCACCAATCATTCCTTCAGGTCCTGCACTATCAGAAATTATTTTACAGGCTAAAACTTCGTTTTTACCTTTATTTTTGCAAAAATCAAACATTACACTCATTGCTTCATTTAATAATCCATCTCCTGCAAGAACCGCTATAGCATCACCAAAAACCTTGTGGTTTGTTGGATGACCTCTTCTTAAATCATCGTTATCCATACAAGGTAAATCATCGTGTATCAATGAATATGTATGTATCATTTCTATTGCACAGGCAACAGACATTACATCCTTATATTCTTCTTTATACATATTATAAGTGTAACAAAGCAGTAAAGGCCTTACTCTTTTGCCACCAATTTCTAAACTATAATACATTGCATCATATATTTTTTTGTTGTAAGAGCCTTTTTCATTAAAATACTCTTTAAACCATAAATCAATGTCACTTTTAAGTTTTGCAAATTCCATATACTACTTCTCATCTCCCGTAAAATCTTTTTCTTTATCACCGGAAAGTATTTCTATTTTACCTTCTGCATCATTAAGGTATTTGTATAGTTTATTACATAAAGAAACTCCAGCCTCGTAATTTTTCATTGTATCCTCTAAAGTCATCTCTCCATTTTCAATAGAAGAAACTATATTCTCTAGTTTCGCCATCATATTCTCATAAGATTCACTTTTATTTGCCATAAATTCCTCCATCAATCTAAATTCTTTATTTAAGGCACTTAAAGCCAAATTATTTACTAGTTATCTTTTCAGTATTTATTATATTAAAATTTGCATTTCCATCTTTTAATGTTATATTAATATTGTTTTTTGTAGAAAGCTCACCTATATGTGTAATCAAATTGTTATCCTCGTCTTTTATTATAGCATATCCTCTATTTAAAACATTAAGAGGATTATGTGCATTTAACAATGCATTTATTTTGCTTAATTTTTGTTCTTCTAACTTAAGCCTATTTCTAACACTTACGTTTAAAGTATCATTAAGATTATCTAATTGCTTATATGCATTTGTAATAAGGACAACTGGGCTATTATACTCTAAACTTTTTTTATAATTAAAAAGCTTACTTTTTTCATTATTTATGTTGTTTTTAACAAGTTTTTTTAAATTTTCTCTATAACTATCTATTTTAAAATTTACTTCATTAAGGTCTAATGTTAAAAGTTCTGCTCCAGCTGATGGAGTTGGTGCTCTTAAATCACTTACATAATCAACCATAGTAAAATCAGTCTCATGTCCTACTGCGGTTACTATTGGTTTCTTCGATTTAAAAATTGCTTTTGCCAAGGCTTCATCATTAAAAGACCAAAGTTCTTCAATTGAACCTCCACCTCTGGCAATTAGTATTACATCTACATCTTTAACAGTATTTAAGTACTCTATTCCTTTTATTATATCGTTTGGTGCATTGGGTCCTTGGACTAGAGCTGGATAAATTAATATGTTCACTTTATTATTTCTTCTTTTAGAAACATTAATTATATCCCTTATTGCAGCTCCTGTAGGTGATGTAACAACACCAATTCTTCTAGAATGTTTTGGTATTACTTTTTTAGCTGAGACATCAAATAAACCTTTTGCCTCTAGCTTTTTCTTAAGATTTTCAAAAGCAGCGCTGAGCTTTCCAGCGCCCTCCAATTCTATATCATTACAATATAATTGATATGATCCATCTTTTTGATAAACAGATACTTTACCTTTAATAACAACACTCATACCATTTTCAGGTAAAAACTTAATGTTTTCGAACTTATTCTTAAACATTATACAGTTTATTTTTCCAAAGTCATCTTTAAGTGAAAAATAAACATGACCACTACTATGAATTTTAAAATTAGATATTTCACCTTTTACATTAGTATTACTAAGAATAAAATCAGTGTCTATTATTTTTTTTATATAAGTGCTTAATTCTGAAACTGTTAATGTCTTAACGTACATTTTTTTCAAACGCCTCACATGTATTCTTTAATAACATAGTTGTAGTAACTGCACCAACTCCACCTGGTACTGGTGTAGCAAAAGCTGATTTTTTTAATACTTCTTCAAACACAACGTCACCTTTTAATTTTCCATCTACCATAGTTGTTCCTACATCTATTACTATAGCACCTTCTTTAACAAAGTCTTCATTAATAAATCCAGGTTTCCCAACAGCACACACTAAAATATCTGCTCTACTACAAATTCTCATTAAATTTTCTGTTTTAGAATGACAAATTGTAACTGTAGCATGTTCATCTAGAAGTAACTGTGCAATTGGTTTACCAACAATATTACTTCTTCCTACTACTACTGCATTTTTACCTGTGATATCTACCCCTGTGCTTTTTATAAGCTCCATAATTCCCTTAGGCGTACATGGTATAAAACATTTTTCTCCACTGTAAAATCTTCCAATATTAACATCAGTAAGTCCATCAATATCTTTTTTATGACTTATCTTTGAAATTATATATTTTTCGTTAAATTTATCTGGAAGTGGTAGCTGCATCATTATACCATCAACATCTTTTCTAATATTAAGTTCTTTAATTGTGTCCACAACACTTTCTTCTGACGTGTCTTTGTCAAAGTGGAACACTTCACAATCTAATCCTAAATTTTCACTTAATTTTTTAGCATTTCTTACATAAAATGTTGAACCACCATCGTCTCCAACCATTACTATTGCAAGTTTTGGAACTCTTATCCCCTTAGAATAATTTTCTTTTGCGAAATTTTTAATATTATTTCTAAAAACCTCTGCAATTAATTTTCCTTCGATTATTTTTCCCATTTATAGCACCCCAACTATCAAATTCATTATGCGTTTTTTTTATTAATTATGTTTCCAATTGCTCCATTAATAAATGAAGGTGATTTTTCATCTGAATATGTCTTTGCAAGTTCTATTGCCTCATTTACGGATACTTTCTCTGGAATATCCTCAATAAAATATATCTCATAAACTGCAATTTTTAAAATTGCCATATTAATTTTAGATATTCTGTTAAGTTTCCAATTAGTAAGACTTTCTTCGATTTTCTCAGTCAATAGAGTTTCCTTTTCACATATACCGTCTAATAAAGTTTTTATGTATTCAAAATCTATATTCTTTAAATCTAGATTTTCGTTTTCTTCTTTGTAATCATCTATTATTTCTTCTGTCCCTTTCTTATTAATTGATGTTTCAAATAACAGTTTCATTGCTAGTTCTCTACTTTTTCTTCTATTCATTTAAATTGTCCTCCCAAACTACTGTATACTGAACTTATATTACTATATATTAAATCAAAGTTCCATAGATATGTTAAAAAAAATTTTTTAACTCAAAATATTAAATACTTAAATAGACTAATTTAGTACATACTATGAAGAAATTGCGAATCACCTGATTAAAGCTTTTTACTCCACTGCGTGAGTAAAAAGATGAAAGATTGCCAGAGTGGCAAGATTAAAGCATTAACGGTAATGCCGTTAATAGTGAGAGAATTTGCTTGCAGCAAAAGGTCTAGGATGATTTTTCTACGCTATGCTGCAAAAAATCTTTGAACTTAAATTTATAAATCTAAAGTATTTTGTACTTCATTTTTTTGACCGAAGGTCTTTATTGTTGGTTCATAAGTATTTGTTACAATACTAACCATAATATGAACACCAAAGGCTACGCCTAAAAACAAAACCTACGGTTAAAACATATTGTAGAGTTTTCTCTAAATATTAAGACATATAAATTTAAATTTATTATTTTTCTGACGTAGAAAGAAAAATTTCCTTTACCGGATGCGTAAGTAACTTCTCTCACCTTTGACGGCCTTGGCCTCGTCAATTCTTTCATCTAGCCGAAGGCTTTCTTTAATCTTTTTATCTAGCTTTAGCTATGATAAAATTCTTTAGTCTTTGCTTCGCACTTTATCACTATTATAAAAATTGTACTATATAATTTAAAGGGGACATTTCAAAATTCCTTTTGAAACATCCCCTTTAATAATTATTCTTCTTCGCCTTCAGTAATTGTCTCTTCTTTTGGAAGAACAACATTCTGAATATATATGTTCACGCCTGATACAACAAGTCCAGTCATAGATTCTACTGCTCTTTTAACATTTTCTTGAACAGAAGCTGCTATTTCAGGAATTTTTATTCCATATTGGACAACTAAGTTTAAATCTATAGAGGCACTATCTTCTCCCACATTAACTTTAACACCTTTAGCAAGGTTCTTTTTTCCACTAAGTACATGTGTAATTCCACCTACAAGCCCCGAACTTAAGCCAATTACTCCTTTAATATCAGCGGCTGCAAGTCCAGCTATTACTTCAACTACTTCATCTGATATTTTTACTATACCCACGTCAACGGTATCCTTTATTTCATTCTCCATAATATCTTTACCTCCTCAGGTTTATTGTCTTAGGAAAGTATTTTAATCTTAAGTTTATTATATCAAAACAATTTAAATATTACAATATTAATGAATTGGCGGTTGTATTTCTATATTTCTTATTTGTGTCACAGTTAAAGCCACATCTCTGATTTCTCTTTGCTGTGCATCTGTTAATTTTGAAGCATCAGATTTTACAACAATATTTACTTTGTCATTGTTTATTGTACAGAGTGCATCCTTATAACCTTTTCCTTTTAGCATATTTTCAACTTTCATGGAATTTTGCTCTGATAAAATAATTGACATTGATTCTTGTTGAGCATTTTGTTTATTTTGAGCAGTTGAATTTTTATCATCGATAATCTCTTTTAATGTTGCAATAGTGTCCTCACTTGTTTTTTCTCTTGTAAGTCTTGCTTCTGCAAAATAATCTTGATTGCTGCTTGTCTTATTTGATTTATTAAGATTAGTAGTTTGGTTAGTTCCATTAGTAGTACTATTGGTATCATTAGTACTGCTATTGTCCACAAGATCTGTATCACTGACATAAAGTGGACTTTGTACTTTTGTAGCTAATACACCAGCACATACAATTAGTACTAGTAAGGCTACTATTATTACTGCTTGTTTCCTATTCATTTAATCCCCTCCATTAAACCTTTATACAAAATTTATATGCTTGTTCACATAATTATATGTTACTTTTTCATAGGATACACATTTACCTTATCCACTGGAATATTAAAGAATTCTGCTACCGAATTAGTTATGTCTAGTTTTATGTCTGAATTGTCTGCCCCTTCAGCTGTAATAAATATGCCTGTTACTTTTGGTTTATATTTGTTTATTATTAGAGGCTCAGTTTTATCTCCATTAGTTGTTACAACCACATTAGTTCCAATGCTATTTTGTGTAGTAGTTCTTTTTCCTCCAGAATTATCATCTTCACTTGTAACAGAAGATGAATTGTTTTGATTATATGCTGGTACTTGTTCTTCTCCTCTATCATAATAAATCATCACCTGTACTGCTCCAACACCGTCTATGTTCTCCAATATATTTTTCAATTTTGTTTCTTGATCATTTTCATATGAATCATCAGTGGTACTTGAATTGCTTCCATCAGTTGAATTATCACCATTATTTGTTGAGTCGCTAGAAACTGTATTTTCTTTTTGATTTTTACTTGTGTTTATACCTGTACTGTCTTTAAATGCACTTGCTGCTATTATAATAAGTATTCCTACTAATATCACAATAACAATGTTTGTGAGTTGCTTATTTAAGCTTAACTTTTTAAATTTTTCAATTAACTTTTTAAAATCCACCTTATCACCTCCTTACAGTCCTTGTAAATTTATTTATTATCTTCTTTTACAAATATATTGTTTTTATCAATTTTCAGTTCATCATTAAGATAATTTTTAATATCTACTGCTGTTTTATCATTTGAGTATATTCCATCATCTGTATTTGATATTTTTGCGTCTATACTCACTTTTCTTATTTTTTCAACGCCACTAGTTTTAACATGTATTTTTAAATCTTCTATAGATATCTCTTGTTCCTGGCTGGTATATTTCACGTCAGCAGTAACTTCATAGTTATTCTCAGGAAATTTCTCCTTAAGCATCTTAGCACACGTATTTTGTAAATTTGTCTTAAACTCACTTATTGTATTATCTCTATCTGATGCTTTTTCTTGCTGTATATTGCTATTAATAGACGTACTGTTTACATAATTTGTTGCCCTATTTATATAATTAGCCATGTCTCCTTTGCTTCCTAAAACCTTAACTATTGGGTTCATAATAACCGCTATAAGAATAAGCCCCATAACAAACTTAACGTATTTGTCCATCTTGTTTTCAGGAATTATAAGCTCTACTGCTGTAATAAAAATTACTGCAGCACAAATATTAATGACCCAATTTTTAATCCACTCAATCAAAATTTTCACCTTCTCAAGATATATTGTTTCCACAAGATGCTATTATGGCTATTATTATAAAAAACATTACAGATATACTTATCAATGAAGCCGCTAATAAAATAAGTGTATCTCCTGCTGCATTTATAACACTTACTAATCTTTTATCGCTTATAGGTTGTACAAGTGCTGCCGTTAGCTTATGGACAAAAGCAAGAATAAAAAGTTTGATTATAGGTAACGCTACTATTGCAATTAATATTATGAGCCCAACACTACTTATGGCATTTTTAATTACTGCTGAGTAACCAACCACAGTGGAAATTGCATCAGATAAACATTTACCAACTACAGGTACAAAATTATCAACTGCAAATTTAGCAGTTTTTGCTGTTACCTCGTCAATTGCCTTAGCACTTATTCCTCTAATTGTAACTATTCCAATAAAAATCGTCATAACAAAGCCCTGTATCCAAAGCACTGACTGCTTTAAAAGTTTGGCTAACCTGTCAATTTTATAATCTTCAGATATATTGTTTACAAATTGAAGCACAAAGCTGAGCACTATTAATGGCAAAATTACATTAATGATTATTTCTGATGTAATACTAATGGTTACCATTATAATAGGATCAATGACTGCTGATTGCACTGCACCTCCACTGGTAGCTAAAAGCACTAAAAGTACAGGCATTAGAGCCATCATAAAATCTGATAATCCTTTCACTGCGTCCTTTACTTCAGCTACTCCAATATAAAAACTTTTTGCTACAATTATAATAATTAATGAATAACAAGCAAAATAAGCTATATTTGATAAACTTTCACTACTAAAAGCTCTTTGTAAATTAATCAAAAGTGCGCAAATCACGCATATAATAAGAAGCATAGTCATAAGTTTTACATCTGCAATTATATCTTTAACTGCATAATCAGCTACTGCGGTTATTAATTTCTTAAAAGAAAATTTTCCATCTCCACTTTTCATAACATTTTGTACATAATCTTCGATATCAAGATTTTTTAGCAATTCATATTTAGTTTTCATGTTTGTCATGTAATTATAGAGCTGTTCAACTTCTTTATCATTTTGATTTGTAGTGTTTATGTTATTTTCTGATGCTTGTACCAATGTTGGACTTAAAATAACATAAAATAATACAATGATAATAATAATTAATTTTTTCATAATTTACCTCTACATAATATTTAAAATAGCATTTAAAACCCCCATAAGAATTGGTATAGCTAATACTAAAATTAATATTTTACCTGCAAACTCAACTTTAGATGCTATATTACTTTCACCGGCATCTCTGCAAATTTCACTACAAAATGAAGCGAGATACGCAATGGCTAGTATCTTTAACACAGTATTTAAATAAACGAAATCTATGTTAGCTTTTAATGCCAATTGCTGCATGAGTTCAACTATTGCTGTAATCTTACCTAGTGTAAATAAAAATATCATTATGCCAACTACAATACTAATCTGTATTGCAATTTCATCTCTTCTGTTTCTTAGAATTAATACAATAAATAAGCTTATAAAAGCAAATGAAACTATTTTTATTATTTCCATCTCAGCCACCTACAATTGAAACATTGTTCTTACGGTGTCAAATAATTTGCTTATAAGGCTTATTACCATCATTAATACAATTACAATTCCAGCCAGATTCACTATGACTGCATAATCATCTTTTCCGCTGGCTTTTAATATTTTATCAATTATAATTATTAGAATTCCAATTGCTGCCATTTTAAATATCAAACTCACATCCAACATTAAAATGCACCTCCTAAATGAGCATGATAACAATCATAGCCCCAATACTAAATCCTAAATATCTAAACATCTTTACGTTTTTTTTCATTGCTATTTCCGCATCATTAATAACTTTTTTTAAATTATTTATAGTAAATAAAAATATATTAACTTGTCCATCTATATCGGATTCTCCAAGTGATTTTGCTAAATCTAAAATAATGTTTACATCTTCAGTCTTCAAATATATATTTTTACTCCTTCCTAGTTCTTCTTTAAAGACCTCATAAACGCTGTCATGACAATTACTAGCTAATTCCGTAGATATATTCTTAAAAATTTCAGATATAGGTTTTTCACTTCTACTAGCTATGTTTTTCAAAGCCTCTGGTAGTGGAGTATGAGTATATACAATTTCATTTTCAAGCTCACATATGCATCTTTCTACTTCATTGAGCTCTCTAAATCTATAAATATAAGACTGTGCATATATAATGCCTCCGATAGTCGATGCTATTAAAACAACAGAACTTCCTATTAGTTTAAGCATATATATACTATCCCCTTATTATTGTATTTTTACTAAAATCATAGATGTACTCCACAGTACCAACGCCTCTTCTTCCGCTTAATACAATTGCTCTTTTAAATACGTTATTTTTCAAAACCTCTTTAAATACGTCTCTTGATTTTAGATCTTCTATTCCAAATCCATGAATAGTAGTGATTAAATTTACGCCACAATTTAATGCTGCTAAAATGCTTTTTATATCATCATAGGTTCCAATTTCATCACATACAATTACATCTGGTGACATGCTTCTTATTGCCATCATTATTCCTTGACTTTTAGGGCAATTATCTAATACATCCGTTCTTAATCCTACTTTTAGTTGAGGAATTCCATCAGAACATGCACATATTTCACTTCTCTCATCAATTACACATACTTTTTTCCCATCAAGCTTAAAATTTTCCATACCATCAGATAGATTTCTAGTTATATCCCTTACTAATGTGGTTTTACCACATTTAGGTGGTGATATAATTATTGTGTTTAACACATTTTTATCCTCTAATATGAATTGCATTATTTTATCAGAACATCCCAAAATTTCTTTACAAACCCTTATATTTAAAGATGATACATTTTTAATCGTCTTAACTATATTATTTTCAATAATACAATTTCCACAAATACCAACTCTATGTCCACCATTTATTGTTATATAACCTTGCTTTAATTCAGGCTCTATTGAATATATTGAATAATTGCTCATCTTCTTCAATATAGTCTTTATGTTTTCGCTTGTAATATTATAATTAGTTATAACTTCTCTGTCTGATATTTGTAAAATCACTGGTTTGTCTACCTTTAATCTTATCTCCTGAATATTTTCTATATGCTCTATGTTCATTAGTATTTCTTTTATATACACAGGCATAACATTTAATATATCTTCTAAGTTAATCATTTTTTTCTCCTCCTCTCTTAATTAAATAATATTTATATTTTCAAAAATTTATGCCAAAAAAAAGAAACTTCTAAAAATTAGAAGTTTCTTTTCTGTATTTACTATTTATTATTTAACTCTTTCCATGTACTCACCAGTTCTTGTATCTATCTTTATTGTTTCTCCTTCATTTACGAAAAGAGGTACTTGAACTACTGCACCAGTTTCAAGGGTTGCTGGCTTTAAAGTATTTGTTGCTGTATTTCCCTTAAATCCAGGATCCGTTTCTGTAATTACTAATTCTACAAAATTTGGAGCTTCAACTGAAAAAGCTGCACCTTTATAAAATTTAATTACTGCAAACATGTTTTCTTTCAAGAATTTTATTGCTGATTCAACTTGTTCATAACTTAGTGGAATTTGCTCATATGTTTCTTGATCCATAAAGTAATATAATGTACCATCTGAATATAAATACTGCATTTCCTTTCTTTCAATAACAACATCCTGCAATTTAGCTGTTGGATTAAAAGTTGTTTCTGTTACTCCTCCAGATATAACATTTCTAAGTTTTGTTCTTACAAATGCTGCACCTTTTCCTGGTTTTACATGTAAGAAATCAATAACTGTATATACTTGTCCATCAAGTTCAAAAGTTATTCCTTTTCTAAGTTCTCCTGCTGATATCATTTAGTATCCCTCCAAAAATTATTAATTCATAATATATTCTAACCTTTTCAGGTAAAATTAATACCTTAATTGCTTAATATGAGCTATGTTTTTTCTATCATTAAAGACAAATCATATCTTTAGGTGAATTAGATAAAACTTCACATCCATTTTTAGTTACAAGTATTAAATCCTCTATTCTTACTCCCCCAAAATTAGGAATATATATTCCTGGTTCATCAGTTATAATCATACCCGGCTTTAATATAGTATCACTTGCTGGACTGACCCTTGGCCCCTCATGAATTTCTCTTCCTACTCCGTGTCCAACGCCATGTCCAAAATACTGTCCATATCCTTTTTTACTTATGTAACTTCTTGCAGCTTCATCTACAACACATGCTTTTATTTCTGATTTTATAACTTGTAAAGCATTTTTTTGCGCCTGTAACACAGTATCGTATATTTCTGCCATTTTATCACTTGGTTCCCCTATGACAACTGTTCTTGTCATATCAGAACAATACTCATTAAAAATACAGCCAAAATCAAGAGTTAAGAATTCACCATTATTAAGCACCTTATCTGTTGCTTGACCATGAGGTAAAGAAGATCTTACACCACTAGCAACTATAGATGGGAATGACAAATCTTTTGCTCCAAGTTTTTTCATTGTGAACTCAAGTTCAAGTCCAACTTCTCTTTCACTCATTCCACTTTTTATGAATTTAAGCATATGTGAGAAAGCTTTATCTGCAATTTCAGCAGCTTTTCTTATAACTTCAACTTCACTTTCATCTTTAATAAGCCTTATATCCTCTATAATTCCACCCATAGGTACAAGTTTTGCATCTAAGTTTTTTGATAACCTTTGATATTCGTCATAAGAAACTATGTCTTCCTCAAAACCAATGTTTTTTACATTTAGTTTTTTAGTAATGTCTGTAAAAAAATCTCTAAAAACTCCTTTATATTCTACAATCTCATAGTCTTTTACTTGTTCCTTAGCCTGCTGAGTAAATCTTGAATCAGTTATAAAAAATGCTTTATCAGCTGTTATTATAGAAAAACTTTCATCCCCTGTAAATCCACTTAAATAATTTCTGTTTGGATCGCCTTTTACAAAAACACAATCTAAATTTTTAGAAATCATACAACTTCTCAATTTTTCAATTCTGTCTTTAAACATTGAATATCACCCTCTTGAAAATATATTATATTTAGATAAAATCAATATATTTTTTATTTTATTGGCACCTAAAAAATGTCGAACACATTTATTTTATCAAAAGTTAAGTATATTTGCAAATTTTATGTTAAGTTAATCCATTATATTAATAAATTAACTCATTTATTTTTACCAAACTCAGCATCTACCTCTAAAGAATAATTTTCCTCATCTTCACTTTGATTATTTAAGCATATAGAATTTATATTGTTTAAGCTTTTTGTTTTTCTTAGTTCACCTATAAAATTTGATAACTTCTCTTCATTTCCATTAATTATTATATCAGCATCAATTGAACTAGAGCTTTTATTCTTAAATTCTTTTATTTCTCCCTTATATTTATTCACTAAATGGATTACATTACTATATTTTGTTATATTTCTATTTGTGTTTGTATCTTTTGTTATAACTTGATTTTCAACCTGCTTGCTTTTATAACTGTTATACTTCATACTTTCTTGTCTAGTTACTTTAATTAAAATTACCGCTGTAAGTGCCATAAGAACTATGAGCATAAAATAAATAATATTTTTTTTCACCTATTTTTTCACCTCAATATCTGCTTGAAAAAGCTTAATATCTTTTGTCTTATCTTCAGGGGCCATTAACTTAATAATTTTATAATCCTTTTTATCCTCAATATCTTTAGTATATAATTCATAGTCATCCATATTGTTTATCTTAAAATTCACTTCTATATTATTCTGTTTGACTGTCACAGTATAAAACTTATCAATACTTTTAAATTTTAAAAAGTTCATGAAATTGTTAAGTGTTAATCTATCCTTACTTTCATTTACAGTATTATTTTTCTTCTTATCAATTGGTTTATAAGTGTTTTTTGTCATTAGCATATTTCTATCTATGTCATATATCCTATATATCATAAATATGTTTATTAAAAATAATATTATAACAATCATATTTAAGATTAATTTATTCCTTTTTCTAATTTTTAATTTATACCATTTTGGCAAAAAATTATATTCCATGTTTCTCCTATCTTATAGCTTTGTATAAATTTGACTTTTCAATTAAACCAATATCCATAATGCTAATTTCATTTTGTATTACTTCTGAAATTTTAAAAGAAAACCCTGTAGTTATAATTTTTTCTATTAACTTCCCATCTATATTATTTATGCTAAAAAAATTATAAATATTTTTTTTAAGTTCTAACTCTGTGTTCTTAAATTCTTTCTGAAAAAGGTTTGATCTTAAAACTCCATTTTTACAATAAATTAGATAAAGGTTTTTTTCATACATAAAAGCTAAAATGTAATTACTAAAGCTTACAATTTTATTTATATATCTCAAATATATAAATTGTATTAAATATATTCCTTTTATATTGTATATATTTGCAAGTTCAATATTTCTAAGTTTTCTAGAATTAATGTAGAAAACTATTAAATCTAAATTTTTTTGATTTTTATTTAGGACAATATAACTAAATATTATATCTTCTCTTCCTCTGTAATAAGACTCCAACTCATCTTTTACTAATTTCTCTAAAATATCATTTTTAACCCTTGGCAAGTTTAAATACTTTATATAAATTTCTTCTCCAGATATAATAAATACTTTTTTATGGTGATTATTTTTTTTAATTTCATCTATTTCAATATCTCTTTGACTTTTCATGCATGAAATTTTATATATTTTATTATCACTAACCTCATACAAGTCCTTTGTGAATAAAGCCATAAGTCGCCCCCTCCTTATTCATATTTTGTAACCTTATAAATATAATTTATTTTCCCATTTTGAAAAGTATAATCATATTCATTAATTTTATTATATTTATTATTTTTACATGGCACATACAACAGAAATTCATCAAGTCCTGTACTATACGAAATATAGTATTGTTCATTTCCAAATTTAACATTTTTGTTTGTTACAAAAAAATTGTGTACTGAATTCTTATTTACATCTTTTATATTATTTAAAATGTAATCATTCATTTTTGAGAAAAGATACTCATTAGTTTCTTCATTATAAAGTTCTTCATTCATATTTCTTGAATTATCTAAAATGCATATCTTTCTCTTCATTTCAATTGTATACATATAGCTGAATATGCTTAATATAATAAAGCTAACAATTAATGTGTAAACCATAATATAACCCTTTTTTAGTAAAGCTTTTTTACTCCTAGGCATTCATTTGCACCTTCCCCATCCTCATCTGTAATTGATACATACAACAAATTTTCCTTTTTATATACCTCCATATCTTTAATATTAGTAGCTATAACGTTTGCCGCCTTAAATTCATTTCCAAAGGCATCATAATAATCAACCATTATTTTTCCACTGCTCTTAACTAAATGTATTTTTTTTATCTGATTATCACTGCTTATTACATCTATTTCATTATTTTGAGCATTTACCGAAATCATATTATCGTTTACAAAATTTTTAATTATAATAATGCCCTCATCTACATAGGCTTCATCTCTGGTTTTAACAATATTATCTTTATATCCTTTAAAAGATTTTATTAAAACAGTACACTCAAACGATAATATAATTGCCGAAATTCCTATAACTATTACAAGTTCAATTAGTGTAAATCCCTTTTTCATTTATAATTCCCCTTAAAAAATTCAGTATTAATTTCTTCGTTTTTTCCTTGTATTTTTGCGTATAAAATAACATTGATTTTTTCTAAATATATGTTGTCTTTATCTAATCCCTTAAGTTCCACATATGGCATTTTTGTTGGCTCATGACCTTCAAACAAATTAATAATATTATTTTGTTTGAAAGAAATATCATTAATTTCTTCACTAGGAATGTACACATTTCCATCCGCAATTAATTTATTAATATCATCGTTAGATATGTTATCTAAAATTTCTGTCTTTATATCTTTAGCGTAAACATTATATTTTTCTAATTCATTATTGTACAATTCAAGCTTTATGGTACACAGCTTTATAGTCATTGCTAAAAGAAATATTATTGTAAACACAGTAAAACTACAGACTACTTCTATAATCGTAAATCCATTGTTTTTATTGTTTAATTTCAACATAAGCTGTCCCCACACCAATGCTTATAGTATGAATCTTTTGAGTTCTGTCCTTATATAACAAGCTACATGGTGTTGAAATTGTTCCATCTTCTTCAATATAAACTAAATTTGATGAAGTATTTGCTGTATTTTTTAATATGGTAAACCCATCTGGTATGTTTAGTCTGTCCTTTAATTCTGTATTTTGATAGAAACCACCTTTGTTATCTTCCTCATTAAACATTAGCTCTCCTTCCTTTTCACTGACTATGCATGTATGTCTACCTTCATTGATTAAATACAATATTTCATTGTCAAAATACTTCGAATCAATTTCATTTTTAAAATCTCTATAGCCTTTAATTTGAGCAAAGGTTATAGACGTAATTATTAATATCACTGACATTACTACTACAGTTTCTATTAGTGTAAATCCTTTTACCTTATCAATTACAAATCCACATTTTTTTGTAATTTCTTGCACCCTCTATTCTTTAACAAGTTTATATGAACTACTATCTCCATAAATTATAATTTTGTACCTCAGTCCATCAGTAGTAAAATCAGCAGAGATATCACTGCCGTCTTCACTAGGATCTTCTATAGTAACCTTAAGACCGTCCATGCCTATATCTTCTTTTACTGCATTGTCTACATCATCTTTATTAAATGCTTCATCATTTAGATAACATCTCATTGACGAAGTAAAAATCATCCTTCCAACTTGCTCTATTTTAGCTTCCTTTGCTTTATTAACATATAAAACATATTTAGGTATTAATATTCCTCCTAAAATGGCTATAATTGATATAACCACTATAAGCTCTATAAGAGTAAACCCTTTTAATTTTATTTTTTTCATATATTCTCCTAAATAGACTGCATCATTTTCATCATTGGAACCATAATTGAGATGATGATACTTCCAACTATTATTCCTAAAACAACTATAAGCAGTGGTTCAATGAAGCTAACAGCTTTTTCTAAAGTGTCCTCAACTTCTTTATCATACATATCAGCCGATAAATTCATCATCTCCTCTAAATTTCCGCCTTGTTCACCTAAAAATATCATTGATATTATGAATTCAGGAAAAATATGTATCTTGTTTAATGTATCTGCCATGCTATTACCTTTTTCCACTTGAAGAAGTACATCTTGAATTTTGTTTTTGATATACATGTTATCTAAAACCTTATCAATCATCTCAATAGACTTTATTAGATTTATTCCACTTTGCTGTAAAATTCCAAGACACCTAGAAAATCTAGCCCCTATTATTTTTTTATAGATCATTCCTACAACTGGCATTGACAGTTTTGCCTTATCAATTTTAAGTTTTATTTTTTCAATCTTTCTAACCTTTAATATAAAATACGTCATAATAAACAAACTAAGTAAGACAAGAGGCCAATTGGTGACAATAAATTTACTAAAATTCATTGTTATTCTTGAATAAATAGGCATATCTTGACCTAAGTTTTTAAAAGTTTCCATAAACATTGGTACTATAGAAACTTCAATATAAAAAAATGCAATTATAGTGGTCATGAAAATTATTGCTGGATAAATCATTGAAGATGTTATCTTTTTTCTAATATTGTGTTCTTTTATATAATAAAGTGATAAATTTTTTAATATAACGTCTAAATTACCGCTTTGCTCCCCAATATCAATCATCTCAAGAAAAAATACAGGATATAAATCATGATATTTAGATATACTATCGTAAAAGCTATTTCCATTTTCTATATCTTCTTTTACTTTAATCATGTTGTTTTTTAAAGTTTTACTATATATTTCATTATTAAACACTTCTAATGCATCTGAAATGTTAAATCCAGCTGATAGCATTGAATATAGTTGCCTTGAAAAAACAGATATGTCCTTAAGACTTATTTTATTAAAAATATTAGTTTTTTTAATTTTAGTAATTAGCTTTGTCTTGACAACGTAATACTCTTTTTTCCTTAGCTCAGAATATAGACTATCTAAACTTTCAAAATATTCAACCCTATTAATATATCTGCCTTCATTATTTACAGCTTTATATTTATAAAGTTTCACTAAAATCATCCTCACTATTTATAACCTTTATATATTCTTCAACTGTAGTAATACCGTTTTTTATTAAATTTATAGCGTTTTCCTCCAATGTACTCATACCAGATTGACAATTATGTTTTCTTAGTTCATCTACACTTCCATTTTTATATATTATTTTTCTACTAACCTCATCTATTTTCATAATTTCAAAAACAGCAATCCTTCCAATGTAACCTGAGTTATTGCATTTATTACAGCCTATGCCTTTGTATAAGTGTTCTCCGTCTTTAAGTCCACATAATCTTTTTTCAAAACTATTAGGTTCATAAAGTTTTTTGCAGTATGGACAAATCTTCCTTACTAGTCTTTGGGCTATAACAGCAACTACTGCATCACATAATAAATACGGTTTAACTCCCATATCTATTAATCTAACTACAACACTAGGAGCATCATTTGTGTGCAAGGTACTGATGACTAGATGTCCGGTTAATGCCGCTCTCACCGCAACCTTTGCCGTCTCTTCATCTCTTATTTCACCAATAAGTATAACATCTGGATCTTGCCGCAGTAGACTTCTAAGACCAGCCGCAAAGGTAAGTCCTGCCTTCTTGTTTACATTTATTTGATTTATGTTTTCAATGGTAAATTCCACAGGGTCCTCGATAGTTACAATATTTTTTTCTTTACTATTAAGTTCCTTAATTATTGAATAAGACGTGGTAGACTTACCACTTCCAGTAGGTCCTGTAAGCAAAATTATGCCATTGGGTTTTCTTATTATTTTTCTAATTGCATCTGCATTGCTGTACGTTAATTCATCAAGAGTTATTCCTTTCTTTGATTTATATAGAATTCTTATAACAAACTTTTCACCATTTATAGTTGGGATCGAAGAGACTCTAAAATCATAATTTATATTGTTTTTAATAAATTCAAATTTTCCATCTTGAGGTAACATTTTTAGGGTTATATTAATTTGGGCCATTATTTTTATTCTTATGACTATGCTTTTATAAGATGATTTTGGTAATTTCATAATTTCATGTAACACGCCATCAATTCTAAACCTTACATTTATAAACTTGTCGAAGGGTTCTATATGTATATCACTTGCTTTTTCTGATATTGCTTGACTTATAATTGAATTTACTAATCTAACTGATGGAGAGTCATTTAACTTTTCTACATTAAAACTTTTTATATTTAAGCTTTTAGAGTTTCTTTTTATTTCCTCAATGGCCATGTTTCCATCATTCATTTCGTAATATAATTTAATGTATTCTAATATCTGTTCTTTTACTGCTTTTACAGGTATAATCTTCTTATCAGTTATAAACTTTAAATCATTAAGGGCTGCTTGATTCTTTGGATTTTCCATAGCAATAAATAATTCACCCTTATTTTCTTTATATGGCAAAGCAATATACTTAAAAGCTATATCCTTATTAATTTTTCTGATTAACTCCATGGATATATTATAATTATCTAAGTCCACAAAATTTTGATTTATATTGGAGTTTTTTAATCTTTCATCTAAATTATCATTTTCCATAATAATCCCCTCCTACCAATATTTTATTTATTATTATTTACCACATTTACTTTTTTATACAATTTGTATTAAATCTTAAATAAATTTTTCACTGATTGTATTAGCTTTATAATATAAAGAGATTGAGAAATAAGGTTAAAGAATTTTATCGTAGCTAAAGCTAGATAAAAAGATTATTTAAATGTTTTTTATGAAAAATAAAAAATCCAATGAACACTTTAAAGTATCCATTGGATTTATTATTTTTCATTGCTTATAATATGATAACTATTATTGGATTCATTTGTAATTAAATTTATTGATTTATCCGAATTATTATACATATATATTTTATTTTTATTTACATCTAAAGTATCATTACCACAAAAATATACGTATCCTAAATTATTAACAGCAATTCCTCCATTTTTATCTACTACACTTGGAAAATCATAAGTAAGTTTATCTATCTTCTTAGTATTAATATTAAAACTATATAAAGCTGGAGAACTGCTACCATCATCTCCTATAAAATATAAAATATTATTCTTATTATCCAAAGTATAATTGTATATATTTTCGACTGTAGTCACAATTGGAATTTTACTATCTTTTTTACTATCATAATAATACATATTATATCTTTCAGAATCATTTTCTATATATAACATATCTCCACTTATAAATCTAGAAAAAAATGTGCAATATCCATTAAATTTATCGAAAACAGCTTTATTCTCTGAGTTTTCAACTTCGGAACTATATATTTTTCCATAACTACGTTTTGAAATATCAATTCCATAATAAAAAAGCGTATCTTTATCATCCCATTGATATAAATTTCCTGAAACAAATATTTTTTTATCAAAATTAATTTGTTTTCTTGTTTTTATATTATAAACTTGTAGTCCCTTTGCAGAAGTAATATCATCTGAACTAAAACTTCTAAATGCAATATATTCACCACTATTAGATAGTCTTAAGTCTTCATATGAAAAATCTTTATTTAAAACATATGTCTTATCTTTATCTGTTATTTCTATATAATTTTTTATTAAATTATCTCCATTTTTAATCTTTTTTGTATATACAGTTGTTTTTTTATTTATATTATAATTTATATTTTGCGTCTTAACTAAATTTCCACTATCTAAAAGTTGTTTTTCCTTAAGCTTATAAATTTTTTCGGAATTTGTTTCCTGTGAAAGTGTCATAACATCAGAAAATTCTATGTTGTTTTTACTTGAATTCCCATCGTCCTTTGTTTTTTTGTTACATGCTGCCAATTGAGAAATCACTAAAA
This sequence comes from Clostridium acidisoli DSM 12555, assembly GCF_900176305.1. GTDB lineage: Bacteria > Bacillota > Clostridia > Clostridiales > Clostridiaceae > Clostridium_I > Clostridium_I acidisoli. The sequence continues at coordinate 358,505 of NZ_FWXH01000002.1, forward strand.
TAGTTAACAAAAAAACTATTATTTTTTTTAGATGGTTCATATTAAATCAGTTTCTCCTCTAAATGTTATCATTGAATCCCCTATCATATAAACCCCATCTTCCTCTATTTCTACGTAAACAATTCCACCAGGTACTGAAACCTGAACTTTTTTACCTGTAAGCCCTAATTTATTTGCTGCAACTGCAGACGCACAACATCCAGTTCCACATGAAAGAGTAGCTCCAGCTCCCCTTTCCCATGTTTTCACTTTTACATGACTTTCATCAACAACTTCACAAAAATTTACATTAGTACCTTCTGGAAAGATTTCATTATATTTTTCTATATACTTGCCTTCATTTACATCAAATTTTTCAAGTTTACCCATTACAACTGTGTGTGGAACACCCATAAGCATTGAATTTATTTTATACTCTTTATTGTTAACAAATATAGTATGATTTATTATATCTTCTTTTAAAAGTGCAGGTATATTTTTTGTTTCAAAACTTGCAGTACCCATATAAATTTTTACCTTTTCAGCAATTCCTCCGTTGTCCTCAATTTTTGCTATCTTTATTCCATCACCTGTCATAATACTTATTTCATTTTTTTTAATTATATTCTCATCATAAGCATATTTTGCAAAACATCTTATTCCATTTCCGCACATGGCTGCATATGATCCATCTGAATTTATTATAATCATTTCTATATCAGCAGAATTAGAATTTCTAATAACTAAAATTCCATCAGCTCCAATACCAAAATGTCTATCACATAAAATTTTAGCAATGCTACTCTCTCTATTTAAAAATTTCTCATCTCTATCATCTATAATAATAAAATCATTTCCAGTACCATGCATTTTTGTAAAAATCATTTAACAGCAACTCCTCAGCTTTATTTTATTAAATAGAAATGATATACTAATAAGGTTAACAGCTATTTAATAAAATACTATTAATATTCAGTTCTATAATTAATAATAATAAATTTTGCTATTAATGTACACCACTTTAGACAAAATTAATAAAAATTTACTTTTTTAATACGAAAGGATGATAATAATGGCATTAGACGGCATTTATATATATAGTATTTTAAGTGAACTTAAAGATAAACTTCTTCCTGGCAGAATAAGTAAGGTTAATCAGCCAGAAAAAGATGAATTAAGCCTTTTAATTAGAGGAAATCATAACAAAAATTATAAACTTTTAATTAGTGCAAGTTCAAGCTATCCCAAAATACATATTACTGAAGATAGTAAAACAAATCCTCTTACAGCACCAATGTTTTGTATGGTTTTAAGAAAATATCTTATAAACGCTAGATTAATAAATATAAGACAATTTTCAACAGACAGAGTAATAATTTTAGATTTTGAAAATACTGATGAATTTGGCTTTAATAGTTCTTATTCACTTATAGTAGAAGTCATGGGTAGACACAGCAATATTACTTTAATACGACAAAAAGACAATACTGTTATGGATTGTATAAAACACATTACACCTGAAATAAATAGATATAGGTCTCTATATCCAGGTATTCTATACGTATATCCACCTGAAAGTGAAAAGTTAAATCCTTTTGATTTTTCTAAAGATGCTTTTCTTAATTTTATTCATACAAATCAAATAAATTTTGATGAAAAATTTGCTTTGAATATCTTTACTGGAGTTAGTAAAACACTTTCAAAAGAGATTTATTTTAGGTTTAACTCTACGTTAAATGAAAGCAACCTACAGGTTTTTTATGAAAATGTAACAAGTTTTTTTAATGACATTAAAGATTGTAAATTTTCTTTTTATTCCTATGCTAAAAATGGAATAGTTAAGGACTTTTCTTGTATTGCTTTAAAACACTTAGATGGGTATGATGAAATTGAATATGCTTCCTCCTCACAGCTACTTGAAAGCTTTTATCACGAGAGAGATAAGTTTGAAAGATTAAACAATTATAGTGCTGATCTTCAAAAAATTGTTCATACAAATTTAGAAAGATGTCTTAAAAAAGAACAAATATTAGATGAAAATTTAAAGGAGTGCAAAAATAAGGATACCATTAAACTTTATGGAGAACTTTTAACTGCTAACATATATTCTATAAAAAAAGGTCAGAGCGAAATAACTTTACAAAATTACTATAGTGATAATTTAGAAGAGATTGTAATTAAACTTAATCCAAACAAAACTCCATCTGAAAATATTCAGAAATATTATAAAAAATATAATAAATTAAAGAAAACAGAAGAAATGTCCTTAGTACAATTAAAATCAAACTCTGAGGAAATGGATTATCTGCAATCTGTTTTAGTAAACATAAAAAACTGCGAAGCTTATAGTGAAATAGAAGAAATTAAAAAAGAACTTATAGACACTGGATATATTAAATTTAATAAAAAGCATAAAACAAAAGCACAGAAAATGTCTAAGCCCCTTCATTTTATATCAAGCGATGGCATTGACATATATGTTGGAAAAAATAATTTTCAAAATGATTATCTAACTTTAAAATTTGCTGATAAAAGAGATATATGGATGCATACAAAAAATATTCCTGGTTCCCATGTCATTGTTAAAAATCATGGAGATGTGCCAGATAAAACTTTAGAAGAAGCTGCTGCACTTGCAGCATATTACAGTAAAGCTAAAAAATCTGTTACAGCATCAGTTGATTATACAGAAGTTAAAAATGTAAAAAAACCTTCTGGTGCAAAACCTGGAATGGTTATTTATCTAACCAATAAGACAATAAATATAATTCCTAAAAAACTAGAAGAATAATAAAGGTGGCTTGAAATCAAGCCACCTTTATTATTCTTCACTTTTACTGTTTTCTGGTAAAATTAAATTTAAAATTATTCCTACTATTGTTGCTAAGGCAACTCCTGAAATTTGAATAGTGTTTCCTGCGACTGGTACATTTAATGCAGCTCCACCAATTCCTAAAACTATAATTACTGAAGATATTAAAAGATTTCTCTTTTTGCCAAAATCTATTTTATTATCAACAAAAATTCTAAATCCAGAGGAAGCTATTATTCCAAATAATAATATACTTACTCCTCCAATAACTGGTAATGGTATATTTTCAATAAAGACAGATACCGGACCTATAAATGATAATACAATAGCTATTATTGCAGCCCATCCAATAACCCATACACTATAAATTTTCGTTATTGCCATAACTCCTATGTTTTCTCCATAAGTGGTATTCGGTGGTCCGCCTAAAAGTCCTGCAGTTATAGTGGCTACTCCATCACCAAGAATTGATCTATGTAACCCTGGATCCTTAGTAAAATCTCTTCCAACCACATTATTTGTTACATATACATGCCCAATATGTTCTGCTAGAGTTACAAAAGAAACTGGAGCCATTAATAAAATTATATCTAAGCTAAATCTTGGTGCTACCTTTCCAATAGCCACGTTAGGTAATTTAAATATTGGCGTTGTGGCAATTTCATGTAACACAGAATTAGGCACAACTCCAAGTACAAGTGCAGCAATATAACCTACAAGCATTGCTATTAAAATTGGAATTACTCCTAAAAACCCTTTAAAATACATTGATCCTATTATTCCTACTAACAATGTTATCATTGCAACGGTTATCCATGCCCATCTAGGTACACTTAAAAGTGAAGGATCACTATAACTTGCATTTAGTCCTGCCCAGTTTATTGCAGTTGCAGCAAGCCCCAAACCTATTACAATTACAACAGATCCTGCTACAATTGATGAAAGTGCTCTGTTAAGCCATCCTATTCCAAATATAGCTATTAAAAGTGCAACTATTAAATATACAATTCCTGCAGAAATTACTCCACCAGAAACAGCTCCTATAGATGCTAATCCAGTTTTATCCATTGCACCGTATTTAGCTGAAACTGCTACAATTGGTCCAATAAAAGCAAAAGAAGATCCTATATATGCTGGAAGTTTTGCTTTAGTACATAATATATATAGTAGAGTCCCTATTCCGCTGCAAAGAAGTGCAATGGAAGGGTTCATTTTAGTAAGTATTGGTACAAGTATTGTAGAACCTACCATTGCAAATAAATGCTGAAAACTAAGTGGTAGGGTTTTTATTACTGGCATTCTGTCCTCTACATTGATAATCTTATTCATAAAATTTCTCCTTTAGTTTAAATGTCTAAGCATAATTATACTATTTTAATGTGAATTATAGCTCATAAATGCTTACTGAATCTTTATCGTCAATTTCTTTTACTTTTACAGAAACCATTTCACTATTTGATGTTGGTACGTTTTTTCCAACATAATCAGCTCTTATAGGAATCTCTCTGTGGCCTCTATCAATTAACACCGCAAGTTGTATTGTCTTAGGTCTGCCACAATCTATAACAGCTTCAATTGCAGCCCTTGCAGTTCTTCCTGTATATAGAACATCATCAACTAAAATTACTTTTTTGTCTTTAATGTCAACTTCAATTTCATTGTTACTTACAATTGGTTGGCTTTCAATTAAACTTAAATCATCTCTATAAAGTGCAATATCTACACTTGCTGTTTCTATTGAATTCCCTTCAATCTCTTTTATCATTTCAGAAATTCTCTTTGCGATTGGTATACCTCGCCTCTTAATGCCAATTAGGACTAAATTCTCCACGCCCTTATTTTTTTCTATAATCTCATGAGATATTCTAGTTAATGTTCTTTCCATTGCTTTTTCATCCAGCAACAAGGCTTTTAATTCCATTGATTACCCTCCTCCACACATAATTTTAATTACACAAAAAAGTCTTAACCAAAAAGAGGTTAAGACTTAAATAACAAAAAAATATAAAATTTAAGCCTTATGAACTCTCTGGTTCATTTAAAGGTTTTATCCAATAGATGATATCATAAACCATCTATTTTTTCAACTCATTTCTTAAAACATTAATTACTTTTGTAAAATAATTTGGCATTTGACTTTCAAACTCCATATACTTGTCACTAGATGGATGAATAAATCCCAACTTTTTTGCATGTAGCAATTGTCCCTCTAACTTAAACTTTTGTTTTTTATAACCATATACTGGGTCACCAACAATTGGATGTCCTATATGAGTCATATGAACTCTAATTTGGTGAGTCCTACCTGTTTCTAATATGCATTTGACTAACGTATTTGCCTTAAATCTCTCAAGTACCTCAAAATGAGTTATTGCATTCCTGCCATTTTTTATAACACTCATTTTAATTCTGTCTACTGGATGTCTTCCAAGTGGTGCATCCACAGTTCCTTCATCACTATTAATAACGCCCTCAACTAATGCAATATACTCTCTAGTCATTGTATGTTCTTTTAATTGTTCTGCAAGTTTCTGATGTGCATTGTCATTTTTGGCAACAACTAATATTCCAGATGTATCTTTGTCTATTCTATGAACAATACCTGGTCTATTTACACCATTTATACCAGATAAATCCTTGCAATGAAACAATAAAGCATTTACTAAAGTTCCACTTAAATTTCCCGGTGCTGGATGTACAACCATTCCTTGAGGTTTGTTCACTACTATAACATCAGAATCTTCATATAAAATATCAAGAGTTATGTTTTCTTTTTCAACTTCAAGTTCTTTGTTTTCCGGCATTATAAGAGTAACATAATCTTTTATTTTAAGTTTGTAATTACTCTTTTTTTGCTTATCATTTACTTTTACATTTCCTGCTTCTATTACATCTTGAATATAGCTTCTAGACTTGTCCTCTAGTTTACTGCTAATATACACATCAAGCCTTGTACCTTCTTCATTTTCTTCCACTTTAAATTCAAAAAAATTCATTATTTTTCATCCTTTATTAAACATACTACTAATAATATTGTTCCAACTACAACACTCATATCCGCAAAATTAAATGTAGGGAAGCTATATAAATCATTATAGTGAAAATATATATAATCAACTACATATTTATAAAAACCTCTGTCAAACATATTTCCTAAAGCTCCACCTATTATTAAACTTAAACTTATTCTTATAAGTTTACTTTTAGGTTTATACTTCAGCAAATAAACTACCATTCCAATAATAATAATAAGTGTTATTATTAGAAGAAAATTTACTTTACCTTGAAAAATTCCCCAGGCAGCTCCTCTGTTTTCTAAATAAGAGAAACTAAATATGTTTTTTATTACAACTACATCATTTCCATTAATTAAACTTTTTGATGCCCACATTTTAGTAACTCTATCAATAACATTTACTATTAAGATTATAAATATTTCCATTAATATCCTCCTAAACAACTACAAATTAAGCGGGAAAATCCCGCTTAATTTAATCTGGAAGTTGATTTTTGTATTGCTCATTACTTATCTTTTCTATAGGTTCTACATAATCAAGATCAGGTTCATAATATTCTTCTATATTATGAAGTTTATTGTAATCTCCTACTGCTCTGTAACTATCTTCAGCATCAAATTCCGTATCATATTTATGCGAACTATATCCTTTGCCAAAAGGGTAACCTAAAACTTCTTCCTCTACTGGCCTGTCATATATTTCTCTTTGTTTTAAACTATTCTGCTTATTTTGACATTCTGTACAGCATTCGGCATAAGGCATAAATTCCAATCTCTGTTCATTAATTTCTCTTTTACAAGATTTACATACTCCATAGGTTCCATTATCAATATCATTAAGTGCATTATCTATTTTTTTTAATATAGATTTCTCGTTCTCCTTAAATGCCATACCTCTCTCTATATCACTTAGTTCAGTTGCCATATCTGCTGGATGATTATCATAAAATGAAAGTTCTGATGAAACTTCATTTTTAGATTTAATAGTTTCATTTTTAATCATTAAAGCTAAAAGTGAATTTACTCTTTCCTTTTCTTTAATAAGCTTTTCTCTAAAAAATTGTAACCTTTCTTTTTCCATAATAACCTGTCACTCCTTTTTAAATACATGCACCTACAGGTTATTTTGCCAAAAGAAAAAATTTTTATTACATTAATTTAAGCATATTTTCTATTATATAAGTAGAGTTTTTAACCGCAATTGGTGTAAACTTCTCATAATCCATATGTGCTCCATTGTTTGCATTGTCTGAAATAGATCTTATAACAACAAATGGTATTTTATTCAAATAACAAACTTGTGCTATACTTGCACCTTCCATTTCACAAGCCAATGCATTAAAATTGTCATTTAACCAGTTTATTTTATCTACATTAGCAATAAATTGATCTCCTGATACTATTCTACCTTGAAAATAATTATTTACTTCAAAGCTTTCACAAGCTTTTTTAGCCAAATTTATAAGTTCAGCATCACATTTAAAATCGTATGTGTCAACTCTAGGTATCTGTCCTATTTTATCACCAAATGCAGAAGTATCCATATCGTGTTGAACAAGATTCTCTGCTATAACCACATCACCAGGATATATATCCTTTCCTATTCCACCTGCAATTCCTACATTTATTACTTTTTCTACTGAAAAATCGTCTATTAATATTTGTGTACATATTGCAGCATTAACTTTTCCTATTCCACATCTTACAATTACGACTTCTTTTGAAAAAATCTCTCCAAAATTAAATTCCATATTTGCCTTACGTTCTTTTTTTATTATTCTAGTTTCTTTTAATAATAATTCTAATTCTTCGTCCATTGCTCCAATTATTCCAATACTCATTTTTATGTCTCCTCCTAGTCAATAAAAAATCTCACTACTAGAGTGAGATTGTATTTGTTATTCCTTTACAAAAAAACTTTTTATCTCATTTAAATCATTGTTGAAACTTTCTTCTTTATCTTCAATTTGCTTAAAGTCATTTGTTATAACTTCATCACTTGGCAGTTCTATACTTTTTTCTTCAATATCTTCAGTAGTTGCTACATTATAATTTTTTTGAAAGTCCATTTCTAAATCATTAAACATATCCATTTGAGTACTCATGAAATTTCTATATTTTGATCTAAATTTTATAAACTCTTGTTTTATTTTATCATAATCCGTTGTTATCTTTATTACTTCTGTATTTGATTTATCAATAATTCTCTGAGATGTTTCATTTGCATTTCTAAGTATAAGTTCTGCTTCCTTTTTTGCTGATTCTTTTGCTTGTTCAGCAGCATTTTGCGCTAAAATCAAAGTGTTTTGTATTGTCTCTTCTATCTTAGCATAGTGCTCTAATTTTTCATTTAAAACAGCTATTTTTTCTTTTAAAGTTGAGTTTTCTTTATATAAAGTTTCATAGCTTTCAGATATTTGATCTAAAAATTCATCAACTTCTACTTGGTCATATCCTCTTAAACTTTTTTTGAATTCTTTGTTATTTATGTCCATTGAAGTTAATCTCATATTTACCACCCCGACTAAACAAATTTTTTTATAAGAAGCTTTATCCTTTGACGTCCTGTGATTCCAGTATCAGAGACAACTTTATACTTGCCATAACCTCGTATTGTTATTGTATCACCATACTTTACAGGATAACTTTTTTCCCTGTTAACATCATAATCTACTAGGACACTTCCATTACTTATAAGTGTTAAAGCTTTACTTCTTGACGTATTACATATCTCACTTATCAAACAATCTAATCTCAGTGATGTTACAATTAAACTGATTTCCTCAAATTTTATATCCGGAATCTCCCCCATATATGAATCATATTCACTTACCTTACATGGATATCTACCTATGGAAGTAAGATTATTTATTATATATTCACATATGTCTTCACTAGTTGCAACATAACACTCATTATCAAAAACAACAAAATCTCCAAGTTTTTTTCTTGAAATTCCAAGAGACATTATTGCCCCCATATAATCCCTATGAGTTACATTATTAAACTTAGATTTATTTTCTATTTTAATAAGCTTAATTGGAAAATATTCCACAATATCACTTGAAAACGCAAGCATTTGTCTTTCACTACTTTTAAAAATGCCACAGCTACTAATATTAATACCTAAAAGGTTCTGTAATCCTACAGTTTTCTTCCATATATCTGGAGTACAAAATTCATTGGTATATATTGTAGCACCTGTTCTTTGTGCTAAGCTTATTTTTTCAAAAATATTTGATATAAATACCTCATCATTACTTTTAATACAATTTAAAAATTCTAACTTGTTCAATTTAATCTCTTCCTAGCTTCAAATCTATTTTGTCCAAGCAAACATACCTTTTCCTGAAATCTCAGTTTTAAGTTCATTTGTAACTTCTACATTTGAAGGAGATAATATGTATACATTTTTTTCAACTTCTTGAAGTTCTCCATTTAGAACATAACTTGCTCCTCCCATGAAATCCAAAAGTCTTTGAGCAATTTTAGGTTCAAGGTCACTTACATTTACTACAATTATTTTTCTATTCTTTAATTCATCACATATTGTAGTTGCCTCGTCATAGTCTTTAGGTCTTGATATAATCACTCTCATGGTAGCATTTGTATGAATATTTACTACTTTGCTATTTCTTTTGCTCACAATAGGTTCATCAATTTCTTCTTCATATTCCCTTTCAAAAGCTTTTTCATCATTACTTGATTCTTCCTCATAATCGTCTATGTTACCATCATCAAGTCCTAATATTCCCATAACTTTGTTTAATACTTTAGCCATTTTAATTACCTCCTAATTATTGTTATTATAATTTCTTTTTCCAAATATACCTTCACCTATTCTAATCATATTTGAGCCTTGACTTATTGCTGCTTTATAGTCATGCGTCATACCCATCGATAAATAGTCCATTGAAATATTTGTATATTTTTCATTTTTCAATTTTAGCCAAATATCATTTACTTTTTTAAAATAATTACAGTTTTCTTCGTAATTACCTTTAGGAATTACTGTCATAATTCCTTTGGCTTTTACATACTTACATTTTTCTATTTCTTCTAAAAGTTCTGGTAAATCATCTAGATATATACCAGTTTTTGCTTCTTCTTTGCCAATATTTATTTGAATTAGAACATTAGCAGTTAAATTGTTCAAAGCATACCTTTTTTCAATTTCTTTTAATAATTTCACACTATCAAGAGAATGAATTAAGTAAACTTTTCCAACAACATATTTGACTTTATTAGTTTGTAAATGGCCAATTAAATGCCACCTAATTGAGGAATCAAAACAATCTATTTTGTCAATTAGCTCTTGTACTTTATTTTCACCAAAATCATGCATACCAAGTTTTACTGCCTCTTTAATTTCATCTACACTTCTAGTTTTAGAAACAGCTATTAAGGTAACATTTTTAGGTAATTCTTCTTTTAGCTTAATGATATTTTCTGATATTGACAAATTAAACGTCTCCTTATAATCATGATAATTTTTTTACTATAGGTACTATTCTTCATAAAACAAAAAAATCCTTCATAATAATATAAAAAATTTAATTTATTTAATAAATTTATAATAAAAATTAATTTTTATCATTTAAATATTGGTGATTAATAGAATTATTATAAGCTCCTATTTTTATATTATCGTTTTTTATAACAGTACCTTGAATACCTCTATAATTTAATAACATATATAAGTAGTTAGTATCAGCCATCATATAATCTTTTAATTTATCCTTATTTCCTATTGCTTTGATATAAAATGGCGAAGCTACAGTAACTCCATTGATTCTAATAAATGGTCCAGTACAATAAATTTCACTTGTGTTAACAATTCTCTGGTCATTAACTGATATTGCCTCTGCACCTGCTGATTTTAAATCATTTACTATATAACTTATATCATAATTATGTATAAGTCCTTGTAAATCTGCATTTGATTGTACTACTTTTCCCTCAAACTTATCAGTACCATCATTTATAGTAATAACTATGCCTGGTCCTAATAAATCAGTCTCACCTGAGACAGCTTTTAGATTATTAAGTTCATTTTGAATTACATCTGTCTCATTTTTTTGATCATTATTGTTTTTAAGTTGTTGAAATTTATCTGATAAGTCCATATATTTATTTTTTAATTCATCAACTTCACTAGTTAAATTGTTTTTATAATTATATTGTTCTTGATATTGCTTTGAATTAAGAAATACATTTTTTGTTTCTCTATTAAAATTCAAATTAGAAGTAATCAAAATTCCTAATATAATGCAAGCTATAAATACAAAAAAAGTTGCCTCATTGTTTTTCATATAATCACCTCATTAATGTGATTTAGGTCTATCTAAAAGCATTCTTCTTATGATAGCAAAATTATTAAATATTCTACTTCCAAAAACAATTACTGCTGCAAGATAAATAGGTATTCCAAGTTTATCTCCTAAATATACCAATCCTACTGCAAGAAAGGCATTTCCAAAGAAACCTGATATGAAAACATCCGATCTAAATTGTTTTGCAAGTGTTGCTCTCATAGCACCAAAAACTGAATCTAAACAAGCAAAAATTGCTACGGACATATAAGGTGAAAACTGATCTGGAATCGGTACGTTCCATAATACACCTATGATTATACCTATAAATAGTCCAAAAAATGCTATCATAATACCCCTCCTATTACTTATTTACAGGTTTTGCATATTGAAAATTAGTTACTGCATTAGACTTATAAATCACAATACTTGAGCTTTTTTCTGGAGCATCAACAGTATAGCTTGATGAAGGAATAACATCTAAAACACCTGGAAATACAATAGCTGAATTTAATTTATCCTTATTTCCTATTGCCTTAATTACAATTTTTTCATAAGGTGAAATTCTATCCTTTGTACCTAAAAATATATTAGTTACGCCTCCAGAAGTCTTTATTCCCGTGTCTGCCAGTATCCTTATATCATTAATTGAGATTGCTTCTGCGCCTGCAAATCTAAGTTCATTTACTAAATCGATTAAATCTTTATCTGTAATAACATCACTAGAACTTGTTATATCTGCAGAAAACATATTATTTTTGGGAGTTATTGTTATAGTGATTCCCTGTCCCTTCACATCTGTATTTCCTGTTATAAGATTCAAATTATTCAAATCCTTAACTATTTGCTTATTCAAATCACTTTTATTAGCTGCCGAATCCTGATATTGTTTTATTTTATTTTGAAGATCATTAATTTGTTTATTTAAATCATCTTTTTCTTTTTTTAGCTGGTCAACTTCCACTGTAATTTGAGAGGTATCTACCTGTGAATTTATTTTTGTTTCTTGAAAATTTATAATTCTAAATTGATAAGCTAGCATAAAACCCAATATACAGCATACACCTGCAACCGCTAACTGCGAGCGTAATTTTCTCATTTCTTTATCCCCCTACTTATCAATTGAATACACTGGATTTCCATTATAGCTAACATCGACATAACCATTTGCTGCTGTGAGATTTTCACCATTTATTATATTTATTGCTTTATTAAGTTTATTAAGCATATTATCATTAGATCCAAGTTTTATCTTTATGTTATTATAGTAGGCTACTATATTAACTTCATCTTGAATATCCAAAGCTTTAATATTTTTGCATATGCTATTAGAAGATACAATATCTGTTACTGTACTAATAGTATTTAATTGCCTCTTATCACTTACTGGTATTGTATTTCCAACTGTAACCTTGGAGGTGTCTATCCCTATTAATTTTATTAGATTCATATTATTTATATTATCTGCTATTTCAAGACATATGCCATTTTTATCAATTATAACATATTTTTTACCTTTTTCTGCATAAAAAACTGCATTTCTCTCTTGGACATATATATCTATTGAATCAGGTAGTTTTCTTTTTACTTCTACAGATAATATGTAAGGGTTTTCTAATATATTATTTTTTATTTTACTTGTATTAATATAAAAAATATTTGAACCTTTGTTTATTTCCGAGTCTTTAATTATTTTATCTGAAACAACTCTGTTGTTATTATAAACTTCTATATTTTTGACTTTAAAATAGGGCAGCTTTATACTAAGTGTAATTAATATTGCAATTAAAAATACCATCCCAACAATTATTTTTTTTCTTCTTATTTTTTTTCTTCTTTTTTCAATAAGTTCATTTTTACTATTTTCCATACACTCACCTTTTTAATGAATAATTAAACTATGTTTAATGATACCATATAATAAATATTATTTAAACCATTTAACAAATATTAGTTTGTTCTAAATATATTTAAAATAAATATAGCATTGCAAACGCAATGCTATACTTATTTTCTCTGTGTCTGTGAAGATATGTTTAAAAGTATACCCATAGCTGCTAAATTTACTACTAGTGAAGATCCACCATAACTTATGAAAGGAAGTGGAACGCCAGTTACTGGTATTGCCCCAGTTACAACAGCTATGTTTAGCATAGCCTGAATTGCTATAACTGAAGTAATTCCAACAGCAAGTAAAGTTCCATATACATCCTTTGCGTGAATTGCAATTTTTATGCCTCTTTGTATTAAAATCAAAAATAATATTATAATCACTACACATCCAATAAGTCCCAGTTCTTCTCCAATAATTGAGAATATAAAATCATTATAAGGTTCTGGAATATAATAGCATTTTTGTCTTGATTGGCCAAGTCCAACCCCCGCAAGCCCACCTGAACCTAATGCATATAATGATTGAATAGATTGATATCCCGTTCCCTTAGGATCCAATGCTGGATTTAGAAAAGTTTTAAGTCTATTTAATCTATATGGTTCAATTAAAATGAAAAGAAATCCTAACGGAACTAGTGAAAATATTATAGCGGAAAGTTGCCATCCTTTTGCTCCACCAACATATATTACAATCAAACTTACGACCATTATGACAGTTGCAATACTCAGATTTTTTTCTATGTATACAAAACCTGCAAAAAATCCAGCTGTTAAAAGGTATACAAACACCGTTGGAAAGAATTTTTTAATCTTCTCACCATTTTTTTCTATTCCCTTCGCAAGTAAGATTACTACTACATACTTAGCTATTTCAGAAGGTTGAATAGATGGTAATGGACCAATCTGTATCCACCTTCTCGCACCATTTACCGCTGGAAAAAGAAATACAATGCCTAATAAAAATATAGTAACCAAAATCAAAATATTAGTCACTTTTTTTAATTTGTGGTAATCCATTTTTTCCATAATAAGCATAACTATAATACCTATTATTGCAAACAACCCCTGCTTTTTAAAATAAAACATATCATCATGTATGTCCGGGTTATTTAATGCTATATATGAACTAGAACTATATACCATTATTACACCTATAGCTAAAATCAAAAGAACAGTTGCAAATAAAACAAAGTCAACCTCTACCTTTTGTAAAAGTTTTGGTTTATTCATAAGAAACCTCCTCAATATTATTTATCCGATGGCTACCATCGGTAACAATCCCATCCTCTTCGAAGTTGTAGATAACGGCTGCTACGTCTCTCTCTCTGGATAACGATTTATAAAGCTAAAAATGAGATAAGGCACAAAATAACTGTTGCTATACAAAATACTGAAACAACTCTTGTTTCATGCCATCCAAGTTGCTCAAAATGATGATGTATCGGTGCCATTTTAAATACCCTTTTACCTGTTAATTTAAAAGAAGTAACTTGAATAACTACTGACAACACTTCTAAAACATATATCCCACCAACTATTATAACCAATAATGGAAATTTTAGTATTAGTGCTACACTTGCCACAGCTCCACCTAGTGCTAATGAGCCTGTATCCCCCATAAATATCTGTGCAGGATATGCATTGTATTTTAAAAATCCAAGTAATGCTCCTGCTAATATTGAGCAGAATATTGCAAGTTCATAACTGTGCCAAGCAAAACTTACCATTGCAAAGAATGTCATTACAAGAAGTGTAACTGATGTAGCAAGGCCATCTAATCCATCAGTTAAATTTACAGCATTAGTTACACTAACAAAATAAAATACTACAAAGACAATATATACAACTGGATTAAGTGTAAGTGACGTTTTTAAAAATGGTATGTATATATCTGTACCAAAGTTTACATAGGCATAATATGCAATTGCAATGGATACTATTAGTTGTAATAATGCCTTTTGTTTTGCTGTTAGTCCTTCATTTTTCTTATGTATAATTTTTAGAAAATCATCTAGAAAACCTATAACTGCGAATGCAAAAAAGCACACAAAAGCAAATATAGCATTTTTGTTTTTCATTATATTATTATTCATGATAAGCATAGTAACAGCAGTAGTAATTATAAATATAATTCCGCCCATAGTAGGTGTACCTGCTTTTTTTCTATGACTTTTAGGTCCCTCTTCTCTTATATTTTGTCCAAATTTCAATTTGTGAAGTATCGGAATTATTATCGGTCCTTGAAGCAAAGAAATTAAAAATGCCACTAGAACGGAATATATCATTGCACTCATCTATATCTCTCCCCTCTAATTGTTAAGTTCTTTGATGTCATCAACTATTTTTTCAAATTTCATTGCTCTAGAAGCTTTTACAAGTATTACATCACCATCTTCTAGAAATTTATTTATAAATTCTATAGCTCTATCTGTTGAATCGAAACATTTCATTTTATCTGTGTTTTTAAATCCGTCTGTATATGCTGAAGAAAATTCTCCTAAAACAATTAGAAAATCTACTGAATTATCCTTTGCATAAGCTGCAACTTCTTTATGTGCATTATATGCTTCGTTTCCAAGTTCTCTCATGCTCCCTAGAATTGCAATTTTTCTTTTTGCATTAATATTATGTAATACGTCAATTGCTGCTTTCATGGAATCTGGACTAGCATTGTAGCAATCATCTATAATAGTATATTTTTTACCTTTTAAAATATCTAATCTCATAGATGTCATCTGCATTTTCTTAATTCCCTCATTCATCTCATCATAAGTTAGCCCAAAACTTCTGCCTACTTCAATAGCTAGGAGTGCATTTAAAATATTATGTTTTCCTGGCGCATTTATTTTGAAATCCTTATATACCAAAGTGTTTTTTTCAAGTACGTCAAAAATCACAAAATTTTCTCCTAAACGTACATTATCTGCTTTTATATCAGCTTCTAAACTTATTCCGCATCTAATAATTTTGTAGCTTTTACCATCATTTTTAACAGATCTAAGCATATCATTTTCAACATTTAATATTAATTTTGACTTTTCATTAAAATAGTCTGTAATTTCAAGCTTTGCACCTAATATGTTTTCTCTAGTTTTTAAATTTTCAATGTGGGATATTCCTATATTTGTAATTAGTGCCAAATCTGGTTTTGCTGCTTTTGCCATATTGTGAATTTCAAAGAAGTTACTCATACCCATTTCCAATACAGCTATATCATAAGAATTATCTAGGCAAAATATAGTAAGTGGAAGTCCAATCTCATTATTGTAATTTCCTTGTGTTTTATAAACCTTATATTTTTCACTTAAAATGGAATATGTCATATCTTTTGTGGAAGTTTTACCTGTAGAACCTGTAATTCCAACTACTTTTATATCTAATGTACTTCTGTAAAACTCTGCAAGCTTTAATAGCGCTTTTCTTGTATTTTCAACAATTATTATTGACGTATTTTCATTTAAATCTTTATCTTCATATTTTATTTCTTCTATAATGCATAGTGCTGCACCAGCTCGTATTGCATCAGGCAAAAACTCATTTGCATTATATTTCTCCCCTTTAATTGCAATAAATATTCCATCTTTTTCTACTTTTCTTGTATCTATGCTAATATGATTAAACTTATCATTAGTACCCTTTTTTAAAATTTTACCTTCTACTGCATTTAAAATGTCATTTAGTGCAATGTATTCCAATTAAAACAGCTCCTTTAATATTTCTGCAACAACTTCTCTTTCGTCAAAATGAATCTTGCCTTCTTTTAATACTTGATAGTCCTCATGACCTTTTCCTGCAATAACAATAACATCACCTTTTTCTGCAATGGTTATTGCTTTTTTAATTGCTTCTTTTCTATCTTCAATTTTAATATAATTATCTTTTTTTACGCCATTAATTATGTCTTCTATAATTTTCATTGGTTCTTCAGATCTTGGATTATCTGAGGTTATAATTGCTATATCACTCATGGAAGTTCCGATATCTCCCATTATTGGCCTTTTCAAACTATCTCTATCTCCACCACATCCGAAAACAACTATAAGTTTGTTTTTTGTAAATTCTCTTGTTGTTTTTAATATATTCATAAGGCTATCTGGTGTATGTGCATAGTCAATAATTATATCAAAATCTAATTTTTTATCAGATTCAAAGGCTTCACATCTTCCTGGAACAGCCTTTAAAGATTCAATACCTGTTTTTATCTGTTCCATAGTAAGCCCTTCTAACATACAAGCAGCAGCACTTCCTAATGCATTATAAATATTGTATCTTCCTGGTATATTTAAATTTATATGAACAGATTTTTCTAGATACTTCATATCAAATTCAATGCCCCTTGAATGTAGTTTTATGTTTTCTGCCTTCAAGTCTACATTTTCATTTATACCATATGTTATTTTATTATTTTCTAAGTCACTATATACTTTTTTCCCATATTTATCATCCATATTAATTATACAATTTTTACTATTTTTAAACAAAATCAACTTTGCATTATAGTAATTTTCAAAAGTCTTGTGAAAATCCAAATGATCTTGGGTTAAGTTTGTGAAAACACCTTCATTAAATTCAATTCCATAAACTCTATTTAGATATAATGAATGTGATGATACTTCCATAACACAATAGTTAACGCCCTTTTCAAGCATTTTATTAAATAGCTGAAATAATTCTAATGATTCTGGTGTTGTTCTACTAGCTTCAATCTTCTCGTCACCTATGTAATTAGCTATAGTTCCTATAAGTCCTACCTTTTCACCTGTGGATTCTAAAATTTTCTTCATCATATAAGTAGAAGTTGTTTTTCCATTTGTTCCTGTTATTCCAATTAATTTAAGCTTCTTTTCTGGATGTCCGTAATAATTCGCAGATATAAGTGCTAAAACTTTTCTGCTTTCACTAACCTTTATAAGTGTGCACTCTGGTAAACTTTCAGGCACTTTTGTACAAATTATTGCAGATACCTTACTTTTACAAGCATTACTAATATATTTATGACCATCTGTATTATAGCCCTCTATACATACAAATAAATCATTTTTCTTTAATTTTCTTGAATCATATTGAATTTCATTAACTTCTACTTCAGAGTCCCCACATATGACCTCATATTGGATACCTCTTAGTATATTACTTAATTTCACGTTATCACTCCTATTCAAATAATGAGCTGTCTAAAAATGATTTTAAACATTTTTAGACAGCCACTCATAGTTTTAAAATTTCAGGGTAGCCTTTTTAATCTCCTGTAATTTCTAGATTCAAATTAATTGTAGTTCCCTTTTGAACTTTAGTGCCCTCAGGTTCATCTTGATCTGTAACAATTCCTGTTCCTGAAAAATTAGCCTTTAAGCCTAAATTTTCTAAAAGTTTTTCCGCTTTATCCTTACTTAATCCTGATAAATCTGGAACTTCTACATTACTATTATAGTTAGGTGTGGTTCCAGTGTAAAGTATTACTTTTGAGCCTTCTTTTACTGTAGCACCAGGCACAGGTGAAATATCTGTAATAGTATCCGCCCCTTGAAGCTGATCAAATGCTAAATTATTATCTTTTAAAAGCTTATACGCATCTTGACTTTTCATTCCTCTAACATTTGGAACTACGACATCATTTAACATACTATTTAATACATCATTATTTGATGCATCAACTTTTATATTAAGATAGTTGAATATATCACTAAACATTTGTTTTGCAACTGGTGTAGCAATTTGTCCAGCATAATAATTTGAAGGATCTGGCTCATCTATAGAGATTAAGACAGTAACCTTAGGATTGCTTGCTGGAGCCATCCCTGCAAAGGAAGCTATGTACTTTCCTGATTCATAGCCACCACCATTAGGATTTGGTTTTTGAGCTGTTCCTGTTTTTCCTGCTATTTGATATCCATCAATAAATGCTTTTTTACCTCCACCTTCAGAAATTACTTTTTCTAGATATCCACGAAGTTTTTTTGCAACCTCTGGATCTACAATCTTCTTTTCACCATAGTTATCATATTTTTTATCTACTATTTCCTTATTATTAGAATCGTAGTGTACAATTTTCTCCATAACGTGTGGTCTTACCCATACACCATTATTTGCTATAGTATTAAATGCACTTAAATATTGAACCATTGAAACTGTATTAGCTTGACCAAAAGCAATTGTTGCAAGATCTACAGGCCCTATTTTATTAGTTGCCTTTATAATTCCCTTAGCTTCCCCAGGTAAATCAATACCTGTCTTTTGTCCAAATCCAAATATGTTAATCCACTTATTTAAATTTTCTGCTCCAAGTCTCTGTCCAAGTATAGCAAAACCCACATTACAAGAATTTTTTATTATGTCTACAAAGGTCTCTGCCCCATGTCCAGTTCTCTTCCAACAATGAATAATTTTATTTGCAATAACTATGCTTCCATTACAATTAAATTTATCATCTTCCTTAACAACCTTTTCTTCCATTGCTGCAGTTGAAGTTATTACCTTAAAAATAGAACCAGGTTCAAAGGCATCACTTACAGCTCTGTTCCTCCATTCCTTTTGAAGTTCATCAGAACTCTTTCCTTTCTCCCAGGGATCATTAGGATTATAGTCAGGTTTATTAGTCATAGCTAAGATTTCTCCTGTACTTGGATTCTCCACAACAATAGAAACAGCTTTTGCTTTATTATCAGTAAGCGCCTGCTGAGCATTTTTTTCAGCAATCTTTTGTATGTTTTCATCAATGGTAAGAACAACATCTTTACCATTCTGAGGTTTAGAAAATTCTGAAACCGTATAGTCTAAATTAGGGCTGTTTTTGTCTATCTCTGCAATTCTTCTTCCTGGTATTCCTGATAAGTAATTGTCATACTGAAGCTCTACACCCGTCAATCCTTTTCCATCTGAATTAGTATGGCCGATTACCTGAGACAAAAGATTATCATTTACATAATATCTCTTTGTATCTGGCGAAATTATAATGCCATCTACTTTGAGGCTAGCTACCTTATCAGCTTCTTCTTTTGGTATTCGTCTTATAAGTGTTGCTGAACCAGCAGCTGCACCACTAGGTAATCTGTAATTTAAAATTTTCTTTACGTCCTCTTTAGGTTTCCCTATGTCATTTGCAAGTTTCTCTGCTAAAGTTTCAATATTTATACTATTATTTTTTTTAAGATAACTTCTCATTGTATCTAAATCTAAATCTATTCTATAAACATTTCCACTTACAGCAAGTTCATTCTCATTTTTGTCTAATATTCTGCCACGTTTTGCAGATATTTTAACCTCACTTGTCCATTGTTCAATTGCCAATTTTTTATACTTCGGTGACAAAATAACTTGAACTTTAAACAATTGACAAATTAAAAGGGCAAAAATCACTATAAAAAAAGTCAATATGAATACCAACCTAATTCTTATAATAACCTTGTCCCTATATTTCTTTTTTACCAACTAAGATACCTCCCATAATAAGGTTAACACTAATAAATATTAAGTATCTTAGGATAATATTACTAATTTATTTTTTTATCTGTTCTATAACTACAGCTTAGTCCAAGTTTTACTTTATAAGTCCTAAAAGCTTAGTAAAAATATTTTTTTTATCTTTAACATCGCCACTACTTTTTAACTTCAACGTCTGTTTATCATAATTTAATGATACAGCATTATTTTTTTGTGGTGCTACCATATTTAGTTTTGACGCTTTGTCTTGTAAGTCTCCAAGCCTATTATATTGAACTAATTGCAAACGTAAATTTTCATTGTCCTTACCGATGTTGTCTACATTTGTGTTTGCTGCTTGAAGTTTTATTTGCATAGTATAAATTACCGAATACCTATACACAACAGAAAAGCCTAAAATAAATATAAGTCCTATACAGGCCATTACCATGGCTTGTTTTCTTAATTTAATTTGTTTTGATTTTCTTAATTCTTCGTTATCTTTTCTTCCAAATTCATTATTTTCTTCTCTAAAAGGTTTTCTTTTTGGATTTAATGCGTTATTCCCATTATTTATGTATTTTTTCTCAGTAACTACCAATTGTTTCACCCCTTATAATTTTTCTGCAACCCTAAGTTTAGCACTTCTGCTTCTTGGATTAATTTCTAGTTCATCGTTTGATGCTTCAATAGGTTTTTTAGTTATTATCTTTATTTCTGGCGTCTTCCCACATATACAAATAGGGAATTCTTTTGGACATTCACATGGATCTTGCAATTTTTTAAATTTAGTTTTTACTATTCTGTCCTCTAAGGAGTGAAATGTAATTATATCCATTCTCCCCTGTTTTTTTAGTCTTCTTATTCCATCTTCAATAGTTTTCTCCAAAATACCAAGTTCGTTATTTACTTCTATACGAATGGCTTGAAAAGTCCTTTTTGCAGGATGAGGTCCATCCCTTCTAAATCTTGCTGGAATTGCTGCTTTTATAACCTCTACCAATTCAAAAGTAGTTTCTATTGGTTTATCTTCTCTTTTCTCTACAATAAAAGCTGCTATTCGTTTTGAAAATTTTTCTTCTCCATAGTTTCTTATGATTTCATATATTTTAGCTTCTTCATAATTATTAACAACTTCATAAGCGGATTTACTGCTATCTCTGTTCATCCTCATATCAAGTGGTGCATCATGCATGTAACTAAAACCTCTGTCCCCTTGATCTAACTGATAACTTGATACTCCTAAGTCCATAAGTATTCCATCAACTTTTTCAATTTCAAGTTCATTAAGAATACTATCTATGTTATAAAAATTATTATGTACATAAGTGACATTTTCATAGTCCTTTAATCTACTCTTTGCTGCATTGATTGCATCCATATCTTGATCTATGCCAATCAATCTTCCTTTTTTATTAAGTCTCTTTAATATTTCACTTGAATGTCCTGCACCGCCTAGAGTACAATCCACGTATATGCCATCTTCTTTTATATTCAAGTTTTCCAAACATTCATTTAGTAAAACCGATACATGCTTAAATTCCATTTCTTCACCTCTAAATTAAAAGTTCATTCATTTTTTCTGCTATTTCGTCCATATTTATATCAGATTCATTATATTGATTCCATTTTTCCTTGCTCCAAATTTCAATTCTTGTAGATACGCCTATACTTACTATATCCTTTTCAATAGAAGCATATTCTAACAAATTTTGAGGTATCAATGCTCTGCCTTGTTTGTCAACATTTACCTCATTTGCACCAGAAAAGAAAAATCTCACAAATGCCCTAGCATCTCTGTTTGTAAGTGGCAATTTTTTCAGTTTTTCCTCAAGAGTTTTCCATTCATCTATGGTATAAGCATAAAGACATCCATCTAAACCCTTGGTCAAAATAAAAACATCTCCAAGTGCTTCTCTAAACTTTGATGGAACTATAATTCTATTTTTGTTATCTATACCATGTTGATATTCTCCTATGAACATCTTATTCACCTCTTGGAATTTCACTCCATACTACTCCACTTTAAACCACTTTGTTCTACTTATTCTATAAATATTTATAAAATCCTTCTTTTTTATGAACTTTTTTATATAATTAAAAAATAAATTGCAAATTTCTAATGTTTTTATCGCATATACATGATAAAATCTTTAATCTTCAGTTAGGACAGATTGAAATACACCTTATTGTAATGTATAATTAGAAAGAATTATTATAGGACATATGAAAAATTTGAATATGTCTAACTATATACGAGAAAGGAATGTACATAAATGAGATTAGGTATTGTAGGTCTACCAAATGTAGGCAAAAGTACATTGTTTAATGCAATTACAAAAGCAGGTGCTGAATCAGCTAATTATCCCTTCTGCACAATTGAACCAAATGTAGGTGTAGTGGATGTTCCTGATAAAAGACTTGATGTTTTAGAAAAAATATATAACCCAAAACGTAAAATACATGCTAGCATTGAGTTTTACGATATAGCTGGACTTGTAAAAGGAGCTAGTAAAGGTGAAGGACTTGGAAACAAATTTTTATCACATATTAGAGAATCCTCATCAATCATTCATGTTGTTAGATGTTTTAATGATGATAATATAGTTCATGTTGATGGTTCTGTGGACCCAATAAGAGATATTGAGACTATTAGTTTAGAACTTATTTTTTCTGATTTAGAGATTCTTGAAAGAAGAATGGAAAAATCTATAAAATTATCTCGTTCTGGTGATAAAAAAGCTAAGGCTGAAATGGAAATAATGGAGAAAATAAAAGCCCATTTAGAAAGTGGTAAACCCGTAAGAACTCTCGAATTTACAGATGAAGAATCAGAACTTGTTAAAGATTTATTCTTTATTACTTCAAAGCCAGTTCTTTATGCTGCAAATATATCTGAAGATGATCTTCTTTCTGGAAATGCTGATAATGACTTCGTAAAAAAAGTAAAAGCTTTAGCTGCTTCTGAAAATTCTGAAGTAATAACTGTCTGTGCAAGTCTTGAAGAACAGTTAGCAACTTTAAGCGAAGAAGAGCAAAATGAAATGTTATCTGAGTATGGACTTACTGAATCAGGTCTTGATAAATTAATACATTCTAGCTACAAATTACTTGGACTTATGAGTTTTTTAACAGCTGGTACAGATGAAGTAAGAGCTTGGACTATAAAGAATGGAACAAAGGCTCCTAAAGCTGCCGGTAAAATCCATAGTGATATAGAACGTGGTTTTATACGTGCTGAAATTGTTTCTTTTGATGATTTGGTGAAATGTGGTTCTGAAGCTGCTGCAAAAGAAAAAGGACTTTTTAGACTTGAAGGTAAAGACTACGAGATGAAAGATGGAGATGTTGTAAACTTTAGGTTTAATGTTTAATGCTAATTAGTTGAGTTTATCCATAATATAAAGAGATTTCAAAACAAGTAGTTAAAGATTTTATCTAGCTAAACGCAAGCTTTAACTACTGTTTTTTTATTCCATATAATTAAGCAATCATGGAAAATGAGAATTTATTTGTCACCTTCTTTTTGTTTTCTATGTTTTGTTTTTTTAACGTTTTTTTTAGTTGAAGCAAAATCCAAACCATTCATGAATTTATTTAACTCTTCTTTACAGGATTCTATTATTTTTTCCCAATCTAAATTATTGTCTCCCATCATAATGTTTGCAGCATCACTTACGGTTTCTACTGAAAATATATGAAATTTTTTTACTTTTACTGCTTCTTCAACTTCTCTACTAACCACTATATTGTCAACATTAGTAGAAGGCACTACAACGCCTTTTCCTTCACATCCACCCATAACCTTACACACGTTAAAGAAACCTTCTATTTTTTCATTTACACCACCAATAGGTTGTATATTCCCAAACTGATCTAGAGACCCCGTAATTGCTAAATTTTGTTTTATAGGTGTTTTACTTATTGCTGATAACATACTTAAAACTTCAGCTGCTGATGCACTATCTCCATCAACTTTTCCGTAAGTTTGTTCAAAACAAATATTAAAATCAACACTTAATCCATTATACTCTTCTAGGATATTATTCAGATATCCCTTTAATATGCTTACTGACTTAGAATGAATACGCCCACTTAAATCGTTTATCTTTTGAACATCGATAATATCTCCATTACCTTTAAAACAACTACAGCTTATTCTAACTGGTTTTCCAAAACTTTCATATCCAACATCTACAACTGATAACCCATTAATTTGTCCAATGGTTCTATTTTCAGTTTGTATGAAAATTTTTCTTTTATCATACAATTCTAACATTTCTTTTTCCATTGTTGATTGTTTATAGGCTGCTTTTATAATACAATCATCATCTATCTCATATTTATTATCTTTTTTAGCGTATTCATTAGCTATTAGTAATATCCTGTTTAATTCTTCTTCTCTAAACAAAATTTTTTCTCTGCTTTCAGCCATTCTACATAATACCTTAATTAATTCACTTATAGCATCTTGTGATAATATTTTTATACCTTTATCACTCATATAATTTTCTATATAATTAAAAAGAAACGCTTTAATATTGCTATCAATTTTTAATGATAATTTTGCTTCTGCTGTTGTACTAAACATATTTCTAAAATCTTTATCATAATAAAAAAGCCTGCTGTAAATTTCTTCATCACCTATAAGTATTACATTTTCTTCTATATCTATAGGTTCCGGTTTTAATTTGTTTTCTGATAGCAATTCAAAATACACCTTATCAAAACTAAAATCAACTCTTCTATTCAATAGAAATTTTTTTAAATAATAAAAAGAACTAGGATATAATAATAAACTATCTATTCTTATTATTAAGCATCCATTATTTGCCCTTAGCAAGGAGCCTGCTTTAATAAGTCTAATGTCTGTTACATAATTTCCCTCAGCATTCTTAAACCCTATACTTCCTAAAAGATTTCCTATACTTGGATCATCCTCAAAAACTACCGGAAAATTTTTTTTACTATTATCTACAATTACATTTACATTATATTTTGAAAATATTTCAATGAACTTTTTTTCATCCTCTTCAAAATCACCAGTGCAAGCATCAACTACATTTTTCTCTATATCAAAAAATGTAGATTTTAAGAATTCTATTATTTTATCATTATCCTTAAATTTTAATATAAACTCTCTTTTTTGATTTTCCATTGACACATCAAAAACTTTCTTTAAAATTCTCTTAATTTTATTAGTACCTTGTTTCTCTATTTCTTTAATTTCTCTTATAACTTTACTCTCAATAACTTTTAGCTTTCTTAGCTCCTCTAATAACTTCTCTTTTTCCTCTATATTTAGTTTGTCATATTCATCTTCTGTAATTGTTTTGTCCTTATATATTGGTATAAATATAAAACCTCCATCTTCTTGTTTTATATCAAAGCCCGCCTCATGCGCATTTTTAATTAATGTATCTATACACTTATTTTTTTTTATCTCAATTTCACTACCTATAGTATCTAATAAATTTTCATTTAAATTATTGTAAAATTCATATATAAGGTTAATGTATGACTCCTTTATTTTCTTTATAGCTGATTTTAAAAGAATTCCATATCCACTTTCCGTTTTAATACATCTTGGTACTCTTTCCTGCTCTCCATTTACATAACAAATATCTTCTGCACTTGATTTTCTTTTTATATTTTTTTCTATAAATCCAACTATTTTATTTAAATTATTCTTTGTGAAATCATCTATGATATAAAGATTAAATCCTGGTTTATTAATTGACATAATTTCATTTATTTTATCATATATCTCCTCATATTGAGGGCAGTAATCATCATTTACAATATATTCACCACTTAAATCAACTTTGAATTCAATATCTTCAGGCATTAGTTCATTTACCATTTTTAACCTCCCTAAACCATCTTCTAATATATTAATATTCTTAGAAAATGTTTTAGCTACACTCTATCTTATTATTTAAACTATGTTTTAAATTAAATCCTACAATTTACCATTACCAAAGTACAACATTAAAAATAATTAATACATAGATAGATTTAAGTAAAGACTAAAGAAATTTATTCTACTACGTGAGTAAAAAGGTGAAAGAAATCCTTGGCGGCAAGATGGAAGAATTAACGGTAATACCGTTAACGGTGAGAGAATTTGCTTTTAGCAAAAGGAATACGTACTTATGGGAAATTGCGGAGTACGGGTGAAGGGTTTGACAGGCACTTTGCTAGTCAAAGGCGATGGGTTTTCCGTTGGAAAAAGCTATAAATAACTATTTCTAAGTTTCAGATGGATGCCCTATGGCCTAAACACTCCACCTGAAACCAAGAACTCTGTTTATAATTTAAAGTATATTTTGTCCCTCATTTTTTGACCGAAGGTCGTGGTATTTAGCGTATAAGTATTATTTAGGATATAAATCTTCCTTTATTCTGCTTTTTCACATATTGAAATTGATGCCGAAGCCCCTATTCTGCTTGCCCCTGCTTCTATCATTGCTATACAATCTTCATAAGTTCTTATTCCACCTGAGGCTTTAACCCCAAGTTTATCTCCAACACATTTTCTCATGATTTTTATGTCTTCAACTTTTGCACCAGCTGAAGAAAAACCTGTTGAGGTCTTAACAAAATCTGAACCAGCCTTTACTGCTAATTCAGAAGCCTTTGCTATTTCTTCTTTTGTTAAAAGACAAGTCTCTAAAATTACTTTTGTAATAGCTTTTCCTTTTGCCTTTTCCACTACTGCTCTGATATCATCTTCTACATATTGAAAATCTTTATCTTTAAGTTTTCCAACATTTATAACCATATCAACTTCTTCTGCTCCATCTTTTATTGCTTCTTCTGTTTCTAATGATTTTATTTTTGTTATATTGGCTCCTAAAGGGAATCCGATTACCGTGCATACCTTTACTTCACTTTTTTTAAGAAGTTCTGCACAAATTTTAACATTAGATGGATTTATGCAAACTGAAGCAAAACCATTTTCTATAGCTTCTTTGCAAAGCTTTACAATTTGTTCCCTTGTTGCTTCTGGTTTTAATATAGTATGATCAATTAATTTTGCTAATTCTTGTTTTTTCATATTATTCCTCCTATACTCTTATATCATATGTATTCTATAATATAAATTTAAATCTTACAAGTAAAATTACATTTTTTCACGCGCCTTTGTCATGTATATATTTAAAAACCATATATAGTATGATATAATGTAGCTACAATTAGCAATACATATAAATATATATAAACATTAACTTACATAAATTCAACTGAAAAGGAGCTATTTACATGGGTTTTAAAGATAAACTTCAAAATTATTATGCAAAGTCTTATATGGACAAAAACGGTGATAGAATTACACAACTTCAAGGAAATGTTGTTTCAGTTAAAATTGAGGAGAAATCAATTTTATGGATTTTTCATAAATTATTAGTTACCCTTATTATAAAACCAGATAGAAGTAAAAATGTTGTAAAGTGCGAATACAAAAAAAGCAGATGGTTTAAGAAAGTAACTTTTATGACTATAAACCAAGGTAACCTATTACTGGTTCAAGGTTTAAAGGCTAAAAAAGGTAAGGGAAATGGTGAATCTATAGATATATTAAACATACGAAATATGACTACCAAAAAAGATTTAGTTCAAGTTGATGGTAATCCAACCAAGCCAGTTAAACAAATTAGAAAATACAGATAAAATTAAACTTCCTTACAGCCATTTATGCTGGTAAGGAAGTTTTTTATTAGTTTTAGGCTACTTTGAGTCATAATCTTTAAATTCTAAATTTATTTAAAATATAAATATACACTATTTATAGTTGATATAAAGGCTGAAAAAAATATTACTATTCCCCATTGAAACAAATTTAAAGCATCTGTATGAAAAACAATTTGTAGAAATGGAACATAAATCACACAAATTAACATAACTATTGATACAGTTACTGCCATAACTAAAGACATATTGGTAAATAACTTAATTTGAAAAATAGATTTTTTTTCAGACCTACATTCAAATACATGAATAAGTTGTGACATTATTAAAGTCCCAAGGGCTATTGTCCTACATGTCCTTAAAGGCATATTTAAAACTTCTCCTACTAGAAACGAAAGTACTGTACATATTCCAATTAAACTACCTCTTATTATTATCTTTTCTTTTAATCCTCTTGCAAAAATACTTTCATTTTTATCCCTTGGCATTTCGTACATAACATCCTCATCTTTTGGATCTACACCTAAGGCAATTGCAGGAAGACCGTCGGTGGCTAAATTTACAAGTAATATTTGAATAGGTAATAATGGTGTTTGCAAATACAATAGAGAAGATAAAAACATAGTAAGTACTTCTCCAAGGTTACACGATAAAAGATATCTGATAAATTTCCTTATATTATTGTATATAACTCTACCCTCTTCAACAGCTGCCACAATTGTTGTAAAATTATCATCTAGAAGTATCATTGAACTGGCTTCCTTTGTTACATCTGTACCTGATATTCCCATAGATATTCCTATGTCTGCATTTTTCACTGCTGGAGCATCGTTTACTCCATCACCAGTCATTGCCACAATTTTATTTTTTCTTTTAAATGCTCCAACTATTCTAAGTTTATGTTCTGGAGAAACTCTTGCAAATATCTTTATTTTATTTATTATTGATGAAAGTTTATTGTCGTCTAATTTATCTAGTTCCTCACCAGTTATAACTTCCGACAGATCACTACATATACCTAATTCTTTTCCTATAGCATAAGCTGTGTTTTTATGGTCACCAGTTATCATTACTGCCTTTATACCAGCCTCTTTACATCTTAATACTGCTCCCTTAACCTCATCTCTTGGAGGATCTATCATTCCTGCAAAACCCAAAAATATAAGATCTCTTTCTTGATTTCCATTTATAATTCCACTGTCCTTATACGCAGCAGCAATACATCTTAAGGCTTTGCTTGACATATCATTAAGTACAGATTGTACCCTTTTTTTATAGTTTTCTGTAAATGCTTTTTTTTCTCCGTCAATACTGATATATTTACATCTATCAATTATTCTCTCTGGTGCTCCTTTTACATATGAAATTTTTCTCCCGTGCTCATTTACTATTACTGACATCATTTTTCTATTTGAGTCGAATGGAATGTCACTAATTCTTTTAGCACTATCTAAAAATGTCTTTATGTCATAACTATTGGTAAAAAAAGCTTTTATAAGAGCTGTTTCAGTTGGTTCACCTACAAGACTTTTTCCTATATTTTTTTCTCTGTAATTCACTTCACAATCATTACAAAATACAAATGCTCTTTTTAATAGATATAATTTCTCGTCTTTAAATCTATTTTCATTATAAATTTTATCGTTATAATATATTGATTTTACTGTCATAATGTTTTTAGTAAGAGTTCCTGTTTTATCACTACATATTACAGATGTACAGCCAAGTGTTTCAACTGCTGGAAGTCTTCTAACAAGAGCGTTTCTTTTAAGCATTCTTGATACACCTAGTGCAAGTGCTACAGTTACAATAGCTGGTAATCCTTCTGGAATAGCAGCAACTGCAAGACTTAGTCCTAATAAAAACATCTGATATTTATCTTGTCCCCTTATTATTCCAAGCGCCGTAACTACAATACATATCATAACACAAAGGACTACCAATACCTTTCCTAGTGAAGATAATTTATCCTTTAATGGTGATCTCTCCTGTTCTATATTTTGCAAAAGATTTGCTATCTTGCCCATTTCTGTATGCATTCCTGTTTCGACTACTCTTGCTTCTCCTTTTCCCCTAAGAACTATTGTTCCCATAAAAACACTATTATTTCTATTACTGGAACTTTTGCTAACCCCTAACGATTCACCTGTTAAAATTGACTCATCAAGGGATAAATTAGAAGATGTTACAATTATAGCATCTGCCGGTACTCTATCACCACTCTCTATTACAATTAAATCTCCTGGTACTAAAAGTTCTGCATTTATTACTTGAACATTACCATTTCTTATTACTTTCGTTGTAGGTGATGCCATCTTTTTTAGAGCCTCTAGAGATTTTTCCGTTTTATACTCCTGTACAAATCCCATAATTGCGTTCATAATAATAATTATTATTATGGTGATGGCATCTGCCTTTTCACCCATAAAGCCGGATATTATAGTTGCTGCAATCAATACCCATATAATAAAATCATTAAATTGAGCTATGAATATCTTCACAGGTGTGGCTTTTTTATTTTGCTTTAGTATGTTTAACCCATGTGTTTTTAATAGTTTATTTGCCTCTGCAGTACTAAGTCCATTATAAATTTCATTTTCATTAATCATTTTTTCACCCCGCATAAATACTTAGATAACGTTAATACTTAGTTTGATTTTCATAATAGTGATATATTGCAAGGCATAGGTGAAGGGTTTTCACCTATGCTTCACGGTGAAAAAGCGAAGCAATCGTTAAAACCCTTCACCACTGCTTTGCAATCTTTTATCCTTCCTATTATAAAAATCTTAATTTATAACTAATATATGTTTATATATGTAAACATTATGAAAGATTTTTTAACCTTTCACTTTACTTTTGGAAATATAGATTATAAAATATAGTAAGACAAATTGTACTAAAACATGACATATATAATATGTGGTGCTTGATTTTTTGATCTAAAAGGAGGACTTTTTTATGAAAGACGTAATTTATGTGACAGGACATAAGAATCCCGATTCGGATTCAATATGTGCTGCTATTGCATATGCTGAATTTAAAAATAAGACTGGAGAAACACCTGTCTTAGCTCTAAGACAAGGTGAATTAAGTCGTGAAACACAATTTATATTAGACTATTTTGAAGTAGAAAAACCTACACTATTAACAACAATGAAACCTCAGGTGTCAGATTTAGAATATGATAAAATTTCACCTGTACAACCTGAAATTTCATTAAAAATGGCTTGGTCAATTATGAAAAAAAATAATGTTAAAACATTATCCGTAGTTGATGATAATGGAAAATTAAAAGGTGTTGTTTCAGTATCAAACTTAACATCAACTTATATGGATATTTGGGATAATAAAATTTTAGCAAAATCAAATACTAAAATAGAAAATATCCTAGACACTCTTTCTGCAAAATCAATATTTCTACATGAAGCTGATCCTAGTTTTCCTGGCAAGATTGTTATAGCTGCAATGTTACCAAGTAGTGCTGAAGATCACATAGAACAAGGTGATGTTGTTATATGTGGTGATAGAAAAGATACTCAAGAAATGATTATTAATTCTAAGGTTTCACTAATGATTGTTTCTGGAAATCACCCAGTAAGTGATGAAATAGTAGAAGCAGCTAAAAAAGCTGGTTGTTCTATAATTTCGACTCCATATGATTCTTTCACAGCTTCAAGACTAATTGTTCAAAGTATCCCCATTAGTTATGTTATGGTTTCTTCTGACATAGTAAAGTTTACACTTAATGATTACGTTGAAGACATAAAGGATGTTATGTTAAAAACAAGATATAGAAGTTATCCAGTAGTTGATAGTAATAATAAAGTTGTAGGTGCTGTATCTCGTTTCCATTTGATTTCTCAAATAAAGAAAAAAGTTATATTAGTTGATCATAATGAAAGAGCCCAATCAGTAGATGGTCTTGAAGATGCAGAAATATTAGAAATAATTGATCATCATAGAATTGCTGACATTCAAACTGGATCTCCAATTTATTTTAGAAATCAGCCAGTTGGTAGTTCAAGCACAATAGTTGCCTCAATATTTTTTGAGAATGGCATTCGCCCTTCTAAAAAAGCTGCAGGAGTTTTAACTGGTGCTATAATCTCAGATACTTTGATGTTTAGGTCCCCTACTACTACACCTAAAGATAGAGAAGTATTAAAAAGATTAAGTGAAATTACAGGTGTTGAGCCAGAAGAGTTTGCAGCTAAAATGTTTAAGGCTGGAACTTCTCTTGAAGGCAAAACTGTAAGTGAAATATTTAATCAAGACTATAAGATATTCTCACTTTCAAATTATAAAATTGGAGTTTCACAGGTAACTACAATGGATATAGATGGATTTGATCCTATGAAACCATCAATGATGGATTATATGAATAAGAAAGTAAAGGATGAAGGTTTCAATTTTCTTTTATTACTTCTAACTGATATATTAAAAGGTGGTTCTCAGTTATTTGCTACTGGTCCTAATAAAGAGATTGTATCAAAGGCATTTAATATAACTCTTAAAGATGATAGTGCTTACGCACCTGGATTACTTTCAAGAAAGAAACAGGTCATTCCACCTATTACAAGTGTTATTGAAGCATCAAATAATTAAAAAAACTTCCAAAAGTTATATAGCTTTTGGAAGTTTTTTATTTTATTGATTAATTCCCTTTAAATAGCTGATTAACAATTCCAGCCATTTGATCAGCATTAGTTAAACTTTTTGCGCTCATTTGGTAAGACCTTTGCGCTTCTATCATATCCGTCATTTGTTCTGACATATCTACATTAGAACCTTCTGAATATCCTTGATTTATTGTAGCACCATTTGTTACAAACATAGTTGCTCCAGCCTTAGGTACATATAAATTATTTCCAACAGAGACTAAAGAATCTTCACCAATAGTATCATATACGTTAATTTTACCAACATTACTTCCATTTACAGTAACATTTCCCTGTGTATCCACGGCAAAATTTCCATTGATAAACTTATTATCTTGTCCTATAACTTCCAACCTATCTCCATTATTATCTACAAGTCTTCCTGAACCATCCTCCACAAAATCGCCACTTCTAACATATGCATTACTTCCATCTGGACGAATAACCTTAAAATATCCATTTCCTTGAAGTGCTAAGTTAGTTTTTAAACCTGTCTGAACCAACCCTCCAGATGTTGTATCTCTTGTTACTTCTGAATTTCTAATACCTGTTCCATTTTGTGGATCTACAGTTCTGCTTTTATTATCAGTAACAGGAATTCCATTTCTATTCATTGTTTCATAAACTAAATCTCTAAAGCCAACATCCTGGCTTTTGTAACCGGCTGTATCCATATTAGATATGTTATTTGATATTATATCTAACTTTTCTTGCTGTGCGTTCATCGCAGTACGTGCAGCCCACATTAATCTATCCATTCTTTAAATCACACCTTTCCAACATCATTTGCGGCTTGCCCTAAAGTTTCATCCATTGCAGAAACCACTTTTTGACTGCTTTCAAAATTTCTCATAGTAGTCATCATATTTACCATTTCATTAACCGTGCTTATATTTGATTTTTCCAAAGCACCTTGCTGAACTGTAGCATTTACATTTCGAATAGGATTAGTTCCTGAATATAAGTTATCGCCAACTTTTTTGAGTGATTTATAATCATTAAAATCAACCATAGAAAGTGAATATGCTGGTTTTCCATCAACACTCAAGTTTCCGTACTGATCACTTGTTAATTTTCCATTACCAATATTAATTTTTTCTTCATTACCAGTGTTCACATTTTTACCCATAACATAGTCACCACTTTCATCCATTAAATACCCTTGCATGTTAACATGAAAATGACCATCTCTTGTGTAATAATTTTGAGTTCCTGTCCCATTATCTTGACTTACTGTAAAAAAACCTCTACCATCTATAGCAAAATCCTTATCACTATCAGAATTAACTATTGTTCCTTGAGTAAAATCAGTATCTGAAGCATCTATCTGACTACCTAAACTTAATGTTCCAATAGTATTACGTACATGTCGTCCATTTTCAATATCAGAACTGTTTGCAATTAAAACATTCTTAAAGCTACCTATTACAAGATTATCTCCTTTGAAACCATTAGTATCGGCATTAGCCATATTGTTTGTAATTACATCTTCTTTTGACTGTTGAGTTATCATTCCTGAAATTGCTGTGTATAAACCTCGTATCATTTGCCCACATCCTTACTATTTATTACTTTCATATCCTCTGGATATCTCATTCCATAATTATAAGCTCTGGTTTCAATTTGACTTTTACTAAGACTTACAATGGTTTTTTCAGTAACCATAAAACAAGTTGCAATTAAAATTCCAATTCCAATTCCAAGCATAATCTTCCTATCACAAATTAAGATTATACAATTTTTTATTTGTGATATAATTTTTCTA
Source organism: Clostridium acidisoli DSM 12555 (assembly GCF_900176305.1). GTDB lineage: Bacteria > Bacillota > Clostridia > Clostridiales > Clostridiaceae > Clostridium_I > Clostridium_I acidisoli. The sequence continues at coordinate 393,054 of NZ_FWXH01000002.1, forward strand.
TTAATAGTATCTCCCCCTTACCCATTCCTAATTTTTCAGATATACTATCTATAGATAACCCTTTATCCATCATCTCTTTTATTTCATTTATTTTAACATTATTTTCTTGTGGATTTAGTTTGTATTCATCACTATTTTGTATGTATGTTTTCTGTTCAATTTCAACTTTTTCTTCATTGTCTTCAATGTCACTATTTATATATTCGTTATCGATATCGCTTTCTTTATATATTTTAATTTTTCCATTATCTATATTACCCTTTAAATCTTGAATCTCTTGCTGAAGTTCAAATATAGTTTCTCCAAATTCTTTTCTTAGTTTCCCAATCTCTATATCATAATCTTTTAAATTACTTGAAACATCATCAAATGTTCCTTTAAAGGTGTTTTTTTCGTTTTTTATAGTTTTGAAATTAATTATTATAAGTAAAAATCCTATTAATACTAACAAAAATGTTATCATATTATCAAAACCTCACACTATTCATATTTTAATTTCTGCATAGCACTTCTTAAATGTACAATAGCTCTAGTATGCAATTGGCATACCCTTGATTCTGAAACACCTAAAACATGTCCTATTTCCTTCAATGTAAAATTTTCATAATAATATAATGACAAAACGGTTTTATCTTTTTCTTTTAACAAATCCAGCGCTTTAGTTAGATACTCTACTTCTTCTTTTTCTTCTAAAGCCATTTCAGGACTTGGACTATCTTCATCTTTTATTGTTCCTATTAACGGCATATCATCATCATCTGAAAAAATCAAAGTTTCTAATGATACCACGGAAATATAATTTATATAATTTTCAACTTGGCTAATATCTCCTATTGTAATTCCAAGCTCATTTGCTATTTCGAAATCTGTTGGCTCTCTAAGTAATTTTTTTTGTAATATTTCTATTGCTTGATTATATTTTGTAAGTTTGTCCATTGCACCTTTAGAAATAGGGCTGTTTTTTCTAAGTTCATCAATCATTGATCCCTTAATTCTTATAGATGCATAAGTGGAAAATTTCATTCCTTTACTAACATCAAATTTATTAAAAGCATCCATCAGTCCAACCATTCCATAACTCACCAAGTCTTCATATTCTATGTATTTTCCTTTCCCAATTATAACTCTCGATGCAATATATTTAACAAGTGGAATATATTTTTTTATTATCTCTTCTTTAGTATCAAAACTTCCAAGACTAACCATGATTAGACCTCCCCTATTCCTTTTTCCTAAGTTCCCTCATTAATTGAAACAAATACGATATGATTCTATCTCTCTTAGAATCCTCAATATCATAAAACGAAAATCCACATACATTAGATTTGGCTATACTATCTCTAATTACTCTAACACAATAACATGTAACATAGATAACCTCATCTTTTAATGGTATTTTTATTATATACAATTGATTTTCATCAATATCGTCTTTAGTTCTTATCCTTATGCCGCCACCACTTAAATCAACCATTGTACATATACTAAAGTCCTTATTTTCCTCAATAATTGCATTTATTTGATTATCGCTTAAATTATCTTCAATTTTTTTATATTCTACTTCCATGGATAAATCCATCCTAAAAAACCTTCTTCTTTGAACCTTTTTTATTTTATCAGGTTTTTCAATAAGTATCATAGATATACCATCATTTTTCCTACCAGTGACTTTAGATTGAAACCCATATACATTTTTTTCATCATAGTATATAACTTCTACCTCTTCATCTTTAAGTAAATTAGCGTAATTATTTTTAAAAACTGGTATACTTATGGCTATATCTTTTTCATAAATATCTTGTATGTTACTCTTATAGGATTTTCCTTTAATAAGGACTTCACATTTTGTATTGATATTGATTTCTACATTATTGTTCTTCATTATTTGATAACCCCTTACGAAAATATGTTAAATATCTTTTTAAATAGTCCTTGGACACTTGTACCTTTGCTTTCAATTCCTTGAAGTTTATTTGCTATTTTAATTATATCCTCAGCAGCTTCACAATTGGGGCTGCTTATTACAAATGGTTTTTGTGATCTAACTGCTTGAACTAACTTTTTATCCTCTGATACGCTTCCAATATACTCTACATCAATTTTAAGAAATGTTTTAACTGCGTTTTTAAATTTTTCATAAGTTTCCTGGCCCTCACTTTTGTCTAAAGTTCTATTTATAACTACCTTAGCTTTTGATTTAATCTTAAAATGCACCACTGCCTTTATAAGACTATATGCATCCATTAGAGAGGTTGGTTCTGGCGTTGTAAGTATTATAAGTTCATCGCAACAAGCAATGAAGCCTAATACACTTCTATTTATACCTGCCCCTGTATCCATTAATATATAGTCTAAATTCTCAAGTGCTGAAAGTTTCTCTAAAAATTTGTTTCTTTGGACATTAGTAATCTCATTAATTCTTGTCATCCCTGAACCACCTGGTAAAAGTTTAATTCCATATTGACCAGTAACAATTACATCTTTAATATCTTTATCATTAAATATGACATCAAATACATTGTATTTAGGTAAAACCCCCAGTAATACGTCATCATTTCCCATACCCACATCAGCATCAAAAATCAAAACTTTTTTGTCATTTTTTTGTAGAGTCAAGCCTAAATTTACTACAAAATTGCTTTTCCCAACTCCACCTTTTCCCGATGTAACTGTAATTATTTTGGGACAACTTTTTTTTTCATCTAATTTATTACTGGCAGCCATTTGCCTAAGCCTTTGAGCTTGATCTAACATACAGTTTCAACTCCCATAACAAGGTTTGTCACCTCATCACAATTTAGACATCTAATATCATCTGGAACATTTTGACCAGTTGTTACATAGCTTAACGGTTTTTGTGCATAATTTATTATATTTATTAATGAACCATAGGTAGAAGTCTCATCTAGTTTTGTTATTATAAGACTATTATAATTCAAAACTCTATATCCCTCAACTATTGTCTTAATATCGCTATTTTTGGTAGATGCACTTATAACAAGGTGAATATCCTTAGAATTTGTCTTTTCTACAAATGCTCTTAGTTCAGAAATCTGCATTACGTTTTTACTACTTCTTCCTGTAGTATCTACTAAAATCACATCACAATTTTTCATGTTTTCTATTGTTTTTTCCATATCCTTAATTGAAAAAACCACATCAAATGGAATGTTCATAATATCTGCATAAGTTTTTAATTGTTCTACTGCTCCAATCCTATATGTATCTACAGTTATAAGACCAACTTTCTTTTTTTCAATCAAAGATAATCTACCTGCAAGCTTTGCAATAGTTGTAGTTTTTCCAACGCCTGTTGGTCCCACTAAAACTATTATTTTCTCATTTTTAGGTTTAGTTACACTAACAACACAATTCAATGCTTCTTTAATTTTCTCATTTTCATCTACTTCTCTTTTGTCAAGTCTAATTCTACTTATTATGTCTTCAACTATTTCTGAGTTTAAATCTAAACCTTCAAGTTTTTCATGTAAATCACTTTTACCATTTGAACTTATTCCTGTACTTGCAATATTACTTAATATGTTTTTCATTTCTTTCATTTCATTAATTAAATAATCTGAATTTTTTACACTCTCATTGCTTTTTTTACCATTGTCAATATTTTTTTCCTGAATTACTTTTGTGAGAGGTTTTTTTTCTAAATTCATAGCTTTTTTGATAGCTTCTATGCTATCACTTATGTCTATATTGTTGAAATTGTTGTTTTTATTTTTATCATCTATTGCGGCTGTAACCTCAATTGCTTTTTTAGAAAAGATACCTTTAATGCCTTTTTTTCTTATCTTTCTTTGGCTTATAATAACAGCATCATTTCCAAGTTCATACCTAATTCTAGTCATTGCTTCATTCATGCTATTAACTACATATTTCTTTATAATCATTAGATGTTAACAACTCCTTCAGCTTTTATCTCAACTTCATTAGGTACTTCATTTAAAGACAACACAGAAACATGAGGAAATACCATCTCTAAAAGTTTTCTTACTGCTGGTCTTATCTTAGGAGAAACCAAAATTGCAGGTTGATTCTCAGGAAAATAAATTGAACTTAAGACATTTTTTATTGAATCTAAAATTTTTGATGTAGTTTCTGGATCTACCGCTGGAAAAGATCCTTGCATAGATTTTTGTATATTATTAGCAATCACATTTTCTACATCTGGTGCAAAAGTTGCAACAACTAATTTATTGTCCTCTCCAACAAGAGGATTACATATTGTTCTTCCAAGCGCTATCCTGACATACTCAGTAAGAAGTTCAATATCTTTAGAGTTTCTAGAGTTATCTGCAAGTGTTTCTAATATAGTGACCATATCCTTAATTGGCACTTTCTCTTTCAAAAGATTTTGTAGAACTTTTTGAACTTCACCAATGGTCATAAGATCTGGTATAAGTTCTTCAACTACAGCACTATATCTTTCTTTCATTGAATCTATAATTCCTTTTACTTCTTGCCTTCCTAAAAGTTCATATGAATGAAGTTTTATAGTTTCTGTTAAATGAGTTACCATTACCGTAGTTGGATCAACAACTGTAAAGCCCTTTATCTCCGCCTCTTCTCTTTGATCCTTATTTATCCATACTGCTGGAAGTCCAAATGTTGGTTCAATCGTCTTTATTCCTTGAATTTCTTCACTTTCACCAGTTGAATCCATAGATAGAAGCATACTTGGCATTAATTCACCCTTTTGAACTATTGTTCCTCTAATTTTAACAACATATTCATTTGTCTTTAGTTGTAAGTTATCTCTTATTCTTATAGGCTGAACCACTATACCCATTTCAATTGCACATTGTCTTCTAACCGAAGCAATCCTTTGAAGTAAATCTCCTCCTGATGTTTCATCCGCAAGTGGAATTAAACCATAACCTATTTCTATTTCCATCGGTTCAACAGAAACAAGGTTCATAACATTTTCTGGTTCTTTACCTTCCATTTCTGCAATTTCATTATTTTTATGTTCCTCTTTTTGTATTATTTTATTTTTCTCTTCTCTAAAAAGTAAATAAGCTGCGAGTCCACATGAAGCAGATAAAACCATAAACACTAAATGTGGAAAACCGGATAAAAGTCCAAGTAAAAATAATACACTAGAAGCTATAAACAAGACCTTTGGAAAGGCAGTTAACTGTCCAACTAATTCATTTCCAAAATCTTTTTCGTTTCCTGATCGTGTTACAATAATACCTGTTGCAATAGATATTAAAAGTGCAGGAATCTGGCTTACAAGACCATCTCCAATTGTAAGTCTAACATATGTCTGTGCTGCATCCCCTGCAGACATGTTAAGTTGGAGAACGCCTATTATAATACCAGCAATAATATTTATCATAACTATTACAATGCTGGCTATAGCATCACCTTTAACAAATTTAGAAGCACCATCCATTGCTCCATAGAAATCAGCTTCCCTTTGAAGATTTTTTCTTCTTTCTTTAGCTTGCATATCATCAAGAAGACCTGCATTAAGATCTGCGTCAATACTCATCTGTTTACCAGGCATTGCATCTAATGTAAACCTAGCAGACACCTCTGCAACTCTTCCAGCACCACTTGTTATTACTACAAATTGAACTACTATAATAATCAAAAATATTATAATACCAACTACATAGTTTCCATTTACAACAAAGTTTCCAAATGCACTTATTACTTCTCCTGCATTAGCTTGGCTTAATATTAACCTTGTAGAAGACACGTTAAGTCCAACTCTAAACAAAGTTGTGATTAAAAGCAATGTAGGGAATATAGATAACTGCAAAACATCAGTAGTAAACAAAGTTGTTAAGAGTATAATTATTGCTATTGTCATATTAGTTACAATCAGAATATCAATTAAAGTGGTAGGTAATGGTATTATTATCATTAATACTATTGCCATTACACCAAATGCTACAACAACATCCCAATTATTCTTTATACTATAATTTTTTTTCTTGTCATTGTTCATCTACATTCATCCTTTACCTTTTTTCATCTTAAATACTATAGCCAATATTTCAGCAACAGCTTGATACATGTCCATTGGTATTTCTTCGTCAATTTCAACCTCATTGTACATAAGCCTAGCTAATGGCTTGTTTTCAACTATTGCAACCTCATTTTCTTTTGCTACTTCCTTTATTTTAAGAGCTAGTCTATCAGCACCTTTTGCTATTACAATAGGCGCACTACTTTCACCCTCCGTATATTTTAATGCCACAGCTATATGTGTTGGGTTAGTGACTACTACTGTTGCATCAGGAACATTTGACATCATTCTACGCATTGACATTTCTCTCATTTTTTGCTTTCTTTTTGACTTTACTTGCGGATCTCCTTCATCCTGTTTGAATTCATCCTTGACTTCTTGTTTTGTCATTTTAAGATCTTTATTAAACATATATCTCTGATATATATAATCTGAAATTGCTATAATTACCATAATAAGAGTAATCTTTAGCAGTATTGACATAAATAAGCCTTTTACTACGCCAGGTATGACATCAAAATTCAAAGTATCTATACCTAAAAATTTATCAAAATTTCCAATTATAAATTTATATCCTACATATCCTACTACTGATACAAGCGCTATATCCTTTACTAAATCAACCAAAGTTCTAATTGAAAACATCTTCTTAAATCCTGAAATTGGATTTAATTTTTTTAAATCTGGTTTAAGTGATTCTGTTGAAAATATAAAACCAGATTGAAGAAAATTAGCTGCTATACCCATAATCATAATAGGAACTGCAAACATTAAAAAAACTATACCTACATTTTTTAAAGCAAAAAACAGTATTTTTTGAATTGTATAGGCATTGAAGCCTTTAACATTTAACATATAGCCACTAAAATATGTAATCATCATATTTCTTACTTGATTATATGCAGAATTTCCTAAAGTATAAAAAATAATAGCCGAAGTTAAAAGTGTAATGGCTAATGGAACTTCTTTACTTTTTGCAGTCTGGCCTTTTTTCCTTGCATCACTCTTTTTCTTTGGAGTAGCATTTTCAGTCTTATCGCCATCTGCAAATATTATTATGGCCGGTAATATTTTGTAAAATCCCTTCCATAAATCTGGTAGCAAACTATATCCATGTATAATCAGATTTATCATAATTGGAAGTGTAAGCATAAATACAAACATTCCCATCAAAACCTTTATTGGCAGTCCCAAAATCATTACATTCAATTGTGGTACAGTTCTAGAAACAAGACCTAATACAATATCCGTAATTACCAGTATAATTATTACTGGAATTGCTATTCTTATAGCTATTTGAAAAAATTGAATAAATGCATTTAAAGCATACATTGCTGACCCATCACCTAATACAAAATTGCCCAAATGAATAACACTAAAGCTATCAATAAGTGATTGTATAAGCACCAAATGTCCATCAATTATGAAAAATATTACCACACTAAACATCTGCATTAATCTTTCAATAAGTGTAGTATTAACATTTGCAGTTGGATCAAACAATGTTACCATTGAGAATCCAATTTGAACATCTATTAATTGACCAGCAATTCTTGCACACATAAATACTAGATTTGTTAAATAACCTAAAACAAGACCGGTTAACACTTCAAAGATACATTTTTGTGCGTAAATTAATTGGTTATTAATAGCTGAAATATCCGAATAATTAACATTAGAAACAACAAAATATGAAATCGCTAGTGAAAACATAATTTTTACTGTATTAGGTAGACCATTTGGGAATATAACTTGCACTGCAATAAAAAAAGTAATTACTCTTAGAAATACTAAAAATAATGCAGAAACATATGATACATTAATCATTTAATAATCACACCTATCTAGTTATATTTGAAATTGTATCAAATATTCTATCTGTAAGACCAGTCATCATATGAAGCATCCATGTGGACGTTAAAATTCCAATCACCGCAATAGCCAAAAGTTTAGGAACAAATGTTAGGGTTTGCTCCTGAATTTGTGTTGTAGCTTGAAATATACTTATGATTAATCCAACAATTACAGCCACAATTAAAAACGGCGCAGCTACCATTAATCCTGTTGTAATTCCATCTTTTAATATTCCTAATAGCATATTTTCTGTCATTTAATTTTCCTCCTCATGAGAAACTTAGAATAAGTGATTTAACAATCATGTACCAACCATCTACCATAACAAATAAAAGCAACTTAAAAGGTAACGAAATCATTGCTGGTGAAACCATAAACATACCCATAGACATTAATATACTTGCTACAACAAAATCTATTATTATAAATGGTATATACAATAAAAATCCTATTATAAATGCTGTTTTAAGTTCACTTATTATAAATGCTGGAATCACAACATGCATTGGTATTTTATCTGTTGGAGTTTTAGGATCATTCTTAGCAGCCTCCATAAAAAGCTTTAAATCTTTTTGCCTTGTTTGCTTTAGCATAAAATCTTTTAACGGCTTCTCTCCAGCTGTTATGGCCTGCTCTTGAGTTATTTTATTGTTAATATATGGTTGAACTGCATTAGTATTAATGGCCGTTACTGTTGGTGTCATTATAAAAAATGTTAAAAATAATGATAATCCAATTATAACTTGACTTGGTGGTGCATTTTGAGTACCTAATGCACTTTTTAGAAATCCAAATACAACAACTATTCTAGTAAAACTTGTTGTCATTATTATTATTGATGGAAGCAGTGTTAAAACTGTCATCATAATAAGTATCTTTATATCATTAACATAATCAGTTGGAGTAGAAGAATTATTTAATGACACATTCAATGATGGTACACTGTTAGTTGCAGCTTGTACATTATGTCCCATAAAAAATACACTTAATAAAATTAAAGTAGCTACTATACATGCCTTCTTTTTCATACTAATCTTCCTTTTTAATCTTAAGCTTATTTTTAAACGATTTTAATGCATTACTTTTATCATTAAAATTCATTTTAACTTTGAAATCATTAAGAAATTCACTCATGTTTTTGTATTGCTTTATCTTCTTTGATTGTTCAATTTCAAAAATCTGCTCTTTTGTTAACTCCATAATAATTTCAATTTTATCTCCAGTACTGGAGAATACATATCCTTTTTCACCAATCTTTATTACCAGAAGACTATTTTCTTTTGAAATTTGAAGCCTCTCTAATAACTTCATAAAACTTCCATTTTGAATGCCCTGTAATCTATTTCCACCATATTTTAAACTTAAATATATTAATGGTAAAATAATTAAAAGTGCAACTATAAGTTTTACTATAATTGAAAATGTGTCCAGCATCTTTTTACCACCCTCGACATTACTTATTGAACAACTAATTCATCAAAATATACATTTGAAAATTTTCCATTTTTTAAATACGGATTGACAGTATTTAAAATTTCTTGCTTAATAGCATCTAAGTTTTTTCCTGTTAGGTCAGTAGATTTTTTGTTTCTTAGAATACTTATAACAGAATCCGCAAAAATAGGTTTTTTATCTGCATCTGTACTTGTAACTTCAGCTGTAAGTTTACTATTTGTAGAATCGTAACCAAAAGAAACTTTTACTTTTACATATCTTTGTGAATCTGTATCCGCTAAATTTATTATAGTTTCATCTAAAGATAAAGTTGCCTGCTCAGTGGAATCTACCGTTACAGTATTAGCAGTGTTATTAGCAGTTTTACTTGAACTTTTATTGAAAAGTAACATGTACGCTCCAAAAGCACCACCCAGTATAATTATTACTAAAAGTAATATTACAACTATTATTGGAACTCCGCCTTTTTTTTCTTTCTTGTTCTTCTCACTCATTTATATGTCACTCCCTCTAAACAAAATAATGTTATAGATATTTAGTATCATTTATTCTTTTTTTAAAAGCTATTATTTTATCTATAACTTCATCTGGTGATTCCTCTACTAAATACTTATTTCCATTTAAAAGCGTTATAACTGTTTCAGGTACTTCTTCTATTTTTTCTATAGCAATAGAATTAATTATCACTTCTTTGTGGTTTAATCCTGTAAGTTTAATCAATTATTTTTCCCTCCCTCAAACCATAAGTCAATATTTCTTTAATTAAAGTGTAGAGTTAATTTTAAAAATTAACCTACACTTTTAATTATTGTGATTTTAAACTATTGCTTTAATCCTATTATAGTTTGGAGTATTTCATCTCCTGTGGAAATTATCTTACCATTAGCTTGAAATGATCTACTAGCTTCAATCATATGTGTGAATTCTGTTGCTAAATCTACATTTGATTGTTCAAGAGTACCTGATAAAATATCTCCATAAGCACCTGAATTATCATTAGTTGATGCTGTATTAATTCCTGTCTTTAAAGTAGCAATTCCTGAATTTGTAGATTCACTGAACATATTGCTGCCTGCAGCATCTAATCCTGCATCATTATTAAATGATGCCAAAGCTATTTGACCTATTGCCGCTACATTTTTGTCTGCAAGTGTTACTGTTATTACTCCATTTTTATCTATAGCATAACTTGATACTTTTTCTGGTGCTCCACCTTCCATAACTGTAGATGGTATTATTAATGGTACAAGAGCAGTATCAACAGCCGTTACAGCCTTATTTCCGTCAACAAAGTTAACTGTCTTTCCATCTGCCTGTATACTTGTACCTGTGGCATTTTTTACTGCATATCCCATAACTTTGTATCCACCTGAATTTACAAGATCGTTATTAGAATCTAAAGAGAATGATCCGTCTCTTGAATAATTAAGAGATACGCCTGGTGTTACTGTTGCTTCATGAGTTGTAGTATTATCTACTGGTACTGAAGTAGTGCTTGGTCCTGAACCTAAAATGAAAAATCCAGTTCCACTTATTGCAGTATCAAGTCCTCTATTTGTAGTAAGTGTACTTCCAGAGCCCATGTCTTTATTAACCGCTTCAATTTTTGTACCTGTTCCAACTTGGCTTATGTTTGTACCACCAAAATTTCCAGTAGGCGAAGAAGATTCCTTTATTGTTTCATTGTACATATCTTCAAAAGTTACACTTGATCCTTTAAATGCAGTAGTTTGTGAGTTTGCGATATTATTACTTATTACGTCCAATTCTTGATTACTTGCTTTCATTCCAGATATTCCAGAATACATTGATTGTAACATTAAAATACCTCCATTTATTTAAATAATTTAATTAGTTTTATATTTGCAATTAACCTCTATCAATCAGTTAATTTTGACTTCCTATAATTAGGTCCAGTCTAAAGTATTACTACGCTATCGATATTTGTAAAAACATTTTGTTTAGAATCATCCCTATCTACTGCCGTAACAATGGTTCTATTTTTAATGCTTGTTAAAAATGCAGTATTTTTATAAAGTATTACAGAATCCTTACAGCCCTTTATGTCCGCCTTATTAATACCTTCATTTATGGCCTTCATATCTTCGCTGTTTAATTGGATTCCCCTATCCTTAATCCTATCGGCTGCATGAGCTGAAATTACAAAACTGTCATCTTTTTTTATCTCATTTTTCAAAACACTTGAGAAATCAGGATTTTGCTTTTTACCTTTAGAAGTATTACTGTTATTTAGGTCATTAACTGAGTTTACAGTAACAATTGTTCCATTTACTACTCTATATCCCATTATAACAACCTACTTTGTGCTGCTTGTTGGACTAACACCTATTACATTACTATAATCATAATTTTGAAGTGTTGAGCTTCCATCTACTTGCATATTTAAGGTTATATCATCACCATTTTTTGAGACTGATTTTACAACTCCAGAAATATAATTTCCACTGCTATCAGTTTGATTAAGTTGAACAGTTGCTCCAATTAAATTTAAAGCTGACGTTAAAGTCATGGTGTTATTTAAATTAGTCATTTGTTCTAGTGATGAAAACTGTGCTAATTGACTAATGTATTGCGTAGGATCATTATTTTGTGAAGTTGGATCCTGATTTGAAACTTCTGCCATTAATATTTTCATAAATGCATTTTTGTCAAGACTATTACTTTTTGTTGTTGAAGCTTTTGAAGTATTTGTTGGATCCATGCTAGTATATGAAGTTGGATCTACACCTGAAGTACTCATATTATCTCCTCCTAAATCTTTTATTACATGCCTTACAAATTATGCTAGTGCATTAACATTATTATTGTCGTATAAATCTGTCATACTTTCTGCTTCCGTATCAGCAATACTTCCTACGCCTGCAACATTTGATGTTCTCTGTTTTTTGCCATTTTGATTCGTATCCTTATCAGAATTTGAATTGCCTTTAAAAAAGGTAGTATCACCATTGTAAATATTGATATCTACATTGCTTATTCTAACGTCTTGTGAATTTAAATTTTTATTAATTTCTCCAATATTTGAATTTAATAAATTATAGGCTTCTTTATTTGTAGCTGTTATAGATGCCTTTATAACTCCATTCTCAGAACTTACATTTATAAGTACTTGTCCCAGTTCTTTTGGTGTTATAGTAACTGTCATGTCTTTAATATTGTTGTTTTCCATGTACTTTACATTATTAATAACATCTTGGGCAAAATTAGTACTTCTAATTTGTGGATCCGAAAGCTGTGTTGCGGTTAATTTGCTGGTTGAATCATTATTTCTAATAAATTGGTTAATTACATTAGTGACTTTTGAATAATTACTATCATCATTTCCACTGTTGTCAATTAGTTTATTTAAAAATTCAGTATCTTTATCTGATGAATTACTATTCATAGAACTATTATCAGACGTTGATGAATTAAGGTTAGAACTACTATCTAGTAGCGAATTAATTGCATAACTATTACTTGATAATAAATTGCTAGAATTTCCATCAGTAGAAGTTACATTTCCCTTTAATCCTTGAATTATATCGCTAAATTCAGTTTTAAACTTGTTCAATAAATCACTATTTATATTTTTATTTGTTGATGAACTTGCATTGCTTAAAACTTTATTTATTAAATTCAAACAATCTACCACATCATTTGTTTTAGATTCTAGATTAAAATTTTCATCAACAGAATTATTATTTGTTGTTTCTATCAACGAACTTATATCATTTATGTTTTGTTTTAGATTTTCATTCTGTAACGTACTATCAAGAGCCGAATTATCAGATACTTGCGCAGTAGCTTGTTTGTTAGCTGCAGTCAAATCATTAATTATTTGTTGTAATGTGTTTTCTAGCTCTGTTAACTTAGCCTGTATATCTGTACTAATTGTAATTGAGCTAACACTTTCAGATGAATTTTTACTATCCTGTGCTGTAGGTGAATTTGAATTTTTTAAAATAGAATTCAATATCTGTTGTAAACTCAAAAGTAATGCTGCTGTGGTATTATCATCTAGTTTTTGGCTTCCATCTTCCATCTTATTTATCTTATTCTCTATCTCTTGAAGATCCTTTTCATAACCCACATCGCTATTACTCTTTGTAACATCAGCATCTTGTACATTTGTAGAAGTTAAATTATTATTGGCACCTGTCACTGTGTTACTTTGACTATTAGCATTAGAATCAGTATTAGTTTTATCCTGTAAGACAATGCTAAAGGTGCTTCCATTACTGGAGTTCGTGCTTTTGGTATTAGAAATATTACCAGCAGAATTGCCATTTGAAACTAACGCAAGAGTACTTACTGAAACACTTAAACTTGAATCACTCACTTTTTCACCTCCTTTCAAATTTATTTCTTATAAATCCATATATAGCAAATTCATCATTTGCTCGTTGCTCAATAGCGTTTTGTTCTTTATAAAATTTTTCTTTTTGTTTATCCTTTAGAATTTCAACGGTTTTTCTATCAATCTGCTTTTGTCTAAATTCTTCTCGCTTTTCTTCTAAAAACAAACTTTTCTTATCAATTTCAACAACAGCCTCATTTATACAAATAGCAATTGAATTTAAATAAGCTTGAGTTATTTTCTGCTGAACCACAGAACCAAATTTTCTGGTTTCACTGTATTTAGAATAATTTGAATTCAAAGTTTCTAAATTTTTTTCTGCAATTAATTTTTCATCCTGAGCTCTTTTAAATTTTATTTTACACTCTTCTTCTATGTTAACCCTTATATCTAAAAGTTTTTGTAATTTAAAATCAAATTTTTTCATAATTTACCTCTCTTAGACGATCTAATTAAACATTCCCTTTAAATAATTAATGCTATGTTCAAAATCTGATTTTTCATTCATCCCCTGTTTTAAATATCCAATTATATTTTCATGATAATTTATTGCTACATCAATTTTTTTATTGCTACCTCTAACATATGCCCCTAAATTTATAAGATCTTCAGAGTTTTTATAGGTTGCTAATAACTCTCTTGCTATAGCCGCTGCTTTTTTGTGTTCATCATCAGCAATTTCAGACATAAGTCTACTTATGCTAGCCATAATATCTATTGCTGGATAATGATTTTTAGCTGCCAAATCTCTAGACAAAACAATGTGTCCATCTAATATACCTCTAACTGCATCGGCTATTGGTTCATTAAAATCATCTCCATCAACTAAAACGGTATAGAAAGCTGTTATTGAACCTTTATCAGACATTCCTGATCTCTCCATAAGTCTTGGAAGCATTGCAAAAACAGAAGGTGTATATCCTTTAGTTGCAGGAGGCTCTCCAATTGCAAGTCCAACTTCTCTTTGAGCCATAGCAAATCTTGTAACCGAATCCATCATAAGAACAACTTTTTTGCCTTGATCTCTAAAATATTCAGCTATAGCTGTTGCAGTAAAAGCACCCTTAATTCTAACTAAAGCAGGTTTATCCGAAGTTGCACAAATAACTATCGTCTTTTTCATACCCTCTTCTCCAAGATCCTTTTCAATAAAATCTCTTACTTCTCTTCCTCTTTCACCAATTAACGCTATGACATTAACATCAGCTTTAGCTTCTCTAGCAATCATACCAAGCGTTGTGCTTTTTCCAACACCACTTCCAGCAAATATACCAACTCTTTGACCCTCACCACAAGTTAAAAATCCATCAATAGCTCTTACTCCTGTTGGCATAACAGAATCAATTCGCCTTCTCTTCAAAGGGTCTGGTGGTTCGCTATCTAGCTTGTAACTTTTTCCACTTAAAAGTAGACTATCATCAAGTGGTTTTCCAAGTCCATCTAAAACTTTTCCAAATAATTTTTCGGAACATAAAACATTAAGTGGTTTTCCCATTGGAATCACTTTGCATCCAGGTGATATTCCTGCAAGTTCTCCTAATGGCATTAAAATTATATTTTTCTCTTTAAATCCAACAACTTCACAATCTATTTCTCTATTCTTTTCATTATAAATTTTGCAAACTTCTCCTACAAAAGCCTTTATACCTTCAACTTCTATAGTAAGTCCAATTATTTTACTAACGATACCTTCAATATAATTAGTATTACATTCTTCTACTTTTTGTGTTAAAGCTTCAAAATCTAATGGAATCATAATTATTACCTCTATAAATCACTTTTTAAAAGTTCTTCTTTAATTTTTTCCAAACCTATATCTATTCCAACTTTAACTTTACCGTTATTTTTTTCGATAAGTGCCTGTCCTTCATCTATATAGTTATCCTCAATAACAAATATTTCTCCAGATACCGGTAATTTTTGTTTCCATAATATTGTTGCATCTAAAATAGCTTTATAATGAACTTGGTTACATTTTATAACTGTTAGCTCACTGTTCTTCGAATCTTCAACAGCACTATAAATCATATCATTTATTCCTTCATCACTTAAAACTTCTCTTTTTAAAATATGACTTGCTATTGAAATAGCAAGTTTTTTAATTTCTTCTTGCTTCTCAATAACATATTTCTCATAATTGAATTTTGCGCTTATCATCATATTTGAGGCGTTTGCTTCTGCTAAAGATTTATAGTTTTCTATTTCAATTTTGCCTTTTTCCACAGTCTCTTCATATGCCTTATTGTATCCTTCCTGTTTTCCTTTTGAAAAACCTTCTTCATAGGCATCCTGTTGAATCTTTTTGGCTTCTTCTATTGATCTTTCTCTTAGATCCTCTGCTGATTTTTTTGCATTTTCAATTATAGTGTTAGCAATTTTCTCTACACCTTCAAAAATTTCATTGTCACTTTGTTTTAATATATCTGCCATATCACCCAAACTTTGCTGCTTAAGTTCAACACTACTATCTGTTATTATTTCCTTATTTTTTTCACTTGTTCTTGTATTTTTTATAACACTAGACGATAATAGCATCTTCTCCACCTCTTGATAATACTATTTCACCAGCTTCATCTAATCTTCTAATAACAGCAACAATTTTTTGTTGGGATTTTTCAACATCCATAAGCCTTACTGGTCCTAGGAATTCTATATCTTCTTTTAATGAAGCAGCAGCTCTCTTTGACTGATTTCTGAATATTGTATCTGCAACTTCTTCTGAACATCCTTTAAGTGACAATGCCAATTCTTTGCTTTCAACTTCTCTAAGAACTCTCTGAATTGCAACATCATCCAATGTGATAATATCTTCAAATACAAACATAGATTCTTTAACTTTTTCAGCAAGCTCTGCACTTTCCTTTTCAAGACCTTCAGTAATGTTTTTCTCTGTAGTTCTATCAACTTGATTTAATATATCAACTATGGTCTCAACTCCACCAATAACAGTAACATCAGATCTTATAACAGAAGATAATTTACTATTTAAAACCTTCTCTATCTCTTTTATAACCATCGGAGAGGTATTGCTCATAGTTGCAATTCTATACGCAACTTCACTTTGTAATTCTTCTGGCAAAGAAGATAAAATCTGACCTGCTTTATCTGCCTGTAAATAACATAATATTAAAGCTATTGTTTGTGGATGTTCACTATTTATAACATTTAAAAGTTGATGAGCATCCGCTTTTCTTGCAATAGCAAATGGTCTATACTGTTCTGTTTCTTCTGCAACCTTATCTAATATTTCCTTTGCTCTTTGACTTCCAAGTGCCTTAGAAAGTAAATCTCTAGCGTAATCTATTCCACCTTCAACCAAATAATCCTTTGCTTTATTCATTTCAATAAATTCTTTTAATATATCTTCTTTTACTTCTGACTTAACAGAAGTTATATTAGCAATTTCATACGTGATTTTTTGTATTTCTCTTTCTGGAAGCTTTTTAATAATTCCAGCCGATGCTTCAGGTCCTAAAGTAATAAAAAGTATAGCAGCCTTTTGTATTCCATTTAATTTTCCATCTCTAGCCATATACTATCATCTCTCCTCTTCTGAAAGCCACGCTTTAACGACATCAGCTACTTGATCTGGTTTATTGCTAGCATAGTTTCTAATTTCTTGTTCCATATGTGATTTTTCATTAGCTTCTTCAAATTGAATAGGTGCAAACTTAACCTGTGATGTTTCATCCATATCATCACCGATAAGCTCGTCAAATTCGCTTTCATCATCTTCCCTATTTTTCTTCCTTCTTTTTATAAGGAAAATTATTAATCCTGCAATAGCTATAACACCAACTACACCTGCAATTATAATATTTCTTATAAATGCATTCTTTTGTGCTTGTTGCTGAGTTGCATTCATATCAGCCTGTGCTTTTTTAGCAGCATCTTGAAGTGTTGTGTCAAATCTAAGTCCTTCAATGCTTACAGTATCACCTCTTTGTGGATTTATGCCAACTGCTTGGCTCACAATATTATTAATTGAGGTTTGAGTTGCATTACTAACTGTTCCATCAACTACAACAGATACTGTTAATCTATTTATATTTCCAGGAGCTGTTGTAGTTTTTGTTTCTGTTTTTGATGTATCATAATTTTTAGTAGTTTCCGTATGTGTAGAAGTCCCACCAGTAGAATTAGAATTAACTATTTGATTTGATGAGTTATTATTATCATTTGGGCTTCCACTTGCAGCATTAGAACCATTTGAATTAACTTCGTTTATATCATGCTCGCTTACAATCACAGGATTAGTTTCAGTAGTTGCATCTTGCTGAGTAGCATCAAAATTCATATCTGCATGTACTTGAACTTTAACATTACCTTTTCCATAAACAGGTTCTAACTGAGACAATACTTTTTCTTGTAACTCATTTTCTTCCTTCTCTTCTGCTTCACTTCTAGCTGCTGTAGTTTCTGATACATCAGTACCATCATTGTTAGTGCCATTATTCAAATTTGCACTCAATAATGTCATATTTTGATCTACTACTTGTATATTTTCAGTAGGCAAATTTTTAACTGCTCCTGATATTAATGAAACAATTGCTTTTACTTGAGATTTACTTAACGTTTGTCCATCATTTAACTTTAGAAAGACTGACGCTTTTGCTGCAGATGAATCTTTAACAAATACTGAATCTTCCGGCATTACAAGTTCAACTCTTGCATCACTTACTTGAGGAAAACTTTTAATTGTTCTTTCAATTTCACCTTGTAAGGCCCTTTGATATTGCACATTAAATTGTTGATCTGTCATGCCATACTGACTACTACTGCTATCAAACAGTTCGAATCCCGTAGATCCATTTTTTATAGTCGTTGCATATTGGAGTCTAAGATCATCAACCTTATCTGTTGGAACATAAATTGTATTTGTACTTGAGTCAACTTTATATGTAACTTTATCTGATTTTAATTTAGTTATAACTGCATTTGCATCTGTTGAATCCATTTTTGAAAACAATACTCCATATTTTGTGCTAGTTGCATTCATTGTACCTAAAACTGCTGCTACAATTATCCCTACAAATAATACCCCTATAGCTATTTTTTTTATTTTACTTATTCCAAGCCATTTGTCTTTTAGCTTTCTAAAACCGTCTAAAAGCTTATTCATCTTATGCACTCCCTATTTTATACTTGCATTTTGTTTAATTCTTGGTATGCCTCAACAATTTTATTTCTAACTTGAACTGCCATGTTGAGTGACATTTGAGCCTCTGAAGTAGAGAGCATAACTTGATGAATGTCTACATCTTTAC
Source organism: Clostridium acidisoli DSM 12555 (assembly GCF_900176305.1). GTDB lineage: Bacteria > Bacillota > Clostridia > Clostridiales > Clostridiaceae > Clostridium_I > Clostridium_I acidisoli. The sequence goes on from NZ_FWXH01000002.1 coordinate 411,982, forward strand.
CTTCTATGAATTGATTTGTTGTATTATCAGCAGCCACCTGCTGACTATTTACATCATTTAATTTTTCTTTTAAAATAGACGAAAAATCTACACTTCCGTTTTGTGCATTGCTTCCATCACTACTTGATACTGATGCAGTAGTAGAGTTTGAATAGATACCACTAGTTGGTATAAATTGACTTATATTCATTAAATTCACTCCTATTTTCCGATTTCTAATGCTTTACTAAACATTGTTTTTTCTGCACTCATTACACTTACATTTGCTTGGTAAGCCCTTGTTGAGGATATCAAATCCGCCATTTCATTAAGAGTATTTACATTTGATGAAGCTACATATCCATTTGCATCTGCTTCAGGATTAGTTGGATCATATTCTTCTTTTAAAGGAGATTGATCGTCCACTATTCCTACAGCTTTTATACCTTTTAATTGATTTTCTTCTTCACCTGTTGAAGAATTCAGCGTTGTATCTAAATTTTCCTTAAACACCGCAATTTTTCTTCTATAACCTGCAGTATCTGTATTTGCTATATTTGAAGAAATAGTATCCATTCTTAACCTTTCAGCTGAAAGACCACTTGCACTAATATTTAATGAATCAAATGCATTCATCGATTAATTACCTCCCCCAGTAATAACTAATTTTCTCATTGCTATTCTACTGCTTGCTTGACTTGACAAAGCTTCATACATAAGAGTATTTTGTGCTTGATTTGACATTTCTGCATCTATATCTACATTATTACCATCGCTTTTCATACTACTAGAATCATCTTCTTTAACACTAATCGTACCATAGCCATTTCCATCATCTAAATGTTTTGGATTATCTTTTTTCATAGTTATATTATCCATACTATCATTCAACGTGTCTTCAAATGTGACATACTTTCTCTTGTAGTCGGCTGTATTTATATTTGCTATATTATTGGATATAGTGTTTCCTCTAATGCTACTTGCATTTAGAGCTTGTTTTATTAAATCATATGTAGAACTACTTTGAGATATTGAATTATTTATTGACATCAAATCACCTCCTAAACTAATAATTAGACAATTAATTCTTAATTCTTTCTTTTAAATGCAAATATTTAATTAAATATTTTAATATTATTCATTTTTTTTAATTACAGCTATTATTATACAATAAATTTAACAATTATACAATTTTTTATTACACTTTTAATGTTAAATTCAAAAAAGCATTTAAACTAAGATTTTAACCTTATTTTTCAACATTTTGTACTTTTTTTTGCATATTTCATGGTGTAATTTTCTATTTTTTTATATTTATTCATAATTAATTAACAATTCCACCTTTTTTACACCTATTATAGCCATATAATTTACATTTTAAAACATAATTCTTTTTTCTCATTGAAATAATTATAAGATATTTTCATTCAAATTGAAACTTTTTTATAAATTGTTCATAAATTTAATTTATACAAAATTAATAAATTGTGTATAATAATAAAAAAATAGACTATTGACGAATTTCATTCATCAACAGTCTATTTTTTTATTAATTAGTTTTTAGTTAGCTCTAATATTTTGTAATATACTTAATACATCCTGAGGGAACTTATTAGTTTGTGCCATCATAGCGATTCCAGCTTGTACCACTATACTGGATCTAGAATAGTTTAACATTTCTGCTGCAATATCAGTATCAATTGCATCACTGTCTCCAGCTTCTACTTCGTTACTTACAGCACCTATATTATCAGAAGTGGAGTTAAATCTATTTTCCACCGCTCCATACTTACTAAGAGCTGAATTGATTTGACTCATAGCAGAGTCCACATTATCCATCAAAGTTTTACAATTATCTGAAGTTGTAACGTCTGCAGTACTTAAAGAATATAATGCTCCAGAACTATTATCTGTTGTAAAGTTAAAAGTAGGTATAGTAATTTGTTCACCTACATTAGCTCCAATCATAGCAGTCAATCCTTGACCTGAGCTATCATTTAAAATATTTATTCCATTCATATTTGTACTTTTAGCTGTAGTATTAATGTTTTGAACTAGATTACTCACTTCAAGTTGTATAGCATTTTTATCTGAAGTATTTTCTGTTCCATTTGAAGCTTGAACAGCTAAATCTCTAATTCTTTGAAGCATTGAATTTATACCGTCTAAGCCACCTTCAGCAACTTGCGCTAAACTCACACCATCTTGTGCATTTTGATTTGCCATTTGAAGTCCTCTAAGCTGCATAGTAAAATTGGTATCTTGAGCTTTACCATAAGGATCATCTGAAGTCTGATTTATTCTTTTTCCAGAAGATATCCTAGCCATAGATGTGCTTTGTGATGCCAAAGCTGATTTATATTTTGTATATATATTTAATGACGGAATATTATGGGTAAGCCTCATTACATCACCTCCAAAATTTATTTAAAATAACCAATACCTATTATATCGAAATAATTTTCAAATTCTTTATATATTTAAGTTATTCCATATGCCTTTTATCTAGTATTGCAATTGCTCTTTTAGAATCATTTGAATTTACTAAAAATGCCTCTTTTAACACATCATGTTTTGCTTGTTCAACAAAAAAAATGTTTTTATCATAATCCGGAACATACTGCTTAATTTCTTTATCTATTATAATAAAAGAATTTATATTAATTTTAGGGTTTTTAGTAACATAAATCTTAAACACATCAAACCAGATCCCCATAATTATGTATTCAATAACAGGTCTTAATGTCTTATAAAGCTTTTCTTTTTTCATGTTAGATATATATTTTTGACAAAATATGTTGTTTATATCAAAAACCTTTAACTCATTTCCTTTATTAGAAAATGACTCTGTATTATTGCGATAATAATACAGCACTTTATCTACTATCCCAACTTTCCCTATTCTACAATATAATCTGTTTAAAAAATCAACATCCTCAAGCTTAATCTTATGAATAAACTCAATTTGAGAATTAATAATAATGCTATGCTTATATAATTTTGTTACTATAAAACCACATGATAAAAACATTTTAACTCTATTGTCAAAGGATACTTCCCCCTCCATGCTTTTATCCCAAAGCATCATGTTCTTATTTCTCCGTTCACTAAAATATCCACATTCCACTAGATCATAATTGCCTTCCACTGCCTTTTTATACATACACTCATACATTTCTGGTTTAACATAATCATCACTATCAGCAAATGCTATATATTCCCCTGATGCATATTGCAATCCAATATTTCTTGCTCCCCCAGGGCCTTGATTTTCATCTGATTTTATAATAATTACTCTATCTGTATCCTTTTTCTCAAACTTATATAATATTTCTAAGCTATTGTCAGTTGAGCAATCATCTACAAAAATGAACTCAATTTCTTTTAAAGTTTGTGCATATAATGAAGCTAGCATTTCTTCTAAATATTTTGCTACATTATAAACTGGGACAATTACAGATACTTTACACCCCATATTTATTACTCTCCCTATAACTTTCGTTGCATACACAAAGCCGCCAACTTAAGTGGCGGTCTACGTAACAACTATCTTATTATATTTAATCTATTTAAAGCTAACTTATAATTTCCACACTTTTTATAAAATTTCATGGCTTCTTCAGTAAAACCCAAACATTCATAAATTACACCTATGTTGTAATTAGCTAAATAAGAATTTACGCCTTCAATATTACACTCATCACTGTTTTGACATTCAATAAACTTTAAAACAGCTTCTTTAAACATTGCATTATTCATATAAATTAACCCCATAACAAAATTAAAATCTGCTATATTTTTATATGCATCTTCATAATTTATTAATTCTAGAGCTTTTTTATACTTCTTAAGGTTAATTAGAGTGTAACCATAACTTTCAATTAAATCTTGTACATATTCATATTTCATATTTCTTTCAAGCTCTATTGCTTTTTTGAAATTCAATTCAGCATCTAAATAATCATCCTCAATAAAGAAAGTTTTACCAAGCTGATAATATAAGTATGAATCATCATTTTTTTGTTCAATAGCTTTTTGAAGCAATTTCTTATTTCTTTTCGTTTTATTAGTTCTACTAATTACTTCTTTTTCATATCCAACATGATTTGCAGTTATATCAACATTAACATTTTTATAGTCTTCTCCGTCTATTTTTACAACCTGTTCATGTATTATGCCTTCATATTTAAAATACTTTCTATTAAAAAACCTCTTTACTCTTCCAAAAAGTCTTTTTTTACCACTTGAATCATCAAAAGAATTGATTATTTTTATTCTACCTACTATTTTTTTATCTGTATTTATAAATTCATTAATAGTTTCGTTATTAAATTCTGTTACTTCTTCATCTGCATCCAATACCAAAATCCAATCATTTTTTGCTTTGCTTATAGAAAAATTTCTTGCTGCTGCAAAGTCATCGCACCATTTAAAATCAAATATTTCATCAGTATACTTCTTTGCAATTTCTTTAGTCCTATCAGTAGAACCTGTATCAACTACTATTATCTCATCTACTTTGTTCTTAATATTACTTAAACATTTTGATAGAATATCTTCTTCATTTTTTACAATCATACATAAAGAAATCATAATTGCTAACCCCTAATCTTGACATTATACAAAATTTCATCTACAACTTCCTTCGTATTTGGATTCAATGTTACAGGAAAAGTCATTGCTGTAGTAATAAACTTCGTCACCTAATTTCATAGGATTCTTTATTTATGTAGAGCATAATACAGAAACCGTTGTTAAATTAGATGCTTTTAGACATTTTTTAAATCATTTTCACGATCGCATGTAGGAATCATTTAGAATCTTATTAATATCATCATCACTTTTTACTTTTAACCATTCCATACTTTTAGTATCAAACATTTTTACCAATTATTGCTCTATTGGCTACTGAGACAGTTAAATTCTTACCTATCTGACATCCATCTTCAATAACTATTCTAGATTTGCCATTAAAATTATTTAAAGCAATATTTAATTAAAAACCTCTTTTTATCATTACATCATGGCCTATAGATATAGCTTCTACTCCAACTATATCCTCATCTCCAAGATAAGAGTTATTACCGTAATGATAGAAATTAAGTTCATCTTTGTTAACAGCTCCATTTTTTGTTATTTATCTTCACTCAAATCATAAATTTTCTTTTTTTACAAATAGCAACTACATACATTGGGTTCGAATCTTTAACTTCACTTAAAGAAATTAATTTATGACCTTCATTGCTTATTTTTGATATTTTTTTATTAACATCTAGTTTTCTAGCACCTCTCATCACTCTTGTAAAGTAATCTTCGTTCTCATTTAAAAATGTTTGCCCGTATATATCTACTAAATCATACTCTTTAATTAATTCGCCAATAAATTCTTGTATATTGTATTCATATTGATGATATGTATTCAATGGTTGTTCATCAAAAAACGTTCCTGGGTTAGTTACCGTTCTATTTGGCGTTGATACAATAAAAATCCCGTCATCTTTTAATAGTCTTGAGGATTCTTTTATCCATTTAGATCCGTCCTTAATATGTTCAATAGTTTCAAAAGAAACTACAACATCAAATGTATTGTTTTCAAATGGTAATTGATTAACATCTCCTTGCATAAATTTAATCTTATCATCAGAATATGACCTTTGTGCATTTTCAAGGCATTCTTCCGAAATATCTACTGAAAAAATTTGTGTTGCTCCAGAATTTGACAACATCTTAGATCCATACCCTGCACCACAAGCAGCATCTAAAACTACTTTATCTTTTACAAATTGGCTTGCTAATTTATATCTTTCTATATGTTCTTCTAACACATCACTGTATTTGTTTTTGACCTCACTGTTTATAACAAGTCTCTCACCTGTAAATATAACATCATTTTGTTCTATATCAGTAGTTTTATATTCTTTATTAATTTTATTTTTTAGATTCATTATGATTTGATCTATTTCCTCATTATTTTGCTTAATCATCTCAATGTATTTTAATGATAGCTTATATTCTCCGAAAGTTTCAAGTACTATGCTTAAGTTAATCAATGTGTCATAATCACTATTGTCATATTCAAAGCATCTTTGAAGTAAAGGTAATACTAAATCATATTTTTTTATTTCAAAAAGTCTAACAGCAATGTAATTTAAAATTTGAATTTTATTATTCATCTTTTCTTCAACAAATAAAATTAGTTCATTTAGATTATTTTCATTTAATTTTTCGATAAATAATTTGATTTCTTCTATATCGACTTCACCTTTATCTAACTTTTCAATTGTTTCAAAAAATCCCCTAATGCCTTCACTTTCATGCATGCTCGTTTCCTCTTTTCTATCATCTTTATATGTACCAAACTTGATTACTTGTTGATTAACTGACGTTAATTCATTTAATATTTTATACTGTTTTTTTATTTTTTCATAAAAACTAATATAATTTTTATCAGCTATATATACTATGAATTTTCCATCACTATACAGATATTTTTCATATTTTTTTAATGTATCTATGTTTATGCTAGAATCACTGCTTTCACTCATAATTATATAGTCAAAATAATCTTCTTCCCAATAATAAAAATTGACACTTTGAAAATCTCCTATTTTTACATCTGCAAAACGATACGTATTTATTAATACATTGTCATCTTTTTCCATTCCAAAAAGCTTTGAATTTGGAAACATATTTCTAATTTCAAGTAATGTTCCTCCTCCTCCACATCCTAATTGTAATACTTTAATTTCCTTTTCTTTAGGCTCATTTATCATAGTAAGAATATCATGATTAATATTTAAATACCGCAATAAATCAAACTTATACTTTTGATTTATCTTTTTCATATTTAATAACAACAATTTGTTATAATCATCATGTTTTATATCATTTTCTTTAAATGACACACTTCCATAATGATGTATAAAAACATCTTTACAAAGCATAAGTTTATATCCAGCTTTATTTATTCTTATTGAATAATCATCATCTTCAAAATTTCCTGGAGTAAACTGTTCATCTAATAATCCAATTTCATTTATTATATCTTTTTTTATTAACATACAAAATCCTATAAGTTTTAATCTTTCCTGCCATTTTGAAGCATCTGATATATTGAATTCATCTGAAAATCGGTATAATTCCTCTAAGTTTCTATATTTAACATTAATCGCTTGAAAATATGAAGCAAAATTAGTTAAAGGTCCTACAGCACCAACTTGATTATTACTATATAGACACAATATTAAGTTCTCAAGCCATCTTGGAGTAACAATTACATCATTGTTCAAAAGCAAAATATTATCTCCTGAAGCTACTTTAATTCCCTGATTGCATCCTTTGGGGAATCCTAAATTTTCATTATTTAAAATTGGAATTACATCATCCTGTTCTTTAATCCATTCTACCGTACCGTCTAAAGAATTATTATCAACCATAATTATTTCATATGTTCCTATTTCTGTATACTTTCTAATACTCTCAATACACTGCTTAGTATATTCAAGTTTATTATAAGTTAAAATTATTATACTCGTCTTCATAATTTCACCCATTCTTTTTTAGTATTTGTAAGCAACTCTTTTATATGTATAAATTATTTGCCAACTAATTTATCAAATCGACATAATACTCCAATTCTATTATTAAATCCTTTCTTTAACCTAAAATAATCTTCTATCTCTCTAATTTCTTTGTCCTCTAAATTATCCTTATATTCATAAGCTCTACCATAAAAATCAAAGGCTAACTTTTCTTCATTCAACTCTCTATATATTTTCCCTAACTTCATTAAAGTGCTATAACTTCCCCTCCCTGAAACACCTGGAAATTCTTTTGCATCCCCAACAACTAAACATTTATTAAAAGCTTCTATAGAAAGCTTATACTCCTTAAGCTTGTAGTAAGCATCACCCATAATGAAATATAAATCAGTGAATTTTTTCAATTTATCGTCCGATAATAAATCAAGTATAAAATCAACACATAATTTATTATCACCCAGTATAGAAATAACTTCACTTAATCTCTTAACAAGTTCAAAATAATAGCTGCCAAAGCCAAACCTGACTCCTAACTCATAACTCTTAGTAAGAAACTCCAATGCTTTTCCATATTCTCCATTTGCAGCATAAGTTGCTCCTATGTGATAGCATATAAATGAATCTTCGGGATTTTTTTTGTAATCTTTAATTAAAATGCTTAAATTTCTTCCAATTTTGTTTTTTGCTTTAAGATTTTCATTTAAATATCCATAATGAAATATTTTGCAATTATCTTCAGCTAGCGTTTTAATTTTCTCTCTATCAACATCAAGCTGTTCATGTACAGGTCTGTAATATCTATAGCCTTTATTTTTAAACAATCTGCAGTATACCCATGAATTTTGCTTTTTTTGATTATCAATGACATTTATCATTTTTATGTTAAAAGCTTCAGCTTGTGCTTGAGATATATACGTAATCAATTTATATCTGTTATAAATAATTTCTTCATCTGCATCTAAAACCAGTATCCAGTCACCAGTTGCATTTTCCAAATAAATATTTCGTGCCCTTGAAAAATCATTTTCCCAGTTTGCTTGAACTAACTTTACCTTGTCGCCATATTCTCTAATTATATTGATAGTATTGTCTGTTGAACCCGTATCCACAATTATTGCCTCATCTACTAATGGAAGCGCCTTATCAAGGCACATCTTTATAAATTTTTCTTCATCCTTTACAATCATGCATAGACTTATTCTCAAATTTAAATCTCCTCCCAACCTCCTAATATATGCTTTATTCTACTTACTAATCAGTTTATTAAGACCATCCAATATCTCAATTCTATTAGTAATTATTAAAAACTTTCTAAAGTCTTCTATACCTTCATGCATAAAATTATTTGGATCAAAGATGCTTTCCATAAACCAGTTTATTGCTTTAAGTTCATCTTTTAATTCTACATAGCATCTAGCTATCATAAATTTAGCTTTAAAACTTCCCATACCTAACATTGATATAAATTTCTTTGTATCTCCTAGTTTTACACATTCTTCAAAACATAGTATGGCTTCTTTATATTCTCCTTTCAGCGTGTAGCACCAACCTTTAATATATTCCAAATCAACATACTGCTTATAGGAAGGATCTTTTAGCAAATTACTTGTTAATTCAATACATTCATCATACCTTTTAAGGCTTATTAAACATTCACAAATTCTCTTTGCCATATCAATTTCATATAAAGTTAATCCTATAGAATTTGATTTTTCCAATATTTTATTGCATTTAAATAAATATTCTATAGCCTTCTCATAATTTTTATCAACCTGATAGGCCACCCCAATATTGTAATAAACAAATGGACTTTTATTTGTTTTTAACTGTTTTTTTAATAAATTCAAATTTCTTTCAGCTTTATTTCTATCACGTATAACATCATATAAATATCCATAATGTATTATTTTACATAGTTGTCTATCTATAGAATTCAAAGTATACTTTTTGTTATCTATATTTAGTTGTTCATGTATATTACCACTATATTTATATCCTTTATTATTCCTAAAAAATTTAAGAAATACTGATGAATATAGTATATCTTTAGTATTTATAATATTATAAAGAGCTATTGTATACCCTTCAAATTCAGCGTTTTGTAATACATCTCTTACTTTTTCTGCATCGCACAATAATTTTTCATCTGCATCTAGCATAAGTATCCAATCTCCAGTTGCAGCTTCCAGTGATATATTTCTAGCCTTTGAAAAATCATCTTCCCATTTGTAATCTATTATTTTTATATTACCATCAAATTCTTTAATTATTTCCTTTGTTCTATCGGTTGAACCTGTATCTACAATTATCGCTTCATCTGCAAGCTTCATTGCATTTTCAAGACACATCTTTATATATTTTTCTTCATTTTTTACAATCATACATAAACTAATTTTCATAATATTCCTCCAGATTACTCATTGTATTATTTATCGACAATTTGTTGCTATTCTTTAGTTTATAAAATAAAAAAAGTCTTTCGCATAAAGCGAAAGACTTTTTTTATTAATCTTACTGTAATAATTTAAGAACTTGTTGTGGATTTTGATTAGCTTGTGCTAACATTGATTGTGCTGCTTGTTGAAGAACATTTTCTTTAGAATAGTTCATCATTTCTTTAGCCATATCAACGTCAGTTATACTAGCACTTGCAGTTGTTAAATTTTGATCTTCAGTTGAAAGATTGTTTATAGTATGTGTAAGTCTGTTTTGAACAGCTCCAATGTATGATCTTGAAGTAGAAACAGTATCTATTGCATTTTGGATTATGCTCATTGCACTAACAGCGCCTAAATTTGATGAAAGATCTAAAGTAGTTAATGATAATGTAGTTGTGTTTGCTTCAATACTACCTAAATTAACTGACATTGAATCATAAGTATTTGCTGTTGAGCCAACTTGGAATGTTAATATACCAGTAGCTGATCCTAATAAGTTCTGGTTATTGAAGTTTGTTGAACTTGAAATATGATCAATTTCAGATGAAAGTGTATTAATTTCTGCAGTTATTGCACTTCTATCAATTGTTACGTTAGTATCATTTGCAGCTTGAGTTGCAAGTTCATTCATTCTTTGAAGTATTGATTGAGTTTCATTTAAACCACCTTCAGCAGTTTGTAATAATGAAACACCATCTTGTGCATTACTTTGAGCCTTATCAAGACCGTTGATTTGTGATTGCATTTTTTGTGATATTGAAAGTCCAGCTGCATCATCTGCTGCCTTGTTGATTCTTAAACCTGAGCTTAACTTTTCCATAGAATCAGAAGCACTCTTCTGATTTTTGTTTAAATAACTAAGAGCAGTATTTCCACTTAAATTGTGATTGATTATCATAATAAATTCCTCCTTGAATTTTGCCTCCGGGAATCCTTTCCCAAAGAATTATATTTTATGTTATAAACTGCAAAACCTCATGGCCACTTAATTTCACAGCTTATATTATATATATCGATGCTGATATTTTATACTTTATACTTTTAATAAATTTTTTTATTAAAAAAAATCGAATTTCCTGAAAAACCTTTTTTATATGCTTTGTTAATTCCCATATTCGAATTTATAGACTCTAATTTTTCTTTTACATTTATAAAATGTTTCTTTGTTAGTTCAATAACTTCTTTATCTAAGCTAAAAAGATCATTATCTTGAAATTCCTTAGTTATATCATTAGCAGAATAACCTTTAGGGGTTTTCTTAAATATATCTAAAATTTCCTGTCTCTCTTGAATCAAATTATTTAATCTGTCGTATTTTTCTTCCTCTATAGCTTTTAGCATATCTGCTGTTTTTTCTCTGTATTCAGAAACCAAAACTTTAGTATCCTTCATATCTTCCGTTCACCTTCACTTCATATTAGTTTGATGAAGAGCTGCTTAACATTGAAGAGAGATAACTTTGTTGACTGCTTAATTGTGAAAGTGCTGTTTGAAGCGCTGTATATTTTGTAGTATACATTGTTTTATCATTAGTAATTTGTGTCTTAAAATTAGTTACAGCATCTGTCTGTTGCTTTAAAGTTTTACCAAGAGTACTTTGATCCGTTGCATCAGAAGCAAGTCCAGCTTTTTCTACAAGTAATCCTCTCGCACCATTAGGCTGATCATGTAAGGTGCTAGCGTATTTATCAACTATATCATTTAATCTTTGGAATATACCTTCTTCGTTATATTTTGTCTGATATTGAGCACTAGTTAAATTAGCTTGAGTTTGTGTTGGGTAAGTAGTTGACGTTTGTGTTAAAGTATTAATTACAGCGCTTGGATTTTTTTGTAGGGTAGCTGTTAGCTTTGATACATCAAGGGTAAGCTTAGCACCTTGTGTTTCATCATTTGAAGTTGATAGTCCTAAATCAGCCATGGTAAGTCCTGTTCCTGAAACAATATTGTAAAAAGCAGCTCTCATGTCACTTTGTAGATTTGTTAATTCATCATCACCTGAAAGATCTCCTTGTTGAACTTTAGTATTCCAAGCAGTAATTTGTGCTGAAGTCATTTTTGACTCTTGAGCATAAGTTAACGGCTTGTAGTTGTAATCAGTTTTTTCACTCAAAGTGCTGTTTATACCTGTCGTTAAGTTATTATAAGCATCTACAATGCCTTGAATTTTACTTACAACTCCAGATATATTTGAAGCCACATTTATTGTTACAGGTGAACTTGCTGATATATCACTAGCTACATTATAATTTACACCATCAATTGTAAAGTTGTTTGAACTTTCATTTACTTTTGTATAACTCGATTGTCCAGGTTCTTTAATGTAAAATGTTCCATCTGTCCCTGCTGTGGCTGTAGGTGTGGCACTACCATAAGCATTAGTTAAAAAACTACTTGTAGCACTGTCGCTACCAGAAGCAGCTGCAACTGTTAATGAAGAACTGCTTCCTGTGCTACTTGAATTTACACTAAATGTATTAGTAAGTTCACTATAACTAAATTTAACACCAGATGCATTACTTAAACCATTCATTACATCTCCAATTGTTGACGCACTAGTATAATTATAATTTACATTTTTACCGTTAACAGTTAGTGCAATTGTTCCAGAAGTTTGGCCTCCATTTAAAGTTGAAAATAGAGCTGAATTTGTAAGCCCAGAGGCAGCTGGAGTATTAGTAATACTTGCAGCTGTAGCTTTAGTTCCATATATGCTATAGTTACCTGGTGTTGCCGTATTTAAAGCTGTTGAAGTAACAGAAGTTGCATCAGTTGGAGTTGCAATATATGCTAAAAACGAATTAGCAGAAAGTGCATAATCACTACTTGTTGGATCAAAATAGCTGCTGCTAAAGCTATTCAAATTTGTTATTTCTGATCTATATCTGTCTTGTGTCCATTGAGTTTTTTGCTGAGTTGCTAAAAGTTGATTAAGTTTTGTGTAATCAGATGTCATCATCTCTGAAACCATACTACTTACATCAAATCCAGACATGGATGAAACAAGACTTTGTGAATAACTTCCTGATGAACTAGTTGATGAACTACTTGACGAATTAGTACTGCTACTAGTTACAGAGGATGATAATGTAGTATCGCTACCTATTATGTCACTACCACTGTACGAAATAAGATATGGATTTGTTGAAGCTGCTGTTGAATTTATATTACTCATAATATCACTCCTTTATCTTAATTTTATAGATGCTGAATAAGTTTCGTTCCACAAATTTTTAACATCTTCAATAAGCGGAATTACCTCATCCATTATTGCTACATCTTTTTTCATATTGGCTTGTACTAATCTACCAATTATAAATTTATAAACTGAAACCATGTTTTTTCCCCAGTCTCCAGCTGTATTTAAATCAAGACTAGCAATTAATTCATAAAATATATTTTGAGTCTTTTTAATGTTTTCATTAGCTACTATGATATTTTTATCCATTATGGCTTTCCTAGCAATTTTAGAAAATTTAACAGAACCATCTAATAACATTAATAATAGTTGCTCTTTTGAAGCAAAATTTACACTGTTTGTTTTATATTGACTATAAGCATTATTTGCATACATTATTTAACACCTACTTTCTCACATCTAAAAAGCTTCCCCTATCAGGATCTAAAACATTGCAATTATCTCTAAAGGCATCCACATCGATAGATATTTTTTCATTTTTTTCTGCTGTTATTAGAATCTTATCGTCTTTAAAATTTTTATCTGGTAAAACAAACTTTTTCTTTTTTTCACCATTATGATTTTTTTCATTGTTGCTACCTATACCTTGTATTTCATTTTTTCGATGTATTTTTTTTTCTGAAGTAGCTTCATTTATTCTTTCTCTTAATTCCATATCAATTTTATTTAATCTATATTCCATGTTCCTCCCCCCTTATTAAGCCATTATTATGCCCTTTTGTCTATAAGAATTCCTGCCAGTTCACAAAACTGTGCAACCATATCAAGTATTTGTTTTGATGGTATCTCATTTAAAACTTTATTAGTATCATTATCCACTACTTTCATTATAATAACCTGTTTAAAGTCTTTATCTGCTTCATATTCTATGTGAGTACTCTTATCTTCTAGAAGCTTATTTATTTTTTCTGTTGCTTTTTTAGCATCCTGTACACTTATTGAATCATTTTTTTCAGTTTTTATACTAGATACATTATCATCTGGTTTTGTGCTTTGAATACCTTCTGCGTTGTAAACTGAGTTGTCGTTAAGTTCATTTAAACTTTGTCCTCCGTGACTTAAACTTCTAACATCCATATTGACACCTCTTATTTAATTTTCTTATTATTTTAATTTTTTTAATATTGACTTATTTGTTACAATTGAATTTTTATTTTCTTCTACAACATCCTTATAAAGTTCTTTTCTTAATATTGTTACATCCTTTGGTGCTTTTATAGCTAATTTTACAGAACCATCATCAATCTTTACAACAATAACCTCAATATCATCACCAATAAATATAGAATCATCTTTTTTACGTGTAATAACTAACATTTCTATTCCTCCTTCAAGAGAGGCTGTTTTATAAGATATTTTTCATCATCTAATATTAATTGTTCCCCTATTTTTTCTTTATTATTTATTATTATAGGAGCTTTTAAATTAACAGTAGCCTTTTTAATATCATTATTTAAGCATACTGTATTTAACACAAGTACATCAGCTTCATTTTCTATTTTTAAATCTTCTAATGGATTATCTTCAATATTAAATTCATAATCCTTTGCTACAAGAAATGGAGATATTACTAATAGCCCAATTTCTAAATTTTCTATTGAGTGAAGCATATTAAATGTATTATTTTCTTCTACGCTAAACAATATATATTTTTTTAAATCTCTAAAACCTGGTAATCCTTTAGGAAATGTTATTACATCTTCTTCTTTGTATTCTATGACTCCTTGGTACTTAGAACATAATTTCATTTTCTACACCTCTATTATAGATAGTCTAGTAAAGATTTTTGCAATATCTTAGCACTAGTTTGTAGTGATGCTTGATACAAGGTTTGAGCTTGTGCATAATTCATTGAAGCTTGTGCATAGTCCACATCATCTGTTGCTGATAATACATCTGTTAAACTTGTATTTTCAGATTCATTTTCAGTTGCTGCGCTAGTCATTCTGTTTTCTTGAGCTCCTACTTTAGTTGTAATAGTTGATATATTTTTTATAGCATCTTGAATATCCGTTAAATCACTACCTGTTAAGTTGCTTTTAGTTGTTGCTGAACCTAAATCAGTAGTTATATTATTTAATATATCACTAAGATTTTTACTTGCACCAGAGCTATTAGTAAACTTCATAATTTCACCTGCAGTTACATTATACCCTATGGTTACACCTTGAGAGATTTCTGTAACTAGACTTGAGTTTATATTTGATACTTCAGCTGTTTGCGCTGGCGTTAATGATGCTGACGCGGATGCTGAAATTGCTGTTATGCCATCGCTATCTAAATAATTTAATCCTGTATTTCCAGACGCATCTGCTGTTGTACCTGTTGGTTTAACATCATAACGAGTTCCACCAAATATATATTTACCACCGTAATTTGTATTAATTAATTGGGACAATTGACTTACATTTTGATTTATTTCATCCTTAATACTTCCTAATTCATCAGAACCATAGGCTGCATTTCCAGAAGATACTAAAAGTTCATTTATTCTTTGTAGGACACCATTAATTTGTCCTAGTGATGAGTCAGTAACACTTAACCACTTTGTAGTATCAGTAATATTTGTATTATACTGCTGATTTTGAGACATTTCAGCATCTATATTCATTACCTTAGATGTTCCTAGTGGATTATCTGATGCCTTATTTATAAGATTTCCTGATGCCATCTGTTGCTGATAAGTTTGCATATTATTAAGATTATTACCTAAATCATAAAGAAAATTACTTGAAAGCATTTCACTTGTTATTCTCATTTTATCACCTCATTTTACACATACACTGTTATTTTTTTAATCCATTTATTACTACATCAAGTAAACTGTCAACTGTTGAGATTATCTTTGCATTTGCCTGATAAGCATGATTATATTGTATTAAATTAGTCATTTCTTCATCAGTAGAAACTCCTGATACAGATGTTCTTGTCTGAGTAATTGAGTTAAGCAGTCCTGCCTGAGTTGTAGCATTTTGTTTTGCAGCACTGGTTTTTTGTGCTAGTGACGTAATTTCATTAGTGTAATAATTGCTTACTGTCTGTCCATTACTGCTGCTAGCCACTGTGGTTATACCATTTGAATCTGTTGTAGTGCTAAAATAATTTCTATTTGCATTTGCAGGTATATCCTGAATATCTAATTTTAAATTGGCAAGTTGTGATATTGCAAGTGCTCTAGTACCGTCACCAGATCCCGAAGTATTATTCTTTCCTGCTTCTATCTTATTAGGATTATCAAGCAATTCTTTGTTTATAGATATATTTCCTGCAGTAATCCCTTCTTCGTTTGATGTTAAATTAGCGGTATACGCTAAATCTAGTATTGAGTTACCACTAGTATCAGTTGTGTATGTAGCCGCACTTGCATTTACGAAAAATGGACTTGCATTATCAGTACCGCTTTCTACAGTGTTTACAGTAAGTGCAATTGCTTTAGCCACACTGTTTAGCTTATCAATTTCTGTGTCTATACTTTGTTGTGTTTGTGTTAAACCAGAAAAAACACCATCAGTTGGACTTAAGGATGCCAAATTGCTAATATCGCTACCATCTGCAAAAGCAGTAGTTCCATCACTTCCAACTGCAACTCCATCTTTATTTGTCAGTAATACTCTGTTTTCTTGAAGGTTTTTTAGTTCATCCGTACTAACTCCAGTAACATTAAGAGTAACTTTATTCGAAGCACTACTCACATCTCCATTTTTATAATAAGTTATTTGATATGAACCCGCAGTACCTGTCGCTTGTATATCACTTATATATGCAAGTCTGTTTTCTGATGCTGTATCAGTTGGTACAACTAAATTTGCTTGTACTGCTGCCGCACCTGATGCTGATGCTACTGCTGTTGTCACCGTAATTCCCTCTAAACTTCCACTTGCTGTTCCTACATTAAAGCTTTGACTTAATTGATCAAGTAATAAATCTCTTGTATCAAGAAGATCATTTGGTTCAGCGCCTGAACTTTTAATATCCATAATTTTCTGATTTGTGCTATCAAGTGAGTTCAATTTGGTATTAACATCAAGTACTTGATTTTGTATAGCAGTTTGTGTGCTAGTTTTTAAGTTTTGTAATTGAGTATATATATTATTTAATGCATCTGTAAGAGTTTTTGTCTGTTCTACAACTGTAGTTCTTGCACTAGAACCAGTAGTCGCATCATTAGATACACTCGACCAATCAGAAAAAAAGCTACCTATAAGTGATGAGAGTCCCGTATTTGATGGTTCATTCATTATGTCTTGTATCTGTGATAAATAATTACTTGTAGTTGTAACAGTTGAATTAGCCGTTGTTGCATTTCTTACCTGGTAATCCAACAGCGTATCTCTTATTCTAGTAATGTCTGTGATTGTTACACCTGTTCCAATTTTAATCCTTGAAGAGTCATCAATTGAAACATTGGTACTACCAACTGCTGCTAAGTCAGCTCTTTCTCTTGTATATCCGTCCGTATTGGCATTTGCTACATTATGAGATGTTACGTTTAATGCAGCTTGTTGTGCTTGAAGTCCTAAATTTCCTGTATTTAATGTTGAAAATAATCCACCCATTGTAATCCACCTCTCTTATTTTCTCATTTTTCCGAAATTATTGTACGTCTTTGCAACCTTACTTGGCCTAAATATATTTAACATTCTGTTAGTAAACATAAGTCCTTGTTTAATCAAGAATTCATTGGTTTCTTTTTGGCTTTTTACTTCCTTTAATATATTACTTACATTATTAAAGTTTTGTTCTAATTCTTCATTGTTAAATTCTTTTATAAGAACTTTCATAGATTTATCTTTAACTAGCTTTCTGCGCTCAACTTCAAATTTAGCGACTTTACCATTAATGTTTTCAATTTTCTTAACGATTCCCTCAAGAGCAAATAGATCCTTTTTTATATAAGCATTATGTTGCTCTTTTAAAACGACAAGAAGTTCACCAAGAGAATCAAATTCACTTTTCATAACATCATTTAGTGCTATCATCATACTAAACTCCTTTTCCTTTTATATAATTTATTATCCCTTGTGCAACAAGATTAGAATTCATATCATATGTTCCATTTTTAATATGTTCCTTAATGACATTAATCCTATCAGTTGAAGAACTAAAGTTATCGTCAATAGAATATTCACTTAATTTTTTCCCTAAATTTGATATTTCCAGTGAGTCATTAGCCGAAGGTTTTGCATTATTTTCTTTTATATTTTTGCTACTGTTATTATTATAAAATTTTAATACTTTGCTAGAGCTCACTCCATTTATATCCATTTTTCTACACTCCCTACGTTAAATGTTTATCACTGGTTTTATTATCGTTGTTTTATAAATAAAGTTTATACTGGTTTTTATAAAAAAATAAAACAGCCAGGTAAAACCTGGCTGCTATCTTCCCAAACTTTTAACTCTTTCTTCATTACTAATAATACTAGTTATCCTTACTCCGAAGTTTTCATCAACAACTACAACTTCACCATAAGCAACTTTTTTACCATTTACTAATATTTCTACAGGTTCTTCTGCTAGTCTATCAAGTTCAATTAAAGATCCTGTACCTAAATTTAAGATTTCTTTTATGTTTTTCTTCGTTCTACCTAATACTACCGAAATATCAAGTGGAACGTCCATAATAAGATCAATATTTTTAGGCGTTTGATATGATTGCGTTTGTTGTAATGGCTGAAAAGCTGCTTTTTGAACTTCTACTGGTGGGTGATTAACTTGTTCTTGTCTTTGTTCTACATATTGAATTGTTTCTTTTGGTGCTGGTTCCTCATAAGAAATTTGTTGTTGCTGAGGTTTTGGTGTCTCCTTTACAGATGCTGGTTCCTCTATTGGTGAAGCCTCAGAACTATCTCCTGTTTGAACACCCATCATAATAGAACTGATTTTTTTTGCTGTCTCTACTGGCAAAACCTGCATTATACTACTATCAACTAGGTCTCCAATTTTTAGTTTAAATGCAACTTCTACAATTATTTCATCATCAGTAATTCCTGATGATAGTTCTTGAGTATTGCTGTCAAGTATTTCTGATGTTGGAGGTGATATATTAACTTCTCTCAATAACATTGTTGCCATTGAAGTAGCAGCAGAACCAATCATCTGATTCATGGCTTCCGATACTGCACTAAGTTCAATTTCAGATAATGTCTCTACTTCAGTATGACCGTCGCCACCCATCATTAAATTAGCAATTACAGCTGCATCTATAACTCTCATAACAAGTAAATTTTCACCAACTATACCACTTGTATATTTTACATCTAATGCTATATTAGGCACTTCGAATTTACTTCTAAGTTCCTTTAAGGTTGTTATACTAACAACAGGTGTAGTTATATTTACTTGCTGGTTTATTATTGTGGATAAAGCTGTTGATGCTGATCCCATAGAGATATTACCTATTTCACCTAGTAAGTCCTTTTCAATATCTGAAAGAACATCGTCTCTATTTTCTTCTTTTTTATCATTACTGTCAGAGCCACCATTTAGTAGAGAATCTATCTCCTCCTGTGAAAGAAATCCATCACTCATAATTTTCCACATCCTTATCAATAATATCTAGTATTTGTACTGCCATATTTTTTCCTATGATACCTGGTTTTCCAGTATAATGTACATTTTCATCAACACGTACAAAAACAGGATCACTACATTTATCATTTAAAGTGATTACATCACCAACGGAGAGTTTTAGAAACTCATCTACGGTAACATTTGTATCACCTAATGTTACTGTTAATGGTACATCTATAATATTCAATCTCTCTTTAAGTTTTTCTCTCGATTCATTAACTACACTTTCATCATTTTCTTGGTACCAATATTGTACTACCAACTTGTCTAGAACCTTTTCTATACTCAAATATGGTATACATATATTAATAAAAGTACTATCATCACCAATTTCCACTGAGAAAGTTATGAGTGCCACTGGTTCATGTGGAGCTAAAGTTTGATTTAATGCTGGATTTGTTTCAAGAGCTTCAATTTCAGGTTCAACATCTATAATATCACTCCAGGCGAGCTTTAAATTATCTATAAGGCCTTGATTTATTTTCATAATTATATTCTTATCTATATCTGTAAATTCACGAGTCTTATATTTACCGCTTCCACTTCCTCCAAGCAAAATGTCAATAACTTTATAAACAAATTCTGGATTTGTTTCAAACAATATAGAACCACTTAAAGGTGGCAATTTAAATATTGTTAGAATAGTTGGATTAGAAATTGAATGTATAAACTCCTCATATGTAACTTGTTCAATTGATTCTATTTTAACTTTTACATTATCTCTAACCTGAGCCGTAAGATAATTTGAAATTATCCTACCATAATTATCATGAATAAGTTCAAGTGTTCTAATATGATCCTTAGAAAACTTTTGTGGACTCCTAAAATCATAAAGTTTAACTTTTTGTTTCTCATCTTCTTTGGGAAGTTCATCTGGCTGTAGTTCACCAGATGAAAGGGCTGATAATAGTGCGTCTATTTCACTTTGTGATAAAACGTCTGGCATTATTCTCCCTCATTTCCTTAAACTGCTGTTATAAGTTTATCGATATCAATAAATGTAACTATTCTATCTTTGAAATTTATAACACCTTTTTCATATGATTTTCTATTTTCATTTTCAATGTTTTCAATAATGTCTTCATCAACATCCAAAACTTCATCTACTTCATCTACTGAAACTCCTACAAGTTCTTCTTCTAGTTTTAATATTATAGTACTCTGCTGCTGTGAGCTATTTTCACCAATTTCTAAAAGTAAATTTAAATCAAGCATTGATAATACACTACCTCTTAAATTTATAAGTCCCTTCACATATTTTGGTGAGTTAGGAACTTTTGTGATAGTCATAGCTTCGCTTATTGTCTGTACTCCTGAAGTTTCCACCGCAAATTGTTCGTCTTTTAATTTGAAAATAACTACTTGCATACTTTTCACCCCCAATAAACTTAATATAGTGATTTAGCCAACAACTTTTGTTATAGCTTCAAGAACTCTATCTGCTTGAAAAGGCTTAACGATAAAATCTCTAGCCCCAGCTTTAATTGCATCCATTACCATTGTTTGTTGTCCCATGGCACTACACATGATTACCTTAGCAGCTGGATCAAACTCTTTTATAGCCTTTACAGCTTCAATTCCATCCATATCAGGCATTGTTATGTCCATTGTAACCACATCAGGTTTTTCTTTTTTATACAATTCTACTGC
Organism: Clostridium acidisoli DSM 12555; assembly: GCF_900176305.1. GTDB lineage: Bacteria > Bacillota > Clostridia > Clostridiales > Clostridiaceae > Clostridium_I > Clostridium_I acidisoli. Next base: position 433,362 of record NZ_FWXH01000002.1, read on the forward strand.
TTTAATACCATTGCTTGCTTCCCCTACTATTTCAAACCCATTTTTCTCTAATATATCCTTAATCATCATTCTCATAAAAGCAGCATCGTCAACAATTAATACTCTTGCCATTTTTTCAACCTCCAAACTAATTTATTCCTAGTGTATTTAATATTTTTTCAAGTGACCCAGGCATTGGTATGTAATAAAAATGCCCACTAAGTTTTTTTGAATCATCTCTTAAAAATTCTGTTTCAAAATCCAAAACATTATCATCAAATTGACCTGATTCAATAAACGTCGTTGATAATATTGCACCCATCATATCAAACGAAAATGCTGGTACAGATGGTGTCATAAGTAATCCTGTGAATTTACTTATAGCATTCATATATGAACTTGATATTATATTACCAATTTCACATAAGGCTGATGCACCAAACTCATTTACTTCCTTTGCTTTTTCACCTGTAAGAGTTTCTATTACATCAAAGGCAGTATCCTGTTCAAATACAAACAAGATATTACCTGGAGTATCTCCAAGAACCCTTACCATTACACCTACTGCAACCTCTTCACTGCCAATTGTTGTAAAAATCTCATTAAATGATATTACATTAACTTCTGGTACTGTCATGTCAACTTTCATATTCAAAAGTTGAGATAGCGCAGTTGCTGCATTTCCTGCACCTATATTACTAACTTCACTTAACGCATCAAGTTGTAAAGGTGTAAGACTTGAATAATTCATAAAACTCCTCCTATACGAAGGCAGCGACATCTAAAATCAATGTTACAAAACCATCTCCAAGTATTGTTGCTCCAATATACTCTTTTAAATTCTTAAGAGTTTTGCCAAGCGGTTTTATTACAATATCCTGTTGGCCTTGAAGTGAATCAACTAATAGTCCTGCCATTTTTTCACCAACTTTAACAACAACAATATAAACTTTTCCATCACTTGCCTTTTCAAGCCCTAGTTTTTCATTTACTCTTACAATAGGAAGGACATTACCTCTATATATTATTACTTCTTTGTTATTGGTCTTTTTAATATCCTCTTCCTTATAATCTATAACACTATCAATATAGTTTAATGAGATTGCTAAACTCTCACCACCTATTTTTACTAAAAGAGCAGTTATAATCTGTAATGTAAGTGGTAATTTTATTGTAAAAGTTGATCCTTTGCCCTCTTCACTTATTACATCTACAGTTCCTCCAAGTGCAGAAATTTTTGTTTTTACAACATCCATTCCTACTCCTCTTCCAGATATATCTGTAACGACTTCGTTTGTGCTAAAGCCCTGGGCAAAAATCAAATTTTTAATGTCATTTTCATTCATCCCATCAGTGTTTATGCCACTTTTTTCAGCTTTTGCTCTAACTTTCTCAACATTAATACCAGCACCATCATCTTGAACTTTAATAACAGCTTTTGTTCCTTCTTGATAAGCTATTAGTTTTATTTTTCCTGTAAGTGTTTTACCACTTGCTGCTCTTTCTTCTTTACCTTCTATTCCATGATCTGCAGCATTTCTTAATAGATGTATTAGGGGTTCTCCTATTTCATCTATTACTGTTCTATCTAATTCAGTGTCTTGTCCCTCTATTATTAATTCCATATCTTTATCTAGTTCAACTGATAAATCTCTTATAAGTCTTGGAAATCTGTTGAACACCGTATCAAGTGGCAACATTCTTATTTTCATAACTAAATCTTGTAGATCATTAGTAGTTCTTGCAACCTGTTCAATAGTCTCATTTAATTCAGTTAATTTAAAGCTACTACTTATTTGTTCAAGTCTTGTCCTATTAATAACAAGTTCTGAAACCATGTTTAAAAACTTATCTAATCTTTCAAGATCAACTCTTACAGATTGATGCATTTTTTTATGTTGCTCTGGTGCTTTTTTCTGCACTGCTGGTTTTGTCTTTTCTTTTGCAGGTTTAACTTTTGCTTCCACTGTCTTTGGTGCTTCCTCTACTTTAACTTTTGGTTTTTCATAATTTGCTTTGAATTTATTCACATCAATTTCATTAACTTCAACTTTGTCAATTTCAGATATGTCAAGAAGTAATTTCTTAACATCATCTTTTTCCTTATGCGTAACATATACAAGTTTTATTTCAAAGTCAAAATTTTCATTTTCTAAGTCTTCTGTACTTGGTATTGATTTTATAATTTCTCCAAGTTCCTCGAGGCTTTTAAATATCAAAAAAGCTCTAGCTGACTTAAGAAGTGTGCTCTCACTTATTAATATATCAATGTCAAAAGCATTATAACCTTTCTCTATGGCTTGCTTTATTACATTTATATCATATTCATTAAGATCTATTGCTTCAGAATCTTTTTTTTCTTCTTTAATATCTGGTTCTTTTGGCTGAAGTTTTTCTTCTGATGTCGGTTCTTTTTTACCATCTTGTACATTTTCTGATATAGCTTCTAACTTTTTGATTAACTCATCCACAGGTAATTCTTCTTCATTACCATTAGATATTCCATCAACCATTTGTTCTAATGTATCAAGACATTTAAATAATACTGTTACTACTTCTTGTGTTACCTTTAACTCTCCAGTTCTGAATTCTGAAAGTACATCTTCCATTTTATGAGTTAATTCTGCCATTCTGTTAAAACCCATAGTGGCAGCCATTCCTTTAATTGTATGTGCAACCCTAAATATTTCATTTAATTTATCTACATTATCTGGAGATTGCTCAAGTTGAAGTAAAGCCTCATTTAATGTTTGTAAATTGTCCATTGATTCTTCCAAAAACATAGATAAATATTGAGAAGTATCCATATATTATCCTCCTTATAGTTTTCTATATATAAAAGTAGAAGCCTTTTCAAAACCGTAATCTTTATAATTATATATGCTTTCTGTTGCCCCTACAAATAGTAAACCACCTTTTTTCAATGAATCACTAAATTTTTCATAAATCTTTTCTTTAATATCTTGATTAAAATATATTACTACATTTCTGCATACAATTAAATCAAAACCTTTTTCATAATTATCTAAAATTAAATCATGCTTTTTAAATGTTACCATATTTTTAATTCTTGTGTCTATAAAATATTTGTCATCACTCTTTTTAAAATACTTATCCAAATTATTTTTTTCGACATTTTTTATTTCACTTAAAACGTATTCGCCTTTTTTAGCTTTTTCTAAAATTGTTGTATCTATATCTGTAGCTATTATTGAACTTTTGTTACCATTGTTTAAACTATCTAATATTATTGCTAGCGAATAGGGTTCTGCACCAATAGAGCATGCTGCACTCCATATTTTTAGATTTTTATTTTTCTCTCTAGAATATATTTCGACTTCTTTTTGAAGTTCTTTAAATAATTCTGGATTTCTAAAAAATTCTGTTACATTAATTGTAATAAAGTCCAAAAACTTTTGTCTTTGTCCATAATCGGTTTTAAGTAATTTTACATACTCATCTATATCATGGACTCCAACTCTTGACATTAAACTCAGAATTCTTCTATGAAGTTGATTTTCTTTATACGCAAATAAGTTAATCCCAAATTCTTTGTGAACCCAAGTTTTGAACTGTTCTAAATCCATAATTATCTCCTTCCCTTTACTATATCTACAATTTCATCTGCTACTTTGTCAATTGGTAAAACGAAATCAACAGCACCAGTTTCAAACGCCATCTTAGGCATTCCATATATTACGCATGTTGATTCAGCCTCTGATATAGTATACCCTCCGTTTTGTTTAATAATTGAAGTACCTTCTGCTCCATCTCTACCCATTCCCGTTAGCACTGCACTTACAATACTTGGTCCATAAACTTTAGATGCTGATATAAAAAGTTTATCCACTGCAGGTCTTACTCCCCAAATTGAAGGTTCTGTATTAAGATGAATTTTCCCATCATTCCAAACCTCCATATGATAACCACCAGGGGCTATATAAACTACATTGTTATCATAAGTAATACCATCACTAGCTTCTACCACTTTTATTTCACTATTTGCATCTAATCTTTCTGCAAATGCTTTTGTGAATCCAACTGGCATATGTTGTACTACAAATACCGGCACACCTAATAACTTAGGTAATTTAGTTATCACATTATATAACGCCTTTGGTCCTCCTGTAGATGCACCAATAACTACAGCTTTTATTTTCCCAAAAGAAGTATTTTGGATTTTGCTTACATAATCTGTTTTATCAATTTTATTTCTTGTTGGTGTTTTAGCTTGCCCATCTTTTAGAGAAAAGGCTGAGTATGCGCTCTTAACTTTTAAAATCAATTCATCAGCTACTTTATTAATATCTATTGATATTACACCAGATGGTTTTGATATAAAATCAAAGGCACCATAATGTAATGATTCCATTGTTTGTTTTGTTCCCTCCTTAGTAAGGCTACTAAGCATTATTATAGGTATGTTAATGTTAGTCGTTTTAAATTTTTTTAATACTTCTATGCCATTCATTAATGGCATTTCTAAATCAAGTGTAATGACATCAGGTTTTTTTCTTGCTAATTTTTCAAATAAATCTACACCATTTCTAGCTGTATCTATAACTTCAATAGCTGGATCTTCATTCAAAATATCTGATATTATTTTTCTCATTAGCGCTGAATCATCAACAACTAAGACCTTTATATTTTTCAAAATCCATCACTCCATTATAATTCTTTTTCTCCTAGACCCACGGTTCTAATTTTTACAACAAAGCACGTAGTATCAAGAATCATAGTCCTACCTTTATTTCCACCAACATCTTCACTTATTATAGGTATATTCAATTTTTTTAATGTTTCTCTAACTGCTATACCATTTCTATTTCCAATATCCATATTCATACTTTTATCAGAAAAGTTGAACATAGATGCACCACCTGCAATTTTAGCCTTAATGTTTTTTAAGTTTGCCCCTTTTTTAATCATTATTTCTACTAAAGTAGGAATAGCAAGATCTGCAAATTTGTTTGAATTTGTAATATTAGTAAATTGTTTGCTTTCAGGCAACATTATATGTGCAAGTCCACCAATTTTATTAATTTTATCATATAGCCCTATTCCTATACAGGAGCCAAGTCCCACAGTTATTAATCTGTCTGGCGGAAACGCAACATTTAAATCTGCTATTCCTATTCTTATCTCTTTAACATTTTCCATATCTTCACCCTATCAAATTTCTATAATAATGCTTTCTCTTCCTCCGTTAGAATATTAGCAAGATTAAGGAATATTATTATTTTACCATCTAGTTTTATTAGTCCTTTTATGTATCTTTTTGAGAGTCCACTTACTACTGCTGGTGTGTTTTCTATATTATCTTTTGTTACATTTTTAACTTCAGAAACTGAATTCACTATTACCCCAAATTTTCCATCGTTTTGTTTTGAAACTATAATTTTTGATTCATGCGTTAATTCTTGGTCATTCAATTTAAATCTTTTTGCTATAGATAAAATAGGAAGTATACCCCCCTCATAATTTATAAGACCATCTACAAATTCAGGCGAATCTGGAAGTCTTGTTGTATCTTCATATCCAAGTATTCTCTCAACCTCTCCAATATCTGTTGCATAATATTCACCACCTACAACAAAAATTAATATTTTAAGTTCAGGTTCATTCATTTTCTTTCCTCCTCGAATTCATCCTAATGTAAAATCTATATCTAATATACCTTCTCACCTACTAAAGCAATAGCTTATCTACTACCATATCTCCTTTGCTATCTAAATAAGCGCGAATTTCTTTACATGGTTCTTCAAATACATATTCCCTATTTCCTATAACAAAAGTTGTATTTTGATATGCTATTTCAGCATATATTTTGCCACTTGCTCCTACCATTATCTTTGTTGAAACTCCACCTAAACTCCCTATTGTTCCACATTTAATCTCATCATTAGCCTTTACTATTCCACCTCTTGCTATACTATTGGGCTGTAAAAACCTAACATAATCCTTGGCAATAATTTTCGAAACATATTGACCTTTTCCACTTATAATTACGTTTCCTGAACTTTGAACTGTTGAATCTTGTAAATAGCCAATAGTAACACTAACTGGCATAGCCAATCTATCTTTAATTTCATCTATATTATTAATTAGCAATAAACTTATATCTGTTAATTCATCTGAACTTTTTATTTGTAATGGTCCTAATCCCAAAAGCTTATCTTTTAATAACTTCCTTAAATCTATTAATTCACTTTCTTCAAAGCTTTTATATTTTAAAATTTCAATGCATATGTTTTGCAGTTTTTTAAATTTATTTTCAATTAAAGCTTTCGTTATTTCGCCATAAGAAATTTTTTCACCTAACAATTTGTAATCTTTAACTTGTTTTGTTGCCTCTATTAGTTTAATAATATTTTCATTAAGGCTCGTATACATATCAAGTTCTTGAAGTTTTGTTATGTCTTCTCCACCTGCTAAAATTGTAGAAAATATAACATTTTGTGCAACCGTTACATTTCCTTTGGCATGTATTTGTGAATTTTCCATGTTTTTCAGTACTTCAATACTATTTCCTGATTCAACTAGCATTCCTTCTTTTATATCTCCACGTATTAATATATCTCCATTAAACTTTATGTTTCCCGTGTTTATGTCTACATCTGTGGATATTTCATGTACATTAACCACTGAAATTTTATTGTTTAAAAATTTAGGTTTGCCATTTCTGTCTGCAATAACCGTGTTTTCATCTTGAAATAGACAACCTTCACCAATTATTATATTAATTTTTTTTCCATTATTTTTCTTAATTTTATGTCCATATATATCAATTCCATCTTCGCCATTTTTGCCATCAATTTTAATAGCAAGTATACTTCCCTTTTCAACTGAATCTACAAAACCAATACTTTTAAAGTCCACAGTTCCATTTCTATCTTCACTAAATGGTTTCACATCGTTTATTTCAAATTTAAATTCTAAAACATCATCTGTATCATTAATAACCTCTTGTCCTTTAGCAATAAGAAGATGCTCAGCACCTTGAATGTCACAACATTTTTTAATATTGTCCTCTAAAATTCCATATACAATTCTATTTTCTTTCAAAATGTTTATAATTTCATCTTTTTTATATGTTGGTGGATACTCTCTATCAGCTTCCTCCACATCTAAAGTAACACTTTCACTTTCATTGACATCTCTAAGCTTGTATTTTATTTTTTCTCTATATATAACTTTTGCATAAGCTTCCAGATTATTTGCACTTGTTGATATTTCTATACTTCTTTTAGGTTCTGGGTGTTCTTCAATTATTACTTCAATTTTATTTATACTTTTTACATATGTTTTTCTTTTCTTTTCTTCACCATCAACTATTAACTTAACCTTAAGTGATGGTATTAAAAGTGCTGGTTCTCCATCTTCCTCTGGATCTTTTACTATTATTTTACCATTTTCTATTCTCAAAGTCCCATGTTTTTTACAATTTATATCTTCATTCTCTAATATATCTTCATTTTTCAACTTTTCTTTTGATTCAGTTTCTATAGTTTTAACTAAAATAGAAACACTTTTTTTAAATAGCCACTTCTTTTCTTCTATAATTTCATATTGCAGTTCATCTTCTCTAATTCCAAGTTCTTTACAAGCCTCATCAATACATTCCTTAAGAGATGAGCTCCTATACATTTTTTCACCCATCATTCATACCCCCATTAACATAGTAATAAAATACATGTTACATTGCCTTACTATCCCATATAATTTATCGTTAAAAGTCGCACAAACTTTATTGCTTATTGCATATATTTTCTAAATATTTTTATGAAATTTAATGAGTAATTAAAATTGAATTTAAATACGATCACTTGGCACAGAATCTCCTCTAACATAATTGCCCTCCAAAAATAACGGAAAACCTTGACTTAAATAATATTATCATATACGTGCCATTTTATAAACAGAGTAATGAATATATAAATGAAAAATTACATAATAATATAAATGATATTGTTATACTTATAAATATCCTGTATTATTACAAAAAATTATGTTAATGACAATTGATGTTTATGTTTGCAGCATATATAAACTAGTTCCATGGAAAAAATTCATTGATAATTGTTATTAAATAATATATAATATAGATAGATAAAATTTTAACATTCTTATTTTTACATAAAGCAATATATATTGTATCAAAAATATATATTTTAAATTGGAGGTAGTTTACCATGAAAACTAATACTAAAATTTCAATAATCGGAGCTGGCTTTGTAGGTTCATCTACAGCATTCGCACTTATGAGTTCTGGACTCGCTACAGAAATAGTTATTGTTGACATTAATAAAGAAAAAGCTGAGGGAGAAGCAATGGACCTTGCTCACGGCGCTTCTTTCGTTAAGCCAGTGGAAATAAAATCAGGCGACTATAAAGATACTGCTAATTCTGATATAGTAATAATAACAGCTGGAGCCGCACAAAAACCTGGGGAAACTAGATTGGATTTGATAAGTAAAAATTATAAGATTATGGGTTCTATAGTACCTGAAATTGTAAAATATAACCCCAATGCAATTTTATTAGTTGTTTCAAATCCAGTTGATATACTTACTTATATTGTATACAAACTTTCAGGTTTTCCGAAAGAAAGAGTTATAGGTTCTGGAACTGTACTTGATACGTCAAGGTTTAAATATATGCTAAGTGAGCATTTTAATGTAGATACACGGAACATTCATACTTATATTATAGGTGAACACGGTGATTCTGAAATTGCCACTTGGAGTCTTACAAATATTGCTGGTATGAATGCACATGACTATTGTAAATCCTACTGTAATAAATGTGACGGCATTGAACATTTACACATAGATGAAGATGTTAAAAATGCTGCATATGAAATAATAAAAAGAAAAGGCGCCACTTATTATGCTGTTGCACTCGCTGTAAAAAGAATTGTAGAGGCAATACTTAGAGATGAGCATTCTATATTAACAGTTTCTTCTCTATTAAATGGCCAATATGGTATTAATGATATCTATCTTGGAGTTCCAAGCATTGTTGGAAGTTCCGGAGTAAAAAATATCATTGAGGTTCCTCTTATTAGTTCTGAATTAGATGCATTAAAATCTTCTGCAGATAAATTAAAAGAATCTCTATCCACTACTATAAAATAAAAAATAAAGATTCTTCTGGAGGTGCCAGAAGAATCTTTATTTTTATTCTTTATTCTTTATTCTTATTCTTTCTAATGTATTCTTCTATTTCCTTATCGTAACCTGCCATAATATTTTTTATAACCTCATTGTCAGCTGAATTAAATTTTACATTTTCAACCGATTTAATAGGCAATACTTGTGGAGATGTTCCAGAAATAAACATTCCATCTAATCTATCTATATTTTTGTAATTAAACTCTTTTTCAATTACACTGTATCCACATTTTTTAATAACCTTTATAATAATATCTCTAGTTATACCTGGCAACACTTTTTCAATCGGTGATGTAAAAACATTATTTTTTTCTATCATAAATATATTTGACTTACTACCCTCTGTTATATTACCATTTCTGTCGACTAATATAGCTTCATATACCTGTTTTTCTTTTATTTTAGCATCAACCCTGTCTCTAAAACTAAGATTTATAACTTTAGCATTTGGATTGTCTCTTTCTCCATGGAAAAAGATAGTCTCTACTCCATTTAAATAATCTGATTTTTCAGGATAATTATGTTTTAAAAAATAAGCATAAAAATCACATTTTTCATGAAAGAAATTAAAAACTAGTTTTATGTTACCCAAATCACAATGATTTTCTTTTATCAATTTATATATTCTTTCTTTGATTTCTTCTATTCCATAAGGTAGTTTCAAATCCATAAGCTTTTCAGAATTATTTAATCTATTCATATGCTCTTCTAAGAACACTGGAACCCCATCAATTATCCTAATAACTTCATAAAGAGATTTACCTTTTAACATAAATTCATCATTAAAATTTTCGCTTTCCTTAATATCCTCATTATATAAATAGTATTTTCTATAACTAACGTCCACAATAAGCATCCCCTATATAATATTATTTTATTTACTTCCAATTTAATATCTCTATATTCTCTTTTTTCTTTTTAGAGTTTATAAGGTACGGATGTCCTACAAGTTTAAGTAATGGTAAATCTGAAAGTGAATCTGAGTACATATATGAATTTTTAAAATCAACCTCTATATTTTCTTCTTTTAAAACCTCCATCAATCTTCTCACTTTTTCTTCACCTTTATTGTTTTCTCCAATTATCTCTCCACTATAATACCCATCAGTAAATTTAAATTTAGTTCCAATAATTTTATCTACTTCTTTAATGTTATATAATTCATTCAAATAAAATTCGGCAGAAGCTGAAATTAAATATATCTTGCATCCTTCACCTTTAAGTTTTTTCATAGTATCTATGGCATCCACATAAAATATTTTACTTAACCTCTTATCATAAAATTCCTTCACAAGCTCTTTTAACTCATTCTCATGTATATTTCTAACAAATGACATAAAGTACCTTTTAGCATCTGCTGCGGTCATAAGCCTTATAGCATATAATAATGAAGCTCCAAAGCTTTTAGGAATATGCAGTATTAATTTTGGCTTTTTACTTATGAGAAACATAAAAAATTCAAATAATGTTTCTCTCTTTGTTATTGTATAATCAACATCAAATATTGCTAATTTCTCCATAGTATCTTTTCTCCTCTTTATATTATGTATTATTATTATTTCCAAGATTACTACAATTACTATAAAATTAAAGAGCCGCCTAGTAAACTTTGGCGACTCCTTAATAATATTATTATTTTTCTAATGTTGATTCATAGTAAGCAGTTGCCGCTTTAAATTCCTCATCTTCAGGAACAACGAGTTCTCCCTCATCGCCTTCACCAACTACTTTAAATAAAAACACTGAACCATCTTGTGGGTTTTGTACCAATGCAAATTCTGCATCATTATAAGAAAAGCCGTCTATAACTTCACATGGAACTACGTTGCCATGTTCATCTTCTAATTCAACTACAAGTGCTTCATGATCATGTTCTCCACAACCACAATCGCATTCGCCATGGCTATGTCCATGTTCTTCTCCGCAGCCACATTCTTCATGATTATGTTCGTGAGTATGTTCTTCTCCACAACCACAACCACAGCTTACTGTATTTTCTTTTTCGCTCATATAAATTTACACCTCCATATTTGTGTTATGTTATAATTCTACCCTTAAACTCCAAATAATAAAAGCTTTTTTTTGTTTTTTTTATTTTTATTTTGTAAAGTAAGGTTTTTTTTCGTAACAGTTAGAGATTGCGAAACAAAGACTAAAGAATTCTAGCATAGCTAAAGCTAGATAAAAAGATTAAAGAAAGCCTTCGGCAATCTTTCATCTTTCTACTCACGTAGCAGAGTAAAAATCTTTAACCAGGTACTTCGCACTTTCTCTATATTACAAAAAAATAGAGAAGTAAAACTCCTCTATTTTTATTTTCTATTTACCAGCTAAAGCTTTGTATCCTGCTAATCTCTCCTTAGCATCTCTTTCAGTTTTAGCATATAATTCATCTGCTTGATCTGGGAATGCTTTCTTAAGTGAAGCATATCTTACTTCTCCTAATAAGAATTCTTTAAAGTTACCAGTTGGGTCTTTTGAATCTAAACTAAATGGATTCTTTCCTTCTTGTTTAAGCGCTGGGTTAAATCTATAAAGCCCCCAATATCCACAGTCAACGGCTTTCTTAGATTCAAGTTGACTACAACCCATGCCGGCTTTTAATCCGTGGTTTATGCATGGAGAATAGGCTATTATTAATGATGGACCTGGATAACTTTCTGCTTCAGCTATAGCTTTAATGGTCTGATTTTTATCAGCACCCATAGATATTTGTGCAACATACACATATCCATAAGACATAGCCATCATGCCAAGATCTTTTTTCTTAGTCCTTTTACCACTAGCAGCAAATTGTGCTATTGCAGCTGTTGGAGTTGATTTTGAGGATTGGCCTCCAGTATTCGAATAAACTTCTGTATCAAATACAAATATATTTATATCTTCACCTGATGCTAGCACATGGTCTACACCACCGTAACCTATATCGTAAGCCCAACCATCTCCACCGAAAATCCATTGAGATCTCTTAACTAAATATTCTTTTCCTTCTAATAATTCAGCTACAAATTCATTGTTCTTTTCTGCTTCAAGTAATGGTATAAGTTTATTAGCAGCAGTCCTTGAACCATCAGCTATATCTATATTGTCTAACCATTCTTTAGCAGCAGCTTTTAACTGTGAACTTACATTTGACTCTACTAATTTAGCAGCGGCACCTGCAAGTCTTTCTCTAATTTGTTTAACACCTAAATACATACCCATTCCAAATTCAGCGTTGTCTTCAAATAATGAGTTAGCCCAAGCTGGTCCATGACCTTTGTGATTAGTAGTATAAGGAGTTGCTGGTGCGCTACCACCCCAGATTGAAGTGCAACCTGTAGCATTAGCAATCATCATTCTGTCCCCGAATAATTGAGTTATAACTTTAGCATATGGAGATTCTCCACAACCTGCACAAGCACCACTGAATTCTAGTAGAGGTTTCTCAAATTGGCTACCCTTTACTGTTGTCTTGTTCATTGGGTTTTCTTTGTGTGAAAGCTTTAATGCATATTCAAAGTTAGTTTGTTCTTTGTATTGAGTTTCAGCAGGTTTCATAACAAGAGCCTTTTCTGGTGCTGGACAAATCTGAGCACAGTTCCCGCATCCAGTACAATCTAGTGGAGAAATCTTTATTGCAAAGTTCATTTTTCCAGAAGTTTTAAGTCCCATAGCCGGTTTGCTTGTGAAACCTTCTGGAGCATTATTAACCTCTTCCTCTGTTAATAGAAACGGTCTTATAACAGCATGTGGGCATACAAATGAACATTGATTACATTGGATGCACTTATCTACAATCCATTCAGGAATATTGATAGCAATTCCTCTCTTTTCATAAGCAGCAGTACCATTTGGATAAGTACCATCTTCCATACCATCAAATATACTTACAGGAAGTTTATCTCCTTCTTGCCTATTCATTGGTTCAAGCATTTCAGTAATGAATTTAGGATTATTCTTTGATGCTGCTGCTTCATCTTTGGCATCTTTCCAGCTCGCTGGAACATCTATTTTAACTATAGCATTAACCCCTAAATCTATAGCATCATGGTTCATTTTAACAACTCTTTCACCTTTTTTGCCATATGAAGTTACAACAGCTTCTTTTAGGTATTTAACCGCATCTTCTACTGGTATAATGTTTGCAATTTTGAAGAAAGCTGATTGCATAATCATATTGATTCTTCCACCAAGACCTATACCTTGTGCTATCTTAACAGCATCTAATGTATAGAAGTTAATATTATGGCTAGCAATAAATCTCTTCATTGAAGCTGGTAAATGTTCTTCAACTGCAGCTCTATCCCATATGCAGTTAAGAAGGAAACTTCCATTATCCTTTAATCCTGCAAGAAGATCATATTTATAAACATAAGATTGGTTATGACATGCTATAAAGTCCGCTTTGTTTATTAAATAAGGTGACTTGATTGGTGATTTACCGAATCTTAAATGAGACATTGTTATACCACCAGATTTTTTAGAATCATATGCAAAATAACCTTGAGCGTACATATCTGTATGGTCTCCGATTATTTTAATAGCACTCTTATTAGCACCAACAGTACCATCTGATCCTAATCCCCAGAACTTACAAGCTGTAGTCCCAACTGGAGTGGTATCAATTTCTTCTCCTCTTTTTAATGAAGTGAAGGTAACATCATCATCGATTGATAATGTAAATCCACTTTTAGGAGATTTTTCATTTAAGTTATCATAAACAGCTACGATATCACTTGGCAATGTATCTTTTGATCCTAAACCATATCTTCCACCTACTATAAGTGGCTTCATATCACTGCTGTAGAATGAAGTTACAACATCTTGATAAAGTGGTTCTCCGTTACTTCCTGGTTCTTTTGTTCTATCAAGAACAGCAATTTTCTTTACAGTTTTAGGTATATATTTTAAGAAATGATTTACTGAGAAAGGTCTATACAGATGTACTTTAAGTAAACCTACTTTTTCCCCCTTAGCATTTAAATAATCTATTGTTTCTTCAGTTGCATCACAGATTGAACCCATAGCTATTATGATTCTTTCAGCATCCTCAGCTCCATAGTAGTTAAATAAATGATATTCTCTCCCAGTTATTTTACTTATTTCGCCCATGTAGTTTTCAACTATTTCTGGAAGTGCATTGTAATATTTGTTTGACGCTTCTCTTCCTTGGAAGTATACATCAGGATTTTCTGCAGTACCCCTAGTTACTGGGTGTTCTGGATTTAAAGCATTTTTTCTAAATGCTTTAACAGCGTTCATATCTAATAAAGGTCTTAAATCTTCATAATCCATAACTTCAACTTTTTGAATTTCATGGGAAGTTCTAAAACCATCAAAGAAGTTTACAAATGGTACTTTGCCTTTTATTGCAGCTAAATGTGCAATAGCAGATAAATCCATAACTTCTTGAACACTGCCTTCTGCGAGAAGGGCAAATCCTGTTTGTCTTGCAGCCATTACATCTTGGTGATCTCCAAATATGTTTAATGCATTTGTAGCTAGCGCCCTAGCACTTACATGTAAAACTGCGGGTAAAAGTTCTCCAGCCATTTTATACATATTTGGTATCATAAGAAGTAATCCTTGAGAAGCTGTATATGTAGTTGTAAGAGCTCCTGCTTGAAGTGAACCATGAACCGCACCAGCGGCACCTGCTTCTGATTGCATTTCCATTACCTTAACTGTTTGACCGAATAAATTTTTTCTTCCTTGTACTGCCCATTCATCAACATGTTCTGCCATTGGTGAAGATGGTGTTATGGGATAGATTGCTGTAACATCAGTAAAAGCATAAGATATATGAGCTGCTGCAGTGTTTCCATCCATTGTTTTAGTTTTCTTCACGTAAACCCCTTCTTTCTCATATTTTAATTAACTATAAGCGCTAGCTATAAAAAAATTATCACTTTAAATAGTTTAACCATTTTGTAAATAATTATTTTCTTTAGTTTTGAAAAAATAAAAAAAGAAGAGCCACATAAAGTGACTCCTCTTTTTTGCAACTATTATTTATAAAGTTCTACTAACTTTAATAAGTGTTCATAACGTTCTATTGCAGCTTTCTCGTTTTCACTGAATAATTTTTCAGCACGATCTGGGAATGAACGTTTTAAACGACTATAACGTGTTTCATTATTCAAGAATGCTTGATATGATCCATCACCTGGTTTAGATGTAAGTGTAAATGGATTCTTTCCTTCAGCCTTAAGTTCTGGGTTGAATGAGAATAGATTCCAATATCCAGCTTTTACAGCTGCTTTCATTTCATCTTGACAGTGGTTCATTCCACCTTTAACTCCGTGAAGTTCACAAGGTGCATATCCTATGATTAATGATGGTCCATTATAAGCTTCTGCTTCAGCAATAGCTTTAAGAGTTTGAGCTTGATTAGCACCAAGAGCGATTTGTGCTACATATACGTAACCATAGCTCATAGCTATTTCAGCAAGACTCTTCTTTCCAACTTCTTTACCAGCAGCAGCGAATTGACAAACTTCACCGATGTTAGAAGCTTTAGAAGCTTGACCACCTGTATTAGAGTACATTTCTGTATCAAATACCATAACATTTACGTTTTCTCCAGAAGCTAGTACATGGTCAAGTCCACCGAATCCGATGTCATATGCCCATCCATCTCCACCAAGAATCCATACTGACTTCTTAGCAAGGTACTGTTTCTTCTCAAGAATTTCTTTAGAAAGATCACAACCTGCAGCAGCAGATTTTTCAAGTTCAGCTACTAATACATCAACAGTAGAACTGTTTTCTTTTGTGATTTCTTTTGTTTCTATAAATTTGCTAACAGCAGCTTTAAGTTCATTAGATGCTTTGTCAGAAGAAGCAACCTTCTCAACCTTAGCTATAACTTGGTCACGAAGAGTCTTCTGTCCAAGATACATACCAAATCCATGTTCTGCATTATCTTCAAATAATGAGTTAGCCCATGCTGGACCTTTATTTGAATCTTTGTTTACTGTATATGGAGAAGTTGCAGCTGGACCACCCCAGATTGAAGAACAACCTGTAGCATTTGAAATATACATGTGTTCACCAAATAATTGTGTAAGTATACGAGCATAAGATGTTTCTGCACAACCTGCACAGCTTCCTGAGAACTCAAGAAGTGGTTGATTGAACTGAGAACCCTTAACAGTAGTATCAGCAGGCACTCCAGGTTTCTTACCAACATTTGCAACTAAGTAATCAAATACTGGTTGTTCATGTAATTGAGTTTCTTGAGGTACCATTGAAATAGCTTTTGTAGGGCATACTGTAATACATTCTCCACAACCCATACAATCAAGTGGAGTTACGCTCATTGTAAATTTGTAATCTCCAGCTTTTGGCTTAGTATCAGCAAGCTTGATATTTGAAGGAGCTGCTTTTACTTCGTCTTCGCTAAGCATAAATGGACGTATTGTAGCATGCGAACATACAAACGCACAATTATTACATTGAATACATTTTTGTGGATCCCATTCTGGAACTAATACAGCAGTACCACGTTTTTCATATGCTGCAGCACCTAATTCATATTGTCCATCTGGATTCTCTGAGAATGCAGATACAGGAAGATTGTCACCATCCATAAGTCCGATAGGATTCATAAGATCGTTAACCATCTTAACTGTTTCTGGACGACCTGTAAGTTTTGGAGCTGGAGCATCTGCTTTTGGATTCTTCCAAGAAGCTGGAACTTCAACTTTATGAACTGCATCTACACCAGCATCAATAGCTTTGTAGTTCATTTCTACAACTGCATCGCCTTTTTTGCCGTAAGATTTCTTAGCAGCAGCTTTCATGAATCCAACAGCATCATCAATTGGCATAACATTTGCTAATTTGAAGAATGCAGATTGAAGAATTGTGTTAGTACGTTTACCCATACCAATTTCAATTGCTTTATCAATAGCATTGATTGTATATAATTGAATGTTGTTATCTGCAATATATTTCTTTGCAGCAGCATTTAATTTAGAATCAAGTTCTTCATCTGACCATTGACAGTTAATCATGAATATTCCGCCTGGCTTAACATCCTGAACCATCTTGAATCCTTTAACTACATAAGAAGGATTATGACATGCAACAAAATCAGCCTGATTTATATAATATGGGCTCTTAATTTGCTTGTCTCCAAAACGAAGATGAGATATTGTTATACCACCAGTCTTCTTAGAATCATATTGGAAATATGCTTGAATAAATTTATCTGTGTGATCACCAAGAATCTTTGTAGAATTCTTGTTAGCACCTACAGTACCATCACCACCAAGACCCCAAAATTTACATTCTACTGTACCAGGTGCAGATGTAATAGGAGCTGGTTTAACTTCTGGTAAACTTAAGTTAGTAACATCATCTACAATACCAATTGTAAAACGAGACTTAGGAGCATCTTTTAAAAGTTCAGTATATATAGCAAATACTGATGAAGGTGGAGTATCTTTAGAACCAAGTCCATAACGTCCTGCTGTTAATGTAATATCATGAAGTCCTGCTTCACGAAGAGTTGTAGCAACATCAAGGTATAATGGATCAGCTAATGCTCCTGGCTCTTTTGTACGGTCAAGAACAGCGATTTTCTTAGCAGTTTTAGGAATAACTTTAAGAAGACCATTAGATACCCATGGACGATATAAACGAACTTTAACTAGTCCAACTTTTTCTCCTGCAGCTGTTAAGTAATCAATAACTTCCTCAGCTACATCACAAATAGATCCCATTGCGATGATGACACGGTCAGCATCTGGAGCTCCATAATAATTGAATAAGTCATAGTTTGTACCAAGTTTTTCATTTACTTTAGCCATGTATTTTTCAACTACAGCTGGTAATGCATTGTAAGCTGTGTTAGATGCTTCACGATGTTGGAAGAAAACATCTCCATTTTCATGAGAACCACGCATAGCTGGGTGTTCTGGATTTAATGCATGCTCACGGAAAGCTTTAACAGCATCCATATTGCACATTTCTTTAAGATCTGAATAATCCCATTTTTCAATTTTTTGAATTTCATGTGATGTACGGAATCCATCAAAGAAATTGATGAAAGGAACTCTTCCTTCAAGTGCAGCAAGATGTGCAACAGGACTTAAGTCCATGATTTCTTGAGGATTTGTCTCAGCAAGCATTGCGAAACCTGTTTGACGACAAGCATATACGTCACTATGGTCACCAAAAATGTTAAGTGAATGTGATGCAACTGTACGTGCAGATACATCAAATACGCAAGGAAGCATTTCACCAGCAATCTTGTACATATTTGGTATCATTAAAAGAAGACCTTGTGAAGCTGTAAATGTAGTAGTAAGTGCACCTGCAGCAAGAGAACCGTGAACAGTTCCTGCAGCACCTGCTTCAGACTGCATCTCTACAACTTTAACCTGATTACCGAAAATATTTTCCTGACCTGCAGCAGACCACATATCAACACTGTCAGCCATTGGGCTTGATGGTGTAATTGGATAAATACCAGCTACATCAGTGTAAGCATATGCTACATGTGCAGCAGCTGTGTTACCATCCATTGATTGTTTAACTCTTGACATATTAAATTTCCTCCCTCGAAGCAATTCTTTAATGATGTTATAAACATCTCCAGAATTTTAACTTTTAGCTACTTTTATATATATTATAATGTGAAAGTTTTTTCAAAATAAATTTTAGAAACTTCCAACACTTAATATACTCTTTTTTGAGTTAATTTTGCAAAATCTGATAATAAAGCTTAAAGCATTTTATTAAGCAATATCTATTTAATGCTTGTTTTTATGAGCTTTTCCTTCAATTTTATATTTAAAACATTACTCAGCTAATAATTTGCCTAATTCTTCAGCCTTTTCAAGTTGTTTAGCTGTTGGAGCTTCTTTTACTGCGATACTTCCCTTAACATCAAATTTTTCATCTTTCATTCTTTGAACCCAATCTACCATGAACTTACCATCGTCCCATCCGTATGATCCAAATAAAACTATTGGCATATTATTTGGCGCAAGTAATCTTATTTCATTTATAAAAGGTTCCATCTCTTGTTGCTCTATTTTATTATTATCCATTGATGGACTTCCAAGAGCAACTGCGTCATATTTTGTAATCTCATTAGGTTTGATTTCACTAACTAATTTTACTTCTACATCTGCGCCAAGACTTTTTGCTCCGGTTGAGATGTGATCAGCTAATACTTCAACATTTCCCATGTTACTCCAATATATTACACCTATTTTCTTCATACTTACCCACTTCCTTTTATATCATTATTTAAAATATTAATTGATAATATTTTAACAATTTAATTATAATACTACAATTTGCCTTTTTCAAGATTTAAATTTAAATATAATAGCTATTTCTTGTAATTCTAAATTTTTGATAACACATTTTTTTATTCAACTATTTTTAATTATATCTTTAATTTTTAAAATAATTGATTCTCTGCTAACTTCATCAATATCATCAAGTGAATCTAAATATTTTAGTAATTGATTCTTTAGGTTAACATTTCTACTCTCTCTTTTCATATATGTTCCATCATTTATGTTTGCTATTTCCCCTATTTTAACTATTTTGCTGTCATATCCATTGTCATCTAAAAGTTTTTTAAAGCTTTCCTCGGCTTTACTCTCACCATGTACTAAAAATATTTTGTTAGGTTTTCTTGAAAAAGCTTTTACCCATTGAAATAATCCATTTCTATCTGCATGTCCGGACAAGCCTTGAAGACTATATATATGAGCATTTACAGCTATTTCTTCACCAAATAATTTAACTTTCCTAGCCCCATTTAATATGGCACTTCCCAGTGTACCTTCCGCCTGATACCCTACGAAAACAATTGAACATTCATTTCTCCAAAGATTATGTTTTAAATGATGTTTTATTCTTCCGGCATCACACATTCCACTTGCCGAGATAACTACAGCACCTGTAGCTATTTTGTTTATCTGTAATGAATCCTCCAATGAGTTTGTAAAAACAAGTCCTTTAAAATCTAAAGGATTGTTCCCATTTTCAAATTTATTTCTTGTTTCATCGTCAAAACAATTTATGTGTCTTTCAAATATTTTTGTTGACTCTGCTCCTAGTGGACTATCTAAAAAAACTTTTAAATCATAAAATTCATTATTTTCAATATACTTATCAAGTTCATATAATATTTCTTGAGCTCTCCCAACTGCAAAAGATGGAATGATAACATTACCTCCCCTTGCAAAAGTTTCTTTTATTATATTAGCTAATTGATTAATTTGATCGTTCATAGTATCATGAATTCTATCTCCATATGTTGTTTCCATAATTAAATAATCTGCATAATCTATTTTGCTTGGATCTCTTATAATTGGAATATTTTTATTTCCAACATCACCTGTATAAACTACTTTTATTTCATCTCTATCATCTTCTTTTATGAATAACTCCACAAAAGCCGATCCTAAAAGATGCCCTGCATCTTTAAACCTAACTTTAAATCCATCAAATATCTCTGTAATTTTATCATATGATATAGCCTCAAAAAGATACATAGATAATGATGCTATAGCTGATGTATATAAAGGTTCTAGCGGCCTCGCTCCCTGCCTTTTCCTCTTTCTATTTTTCCATTCAACTTCCATTTCCTGTATATGTCCACTATCTAAAAGCATAACACTACACAAGTCTCTAGTTGCTTCTGTGCAAATAATTTTCCCCTTAAAACCTTTTTTGTATAACAATGGTATTCTTCCACTATGATCTATATGTGCATGAGAAAGTATTACGTAATCGATTTCTTTTGGATTAAAGTTAAATCCATCATTTCCAATTTCTTTTTCATCTTTTCCTTGATATAAACCACAATCTAATAAAACCTTTTTCCCGTTAACATGCAAAATATGACAAGAACCAGTAACGCATCCAGCCGCGCCATAAAATTCGATTTCCATCTACAATCCCCTCCAGTGCAATGTTGTTTATATATATCTAATTATAGTATATCCCTATTTATATCAAATATAATATCAATTTTCTTAAATGCCTATACAATGGAAAAATACATAAAAGTTATAAATTGCAAAGCAAAGACTAAAGAATTTTATCATAGCTAAAGCTAGATAAAAAGATTAAAGAAAGCCTTCGGTGTTCATTTTATGGTTAATATTGTAACAAATACTTATGAACGAACACTAAAGACCATCGGTGAAAAAAATGAATGCCAAAATACTTTAGATTATATATTTAAGTTCAAAGATTTTTCAAAGCACAGCGGAGAAAAATCATCCTAACCCTTTTGCTGAAAGCAAATTCTCTCACCATTAACGGCATTGCCGTTAATGCTTTAATCTTGTCGCTCTGGCAATCTTTCACCTTTTTACTCACGTAGTAGCGTAAAAAACTTTAGCCCTTGCTTTGCAATTTCTTTGTATTAAGTAAAAACATAATTACAAACTTTTACCGTATTTTTCTATTACTTCAATTATATTATCAACTCCATTTTTTACTGGACTTTCGCTCATTGCCTTAATATATTTTTTTCTATTTTCACTTAATTCATCAATACTTTTAATTAATGATTTAGGATTTAATTGTTCTTCTTCAATAACTAAACTGTATCCATTTTTCTTAAAGGACTGAGCATTTAATATTTGATCCCCTCTACTAGATTTTTTTGAAAGAGGAATCAAAATATTTGGTTTTCTAAGTGCTAAAAGTTCAAATATAGAATTAGCTCCAGCCCTTGAAATGACTAGATCTGCAGCATTCATAAGGTGTGGAAGTTCTTCTGAAACATATTCAAATTGTACATATCCATTTTTTTTATCTAAGTTTTTGTCTATATTTCCTTTTCCACAAATATGAATTATATTATAATTAGATAAAATTTCATCTAAGCAACTTCTAAGTGTTTCATTTATTACTCTTGCCCCAAGACTTCCTCCAATTACAAACAATACAGGTTTTGATAGATTTCTAAAGCCACATATTTCTAGTCCAATATCTTTGTTTCCTTTTAACAGTTCCTTTCTAATTGGAGTTCCTGTAAGTACAGCTTTATTTCCTTTTATATTATTTATAGATTCTGGAAATGTCACGCAAACTTTTGTGCAGTATGGTACAGCAAGTCTATTTGCAAGTCCAGGTGTCATATCTGATTCATGTGCAATAGCTGGAATTCTACAAAAGTGTGCGGCTATTACTACTGGAACACTTACAAAGCCACCTTTTGAAAAAACAACATTTGGTTTTTCTCTCCTCATAATGCTAATGGCATCAAATACTCCCTTTATAACTCTAAATGGATCGGTGAAATTTTTTATATCAAAATATCTTCTTAGTTTTCCACTTGATATTATATGATACTTTATTCTTGCTTCTTTAATTATGCTACTCTCTATACCATCCTTAGTCCCAATATATTGAACTTCATATCCTAGTTCCAAAAGTTTTGGTACTAATGCAAGGTTTGGGGTTACATGCCCAGCTGATCCTCCACCAGTCATGATAATTTTACGTCTTTTCAAAAAAAGCACCTCCTGAATTACTATCCATACATAATTATAATTACATAAATATATTTATACAATAGAACATTTATAATAAAAAACAAATTAAACAATTGTTAATTTAATTTTTATTATTAACAACATTTTTTATAGAATTATTGTGACAAACTTTATTTTTTGTTATAATTAGTAAATAGAATATTTAATATATATTTTGCTAGCAAGCTTAGCACCATGAAAAAAGTATATAATTGTAGGTGATTATCATGTCAGAATCTCAAATAACAAATAAAGCACTTGCCATGTCAATAAAAGAATTGATGAAAACAATACCTTTAAGTAAGATATCCATACAAGAAATTGTGGACAACTGCGGGCTTAACAGACAAACTTTTTATTATCATTTTAAAGATAAATTTGATTTAGTGAATTGGATTTATTGCACCGAGGTTATGGAAAATATAGGTAGTTATAAAAATTATGACAATTGGAGTACTGGAATGCATAAAACTTTATTATATCTGTCAAGCAATAGAGCCTTCTATATTAATGCCTTAAATACGCCTGGACAAAACGCATTTGATGTATGTTTTTTTAACATTACTTTTGAACTTATTATAGGGGTAGTAAACGATTTATCAAAAGATATGAATGTTGCAGAAGTTGACAAGAAATTTATAACAGATTTTTATACTCACGCCTTTGTTGGCATTACCGTCCAGTGGATAAAAAATGGAATGAAACTTGCTCCTGAGGTGATAGTATATAAGCTTAAAGAAATCATTGATGGAAGCATGCTTGGTGCTTTAAGGCACATGAAAAAAAATAACTAGATATTCAAGTACTACAGTTTACAAGTAGAAAGGATTCGAAAAAATCGAATCCTTTTTTTATTATTTAAGCAGATTTTTTATTGAAACTAGTGATTCACGTAGATTATCATCTTTCATCATTTCAATTGCCGCATTAATTAGTACACGAATATCATACTGTCCTTTATAAATTGGTGTAAGTTCTTTATTTAAATTTAAGAATTTATAAACAGCCATTTGTGCAGCTCTTACGGAATAATCCATAGTAAATACTGTATCGTCTGGTATTTCAACGAACTGTCCCATTAATGCTAAATTAGTTGAGCCTTCTGGAATAACTTGTGGTCTATCACCCTTTGCTCTAGTTAAAAATTGAGCTGTTGTAAAAGGTAGTATACATGGTTTACAAATAGATGTCTCAAGAATTTTCTTCATATCATCTTTGAAGTTTAAGTGATATAATATCTCAGTTAATATTTCCTCACCAGTACAATCTACCATTGGTTTTTTTACAAAATCACCTTTTTTGTATGGATATAAAGCATATCCCCAGAAAACTTGTATGTTATCAGGTTGATTTAAAAAATGTGGTTGATTATGAAGAACTAGTGAAAATAACCAAGAAGAATCTTTAAATGTCATATGTGCACCTGTTCCCGGCTCATTTCCTGTAAATTCTATTATCTTTTTAAACATAGTTGGATCCTTAAGTGTAACTGTAATAGATTGCCACATAGACTCTTCTACACGATCATCAAAAACATGTGGATTGCCTAATTCAGGACGGTCTTTGGCCATCTTCTCCCAAAGATCCCAATCTCCACCTACAGTTTTATCATTAACCTTGGCTGGTGTATGCATATCACCAACACTTGTACCAGCTGTTAAAGAACCTATAGTAACAAAGGCAAAATCTCCCTCACCAATTTCTACTGTAGTTTCTTTTCCGTCCTTAACACATTTAAATGCTGTAACTGTAATTTCAGTTTTTGATGGTTTGAATTCTACATCGGTTACTCTACAGCCTAATTCAATCTGCACTCCTTGTGACTTAAGCCATTTTGTCATGGGTAATAACATTGAATCATATTGATTGTATGGTGTACGACGTATTCCTGATAAATCATATAATTTAGGTAATTCTTGAATAAATCTATGAACATATCTCTTTAATTCTACAGCACTGTGCCAAGGCTCAAAAGCAAAAAGTGTTTGCCATTCATACCAAAAATTAGTTGTAAAAAAGTGCTCTTTGAAACAATCTTTAATAGTTTTTGTACCTAGCGAATCTTCAGTGCAAATAAATATGTTTGCAAGTGCCAATCTATCTTCACTATTAAGTCCCAAAGGTGATGCTGGAAGTATTTTTGCATTATTACCTATTAATCTAGCCTTAGCATGTGTGTGTATCTTTTTATTAAAAGCATGAAATTCATCAAGTATTGAAATTTTAGGATCAGTTAATGAAGGAATACTTTCCATCACTCCAAACGTGCATTTGTAAGCCTCTTCATCAAACATTCTTCCACCACGTATCATATAACCATGCTCAGCATCGCCGCAGCCATCCATGCTGCCACCTGTAACATTTAATTCTTCATATATATGAATATTTTTTCCTGGTACATGTCCATCTCTAATTAAAAATACTGCTGCAGATAGTGACGCAAGTCCAGCACCAACCAAATAAGCATGTGTGTTTTCAACATCAATAGTTTGATCAAAATTAAATCTCATGTTAATTCCTCCAATATCCAATTTATTAAAAGCATAGCAAAACACCTACTATTTTTTCACGTAAATGTTTACCGCCTTTAATGTTAATATAAATCAAACATGGCAGTTTTAACATAAGCATATTTATTGAAATGTCAAAAAAACATACACCTTTTAAGAACTGTATGTTTTTTTGACATTAATTAATTTTTGTATAATTAGCTTGTACTACCTAAAATTCTCCACAACTATCTGTATACTAACTCTTCCGTTAAACTCATTAATACTAGGATAAAATACCATATCAAGCTTCAACCTACAATTGCCATTGTATAATCTATTAAGTTCATCAATGCCATACTTATCTGTGATAACATTCTCAAACTCCTCAATATCTCCAAAATAAATGCCGTCAATATATATTCCATTTCTCATTATCATTTTAAGTTTAAGCACATTTTTATTTTTGCCTAGGATTGTTCCCCTTACTACTGTAACACCCTTTTCACCAAATAATGGCTTTGAGTTTCCTTTTCCAAAAGGTTCTAATGTGTTTAAATCATTAATCAAATCATAATTTATTTTTTCTAAAGGAAGCTGCATATCTAGATATAACTTTGGAATTATATCTTCATCTGTTAATGTTGTTTGATTATTTAGTTTTTTTCTTAGTTCTAATATATTTTCTTCCTCTAAAGATAAACCAGCTGCCATTGGATGTCCTCCAAAGCGTCCTAAAAGTTCTTTGCATTTGTTAAGTTCCTCAAACATGTTATAGCCTTCAATGGATCTTGCAGAACCTTTAACTCCATCTTTAGCTTTGGTCAGAACTATTGTAGGCAAATTATATTTTTCTCTTATACGACCCGCTACTATTCCTGCTATGCTTTCATGAGTTTCAGGAGTATATACTACTAATACTTTATCTCTCATCATTTTATTGTTTTCAATATATTCTATTGCACGTTCAACGCCTTGCTGTGTTATATCTTTTCTCTGTACATTTAATTCATGTAATTCTTTAGCCAGTGTAGCTGCCTCTTCTTGGTTATCTGAAAGTAGTAGTGCCACTCCTTTTTTAGCACTATCTAACCTCCCTGCAGCATTTAGGCTTGGTCCAATAACAAACCCCAAGTGATAAACTGATATCTCTTTATTTTCAATACCAGTTACCTTAATTAATTCAGTTAACCCAAGATTAGAAGTTTCATTTAGAAGCTCCAAGCCGTTTTTTACAAATATCCTATTTTCAGAGGTTAAATCCACAACATCACATACTGTTGCAATAGCAGTATATTCAATGAATTTATAAGCTTCACTTTTATCTATACCCATTTCTTCATATAAAACTTCTATAAATTTAAATGCTACACCAGCACCACATAGTAATTTAAATTTATATTTGCAGTCCTCTTGCTTTGGATTAATTATTGCATCAGCTTCAGAACTTATATTCTTTCTTGTTCCACCTTCTGTTTCTACAAATGGTATATCATGATGATCTGTAACTATAATTGTCATACCAAGCTGCTTACCATGTTTAATAGTATCAATAGCGGCTATTCCATTATCACATGTTATTATTGTATCCACGCCAATATCATAAGCTTTATCAATAATGCTTTCATTTATTCCGTAACCATCTTTTATTCTATCTGGTATTTCATAAACTACATCTGCTGAACATCTTTTCAGTGCTGTGTACAACTCAAATAAACTAATTACTCCATCAACATCATAGTCTCCAACCACCATGATTTTTTTCCCTTCTTCTATTTTTTGTTTCATAATCCTTACACCTTTTACTAGGTCCTTCATCTCACGAGGATTATGAAAATTTTCATAAGAAGGATTTATAAAACTCTTTATGGAATCTTTATCTATTATATCTCTATTTACAAGTAGTTTACTTACAATTTCGCTAATACCAAATTCTTTAGCTATTTCTCTGTAATCTGTTTTTCTATTTCTTATAAACCATTTTTTCAAAATATATTCTCCTCAGAATGGATATTTCCATTATAATACATTTTTATCTTTGTCTCTATACCCTTTATTTTTTGATACAAATCTTCCTATACCTGTTATTTTACCAGTAATGCAACCCCTGCAGTGAGCAGGAGTATCACTAACACAAATTTTTCCTGGATAAAGAGCGTATAATTTTCTATACTCACCCTCAGTAACATTTGGCATAACTACATTTGCACCAGCTTGAAGTGCAATTATTCGTCCATTCTTATCTAATGTTTCCATAGCCGTGGTTGCTGGAATATTAATATCCTTTAATAAAATTCTTGTAAGTGCCATTACTTTAAGGCTTAAATGAAAATCTCCACCTTTAGCATCCTTTAAAGGTGTATCTCCATTAGGAATAAATGGTCCTATTCCAATCATATCCGCACCTATTTCCTTAAAAAACAATATGTCATCTGCAATAGACTCAATAGTTTGATTTGGAAGACCAACAAGAGATCCACTTCCAACTTCATATCCTAACTTTTTTAAATCACTAAGACATCTTTTTCTATTCTCATGACTCATATTTGGGTCCATGGCATCATAAAGATTTTTATCTGTTGTTTCTATTCTTATTAGATATCTATCCGCACCTACTTCTCTATAAGCTTTGTACTCCTCAAAGGTTTTTTCACCAATACTAACTGTTACAGCTACATTAAATTTTTTTATACTACTTATTATATATTGCATTTTCTCTACTGTATAAAAATCATCTTCACCTGATTGAAGTACAAAGGTTTTATATCCATATCCAGCACCTTTTCTTGCAAGTTCTATTATTTCATCTGGCATAAGTCTGTATCTCTTAATATTTTTGTTCCCTGAACGTAATCCACAATACATACAGTTTCTTTTGCATATATTAGAAAATTCAATTAAACCTCTTAAATGCACCTCATCTCCCATATATTTTTTTCTTACTCTATCTGCAGCTTTATATAGGGCTTCTTTATGTTCATCATCATTTAAAATGTTTATTATTTCTTCCTTTGTCAAACTATTTGTAAACTCTGCCCTCTCAATACTTTCAATAATACTATCCATATTATTCCTCCTATAAACTCTCACTAACTTAAAACTTGTATTGTTGGTGAAACAAGTACCTTGTCTATTACTCCGTATATTTCCTGTAATCCTATTTTTTCTAAAATTTCTTGTTCATTAAAATCCTCTTGATGTCCATACATAATCTCACTAGTAGTTAATTCTTTACTAAGCTCTATAGACCTTTCAATTTTTAGTTCTCTTTTAAGCTTTAGCCTATTAACTACATTTTTTATTTCATTTTCAGTAAATGTAGCTTTAATTTTATCTATATTAAAAATCAGATTATTTGTTATTTCAATTGCCTTGTCAACATTTTCCTTAGCAGTACCCATACATATTGTAAAAAGTTTTATTCCTGCTTCATTTTTAATATAACTATATACGTCATAAGCAAGACCATTTTCTGTTCTTATTTTATCATATAGGATACTACTTGTACCTTCTCCAAATTTAAGATTAAATATTTTTAGAGCTGTTGTTTCTTTATGGTCTAATTTATCTATAGGAAAACAATATTGTATTTTAGCACCTTGTATTCCTTCTCTTTTTTTCACAAACTTGCCAGCTTTGTTCTTTTCATAAAAATCTTTTTTTATTTCAAAATTTTTAGTGTTCCAATTTTCAAAATATTTGTTTACAATGCTTTGAACTACATCAAAGTCTAGAGAGGATACAACACTTATAGTGCAGTTTTTTGGAGTATAGAATTTATTATAAAACCTTTTTATATCTTCCATGGTAAAAGCTCTTATATTTACTTCTTCCCCAATTATGCAAGTTTTTATTCTTCTATCTTCAAAAGCATTATTAAGCATCTCATCTTCACAAAGTTGAAAATTGTCATCTTTCCATTCTCTTAATTCTTCACATATTATATCTATTTCTTCCTTAAATCCTTTTATAGGAAATGTTGGATTTAAAATTATATCTGAATAAATTTCAAAACCCTTCTCAAAATCTTCACTTAATGTAGTTCCATAATAAATTGAATATGGAAAATTAGTCATAGCATTGTTGAAGCCAAACACCTCATCTAAAGCCATATTTATTTGCATTTCATCTCTTTTATTAGTACCTTTAAAAATCATATGCTCCACAACGTGGGCAAGTCCTAATTCATCTTTATTTTCCATAAGTGCACCAGCATTAAAGCCAATACAAAATGATGTAATATAATTTTTTCTTTTCTCATATATAAGCTTTATTCCATTTTTAATATTAATTTTTTTCATCATAATCACCATACAAAATAATATCATAAAGTCTAATTACTTTCTATAATTTTTATAAAAAAACACTGCTAAATCTATATACAAAATTAGCAGTGTCTTTATTTTTATCTATATTTTTAATCGTTAATTATATAAGGTAACGTTGTAAGTGCAATATTTCTTCTCTTTAAAAGAGTACTTTTAATAAATAATGAAGTTTGATTGTGAAGAATATTTTGCCACCATTTCTTAACAACAAATTGAGGCATTACAACTGTTATTGTATCTCCTGGCATTATAACAAATTCTTCTGATTCGATAAATTTTACAAGCGGTCCTACTAAACTTCTATACGGTGATTTCTTTACTACTATAGGAATATCTATCCCATATTCTTCCCATCTTTGTAGAAGTCTTGCCGTAGCTTCTTCATCAACAGAAACATGAAATATTATAATGTCTTCAGTAAAACTCTTAGCATAATTATATGATTTCAAAAATGATTTATTAAGTGAATCTATAGGTATAATCATATAATTTTTCTGCTTTTCATGATTGATTTTTTTAGGTTTCTGATCACAACAAAGCTTTAATTCGTCTGCAACTACATTGTAGTGAACTTTAACCTTAGACATTAGATATACTAGTATTGGTATTAGTATGCATACAATCCAAGCACCTTCTTGAAACTTTGTTACACCAAGAACTATAGTTGTTATGCATGACAAAATCGCACCAACTCCGTTAATAAAAGCCTTATGTCTCCATGCACCCTTTTTGTGTCTAAACCATTTTAGTACCATACCTGTTTGAGCTAAGGTAAAGGAAACAAATACGCCAACTGCATAAAGTGGTAACAAACTATGATTATCGCCTTTAAAATATACAAGAAGTATTATTGCCGCTAAAGATAAAAATATTATTCCATTCGAATACCCAAGTCTTGATCCCCTTTTTGAGAACTGTCTTGGAACATATCCATCTTTTGCTATAATTGAAAGTAACAATGGAAATCCATTGTATGAAGTATTTGCAGCCATGATTAATATTATAGCTGTAGCAGCTTGAATAGCATAGAACATAATAGATCCATGACCAAATATTTGCATAGCAAGCTGTGCTATTACTGTTACATCTGGATTATACATTGCTTTATATATTGCGGAAAGATATGACATACCTCCAAATAAAACAAGTGCAACAAAGCCTAATAGCAATAATACAATTTTTGCATTTTTTTGAGATGGTTCTTTAAAGCTAGGTATTCCGTTACTTACAGCTTCAACTCCAGTAAGTGCAGTACATCCTGCTGCAAATGCCTTTAAAAATACTAAAAAGGAAAGTGCATTTGTATAGTTTGGTACATTATAAATCGGCTTAGGATGAATTCCCATTATATTGTATTTTACAAAACCTACAACAATCATTATAATTATAATTCCGATGAATATATAAGGCGGTATTGCAAAAGTTTTAGCCGATTCGCTAATACCTCTTAAATTTCCTATGGTCATTAACAGTATAAGTACGACACATATAATCACATTATATGGTAGCAAATTAGGGAATGCCGAAGTAATTGCTGCTGTACCTGCTGAAATACTGACTGCAACAGTTAAAATATAGTCAATACATAAAGCTGCTGCTGCTACTAGACTTGGAGTTACTCCTAAGTTGTCTTGTGCAACAATATAGGCTCCTCCTCCATTGGGATAACAATCAATAACCTGCCTGTATGAAAATACAAGTATAAACAATAAAAATATAATCATTAAAACTGCATGGATCATATCTGCAAAGGCCATAAAGCCAACTGCTGGTATAAGTACATAAAGTATTTCTTGCCCAGCATATGCTACTGACGATATTGCATCACTAGACAATATTGGAAGTCCCCAGAATATATTAAATTTTTCTGCTTTTAACTGCTCCGTTTTAAGAGCTTTTCCTATTAAAAGTTTTTTCACACTATCAATCATAAGTACACCTCTAGTAACCAATTTACTTTCTAAACATTACTTGATTATATATTACGTAAACTCATATTACAATTTTAAAAATGTTCAAATTCTGTTCAAATTTAAATTCTAACGTGTTTAAACAAAACTAGTCAATAATTTAATCATTGTATCTTTATTTTTCTTTATTTTGCGCTACTTTCCAAAAAATTAATCATCATTTTGTCTTTTAATTCGTCTATTTTTTCAAGATTACTAAGTTTTTCTACAAGTTTAAGTGCAAAATAAATCGAAGTGGCTGGTCCTCTGCTTGTAATTATATTTCCATCTTCTGCCACAACTTTTTCAACATAATTGCAATTGTCAAGTTCAATGTTTGGATAAGACGTTATCTCTTTTCCAGTAATTATTCCCGCTTCATTAAGTACCATTGGAGCTGCACAAATTGCTGCTACTATCTTTCCTTCACTATAGTATTTTTTTACAATTTTAATTACATTCTCGTTTTCTTTTAAGTTTTTTGCACCAGGCATGCCCCCTGGCAATACAACTGCATTGTAATCATCAGCATCTATGTCTTTTAATACTTTATCACATTTTACTTCTATTCCATGTGAGCCCTTAACATTTATTCCATTAATACCACACATATCACATTTTATATCAGCTCTTCTAAGTACATCTACAACTGTAAGAGCCTCTATTTCCTCAAATCCATCCTCTAAAAATAATATTACATTTGACATTTTACCCATCTCCATAAAATCTATTATTTTTTTGAAGATAATTTATTAAGCTTAATATCTTTAATAAAATTATCTTGCACTACGAGCATTATGTTTTTACCTCTTCCAGCTCTATTTTGGACTTTGATTTCTTCTACCTTTATTGTTTTAATTTCTTTTTCTTTAGATTTTAATATAATTTCTCCATATTGTTCATTATATAAAAATCCACATATAACTTCATCTTCTTCACTTAGACTTATCCCTGTAACACCAGAAGCTATCTTGCCCATATAGTTTATTGTATTTGATTTAAATCTAATACTCATTGCCTTTTTAGTAATAATTATAGCATCACTGTCAACTTTATTATTTGAAAAATCAACATTTATTATTTCATCATCTTCACTTCTAAACTTATAAGTTATAGTACTTGTATAGTCTCCATTAAATTCGCTAAGTCTTGATCTCTTTACAAAGCCTCTTTTAGTAAAGAAGTAAACATCCTCACAATCATTATAATCATCAACGGAAATAATATTTAGTATTTTTTCCTTTTTACTCTCAAAATCATCGTTAAGCTTATCTAACTCAACTCCATTTTCTTTTATGCTTTCTAACAAACACGCTGATAATTTAAGCACCTTTCCTAAATTCGTAAATGCTAAAATTGTACTCTGAGCATTTACCTTACATTCTTTAATTCCATTACTTCGTTTAGATTTATTGGCAGTTTTTATTATTCCCCTGTCACTTATACTAACAAAAAAATCTTCCTTTTCATATTCATTTATGAAAGTTGCTTCAACCGCTCTGTCTTTTGTTGAAATATTGAAAAGTTTTGTACCAATGATGTTTCTGTCCACAGACATTAGTTCTTTTATTTTAACTGTAAACTCTAAATCAAAGTGAGTTTTAACCTTTATAAATTTGTAAACTTCATCTTTTTCTATGAGATTTACTAAATTAAGCTTCTCACCTTCTTTTAATTTTAATGCCATAATTCTAGTATAATTTGAAGCAAATTTAGGTAAAGCTGTCTTCTTAATATAACCCTTATCAGTAAAAAATATAAACTCCTTATTAACATCCATATCTTTTATTGAAAATACATTTACAATTCGTTCTTTATTTAAATCTAATCCCCTAATTATTGTGTCAAGCTTTTCACCCTTTTCCTTCCATTTATATTCAGGTATAACATCTCCTCTAAGTTGATACATATTTCCTAAATCAGTAAAAAACATAACTGTGTGTTTTGTATTTGAGTCTAATACAAATTTTGAAAAGTCACCTTCTCTGTAATCAATATCATCTACATTTGTATTAGATCGTAAATATGATTTTTGACCTATGCGTTTTATGAAACCTTCATTTGACATTGTTATTACTGTATCCTCAACTACTATTAACTCCTCTATATCAATCCTTGCTTCCGTCTCATCCAAAACAATTTTAGTTCTTCTTTCATCTCCATATTTCTCTTTAACATTTTTTAATTCATCTTTTATAACTTTTAAAAGTTCATTTTCATTTTCTAGAATACTCTTAAGTTTCTTAATAATTTTACTTAACTCCTTATGTTCTTTTTGGAATATCTTTATTTCAAGTCCTGTAAGTCTATATAACATAAGTTCTACTATAGCTTCTGCTTGAAGAGAGGTAAATTCATATTTTTTAATAAGGTTGTCAATGGAATCTTTTTTTGACTTAGATGCCCTAATTGTAGCTATTATTTCATCTATAATATCAATTGCCTTAATAAATCCTTCTACTATATGAAATCTTTTTTCTGCAATTTCAAGTTCCCTTTCAGTTCTTCTTCTTATAATCTCTTTCTGATGATTAACATAGTGTCCAATTATCGTTTTTAATCCCATGGTTAAAGGCTTACCATCTGCAAGTGCCACCATATTAAAGCTTAAATTACATTGAAGCTCTGTCTTTTTAAAAAGATATTTTTGTACTTTCTCTACTTCATCTCTTGTAGCCGCTTTTTTAAATTCTATAACTGACCTAACACCTGTCCTATCAGTTTCATCTCTAATGTCTGTAATACTTTCAAGTGCCCTTTGATGCCTTTTATCTCCAGTCATTTCTGAAATATTTTCTAGTATCTTAGCCTTATTTCTTCTATAAGGAAATTCGGTTATAACTATACCGTATCTACCATTTTCAAGCGTTTCTATATTTGTTTTGGCCCTAAGCGTTACTTTTCCTTCACCTTTCTCATAAGCCGACAAAAGGGATTCTTTACCTATTAATATGCCTCCAGTAGGAAGATCTGGTCCCTTTATATATTCCATCAACTCATTCGTTGTAATTTCATTGTTATCTATGTATTTAAGCGTGCCATCAATAACTTCATTTAAATTATGTGGTGGTATGTTAGTTGCAAGTCCCACTGCTATACCAAAAGCTCCATTTACTAAAAGATTAGGGTATTTTGCTGGAAGTACCTTTGGTTCAAGCTCTGATGCAGAATAATTTTCTATCATATCTACAACATTTTTATCAATATCCTTTAACATTTCCATTGCAATTGGTGTAAGCCTTGCTTCAGTATAACGCATTGCTGCAGCTCCATCACCATCCTGACTTCCCCAGTTCCCATGTCCATCAATTAATGGGTACCTTGTAGAAAAATTTTGAGCAAGTATTACCATTGCTTCATAAACCGAAGAATCTCCATGTGGATGATATTTACCAAGTATATCTCCAACTATTCTAGCTGATTTATAATATGGTTTGTCTGGAAATGCCTTAAGCATATATGCTCCATATAAAATTCTTCTATGAACCGGTTTTAACCCATCCCTTACATCAGGAAGTGCTCTTTCTTTTGCCACTTCTACTGCATAAGGTAAATAGTTATCTGGCATGGCCTCCTCAAGAGGTATGTTTATAATATTATTATCCTTCGGTATATCTATTTTTTTGGCCATTATATATCCATTCCTTTCATTACATCATAATAGTTAGAAATTGCGAAGCAAGTCAGTTAAAGATTTTTCCTCTACTACGTGAGTAAAAAGGTGAAAGATTGCCAGAGTGGCAAGATAAAAGAATTAACGGTAATGCCGTTAATGGCGAGAGAATTTGCTTGCAGCAAAAGGTGTTAAGAAGGATGATTTTTCTACGCTATGCTTCGAAAAATCTTTGAACTTAAAATAGATAATCTAAAGTATATTGCCCTTCATTTTTTTGACCGAAGGTCGTGTTATTTAGCGTATGAGTATTTATTAGAATATTAACTAATAATATGGACACTAAAGGCTACGCCTAAAAGCAAAACCTACGGTTAAAACATATTGTAGAGTTATCTTAAAATACTAAGATATATAAAATTTCCTTTACCTGTTACGTAAGTAACTTCTCTCACCTTTGACGGCTTTAGCACCGTCAATTCTTCCATCTAGCCGAAGGCTTTCTTTAATCTTTTTATCTAGCTTTAGCTACGATAAAATTCTTTAGTCTTTACTTCGCAATCTCTTTATATTACGTATGTACAAGTATCTGTTAATTTATATTAAAATTCTGCATATTTGTACATGTACTTCTTTCTTGGTTCTACAACGTCTCCCATCAAAAGTGATACCATTTTTTCTGCCTTTGCCGCATCTTCTATTGTAACCTTTTGAATTGTTCTCGTAGTTGGATTTAAAGTCGTTTCCCAAAGCTGATCTGGATTCATCTCTCCAAGTCCCTTATATCTTTGTATTAAGCATCCTTTTCCAACCTGTTTTTTTGCAGCAGCAAGCTCTTCATCAGAATATGCATATTTAACAATCTCTCCACTTTTGCCAGATTTATAAACTTTATAAAGAGGAGGAAGTGCAATAAATAAATGTCCATTTGATATAAGTTGTCTCATATATCTATAAATATATGTCATCCACAATGTTCTAATATGATATCCATCTACATCAGCATCACTCATAATTATTATCTTATCATATTTTAAGTCCTCTTCTTTATAATTTTCAAGAACACCAGTTCCTATAGCAAACGTAAAAATTTTAAGCTCTTCACTAGCAAGAACATTCTCTAATTTTTGTTTTTCAGTATTCATTATTTTTCCCTTTGAAGGCATTATTGTTTGAAATCTTCTATCCCTTGCCTGTTTTGCACTTCCACCTGCTGAATCCCCCTCAACTATTATAAATTCAGTAAAACTAGAATCTTTTATAGTGCAGGCCGCAACCTTGCCTGCAAGTGGTGCTGTACCTCTACCTACCTTTTTCTTTTCAGCTTCATTTATCTTCTTTATTTTTTCTCTTCTTGTACATGCCTCAATTGCATTGTTCATAATTGTAGTTGCAAGTTCCTTATTATCTTCAATCCACTCACATAATTTTGTGTAGGCTAAATCATTCATCATTGTGTGGCATTCATTATTTCCAAGTTTTGTTTTAGTCTGTCCTTCAAAAATAGGATTCGATAATTTTATTTTTATTATTGAAGTCATACCTTCTCTTAAATCGTCACCTTCAAATTCTTTATCCTTTTCTTTAATTAAATTAAGCTTTCTAGCCCATTCTTTAAAGGCTCTAGTCATTCCCGTCTTAAAACCTGTTTCATGAGTTCCTGCCTCAGTTGTTGGTATATTGTTAACATAACTTGCTATATATTCTGTAGTCGAGTCAGTAAACTGCATACATACTTCTGCTTCCATTGATATACCATTTACTTCTCTCTCACCACAAAAAATAATTGGTTCCTTGTGAATTGGATTTTTACTTTCATTTAAATATTCTATAAAGTCTAAAAGTCCTCGTTCTGAATGATATACTTTTTGTACTTTTTCCTCTTTCCTATTGTCAATTAACTCTAGGGTTATACCCTTATTTTGAAACGATAATTCCTGAAGTCTCTCATCTATAATTTCAAATTTAAAATCTGTAGAACTAAAGATTTGTTTATCTGGTTTAAATGTTACTTTAGTTCCCGTTTCATTTGTTTTTTTATCCAGCTTAATAAGTTTTGTAACCGGCGTTCCTGGCATATATCTTTTAAGCGACTTATCCATAGCATATTCAAATCTTTGCTTATAAATTGCTCCGTCTTGCTTTACTTCAACTTCAAGCCACTCAGAAAGTGCATTAACGACAGCTGCTCCAACTCCATGTAGTCCTCCTGAAGTCTTATAATTTTTATTATCAAATTTTCCACCTGTGTGTAGCTCTGTATAAACCATCTCAACACCAGATTTCTTTTTAACAGGATGTATTCCAGTTGGTATACCTCTACCATTATCGGAAACTGTTAAACTTTTGTCTTCATTTAATATAATACTTGCTTTATCTCCATATCCATTTGATATTTCATCTATAGCATTGTCTAAAATCTCCCATATACAATGATGTAATCCTTTGCTTCCTGTAGAACCTATATACATTCCTGGCCTTATTCTTACTGGTTCTAATTTTTCTAGTGAAGTCAATGACAGTACATCATAAACTTGCTTTTCCTTATTATCCAAAATTGACAAACCTCCTGTGTACCTTTATTGCCTAAACAATTATTGATGTCTCCTCTTATTATTGTACATTTTAAAATTATAATTCTAATTTGCCTTTATGTAAACACAATAGATTAATTAATAGCGTTTTTTTATTCTTCATATATAAAAAATACCGTTGGCATATGTACCAACGGCTTATAGCTATTATTTAATTATTTTTTTTCAAAATCTTTAACAAGTGTTACAAAAGCCCTATATTTTTCTTTTCCAACTTGACTATTTTTTTTATTCTCTAAAAAATTATACACAAGCTTATACAAGTCTTCAACTTCGTCTTCATTTAGATAAATATTTCCCCTCTGTAAATACCCATTGTCCTTGCCGTTTTTTTCCTCCATAATACCTTGAATAAATCTATTTTTTTCATTATCAAATATCTCGGTCATTGCTTTTCCAATCTCATTTACCATAACATCCTTAGACGCCTGATCAAGATATTTGTTTTGAATTCTGTAGCTTCTAGCTATTGGTTCATAATATTTAGCTATTATGCCATTTATTTCTTTTCTATACACTAATTTTACAAGTTCAGCTTTTTCCATCTTTTTTATATGATAATGAACTTTTGCTGGAACTTCTCCCATTATATCAGAAATTTCCTTTACCGTAGCTGGTTTCCTTAGTTCATAAAAGGTATAAAGTATCTTCATCCTATATGGATCATTGTAAGCCTTAACTTCTTCAACTGTCGAAAGTATTTTTTCTTCATTCAAATTTTCTCACTCCTAATAAGTTTAAACTATTTACATGTTGTTCATAACTAAGTTTAATGTTTTTTACCAATATAGTAAAGCTATTATTAAAATTAATTCAATTTTTTTATTAATTTAGCAAAAAAAATATGTTCCAAAATCATTTAATTGATTTGAAACATATTTTTTAACCTACTGCCAAATTAGCTTTCTCTAGCATTGAATTTCTCCTTAGCACACTCCTGTATGCTGCTTTCCATTGAAGTCCACGAACGCTTTGAAAATTCAACTCTAACACCAATCTTTTTTGATTCTTTTTTTACTATTTCAACTAAATTATGTTCAACAAAATCTACTAAAACAAGTACCAAATCAGTCTTAGGATTGATTTTTAATTTTCTATTTCCATGTTTTCTTCCACTCACATGCTCTATATCGTTAAACCCATTTTCCTTTAGTTTTCGAGTTATGCTTTCAATTCTGTCTCCACCTATAAGTAATACACTCATATAAATCCCTCCTTCTTATTGAAATTGATTATCATTATCATTTATTATCTATATCTTAGCCTTTTTTTATGCTTTTGTCAACAAAAAAGGCCCGTTTTTTATCTATTTTATAACTGAATGCATTTTCCACTTACCACTTTTAAATCTAAGTACATATAAGACACCTCTTACCAGCCAATCTGTATACATCCCAAGAAAAATTCCGATTAATCCCATACCAAGCGTTATACCTAAAATATATCCCAAACTTATTCTAAAAACCCACATTCCAATTATTGATGTTACCATTGTATATTTCGCATCTCCTGCACCTTTTAGTCCTGCTGGTAAAACAAACGACAATGGCCAGTATAACATAGCAACCGCATTAACCTTTAATATATTTACTGTTATATTTATAATATTTTCATTGTTTGTGTACAAAGATGCAAGTTGTCTAGAAAATAAAAGCGAAAGTATTCCTACAATTGATAAAAGTACTATAGACATCTTTGTTACATATGAAAGACATTTTCCAGCTTCTTTTTCATCTTTTTTCCCCATATACCTACCAACTAATGCCGTCGCTGATATTGCAAACGCATTTCCTGGTATATTAAAAAAATTACAAATAGAATTAGTAACAGTATTTGCAGCCATATTTATTGTTCCCATATCTACAATGAATACTTGCATTATAAGCTTTCCACCATTAAATAAAATTGATTCAATACTAGCAGGTATACCAACTCCAAATATCGAATGTAATAATTGTTTATTTATTTTGTAAGTCCTAAGTTTCTTTAGTTGTATAATTCTAGAGCCTCTAAGTAAAACAATCATTATGATAATAGCACCTATAACTCTAGCTGTGGCAATTCCAAGTGCAGCCCCTACTACTCCCATACTTTTAATGTATGTTTTCCCACCTATAGTAATCCCATTTATAAATGTCCATGAAAATAATACATTTAATATGTTCATAAATATAGATATTTTCATTGGTGTTTTAGAGTCACCTGCTCCTCTAAGTATACCATTTGAGACTAAATCAATAGTTATTAATGGGTATGTTATTAACGTTATTCCAAGATAGCTATATCCATCTTGAATTACTGAATTTTCAGCTGAGCCAAATAAAAAACCAATAAGTGTTTTTCTAAATATGGCCATCATAATTGTAATTATAAATGATATTGCAATACTAGAATATAAAGCTTGTTTAGTAGCTTCATTTGCTTGCTTAATATTACCTTGTCCAATATATTGTGCTACTACAACTGTTCCGCCTACTGCTAAAGCAGAGAAAAAAGCTATAAAAATGTTATTAATTGAATCAATCATTCCAATTGCAGAAACAGCTTCTTTGCCTATGTGTCCAGCCATCATTGTGTTTATCATTCCCATTAAAGCGACAAATAGTTGCTCCATCATTATTGGTATTGTCAATTTAATAACATCTTCTCTGTAAAAAATCATATAACTGTCCCCTTATTTTTAAGTCTTCATCATTTATTATACTTGCCTCTAAAAAAATTTCAATGTTTCATATGTTTTTATAAAAGAGCAATATAAATAAAGAGGTACCTCATCATTAGTCTGAGGAACCTCTTTGGATTCAAATTATTAATTGTACCTAACTGCATGAATACTTGTCTTCACAGCTGTTGCAGAAGTACTGTATTTTTGTCTTTGTGAAACCCCTTTTCTTATAAACCATAAGGATGTTACAAAAGAGACCATATCAGATACTGGATATGCTATCCATGCTCCTACGATTCCAAACATGTGTACAAATAAAATTGCTAAAGGTATAAAAACAACAATCTGTCTATATATTGAAAGTAAAAATGATTTTCTTGACTCCTCAATAGCCTGGTAATAATATATACAAATATAATATATTCCGATTACAGGATGAACTGCTATACTTATTCTAAAAGCCGTTACAGCACTACCTAATATGGAAGCGTCTTTTAAGAAAAAGCCTATAATTGGAGTTGCAAATATCATTAATAGACTTCCGAAGAATAACGAAGTTATTGTAACTGTTTTTATTGTTACCTTTAGTGTCTCTCTCATCTTTTTATAATTTCCAGCGCCATAATTATATGCTACGATAGGCTGCATTGCTTCACTTATTCCTATAATAGTAACAAATATGAACATTGAAACTTTAGTTATTACTCCAACTATAATTATTGCTGTATCTCCACCACTTGTTACTAGAAGTTTGTTCAATATAACTGAAACAACTGCATCTGAAATTTCAATTACAAAGGTTGAGAAACCAATAGCTATTATTCCTTTTAGCAAGTTTTTATTAAACGACTTTAATATGCTATTTAAAGTAAATTTCACCTGGAATTTAGTCCTTGTTTTATTAAATTTATACATTGCAAAGGTAAACGCAATAATCTGTGAAAACGCTGTTGCTATTGCTGCACCTTCTACACCCATACTTAACATTTTAACTAATATAATATCCAATATTATATTCAGAGTAGCTCCAATAAAATTTGAGTACAAGGTCATTTTAGTAATGCCAAGAGCTGTCATAGTATAACAGGCAACCATAGATATACATTGAAATATGCTACCTATTAATATAATTGTTATATATTTATCAGCCATTGGATAAACTGCCTTACTTGCACCAAGTGCTGTTATTAAAGGATTTTTAAATATATAAATTCCTAAAACCACTATAAGTAGTGTAACAATAGTTAATACAAAAGAATTTATTATAGTATCTTTTAGTTCTTTTATATTATTACTTCCAAGACTTCTTGCAACGAATGTAGAAGCACCTATTGATATAAGCATTCCTATAGCTGTAAGAAACCTTTGAACCGGAAATGATACTGTTAGTGCTGCTATTGCATCTACACCAACATAACGTCCTACAAAAACTGTATCAACCATATTATAAAGCTCCACCACTAAAAGTGATATTATTGATGGTATTGCAAATTTTAAAAGTACCTTTATTACCTTCTTTTCATTAAAAATGGAATTGTCTATTCCCATGAGGTCCCACCTCCTGTAGTTTCATGAGTTTTGCTATATTATTATTATATTTTATACGTGGCTTAAATTAAACTCACTTAACTGCCCTCATAAAGGTACTAATAAGTCATTCGTTTGTTTTACCTTATTTATACAAAAAGCAGAGAAACACCTTAAACAAGGTGTTTTTGTACTTCTTTTATAGTTATTAATACCGCTCCATAGCCTGTAAGTTTTGTTTGTAGATTAAGAACGGCAGTCTTTTTCGCAAATTTGAAATTTATTTGTGGGAATGAAGCTTTATGTATTATTTCTTTTTCTTCCTTATTAAGGCGTCTAGGTTTTCCCATATCAAGCCAATAGTTGTATGATGAACCAACTTCCTCATCTATTACATAGGTTGTGATTCTTACTGTTGATGAAATTTGAGTTATATTTAATGAGAATTTTTTCTCTTTTGAGTTTTTTAGTCCTCTAAGTTTTGAAAAGCTTTTTAACTGGATTAAGTTGTCTATGTCTTCATTATAACTATATAAAAGTATTTGATATTCTCCTTCATTTTTAGTAACTATATAACCATTATCCTTTGCCACTAAAATATCTCCAAGTTTATTTAAAAGATAATAAGCATAAAAGGCTGGTTTTCTTATAGCCTTATCATTTACAATTCCAGGATATCCAAAAAATACTTCGTTAGTTAAATCTGCTTGTCTATCAAGAGCATCAAAAGCCCTTAACATATCTAAACTTTTTTTATCTTTTATATAATTTTCAATTATAAATGGTAACATATATGCTGTATCATATATTGGATCAATTTTTAAAATAACATTATAGTTTCCCTTAATTATAGAAAATTTATATTCATCTTCAATTAATATTGTTGCCTCTTCTATTATTTCATTAGAAACTGTAGCTGCAAACTGGAATGTAAATTTATCAAACTCTAGATTTTCAATATTGCTAAAGAACTTAAAAAATGATCTAAGTATTCCTATAAATTCATTTTTCTCAAAGTCTCTGTCGTCAATTACAATTAGAGGATAAATTCTCAGGCTATCAAGATATTCAAAAACCGTCATTGCCCTGCTCCAGTTATAAAAATTTCCACCTCTAAATATCCCCATATCTAATGAAAATACATTTAGAAGTCTTGCGTATTCATAACCAATTTCTTCTTGAAGTTCTTCTAAAATGTCTTTGTTATCCTCTATTAATAAGTCAAAGGCATCTCCTACATTTATTATTTTCTTAAACTTTTTTTTGAATTCTCCAAGGTCTCTACTCATATCTATATCTATTTTGTTTATTTTATTTTCAGAGTTAAATCTATCATAATCTTCTAAATAGTACATAACATACTCGATAGCTTCATTTAATGGATGGTGTTCAATCTTTTTTTGCTCTTCAAAGGTTTCCTCGTCTACCTTATATTTTTTTCTATAATTTAATGGTGTCATTTTATAATAAAACTTAAAGTTTTTGTTATAATATCTTGTATGGGAAAAACCAACTTCCTCTGATATTTCTGAAATACTTTTATCACTATCCAATAAGAGTTTAATTGACTCTTCAACTCTAGTAATATTAATAAGATCCGTAAAACTTGAACCAGTAGCATATTTTATTTCATGTGATAAATAATGC
The DNA here is from genome assembly GCF_900176305.1 of Clostridium acidisoli DSM 12555. Classification (GTDB taxonomy): domain Bacteria; phylum Bacillota; class Clostridia; order Clostridiales; family Clostridiaceae; genus Clostridium_I; species Clostridium_I acidisoli. The sequence continues at coordinate 476,828 of NZ_FWXH01000002.1, forward strand.
GTACTCAAAAATTCTTTTTCTGCAATATCCTGTAACGTTATGTTATTGTTATAATTATTAAATATGTATTTAGCAATACGATGATATCTTTCAAGTTGTTCTTCATTATCTTTTAGTTCCTCCTGTTCATACATAAGGTAATGAAAGTTATTTATTAGATGATATAAAAGTTTAACTAAATTATCTTCAATCTCTTCATCATAATTATCATTTTTTTGAACAAATTCACATAAAATTATACTTAAAAATGTCCTCAGTTCATCATATTCCTCACTATCCTGTGCCCCTTCATCTGAGGTATTTGTATAAAAAAACATATTTTCTATATCATTGTAATATTTTTCAAAAAAATACTGATCTATATGAAATATCAAAACTCTATTATCTTTATCGTCAGAGTATAATTTGTGAACCTCATCTACATTAATTATCTCAATTTCATTTTCTTCTAAATCGTAGGTTCCATTGTTAACAGTAACTTTAATATTCCCTTTAAGAACATAAATTATTTCTATTGCATTTTGCCAATGTACAGGGTATTCATTAATTGTTAAAAAGTCAACATATACAGGCACCCCTAGCGAGTAGTCTATATACTCTTTTCCCATTATATTAATCTCCTCTCTCTAAGCATAGTTGTTCAATATAACCACTCATCACATAATAGCTATGTTAAAGTATAGTGTTGTTTATGTTAACATCTAAATTTCTTTCAAAATTCGATTTTATATTACAAATTTAGAACGTCTCAAAGACTCAAATGTGTCATTCTCAACATATGAGCATGAATCAATAATCATATTTGTTATATTTTTTTTATTACATATAAACTTAATATAATCTAATAACTTATACCATGCCAAATAGTTATCTAGATATTTAGATGCAACGCCACAAAATCTACTTATCCAAACTTTTAATTTATTTGTATATTTCTTAATCCTTTTAATGTTGTATAAGGAATTCATATCTTTATTACTTATAGGATAATATTTCATTCCTCTTATTCTAGCAAAATTTTTATATTCTCTCCACTCCCTTGTGCATAGTATATTGCCTTTATCTATATATTTTCCAATAACCTTCTCTATTTTCCTCTTGTTAACAATTCCAAGGCATGTTACCTTAGATAGTGTACCACCTTCACTATCTTTTACATTAATAACGCAAACAGAACTATCATCTTTTCCAAACGATTTATGTATATACCCTCTTTTTCTGGGTTTTCTTTTTGCTATTTCTCTACTTCCCTTCTCTGAATATGCAAAATATATATCGTGTATTTCAACAATTTTCTTAAAGCTTTTAACATTTTTATGCTTTAAATTATTTAAAATTTTATGTCTCCAGTAAAATAATGTTACCCAAGTTACTCCAAGTATTTTTGCTGACTTACGAAGAGAATAACCCAAAATCATACACTCTATAAAAAGTGGCCACTTTTTTATGTAATGGGTTTTATTCATGGGTGTAAAACTCATAGCAGAAAAAGTTTTTTTACATTTTTTACACCTATATCTCTGTATTCCATTATATTTTCCATACTTAATTATCATTTCACATCTGCAATATGGGCAGAAGCAGCCAGTTTTACACTTTGCTTCTGTTATAACCGAAACCACATCTTCTGCTGTAATTAAATTATCCATAACTAAAACCTCTTTTTATTAAACCTTACTTTGCTTCATTTTATTGATTATACCCATTTTTCAATATCTTAAACTTAGCAACATAATAATTTAACACAGTTTCTATGGCAATTTAATTTATACTTAAGTTAGATCATATATTCATTTAACCTATTATTCCTCAACGATTTCCCAAATGTCTTTCATGTCTTCAATGTAATTATATTCAATTATATCACTATCAATGGTATCATTTTCTCTATTAAAATATGATATTGGAATTTCTACTCCTAAAGAACCTAAGTCTGATAGTTTTCCATTAAGATATTCTCTCTTCATCTTATCAAAATTTTGAACAAGGCGTATACCAAGATTAGAGTCACTTTTATAAGTTGCCTGCCAAAAATCATTGCTTGTTGCATTTTCTTTCAACTTTACTTTAACTTTTTTATAAGACATTTTTATCACTCCAATCTGAAATTTTTTTATATTTTTATTATACACTATATTTTTTAGTTTTAAACAATTACTCTAATTGTAGTTTTTATAATCTTTTATGCTATAATATAGGTGCAATTCGGAACTACATGGAGGTTAAGTTATATGATAAAATTAATTGCATCAGATATGGATGGAACCTTACTAGATAGCAATGGCAATTTGCCAAAAGATTTCTTCGAGATTTTAAACAAACTAATTGAGAGAAACGTTATATTTGTTGCAGCAAGTGGCAGACAATATTTTACCCTTGCTAAAAATTTATATAAAGGCAAAGATAAAATTACATTTGCCGCTGAAAATGGTGCCTTTATAGTTCACAACGGAAAAGAGTTATTTTCAAAGACTCTACCCAAAAAAACAGTTTTAAATATCATTGAAGATTCTAATAAAATTCCTGACTGCAAAATTATTTTATGCGGAAAAAATAGTGCTTATATAAAAGATACTGACCCAGAGTTCATTGAGGAGGTAAATAAGTATTATCATAAAAATACTCTAGTCACTAACTTTAATGAGATTAATGATGAAATTCTCAAGATTTCATTGTATGATTCCAAAGGCCCTGATAATAATTCAAATTTAATTATATATCCAAAATGGGGACAGACATTACAGGTTACTATTTCAGGAGAAAAATGGCTTGATATTGGTAGGAATGACATAAACAAAGGTGTGGCTATTAAATTCTTACAACATAAATTTGGAATAAAAGAAGATGAAACTATGGTTTTTGGTGACTATTATAATGACATTCATATGCTTAAAAGTGCATATCACAGCTACGTTATGGAAAATGCTCCAGATGGAGTTAAAAAATATGGACGTTTTATAGCCGCTAGTAATGATAAATCTGGTGTTCTGCAAACAATTAAAACTGAGATTCTTGAAAAAGAAGCTTAATGTTAATTTATAAAATAATACAAGGATATACTGCAAATCCTTGTATTATTTTTTACTATGCATTTTCCATTTCTATTTTTAATATGTCCTTATTCTCATATAATTTGTCTACTAACAGCTGAGAATTGTTTTTTTGTATTCCTTTTAATGTAGCCTGAATTAAAGTGATTTTAGAATTATTTTCATGAGTTTTTTTAAATTTAAATTTAGTTATAGTAAACTTATTTTCTTCCATGAACTCATATATATAAGCTATTTCTTCACTTCTTGTCCAAATATTAATTTTTGAATATACTATTGCTGTATTTTTAAACAATCTATTCAAAATTTCAAGGCCAATTAACACTAAAACCGTTGAAAAAATACCAATTGCATATAGTCCACTTCCAAGTGCTATACCTATACCTGCAGTTGTCCATATGCCAGCAGCAGTAGTTAACCCCCTAACAAAATGTTTTTCTACAATTATAGTTCCTGCACCTAAAAAGCTTATTCCACTTACCACCTGTGCTGCAATTCTACTTGGATCTAGTGCAATACCTTTCAAACTTATTATATCGTAAAAGCCATATTTAGATACTATCATTATAAGAGCACTTCCTATTCCAACTAAAAAATGTGTTTTTAGCCCAGCATCCTTTGACCTAAATTCTCTCTCAAGTCCTATAACTCCTGCTAATACACCTGACAATACTATTCTTAAGAATAAATCCCACATATAACCACCCTTTATACAATAATTACCAATTATATCATGTTTTTAATTGTATGTAAACATCAAAAAAGGTTTAGTCCATATCAAAACCTCCATATGGACTAAACCTTTTAACATTTAATTCTTATGCTTATCTAAAAGTTGTTGTAATTTTTGAGCTTGAAATGCCGATTCTTCTGCAAATCTTTTAAAAGTTTCATCAACCTCTTTGTCCTCAGCTTTACCTGAATATTCTTGATAATCTCTAACATTTTCCTGTGCATCTAAAAGTTTTTGCTTAATCATATCTTCTACTGTTAATTTCATTTTTATTTCTCCTTTCTTTAACTATAGATTTTGTTATAAGAAAGGATTTTATTCATTTTAACTACTGTTCAGTTTGTTCAGTTTCTTGAATTTCACTGATTTCAACATTTTCATCTATTTCAGAAACTTTTGTAACCTTTTTATTTATTATACCTGCTCCAATTAGAAGAACAGAAATTCCTCCATAAACGCCTATTGAATTAAATACTGATGGTAAAAATTGTGATGGTAATAATTGCTTCATAACTGTAGCCGATGAATATCCTTGAGATACATATTGACTAATTAGACTTTTAAAATATAAAATATTAGTTACTAATAATGCAATTCCAACGATGGCTACTATTATGCCTGCAACATACAGTACAATTGAACTTGTAACCCTCTTTGATTTTTCAGATGTACTTTTTTCTTTGATTTCCATAAAATTTGTCTCCATTCCGCCAAAAGGCTATAAATTTAATATGTAATAAATATAACATTTCCATATTAAACTAAAATTATGACAATCTTATGACAATACTAAATCTTATTTGTGAATATTAATATATATATAAACATTTTTTATTCTCTTTCAATGACTATTGCTGTACCCATACCTCCACCTATACATAATGTAGCAAGACCTTTTTTCGCATCTCTCTTTTTCATTGCATGTAAAAGAGTAACTAATATTCTTGCACCAGAGGCCCCTATTGGATGTCCAAGCGAAATTGCACCACCATTAACATTAACCTTATTTACATCAAGTTGTAAATCTTTAGATATTACTAAACTCTGAGATGCATAAGCTTCATTTGCCTCTATTAAATCTAAATCTGTACTCTTTAAATTTATCTTATCTAGAGCTACTTTAGCTCCGCTAAATGCACCATATCCCATTATTGAAGGATCTACACCAGCTGAACCATAAGAAATAATTTTAGCTAGAGGTTTTATATTTAATTCCTTTGCCTTTTCACTACTCATAATAACCAATGCAGCTGCTCCGTCATTAAGTCCTGATGCATTTCCAGCTGTTACGGTACCATCTTTTTTGAATATTGGTTTTAATTTTGATAACGCTTCAATGGTATTCCCAAATCTAGGAAATTCATCTGTATCAAATATAACTTCTCCCTTTTTAGTTTTTATAGTTACTGGGACAATTTCTTCTTTAAATTCACCATTTTTTATTGCTGCTTCTGCTTTTTGTTGTGACAAAAGAGAAAACTTATCTTGTTCTTCCCTTGTTATCCCCCACTTTTCAGCTACATTTTCTGCAGTAACTCCCATATGATATTGATTGAATGCATCCCATAATCCATCTTGAATCATTTCATCAACAAATTCTCTATTTCCCATTTTATATCCCCATCTTGAATTTTGAACCAAATAAGGAGATCTTGACATATTTTCCATGCCACCTGCAACTATTATATCTGCATCTCCAGCCTTAATAATTTGAGCTGCAAGGCTTACTGATCTTAAACCAGAACCACATACCTTGTTAACTGTAAAAGCTGGGACTTCGAAAGGTAATCCTGCCTTTACAGCTGCTTGCCTTGCAGGGTTTTGTCCAAGACCAGCTTGAAGTACATTACCAAAAACAACTTCCTGTACCTCTTCTGATTTTATTCCTGCCCTTTTTATAGCTTCATTTATAACTACAGCTCCTAAATCAACTGCTGGTACATCTTTTAAACTCTTCCCAAATGCTCCTATTGCAGTCCTCACTGCACTTACTATTACAACCTCTTTCATTTCAAAATTACCTCCCTATATTTTTAACTTTTAAAATATTTAAAGTAAATCTACAATTTCATAATAGACCAGTCTGTCTATTATGTCAATATGATTTTTGATATATTTTGTTGTTGGTGTTTTAAACCTATATAGCTATTTATACTCCTCACTTATTTCAATAAGATCTTTTCTCATCCTCTTTAATATATCTACATCTTTGCTTACTCTGTAATACAATAAATATCCTTCGTAAATTGCAAAAGCCTTATGAGATATTGTATCAAGTTTATTTGAAGGTACTCCTGAAAACTCAAATATGTTAGAAAACATACCTATTAAATCTTTCATAGACTTATAATAATATTGTGAAATATCCGGTTCAGAAAATGCAATTTCTATTCCTACTACAGCCAGCGGGCATCCAAAATGTTTTTTGTCTTCTGCCTGCTTAATCATTTTTCCAACTAATTGATTTATAAATTCATCCCACTTTTTATCTTGTGAAACATTTAAAATCCATTCATTTAGTTTTTCACTGTAGTAATTTGATACTTCTATAGCTAAACTTTTTTTACTAGAAAAATGAAAATAAAACGATCCTTTTGGTAATTCTGCAAGTTCTAAAATTTCATTAATTCCGGTGGCATTGTACCCATTTATTAGAAATAATTTAGCAGCACACTTTATTAATTTATTTTTTGATTGTTCTCCTTTGGTACTTTTAGCCATGCAAATCCACTCCCATCTTATGAATTAATTTATAAACCAGTCTGTTTGTTTTGTCAATAAATATATGAAAGAAAATATTCTTAAATTATAGATTTATAATTATATCTATAATTTAAGAATTAACATTTTATTCAGCCGTATCTACTTCTTGTTCCTTAATCTTATTCACTTTTTTTTCATACATTAGAGCTAATCCCAATATAAATACTATTATAAAAAATGCACTAAAAAAGTGAAAACTGAAATCAATTGCAGTTACTAAATCGCCTTTTGTTTTTAAATTTTTTAAATCAGCCATTCCTACTATAGCTTTTGAAACTATTGTAGGTGATATAGTAAATCCTATTGCCATAACAGCTAACGTTTGACTTAAGGCTCTCCCAAGATTGTATATCGTATAGAACATGCCTGATGCTGCTCCAGATTCTTCCTTAGGCACTGCAGAAAGTACTTGTTTAGCAAGTGATGGCCATGCTATTCCATTAGCTACAGACATTATTATAAGTGGAACAACTACCCCAATAATAGAAAGCTTAAATCCAAGATTTCCAAGCATAAATGAGCCAATTATTAGGAATACAGATCCTAGCACTATCATAGGTTTTGTTCCAAATTTATCTGCAAATTTCCCTCCCAATGGTCCCATAACAAGTTGTGGCAATGACAAAGGTATCAAAAGAAAACTTGAATCTAGTGCACTTAAATGCAGGGCTCCTTGTAGGTATATCGTAAGTATTAAACTTAGTGAGAAATACGCTATACAATAACTTAAAGTTATACCTAACCCTAACGTATAATTTTTATACGAAAACAACCTTAAATTAAATAGAGGATTTTGAACTTGATATTCATTGATTATAAAAACAGCTAAGAAAATAATAGCTACTATTAATAACCCCATCAATGCTTTAGATACCCATCCCCATGATTCCCCCTCTGAAAGAGCAATCATAACAGCTGTTAATCCTATTCCAAATGCCAATATTCCAATCCAATCATTTTTTACTTCTTTATTAGTCTCTGTTTCTTTTAAAACTAGCACGGCACCTATTATACCGATTATGGCAAATGGTACTGTGACAAAAAATATTGATTGCCATCCAAACTTACTTATTAAAATCCCACCAACTATTGGTCCAACCAATGCTCCAATTACCCATGAGGTGGAATTAATTCCAAGTGCTAATCCAAGTTGATTATTGGGAAATGTTTTTACAATGATTGGTGTAGCCGTTGCCAAAGCTAATGCAGCACCTACTCCTTGAATTATCCTGTAAACAATTAATGTAACTCCTGAATTTGAAAAACCACATAAAACTGTACCAATGGTAAATATAACGAATCCTAAGATAAAAATGCGTTTTGTGCCAATCATATCTGCCCATCTACCTGCTGGAAGTAGCAGCACTGTACTTGCTATAATATAAGCTGTGATTGCTAATAATCCAGTAACTAAATTAATATTTAATCCTTTCATTAACTTGGGTAATCCTATAGTTACTATAGTAGAGTCCACATTGGTAATAAATGAAACCAACGTTACAACTGATAAAATAATCCATTTTTTTGAATTTTCCATTATAAATTCTCCTTGTTTTTCTGTTAACTAAAATTTTAAATAAATAACATGTTAATTATTTTAGGCCTATACGTAGTTTACAATAAACTATATATCATGTAAAATGATTATAAATAATGTTACTATTCACTTTTAATGATTATAGTTAAGGAGGTAATAGATGGAAAGTAATGAACTAAAAATTTTTATGGCAGTTGCACAAGAAGGAAGTATTACGAAAGCTGCTAAACGTCTTGGATATGTACAGTCTAATGTTACCGCTAGAATACAACAATTAGAATCGGATTTAAATACTCAATTATTTTATAGGCAACATGGCATGCTTTTGACTCCAATGGGTACAAGACTCCTATCCTATGCTGAAGAAATTTTACACCTTCTGGATAAAGCTGAAAAAGCTCTAAATGATTCTGGAAATCCATCTGGAGATTTGTACATTGGAACTAATAATACTATCTCAACTTTGAATCTTCCACTATTATTATCAAATTACAACAGTATATATCCTGACGTAAACTTATCATTAACAACTTCAAATGCAGAGGAACTTATTCACAAAATAGTTCATTTTGAACTTGATGTTGCTTTTGTGAAATCATCCTCTATTAATAATCCTAATATTATTAAAGAATTAGTGTTTGATGAAAATCTGGTTTTAATATCTAGTAATAAATACAATGATATACAATCTTTATGTTCAAAGCCATTTTTAATGAATTCTATAGGTTGTCCAAATAGGTTAAATCTTGAGCTTTGGCTTAAATCTGAAGGTATTAGTAATATCCGTTTCATGGATTTTAATAGTTTGGATTTAATTATTGAAGGTGTGATTTCTGGGCTTGGTGCTTCTTTTGTGCCGGAATCTTCTGTACAAAAGCAAAAAGAGCATGGACTTCTTAATACATTTGAAATACCTGAAAGATATAGCCATGCACAAACTTTTGTTATAAGACATAAAGACAGTCTAATGACAAGTTCTTTATTAAAATTTATAGAAATGATTACAACAAATACACCCTATCACAAATTAAACTTAAGTGAGTAATATCTATTTATTCACAAAAAAAGTTAAAGATTTCTCTAGCCATAATTTTATAGCAAAAATCTTTAACTTCTAATATATTTATAAATATTTCTTTTCAAGTTCTTCCAAAAGTTTTATATATCTTTCTTGTATTTTTTTCTCTTGCATTTCCTTTTCAAAGCTTTCACATTCTTCATCAATGTTTCTTAGCGTTTCTTTACTAAGCTTACGTCTAGCAAATGTATACACTACATTATCTTCTTTATCAATATGTCTTTGAAGCAGGTTTGTATATGAAACCGCATTGGCAATCACATCAATTTTAGCCTCATTATCACCATTTTTCACCTTTATTAATGCCTGCTCTAAATCCGTCATAAAAAGTCTTCCAAGATCGTGTTCTACAAGCATTCCAAACTTAACAAGTGTTTCGGCTACACCACCTATTTCATCTACCATCCTGTTAAAAAGCATTTTTTCTTCTTTCCCATGATGATGTGCATCCGCATAATTTCTTACAAATAGGATCATTTTATTAAAATCTTCATAATTAATTTCACCTGTCTGAAGAACTTTGAAACTAGCTTTTCTTACAACTAAAAGCATTCTTTTAATATTTTTATGCTCTTCAATCATTAAATTTATAGTATCCATACTCAATTTGCCTCCTTCGTTATTTTATTATATCCATCGCCATTACGCACATAAGAATAATTTGCACCAGCTGCACTTAAGAAGCCATTTATCCATGCTGTTCTTAATGAATAAAAATTTAATACATTTCCATTTACATTTTCCCAATATTCTTTGTGTATGCATCTTGTAGTCTTCCATTCGAATTCATTTTCTGATTCAGAAATCACCTGATTAATCATATCACATGGCATTCCTTCAAGCATGTAATCAAATATTAAATCAAATAATTTTTTTGGCGAGCAATCCATTTCACCGCTACCCTTCATAATTTTCTCACCATTTTTAAAATATACTTCAGCAATTTCATCGATGTCTACTGAGGCTCCACTTGTTAATTCTGTAATAATTGCAGCTGTTCTATTTTCTACACTTTGTATTTTTGATTGAAGCCATCCGTGAATATTGTCATGTTCAATAACATCCTCTAATGCTCTCTTTTCTGGATACCCATATTTTTCATAAACTCTATCCTTTATTGAATTTACATCAATATTTTTTTCTTCTGCTAGCCTTAATACTTCTTCTAATATTTCCTCATTTACCTGTATTTTATTATATAATAAATAATGAATTTTCCCTAAAAAAGAACTCATATTTTTTCCTCCTATGTTTTCACTTATTGACTATATTATAGAGCATTTCTTATATAATATCGGTATCATATGTTACACAAACATTAGTTTTTATGATTTATTTTTGACGAATGAAAAACAAATCCTAGAGCATTACACCCTAGGATTCAAATTATTTTTTAGTAGCTCCTTGAAAAACTATTCATTTAATTTGCTTGTTTAAGCGAACTTTTTAAATCTTCCTCTGGAGTGCTGATTGGCTTTATGCCAAACGTATCCACTAGATATTGTAATACATTAGGAGATAAAAATGCTGGCAAACTTGGTCCTAAATATATTCCTTTTATACCAAGCGACAATAGTGCTAATAAATCTGCTACCGCCTTTTGTTCATACCAAGACAAAACAATAGTTAATGGTAACGAGTTTACATCAGTGTCAAATGCATCTGCAAGTGCCGTAGCTATTCTAACTGCTGAATAGGCATCATTACATTGACCAATATCCAGTAGTCTTGGAAGTCCTGCCACTGTTCCAAAATCTAATTTATTGAATCTGTATTTACCACAAGCTAAAGTTAGGATTACACAGTCCTTTGGAAGCATCTTTGCAAAATCCGTATAATAATTTCTACCTGGTCTAGCCCCATCACAACCACCTATTAAAAAGAAATGACTTATCTTTCCTTCTTTAACTGCATTAACTATTTCACCTGCATGTGACAATGTTTCATTATGTCCAAAACCTACCAAAATTTCTTTTGTTTCTTCATTTTCCTTAAATCCACCAAGTTTTAATGCTTTATCTATTATTTCACTAAAATCCTTTGTTCCATTTTCATTTGTATCTATGTGTTTCACTCCGTCCCATCCAACAACACTTGTAGTAAATATTCTATCTTTGTATGTCTCTCTTGGTCTCATTAAACAATTAGTTGTCATTAAGATACATCCCGGTATTCCATCAAATTCCTTTTGCTGATTTTGCCAAGCAGAGCCAAAATTCCCCACTAAATGTTTGTATTTTTTAAGTTCTGGATATCCATGTGCTGGTAGCATTTCTCCATGGGTATAAATATTAATTCCTTTTCCTTCTGTTTGCTTAAGAAGCATTTCTAAATCTCTTAAGTCGTGACCCGATACAATTATAAACGGTCCTTTTTTAATATTTACATTTACTTTATGTGCAGAAGGGTTTTTATATTTGGATGTATTTCCTTCATCTAAAATCTTCATAACTTCTACACTCATCTCTCCCGTTCTCATTGTGAAACGAATCATATCTTGCAAACTTAAATTATCATTTGTAGTAGCCTCTAGTCCTAAAAAATAAAATTGATCTACTTGATCACTATTATATCCCATGAATCTTGCTTGATGCCCATAAGCGCTTATTCCCTTCAACCCATACAATATTGTTGATCTCAAAGACCTTATATCAGCATCAAGTTCTTCATCATACATAATTCCTGCTTTAACTGAATCCTTTAACATAATTTCCTTTTCACCACTTAAATCATATGTAGCAGCAGCTGGATATTCTGCTTTAGGCGCTTCATCTCTTAATATTTCTTTAATCCTCTGAGATTCCACTAATAATTTCACATGAGCTTCTGCATCAAAATTTACGTTTGTAAGTGTTGTAAACAAAGAATTTTCTACGAACTTCACTATATCTTTGTCGATAATTTTCCCCTGTTCAATTAAAGGTTTTGCATAACAAGATATCCCCTTTAGCTGATATATGAGTAAATCTTGCAAATTTGCGATTTCTGGTGTTTTTCCACAAACTCCGCTTTTTGTACACCCCTTCCCACCAAAAGTTTGTTCGCATTGATAACAAAACATTGAATTTTCCATTTCAACAGCTCCTTAAATAGTTTTTCACTTTACTATTATTTCACTTTTCATCTATAGTTATTCTATTTACAAAAATAACATTTACATCAATATGTTCTGCTTTAATAGATTTAAAATTTATAGCAAATTTTTAATTTAAAATATATACTATTATTATTGAATTATAAAATATTAAAATTAGTGAGGAGTTTTGCATATGTTTCGTGAAATGAGAAAAAAGCAAAGAGAACTATCAAATGAAGAAGCCATTGAAATATTAAATTCTGCAGATTATGGTTTTATTTCTATAAATGGTGAAGAATACCCCTACGGTGTACCTATAAATTTTGTATATTTAAATGATAAAATTTATTTTCATGGTGCCACAGAAGGCTACAAGCTAGATATGATTAAAAGAAACAACAAGATTTGTTTTACTGCAGTTACGAAACACGATATACTCCCTGATAAATTTAGTACAGACTATAGAAGTGTAATTGTTTTTGGAGATGCTTATGAAGTTTTTGATGATGAAAAAATATCAGTACTTCTGGCAATAATAGAAAAATTCTCTCTGTCTTACATAGATGAAGGCAAGAAATACATAGCTCGAGCCGAAAAAGCTACTAGAGTATTTGGAATAAGCATTAATCATATTACTGGTAAAGGACGAAAATAATTTATAGTATAGTTGTAGTAAATTATCACATAAGGAGCTGAGCTAATTTGAAGGTAAAAATAGGACAACAAATAAAATTTAAAGTTAGTCATAAAATTCCACTAGCTAAAGGTGGAACTGCTTTAGTAAAAGCAGGAGATACCGCAACAGTTGTTAAAAAAATTGACAATAAAACTGCCGAGATCATTTATTCAACTGGTGAGGCCAAAGGGCTTAGCTATAAAATACATGTTGAAGTTGATGACACTTTAGATGCTGATTTAATAGCAAAAAAAATATTATCTAAAATGGATTCCTAAGAAATAAAAAAGCTGATTTTTACCCTCATTTATTAAGGATAAAAATCAGCCTCTAGTATTTCTATTTACGCTGTCAACATATACGATTCAGTTATTCTCCTAGTGATGCCTCTAATTCTTTCACTATCTCAGCATGTCTTTTTTCTGTCAATTTGATTTTAAGCAAGAATATAATACATGAGATAATCATTAATGCTGCTGGCAAATAAAAAGCATACATTTTAAATGCTAAAATACCTTTAGATGTTATATCACCTGCCTGTGCATTTCCAATCATACCACATGCTACTGATATGAACCCTACTATACCATTTGATAGTGCGCCTGCAATTTTATCTAATAATGGACGAAGAGATAAAGTTACCGCTTCATTACGAACTCCATTTTTCCATTGTCCATATTCAACTGCATCACTTATCGTCATAAGCACTGATAGGAAAATCAATTGGTATGGGAAGTAGAAGAATACTAAACCTATAATAATAACTGCTAGTAAACTTGCTGATCCTACAGAAAATAATAAATATCCAATTAACATTGATACTATACCAATTGCATAAACGTATTTTCTTGAAATAATTTTAGTGATAACTGGGAATAGTGGAACAGCTATAATACCACATATTGCAGATACGACACCTACAATGGAAAAAGCTGCTATATTACCTATTACATATTGGAAGTAAAGCATTAATACTGCTGTTGTGGCTACATAACCTATGGCAAACAAAATATATGCCAATGCAAGCCACATTAATTGATCGTTTTTAGCAAGTGCCCCAAAAACATCCTTTATTGAAGTTTTCTCATTTTGCTTACGTAAGGCACTGTCTTCTTCTTTTGTTCCTAGAGCTGCAATCCAACTTGTAACACCATAGATTATTGCAGCTATAAGTCCAAATGCAAACCATCCACTAGCGGCCTCTCCAGAATGCCCCGTAATCATTAATGTAAAAAATGAAACTATAGGAACTACCGCAAGTGTTGTTCCATTTGCTCCTAATGATGAAGCGAAACGAGCGAATGTTGCTAATTTCCCACGCTCTGCTGAGTCTTCACTAAGTGCAGGGATTATTGACCAAAATGCTATATCTTTAAATGAATAAGTACAATCCAAAATAATAAAAACGATTATAAATACAATAGTAAATGCAGTTTGATTACTTGTAGCTAGTCCAAAGAAATTAGTAAATAACATTGCAAGACAAATTGCACTGACTGTTCCTCCAATACAAAGCCATGGACGAAATTTTCCCCATTTAGTTTTAGTATTGTCTATGACGCTACCAATAATCGGATCAAAAACGATTTCAATCAGTCTAATACCTACAACTAATGTAGTAACTAGAGCTATCATTTTAGCTTGAACATCCTTTGGTGCTCCAGTAAACATAGCTTTTGTAACAAAAATCATGAAGTATGTTGACAATGTTGCGTAGTAAATATCATGACCAAATGCACCTAATGCATATGAAATTCTTTGTCTCATTTTTACTTCCCCCTTACATTCTTTTAATAGATTTAACTTTTATATAGAAAAGGTTTTCTTTTTTTCATGATTTCATTCTATCAAATATTTTTTAATAGTACAAGAGTTTTTTTTAAACGTTTTCTTAATTATTTTATAAAAAAAAATAATGTACATTATATACTATATAATAAAAATTTAAACCTTTTCAAAAATATGAAAACGTTTTTTAAAAAACTCTTGCGAAGAACAACCTTATTTGATAATATTAATACATAGAAAAGGTTTTCTACATGTATGCAAATTTAATACTAAATAAGTAAAAAGTTTATGGATGAATATTTTGTAACATAACTCATAGTTAAAATAACAAATATAAGAATTTTGGAGGAATAATTTTATGGATATAAATAAATTAGAAGAAATATTTCAAGATATATATGGAGCAAAAAGTGAATTTTGTTTTTTTTCACCTGGTAGAATTAATCTTATAGGTGAACATATAGATTATAATGGCGGTCTAGTGTTTCCATGTGCCCTAGATTTTGGAACTTATGCTCTTGTCAGTTTACGAGATGATAATAAATTAAATTTCACATCTACAAATTTTGATTTAAAAGTATGCAATGATTTAGATAATTTAGCTTACAACAAAGAAGATGACTGGGCAAATTATCCTAAGGGAGTAATAAAAATAATGCAAGACAAGGGTTACAAAACTAAAGGTATGAATATACTTATAAGTGGAAATATACCTAATGGTGCAGGGCTTTCATCTTCTGCATCACTTGAAGTCTTGACTGGTGTAATTATAAATAATTTATTTAATGAAGGTAAAATAGATAGAGTTGAATTAGTTAAGATAGCCCAAAAAGCTGAAAATGAATTTGTTGGAGTTAATTGTGGTATAATGGATCAATTTGCAGTTGGTCTAGGTAAAACTAACAAGGCTATCCTTCTAGATTGCAACAGCTTAAATTATAAATATGCTGACATGAAGCTTTTGGATTATTCAATAGTAATAATGAATACTAATAAGAGAAGAGCTTTAAATGAATCTAAATATAATGAGAGAAGAGCAGAATGTGAGGAAGCCTTAAAAATTATACAAAAAGAAAAGAATGTTCAGAATCTATGCAAATTAACTCCAGAAGAATTTGATGCTTTAGAACATATATTTACTGATGAGAAAATTAAAAACAGAGCAAAGCATGCTGTATATGAAAATGATAGAGTAATAAGTGCCTTTGACTGTCTTAACAAAGGTGAACTTGAAGAGTTCGGAAGACTTTTAATGGAATCTCATGATTCTTTAAAAAATTTATATGAAGTTACAGGCATAGAGCTTGATTCATTAGTTGAAGAAGCTTTAAAGAATGATGGATGTATTGGGGCAAGAATGACTGGTGCTGGTTTTGGAGGCTGTGCTATAGCTTTAGTTAAAACCGATAAAATAAGTAGTTTTACAGATGAGGTAAGAAAAGCTTACACTGAAAGAATTGGATATAAACCAAGTTTCTATTCTAGTGGAATAGGCAACGGAACACATCAAATAAGATAAAACTAAGTGGATTTTGGGGGCTTTGCTTAATTTTTAAAATTTAACTTGTAAGTCCATATTTTAACATTGTGCTTAAAATACGGACTTGCAAGCTAAGCATCCTCAAAAATACAATAATTGTCTTTGCCTCTGTTCTTAGCTAGATATACTGCTTTATCTGCATTTATAAAAAGTTCTTTAAATGACACGCCATGCTTTGGATACATTGCAATTCCTATGCTTGCTGAAATTTTGTATTTTGAATTTTGTTCAATATGTTCTTTTCTAAATCCTTTAAGTAACTGTTCAGCTTTTTTATATAAAAATTCTTTTGAATCTACATTTTTTAAAAACACCATAAATTCATCTCCACCCATCCTACCTACAATGGCATCTTCACTAAAAACTTCTAAAAGCATGGAAGAAATACTAGTAAGTACGACATCTCCAGCTAAATGTCCTAAATTATCATTAATAGCTTTAAAATTATCTACATCTATGATAAATAATGCTCCAGTAATACCCTCTCCTTCATTTTCCATATATTCTTCAATTATACTTTGTGTAATGCCTTTATTATAAAGACTGGTTAAGCTGTCTCTTTGTGCTTTAAATAAAAGTTTTTCAGCTTCAATTTTTTCTTTATTAATGTTAATTATTACTCCTATAACTCTAAAAAGTTCTCCATTTTCATCAAATATTCCAGTAGCTCTTATTTTATACCAAATGTATTGAGAATTTTTATTTTTAATTCTAATTTCAGTTTCTTCATACTCTTCACCATTTATAATTTGATTTAAATTTTGGCTTAATTTTTTCAAATCATCTTTATATATAACATCTGTTTTATATATTTTCTTACTAATATTATTTATATCAGTTTCTTCATTAAAAATTCTATTCCATTTATCTGAATGTGAAAAAGTATCTTCTATAATATTCCACTGAAAGATTATGTCTTCAGTTTGAGACATAATTATACGATACCGTTCTTCACTTAGTCTAAGCTTTTCTTGTGCTATTTTAGCATCATTTATATTAATTACTACATTATAACTAAAAACTTTTCCATTCCTATCTTTTACCGTTTGCCCATTATCAATTACCCATATTATACTTCCATCTTTTCGTACAAGCCTATATTCCACATTAAACTTATTATGCTTACTTATTTGTTCATTAATTTCTTTTTTTACTCGCTCACGATCTTTTTCATAAATAACATCAAATATTTTTTTCCCAAACATCCTATTAAATTCACGTCTTTCATAGCCTAAAAGTTGTAAGAATCCACCACTTAAAAAATCTAAAATAAATTCACCATTTTCTAGTACATTGCGATGAACACCTCCTGGTATATTAGATGTTAGAGATTGTAAATTTCTATTTTTATTTTCAATATGTCTTTTATTCTCCTGAATCTTATCTATTAATCCATTAAATGCTGTTGCTATTTCACCAAATTCATCATCTTTATTATATATAAATCTATCAGAATAATTACCTTTCTTTATTCTCTTTATAGATTCCAATAACTTAAATAGAGGCCTAGAAAAATGTTTGATTACAAAAATATATGGTACTGTTACAATCGCTA
The DNA here is from genome assembly GCF_900176305.1 of Clostridium acidisoli DSM 12555. Taxonomy (GTDB): domain Bacteria; phylum Bacillota; class Clostridia; order Clostridiales; family Clostridiaceae; genus Clostridium_I; species Clostridium_I acidisoli. Next base: position 494,624 of record NZ_FWXH01000002.1, read on the forward strand.
TAATAAACATTAAAATAGCAATTAAATTTCTTATATTATTATTCATTGGATTCTTAAATTCAGACCATTCCACACCACTTAATACCGTCCATCCCGTGTTTGGAATTCTAGAATAATATCCTATTTTATCTGTTCCCTTCATATTGTATTCAATTATTCCATTTGGATTCTTATTGAAATCTATTCTATTCCATTGTGAATATAAACTATTAGGGCTGCTAATTTTATTTATATTATTTTTTACTTCTCTGCTACTACTTGATACAACCTCTCCTTTTCCATCAACAATTGCAACTTTCCCATTTTTAAAAAATCCCACACTATTTACGATTTTTTGAAAATAATTCATATTTATCACATTAAATATAGATCCTTGGTACTTGTTTTCAGAGAATATAGGTCTTGCTATTATTGCACTTTTAACTCCATTGTTAAAATCTTTTTTTTGAATAATATCTGTTACGACTATGTTGTTCTTTAAAAGTGTCTCTCTTTCTTTATCAGAAAGAATAATGCTCTTACCTACATATCTATTATCACTAGATAAAATTACAATTCCATATTTATTAACAAGTAATACTCTATCTAAAAAAAATTGTTCTTTTTGTATACTTTCAAAAAGTTGACTTAACATTTCGTTATTGTATTTTAAATTTTTATCATCTATTCCATTATTAGAAGTGACTAATAATTGCTTGGTTACTGGTATATTGGCAGCTATGTTAAGATCAGTAATGTTTTGTTTGAAAAACTCATCTAATTTACTTGATTGATCTTTAGCAACTGTTGTTACGTTCTCTTTAATCATTTCTACATTTTTATTGTTAAAGTTTACAATGCATATACTTACTGCAAGACAAGTTGGTACTATTCCTAATATTATTGAAAAAATTACAAACTTTTTTCTAATACTCATCTTTGCACCTTTATATATTAAAAACATTTTAAATTTCATTATAATTTCCTTTCTATAAAATAAAGTGAATTAGCTTATTCATTTTATAACTAAGTTAGTTTAATTGATAATCTTATACTTGTCAATTGCTTATATAATAGTATGTTCTACACATATCTATAAAATAATTAAAAAACGTATAATAAACTTAGAAGTAATTATCCAGAAACGTAGCAACCGTTATCTCCCACTTTGAAAAAGATTGGAGTGTTACGAATGATAGTCATGGGATAAATTATTAAAATTTACTCTTTACTTTTTTATAGTAATCGGTTACTATAGCATTATAAGGAAATGAAAATGTTTTCTCCTTATTTAAAAATTTTATCTAAAGGGAGTGTTTATTTATGTCAATTTTAGTTTGTGGTGGTGCTGGATATATCGGTTCTCATACAGTGTACAAGCTTATAGAACAAGGCAATGATGTCATTATAGTAGATAATTTACAAAGCGGTCATCTTAAAGCCGTTAATAAAAACGCTAAATTTTATAAAGGTGATATTAGAGATAGTAAATTTTTAGAAAAGGTTTTCTATGAAAACAAAATAGAATCCGTATTACACTTTGCAGCCAATTCTTTGGTTGGAGAAAGCATGGTTAAACCTCTGCTTTATTTCAATAATAACGTTTATGGAATGCAAATCTTACTTGAAACTATGGTTAAATTTAATATAAAAAATATAGTATTTTCCTCCACTGCTGCTGTTTATGGAGAACCAAAACGAATTCCTATAGTTGAAAGTGATGATACAAACCCTACAAATACTTACGGTGAGACAAAACTTACTATGGAAAAAATGATGAAATGGTGTAATAAAGCTTATGGAATTAACTTTGTAGCCCTTAGATATTTTAATGTAGCTGGTGCTTTAGAAGATGGAAGTATAGGTGAAGACCACCATCCTGAAACTCATTTAATTCCACTTATACTTCAAGTTCCATTAAAAAAGCGTGAATTTATAACTGTATTTGGTACTGATTATCCTACTGCTGATGGTACATGTATACGTGATTATATCCATGTGCTTGATTTAGCTGATGCCCACATTAAAGCTGTTAAGTATTTAGAAAATGGTAATGAAAGTAACATATTTAATTTAGGTAATGGAATCGGCTTTAGCGTAAAGGAAATGATTGATGCTGCTAAAGAAGTCACAAAAAAAGATATTAAGGTTGTCTTAGGCGAAAAAAGAGCTGGAGACCCTGCTCAACTAGTTGCTTCAAGTGAAAAGGCTAGAAAAATTTTAGAATGGAGTCCGAAATATACAAACATTAAAGAAATTGTAAAAGATGCTTGGACTTGGCATGAGACTCATCCAAATGGCTTTGAAGACTAGGAGGTTTTTACTATGATTAATTATGAGCTAAACAGACTTATTAATTTTGCTATTAAACAAAACCTTATATGTAAAGAGGACAAGATTTATTCAGCAAACATGCTTATTGGATTACTAAATATAGATTATTTTGAGCCAGAAGACGTTAATGAAAATTTAGATACACCTACTCCTATTTTGGAAAACATATTAAACTATGCCGTAGAAAATAATATTATAGGCGGCACAATTACTGAAAGAGATTTATTTGATACTAAAATAATGAATGCTTTAATGCCAAGACCTTCTGAAGTAATAAGTAACTTTCATAAATTTTATTCAGAGTCTCCAGAAACGGCTACTAATTATTATTACAAATTGAGTGTGGCCTCAAACTATATACGAAAGAGTAGAATTGATAAAAATATAATTTGGAAAACCAATACTGAATATGGAGATTTGGATATAACTATAAACATGTCAAAACCAGAAAAAGATCCAAAAGACATAGCAAAAGCAAAATTGTTTAAATCAACCTCTTACCCAAAATGTTTATTATGTAAAGAAAATGAGGGCTTTTATGGGAATATAAACCATCCGGCAAGACAAACTCATAGGATAATTCCATTTAAATTTGGAGAAAGTCAATGGTTTATGCAATATTCTCCGTATACTTATTATAATGAACATTGCATAATATTAAACAGCAATCATATTCCTATGAAAATAAGTAGAAAAACCTTTGAAAATCTACTATCATTTATAGATATATTACCTCACTATTTTGCTGGTTCAAATGCAGATTTACCTATAGTTGGCGGTTCAATATTATCTCATGATCATTATCAAGGAGGCCGATATAGCTTTGCTATGGAGAAAGCCCCTATAGAAAAAAAATATTTTATATCTGGTTATGATAATATAGAAATTGGAAGAGTTAAGTGGCCTATGTCAGTTATTCGAATTTCAGGGGATAATAAAACTAAGCTAATAAATTTAGCAGAGCATATATTAGATACTTGGAGAACTTATTCAGATGAATCTGTTAATATTATGAGTCATACTGGTGATGAACCTCATAATACTATAACCCCTATTGCTAGAAAAAGGAATGGAAAGTATGAATTTGATTTAGTTTTAAGGAATAATAGAACTAGTGAGGAATATCCTCTTGGCATATTCCATCCACATAGCGAAGTTCATCATATAAAAAAAGAAAATATAGGTCTTATAGAAGTAATGGGTCTCGCAGTTCTCCCTGCAAGGCTAAAATATGAACTTATTATTTTGAGAAAATGTTTAATTAATAGAGTAAATCATATTTCAAATGATAAAAATGTATCAAAACATAGTGATTGGTATAAATTCCTTATAGATAAATACGAAGATATAAATGAAGGAAATGTTGATAACATTTTAAAAGAAGAAGTTGGTATTAAATTTTTAAAAGTTCTAACTCATTCTGGTGTGTTTAAAAGAACTTCATCTGGTTTATGTGCCTTCGACAAATTTATAAATATATTATAGGTGATTAATTATGAAGATAACTATACTTGAAGTAGCAAAAAAAGCAAATGTGTCTGTTGCAACAGTTTCAAGGGTAATGAATGGTAATTACCCCGTAAAGGCTGAAACTCGTGAAAATGTTCTTAAAGCAATAGATGAACTTAACTATATACCAAATATGCAAGCACGGGAACTTACACAGCAAAAATCTGCTACTATAGGTGTAGTTGTACCTAGTATTAATAATATGTTTTTTCCTGAAGTTGTTAATGGTATAGAGAGTCATTTAAAAAACAAATCTTTATCTATAGTTTTAACCTGTACTAACAACGATGCTAACGAAGAGAAAAAATGTATAAATAATTTAATATCAAGAAATGTTTCTGGAATAATACTAATCGGACCTAATACAAATAATATTAGATCTAAATTCTACGATAATATATCAAGCAAAATACCAATTGTATTTGTAAATGGTCATTATGTAGATTCTAACATATCTTGTGTCTCAAATGATGAGGTTATGGGTGCAAAAATCGCTTTAGATTATCTACTGAATAACAATCATAAAAACATATTATTTGTTAGGGGTAAAGATAGTTATTCTTGTGATTTAAAAGAACAAGTATATGAAGAATTTATGAAAAAAATTAATAATTTTAAGCCTAATAATATTATTAATATTGGAAATGGAAATAGTAGCGACACTGTTGATAACACTTTAAATCTATTTCTTGAATTATTAAAGAGCTCTTCTGCAACTGCTGTGTTTGCATGTAACGATCTTATGGCTGTTGGTGTGCTTAACGCTTGTAAAAAATTAAATTTAAATGTTCCAAAGGATTTTTCAATAATCGGTTATGATAATATACTGTTAAGCAAATTTGTAGAACCAAAATTGACTACTATGGATCAAAACATGTTTCTTCTTGGTACTAATGCTGCAGTGCTTTTAATACAGAAGATTGACTGTGACAATAAATATAGCAAACGAATAATTTTAAATAATTGTCTCGTTAAAAGAGACACTGTAGGTCCTAATATTTCGTTATCACATGCTTAATAATTTTATTTCATAATACAAAGAAATTGCAAAATAATAGTGAAGGGTTTTAACGGATGCTGCGCCCGTTAAAAGGCGAAGCAAAGGTGAAAACCCTTCACCCGTACTTTGCAATTTATAAGTATTATGAATATTTCTCATTTATTAAACATTCTATATTACAAATAAATTTTAATGGAGGTTTTATTATGTCTATAACTAAACAAAATTTTGGGAAAACAAAGGAAAACATTGACGTAGATCTATTTACTCTTACTAATAATAATGGTGTCACAGTGAAAATTTCTACCTATGGAGGTACCATAGTTTCCATAATCGTACCTGATAAAAACAATAAATTTGATGATGTTGTATTAGGTTATGACAATATTACATCTTATGAAAACGGTAACAAGTTTTTTGGTGCCTTGGTTGGTCGTTGTGCTAACAGAATTGAGAATGGAAAATTTAAAATTAATGGAAAAGAATATTCATTAGTTAGAAATGATGGTGATAATCACCTGCATGGTGGTATTAAAGGTTTTGATAAGGTAGTTTGGACAGCATCCATACTTGATGCTGAAAAAAACATATTAAAGCTTTCCTATTTCAGTAAAGATGGAGAAGAATCTTATCCTGGAAATCTTAATGTCACAGTTACTTATACACTTACAGAAAACAATGCTTTAGAAATAAATTATAAAGCAATTAGCGATAAAGATACAGTTGTTAACCTTACAAATCATTCCTATTTCAATTTAGGAGGACATGCATCTGGAAGTGCTTTAAATCATAAACTAATGCTTAATTCAGATGAATTTACACCAAATAATAGATATTCTATTCCTACTGGGGAAGTTGTAGCTGTAGAAGGAACTCCCATGGATTTTAAAACATTAAAAACTATTGGCCACCAGCTTGATGAAACTTACGAACAAATTCATTTTGGCTTAGGATATGATCACAACTGGATGTTAAATTCTAAAGGAAACCTTAATGAGCTAGCTGCAAAATTAGTAAATGAATCTACAGGCAGAGTAATGGAGCTTTATACTACTCAGCCAGGAGTACAATTTTATTCAGCTAATTTTCTTGATGGATCTGATATTGGAAAAAACGGTGCTGTATATGAAAAAAGAAATGCTGTTTGTCTTGAAACACAATGTGTACCTAATGCTATAAATAACAATAATTTTGCCTCCCCTCTGCTAAAGTCTAATGAGGAATATAACCATACTACAATATATAAATTTTCAGTTTTATAATAATTGCACTTAATCATGACCACCGGCTAAGCCGGTGGTTTCTTTCATTACACAAACAATGCAATATTTTAGACACATTTTTTATATTATTTTGTTGCATTTTTTGTCTGTTATTGTTATTCTATATACAAGAAATAAATTGTAAATTTATATTATTTAGGAGGAATATTTTATGGCAAGATTTACATTACCAAGAGACATATATTTTGGTGAAGGTTCTCTTAAAACTTTAAAAACCCTAAATGGCAAAAAAGCTGTAGTAGTTGTTGGTGGTAGTTCTATGCAAAGATTTGGTTTTTTAGCCAAGGTTATTGATTACTTAAAAGAAGCTCATATAGAAGTTAAAGTTATTGATGGTATAGAGCCTGACCCTTCAGTTGATACGGTTATGGATGGTGCTACTATAATGAGGGATTTTGAGCCTGATTGGATTGTAGCTATCGGTGGTGGCTCCCCAATAGATGCTGCTAAAGCTATGTGGATATTTTATGAATACCCAGAATTCACATTTGAACAAGCCGTTGTTCCTTTTGGCCTTCCGGAACTAAGGCAAAAGGCAAAATTCATTGCTATTCCATCAACTAGTGGTACCGGAACAGAGGTTACAGCTTTTTCAGTTATAACTGATTATAAAAAGAAAATTAAATATCCTATAGCTGATTTTAATATAACTCCGGATATCGCAATAGTTGATCCAGAACTTGCTCAAACTATGCCAAAAAAACTTATAGCTCATACTGGTATGGATGCTCTAACTCATGCTATTGAAGCTTATGTTGCTAGTCTTAGATCCGCCTTTTCAGATCCACTCGCACTAGACGCTATTGTTATGATAAATGAATACTTAATAAAATCCTATAATGGAGATAAAGAGGCTAGAAATGAAATGCACTCAGCTCAATGTTTAGCTGGAATGGCATTTTCAAATGCACTACTTGGCATAGCTCATTCAATGGCACACAAAACAGGTGCTGTATTTCATATTCCTCATGGATGTGCTAATGCAATCTTTTTACCATATGTAATTCAATATAACTCTAAAAAATGTTGTCACAGATATGCTAATATATCTAAAAGATTAAATTTATCTGGTAAAACTGACGATGAACTAGTTGAGTCATTAATTAATTTCATACAGAATTTAAATAAAAAAATGGATCTTCCTCTTACTTTGAAAGATTATGGTACAACAGAAGAAGATTTTAAATCCAATCTAGAATATATTTCTCACAACGCAGTATTAGATGCCTGCACTAGTTCAAATCCTAGAGAAATAGATGATAAGACAATGGAGAAACTATTCACTTGTATCTATTATGGAAACAAAGTAAATTTCTAAATAAAGTGAAACTTGCACTCATGTGTGAGTTTGTTTTTTACCCTATATTAATGTTAGTTGAACTAAAGTCCAGCACGTAGCAGCCGTTAACTCACTTTATCGTTTAGTTCGAAGTGAGAGTTTTTACGGATGATAGCTAATGGATAAAATTGATATTTAAATTTTAAAGTGCTAAAATATGCTATATAAATATTAAGTTTAATAAAATATTGGAGGATTATATATGCCATTTATTAGTACAAAAGTAAATGTAAAAATCTCAAAAGAAAAAGAAGAAATTCTAAAAAGTAAATTAGGGAAAGCTATTGAACTTATTCCTGGAAAAACGGAAGATTGGCTTATGCTTTCTTTTGATGATCAGTGTAATCTTTATTTTAAAGGTATTAGTGAGGATAAAATAGCTTTTGTAGAAGTAAAAATATTTGGAAAAGCTACACAAGCTGCCTATGCTAAACTTACAAAAGCTATTACTGACATTCTAAATCAAGAGTTAGATATAAATTCAGATCGAATTTATATTAAATATGAGGAAGTAGAACATTGGGGCTGGAACGGTAACAATTTTTGATTTACGCTAATAATAGCAATGAAATTCGCTATAAAAGTATCTGACATCTCTGCTGTGTTTATTTAATGACTACAAAAAGAATTTATTTACAATCAAATTCTTTTTGTAGTTTTTTTTATTTAAAGTTAAGTTTGTATAATGCCAAAACCCTTCCAAATGCCAGGTGTTCCTGAGGTAATACATACAAAACCTATATATTTTCCGGAAGCTGGGTTTGAATTATATACTATATCACCTTTTTTGTAACTTCCTGCACTTGGTATAGCATTACCAAATGCAATGCTGTTCCCATTAATGCCAATTTTAGTGTTAAAAGTTCCAGTTAGCACAGTTGGTCCAACATAAACATTATTAACTTCAATTATATTTTTACATGAGCCTAGTAAAGCTAAAGCATTTGTTAATGCCTCAAAATAATTATTGCTTAAATTCAGACCATTATTATTGTAGAATTGAAATCCATCATTTGATGAGTGAAAATAATTGTTTCTGGCATATACACTATTACAATTTGTAACTCCACTTAGTTTAGAAGAATTTATGCTATTATCTGAAATTGTCAAATCGTCACAATCATATATATCAAAACTACTTCCTATGCATTTATTTCTAGCAATCTCAATGTCCTTATAGTTTCTTGTGCTTGCATATCTTTCTATCTTAATTAAATCATTAGTGCAGTTGTTAATATAATTATCATTTATTCGTATTTCATCACTATCTGCAAGATTATTAACATACATTCCAATATATATGCCACAATCAGCTGAACCATTAATTGTGTTACTAACAATTTTAAGATTTTTTATCTGATTTTGACTTACAACTATGGCCCCATGATCAGCAGTATTACTTACACCAACTGTATTTTCTATAAAATTACCGACAATTTCCACATTTTGTACTAAACGGTTGTCTCCATTGTTATACACGTTATTCATTACCAATATACCATTGCCACAGTTTCTGACTATATTATCGTGAAGTTTTACATTTGCAAAGGTATGTCCATTAGTAATAGCTGCTCCATTGGATTCTAGCAAAATCCCTTCTTCTTTTGTGTTTTCTACTACATTATTAGAAACAATAACATTAGAACAAGAATCAATTCCAATTCCGCTGCCTATACTGTTCTTAATTATATTGTCAGTTATGATTATTCTTGATATGCTTGGAATGTCAGTATAAAATCTTATTCCATAACCTTTTATATCATAAGAAATATTTTGAGAAACGATTACATCCTCAGAACCTCCTGGTGTTGTGGTTATTGCTTTTGATACATTTGTAAAGGTGTTATTATTAATCATAATATAGGAACTGTTCACAGATACAGGTAGTGAAGGATTATATTCGCTGCAAACTTCTATTGCATTATCTCCAAAATCCTTAAAAAAACATTTTGAAATTATTACATTTGAACAAGAATGGACGTTAACTCCATTGTCATTCCATACTACGTCTGTTGCAGAGTTTGTAATTCCTTCAAAAATAACTTCATCAACATGAACTCCAGTACAATCTAAGAACTCAAATATACCATAGGGCATATCAGTTGGAAATTTAGCTTGTTTTTTTAAAACTACACCTTTTTCTGTTCTAATCCTAATGTTATTTATATTTTGTATTAATATTTGTGTTGAAAAAACATAAGTGCCTGTAGGAAAAAATATTGTGCCACCTGCACTACTATTTAATGAACTCACAATACCTTTTATAATACCCGAATCATCTGTAATTCCGTCACCCTTTGCTCCATACTTTTTTACATCTATAGTAATAATATCAGCCACTAACGAATCAATTGTACTAGTTTGGCTACTAATTCCACTAAAACTTTTCATAGCTCGCCCTCCTCTATAATAAAATATGACGGAACTAAAATAATGCAACTGTAAAGGTGTAAAACATTAACGGGCGTTCTATACAATATTTAATTTACAATTAATTACATTTTATAATATAATTAGTAAAAAGGAGTTGAGTTAATTTGAAAAAATATCTTTCATTTTTGTTAGCTTTGTTATTTTTTTCAACTGTTATTTGCTACAAAACCACCATAATAAACAATGCTGCTTCTAGATATTTGTGTTCCCAAAAATATAGCTATAATCCTGGAACCTTACTAGATAACTTCGACAATACGGATAATTGGGTTGCTTCAAGTAGTGGTACAAAATCCGTAGATAAAATTAATGTAAAATCCGGTTCAAGCAATCTAAGATTAACAGTAAATAACCCTGGGGACGGTGCATACATTGACAAAACTTGTTCTTTAAACGTTTCTGACCTCAAGACTATCTCTTTTTGGGTATATATACCTGATAAATCTAAATTGCTTGCAATATCAGCCGACCTTATCTCAAATAATTTTGCATCAAGTTTTAGTGCAAATATTACAAAATGGTCATTAACAAATGGATGGAATCACGTTAAGTTTGCAAAATCAGATTTTACGAGCTCTGGTAATGCCAATTGGAATACCCCTATAACTACATTAAGATTGTGGGTGTGGTCAGATTCTCTCAAAAGTGCTGACGTAACCTTTGGAGAGATGAGAAAAAATGAAAAAAGTACACCACAGGTAATAGTTGTAATGGATGACGGTTATTCTAGTGTGTACAATAAAATGTACCCTTATTTTAAAGCTAGAAATATTCCTGTTAGTGTTTGTGCAATTAAAAATTCAGTTAATACTGATGGTTATATGACAGAGTCTCAACTGAAAAACCTATATAATAGTGGTTGGGATGTAATAAATCACACTACTAATCACACTGCATTAACCTCATTAACCGATAGTGGTATTGCAAATGAGATAACAACCTGCAGTACATATTTAAATAATTTAGGTTTTATTAAATCCTCAAACATTCTTGCATATCCTGAGGGTTTAGGTGCAGATGATTTACACGTTCAAGATGTTCTTAAAAATAGTGGCATTGTAATGGCGCGAGGCTCTATTGTTGGTTTAGTAAATACACCAGTTGACAATGCCATGTCATTAAAATCTGCATTAGAAATGACAAATACAACTACGTTAGCTGATGTGAAAAATACTATAGACAAAGCTATTGAATCTGGTAGCACTGCAATTATATTTAGCCACAATGTATCTGATTCACCTAGTTCTGATACGTACACAGTTCCTACTAGCCTTGTGAAAGGTCTTGCCGATTATATAGTTAGTACAGGCATAAGGCCTCTTACGCTCAGTAGCTTTGAACTTGAGCAAGCTATTGCTACTCCCTCACTAACTTCTACTTTCAATAATACACGCTTTACAACTGATGACAATATTGCAATTCCTTATACTATAGCTAGTGCTAACCTTATAGATAGTTTTACAGCAACTTATACAATAGATGGAAGGTCAACATCCAGTAAAGCTTTAAGTTCTGGTAACAACACATGGAATGCAGGAAAACTAAGCGCCGGAAATCATTCTTTAAGTATAACTTCAAGGAATAGCTCTGGAAAAGTTTCTAATATTCTTAATTTTAGTATAACTGTAAATGCTTCAAAACCTCCTTCAATTATTAGTGATGGATTGGTATTATGGCTTGATGGATCAGATGGGAGTGGAAATAAAAACATGTGGTATGACAAAAGCGGTCATAATAATAACTTTACCTTAATGAACTTTAATTATAATAGCACTAGCGGCTGGCAAGGAGACTCCTTGAAATTTGATGGAATTGATGATTATTGTTTTTTACCAAATACAGACAGCTTAAATATAAAAGGGAAAAACATTACCATTGAATATGTTATTAAGAAAACTTCTGCTGATAATGGTGTTATCATAGGTAAAAATTACAAAAAATCTTTTTTTACTAATATAACTTCACAAGCATTTTTCTTTTCTAGAGATGCCTTTTGCAGTTCTTCAGTAAATGTAGCTGATAATAAAAAACATTATATTGTTTGCAGAATGCAAAATGGTAAGACTGATATATGGGTGGATTCCATGATTAAAAACACTACCTATGGTGGAAAAATGATTTCAAATAATACTGACATTAACATAGGAAGAAACCCTGTAAATGGCTATGGACACTTCAAAGGTAATATATACACCATAAGAGTTTATAATAGAGCTTTAACCGACAAAGAAATCATAAACAATTACAATTTAAGTAAATAATGAAGTAAGCAAAGTAGTTATTCTATAATTATTGTATGTCTACTTTGCTTGCTTTATTTTATTTTTTGTTAATACCGTAATTTTTGATACAAATTTATAATTATAACTATAAGTAAAAATTTTTTTTATTATATCACCATTAGTTATTATAAATGTAACAACTCCTACTAAGAAAATAAATAAATCAATTGCAATGTTGGCATAAAAAGATAATAACAGAGTTATAAATGAAATTGTTAGTAGTACTGTTACCTCTTTATAATCTATTTGTATTTTGAATTCCTTCTTTGAATCTAATACACACATAATCCACATTATAAAGAAACCTAAAAACGTAGATATCGCTGCAGCATAAATCCCAATATGATTAATTAACGCCAGATTAATAGCAATATTTGAAATTGCACCTATAACCGTTGTCACAAAAATATTATTTGTTTGTTTTGACCCCTGATAAGCTGCCCCCCAAAAATTACTGAAGGTAGAAAACATCGCTCCTAGATATAATATTCCTACATATTTCCATGCACTATCATATTGATTTGAAATCATTATTCTCATGATAATTCTTGAAGATGCAGTTAATAAGATTACTGTTGTAACCATCAATCTAAAATAATGTCGAAATATACTAGAATAATATTTGTCTCTCTCATTATTATTGTACTCCCTTATAGCGTTATCTTGCCATGCAAGATAAAAAATTGAGCTTACCACATTCACCAAAGATGGTAGTTTATTTGCCACAGCATATATACCATTAGCCTTGACTCCCAAATAAAAGGCAATGATATATCTATCTGACACGTTCATTACCCACCAATTTACAGCTCCTAAAATTAGAGGAATTGAGTATTTAATAAACTCTTTATATGTATTTTTTGAATATACTTTAATATTAATATATTGCTGAAAATTTAGGAATCTCCAGGAATATATTAACCCAAAAATGTTGCTTATTATCATTGAATAAAAAAATGTCTCTATTCTAAAATGCATGATAAAGACAAAAAATATAGTGAAAACTATTGATACAGCAGTTTTTAGTATTCCTATTATTGCAAATTGTTTATTGTATCCTAACGCTCTTACACAATGTTGTACAAATCCACTTAAATTATCTGAGTTAATTATTAACAATGAAAGCCACCAATAATTATTTGGAAACATAATAAAAAAAACTCCAGCTATAAGATTGGAGATCATTAAATTTTTTACCAAAGCAAAAAATCCAGTTGTAATTATTCTCATCCTGTCATTTAATCTTTTCGCCTCTATTAGCCATCTATATACAGAATCTATAAGTTCTAATGTAACAATTGGACTTACTAAGGAAATTGTTGTTACTACTAAATCCCAGGTACCATATTCAGCAGAAGTGAAGTAATGTGTGTATAAAGGCAATAAAATAAATGAAACTAGCTTAGGTCCAAAAGTTGCTAATCCATATATTAGGGTGTCTTTTATTAATTTTTGTGATTTAGCTTTTTCCATAGCCTGTCCCCCCCTCTCTCTCTGTTATCTATGCGAGCTATCATTTACAAAATAATACATCTTTGTAATATCGACAATATTTCTTATACTGTCTTTTGTTTATTTTATTTAACACAACACCAAGCATTTGTGCTTTTGCATTTTTCAGTTGAACCATTGTTCTATCTACAACTTCTCTATTAACAGCTTTAGATTCTACAATCAAAACTGTTCCATCTGTTATAGACGCAACTACACTTCCATCAATAACACTGCCTAATGAAGGTGTATCAACAATAACATAATCATATTTTTCTCTAACACATGTAATTAATTCTTTAAATTTTATTGATGCTATTATTCCTGATGGATTACTTGAATTATATCCAGCAGCAATATAATCTACATTTTTCATATTACTTTTGCAAATGATACGTTCAAGGGAGCAACCATTTTTTACATAAGAAGTTATTCCTTCTGTACAGTTGTTTGACAGCTTTTTTTTTATTTTGGACTTTCTAAGATCTGCATCAACTAATAATACATTGTAACCATTCTTAGCTAAAGAAATAACAAAATTAATGGCTATAGTTGTCTTGCCCTCTCTTGGCTTACAACTTGTAATGGCAATAGTTTTAATATGGTTTTTAGAGTTGCAGCAGAATTTAATATTTTCTCTAAGCGCATTAAATGACTCTTGAAATGGCTTATTATCCTCATCATAAATATCTATGTTTTCTATATCCATTATGTTGTTCTCCTTATTTAATATTTCTAACTGGTATAGTTCCTAAAACCTTAAGATTAAGATATTTTTCCACATCCTCTACTGTTTTCAGAGAAGTGTCAAAATATTCTTTTAAAAATACAATGCCTAATGAAGCAGTAAAACTTAACATAAAAGCAACCGCTATATCAAGCTTATTTCTAGGCGTTATAGGCATTTTAGGTAATTCTGGTTTGTCTATAGCCTTTACTGTTACATTTTTAACAGTTGATATATCTGAAATTTTTTCAATAAAAAGTTTAGAAAAATTTTCGGTTATGTTTTGTGCCATCTTAGGTGATTTATTTCTCACCTTTAATACAATAATATTGGCATCACCTTGTTGACTCACATAGACATTTCTAGTAATATCACTTACCTCATCACTTTTTAGTCCTACACTTTTTTCAACCATATCAGTAATCATCCTGCTTGAAAGAATACTTTGATAATCCTTAACTAATTGCTTAATTACAGTCATATCAGTATATTGACCTGAGCTTAAGTCATTTTCCATAACATAGAGACTGGCACTTGATTCATAAACTGGTGCAATTCTAAATAGTACAAGGTAGGCTGTAAGCATTGTTGTAAAAAGCGTTATTAAAACAATTAATAACAAATTGTTTACAACAATTTCAATATATTTTTTTACTTCCATACAATTAGTCCTCCTTAAAATTTAAAATTCTTATTTTTTATATTTAAATGTGTATTTGCCTGAAGTTCCTACACAAAATATTGATCCAGCATTTCGGTTTACTGTTTTCTGTTCCATAATTTTTTTCCCATCCTTATAAACAGTCCATTCTCCTTCCTGTAAATCACAAAACAGTAATTTATACTTTTTATTTGCTTGTAAGCAAGTTAAATCAAAGGTTACATTTTTTTTAAAGTCCTCCCCACCTTTATTAAACATTACTGCATAATTACTGATAACTACACCTATATTGTCGCTACCGTTAATTTTTTTAACTGGTACAGCATTGTATTTTGTGCCCATAACCTGAAGCACGTTTAAAAACAAATCAGTATTTGCTTTAGCTTGAGGACTTATTTCTATTCGCCAGCCACCATCCTCATTTGTAGTGTTTGATTTTTGTGGACTATTCTCATAGTTTGTACCGTCATAATAAAACTCCTTGCCACTACCGCCTACCTTTTCTATTTGTAAATTATCTATACTAGGTAAGATAGCTGTGTCTACAAGTTTACCTCCTCCTTTTACTTTTATTGTAGAAATGTTATTGTTAACTTGAGGCTCTTCAATAGAATGCAAAAGCCAACTTTTTTTGTAACCTCGATTACTAGAATCTATTTTGTCAAAAACAATCATTGCCGCAGGTATATGCTTATCTTTGAAATTTATAAAAACCATTGAACGTTTATAATTCTTTACCTTTGATGAATATGCATGAGTTAAATCACATTTAATATAGCTAAAATCAGGACTAGTGTTATCGGGCCCAAAATACCAGTGAAGATCTTTTCCTCTTTCATAACCTTTTGAATTCAATTGTGAAAGATCAAAAGCCTCATATCCATTATTCGGCCAGTTTTGTCCTCCATCATTTGAAACCCTTTTACCATCAAAGCTAAAGATCTCCTTTGGATCATACACAAGCATTGAATTGTGAGCTATAGTTCTCTTATTATAATTAATATCATGATTAGAACCATATCCCCCACTTGTTCCCTCATATATTCCAGAATCTATTGCAAGAGCTCCCTTATAGTAAATTTGAAAACTTCCAAAATCCAAATGTTGATGATTGTTAAATTGATATGCTCCACCTTTCATCTCTGCAACCACATCATTTGATTTGCTTCCAAAGTTCCAGCCTGTTCTTGCTATCATGGAGCCCATAGGTGCTCCAAAATACCGTGTTAGAGGTAAGGTGTTAAATGATTTTTCTTTTAAATTAGGGTCAATAAATAACATTTCAAAAATAGGATCAATAGTTCCCGGCCCGTCATATTCTTTATTAAACTCGTTAATAAGATATGGATCCTTATAATAATTTGATGCAAGCATAGTTTCCATAGGATATGAAGGATATGTACTATTATCATCCATAAACATATCACCATCTTTCAATAGTCTCCCATCAGGTCTTCTTGAATAAATTGTCCTATACAAAAGTTTTCCTTGACTTGCTCCAAATATATTTCCATATCCCATTTTGTCATATATCCAGGTAACAAACATGTCTGAACTAAAGCGTGTAGGCCCATAATCATTACCCTGATAGTACATACCAGATTTATAAATGAATTTTCTTACAGGTACGTAATCATTAAAAATATAACTAGAACAAATATTATACATTTCTTTTTTCTCATCATATATGGCTATACCAGTGCCAAGCAAATCTCTCATTATTACCTCTTCACTAGAATGACCAGTTATAGTGCTTTGAATTTTTGGTGGATATCCCTCCTCCAAGCTTTTTGCTATTTTTTCAAACTGGCTAATAAATTTCATTTTCTGTTCTTTTGTCAAAAATTTGTAACACCAATCATAAACCATAGCACCACTAAGCATAATTCTTCCATAAATTTGAGAATTATTATAATCTGAAGCTTTTGTCCTATTTACCTTAAGCTCGCTCAAATTTTTTAACGCCAAGTTAATGGCTTTTTTTGCGTATTCACGCTTGTTTGTTACTAGGTATACAAATGCATCTGATTCATATATTTTTCTAACTTCCAGTTTATCTACAGTATCAGGCTTAGTCTCACTGTTTTTTAAAATGATATTCCAAACGGGTTTTAGCTTTTTAGATGTCGCCTTACTCTTTAAATTGTCAATGTCTTTTGAACTAAGAAAAAGTCTTGGATGATCTTCGTTTGGTGTAGGTATACTGTCTATGTTTTTAAATTTCGCACTAAAAATTGCTATGCTGAGAGTTATACTTATAAATAAAACTATAAATATTACTACAACAGTTATTATTTTATTTTTCATCTTATCCCCCAAGTTATTCAACATGAATTTAACTGAATTCTATTTTCATCATTTACTTCTGCTTTATTTTGAAGTGACTCGTATGATAAATATGTACTTAAAGTGCTATAGATAATCCAGGAAGTTGAGTTTTGAGATAAAATTATTGATTCTGACATATTAAAGATCAAAAGAAACATCATAAATGTTAAAGGAAAAATAACTAGATATCCTTTAGCGTATAGTTGAAGCCTCATAGAGTTAAATATATTTTGTAAAAGTGATAAAAGAAATATTACAAGTCCAACTACCCCTAATTCAAGTGTAATATTAAGATATCCATTATGGGCTTGATCAAGTGGCATATCAAGCAAACTGCTTATGAACTCTGACGGTCCAATATCTCCCTGCCAAAATGCCCCATAACCATATCCAAGTAGTGGCTTTGCTTTTATTGCCTCAGTTACAAGCATCCAAATGTTTGTTCTACCGCTCAGAGTGACATCCTTCCCCATAGATATTATTAATTCATTAATTATACTTGTACCGTTATATACAAAAATACCTACAAAGGTAATAAACGAAAAAAATATACCTAATGCAAGGCTTAAGTTTTTCCTAATCACTAAACAAATCGGTATTGAGCTTAGGATAATAATAAAGACACATAATGAGGTTTTAGATTGAGATTTTATCAAAAGAGTTAGTGCTAATATTAAGAATATAAATGACAAAATACTTTTGTTTTTATTCTTAATACTGTCTAGTAAAGTAATCATCCAAAGAGATGTAAATATTGCCATATTAAGGCCAAGCGTATTTTTGTGCAAATAAATTCCACGCCATACACCATCGAACACGCCATCATGATGTACACCATATACTGGTAAAAATATAGAAAATATAAAACATAAAATAATACTTATTCCTGAAGTCCATCTTAATAAATCCATCACTCCCTCTAATTTATACTCCGAATATAAATACACCCCTATTATTTGTGTAAAAAATAATGCAGTACATCTTCGAAGTGTTATACCAGTTGAAACTGACCATATGGCAGATAATGTAGCAAATCCAAAGATAAACCAAATTAATTTATTTGAAAAGATTATTTTAACAAATTTTTTCCACTTATAAATGACGAATATGATTGTCAAAATATACAACACATACCATACATTCTGCATTACACTATCGGTAGTTATATTGTTATATCCATTTCCCGACTGCTGCCTTATTACAGGTATAATTGCGCCTGTTCCAGCCATAAAAACTAAAACACCATATATTCTACCTATAATGTCAAACTTATTTCTAACTGTTTTTATTTCTTTGTACGTCATAAATTACACCTTCTCTACTAACGCAGTAGTCCCCAAAATTAAACTCTATTAAAACTGATTATTCTTTTGAATATCTCTTAAATCTATTTTTATGTTTTTATTACTATTAGTTTGAAAAATACTTATCAAACAAAGCAAGGCGTGATAAAAATCCATAAGCACCAATTTAAGTTTTTTGTTTTTCACAATTTTGTATATACATAAAGAACAATCTACTGTAACTACACAAATAAATATTAAAGGCTTTACCAATTTAAATAAAAGAAGCATTGCACATATTAGTGTGAATACTAATGTAATTATCCACATGAATACACCTCTATTTGCATAAACATGTTTATATAAGCATTTATATTTTACGCTTCTAATTGTTACTAACCACAAGTCTCTGTGCCTTTTATCTTTAAATCTTGAATTTAGCACCCTAAAACTGTTATAGTCCTTTGTGTGATGAATAAACTTTAACTCAGGTGTTCTATATAACTTATAACCCATATATTTAAATCTATAATTCAGATCCAAATCCTCTTCAGAATCCAAGGTAATATCCATATTGCCTACTTGTTCCAGTAAATCTTTTTTTATAATGAACACACCTCCTAAATCCAATCTTTCCTCCAACTTTTTAACCCTATATCTATCTTCTGTATGACCAATTATTTCCTGTTTTTCATTATAAATATATTCTTCAAGAATCCCTGACAATGCAATAATGTTCCCATCAGCCTCCATAATTTCAATTGCCTTTGTGAAATTACACTCTTTTCCTAATTCCATGTCTCCATCCATAAATAATAAATATTTACCTTTAGCTAATTTACTTCCTACATATCTACCAATAGCAGCATTGTGATGCCACTTAGGGTTAAGTATATATATTTTTATATTTTCAAATTGTTTTGCTATATTTACGGTATTATCTATTGAACAAGAATCTATTAGTAATATCTCGTAAGTTACCATAAGCCTTTCTTGCTTTATGGATTTTAAACACCTTTTTATATTTAGTTCTTCATTCTTACATATTATTATTATTGATATAATGATTTTTTCCATTACTTACCTCCAACGATTTCAAGTAGGTTGGCTTTTTCATTAACATCTTTAATATTATTTATAATTTTTGCTGGCACACCTGCAACAATTGTATTGCTAGGTACATCCTTAATCACTACAGCATTTGCACCAATTATTACATTATTTCCTATTTTTATGTTGCCTAATATTTTTGCCCCTGTTCCAATAAAAACATTATCTCCTATTACCGGAAGTTCTTTTAAATTAGATCTTCCACCGATAGTAACACAGGATTCAATAACACAATTCTCACCAATAATGGCATCCTTATGTATAACCACAGCTATGCCTCCATATGCTATTTTAGTCCCTTTTCCTATGTGCGTTGAATAATGAACATGGCAGTTATTTATAAAATAAATAAGTCTGTATATTAACTTTGGAAAAAAAGGTACGTTTTTTTTATATAACATATTAGACAGTCTATACAATTTTATTGCTGTCAACTTATTCACCCCATTTCAAACCACTTTTTTAAGCACAATAACATCCATAACTTTTTATAATTATCTTCTTTTCCGCTAATGTGATTGTTTACTATGTTTTCTATATACTTCTTATTAAATAAATTTAAATTTAAGAAATCTGCTGAAAACAGATTATCGCATAAATAATCCTTCATTTCAGTTCTAAACCATTGAGACACAGGTATGTAAAAGCCTACTTTTTTTCTATTTATTATTTTTTTGGGGATATATCTTTCTGCAATATCTTTTATTATTTTTTTACAATTTCCCATTTTAATTTTTTGGTTATCCTTTAATAAAAAAGCTTGTTCTACTATGCGATAATCAAGAAATGGTACTCTTCCCTCTAGTGATGCCGCCATTAGCATTTTATCCGCTCTATCTAGTAAATTATCTGTAAGCCAATATTTTATGTCATAATATTGCATCCTATTTAAATTGCTTTTAAAACCTGATAATGATTTTTTTATTTTAAACTCCTGCAATTGTCCAGTTCTATAATCATTATTTTTCATTAACATATCAATTTCCGTCTTACTAAAGGACGCAAACCATTTATCATATCTTTCAAGATAATCATGGGTTTTTAATGCATTGCTTGCTTGTCGTATTCTTCTACAATTAGATGTCCTGCTGCTAGTAAAATCATCTACAACTTTAAAAACACTATTGCACAAATTGCTTTCTCCAAGAGAATCATATGCATATTTAGGGTAACCTGCAAAACTCTCGTCGCTGCCTTCTCCTGTTAATACAACAGTAACTTTGTTTTGTGCTTCCTTTGCTAATAGATAAACACCTATTTCGGAAGGTTCAGAAATAGGCTCGTCTCTGTAATAAATACATTTTTCTAAATTGTTTATTACGCTTTTAGAATTAATATATACCTCATGATGATTTGTTCCTAAATAATCTGCAACTAGCTTAGCATAAGGCAGTTCACTTACTTTATTGCCCTCAAAGCCTACTGAAAAGGTATTTATCTTTTTATCAGTGAATTTACTCATCATTGCAACTATTAAACTTGAATCTAACCCTCCACTTAGAAATGCTCCAACGGATACATCAGCTCTCATTCTAAGCTTTACAGAATCTAGCAGCAATTTTTCTACATCTTCCTGAGTTACATCTTTTTCAATTTCATCGTTTTTAATGTCCCAATATCTTTTTTTCTGTATTTTATTATTTTTATATTTTAGGTAGTAACCTGGTTCAAGTTTGTACACATTTTTAAACAAAGTACTGGGATTTCTTACATATCTAAATTTAAGATAATCTGTTAATCCATCCATGTTAACTTCTTTTGTCATATCAGGGATTTTTAATATTGCCTTTATCTCAGATGCAAAAACAAAAGTATTTTTAAACTTTGAATAATATAAGGGTTTTTTACCAAGCCTGTCCCTAGCAATAAAAACCTCTTGAGTATATTTATCATATATCGCAAATGCAAACATTCCATTAAAATAATCAAGGCACTTTTCTTTGTAAAGTGAATACATATCAATTATTATTTCTGTATCTGTATTAGTTCTAAAATCATAAATTCCATTTTTCATTAATAACTCTTTTAGCTCAAGATAATTATATATTTCTCCATTAAAAATTATAGTATATCTCCCATCAAAGGAATCCATAGGCTGTTTTCCTCGATCACCTACAATATCAAGTATGCTTAATCTTACATGCCCAAATTTTAAAATATAATCATTTTGTAATCTGCTTTCAAAATAACCTTGCATATTTGGGCCTCTATGACTTAAAATCTCTGTCATAGATCTTATTGTTTCTTCATAATCGAAAACTTCTCTTGTTATAAAACCAGCAATTCCACACATATGTTTACCACCTCCATTTCATTAAATTATTATTGTGATAATAATTTACCATATCCATTAAGTAAAGCTTTGCTTGTATGTTCCCAACTGAGCTCAAATTCTATTCTATTTCTTCCGTATTTGCCCATCTTATTTCTAACTTCAGGATTATCTAAAAGAAATTCAATTTTATCTGCCATGTCCTTATAATTATTATTTTCAGCATAAAGTGAGGCTTCCTTAGCAGAATACTTTCCTTCAGATAAATTAAACTGTACAATGGGCTTACCTAAAGCCATATATTCCAATATCTTGTTCATTGTAGATTTATCGTTCATTTCATTGTAGGTATCTGGATTTACACATATATCTGCGGTGTTTAAATAGTCTAGCATAATCTGATCAGGCACCCTTCCTGTGAATTCAATGTCCTTGTCTAGTTCCATCTTTTTACATAATTTTTGTAAATACTCAAGATGTGGCCCCCCGCCTACAATACCGTAAAATATATCTGACCGTCCCTTTTCTTCCTTTAAATATTTTGCTGCTTTAAGCAAATATTCTATACCTTCCTGCTTCCCTATAACACCTAGATATCCAACCATGTATTTTTTACCTTTTTTTATTTTTTGCTTTGAAGCTTGAAGTTTTAACCTTTTTAAATTAGGTCCACTTCTTAATACATAGACTTTCTTTTCATCCATTTTGCATCTTGTTATTGCAACCTTTTTATAAGATTCATTTGTAACAAAGGCAATAGAACAATTTTTGTATGTCAAATATTCAAAATAGCAAAGCATTTTATAGAGGAAACCTTTTCTGTTAAATTTAGCTTCAAACAGTTCAGGACACAAGTCATGATGATCAAAAACATATTTTACACCGTACTTCTTAAATTTTTTCCATATTAAATAGATGTTATCAGGAGGGTTACAACCTTGTATTACATCAAAACCCACCTCTTTATACACCTTTTTAGCCAATTTAAGCTGTTCTCTATAAGATATATAATATTCTTTTAAATAACCTAAGGCTCCATTTCCTTCTACCTTCAATTCATACCTATATATATTGACACCATTTATTTTTTCATAATCTTTTGTAAAACTCTTTCCCTTAGGACATATAACTGATACTAGGTACCCATTATCATTTAATGTAACCGCCTCTTGCCAAACACGTGTATCAAATGGAACTGGTAGATTTTCTACGATAATTAACACTTTACCAGCACAAGCCATCATACTCACCTACATTTCCTTTAATCCCATCTATTCTAACCAAATCAATAACTATTTTCTTCATAAGTCTGGTGCTTTCAAAGGTTGCTGCAATTTCTTCATTAAAAGCTGGATTATCTTCATGAAGTGTTTTATTTATTAAAGCTTGTTTTATTTCTTCCTCATTATTTGTAACAACAATTACTTCTGACTTTTCAATTACTTCCCATATATTATTTGTTATTAATTTTTGAAGATGTGCTATTTTAGTTTCAATATATTCTTTATTTGTTCCTGTTAAATCAGATAAGTATACATTTTTGTCATAAATACTTATTTCATATCCTTTCCCAATTAGTGCTTCAACAATATCTACAATAGGACTTTCTCTCAAATCATCCGTCCCCGCTTTAAAGCTTAATCCTAAAATCCCAATCTTTTTTTTATTTTTACTTATTATTTTTTCTAATACATTTTTTTTCTGATTTTCATTGCTTTCCTCTATGACGGAAAGTAACGGTACATTAACATTCATGTGTTTAGCAAGTGTATTTAATGCTTTTAAATCTTTAGGAAGACATGAACCTCCATATGCAAAACCTGGCTTCAAATAATAGGATGAGAGATTTAATTTTTTATCCTTACACAAAATATTCATTACGCTATGACTATCAATGCCAAGATT
The DNA here is from genome assembly GCF_900176305.1 of Clostridium acidisoli DSM 12555. Lineage (GTDB taxonomy): Bacteria > Bacillota > Clostridia > Clostridiales > Clostridiaceae > Clostridium_I > Clostridium_I acidisoli. The sequence continues at coordinate 518,560 of NZ_FWXH01000002.1, forward strand.
CTTACATATGTTTCCTACTTCATTTGCAAAGGTAATCTTCAAAGCATGAAAGGTATTATTTACGTATTTCATGATCTCTGCAGTACTTAAAACTGTTCTAATTATTGGAGCATTCACATCCTTGTAAAGCTCACTTAAAATATCCAAGGCTCTTTCGCTATTGGACCCCATAAGTATAAAAGAAGGATTTTCATAATCATAAACTGCTGTTCCTTCCCTCAGGAACTCTGGATTTGAAACAAAAGCAAAATCAACATTTTTCTTTTTTCCAGATACGTCTTCAACTATCTTTTCACATTTACTGCTTGTTCCAGGTATACTTGTACTCCTTATTGCTATTACATGAAACGAATCCTTTTCACTCAGGGCTTCTCCTATATCCTTTACAACATTATGCAAATACTTAAGATTTAAATCGCCAGTTTTGGAACTTGGAGTTCCCACACATATGATTGAAACATCTGTACTTAACACAGCTTCCTTTACATCTTTTGTTGCTTTCAGCCTTCCATTTTTATGAGCCTTATCTATTAAAACATCTATATCCTTTTCGATAATTGTTGCTTTCCCACTGTTTATAAGGTTAACCTTAGTATCATTTACGTCAACGCCTACAACATAATTTCCAAAGTTCGCAAAACACCCTGCACTTACACACCCGACATATCCTAGACCAAATATACTCACATTCACACTAATACCTCCTGAAAATTAATAACTTTATTGTTGTCTTCAAAAATCCAATCTTCTTCAGTAGTATTTTTTATAAATCTATTTTTCCCATCTAAGTTTATTAACGTATATTGGACTAAATCCTCATTAGACTCTATTTTTATTTTTATTTTTATAACTTTATGTTTTTCATTTAATCTATAAGATTCCCATCCTAAACAAGTTTCTACTGTTTTATATGGATAAAATTGAATTGAGATACTTTCTTTTTCATTGGTTACTACATAATGTTTCTCCTTTTTATATAAGTTGCATTCATTACTTAAATGATAATTCCATGTGAAATTATTCTTTTGATTATTATTTATTTTATCTTGAATTAGTAAAAACTTATTTTTCACAAAATAAAGAGTCCTTATATGACTCACTCCATTTTTTTTATATCCATTATGTGAAGCTGTAATAATAGAACATTTATCATTTATACTATAATTTAATAACTTTCCATCAGCCTTATGTAACCATAAAAAGCTCCCACCATATTGGGATTGACTTTGTCCATTTACTTCTACAGTGTTATGTGCGGCTGTACTTTTAAAGTAGTATCTCCATTGTGGTTTTGTATGATAACAATAGGTGCCTGAATCCACTAAAAATCCCATTCCATTTTTAAAAAGCTGGAAACTTAAACAATCTGCATGTCCATGGCCTGCTAGTGACAAATAACCTAACTTGCCAAAATCAAACTTTACTTCAGAGGAATCATCATAAAAATATCCATAACCACCATAAACAAATATTTTATCTTTTAATTTTATATTTTTATCTTTTAATGAATTAAACGTTTCTATTCCCTGGCTACCAAATAAAAAAACATTTCTGTTATCAATCCCTCCACTGAAAAACTTAAAATCAACTCTTTTAAACATAATAGCTCCTGAGGTTAAGATTGATTTAAAATAGTCGTATTTTTTATCAATGTCAAGCTTTAGTATTATTTCCTCATCTCTGTCACCCACGTTGGGTTGTACTTTACAACTTCCATAACTGTACATAACATATTCACACATCTTTTCTAATAGAGAATAATACTTTTTCTCAACTACAAAGCCCTGTATTTCACAAATTTTAATAAATAAAATATAAATATCAGTAACCGCAGCATGATACCAAATAGCTTGTTCCTTATTTACGCCATCTTTATTATTCTGCTTATACATCTCTTTTAAAAGCTCATTATAAGAATACTGAATCCAAGTTTTCATTTTTTTATCTTCTGAATTATACATAACACCAGTTAAAAAAAGACCCAAAAGCTCACTTAAATAATGATTATTTGCAGAGGAGTACAAAGATAAATTTTCAATAATATATTCTCCATTTAAGTAAATTATCTTTTCTATAGCCTTTTTAACTTCTTCATCTTTTATATCCTCGTACAATAAATAATAAGTAAAAAGTATAGAGAGGTTCCTATAAGAACATTCAATGGAACTTGTCCAGTTAATTGACATTTTATAAGGATTTTGATCTATCCAACTTAAAATTTCATATATTATCTCTGAAAGTATCCTTTTGTCTTTTGTCTTTTTATATGAAAAAGCTAAAACAGGTAATTGTTGTAGTTTATTTATTTCAAATATATATTTAATATCTCCATATTTTTCTGAATCTCTGTAGTTAATTTTGTTCCATAACATTAATTTGCTTTTAATATTGTTCTTAACGTCTAATCTCCAATCTATATTTGTACCATAATAATATTCTGTATCAAAAATTTTAAATCTATGTTTAATGCAATTTTCACAAAATTTCAGATCTACTGTCATAAATTCTAGGTCTAAACTATCTATATAATCTTTTATTTTGTTATTTATATAAAATTTAATGTCATTCGTAATTTTAATATTTTTAAATATTTTGTTTTTAATTGCTTTTTTTGTTCTATATTTTATTTCAGAAGTACTCATAGCTTTAAGTCTGTTATAATACCATTCATACTTTTTCATTAAACCCTAACCTCATTTTCACTTGAAAGCAAACTGTTATATATATTTACTAGTTGTTTAGCATTCTCATTAATATCAAATAAAGATTTTGCCCTTAAATAGGTTTGTTCACTAAATTTTTGTCTTAAAGCTTCGTTGCTTATAAGTTTAAATAAATACTTTTTTAAAGCCTCTATATCACCAGATTTTATTAGATACCCATTCTCTCCATCTTTAATTAATCTTGGTATTCCTCCAACATCTGAAGTCACTGACGGAATTCCATAACTCATTGCTTCAATTATTGACATAGGCATTCCTTCATTATATGAAGGAAGTAAATATATAAGAGTCTTCTTTAAAATTTCAAATTTTTTTTCATTGTTAATCCACCCCAAGACCTCTACATTTTTCTCAATTCCTAAACTTTTAATATTTTTCTTAAGTCTTTCTAAATCACCATCTCCTGCTAGCTTAAACTTCAAATATGGATACTTACTACATATTTCTCCAATAATATGAATTAAATCATATACACCTTTTCTTTCATCAAGTCTCCCCATCAAAGAAATGTAGCAAGAATTATTAGAGTACAAATTACTCTCAGGTATAATAGCTGCATTATATAAAACTAAAATTTCCGCGTTGCCACAATATTTCTTTATCTTTTCTTTCCATTCTTCACTAAGAGCTAATATGATATCTGAACAACTTAATGTCTGTCGTATTATTTTTTTTTGCTTTTCATTAGACTCCTTATGATAAAAAACATCAAAATCACTTCCATGCATATGTATAATTATTTTCTTTTTAAAAATTTTTCCCATTTTCACAATAACACTTTTTCTGTAAAAACTTGCCCTAGAGGACATATGAATGTGGACTATATCAATGCGAAAGAATAATAATATAAGTAATATTCTAATGTACGCTACTATGCCATATATAAATTTAACCGATTTATTACTGTCAATCATTGTAGGAACATACTTCAAATTAACTGCACTTATTAACTTTGATTGATAATAATTATTTACTACAGTAGAAATCCCACCTTTCACTTTTCTATGTGGTCCAACCATCAATACATTCACGCCTTCACCTCTTTTAAATTCATAAAAAAACTATTTCCTACACTTATAAATTGGAAATAACTGGTTACTATGAAGTATATATTCCTTTAGAATTATTTTCAATACAAAAGTTTCTACAAAAATTAATTAGATTGTACAAGATTCTGATAATATAAGAATTTTATAAGCAATAAAATATCCCATATTGTCCATTATTAAGCTATACAAAGAAAATTTGATGATAAGTTTTTTCAGAAATATTATAAAAAAACCTTTCATCATAATATTTCTATATGACGAAAGGTTACATTACTTTTGGTTAAATATTCAAAAAAAGGAGATCTGCTTATGCTTATGTTCATATTCTCCCTTATACCCATTTATAATATCCTCCATCTTATAGAGAATACCAACTTTATCACATTCTTTTTTGAAAAGTTGCCACAATTCTTTTGCTTTAGGAGAGGAACATTCATATGAATTCTTGAAGTGACTAATATATTTTTGCTTGAGACCATAAAATTGTTCCTCAAGCTTTTTATAATACCAATCTCTTTGGTTTTGTCTAAGCGTGACACCAAAGCTAGGAAATATAAATTTTGCTCCACTTTCATATGCGAGTTCTATTATTCTATTTATATTTTCCTCATTATCCTCCAAAAATGGTAATACGGGCATTAATAATATTCCTGCAAATATGCCATTATTAGAAAGTTCTTTAATGGTTTCAAATCTTTTAGAGGATACTGCTACATTGGGCTCGACTTTCTTACATAAATTATCATCATAAGTTGTTATTGTTATTTTTACTAGTACAGGAGAGTGTTTTTGAATTTTCTTAAGCACATCTATATCTCTCTTAACCAAGTCACTTTTTGTGTCAATTGACACTCCAAAACCATAAATATTAATTAGTTCTAATGCCTTTCTTGTTAAACGTAGTTCTTTTTCAAATGGATTGTATGGGTCGCTCATTGCACCAGTTCCAATAACCCCTGTGCTCCGTTTTGATTTAAGTTCACGTGCAATTATGTTTAATACGTCTTCTTTTACCTTCACTTCATCAAAATTCTCAACTTTATAACATTCGCTACGACTATCACAATAAATACATCCATGACAACACCCTTTATAAATATTCATGTTATAATTATTTCCAAACCAACCATTATTGTTCATATAAGAAGATATTATAGTTTTTGCCTTAATAAATTTCATGCTGCACTTCCTTTTTAGCTTTAATTAAAAAATAATTATAACATGTATAAGGTGACAACTATGTGTCATATTATATACAACTGTAAATTTCAATATATTACCATAAAATATTTTTTTGCCTTATATTTTTGAAAATTTTATGATAAAATTTATATGTAAACCTTTTTATTAAATCTTAACTAATTAAATAGACACAACTTATATATGAGGGAGGGACTGTTATGAATTTTTTAGTATTAGACATAGGTGGTCAAGCTATAAAATATGCACTTATGAATGAAAAAACACAATTTATAGAAAAAGGAAATGTGCCAACTCCAGCTGACACAATAGAAAACTTTATAGAGACCATTGGTACAATTTTTGATAAATATAGGGACAAAATTGAAGGTATTGCCATGAGTATGCCTGGCCGCATTGACAGCGATCGAGGATATTTATATACTGGAGGTGCTTTAGTGTACAATGATAATAAAGAGATGGCAACCCTAGTGCAACAGCGCTGTCCTGTACCAATTACAATAGAAAATGATGGCAAATGTGCCGCTTTAGCCGAAACATGGCTTGGAAACTTAAAAAATTTCGATGATGCCATAGTAATAGTTATCGGTACTGGAATTGGAGGCGGCATCATTAAGGATAAAAAATTACTTAAAGGAAAACATTTTATTGCTGGAGAATTTAGTCTTATCCAAACTAATTTAAACGATTATACTGATAAGCACTTAGGAATGTGGGCTACGCAGTCAGGAACACCTGCATTATGTACTTCTGTAGCAAAAATCAAACACCTTCCACAAGAAAACGTAAATGGATATAAAGTTTTTGAACTTGCTAAAAGCGGTGATAAAGAAGTACTTGATGTAATAAATGATTATTGTTATAAAATAGCATTACAACTGTATAACTTACAGCACATTTATGATCCAGAAAAATTTGCTATTGGCGGCGGCATAAGCAAACAAGATATTTTGATTGAATATATCCAAAAAAATATAGACAAATGTGCAGATGAAATTCCATATATAATTAAACCTGAAATCATTCGTTGCAAATTTTACAACGATTCCAATTTAATTGGAGCATTATATACTTACCTTACAAGATATAATTATTCGACTGACTTTTAATTACTGTATATTCTCCTCTTACGTATTAAAGTATATTGTTTTTCTTTATATTCTGATTTTCAACATTTACTGTATCGATGCTACTCTTAAATATTGTAAACGTTGAATTTAGAATAATATTAGAAAATGTACAATTGTTTTCAATACTTATTTTATCCCAGATAATCGAATTATTTATTGTGTTACTTACGCCTATTTTGCAATTGCTTCCAATTATTGTGTTGGGACCTATAGTTGAATATGGACCAATTTTAGTATTTTCACCTATATACGCAGGCCCAATAATCTTAGTAGAATGTGGAATTGTAGTATTTTCACCTATATATATATCTTGACTTTGGTGATTAAACTCTTCAATCTGACACACTCCGTCAAATATATCTTGTTGAACCTGCATATATTTATTAATGCTTCCTATTTCTATCCAATATTTATCACTTTTATAAACTGCAATTGGATAACCTTTTTTTATTAATAAAGGATATGTCTCTCTTTCAATTGATACCACTTCAGAATCAGGAATTTCTTTTAAGACACTTGGTTCAAATATATAAATGCCTGCATTAATGCTATGTGATTTTACAGGTAAAGTCTCTGGTTTTTCAGTAAATGCTTTTGCATAAAAATCTTCATTATACTCAATAACACCATAATCAGATGGATTTTCAACCTGCACTGCTGCAATTGTAACTGCTGCTGCTTTTTCTTTGTGGAATTTTATCATATCCTGTATGTTTATATTGCTTAATATGTCTCCATTAAGTATTATAAATGTGTCATCAAAAAAACTCTCAGCATTTTTAATTGCGCCTCCTGTGCCTAGCGGTATATCCTCACATATATAGGTAATTTTCACTCCTAATTTTGTACCATCACCAAAATATTGTTCGAACTTCTTTGCCTTATAACATGTGGTAATTATAATTTCGTCTATACCACATTCCTTAAGTTTTAAAATGTTTCTTTCTAAAAGTGGCTTTACCATGATTGGTACCATAGATTTAGGTAAATCATTTGTTAATGGTTTTAATCTGCTTCCCATTCCACCAGCAAGAAATAATGCTTTCATAAATTTTCCTCCTTCATAGTTTCGTTTCTAAACCATACTTTCCTTAAGAGAGTATGATTTTAGTTTAGTATTATATTTTTAATAATTTTCATTAGGTTCTGGGAATTTATTTACACATTGAATCACGTAACATAAATTAGCAGTAGGCCTGCTCTAGAAAAAGAATTATAAGTCATGATAAAATAAAAAAAGCCACCTTAACTAATCATTAAATGTGACATTAAAATCAGTTGGCGCTCCGTCTTAACGATATGCAATTGAAATAGCATCTTCACAATTGAATCCTATTAAATTTATTATATCATAAAGATTTTTTATTAGCAAGTATCTGAGAGTTTATTCCATAAAAGGTCATAAAATTCATGACCTAATACCCTATATATTGCTACAGCTATTTCTAATAATAAGTTGCGTTTTCAATTTAACCTTACTAAGCTTCTGATTTCCATTTTCAATTATATCTAAAAGCATCTTTGAAGCATTTTGTCCGAGTAAATACATGTTTTGATCTACAGTTGTTAGCTTTGGCTCAACTATACTTGAAATATATATATTATCAAATCCAATTATAGAAACATCCTTAGGTACATCAAGTTTCATTATTTTACATGCATTAAGAACTCCTAATGCCATCAAATCATTACATGCAAATACAGCTATAGGTGGTTTTACTATGCTTAATACTTTACTCATTATTTTCATAGTTCCATCCACAGTTTTATAGCTATTACCTTCACCAATATTTACAGTTTTTTTCATATCAATTAACTTATTTTCTTCCATAAATTTATTATAAACTTTTTCTTTTATATCATATGAATAACTTTCTTTACCTCTTACAAATATTATATTTTTATGTCCAAGTCCCAAGAGGTGCTCCATTGCCTGTCTTGCACCACTAGCCTCATCATTAATTACAAAATTGCAGTCTACTCCCTCATTGTATCCATTAATAGCCACAAGAGGTATATCTTTAGTCACCTCTTCATAAAACCCATTTTTCATATTTTCAGTTTTAGGATCGATAACTATGATTCCATCTACCTGTCTGCCCATGAGTGAATTTATATATTTTATTTCTTCATGAGCATTATCATCTGTATCACAAAGGTATATTGAATAACCATTTATTCTTAGGTCATATTCAATAGCTTTAATTACAGTTGAAAAAAACAGATTATTTATACTTGGAACTATCACCCCTATAGTTTTTGTGTTTTGACTAATTAATGACCTTGCCAATATGTTAGGACTAAAGTTCAATTTTTTTATTGCTTTTTCAACCCTAAGCCTAGTCTCTTCTTTCACAGGATAATTATTGTTTATAACTCTAGATACTGTACTCATAGAGACCTTAGCTTCTCTTGCAACATCTTTTATATTAAATTTCATCTTATTTCCACCTCTATAAAATCAACATGTTTCTACATAGCTTTACAGCATTTAATCTACTTAGATAAATTTTACTAAGTAAATCAACTATTGTAAAGTATATAAATAATAAGATGAGTATTTTTTGGCATTCTTCCAAAATACAAGACTTTTTTATTCCATAGTTTTATTCATCTTCGTCTCCCATAAATCCTATAAACAGAGTTCTTGGTTTCAGGTGGAGTTTTACAGATGGTAGTCTTCGGATAAATCATATATAATAAATGTATTACAAAATTTTAAATAGAATTTTTTAAAAGGAGTGACTAGCTTGAATTATTCCATTAAAGATGTATCTGAGAAATTTAACATATCCCCTTACACTCTCCGTTATTATGAAAAAGAAGAACTTTTGCCAAATATTCATCGTACAAGTAATGGAACTAGAGTTTACAGTGATGTTGACCTTGAGTGGCTACAGCTTATTTGCTGCATGAGAGCTACTGGTATGTCTATATCTTATATAAAAGACTATGTTGATTTATGTCGTCAAGGAGACGATACTATATCTGAAAGGCGTGAAATTATCGTTAAGCAAAAGGAAATTATTGAGAATCATATTAAGGAATATACTAAACTTCTAAGACTAGTAAACAAAAAATTAGAACACTATGACACTCTTACTAAATTCAATGGAAAAATGCTTGATACATAAATTAAATATTTTTATTATGCCTTTCACCCCACTGGAACATTCTTATAAGTATTGGTATTAATGTTTTTCCTTCTTCAGTTAAAGAATATTCAACTTTAGGTGGAACTTCATTATACTGTTCTCTGTGAATGAGATTACTACTTTCCATTTCCTTTAACTGTTTACTTAATGTTTTATGAGCAATTGGCTGTAATTTATCCTTTAATTTGTTATACCTTATAACTTCTGCTTTGTATAACTCCCATAATATAATCCATTTCCATTTTCCCTCAAACACAGACATTGTATAATACATTGAACAGCTTCCATATTTACTTTCGAAATTTTTCATATAGCAATACTCCTAACTCACCTTTTGGTTAGTATATAACATATAAGTGCATACTTCCCCATTTTTCTATAATGATATATAATTCATAACATAAAGTCAATCATATTATATATACGGAGGTAATATTCATGAAAATACTAGCAATAAACGGAAGTCCAAGAAAAAATAAAAATACCGCTACCCTTCTTAACAAGGCTCTTGAGGGAGCAGCATCTAAGGGAGCTGAAACGGAAATTGTTCATCTTTATAATCAAAATTATAAGGGTTGTATTAGCTGTTTTTCCTGTAAACTAAAAGATGGCAAAAATTATGGCAAATGCGCTTTAAAGGATGATTTAGCACCGATTCTTGAAAAAGCTGCAAATGCAGATGCCATTATACTTGGTTCCCCAATATATTTAAGTTCAATTACAGGAGTTATGAGATCATTTTTAGAAAGGTTAGTTTTTCCTTATTTATCTTACACGCCTGATCATTCAAGTCTTTTCCCTAGAAAAACACAAACTGGATTCATTTATACCATGAATGTATCTAGAAAACGGATGCAGGATTCAGGTTATGAACATGAATTTAAATTTACAGAAATGTATATGACAAAAATATTTGGTTCTTTTGAATCATTATTTGTAAATGATACCTATCAATTTGATGATTATTCGAAATATGTTGCCACACTATTTGATGAAACTGAAAAAGCAAAGGTTAGAAAAACACAATTTCCAAAAGACTGTGAGAATGCCTTTGATATGGGTGTCCGATTTGCTACACAGACAAAATAAAATAAAATAAAATAAAACGTGCACTCTAGGTGTTGGTTTGGTTTTGACACTACCCAGAGTGACACGCCTTATTTTCGGATATTAATATTTCTATCTCTAAGCAAAAATACCCTTTTCTTTCTTTAATTTAGAAATCTCCTCCACCGCTTTTTTGTACCCACCAGTCAGTTTAAAAGAACTACTTATCTTTTTAATATTATTTATATAACTCGGATCAGTTAAAACCTTCTTAACAGAATTTTTTAATATTTCTGGTGTAAGCTTGTCTTTATCTAGGGAAATGGCAGCTCCAAGTTCCGATGCTCTTTTTGCCATATATGGCTGATCTGCTCCTATAGGTATTGCTACAAAAGGTATATTATTATACAATAAATCATTGGTACTATTCATTCCTGCATGAGTTATTGCAACATCCGTATACTTTAAAATCTCTGATTGTGGAACATAATTTCTCACAATAAAATTTTTGGGTATATCAAATGAAGATAAATCCACATTGTAAGCAGCCATAACTACTACTACATCACTACCTCCAAAGCTTTTAAAAAATATATCATAAAGCCTATTATCTGTATTATTGAAAACTGTACCTAATGAAATATATATAACTTTTTTATCTTTTAACTTTTCAAACGGAAAGTCTAAGTTTTCTTTTCTATTGTATATTGGTGGACCAATAAATATAAAATTGTCATTATAATACTTAGGATTAGTTATAAAATACTTTGATGTATATGCAATATTTATATCACCATTATTAAAATACATATCAATTAAATTTGGCATAGTAATATTATAAGTTTCTTCTAAGTTATGCGCTACTCTTTCATAAGTTTTAATCATTGGATGGTTTTTTATTTGTTCTTCGCTTATAGATAAACCTTCCTTTGACATAAGTTCTTTTGGAGTTGCAAATATTGCAAAAGAAGATACAGTGGGTAATTTTAATATCTGAGCAATGATATTTGCATAAGGGAACATAGAACTATGAATTATGTAATCAAATTTTAAATTCTTAATCTTATCTAGAATTTCATTAATGATTTCTTGACTTTTATCAATGTCTTTATTAATGAAATCTAGATAATCATTAATATTAGTCCCTTTTTTACGATTAATTTCATCCCTTCTGAAATTAGTATAACTCATAAAAGTAGCTCCAGTTTTTTCTATTTTTGTTTTAAACTCTTCGGTACAAAAATAAGCCACATTTTCGCCTTCTCTAATTAGTTCATCCACAAGCCCTAATGTTGGATTAATATGACCATGGGCTGGAATGTTAAAAAAAAGTACATTTGACATATCATCACATCCTAACTTTATTTTGGTTACAGATTTGTAATTAAGATATTTTTCTACTGTGTTTTATCATATATGTTTAAAATTAGTATATACCTCACAATAACTTTTTGCAACATTTCATTGTAATTTATGTTTATTAGTCTGTAGTATTATGTCAAATCTTTGATATACATCTGATTTTCCATTTCAATATTATCTATAAATTTAAACCCACATTATTTCTAGAAAGAAGAACATCTTTGATTTTATGTTCGTCCGAAGTCATATAATGGTTTTTCTTTATTGCAAGTGATATATAAAAAAGTATTGATTCTTTAAGGGGAACCTTTTTTATGCTTTCGATATTCTTAACCGCCATATGTATCATTATTCCTATTCCAATACCTGAGCCTATAAGTGATTTTGCTGTTTGTATTTCATCTGTGCAATAATAGTTTGTTAAAGAAGTTTTGTTTTTGAGGAAAAGATTTTTAAGTACTTTATTATGTATATAAGAATCTCCCAAAACAATAAATTTTTCCTTTGCAATATCATTAAAATCTAATCCTTCTTTTTCTGGGATTATGTGATTTTTACTTAAGCAAACTACGAATTGGTCTGTTTTTAAAATAGTTGCATCTATGTCAGTAGCGTCTATTGGAGTGAGTGAACCTATAAGGGCCATGTCAACCTTGCCCGCCAATAAAAGATTTTTCATAGTTGCTGATCCTGTCTCTACAAGTTCTACTTTTTCAATAGCTCCATTTTCAACTAATTTTTCCATAAATGCTGGGAAAAAATATGCACCTATAATAGGGGGAACTCCTAACTTTATTTTACGTCCTGCTACCTTCGAAATTTCAAACTTTATTTCATTTATTTCATTAAATATGGTTGCACAATGACTTTCAAGGATTTTTCCAGTTTCAGTCAATGAAAATTTAGTTAATGAATGGTCTCTTATAATAAGTTTTGTATTTAATTCTTTTTCAAGTCTATGCAAAGCCATAGTCACCGAAGGCTGTGAAACATAAAGAATTTTCGCAGTCTCAGTAAAATTTTTAGTCTTACACAGACAATTAAAATATTCTAAATCTCTTAGATTCATAATTACAACTCCTTTATAAATAGAATATACTATTTGCAAAAGGGCATCAATATTAATATTTTTTATGATAAATAGATAGCATTAAAGGACAATTTTTTCAAATTGTCCTTTAATGTGACTACTTATATTGTGCTTCCCAAATTTCCTTTTCAACAGCTTCCTTCGCATCTTCTATTTCATTTCTATTTAAGCCTTCTTTAACAGCTGCTTCAACAACTGCTATTGCCACTAATTTTGAGGCTTCCTTAATTCTTGCAACAGGAGGAAGTATTGATGCGCCAGGTTTTGAAAGATCCTGTAATGTTGCAATTCCATGTGCAGCAGCTGAAAGCATTGCATCTGAAACTGTTTTTGCTTTTGCAACTATTATTCCAAGACCAAGTCCTGGATAAAGAAGTGCATTGTTTGCCTGACCTATTTTATAAGTAACGCCGTTATATTCAACAGGGTCAGAAGGGCTTCCAGTTACTACAAGCGCTCTTCCGTCAGTCCACTTTATAAGATCCTTTGCAGTTGCTTCTGCAAGTCTTGTTGGATTTGAAATCGGCATAATAGCTGGTTTCTCATTTATTTCTGCCATCTTTCTTACTGCAGCTTCTGAAAATGCGCCATGAACTCCAGAGCATCCAATAAGAACAGAAGGTTTAACCGCTGCTACTATATCAGCAATATCAGTTAATGGATTTTCAAATTCTCCACTTTTTCTTGCATATTTCTTCTGTCCATCTGTTAAGCCCTCCATATCCTCTGTAATAAGTCCTTGTCTGTCTATAAGATAGAAATCATTTATGGCTTCTTCTTCAGATAATCCACTTCTAACTTTTTCAAGAAGTATTTGGTCTGATATTCCAACTCCAGCAGTACCACCTCCAAATACTAACACTTTATGGTCTTTTACAGGAATATTTGTACTTTCTGCAATAGCATTCATTGCAGATACCATCATTACACCTGTACCTTGAATATCATCATTAAAAGTACAAATTTTTGATCTATATTTTTCAAGTATCCTACTAGCATTTCCACGACCAAAATCTTCCCAGTGGAGAAGCACTTCAGGGAAAAGCTCTGTAGAGATTTTTACAAATTCATCTATAAAATTATCGTATTTTTCACCAGTAACTCTTCTGTGTTTATTTCCTGTGTATAGTGGATCATTTAAAAGTTTTTCGTTATTTGTTCCAGCATCAATTACTACCGGAAGAAAGTTCTTAGGGTTAATGCCTGCAGAAACAGTATATACTGCAAGTTTTCCTATGGAAATATCAACACCTTGAACTCCCCAATCACCTATTCCAAGAACTCCTTCACCATCTGTAACAACAATAAGTTTAATTTCATCAAGATCTTTTATTCCTGCCTCAATGGACTTCTTAATGTTTTCAGGATGATCAACAGATAAAAACACTGCATCTTTTGGAGTTTCATAATTTTTAGAATAGTTTATTACCGCATCTCCTATAGTTGGAGTATATATAATTGGAAGGAATTCAGTAACATGCTTTCCTACAACATAATAAAAAAGAGTTCTATTTGTATCATATAAATTCATAAGATAATTGTGTTTTTCTAAGTTATCTTCAAAAACTTTTGTTCTTTCATATACAATTTGTTCTTGCTCTTCAATTGTTCTTACTGCATTTGGAAGAAGTCCCGTAAGCCCGTATTCTTCCCTTTCTTTTTCTGTAAATGCAGTTCCTTTATTTAAAAATGGGTTTCTTAATAAATCTTGTCCTTTTATGTTGATCATTTAATAACACTCCTTTAAATTTTAATATATTCCAATAATTTTCCACCATATGGATCCTAAACCAAGCCATATAATAAAGTATACTATACCAAGAATAAAGTTTAAACTCCACCATTTATTTTGACTTACATACCCTGAACTAAAAAGAAGAGGTGCAGGTCCATTACTGTAATGAGTAGTTGAAGCTATTAAGTTTCCAAAGAAACCTAAAGTTAACGCAGCAAGCATTGGCGGAACTCCACCAGCTATAGCAACACCAAGAAATGCAGAATACATTGCACTTACATGAGCCGTTGAACTGGCAAATATGTAATGTATATAAAAATATGCTATAAGTAAAATAAGCAATATTATAGGCCAGCTAAATCCATGAACACTTTCTCCAACTAGGTCACTAAACCACTTAATTAAACCAAGTTTATTAAGCTGGTTTGCCATCATAACTAACACAGAAAACCATACAAGCGTATCCCAAGCACCTTTTTCACTCTTTACATCATTCCAATCAAGTACATTAAAAACGAGTAAAAGTGATAAGCCAATTAAGGCTGTAAGTGTAGGATCAATGTGTGTAAAACTACCCGTTACCCATAATAAGAGTATAACAACAAAAACCAAAATCATGCATTTTTCCTGTTTCTTTAGTGGTCCCATTTTTGAAAGAGCCTCTTCTGCAATTTTGGGAGCATTAGGAGTATCTTTAATTTCTGGCGGATACAGCTTGTATATTATAAGTGGTATAAAAATTAGCGATACGATGCCAGGAACAAGTGCTGCTAAGAACCATCCAAACCAAGTTATATTAACATTAAGTCCTTTTGCAAGAGTTTGAGCCAGTGGATTTGCAGCCATAGCTGTTAGAAACATCGCAGCAGTTATAGTATCTCCATGAAATTCAGAAAATATTAGAAAAGCCCCTATTTTTCTTTCTGTTCCATCTTCTGGTTTTGATCCAAATGCCTCAGAAAGTGATTTTATTATAGGATAAATTATTCCACCAGCTCTTGCCGTGTTACTTGGGGTTGCCGGAGCTATTACAAGATCACAAAATATAATGGAATAGCATAGCCCAAGGGTTTTTTTACCAAATGATTTTACAAATAGATAAGCTATCCTTGAACCAAGACCAGTTTTTATAAAACCTCTTGATATAAAAAATGCACAAACTATAAGCCATATACTGCTTTCACTAAAACCTGACATTGCTACATTCATGGAAGTAGTTTTTGTTAAAATTGACAACGTCAAACTTATTATGGCTACAGCACCTATCGGAAGTGGCTTTAATATGCAACCTACAATTGTTGCAATAAAAATTGCCAGCATGTGCCAAGCAACTGGTCTAACTCCTACAGGACAAGGCAAAATCCATATTACAATACCGATAGCAAGTGCTATGATAAGTTTTACATATATATTTGACAGTAAATTTTTTTTATAAGCAGTTTCCATATGAACTAAATCCCCCTTCCTTTTTCAAGTCAATTATACTTCTATACGCTTAATATAAGAAATATAGTTTGGTTATCATGTCATAAGTATTGCTTATAACTTATAAATTTATAAAAAATAAAAAGACTATGAAACTTTCTTCACAGTCTTGCTCTGCTTTATAATTAATTTTTCATCAGTTAAGCATATCAACCAAATTTTTCAGAGAGTCTATATTGTAATCAGGTACTTCAGTAAGTGATACGTTATTTGTATCATATAGGCATGTTCTAATTCCAGCTGCCTTTCCACCTAAAACTTCGCATTCTCTATCTCCAATTACTAATGCTGTTCTTTTATTAATCTGATATTTCTCAATTAGATATATAAATGCTTCTGGGTCTGGTTTGCGTTTAAATCCATATTGTTTTGTGATTATTTCTGTAAAATAGCACATCATTCCATAATGCTGAAGGATTTTTAGTGTTGACTCTCCTCTATGGGTGATAATATAGTTTCTTCCCCCTAAATCAATAACTCGTCTACATACATCTGCCGCAAATGGAAATGGTTGAATCATTTCTGGCTTCATATCTTTTTTATAAGAAGTATACTTTTCAATGAAATTATCATCCAGTCCGTATAATTCCTTGAAATATGTAAGAGCATAACTTTCAGAAATCTTCATATAGTTCAATATATTTTCGTTTGATTCATCTATGCCATTATCCTTAAGTGTTTTTCTAAATGAATTAACTGTTCCTGGATATGTATTGAACAGAGTGCCATCAAAATCCCATATAATATCTCTAATCAAAACTCATTCACATCCTTACCTTCACTTCTTTAACTTAAGCATCGATTTATATAATACTTTGTATATCAGATAATATGTGTAAAAATTCCTTATATCTTTCCTTACCAATTCCATCTTCAATATGCTGCTGAGCTTTTGCCCATGAAGGTATGGCTTCAATAAGTTTAGTAGTTCCAAGTTCTGTTATTTTAACGCACCTTTTTCTCGAATCATCATCGGCTATGTTTACATCTATAAGTCCGCTTTTCCTTAAAATTTCGATATTACGAGTTACAGTTGTTTGATCCATTAGTAAAACATTAGCTAGCTCTCCTACCGTACTGCTATCTCTAGATGAAATGTCCGCTAACAAAGCAAATTGTGTTGCTCGAAGTTCTACTGGCTGAAGTGCTTTGTCAAAATATTGGGTTATCACTCTTGATGTCATCCTCAAATTTCTGCAAGCACAGTCTTTTAAGTGCTTTCTACTGCTCTTAACATTCATATAAAATTCCTCCTATCATATGCACATACATATAATAAGCCGCTACTTCTCTCATTGTCAAGAACTCACTATAAACTTAATTTACTTTGTCTTCTAGCGCCGTTCCTTTTAAAGCCGTAACTGCCAATCACTTTTACTATAAACATACTCAAATGACTTAAAAGTTTTATTAAGTGATTCTGAATGAAATGAACCTTCTTGTTCAAAAGTAAAACCACATTTTTCGATTAACCGTTTAGATGGTCTGTTATTTTGAAAACAGCATGCATACACATATTTTATATCATTAGAAAATAGATAGTCCAAAATCTTATAAATTACTTCTGTCATAATTCCTTGATTGTGGTAGTTACGATTCAACACAAAACCCAACTCTTTTGTATCTTCTCTTCCATTCTCAGAATCGCTATTTACTGCTATGTGACCAATCACTTTTCTATTTTCTTTATTTTCTATTGCAAAAATGTTTTCGTTTTGAATATTTTTATACAATACTTCTTTTGAAGATAATAGATTACCATGATGCTTCCATCCAGCCATTTCTCCAATACCATCTTGACTACAATAGTCATTTAAATCCTCTAAGTCTTTCTTTTCAAAACGGCGAAGAATTGTTCTGCAAGTTTCTAATCTCATATATGCCACTCTCTTTCAAATTGGAAATTTAACACCGATGTATAACCATGGATAGTATAAATGTTATTTATTTCAAACTACTATTCAAATTTAGAATTTATCAAACTCGAGTTACATGCCTATTAGCTATCAAGAATACATCGCCTATGTACGAAGTGTTGTTCTCCGTACATAGGATGGCACCGTCATCACATATACCATATAACGGATATTTTTCGGAAAGAACAAGTAACTCGTCAGTTATATTATCTTTATCTAAATGTGGCTCAACCGAAAATTCAACTAGTCCGAGTGCTTCATATATTTCCAATTTATCATGTTCGTAGGTTAATGTACATACAGCCGTTTTTGTCATATTTATCGAACCTGCACTCATTCCGATAATCACACCTTTTTGTTCTTTGATGTATGGTATCAGTCCATAAGATTCCAAATAGGCAAACTGGGTAGGTGTATCTCCACCTGAGAGCCATAAAACATCAGCATTTCTAACGGTATCTTGTGCTGTTTCTCTTGACATTCTGCTATCTATAACATCTACGCTACCAAAAGTTATCCCGCAATCGGAAAACATCTTTAAAAAGTGATTACAATACCAATCCGTTCTCTCATGTATATTTTCAAATTCAGAAGCCACAAAAACAAAGTTCATGCATGTTTTTATATATGTCTTTAATAACCTACTAAAATCGTCGGTAAATCCATTAGAAAATCCACTTGTCAGTATTTTAACCATAATATATCCTCCTCAATTTTGGAATATATTTTTTAAAATATATCACTATTATAACTGCTATGATAGTCATAATTTACTTTAAAATGATATATATGTAAGATTCTCCGTTAAACCTATATATAAACATGATACCTCTATATTTATTCTCTTAACTTCATCATTAAATGTTCAGTTACTCCTGCTCTATATAAATTAGGTATAGAACCTACTTCACTGTATCCAATTCTTCATATTATTACCTCATATATTGTTTAAATCCGTTCTGGTTCCTGATTCATCATTGAAAATCCACTTTTTATAAGTTCATCAGCACCATCATCTTTTATCTCAACACTTCTAAGTTTTTTTATAATTCCATAAGGTTCTTTTAAAGAAAGTTTATCTCCTCTTCCTGAAATAACCCATAGCGTTTTATATCCATTAGGCGTTACTAAAAGCTCCTCTTCACCCTTGCCATCAGTAAAGTAAATTAACAAATTAAATTTATGCTTATTCACATATTCAAAAACAGGATTAAATTTAGTACCACCTCTTGGGGCTATTCGCTCTCTTATATCTTTTAAGAATTTGATTTTATAAATCCGTCTTATTTCATTGTCACATTCTATAATAGTAATTTCATGCTTATAATTTTTTACTATACCAATTACTTCTTTAATTGCCTGATTAAATTCCTCATCGCTAATGCTTCCACTTATATCAATGGCCACAGCAATTTCTGCCATGTGGTCTCTAAGCTCACCTCTTAAATCCAATCTGTCAGGCTGCCTTCTGCTTCTTCTTGTTATAGTTTTCTTTTTATTACTTTCAATAGTTCCCATTAACTTTTTAAGATATAAATTCCAAGGCAATTCACCATTGCTGCTTTTAAGTGAAGCTACCATACTATCTAAATATTCAGGTATTGTTCCCTTTTTAGCATTATTAATAAACTTCTCAGTAAATTCTTTAAGTGTTTTTTCATCTATATCACTGGATTCTTCCCAAATATCATGAGTATTTTGAGGATTATACTCTGTTTCCACTTTATCATCTTTATCATTATCTTCTTCTCTATACTCTTCATCTATGTCTATTGCAGTTTGAATCTCCTCTACATAGTATTCAAAGGTTTTAAAAGGAAAAAGTTTTAAATTATATTTTACATTTACCCAATCTAAAGTAGTTGCATAGGGAGGTAAATTATCCAAAAATGTATTTACCACTATATCCATTGCCATATTAACAGCAAAGGAATTGTAATTTTCCTTAAATTTCTTAGCTCTTATTAGATGCATGGACAATATGTGTAATATTTCATGTTTTATAGTACTTTCCATCTGTTTTATATTAAGATTTAGAAAAATTATAGGATTAAAATATATAACATATTTTGCTCCCTTAAAGTTCACAGCAGTTGGACTACTTATATTAAACCTTATTTCTCTTTCCATCTGAAACAAAAAGTATCCGTAGAAATTATCCTCATCTTCCATAAGACTTAAATTAACTTTATCTATAAGAATAAAAAATCTGCTTTTAAATTCTTCTGGAACATTATCATTCTTATAATTTG
Organism: Clostridium acidisoli DSM 12555; assembly: GCF_900176305.1. Classification (GTDB taxonomy): domain Bacteria; phylum Bacillota; class Clostridia; order Clostridiales; family Clostridiaceae; genus Clostridium_I; species Clostridium_I acidisoli. The sequence continues at coordinate 538,704 of NZ_FWXH01000002.1, forward strand.
TCTTAAAAAAAGTATCAACAATTTTATTTGCCTCTTCACAAAGATTTTTTACTTCATTATCAAATTTACTTTCCATAAATTATCACCTTATTAAATTGTAGGATTCGAAGAACATTCCTACAAAAGCTTCATTTTCTATAGCATACTTATATATTCCTGTATAACTATTTTTAATATCTTTCATTATACCTATCCTTAAATCTGCAGGATATATTTCTAAGAGTTCAATAAGTCTATTAGTATGGTACTCTGAATCATAATTATTATTTTTTATATTTAACTCCATGTTTTTCAAAATATTCTTTGCTGATAGGTAAAGTCTTGTATGCGTTTCACTTTTTACTCTTTCCACAATAGCCTTGTTAATAGAATCTCCTGAAAAAACATCCTCATAGGATATTAACGGCCTATAATTTGATTCGACAAAACTTACAAACTCTTCAGCAATTAATTTTCCTACATTTCCTTTTATAACATTTAAGAAAACAGCTCTAGGTATTGAATCTTTGCTTTCCTTATAAATTTTATAAGCGCTAGAGATTCTCTCATAACTTCTTGGGGTTGCTCTTATATCATCTTCATTTATTTTGTGTAGATACTCTGGAAATGTTGATATAAACTCTATGACCTTTTGATCAATTGCTGCATCCCCTGCCCAATCTAACCACTGAATGTAATCTGACTCCATGTATAACCATACAAATCTATTTTCCTGCGCTGCATCCATATCCACAACCTGATAATCAAAATCATAACCATTTTTACTTGAAGGATTCATAGCTGCCAATATTTTTACATTATCATGCAACTTATATCCATTAATCTCTCTATTTAATATTAAGTTCATAAGTTCTTGTTGAACTGTATGTTCGCAGCGGTTTATCTCATCTATAAACAATAGAACTTTTTTACCATTTTTTATCTCTTCATCAATTTCTCTAAGCTTATTGTGAACTGCATACACTGTAGTTTTTCTTACTTCCTTTTCATTCATATCATTGATTACTTCATAGGATTCTATAGTTGGAAGCCCTCCTATTTCACCCTCTTTAAGGAGATTACCATCAATTACAATTAAGCTAAGGTTATCCTCTTTAGCTACTTTTCTTGCCAAAGCCGTTTTTCCTATTCCACTTTCACCAACTATTAGCGGAACTTCTCCAGTAGCTAGTACTAATTCGGTACTTTTCAATGTATCTGTAAAATTCATAATGTATCATCTCCTATATCATCTTCAGTTTTTCATCTACAGCTATTTTTTTAGCATATTTGCTTCCATATTCATAAATAAACATTAGCTTGTTATCTGGCATAACGTTATTACTCTTATCAATGCTTTTATAATTCAAAAAATCCCTAACATATTTTTCATCAATGTCTTCCTTTGATAATTGTTCCTTTAACAACTGTTCTAATTCGTCTTTAGTTATATTTTTAATAACATATTTGATTACTAAAAAATTTAGCCTCAAAAATTCCAATATTTTATTCTTATCTAAATTATTTATAAACGTAATAGCCTTCTCATTATTCTTTACAGCTGTAATTTCTGCATTATGTGAAGGTGAATTTATATACCTTAATGCATCATAACTTATTTTTACAGCCTCCTCTTGTACACTCTCAAAAGGCTCCCTAATAAACTTTATTGCTTCATAATTTTTTCTTATAGCTGATAGCTGTATTTCTTCACTTGGATTATTAATATATTTAATAGCCCATCCAGCCTGGTTTATAGCTAATTTTATTAATTTATCTGTAGGTTTTTTAATAAACTCCAAATTAGTCCACCCAGAGTTTACTGCTTTTATCATCATATTTTCTGTTGGTTTTTCAACAAATTCAATTGCTCTCCCATTATTAGCTACAGCTACTTCTTGCATCTCTATAGTTGGATTATTTATATTCTTTAATACAAGTCCATTTTCTTTTACTGCTAGCAGTTTCATTTCATCTGTTGGATTATCTATATACCCTATGGCGCTTGGATTATTTTTTATTATTTCAATAAGTTTTAATTTTTCCATAATATCAGTTTCTTTCTGTAGTTTATTATAGAATTATTATACCACCGTATAATAAAATAACATAGAACAAATTAATATTAACTATGATTTAATAACCATTATCTTGTTGTTATTTTTCTATATTAAAAAGCCTCTCAGATTTCTCCAAGAGGTTTATATATTATTTGCTCCTTATTTAGGTGTTTCATTTAGCCAACTCCTCGAATGCTTTTAGAGGTTTATTTAAAATATTACTTGCATAGAAACACCTCTTGTTACAAATTATAAAAAGTAATACAACTCTTTAACTTCAAATCTTTAAATATAATCGTTTGATTTTCCAGTTGAGATGCTAAATATGAATAGTGCCAGTAAAATCAAAACTTGTCTATTTCTCTCCAATAAACAATCCATGCAAACTGTATCCTAATATATTTTCATTTTCACAAGTACTATAATGATAATTAAGGTATTCCTCGAATTCAATCTCTGAAATACTTTCAAGCTGTTTTGAGTACATAAAAGACAGTCCATCTGTTGCTATATTATGTTTTTTTACTATCTTACATTCAACCATCAAATTCTCAATTTCTTCAGGGGTTGAGCGATAAAAAACATTTTTGTTTCCTGTGTAAAACTGATTAAGTATTTCATGTATATTATCTGGTTCGTTACTAAAGTTATTAACGAAACTTGCAAATCTATTTAAATAGGCAACAACAATATTACCACCGTTTTTGGTTACTCGTTTACACTCTAACATTGCCTTTCTTCTTTCATTTTCATCATGTAAATGATAAAAAGCTCCTAAACACAATACTACATCAAAACTTTCATTTTCAAACTTTGAAAGATTGCAAATGTCACCAGTATATATGTCCTTTAAAATAGGATTTATTTTTTGCTTCTCTTTAATAATATTAATATTGTTTGTAACTATATCTCCAGCTATTACTGCATTGCCTTTTTTTGCAAGATAAAAGCAATATGCTCCTGTTCCTGCACATGCATCCAAAATTTTTACTTGCTTAGAGCAAATTCTATCAAGGTATCTTATTGTTGTTAAATATTCCAAACTATGTGCCCTATCCGCCATTAGTCTGTTATCTTCACATTGATGCTCATAATATTTTATTATATTCTCCACTAATTTAACCTCCAATTAATTAAGTCCATACATTTCTAACTGTATCGTGCTTAATTTTGAAAATTCCTGTGATGCTCTTATATTAATAATACTTTTATTATAAATGTATTACTACCTCGTTACCTGTTGACTTTTCTCCCTCTCCAATAATAATTTTATATTCCTTAAATCTTAAATCGATTCCAGAAAAATTATCAGGTAGTGGTGGCGATACAACAAAGTTATAAGAATAATGATCTTTTCCTCCACTTCCACTAGTCATTCTACAATCGTATTCTTCTCCTATGGATAATTTAAAATTATTACGTATTAATTGAAAATTTGATGTATCTCTTGTTTCATTCAAATCTATATTGAAGTTTATAACACTTGAGTTTGAGTATTGACGAATAAAAATCACAGAAAAAAGGCTGTTATCTTTTTCAACTATCTTTAATACAGGTAAGTTCATTCTAAATCCATTTGGATTAACAAAAGGTCTATATGCTTTTTCATTCCACAATGATTTAAATACGAATTTTAGTTGTTCTTCATATAAATCAAATTTCTCTGCCCATTGAGAAACATACTCAAAAGGTGGATAACCAGGGTTATTGTTTGAAATCTCCTTGCGTTGTTTTATTAACTCACAAATTTTTTCATCAATCTGCTTAACTCTTTCATCGTAATATTTAGTTGGCCGATTAAACGGTAATAATTCCATTTTTACCTCCAAAATAAACTTTTTTATCTAACACATAATATTTTTATACTACTGCAACTATCAATCCAGCTGACATTATTGATATTACTATACTAATAAATATGCCTTTTACGCCACCTATAATATGAAACCATGGGCTCTCATATTCTTTCACCATATCCTCTGTTCCTGGAATCCTATATCTTTTATAATGACAAAAAAATGCTATATCTAAAATCAATACATCAAATAAATTTATAATCATACACAATCCAAATGTATATGTAAACGCAGATACAAATTTTCTTGCTCCTGAAAGATATACTAAAATAGAAAACATAACAACAAACAGTATTATCCCAATTATTTTTGTGCTTAATACTTTTTTATTTGTAGGAATTTTACCGTTATAATCAGGTAAACTTTTCACCCTTTGCCTAATTGCCGGTGGATAATTATCTATCTGTTTTAATGGATCTTTTAACGTACTTGGAACCACTATCAATGTAAATAGACTACATAAAATAATGCTTTCTATTATAAACAACATTCCAACTCCTCCTTTAGTTTATATTCAGTTTTTATAAATATAAACGCAGCATATTCTTCATTAACGTCATCTACTATTTAGGATAAAACTGGATACTCATCATTTGGCATTTTCTTTTTTACTCTTGAAAGTGTGTGGTTTCCATAGTGGTGCATCTATAAATGTAGTCTCCTTTACATTTGGAAGAATGTCATATATAGAACGATTCATTCGTTTTTCAAAATACTCTTTCATTTTAAACGTCGCATTCCAACGTTCCACAGTAAATGGAAATATTCCATAACGTCTTGTTGTATTAACAAACCGCTTTTCCAACATACAAAAACCTTGATCATCTGCAAGTGAATCACAAACAATTATCAACTTATCATAGTCATCATAAGTTATGTCACTAAGATACTTTCTAACAAATTGACTTTCTTCGTCACTCATATCATTTTTTCCTATTTCTTTGTTAAAGTCAGGAACTGGAAATGAATGTGTCAAACAAATTCTGCTAACCTCATCCCATCCCTTTTCCTTCATGAATTTATATCCGTCAATACCATGTCTTCTTGCACTTATACCATATCTTCTACCTATATCATGAAGAAGTCCTAATACGTATGCTTTGTCAGGGTTAATATTAGTACATTTTTCTGCAATAATTTGAGCCGCTAATCCTACATTGATAGAGTGTTCCGTCCATGGTCCTTGGTTTAATTGTCCCGCTATTTCTAATTCTTTTTCAGCGTTTTCTCTATTTGGAAACATATTACTCTCACCTCATTTTTTAACAATGAATTTGAAATGCTTAGACATCTGTTCTGTATTGTCCATGTTATACTCCGTTTGTTCCACAGGTATACCAACAAAATCAAATTCACGGAAATATTTTTTTATATCTTCTATATCAACATAAAAATGAGGAACATTTCTTTCTGTGTCATCCTCATCTCTCAAAATAGTATTATTATCAACATGTTTATACTGATCTGCACTTTGATATGTCAAACTGTTTTTTGAGAGTAAAGTAATAAACAGTTCTCCTTTATTTTTCAATACTCTCTTTATTTCTTCAAGCGATTTAATAAAACCTTTAGTATCTGTGTGATAGATAACATTGTATGCTATTATACAATCAAATGTATCATTAGCAAAAGGTAAGTTAAGCATGTCACATACGTCTGCTTTAATATTTAAATTTTCTTTCTCTGCCCAATTTTTTAAATGATTTATACCATAATCGGACAAGTCCACAGAATTCACTTCATATCCTTTCTGTGCAAAATAAATTGAGTGTCTCCCAAGTCCACATCCTAAGTCAAGAAATCTCTTAAATCCTTTCGATTTCCATGATTCAGATAAATAACATGCTTCTATTGCAGGAACTAGCCATTGGGTACTTTGGTTCTTACTCCAGTCCCAAGCTTTTGATTCAATCATGCATTACCCTCCTTCAATATCCTATTAAAATAACTTTCAGCGCAACCATAAGTTCAATAACTACCAGTAGTATTTATTGTTTCAAATTAAATACTTCATTTACTATAGCAGACATATCTTCCGAAGTCTTTGTACAACCATCTTCTATCCATTTAATTAATAAGTTCCAAAAGCCTCTTTCTTTTTAAATAGTTCAAATTTCCCACCTGTCACAAAAATGTAGTTTTGTAGCACATGTCTCAATGTTATTGACAGTGCATATTACCGTAATTATACTATACAGTATGACATGTCACAATTGTAACATCTATCTTAGGAGGGTTAAATATGAGTACATCAGCTTTTTGGAATGTAATCGCAAAATATAATATACATACTATCTTTATTCAAGTAATTCTTTTAGCACTTATCGCTATTAGTATACTGGTTGCTTATGTAAAGCATTTTTATTTTTTTCCAAAAATCACTTTAGGTATAAGCTGTATTTTTATTGGTGCTGTATTCTTTCTATATTACGGCACTGAACCTGTACACTTCTTTTTTGCAGCACCTTTATATATAGTTAGCGGCATACTTTTTATTTATGAAGCTAAAATCAATAAAGTAGATATTTTGAAAAATCCTAATATAGTCACATCTATTCTATTGGTAATTACACTACTATATCCATTAAAAGGATGAAAGGCATTAAAACAGTAAAACAAACTAATTAAATATTGAAAAACCTTTGCAAGTCCATTAATTTCTTTCCAAACTCGCCTTTCAAATTCCATAATAAAACTACATTTTATTTAAAAACTCTAATACTTTTTTATGCAAAAACGGTTGAATCAGAGGATAAGTTAAATTATCTGGTATATCATCAAATAACTTAATTTCACTTATCTCGAAATGAAGTACAGTATCTAACGTATCTACTTCTGAATAAAATAATTGTCCAAAAGATTCAGTATAGTTAACATTTTCCTCTCTTTCTACAGAATAGATACATATTGGCGTTAATTGAAACTTCGTTGCCCCTGTTTCCTCAAATAGTTCTCTTGAAGCAGTATCATTGATATTTTCACTTTCTTCTCTATGTCCTCCAGGAATTTCCCAAGTATTCCTATCCTTATGTCTTACATAAATCCACTGTCCGTTAAATTTTGTCATCATTACAGCAAATTTTAATTTATTATCCTGTATACTATTTAATTCATAAAAATTCACTTTAACCATATACTGTGCCTCACTTTTTTAATTCTTAACATTATTTTCATTTTTGAAATTCTCATATATTTTGTTAAGGACATAAATGCTAGGACTAAAAAAACCAATTACTCCAAACAAAACAATTCCAAAACTACCAGCTTGACCACCTATGCTTAAAATTTTTCCTGCCACTGTCAAACCTAAAAATCCACAAAATATTGAACATATGATTAACTTCATATTTTTCTCCTTAAAATATTAATCTTATACCACAAATTTTTTTATAAAGCTTTGATATTCACTTATTTTATCACATTAGAGGCATTGAAAATAAATAATTCAACATATTATGGGATTTTTTTCTTTTACAAATTCTTAAGTTAGGTTAATTCAAAATAAAAAAGGTATCTTTTACTTTCTATCCTTAATAAAAATCTTCAAAATATCTCTTTTGTACTTCTGAAATAAAAGCATTAGTATGAAATATACTATAAAAAAATTTATGCTTAATATTATAGAGAATATAATTGATTTTTTTAAAGCTACACTTATTAAAAACATAACTGTACTTAGTCCAATTGCAGTAAGAAATATTTTCAAACTCTCTCCTCCTTCAATATATATAAATATTTTTTGCAATTCTACTTAAAAGTTCTTTCATTAACAATTCTTTAGTGAAGGCATTAAAATTGGTTTTTTTTCTTCAACTTATACGTATGCGCATATACAGCACTAAGCTGACTTAAAAATCCAATAACACAAACACCAATCCAACCAAAATGTTGAAAGCTGAATGTTCCTAAATAGGAGCCCACAGCACCTCCTAGAAAATACGATACCATGTAAACTGATGTTACACGATTACGCGCTTCTTCACTTAACTGATGAATTCTAGTCTGATTACTTACATTACAAGACTGAACTCCTAGATCAAGCAGAATTACACCAATAATAAGGCCCCATAGCTGAAAGCCAAATATAATAAATACTACATAAGCAGCTATAATAACAACAATGTTTATTCCAACTGTAAATCGTGCCCCTTTTTTATCCGAAATTTTACCTGCTAATGGTGAAAATAATGCTCCAACGATTCCAGCCAAACCAAATAATCCAGCCGCATCAGTTCCCATGTTATAATGCGAGCTTTGCAGTAAAAATGTAAGTGCTGCCCAAAAGGCACTGAATGCCAAAAATACCATTGAACCAACTATAGAAGACTCCCTTAATATAGGAAACTGCTTTATTAAAACTACCATTGATTTTAAAGATTCACTATATTTTATTTTAGAACCTGCATAGCTTTTAGAAAGTGTAAACCGTAAAATCACCAAAAGCATAAACATGAAAAATGCAGCCATTAAATAAATACTTTTCCACCCCATATATTTTCCCACAAAACCACTTACCACTCGTGAAAGTAATATTCCTATCAACAATCCACTCATAATGCTTCCAATTACTTTTCCTCTTTCATTAGGATTTGCTAATTGTGCAGCCAATGGAATTAAAAGTTGAGGTACAATAGAACAAAATCCTATGCCAAACGAAGCAAATAAAGCAATGACTATATTAGAAGAAAAAAATAAAAGCAAAAGAAATACCGCAGCTCCCAATAGCATACTTAGAATCAGGTCACGCTTTTCTATAATGTCTGCTAATGGTAAAATCAGGAATATCCCAAAAGCATATCCAATCTGTGTTAAAGTTGCAAGCAAACCGGAATACCCTTGTGTAACATGATAATACTGTGCTATTTTCGCTAGCAATGGTTGCATATAGTATATGTTTGCTACCGTTAAAGCACTTGCAATGGACATGACTAAAATCAAATAATGATTCAAAGGAGATTTATTAACGCAATTTTGTTTATCTAATTTCATGAATTCAACTCCTATTCATATACGTTCATATTATGAAATATTTGATTTTAGTATATTGCATATCTTATACTATTACTAGAACGGTATTTATAGTAGTATAAATACTACCAGTTTAAAACTTATCAATATCTATTCCTATAATTTTGTAAAAAGGAGATCATTAATTATGAAAGAGATAATATCCAGATATAAGGAACTTGGTGATTTTTTAAAAACTCGCAGATCAAAAATCTCTCCTGCACAAGTAGGGCTTCCAGAAAGTTCACGCCGCAGAACACCCGGACTAAGACGGGAAGAAGTTGCGTCTCTTGCTGGTATCGGAATTACATGGTATACGTGGCTAGAACAGGGAAAAGAGATACAGGTATCCGCACAAGTGGTAGAAAGTCTGTCTCAAGCATTAATGTTAAATGAAGATGAAACACGTCATTTGTATACACTTGCAAATCAAACTTCACCAATGAGCATTCCACCACATAATCAAGTCATTAACCCCATGCTGCAACGTATATTGGACAGCTTATTACTCTCTCCTTCCATGATTCTTGATACTCGCTGGAATATTATTGCTTGGAATAAAGCAGCTAAAACAGCTCTAATAAATTTTGAAAATATAAATATTGTGGATAGAAATTACATTTGGCTGACATTTACTAATTCTAACTACAAGAACATGCTTGACAATTGGGAGCATCAAGCACAAGGCCTTATCGCCCGCTTTCGAGCTGAATGTGGTAAGTATATCGAAGACCCTTGGGTAACTGAATTTGTTGAAAAATTAAGAAATGAGAGTAAGGAATTTGATAAATGGTGGTCAATGCATAATGTTGAAAATGAAAGAGAAAGTTATAAAATTTTCAATCACCCAATAGCAGGAAAACTGACATTTGAACATAGCAGTTTTTTCGTATCAGATAATATGAATCTTAAATTATTTATCAATGCTCCAGCACCTGAAACTGATACCGAAAATAAAATGATGAAATTGATGAATGTGAAATAAAACCCCTTACAATGTTTAATTTTGAAATCTCGGTAAAATAGCCGACTATGCGAATCTTCCTATATACATTTACAAAAATAATCCTTATTTTTTCATTTTCCATTCATTTTTTGAAATAACCATCTCGTATAAATTCCAATAACCTGTTGCTGATTTTCTTACGTTCTCTAAAAACTTCTTTTTCACAAATCCTGCATTTTCATAGCATTTAATAGCACTGTGATTAAAGTCAAATACCCCAAGTGTTATCTTTTCAAACTTTAAATCTTCAAATCCAATTCTTAATACTTCTTTTAATACCTTTGTTCCAATGCCTTTACCTCTAACATTTTCTTTTCCAATTAGAAATCTGCATACTCTTCCAACTTTATTATTTTTATCTATCTCTCGCAGTTCAATAGTTCCAATGACTTCATCAGTATTAACAAATCTTATCCTATAAACAAAAATGTTTGAGTTTTCCTTCTTCACCTCATAAAAAAAATAATTTTCAACCTGTGCAAGTGTCAACGGATAACTAAACTTAGGTCCAGCCCATTGTAATAAATCATCAGCATCTTTATTCATATTCCACTCTATAATTTTTTCCAAATCATCTTTTTCAAGTAATCCAAGTTTTATCATTTCACTACCCCGCATTTTTATGTTTCTTTATATTTATATTTTTGATAAAATATGGTGCATGTCCTTATTATAAAGCACCCTTCTCTGTTTGTAAAATAGAAGTTTACCGTGGCAAATTACATTTAAATTTTAGGTTACACAAATCGTAATTGTGTTATAACTAACATATGAACAAAATGCCTTAACCACATTGTGTAAATGCTTATTTAATGCTATTATACTAAGATATGTAACTTAAACTTTATTACAAATTATATATTCACAATTTAATTGATAATTCTAAAGATAGGAAGTTTTAATAATGAAATATTTAAAAATATTTTTATTTATATTTGTTTTTCCATTTTGTGTTTTTGTATTCATTAAAACGTCGTCACTTTTTCTTTCATCTAATTCTACTTCACATTATATTTATACTAATGAAGTTGAAAAAAGAGGGAGCCCAGTTCACAGCTGGATGATTGGAGCTGACCACCTGCCTCATATGAAAGTTTTCTTTTGGGTACCTAAAAGCTCTACAACTTATATACCATATGCTAATCAAGGTGTTAGAACTAATGTAATTGGACATGGGGCAATCAATCAATGGGCAGTAATACAAACGGGGCAGGTTTTAGGCTCATACAAGCTTGTATTTATGCTTGTACCAAAAACTTTTGTGTTTACACACGGACCAAACTTTTATAAATTAACACACATATACTATAGATAACAAAATTAAATTTATTTATTTTTTACCGCAATAATTTGAATACGCCTATAATCAGCTATCCATTGATTATCTTTCCATATACTATTTTTACAAAATTTTTCTGTTTCAAATAAAATTTGTTCTGTTTCTTCATATGAAATATTTGATAAATAGCTTGCAAAAAATTGACAAACCCAATTACGTAATCCTTTTTCCCCATCATAAAGTAGCGTTGGTCTGTCATATTCAATTATATGTTGTATTTCAAAACCAGTTTCTTCTAACAACAATTTATATTCATCTTTTGATGGGAAATAAAATTCTGAACTATAAGAATATCCTTTTTGCTTTAGTGCTTTTTCAAACGCAGTTTGTATTTGAAACACGTTATTTTTTGCTCCAAATTCACAAATCAATTTCCCATTATCTTTTAATGAATTATAAATGGAACATAATAATTTTTTTTGATTTGGAATCCAATGAAAAACTGCATTAGAAAAAACAGTATCAAAATAATTTTGAAAACATAAATTTGTTGCATCTCCCACTTGAAAATTTAAGTTTGGATAATTTAATTTTGCCTTTTTAATCATATCTATAGATGAATCTATCCCAATAACAGTTGCACCTTCTTTTGCTAGTTCATTTGTTATTATCCCAGTGCCACAACCTAAATCCAAAATTTTTTGGTCTTCCTCCACATTTACTAAATCAATCATTGATTTACCGTATTCCGCTACAAAAGAATGTTTATTATCGTATAGCTTACTATTCCATTTCATAATCTATTACCTCCGTAATTTATTTATTATATTATTTCATAAAACTTTAATGAAGAATGTAAACTATGTTACAATTAGGATAACATTATTTCAACGGAGGTATTTTTCTTGGATAAGTGCAATTCATTTTTAGACCACCAAATAGACATACCTACTAAATTATTTGAAACTTTTAAAACAAAACCTGCACGTAAGTTTAAAAGCAATCAAGTAATCTATCGTCAAGAAGAAATTGCCCATAATTTTTATTACTTAAAAGAAGGCATAGTCCAGGTTTTTGTAAATTCTTCAGATGGTTTAGAAAAAATTTTAAAAATTTATAAAAATGGTGAAGTCTTTGGAGAAGCCTCTTTTTTTGATGGTTTTCCACGAATGTCATCAGCTAAAACTCTTTCTGATTCAGAAATTATAACCATTAATAAAACTGATATTATGTCATATTTTCAAAAAGAACCTTTTCTTGCTTTAAATTTTATAGAACTTTTATCGCAAAAAGTTAGGATGCTATCAAATGAGATTGATAATATTTCGTTTTTATCTGCTGAAAAAAGAATAGCTCAATATCTGATAAGTATGAATAGATACAAAAATCAGCCCATAAATTGTACCCATGAAGATATTGGAAAATCAGTAGGTGTAAGTAGAATTACAGTAAGTAAAACTTTAAAGAAATTTTCTAACTATGAATGGATTTGCACTAGGTATAAACAAATTTTTATACTAAATAAGAATTCTCTTTTGGAATTTTTAGATGCATGACATACCTTCTTATATACCTAATTTAAATAAATCAATAGTGTTTTGTCTACCAATTTTATATCTATCAGCTTCACTTATAGAACAAGTATCAAACCATTCGCAAGCATCACTAACTTCTTCAAATGGGAAATCAGTAGCAAATAATATATGATCTGAACCAAATTCCATTATAGTATTCCATAATGCGGCTGTTCTAAATTGACCACTAGTTGTAAACCACATATTTTCGCCCATATAATAATTTAATGGCTTCTTTGCCGGAATTCCTCTACTCGTTTTGTTTATTCTATTTTGTGTTCTCCAGATGGAAAATGGTAATGTTTCACCTAAATGTCCTAATATTAATTTAAGCTTAGGATATTTATCAAAAATTCCACTACACATTAATCTTAACGTATGGGTAGCTGTTTCGACTCCAAAAGCCCATGCTGCACCTTCAAGCCAAGGATGTCCTTTATATATTTGCATATTGCATGGCATTGGTTCACGTGGATGCATGTAGAATGGTACATTTAGTTTCTCCAATTCTTGCCAAAACGACAAATAAATCGGATCATCTAAATATTTATAATTATCTTCTGTGTCAATTTGTGAATAACCATTAACTAAAACTCCTACGCACCCCAAATCTTTAACCGCTCTTTGCATTTCTATAATTGCAGCATCTGGATCTTGCATTGGTAGTGCCGCAAGTCCTCTAAACCGTTTGGGATTTCTTTGAATTGCTTCAGCCATTGTATCATTTGCTTTTATTGCAATTTCGATTGCTTTCCTTTTATTATAAATTGCTTGCACTGCCGGTGAATTTAAAGAAAGAATCATCATTTCCATACCATAATAATCCATTTCATTAATACGATTTTTCATTAAATCAAGAATTTTTTTCGAAAATTCTGGCCAAACCTCATTATTAAAGTATCTTTCTGAATCCTCTAGAGTTTCCGCAATAGCAAAATGTTCTTCTAAACCTATTTTCCCTTTCATATTTACCTCCATTAAGATTTATTTCTTAATGTCATTTTATAATATATATTTTTTTAACTCTGCTAAGTAGGATACAATTTAATAACTTTTTTATTTTATTTTTTTATTGAAGTTATAAATTATAAGCCCTGCATATGCAGTATGAATTAATTGTAATTTTTTTAATTTACTTAAAACTTTTGTTACTGTAACCCTAGTAGTTCTAGAAATTCTGGCTAGTTCAGTTTGTGAAAGCGGAATAAATATTTGATTTTCAAAGTCCCCTCCTCGCTTTACATAATACTCAGCTAAACAATAAATAGTTTCCTCAACTCTCTCCTCTGCGGTAAGTCTTTGTTCAAAAATTTGTCTTGTTAATCCATTAGTTACTTTAGACAATTCCTCTAAAAGTTCTTTAGATAAATTGTTATCTTTACTAAGATATTTTTTTAGCTCTAAAATACTTATAGACGATATTATTGAATCTTCTAATGTAATAAAAAATCCAGCTGAATGATTGTCTCCGAATATAGCTTGTAACCCAAAAAGATTTTGATCTCCTAAAACCTCCACTAATTCTTCTGTACCACCGTCATTAATATATGTGTATTCAATTAATCCTTTAACAATAAAGTATAGATAATTTACACTTTGCCCCTGATTAACAATAATAGATTTTTTAGGATACTTTCTACAATTCCTATCTCTAAATATTCTCTTCCATCCGCTTAATTGATTTGGTTCAAAATTTATTCTATATTTAGGAAAATGAGTTTCATTATTACTCAAACTATTCCCTCCTTAATACAGTGATGCATGTCATACTTTAGATGAATTTTATTTCAACGTCATTTGCCAAAATTTCAATATTTTTTACTTCCTGTTTGCTAGTTAACAATACCATATGCAATATATCTTCACCAGAATTCACTACTACATTAAGTATTTCATCATCTCCAAATTTTTTACAATCTGGTTTAATTGTATATTTTTCAACTCCACTAAACACTAATTTACATAAAACAATTTCTGGTTCATCTTTCTTATACCCTTTTTGTCTCCAATTGCATAATTCAATATCAATAACTATGTTTTTATTAATCTTATCATATTGTAAATCTTCAACGGAACTGTCATGAAAATCGTAGTTTTTTATTAAATCATATAATTTCATAATATCATTCCCCTTTTAGATTTCCTATTTCCAGATACTATTTTTGTACTTTCATAACTTATTGGCATTAATAAAATATCCATATTTATACCAGTCAAGATATTTTAATTCTACATTCCATCCTCTTTTGCTATATTCATTAGCAATCTGATGTGGTGTAAGCTTATTTTTCATTCTACTGTTATCTTTGAGATACCATGCAATCTGCCTTATACCATTATTAACAATTTTAGTTATCTCCTCAAAATATCTATCCGTATCTTCAATAAACATGAACACATCTCTACTAATAAGAAAATCTATACTTTTGAAATTGAATATTTTGCTGATGTTACTAATATCATAATTAATAAACTCAAATTTCTTTTCACTTTTTATTATATCTGATAATTCGTCTAA
Organism: Clostridium acidisoli DSM 12555; assembly: GCF_900176305.1. Taxonomy (GTDB): domain Bacteria; phylum Bacillota; class Clostridia; order Clostridiales; family Clostridiaceae; genus Clostridium_I; species Clostridium_I acidisoli. The sequence goes on from NZ_FWXH01000002.1 coordinate 553,983, forward strand.
ACATCCCTTATCTTCATCTAATCCGTATATTTTTTCTATTTTGTTTTGATTTAACAAATATCTACTTAAAAAACCACTACCACATCCTAAATCAATTACCTTTCCATATAAACCATTATAATAAGAATAAATCTTATTATTGTAAAATACTTCTGCATGTTTTTTATCTACAATAACTTCATTACCACAAAAATTGCATTTTAGTTTAATAGAAAATGTAGTATCATTCCAAGGATGATGTTCATTCTGAAGAATACTACATTCATTTCCACATTTATTACAATAATTACCCCATATAATAAATTCATTTTTTTTAATCATATATCCACCTCATTTTTTAAATGATAATCACTATTTATCATTAAGGTAACCGTAAAAAAGCAGGGATAGGTGTCACTCAATTATCCCTGCTCTTTTGCATATCATCTTTAATAACAAACCCTGATTGCTTTTGTGTTCTTAAATATATTCCAATCTGATAACTATAGGTTATCGACTTTCATCTTCACACCGACTTTCTTTATTTCCGCATCTAGATGCCTGTTATACTTTTCCGCGAAGTCGATTATAATATCCAGCTGTTCCTCGGTTACTTGTTCAAAAAAGGGTTGATCTCTATCCTTAAACTCTCTGTGCATTTCCTCATGGATGTTGTAAATTTCTTTTCCTTGTTTGGTTAGCTTAAAACAAACTTCTTTCTTGTTATCTGACTTCTGATAACTTTCTATAAGCCCTTTTTTTATAAGCTTCTTGGACAATTTGCTTATGGCACCTCTTGTCATATCGAAGGCCTCTGCCAATTTTGTCACGTTGGAATCTTCATATTTCCCAATATGTTCGATACAATGTATCTCAGAAGGATTATAATTTTTAAGCTTGCTCTTCATCTTAAAGCTGTCAAGCCACATCTTTTTTGTAAACATGTTCCATAAACTTGTTATGGACTGTTCTTCTTTGCTCATTACCCGTCCTCCAAACCTTCAAGTGTTAATAATAGTATACTGTAATATTGTTTCCAAAACAACAATGTTTTATCACTAAGATGCATAACACTTATTTAATGAATATTAAGTTTAATCTCCCAATGCTAATACATTTACATCATTTTCAATTGCATATGAACAAAATTCTAGTAACTCATCAGCGAAATTTACAGTCATAATATTTCCACCTTAACTGCACTAGAATTATAGACTATGTATGAAAAAGAACCGAGGTTTTGTTCTCAGCTCTAGCTTTCTATTAGAATAGAATTTGATACCACAATTACAAATAATCAAGTAAGCCAAAAACTTAATGCATCTTCATATTTATTTGCAGATAGACTTTTATTTTCAATCCAAGCTACCAAAAATGTAATTTTGTCAAGCGTATTATCTAATACTTTGAAATAGTACCCTGTTTTGTCTTCTGCTTGTTTTATTGTGTATCCCCGAAATTTTGTTTCATCATACGAAGGTGGTTCTATAATCATTTTTTGTGTATAAAATCCCCTCTGTTTTGAATAACAAATTGATTGTTCAATCTCTTCATCATCATTTGGGTTATACATTCCAATTCCCACAGAGTATCCATTTATTGTTGTTGTTAGCGCTTCTGTGTGTTCGTCTGAGTCAAAGCGTTTCAAATTGCCGCCTGAAAAAGAAATTTTGTAAGTTATACCAATTTCAAGGTTGCTAAAATCAATAATCAGTGCATAGTTCGTTTCTGTTTGCAACATTGCAACTACATTCCTATTTTCACTGTCATAAACTTCAACTGGAATGTCGAAGTTGTTCTTTTTAATTGAAAACGGAATCCTTTTTTCCTGGTATTTAACAGTAAATATGCCAACCGGAGATGCTAATTCGGTAATATTACAAAAAACATATTCTCCCATAACCATCACCCTTTCAAATTCAAGGCCGCCATTTCAGTATATTTTAATCTCCCAATGCAAATACATTCACATCATTTTCAATTGCATATGAGCAAAATTTTAGTAACTCATCAGCGAATTTGTTTATTTCTATTTCTTCATATTTATCTTTGAGTAATTTTGCAATTTCAATTAGCTCTCTTACCTCATCTTTTTCTAATACTCTATGAGTTCGATATGGATCAAGTTTTAGTAAAAACAAACTTTTAGGCATTGTTCTATTTTTTGTTTTTATTAGATATTCTTGAATTTCCTCTCTAAAGACTATAGACTTAGTTTTTTGTTTTATTTCTTTAAATTCATTTGCTATATACAATTTTACAGCCATAATATTTTCTCCTTTATTTTAATTGTATTACTTTTCTTTGTAACTTTCCATCCATATATATTTTTTAAGTATCCTATTGGCAACTTTTTAAATTACAAAAAACATATAAAATAGTAATGTAAATATTATAAGGCTAGCAAAATTATATATGGTGAACTTAAACATATATAATTTCCCATCATATTCTTTAGAATAAAATTTATAAGATATTAAGCTTGCAAGTGAAGCAATAATTGTTCCCATCCCTCCAATATTTACACCAATCAATACTTCCTTCCAAGAATTTGTGAATTTAGATAATAAAATTGCGCAGGGAAGATTACTAATTAACTGACTTAAAAATATTGAATAAAAATATACATTTTTAATATTTGTTAATGCTTTCCTCATTAATTCATCTATAATTGTCATATTGGATAAATTTCCTATTGCTATGAAAAAGCACACAAAAGTGAGTAATAAAACATAATCTACTTCCTTAAATAATTTTTTTTCTATAACAAAGCTAACAATTAAAGTTATTATAAAGGCGACTATATAATCAACTATATTAAAAACTGAAAATAATATAAAAATAAACAACCCACAATAAATAATTCCACTTTTTTTATCTTTAATTTTTATCTTATCTAAATCATATTTTAAGTTTACATTTGAAATCCTGCAATTAAGAATAAATAACCATATTGCACCTATTATCACAAAAAATATTGTAGTCTTAAAAAATTCTAATATTCCAATTTTAAAAAAAGAAAATAAATATAAATTCTGCGGATTTCCCATTGGAGTTAGGCTACTACCAATATTTACAGCTAAGGTTTCTAAAATTACTATTTTCATTGGGTTAAACTTAGCTTTTTTAGCAATAATCATAGTAAGTGGTACAAAAGTTATTAATGCCACATCATTTGTTATTAACATTGAAGAAATAAAACATAAAGAAGTTAATATTAATGAAACCATTCTAAGGTTTTTATGTTTTATCAATATTTGAACAGCTATCCTATCTAATAATTTTAGCTTTTCAAAGGCACTTATTACTATCATAAGATTAAACATTAATATTAATACCTGAAAATTTATATAATCTAATTTTGGTGGAGAAATCATTGAAGTACTTAATGCTAAAAATAATGATATAGAAAAAACTATTTCTGTTTTAAAAATTGATATTACTTTATCCCAAAACCACTTTATATTCATAAAATATACCCCCAACACTTATAACTAAATTTACTATAATCTTTTTAATATTAAAACAATTACAATTAAACATTCATTTTTACTTATATACTCCAACAAATGCCGAGAGCGAATAATTATATAAAAAGCTTGTCTCTTTGTTACTAAATTAAATATTTTTTCTTAATCCGAATAAACACACTCTGATATTATAGCATATTTTATAATCAGCCATTATCTATTTTTTAGCTATAGCATATATGACATTCATATTAATACATATTCCTTACCTTTTGCATTTTTAACATGTTTCACCTCAAATTCATTTATAATTTTGCATAAAAAATAGCACTTGGAATTAACCAAATGCTTAAAAATATATTTAAAAGGGGTAATCTTTATGTTTACATTGTAGTTTTTATTTATGACAGTTGTATGTCGGTTTTAAGTATGATCTGTAAAGAATTAATTATAGCTTGTTAACAATTCATATAATTCGTGATAATCAATTGCTTATACTTTCCTCTAATCTTTTGCTGTCTTGATACTGAATAGTTTACATCAACTTCTTTAGTATTAAAATCTTTATACCACTCTCTTACCTTTTCATAGTCATTAATAGTTAAAATTAATTTGCCTTTTATATTGTAATACACCACTTTACAAGTAATTTGGAATTCTAATTATTTAAGAACAATTTCTATTGTATGCCTAATATTTTCATCAAGCGAAGTTATTAAATTTCTATTAATAGCAGGTTGTCCATTGAATTTGTATTCTTCACCATTTATATAAATTTCCTTAACGCTATAATCGCCATATTCTTTTTTGCTTTCATTGATATATACAATATTAAGCATTCTTTCAGCAAAGTTAATTTCAATAGCAACTTTATTTTCCTCATCAAACTGCTGTAATAATATCTTAGGAACAAATACTAAATTGCCCATTTGTCCTTTTACTCCAAACATTTCCGATACTACAGTAAGTATTAACCAACTTGCTGATCCTGTTAAATAATGATACATTCCTCTTCCTTTTTCGTTTATATATTCAGGTATACCTGGATATATTCTACTTACCTCAAAGTTATTGCAGTGGCTATATATAGTATCAATAGCCTTAAATCCTTCTTTTGCAAAACCCCTTTGATAAAGTGCATTTGCATACATAATTGCCATATGGCTAAACACTGCTCCATTTTCTTTATGTCCATAAGCAAAACCAAACATTCTTCCTAAGTCAGATTTTACTTCATTAAAATTAGTATTTAATCTATAACCACCAACAGCTTTATCATAAAGATAATTATCTGCAGATTTTATAATGCTTTCAACTTGCGTTTCTGCAGCTGTCTTACTCATAATAGTAAATACTTGACCAGTTAGCATCATGCGTGTTCCTAACTCTGTATCTCCTTCTACCCTTCTAGCATTATTGTCATAGTATCCATTATACCAACTATAACCTTCTTTATTTGTAATCCATTCATTTTTTTGAATATGCTCTTTAATCCATTTTGCTTTTCCTTCAATATCCGCAATTAATTCATCGCAGCTTATACTAGATATTTTTCCTTTCACATCATGTTTGCACTTATCACAGTAACTTTTTAATATATTTTGTTTTTCTTCTACTATGTCATAGACTTTAACATTATCTGTTAAAAGTACTTGTAATTCTTCAGCTAACTCTATATTCTTTACTTTCTTTACATCTTTTAAATACCTTAATAACTCTGCAATGTCTTGAAGGTTACCTCCGTATAGTGAACTAAATGCAACACTTTCACCCTTTTCATCTGCCATATCAAGTCCATCATTCCAATCAGCACCGTGTAACCTCAAGTTGTTGTGTTCTCCAACATCATAAAATGCTGTTAAATGTTGCACTAAGAGATGTTCTAAAATAGTTCCTTTATATTCCTCAGAATTTTGTGTGCGAACTTTATTTCCTTGACTTAAATCCCATAAATTATCTTTTTGAGTTCCTCTTCCTACTTGAAGATCCTTGAAGTAACTTTGTTTCTCTAAAAGGAAATCAATATCTCCTGTTTGTTCAATATATAATTTTGTTGTTAAGAATGGCCATGCACCATGATCCATCCATACACGGACTATATTATTTCTATCCGCTATAAATTCTCCTTGTTTTTTTCCTATAATAGTAGCATTAGTACCATCAATGCGGACCCCGCCGAAGTTATCTAATAGCATTTTGCGAACATTACTTGGATCCATAGCTAAAAGAGCTAAACAATCCTGCCATAAGTCTCTCCAGCCCCTACCACCTTTACCATAGTCATGATGCGGTAAAAATGAGCATCCGTATATTCTTCTTAGTATTGGCTGAAAATTAACCCAATGCATCCAATTATCAAATTGTTTATCTTTTGTTTTGTATGAGATATTAATCTTTCTTTCCCAATATGCAGTTGTTTCTTCAAGGCATTTATCAAACGCAGTTTCGTTAAGTTCATTTATAGCAGCATTATCAAAGTCACCTTTTGAAGCTCCAAAGCCTATAGCAACAATATAGGTATTGGCCGCATTTGCTTCAATTACTGTATCTTCAAATCGTATGGCTCCAATTGCTTCATAGCCTTCTCTTTGAGCACCTTTTTGAATTTCAAATTTTTCATTTAATAAAACACTTTTGGGAATTTCAAAAGATCCACCTTCACCAATGTATTCTTCAACTATTGGACAAAAGCCTATAGGTTTTTCTCCATTTCCTGTTGAAGCAACAACTCCATAAACTACAGTATTCCTCTTATGACCTCTCTCATCAAAGGTTAATGTTGGATTTACAATAACTCCATACTCAGTAGTTTCTATCCTATTTAAAAGAGAAGTTACATGTCTATGATCCCTAAGATTATCCGCTGAACGGCAATATAATGGTATTGCTACTGTTGGTGTTATTTTTTTAGGTTTATTGCTTATATTTGTTATAGTAACCTTCATTAATTCTATTTTTTCATCAGTAGCTGGAACAAAAGAAGTTATTTCACTTTTGATTCCAAACTTCTTTGACTTTCTAGTTATCTTATGCCACATAACACCAGCTTCTAATTCTGTTTCCTCTTTATCTTCACTGAAAACTTCAGCTTGTTGAATTGCTGAAACTCCTGTAGCTGACCATGCTCCTATTCCATCAACATATACCCAAAAGTTTCTTGATGATTTGTTATTATGGAGGTCTTCGCCGCTCACTGGAGCAAGTAAAAATGTATTTTGATCCATTTTACAATCACCATTTAAAGTTGGAGTTATGCTAGACATAACTCCAACTTCATTTGCAAGTGGAAAATACATGTAACTGTTATTTTCTGGACTTTTGAGCTTAAAAGTCCCTTTGTCATTTATAAATTTATAATTTGACATAACACTAAAACCACCTTTTCAATTTCTTAATTAAATATATATATTTATAATTTTTCACTTAATTCCATTAATCTATTTTCTTACAAGAATCTCTTTCTATAAGCTCTACTGGTATAATTTTATTAATTTTAAGATCTGCCTTTTCATTAATTTGTTTTACCAATAAATCAACTGCACTTTTTCCAATTTCAACGCTGTTTTGCCTTATAGTTGTTAGCTTAGGGGTTGTATATTTTGCTAACTCTATATCATCAAATCCTATTATAGAAATATCATCTGGCACAGTTAATCCTGAATCTTTTATAGCATTTATTGCACCAATTGCAACCTTATCACAGGCTGCAAACACTGCCGTTGGCCTTTCTTTAAGCTTTAATAAATTTATCATAGCATTATAGCCTCCAGAAACATCAAAATTCACTGCAGATACAATATATTCACTGTCTATTTTCAAATTTAATTTATTCATTGCCTTAATATAACCTTCTACTCTTATAATACTTGGCCAATTATCTGGATAATTCGAACCTGATATATGGGCAATTTTCCTATGTCCTAAATCATATAAATACCTAACAGCTAAATTGCAGCCTTCTACATTATCTGACGTTACTGTGGCTGTATTTTTATTAAACATATCTATTACTACAATTGGAAAATCACTCTCTATAAGCTCTAATGTTTCTTTATCAGATGGGTCTGTGCAGATAATTGCTATTCCATCTACAGCTCTATATTTAAAATATTCTAAAAAAGTATCATTTTTTAATCTATCATTTTTAGAACCAAATAATAATGAATATCCGTGTTTATCTGCTTGCTTTTTAAAGGCTTCTATTACTCCTGAGAAGAAAGGATGATTAAGTCCAACTCCAAGATTTTCAAAATATACAATACCTAATGTCCATGTTCTCTTAGTTGATAGAAACTGAGCTTGTGCATTGGGTAAAAAATTTTTCTCGTCAAGAATTTTTTGTATTTTAGCCCTAGTTTTATCACTTACATCAGTGTAATTGTTTATTACTTTTGAAACTGTAGTTGGAGAAACTCCAGCGATTTTTGCTATTTCATAAATTGTACTCACTTTGTATACCTTCCCTTCTTCTCTTCTATAAGCTATGTATATTATCCTTACATAATATACATAGCTTATAACATAGTAACATAAATTTCTGCTATTTCACCGTTTCTAATTTTTTCAGCAAATTCTCCGCATACTTCGTTTCCTTTAAATTTCGTTATGCCGCTATCTTTATTAACTAAATTAATTTCTTCTATGATTCCCTTTTCTGGTCCAAAAGTATCTTTATTATTTATATTTGTATAAACAAGTTTTATATGGCCTAAAATTGTAGTAATTAATTTACTATCTTTAAAGAAATCTTTTGTTACAATAGGGTTTAATCTAAATTTTAGAATTCCATCTTCACATACAAATAGTTTTTCTCCAACCATCATTAGTTTCCAAATATTAAGCATTTCAACAGTTGTACCACTTAATCTTGCTACAAAACCTCGTCCATGATTCCTTTCATCAGGATTGCTACTACTTGCAATAAAAGATGAGTTTTCTAATATGCTTCTTCCATATATCTCTGGAGCCATAAATGGCGGCATTGCAGTTTTTATATCCTCAAAGAACTCTTCATACAATCCATTTTTCATTAATTCTAAAAGGTACTTAAACTCCATATGCATAAATACTGATTCTCTTTCAAGCCAACCAGCTGTAAAACTTCTTGCTCTTCCAATTTCAAAAGATACATCTTCTATGGATTCTGAAGTTTTGTACATTTTTAATTTTTTATCATAAACATTACTTTTCTTAACAGCTTTATATACTTTGTGTTTTTCATCATTTTCTAAATTAGTCTTCAAATATTTAGTAGGTCCTTCTAAAAACGCTGGTAAGAAATTAGTTTTGAACTCTAAAAATTTTATTTCTTCTTTCTTATCTATTTCATATTTAGTTACATCATAATACATAAATGTAGGAAGGTTACCTTGGTTCATGTTCTTTGCTTTATTAATTCCTAAATCAATTTTACAAAGCATTTTACTAATTAGACTTGCAATAGCTTTTTGTTCATAAGATTCATTATTCCCACTTACTGAATATTTGATTTTTTCCCTATATTCTTCTCTTATTGTAGAAACTTTGTCCCAATATTCTAATTGACTTAATCCCTCATTTAAATTTAATGAAAGAACCTTTTCTACTTCACATATAGATTTATAAAATTCTTCTGGCAATTTTATTGAAGCTTCTACAACATCTAACTTTTCATTTATAAATAGCAATAATCTTTTTAACTCTAAAGTTTCTGAAAAATTTGAGCCAAGTAATCCTGGAAGTCCATTCATAGCATCATTCCAGCCTGGTTTTCCAGCTTCCATCTCTATTCCAAATCCCATAAGATCTAAAGTCATAAATTTAATTTCTGCAAGAATAAATAGCTTTGCAAATAAATTTGTTTTATATAAATTTCCCTGACTATCAAAAATCCAATTATCGCATATGTTCTCTTTTTTTATTAAAGCTTTGTATTGTCTAACTTTTCCATCTTCAATACTATATTTATCTTTTCTAGCCAATACGTATTCTGGAGAGTTATAAAATTTATAATTCTCATCCATAATTAATAATTCTTTTATCTTATCTGGATAAACATTTAAGTACTCTTCTATTAAATCAAGGTTGTAAGTCCAGTGGTCACTCCAGAATCCTTCGCCAAAATCCGCTTCCACCGTTTCACTACACATTTCTATAATATCATTCATTATTTCATTGATTTTTTTACTCTCAATACCCTTTGTATTTCTTAGTAAAGAATACAATTCGCCTACAGTGAATTTACCTTCTAAAGTTTTATCCAATTCTTCATTTCCATATATGCTTATTAAGTTTAATATATTTTCCTTGTTACTTTCATCTACATAAAATTTTTTTCCTTTAATCAGTAAAGGATTATAACCATCAAGCTGTATTAAATCATTAAATAATTTAATATTTTCTGTTCCTGTAAATGGGTGAATAAATACATCCATTCTCCTGTTTTGATTTACATCTCTAAAGTTTCCATTTCCTTGAGAATAGAAATTAGGTTCTATACTAAAGAAATTATAATCTCTTTCTAAATCTCCATGTTTTCTAGAATATACATAATATATTTTTTTATGTACATTTCCAAATTGTAGTGGATATCCACCTCTTAAAACATTGTCTATATAACATTGCTTTACATAGTCATCAAATAGTGGATATGCAGTTTGAGTTTGAACACTTTTGCTTATGTTGTCAATTATTTCATTACTTTCATTTATCTTAGCATTAAAATAATTTTTATTACATATTTTCTTTAATGCGCTCCTAACATCATCACCATTATTCATATATCCTACATAACTATAAATAGACGTTCTATTATTCTCCTCTAAGGCTATAGTTTTTCCTGTAAATGCACAAGGAACTTTATTGTTACAAATATTATTGTTTTGAAACAATTCTTCAATTTTACTACTGGAGAATTCTATTGGTTCTCTTAAAGATGTGTCATATCCAAATATATTATCTGGATCAACTATTGGACTTAACATATTTTCATTTTCATCAAAGGCTAGATAAAAATAACTATTTTCTACTGTGCTTGTTTTTGCAGTATCTTCAGTTGAAGATCTTAACTTATATATAGCAGTCCTATCTTCTTTAATTTCTCCTTCCATGTAACTTCTTAAGGTGTTTCCAATTTCTTTGTATGTTGCATTATCAGATCCATATGGTAATATAGCAGACAACCCATCTAATATTTCTATTTCTATTTTCACATTAGATGTATTTATAACTTCTACTTTCCTTCCCAAAGCTGAAAACTCTTCTCTCGGAATTGTAAAGTAGGTTATTTCTATATTTAAATTTAATTCGCTATTTATTTCAACCAGTCTCAACTCATTATTTTTTATTTTTATTATTCTTTTTATATTCTTATTTGTAATCATAGAAAATGGTTCAAAAACAAATTCTTCTTCATTATTTCTAACCTTTATGAAAGTTCTAAATCCGTTGCTATACACCATTTTATAAGCTTCATTAGCTGGAAAAAACTCCATTATACAATTACTTTTATCCCTTATTCCAATGCTGCTTATCGCTTGTCCTCTATTAACGTAAAATGACCACATAGGTATTCCTTCTACACCAGCAATACCTGATAAAAAACTAGCAAAAGGAGCTTTTTTATCGTAATTTTCTATAACATAAAATCCAAATTCATCTATATAATCATTTTTGGTTTCATTTATTCTCTTCATATAACACCTCTTATCTATACTTCCTAAATTTTACTTTTAAAGCCTTAGCACTACTTACATTTAGAAGTGTATTTCCACACTATGCTGCTTACCATCCTCAAAATTCTTTATAACATTACCTTGGATTTTCTCACCATCAACTCTTATAGAATATGAACAATCCTTCATTCTATAAAAGCCTTCAGGTTTTGTAATCATAACATTAATGCTAGCTTTACCGTTATTAAGAGTTAAGTTTAGTGATTTTTGTTCTTCCGCTAGTATTGGATTTATCTTTATACCCTTAGCTGTATATTCAACACCAAAGGCATCAAATAATGATAATGTAAGCCAAGTAGAAGTACCACTAAGTGTAGGTCCTATATTTTCACCAGTATCACTATTATTATATTGAGTACAGAATCTTGGGTTTCCACAGGTTTCATATGGATGTTCCATTGTGTTGTAAGGTAAAACTAGATTTATCATCCAATATGCTGTATTAGTAAGCTTTCTTGCTAATTCATCACTTTCAACCATCTTAGCTGCTTTTAGCATAGCACTTGTAGCCATCATTGTAGCATGCTTAAATATTCCACCATTTTCTCTATCTCCAGGAAAATATTCTCCTGTAGCAGTTCCCGTTGCAACCTTCTCTAAATCTGTTGGACTAATAAGTTTTATGCCATAAGGAGTTTTTAGATGAGCCTCTATAGATTCAAGCATTATTTTAATTTGTTCTTCAGTTGCACAATTAGATAAAATCGCCCAACTAAAAGAATTTAAGAAATATGTGCCATCTTTACTTGGATCTGCTGAAAGATTATCTCCTTTGGCACCAAGATAAGTGAATTCTCCATCTTTATATCTATTAAATAGGACTCTTGCAAAGAAATCATATTTCCAAGCATATTGTTGCAGATTATTATAAAGTTTATTAGATGCCTTTTTCATGTTATTAAAATATAATGTATCTTCCTTTTGTTTCCCAATTTCAATTATTTCATCTATAGCAACTTTTAATAGAAAAGCATTCATAACACTTTCAGAATAATCACTTTCAAATGGCTCCCCATCTCTTCCTGTTCTCGCAATCTGCTCCTTGTATCTTCTCTCTTTTTCAACACCATTTATAAAATCAGTATCAAGTTTAAGGCAGTCATTCCAATCCGCAAAATCAAGTAGCGGTATTCCATGTTTTCCTATTGAAATTTCTCCAGAATATCTTAAAATAGCTTTCATTGTATCATATAAGCTTCTTTTCTTTATGGGATTACTTCCTCCGATAGTGAACTGTTCATCCAAGAATCCAATATCGCCAGTAATATTTATATATCTATACACAGCCTGAATTAACCATAACCCATCATCTGACCATTTCCCTGGTTCTTTACCAACCCAGAAAAAGTTATGGTAAGCATACCCAAACTCAAATACCTTTTCAGCCCATTCCTTTATCAATTTTTTAACTAGATCTTCTTTACCCATTCCTATAAAGTAGTACATTGATGCATAAATATCTTGAATTTCTCTAAATCCCATTTCTCTATATCCCTTTTGTGTTTGATCAAAGGAACGTGATACAAAAGTTTGATATAGAACTTGGAAAGGTAAATTTTTATTTACATAAGTATCAAATTGCTTGTCTCCCGAAATAACTTGTAAATAATTTCTATATTCATTAATAAAGTTCATACTTTTATTAAAAGCATTTATTATTTCCTTTTCATTGCTGTATTTATTAATTAGCTTTTGCACTTCATTTTTAAAGGTATTTTCATCAAAATTATCATTTGTTTTAGTTGAAACTAATCCGGTTAAATTATCAATAAAAATGTCAGTTAAAGGTTGTATTTCAAGCTCACTGCTAACAGCAAAGAAACCTGGTCCTTTTCTATTTAAATTACTACTAAGTTTATATAATCCTTCTGGTCTTTCCAATGAACCACTTCCTACGAATTCACTATAGCTTGTGCAAAACTCCTTAGGAAGTACTGATCCCTTTTCATTATGTGTAATCATTGTATGAAATCTGTAGTCCCCGCTTGTATACATTGGATAATAATCTGAAGATATTGCCATTACAGCCCCTTCATCATCAACCAATACCTTTGCCTGCATAATTACATTACTGTATAAAACGTCTTCCATCAATGCACCTGGAGCCGCACTTCCAAACATACCAGTATAAATTATTTTTATATTCCTTACTCTATTGGTATTATTCTTTATTTTAATTTGTTGTGCCTCAACAGCTATAGGCATGTTCTCTTCTTGAGGAAGTAAGAAAATTAATCTTTCAATGTCTAATCCACACTTAGTTTTATAAATAATTTTAGTGTGATTTTGAGAATGAATGCATTTACCGGATTCTATATTTTCATCTGTGACATTTGCTGAATAAAATATTTGTTTTCCATCTTCCACCAAATAAAATTGACGGTTTGCAGGGAAACCATTTTCTTCTTGAAGCATATCCCATCTTGTAGCTAATACTTGCATAGCAGCATGAGATCTAAAGCTTCCTCTTCCTAATTTATCCACTACGCTCTTTGGTGTAGTCTGCAGCGGATGTGAAAAATTAATTCTATTGCCTAACAATAAATTTGTATAAAAATGTGGTCCAGGAGCCGGAGCTAATAAATCTATTTCATGTTCTCCATCTTCATTTATAAGTCCTACACCACAAATTATCTTTTGTACTATTCTGTTTATCTTATTGCAAACCTCAGAAGCCAAGGTTCTTTCAGTAATTTGTCCCTTACTACATGTTAATAAAGTCCCTTGATTTATATTTTTAGTAAGTCTAATGATTACAAATTCATTGTCATTTAAAATTCTGTCTAACATTATAGCTATTTCTCGATGCTTAAATATATCTAAGGTAACAGGAATTTTAATCGGTAAATTAGCGACGCCAACTGCCTTTTTATATGTGCTATCATAAAATATGCCATCTATAATAGTATGTTTTTCAATTCTTTCATTAAATACTTCTCTTAAGCTTTGCTCTGCAGACTGTTTAACTTTTCTAGCCACAACTTCTCTCATTTTTTTGCCTCCTATAACATTGTTATCTTACCTTTTATAATATTTTTGCTCAATATCTTGAATCATACCCTTTTCCATTAGCATTATTAGGTAACATATGATGCTAACAAAAAATAACATCAGTACCATTACTAATTTAATTTTTATGAGTATAATCCAAAGCATATACGCTGCTACAATGGATATTATACATATATAAATTTTCCTAATGAAGTACATTGCGGATAACGCCAGAACTTCCTTTTTTTTCAAATAAAATCTTGATATTATGGGAAAGATATGAAACCAGAAAGCAATGCATACAAAAATTATAATCTTAGGTATAATTCCTACTGAAGTCAAATTAGAATTATAACTAAAGTATAATATTTCAATCCAAGCTAAAGTTATAATAATTATCCCTAAGGTCCAAAAAAATACTGAATCAATAAAATTTAATTTATAAGCTTTAAAAAAGTCTTTTGTAACGTTAATGTCACCATCCCTGGTGAGTTTACCCATTATACTTAACATAGCAGTTAGTGCAGGTCCCATAGGTATTGATGACAACATTAAGATAATAATCATATACACATTATCGGTGCCATAATTTCTCATTCCTAATGCCACAAATATAAATGGAATATTCGAAACCCAAAAATACAAGTTTCCTAAAAAAAACCACCATACATAATTGAAAATAGTAAAAATAGCGCCTTGATTAAATTGACTTTTTTTATTCATACTATCCTCACCTTTCAGTCATTATTATCAAACTCCGTACTTAATAGTTATTTGAACTAGTTCTTCTACATTAGTTTCATTAAGTATATTATAAGTTTTCACCATTATTTTCTATTACACTTTTATACCAAAAACCAGAGTCCTTTATAATTCTTTCTTGGGTTTGATAATTTATATAAATAAGCCCAAATCTTTCATTATAACCTTCAGCCCATTCAAAATTATCCATTAAAGACCAACAAAAATATCCTTTTGCATCTACCCCATCCTGAGCTGCTCTCTTATATTCCCTTAAATATCTATTGAGAAAGTCAATTCTCTGAGGATCATGCACCTTACCATCAAGACTTATCCAATCTGTATTTGAAAGACCATTCTCTGTTATTAGTATAGGTTTTTGATATCTTTCATAAAAGAATTTTGGTCCCCAATATAGAGTTTCAGGAGTTATTTGCCATTTTATAGCTGTTTGATCATATCCCACATTTTTCTTTACTTTTGCAGGATTGCCATTTTGGTCCATACGTACTCTTGGACCTCTATAAATATTTAAGCCCAAAAAATCCACTGGCTGAAAAATAGTTTTCATATCATCTGCACCAATTTTAGGAAGCCACTTTTCAAAAACCTTAAGACCTTCCTCAGGATAACTTCCAAGGTAAGCAGGATCTATCCACCAGGATGAATTCCAGAGACTAGGGCCATCAAAATCAAAGGTTGCTTTTCTTGCAGCTTCAATATCTTCTTTTGACTGTGTATCCGGAAACGATACTACCCCAACAGGTGCATATCCAATTTCACAGAGTTCCTTTGAATACTTTCTGATGGTTTGAACTGCTTTTCCATGTGCAAGAAGTGCATTGTGGCTTGCACATAAAACATCACTCAAATCAAGTTTTAAACCAGGTGCATGAACTCCCTTACTATGTCCCAGTCCAATAAAACATTGAGGTTCATTTAGTGTCATCCAATGTTTAACTCTATCTGATAGCCTTTCAACAACAACCTTAGTGTATTCAGCAAACCAATCTGAACTGTCAGGATTTAACCAGCCACCCTTTTTAAACAATTCCTGAGGATAGTCCCAATGAAATAGTGTTACATAAGGTGTAATTCCATTATCCAAAAGTTCATCTACTAGTCTGTCATAAAAATCCAAACCTTTTTCATTGATTTTACCAATACCATTCGGAAGAATTCTAGGCCATGAAATAGACATTCTATAGGCTTTTAATCCAATTTTCTTCATAAGCTTAACATCTTCCTTGTATCTATGGTAATGATCACATGCAATATTTCCAGTATCACCATCCCTTACAAATCCTGGTCTTTTGCAGCATGTATCCCAAACAGAAAGTCCTCTTCCATCTTCGCCGGCAGCTCCTTCAATTTGATAAGCAGCAGTAGCAGCACCCCATATGAAATCTTTTTTAAAACTCACTGTAATACCTCCTTTTTATATTATGTTGTTTTTATTATTAACCTTTTACTCCTCCAACTGTTAATCCACCAATTATCTTTTTTGAAAGGAATGCAAATGCTATCATTATAGGAACAACAGAAATTGCAATACATGTGTATATTGTGCCAAATTCAGTCTTATAAACACCCCTTGCAACAACCTGCATAATTGGAAGTGTATATTTGTCCATATCAGTTATCAGAATAAGTGGTGTTAAATAGCTATTCCAAGTTCCTATAAATGTAAATATAGACATAGTTGCAATAGAAGGCATAATAAGCGGCAATCCAATTTTATTAAATGTAGCAAATTCACCTGACCCATCTATTCTCGCTGCTTCAATCAAGGATTCATGAACTGCACCATCTGTATACCCTTTAATAAAGAAAACGGAACTTGCATTTGCAATTGCAGGTACAATTAATGGAATATAACTGTTAAGTAAATGTATTTTACTTATTAATTGGTAAAATCCTATGAATCCTAACTGCATTGGAATCATCATTGAACCTAAAACAATTGCATAAAGTGCTTTATTACCCTTAAATTTATATCTTGAAAATCCATAAGCAGTTAAAGCACTAAAATATCCACTTACTACTGTAGTAGAAACTGCTATGAATAAACTGTTGGCAAATCCTCTCCATATATGAACACTTTCAACTAACCTATGGTAATTATTTAATAATGACTTACCTGGCAGAAGCCAGAGTTTTGATGCTATTTCTCCATTTGTATGAGTAGCATCTATGATCATTATATAAAATGGAACTACGCATATTAAACTAAGTAAAATTAAAAGTATATAACTAGCCACTTTTTTAATACTTATTGGACTCTTATTTGTTTTCATTAACATCACCCCTATTCATCCTCAACATTTCCATTTATAAATTTGAAAGTTAGTATAGATACTATAAGTATCAATATAAATAAGCCATATCCAATAGCAGCACCATATCCATAGTTTGAATTTTGGAAGGCAGTATTATATAGATACATAACAACCGTCAATGTTTGATTATTTGGACCACCTTGCCCTTGAGTCATAACATAAGGAATATCAAATGTCTGCATACCACCGATAAGTGATGTAATAGAAGCATATAATAGGGTTGGCTTTAGTAATGGAAATGTTATACTCTTAAAACTCTGCCAAGAAGTTGCCCCATCTATACTTGCTGACTCATACAATTCAGCTGAAATATTATTTAGTCCTGCTCCAAAAATTATGGCACTATATCCAAACCACATCCACCATGATATAAGTGACATTATTCCTCTAGAAGTACCTGCAGTCAAAAACCAGTTAATTGGTGCACTCACTATATGTAAGTTTAAAAGAATCTTATTAACTGCACCCGTTTGCCAATCAAATAAAAAGAAAAATAACACTGCTACTGCTGTTGGTGTAATGAGATTAGGAAGATATATAACTGCTCTAAAAAATTCTTTTCCTCTAAGTTTTTTTGTATTATTAAACACTACTGCAAGTAAAAGTGCAAAAACCATCTGTGGGATTACAGCACAAATCCACATTATTAATGTATTTTCTATAGATTGATAAAATACAGGATCATGAATAAGAGTAACGTAATTTTTAAGACCTACAAAAGTTGCATTTAGTGACATACCATCCCACTTTTGAAGACTTATAACGAAAGTATATATAATCGGATATAACGAAAACAACAAAAATATAACAAAATAAGGTATGATGAAGTATATTCCATATCTACCTTTATCTACTTTACTTTTTCCCTTTGGCATGAAACCACCTCCTAATTTAAATACCCTATTAGCTGTTTAAATAAACAGCTAATAAGGTTCTTATTATGTTAGTTTACGTCTATATCTGGGAATGCAGTTTTTACATCTTGCTTAAACTGTTTTAAAAAGGCATCTTTTGATTTTTGTCCAGTAATATATGAGTCTAAATCATTTTGGAATTTATCGTTAATAGTTTCATCGTACTTAGTAATTAACTTACCAGTGATTGATGGGACTATTTCATTATAAGTTTTAGAAATATTCTGTCCATTACAGAAAGCATTTTTTCCAGCATCGGAATTTGAAAATTCTTGGCTTACTTCTGTTAAAGATGAAAAATCTCCATTTGTTTTTGAATCCCATGTTTGAAATTTCTTAGAATTCATAAACTTTATAAATTGCCATGCAAGTTCCTTATTCTGACTCTTGCTGTAGATACCTAACCAAGTACCGCCATTATAGTAAGCTGCTGGTGCTTTAGCTAGACCCCAATCTCCACTTGTGTTTTTTGCATTAGTAGCTATTACGAATGGTAATCCCCAAGTAGGTAGTGCATAACACAATACGTTTGTCCCATTTACTGCGCCGGCCATTGATGCTGACCATGGTGCTGACCATGAATTAAATTTAGCATCTTCATTGTCACTTCTTATTTGCTTAGCAATATCAATGTATTGCATCATTTTATCATCAATAACTAGCTTATTATTTACTACCCAACCTTTTGTTCTGCTACCAAGTGCAACAACAAACATTTCGCTATAATTTGGAAGTAATTTAACTTTACCACCACTTTTATCATTTAATTCTTTACCAGTTGCTATAAGGGAATCCCATGAACTAAATTTCTTAGAAATTTCATCTGGATCATCTGTTCCAAGATATTGTTTAGCTAAACTTCTCTTGTAGAACAATCCACCTGGAGTTGCTTGCCAAGAAAGTGCTCTAATACCTTTATCATCTGCATTTCTTCCAACATCTACAGTATATTTTGCTTCATTTTTTGCAATATCTTCTGCGTTGTATGGTGCCTTAGAAAGGTTATCATAATACGGTGTATTAACATATTTGTTTACCATAGCAACTTCTGAAGTGAAAACATCAGGTGCTCCTGAGCCTGAAGCCAAAACTGATGAAAGCTTTGTTGTATATGCATTATTATCCATGGGTATAACTGTTAAGTTAACCTTAATATTTGGATATTCTTTGTTAAATTGGTCAATAAAGTGTGATGATTTAAGTTCATCTGTAAAGGACCACAGATTGATTGTTCCTTTGTAATCCTTTGCATCTTTTTGTGTAAAAGAGGTTTGGCTTGATTTATTATCACTAGTTGAGCTACCACAACCTGTGATAACAGATCCCACTATTGCAATTGACATTGCAATTAGTAATACTTTTTTTAAATAATTTTTTTTCATAATAATAATTTACCCCCCAAGATTAATTTTTACTAAAAGTACATCCTAACAAGGCCATTTTAGTTTGAAGATTTTTTAATTCATTTTCAGAAACCAGTTTCGAAAATTGATACATTAGGCCCACTTTCCTTAAGAATTGTCCCTCCTCAATTCTTATTACACCTTTATAATATATTAAAAAAACGTTTACTAAAACGGTACAAAATTACGATATAATATTAAATAATTACGGATTTAAACATTTACATAAAAAAAAGAGACCCTTATAGAATCCCTTAAACGTATATATATTAAATTTTTTTGTATTCAGCAGGAGTTAATCCAGTATACCTTTTAAATAATTTACTAAAATATACAGTTTCTTTATATCCTAACATATCACATATTTCATAGACCTTCATCTCATGCTTTTTTAATAAAATTTTTGCCCTATCAATTTTAGCTTTTGTTAAATATTCGTTGAAATTTCCACCTGTTTGTTGCTTAAAAATAGAACAAAAATAATTTTTACTTATATTAAGTTTATTTGAGATAAGTGTCAAGGTTATATCTTCTTCCACATGATTAAGCACATATTCACATGCCTTTTTTACCACATTGTCACTTTGATTTAAATTATACTCCTTAATAATTTTGATTAGTTCTGAAATATTCTCAACTAATCTTTTCTCAATGTCTTCAAGTGTCTCTACTCCTAAAAAACCAATTTTCAATATTGATGTTAAATCGTATACATTTTCTATAAAATTATATTTTTTTAAAACATTACTATAAATATTGTTTATTACTTGCGTTAACGTAACATTAATTTTAAACACATCATAATTCATCATTTCAGATATCTCTTTTAGAAGCTCTTTAAGTTTTTCAATGGAATTATCATCAACTAAAATTATTGAAGTTATTAACTCTTTTTCTTTCTCCAGTGGGTATCTAAATTTATCTCGTCTAATTTGAGATATTTGATTTATATGAATTAATCTGTTGGTTCCTAATATGTATTTATACTTTAGTGCTTCTTTAGCATTAAAATAGCTTTTATGCATTGAATACAGTTGATTATAAACTTTACCAATACTTATATTTAGCACAGCACTCGATTGTTCATTACTTGATTTAAGAATTGCGTCTAGCGCTACTACAAAAATATTATCAAATTCTGTTTCACTAACTTCTAACTTAGTTTGAGCTATAATAATTTTTTTTCCAAATTCACCATCAACCACACAATAATGACCTAAACCACACTTTTTCATTTCATATTCTATAATACTATTAACCGATTTTTCCAATAATTCTAAATCATTATTTTCTATTAACTCTTCACAATTAATTACTATTTCATTTATTTCTACAATGGCTACTTGAACTTTATTTTTAATTAATGGAAGTTCATATTTTGAAATAATCTCATCCATAATCATCAAGTTTTTCCCTCTTAATAAATCATATAATACTTTTTCCTTTGATATAGATTTGTTTTTATTAAATTCATTAATGCTTTTTTCCATAGTAAATAATTTTTCATTAACTTTTAACAGCACCTTTTCAAACTTTTCTTGCTCAATAGGTTTTAAAATATAATCAAAAGCTCCCAGCCTTATTCCTTCCTGAGCATATTTAAAATCATCATATCCACTTAAAAGTAATACCGGAATATCCAAATTCATCTCCCTGATTGCTTTTAACAATTCAATTCCACTCATCTTATGCATTTTTATGTCAGTTACTATAAAATCAATTTTGTGACTACTTAACATATTTAGTGCTTCTTCACCATTTTTACAATCACAAGCTATATTAAACCCAAATTGTTGCCAATTTACTGTTTTCTTTAATCCTATTCTTATTAACGGTTCATCATCTACTATCATTACAGAATGCACTTTTACCCCTCCCACAAAACTGTATTACATTTATTTCAACAATTTAAGAGTTAATTTTGTGTAACTCCATTGTTTAGATTCAACAAAAACTCCGCAATCCTCACTATAATAAAGCTTTATTCTTTCATTTACATTTCTAAGACCAAGTCCGAAATTCATATTTATTTTTCCATTAATATGATCTTGCAAATCTAAAACTTTTTTATTATCCATTCCCTTACCATCATCCTTTACAACTAAATATAAGAAATTTTCGTCAGTTTCAATATAAATATTGATTGTTCCATTTTCACTAATTAACTTCTCTGAAATTCCATGCTTAACAGCATTTTCTACTAAAGGCTGAATAATAAGCTTTAAAATTTGTTTATTAATATATTGGTCTTCGATTTCAATATTTAAAATAATTTGATTGTCGTATCTAATTGTCATTAATGCAACGTAATTTTTTATATAATTTATCTCATCTTTTAACGATACATAATCATTATCCCATTTAATATTATATCGCATCATGTCTGCCAAAGAAACTAATGAATCTGCAACTATATAATTTTCTTCAACAAGCGCCATTACTCTTATATTTTCTAAAGTATTAAACAGGAAGTGTCCATCTATCTGACTTTTTAATGCCCTTAATTCAGTTTCCTTACCAATTACCTCCTTATGTATATTTTCACTTATAAGTTTATCAATAGTTTTCATCATTTTTCTAAAGTTGTGTGCTAATATACCCGCCTCATCAGTGCCATATACAGGAATATTAAGTTTTAAATCACCATTTCCTACTTTTTTTATTGAATCTATAACAATATAAATTCTTTTTAAAATAGCCTTTGTAACAAAATAAATAAATATCAAAAGAACGGTTAATAATAAAGTACTTGTAATTAATAGATCATTTCTAGAATTCTTAATTCCTTTTGTAACATTAGTAATATCTATTACACTTATTAAATAATTATTTGCTATTGGAGTTTCCTTGTAAAGTATATAATAATTTTCGCTTCCTTGATTATATACTAACTGTCCACTTTCTTTTTTTAATTTATCTCTTATAAAAATCTTAAAATTATTTCTATTAAACTTTAGATTTTTTAAAAGTAAATTATTCTCATCCGTATCTAATTCATTTCCATTTAGGTTATAAAAAAATATTTGTCCATTATCTGAACTTTCTTTGTTAAACAAATTAGGTAAAAAATCTTTTGATGGCATTGTTACTCTTATGATTCCATCATATTTGTTATCACTATTTACAATTTCCTTATAAAGAGATACAACTAAATCTTTTGACTGCTCATTATTTGATGAATTTATTTTAATATCGTTATCGTAATGGTTTACATTAATATATATTGCTCCATTATTTTCAAGAGTTTTTTTATACCAATCATCATCTATAATCCTATCTTCTCTATATATTAAAGGCCATATTTCTTCCACGTTTGAATTTGATGTAAAAATATTAATTTGCTTAATTGAAGGGTTATTATTTTGTAAATTTATTAACTGCTTATAAGTGGTATCATTAAAATTAATTAATTCACTTGTTTGTACAGCTTTATTGCTATCTAAATATGACATAAGCTCTTGGTTGTTTAAAGCAGTATTTATAATATTTCTCATTATATAAATACTTTTTTCAATATTATTGCAATCGTTCTGTAACTCATAATTATACTTATTAATGGCGTCTTGTTTTGCATTATTTGAAAGTTCATAAAAAGTATTCATTGAAAAAAATATTATAGGAATCCCAATAACAATAATATAAGCCAGTATTAATTTTTTCATTAAACTATTATTTTTGTTCTTTTTCACGATTTTCTTTAAAAATAATATAATTTTACACTTCATATTAACCCCCTAAGCTTGTATCATTTATTTATGCCAAGTTTTTTCTTGTTCTCTTCTAATTTTTGTTGTTGATATTGAAGTGATTGCTCATATCCATCATTTTTTCTATTCGTTAAAAAGTTATTTAAAATAGTATCAAATTCCTTATCATCTTTTGCTATCAATAAATTTTTAACAGTACTATTCCAAGCAGCATTTATTTGTGAATAAATGGCATAACCTTGTAAATCGTCATCTTCATTGTAAATTTTATCATACAAAGAAAAATTATATGTTTTACCTTTTGGCCAATTCTCTAAAGCTACTAATGGTTCAGGATCTTTAGGACGCCATTTTTGAATCATACTGTCATCTAGAAGCATCCAATAGGTATCCGCTGCGCCGTATTTATTATCAAAAGCTATTCTATCTTCATTTAATAAATCCACTACCTTTGGTTTGAGTTCATTTTTCCCATCTATGGTATTCCAAGTAACCCCCTTTACTCCAAGATATAAATCCATATTTCCTTCTTCACTTATAAGATAGCTTAAAAATCTTATTGCTCTCATAGGATTTTTACAACTTTTAGAAATAAGTGTGACTGTCCACCCAGAAAGTGTATCACCAGCAAGTTTAGGAGGATCTAAATTTGAATCAGCGGGTCCATCAACTGGTATATATATTGAATTCTTATTATTTTTATACAACATTAATTGATCATTAACCATGTCTGATCTTTGATATAACAATGCAAAATATCTTCCATTAGAAATATTTTCGTCAATCTGTGGTCTCTTATCTACAAAAATCTCTTTTGATAGTAGTCCAAGATTATTTGCTTTATTTAAAGCTTTTAACCATTTTATATATTGCGGATCAGTTATTCTATCATATATTTTTCCGTTTTTTTCAAAAGGGATATCTAGAAAATTCGGCAAAATATTATCCAAGGATAAATTCCCAGAATCAGTGAATTCATGAAGCCCTAATGGTATTAATTCCTGACCATTTATCATTGGAAATTTTTCTTTTGCTTCTTTAAGTGCATTTAAAAATCCTTCTGGCGTTCTCATATCTGGTTTCCCTAAAGCTTCATAAATGTCCTTTCTAACTAAAAATGTTTGGTTCGATGGATATTTTTCTGTATTGTCTCCAGTATTACTAATAGGAACAGAATAATTCGGATAACAGTAAACGTATCCATCCGGCTGTCTATACCATTCCATTTTCTGCTTATCAGCAATCTTTATGAAATATGTATCATATTTTTCCGCTAATTTATCCAAAGGCAACGCTAATTTATTTTTGATTATATTTTTATATTCATCATCAAAAGGACTTAAGGTTATTAAATCTGGTAAATCTCCAGTATCAATCATTGCATCTAATTTCTCAGATTCATCTCCACTTGGGTTAATAAAATTTATGTTTACCCCTGTTTTTTTAGTAACATTTTTTGATACAAGGTTATTTCCCCATCTTGTATTAAACCATGAATAATTAATATACCAATTAAAAGTAATTGGCGATGTATCTAGTTTCCAATCTTTTACATTATTACTATTTGTTTTAGTTCCTATATTTCCTGTTAATTTTGCCAACAATATAACCAAAGTCATTATACCAAATATTGTTAGTATTATAAATAACTTTTTTTTCACTTGTTTCAAAGTTGTCATCTCCTAGCAATTATTTGTACATACTATATTATCATTTTCAGATAAATTAAACAATCTGACTCCAATTATATTTCGGTAAAATATTACATTATATAATACAGCTCAATACGTTATAATGAAGGTGTGAATCAACTAATATCTTAATTAACACAAAATCATAACCCAAAAATCAGTTTTACCAGTTTCCGTAATTCTTTCAAAAGAGTTAAGCTTTTTAAAACCAGCCTTTTGATATACTTTTATTGCTCGCTTATTAAAAGTTGCTACCGTCAAGCGAAACCTTTTTGCTGATAGATTGTTTCTGGCATAATCTAAACCACTAATAAAAAATTTAAGTCCTAATCCTTGACCACACAAATTAGGGTTTATTCCTAAACCAATATCAGTAATATCTTTGCATTCATAAGCACCAAATTGATTTCCTACTGGAACTTGAGCAGATTCACCAAAGCAATAGTAACCTATAAGATGGTTTTCTTCATCAGAAGCCGAAAAATATGTTTCATTAAGAAGTTCACCTATACAATTATCACTTCCATCCATACTATAGATTGAATATGGCTCTTTATAAATCCATTTTGAAATTTGCTTTGCTTCATCATAATTCATTTGCTTTATATTTAGTTTCATGTTAAATCCCCCATGTATCTTTTATCAATATTAATTGTTTTACTAAGATATAATTTTTATAATTGTTTCGTATAATGAGAATATATGTACTATCTTAATAAAATTTTAAAATCATAATGGTTTAGTCACAAAGTTTTATGCTAATAGCTAACCCATCGCCTATGGGAAGTATCGTATTATAAAGACGCTTATCTGAGGAAACTTTTTTAAGATATTCATGTACAGGTTCACTAAACTTTTCTGGTATACCCATAGGTTTAAAAAGAACGTCATCTGCAATTATCAATCCGTTTTTACGGGTTAAACTTATACACTTTTCCAACATTGGAGAATATAAAGATTTATCAGAGTCCTGCAAGATTATATCAAATGGTCCTTGAGCAGTGTTAATTACTTCACTTGCGTCTCCTAATATTAGTTCCACAACTTCAGACAACCCTGCTAGTTCAATATTTCTTTTTGTTATTTCATATAAATCTTCCCTATATTCAACTGATGTAAGTCTTCCTCCAGTTTCCTTTAAGGCTTGTGCTATCCATACTGTAGAATACCCAAGGCATGTACCAAATTCCAACACTCTTTTGGCACTGTTTGACCTTATCAATAAACCTAAAAGTTTCCCAACCTCCATTCCTACACACGGCTGGATATCATTCATAACCTCATCTTGTTTTACAATTTCATTTATTTGTTTGTTGTCAATAGTAATAAAACTTTGAATATACTCTGTTATTTTATTCATAAAACCACCTCACAATTAATTTTTTCATATAATTTTAATATAACGTTTTATTTAAACATTATTGATATATGTTTCTTAATGCATGAACATTATATCATATTGTTTATGTTTTTATCTACTTATTCTTGGCTTATATATGGATTCTTATAATCTGGGCACAAATGAGTTTGACTCCAGTCCATCATGGCATTTAAAATGGGAATAAAACTTTCTCCCAGTTCACTTAAAGTATACTCAACCTTCGGTGGAATTTCTTTGTAAATTTCCCGGTGTAAAAAACCATCTTCTTCTAACTCACGAAGCTGTTTGGTAAGTGTAGACTGTGTTATGCCATTCAACCGTCGTATAAGCTCGCCGAAACGCTGAACTTTATAAAAAGCTATATACCATAAAATTAATATTTTCCATTTACCATTCAATACAGACTGTAGAGTGCTCATTGGCACACATTGAGCCATCAAATTCTTGTCGCGGAACTTATTTTCTGCCATAAGTTATCCCTCCATTTCATAAACAGTATACCTCACGATTTTAATAAGAACAATGTACTGCTTTTTCTTATACCTAGTATTAAAAATAGTACTATAATCATAAAAATACCGTACTTGAATAAAAAAAACCTTTACTGTAACATAATAATCAGAAACGGGAGGCCATCATCTTGAGACTCGTTTCATCGAGAAAAACTACTAGGAGTGATATATATGCATTACACTGGAACCATTTGGAGACCTCCATATGAGGCATCCTCTCTACTAATTGAAGTCACCGCTGGCTGCACTCATCACAAGTGTAAATTTTGTACTCTCTATGATGATCTTCCTTTCAAATTTAGAATGTCCCCCCTGAAAGATATCGAAGAAGATTTAGCAGAAGTACAGGCTGAATGGCATAGCGAGGAAGTCAACCGCGTCTACTTAACCGGAGCCAATCCTTTCGTTTTAAAATTCGAACGGCTAAAAGAAATCGCAAATCTGATTCACAAATATCTACCCAATTGCCAGACAATAGGCTGTTTTGCCCGTGTTACTGATATTACTCTTAAGACATCCGATGAGTTAAAGGCTTTACATAAGCTTGGTTATGATGGCATTACCATCGGCGTGGAAACTGGTGATGGAGAAATTCTTGAATTCATGAATAAGGGATATCCACCGGAAGAAATCACAACCCAAAGCCACCGCCTGGATGATGCCAACATCAAATATAATTATTTTTATCTTGCGGGTATTTCTGGTGCTGGACGAGGGAAAATCGGTGCATTAGAAACCGCCAAAGTAATTAACCAAACTCACCCACAAATTATAGGTTCATCCATGCTTACTATCTATCCTAAGTCTGAACTGTTCGCTGAGATTCAGGCTGGTAATTGGTCTGAAGAAACAGAATTGGAAAAATTGGAGGAATTGAAGACTCTCATTGTAAATTTGAATATTCCAACATTCTTCGCCACTCTAGGTGCGTCAAATGCTATTTTTGTTAAAGGCCATCTTCCAAAGGACAAAGTTACCATAGTCACCTATCTTGAAAAGATGTGCAAAACTCAAAATGAATCGAAATTACGTCACTATCGCACACACCTAAAACACCTTTAATAAAAACCTCCTTAATTTATGATGAATAAAAAAACATTAAAAATATTTCCGATAAAAAATGCACCCGAGGGGTGCATTTTTGTACCAAAACTATAATAACTGATTGAGCTTGCTTTCAGGCTCTTCGCCATTCTCTACACGTTTTATATTATTCACGAAGAACTCATATCTTTTTTTGTGGAATTTGAGACCGTCAGGCATACCTGCCGTATGTGGGGTAAGTATTACATTTCCAAAATTTCGGAGCTCACTGTCAATAGGAAGTGGTTCAGATTCAAACACATCTAGGCATGCACCTGAAATATCCCTGTTTTTTAATGCATCTATCAAATCTCTTTCATTGACAATTCCACCTCGGGCCGTATTGATAAAAATGGCTGTATTCTTCATTTTCTTGAATACTGCTTTGTTGATTAGCTGTTTTGTCTGCTGATTCAAGGATACATGTACACTTACTATGTCTGATGTGTTTACAAGAGTATCGAAATCCGTGATTTTCACAAAACCGTCAGAATGTACAACGGCATTTCTAGCATAAGCCAGCACATTCATATCAAAAACCTTGCAAAACTCAGCTAATTTTTTACCGACAGCGCCCAAGCCGATGATCCCAATGGTTTTACCCTTTAATTCACTTCCTGTATAGGCCAATTGATTTTCATCCATCCTGTTTTTCATGAATGCATCAAGAAACGGTATGTTTTTATAATAGGACAATATCAGCGCCATTACGTGTTCGGCCACTGCCTGTGCATTCACTCCCGCAGCATTAGCCACCCAAATGCCTGACTTCGTGCAGGCATCAATATCTACATTGTCAAATCCTGCACCTGTCTGTACCAACTTTAATTTTTTTGCTATAGAAAGCAGATTGCTGTCCACTTTAATATGTTCAGGTATGATTATCTGACAATCTTTAATATGCTGCAGCATTTCTTTTCCTGGTGGGACAATTACAACCTCCCATTCTTCCGGAAAATGCCTTATAATATTTGATTTTGAGTCCTCTGTAAAATATCCAACTATAAGTATCTTCATTGCTAAACCACCTTTCATCATGCTAATACCATAATTCGAAATTTTATCTTTCTTAATCCTTCTGTCTATATATTATTTCTATACTTTGTTAAAATCTCTTTATAAACGGAATCTTTCTCATTTAAAAAAATGCAATTATTTGATTCATCTTCCATTATAATTGTTTCAAGATTATTCTTTTTAAATATACAATAAGACTTACCCATATATTTAATTTTGGTACTTCCACAACTTTTGCAGTCACTACTAATTTTCATAAAGTTTCACCTCATGAGACATATTCTATACACGATACAAAATTTCCTTCTTTGGCACGTATTATATTTGGATTATTTCGCAATAAAAGAATATAATAAACTAACCTTATTCCGAATTATATTCTACTAAATACTAAACTTTCCACACTCATAAAAGACTTCTTTATTTCTTATGAAATAATTTATACCTGAGAATACAGTAATTAGAACCGCAAAAAGCATCATAACACTATCAAGTGGAAAATGTGTTACAAGACTTATTGGATAGTTATTTAGTAAACATAATGGTATTGCAGTTACCTGAGATACAAGTTTAATTTTTCCATATTTATCAGCAGCAAGCACTTTTTTATTATATGCTGCAGTTACTCTTAAAGCAGTTACTGCCAATTCTCTTATTATAATAGCAAGTGCTATCCATCCAGCTACTTTGTTTTGCTGTACAAGGAAAAATAACGCTGAAACTACCATTAGCTTATCTGCAAGTGGGTCTACTAGGCACCCAAACTTTGTTACTTCATTATATTTTCTAGCAATATATCCATCTAATTTATCTGTTATCGCCGCAATAATAAATATAATAGTAGCAATCCCCAAACCATAATGATTAATTGTATGCAGTAGCGCATTCTTGCTTATTATCCAATCTGGTATTGGTGTTAAAAATAACATAAATATTGGCACAAGAAATATTCTAACTAATGTTATTTTATTGGCAAGATTCATAGTCTCATCTCCTTAATTTATTTCGCTTTAAATTGTTATTGTACCGTATTAATATGAATGTGACGTTTCGTTTACCTGACTAGCAATAGCTTGAACTATGTCTTTCCAGGTTCCCTTAGGCATATCATGTCCCATTCCTTCAATTAAAAGTAATTTAGCATTAGGTATTGTGCGTGCTGTATCTTTTCCTGCTTCAACAGGAAACAACATATCTTCAGTTCCATGAATCACCAGCGTTGGAACTGTTAATAATGAAAGGTGTTTTCTCCTATCCCCATTAGCAACCAACGCTGCATTTTGGCGCACAGCTCCTTGTGGATAATAAGAACGATCATAGCTTTCTTCACAATAACGCCTTGCACGTTCTTCTTCAAAAGGAAATCCCTTACTCCAAATATTTTTCCACATACGTAAATTATAATCAATATATTCATCCCGCTCAGCTGGAGGTGTCGCTGTAACAATGGCCAATGCTTCTGGTGATATCTCAGGATTATTCGGATTACCTGTAGATGACATAATTGAAATTAAACTACTTATACGCAAAGGATGCCTATAGGCAAAAACCTGAGCAATTGTGCCTCCCATAGAAGCACCACAGATGTGAGCCTTATCTATCCCCAACCCATCTAGCAAACCAGCCACATCATCAGCCATATCTTCCAATGTATATGCTGTCTTAATTGGTTTTCCTTCTTTTGCTGCCTGGTATATTCTTTTCATATCAGGAATACCAGCCGCATGGAATTTTGTAGACAATCCTGCATCGCGATTATCAAAGCGTATAACTTGCAGTTTATTCTTTGTGAGCATTTCACAAAAATCTGGTTCCCAAAAATTTAGTTGCGCACCATTTCCTGCAATAAGCACTATTGTAGAATTTGTGTCATTTCCAAAAATTTCATATTCAATTTGTATGCCATTTGCTTTTACTTTTGTCATAACATATATCCCACCTTAATATTCCTATAAGTTTCTTTTCTATAAATAGCTATATCTTATTATCATGTCTCCTTTTTTAAATATATTATTCAATTATTTAACACTATGACCTCAAGCTTATAGTTTTTTTGTTTTCTGCTACCCAATTTATTAATTCAGCAGAATTATTAACACCGTCCATTTTATTTAAAATTTTTCTAATTTTTTCAGCATTTTCTTTATATATGGGTTCATTAAGTATCATTTTTACTTTTTCTAATATCTCTTTCATACTAAAATTCCATACATTTATTCTCTTACCAACTTTCAAATACTCAATTTTACTGGCATTATCTCCTTGTTCGCCTCCAATAGGCATTGCAATAATTGGTTTTCCTGCTGCCAAAGTCTCATTTATTGTATTATTTCCTCCATGACTTATAACAAGATCAACTTTCTTTAAAATTTCAAGTTGAGGTACACTTTTAAATATTAATATATTATCATCAAAGCCATAATTTATTAAATTTTCATATGCACCACCTGCACTAACTATAACTTTATAATCCATTTTTTCCAATCCACACAATATTTTTTTAAAAACTTTAGGTTTATTGTTAAACACTGTTCCAAGTGATACATAAATCTTTGGTGTATTTGATTTTAACACTTCAAATGGGAAGTTTTCTTTTGAGTAGATTATTTTATCTGAAGAGCGTGGTCCTACATAAATTGTATTGTCATTATCTATTTCTCTTGGTGCTTCAATTTCTTTTGCTGTGAGCAATAAATTCAACCATTTAGAGTATGGCTTATATAGGTCGAAATCTTTAATATCTGAAATTGCCATTTTCCTACAGGCTTTTTTGTATCTTTTTGTTACCAATTTTCTATTATGTTTTGAAAGAATATAGTATAGTTTTCCTTTCCAGCCCCACTGCCCATTAATAGCCAGTCCACTGCCAAATGGTGGTATTCCTTTCCCACTGAAAGGTAATCCACTATGGTATATAGTTATGCATGGAATATCATATTTTTCAGCAACAATATATGGTGCTATAAAGAAAAAGTCATTAACTATTGCATCAGGTTTTTCATCTAAAACTATTTTTTCAACTTCTTTAGAATACTTATATAAAGAAGTTGAAAACACCTTGACTGCGAATTGGGTTTCTTCAAATCCTTTAGCTAAAGGCAATACCCAAAATCCTAATCCTTGTTTTATCGGTATATCCATACTAATATAATCTATACCATTTGCTTTTATTTTTTCGGGTATTGCCAAAGATGTCTTAATAAAATTAGGCATTTTATCAAGTATTTTGGGGGACATTTTCTCTGCGATAGGAACAATGAATTTTATATCATGCCCAAGTCCTTTTAATTTGACAGCAATGTTTAACATTGCATTCGTATGACCCACGGTTGGTTGAGCAAAGAATATAATTTTAGACATATTTTACCTCCATTATTATTAATGTTAATTATTTCACCACATTTTACCATCGCTACCTAAATTCTATAAGCATTATATCACATTATTACTGGATAATTTACTATTATTTTGATTTTTATCACAAAATTCTCCAGATAAGTCCATGCTCAAGTTTTGATTTCATTTATATTATTCCAAATTGCTTTACCCATCTAAACTAAAAAATCCCCTCAAACCCAAGTCTGAGGGAACATAAAAAACACTTCAATATTTAATTAAAACCCTTCAACGCTTTTGAATCATCCTAAAATGGATTTCCGCAGTAGCTTGCTACCAATCAGGTTTTGCACCTTCTCGCCTTATTGGGCAATCCTTGCATTGGTGGTACTATATTGTTTACTTCGTCACTTCGCTCCTTGTAAACAAAGTATATTTTCATAGAAAAATGATACTAATACGCATTACGATTGATTTTGCGTAAAGATGTCCCCCATAAATCAAATGTGGTGGTGAAATTCTCCAATTTAGATTGATTAACTCTTTGTCTCTAAGATAAGATGATGTTGATATGCGTAACAATGTGATTTTGTGCAAAAATGTTTTTCCAAGATATAGAAGGTGTAGATAATTAAATTTCATTCAATTATCCAGTAAAAGTATAAAGATATACAATTTCAATCCACTCGTTTTTTTATTTGATTGCGATTTATTAACTCATGATTTAGCCTTGAAAAAGCACCAAATATTTTATTACCGGATTTACTTTAGAGGTGTAAACCTAAAAAGCACAGACTATTTTACAGTACTTTTTGCAACAAAAAACCTATGCTAAACAAGAAATTTGGCATAGGTTTTTACATTAATATCTTATAGTTTGTATTCTTTTGGTCCCTCAGCATAACTAAAAGTTTTCACTTGTTTTATATCAATATAAAAAACTTTGAAATTTGGATTAGTTGGCTCTTGATAAAGATTTTTTAACATAGGCAATACTTCAAATGCACGTTCCTTATATTCCAATTCCTCTGCAAGCGAAACTTTTCCGTTTACAGATAGAACTGGCGAGAACTTATTCTCTACACAATAAGATGCGTTAGAATTATTTACTAATTGTTTATAAACATCCTTCTGTGCTCCAGTACAAAAGTATACCTTATTATTTTCTGCCCATAAAGATTGAAATATTCTAGTTTGTGGACCATTCTCACAGATTGTTGCAAGAACACCATTTACTTTTTTGTTTAAAATTTCTTCAAAATTAATCATTTGATTTTCCTCCAATATTACCTATTTATTTATTTATAATTGTTGCAATGCTTTGATTACAACACAATTATATGTAATATTATAATGAGCACAAGTCTCCATAATTATATGGACTAATCACAAAAATGTGAACTATACCTATTTAATTAACCTTTAATCATCTCAGACAGCCCAAATCCTTTTGTAAATTTTATTTCACAGTCTGACAAACACAAAATTTCTAATAATGGATTACTCCAAGATTTATATATGGCTAAAACTACTTTATCCATTTTAGAATAAGCTTCTTCTTTTTCGGACAGTTTAGTTACAATTGTTGCTGTACCAACAATTTTGATAATATGCTTACCAGTTGCTTCAGCTGTTGTAAAAACTATTTTAAGATTATAATTAGCATCAGTTGCATATGCAATTGATATTGTAAAAAAAGAAATCAGTATCCCTTTTTCGCTAAAGCTTCACTAACTTCCCACATTTCCTTAGCTAAATTATTACTCACATCTTCGCCTAAAATATCAGTATAGCATTTATATAAGTTTTTAAAACAATCATCAATCTGTTCGCATATATATTTTCCTTTGTCTGTAAGATAGATATGAGCAGTTTTCCACTGATACTCCTTTTTCACAATATCTTGTGATATTAATTTATCAACAAACCTTGTAGACGTAGATGGTGCAATATCTAGCTTTTGGCTAAGTTCTGATTGAGTAATTCCATTATATTGATTAACTAGTATTAATAAATATACATAAGATGATGCAATATCTAAATTACTAAAGGCTTCATCAGCAACCTTTCTCATTATATTAGAAAGACGATTTGATGTAAAAAATAAACACTTAGCTAAAACAGATTCATCACTTTTCATAACTTCCCTCCTAATAACATCACTTGCATATACAAATGATACTAGATTTTCATTTTGAGGTCAAGTATTAAATTTACTAAAAATAATTTTTTTAGTAATATTCAATCCATACTCTGATTTACTCTTGCTTATATTTAAATTGTTACTCATAATTTTTTTAAGCATACTATACTTGTCTTGAGAAATATTTTATTCGTCTGATTTTTCTTTGTCTTTCATTTTACAATTCTCCTTTAATTTATTATAATATATTTTCGTATTTTACAAAAGTTATGTTTGTAAATTGTTTGAGAATTGTTAAAGTTGACAAAATTGAAAGTCATGACCACCCGTAAAACGGGTGGCTTACTCTGAGGATATAAGCCTCTTTTGCCGTCCCTAAATGGACGAACGTACTACTTGATATCCCTTAAAGGGGCTTCATATTCCTTTACACTTAATTTATCAACTATAATATCGTGTTTTTCTTGCTCTTGTATATATTTTTTTATTATTGTTTCGTTTAGTTCAACAGTACTAACACAATAGCCTTATGCCCAAAAATGTCTATTACTAAACTTGTATTTTAAATTTGCATATTTGTCAAATATTATTAAAGCACTCTTTCCTTTTTTAAGCATCCCATAAAACTAGATACACTTAATTTAGGTGTCATACTTACAAACCTTTGTATATGGTCATTCATTAAATGCCATTCTATTATCTCTACTACTTTGTAATTGCATAATTATCTTATTACTACTCCTATACTTTATTTTTATTCATTGTATATTATTTTTCGTATAACTCCTGTCTCGCACCCGCATAGCGGGTGGTTTATTGTTTCGCCTGCTTCACGATCTCAACAGACTAAAGTCCATAAACAAAAATACAACCAATTCATTAATCGATCGCCTTAATTTCTATAAAAGTTGAAATATTAGTCTCTAAATATCCATTCACACCGTAAAATTGTATTCTACATCATGTATTTGTCAAACATCCCTTAGATCTTGATTTAATAGTTTTACTTTTAATCCGCCATATTCCAGGAAATAATATAGTCCGTATTATCTGGAACATCTATTTTAAAATCTGACTGCTTTTCAAAATTTCCAGTTAATCCATTCTCCAGTACTGTCTGATGGAAATGACTTAAAGCAATTCCAAGATCAACCTTTTTAATCATAATTTCCTCTTCTTTTATATTCTTCTTATGTGACTCAAAAAAATGATAAGAGCCTTGTTTTTTCACTACTTTCCATGGTTGTGCATTAGTAGCAGAAGGTGCTAAACGAAGCATTTCCAAAGGTTTTAAATACTCATTTGCTTCTTCTTTTGAAAGTGGATTTTCAAAAGAATCCTGGAAGAAAATCTCTTCCCATGGTTTCCGTTTATCTGACTTCATTGTTTTTCTCATCAGGCTTTCAGTAACACTTTTTTTGCCTGCTGCATATCCAATTGGAGAAATTGCCGGAAACAGTTCGTCTTTTTTTATATCCATAGCAGTTTCAAATTGCTCTCTGCTAAAGGTAGCGGCAAGCCAGACAGTTGCAAGCCCCATATTTGTGGCATATAAAATCAGATTCTCAAATTGATATCCAGCCGCAACAAGTCCATATTCACTCTTGTCAACAGAAACACCTAAGAATGTCTTTGCACCTTTAATTACTCCATATGTTCCTAATTTTCCTCCATTGGCTGCTGTATCTTTTTCAATTAGATGAACTTGAACCTTTACTGCAAATGGATTCGTTAACTTATTAATTTCATTCACTAATTTTTCTTTATCCTTTTCTGAAAGGCTTTTAGAATCATATGTTCTTACACTTACCCTCTTTTTAATAGTTTCTTCTATTGGAATATTAAGTTTCATTCTTTCTACCTCATTTCGTTATATTTAATAAAAACTGCACTCTCATTAAAGTACTCCTGTAATTTAGTGTCTTGATTTTCATATTATTATTTTGTCAGAAATTCTAGTACTGCTTTCACAAATTCATCATGATTTTGAAAAATCCCACCATGACCGGAATCCTTATAAATAATCAACTTACTATTCGGAATTCGCTTTGCCAAATCATAGGAATTCAGTGTAGGTACCATTCTGTCATTGTCCCCATTCACAACAAGCGTAGGTTGCTTAATTTTTGACAAGTCAGTGGGTTTTGCCAATCCCCATTTGTGAATCGCCTTAAGCTGTGTACGATATCCCTTGATACTAATCATCTTATCCCGTGCCTCTTTACGTTCCTTGATACGAGCCAGAAACTCCTTTGATTTTTGTTTGCCATTATCTGTACGCGTAAAAAACAAATAGGTTTTTATGTCTTTCAGCGTAAATATGGCGCGTACCATATCAAAATTAGTAATTTTCGTAACATTCTTAATACCTTCACCGCCACGGGGACCTGTTCCAGTCAATATAAGTTTGCGGACAAGCTTCGGTTCAATAGCTAAAAGTTCTTGCGCAACCATTCCACCCATAGAAAGGGCTAATATATCGATTTGTTCAAAGCCCAGAATATGAACAAAGGTCAAAGCATCTCTTGCCATTTGCTCAATGGTATCCGGAACTGTTCCGCTGGAAAGTCCGATGCCCTTATTGTCAAATGCAAGCACCCAATGCTTTTCGGCAACGCCATCCACGACACGCGGATTCCAGTTGTCAAGATTCGCCGACAGATGAGTGAAAAAAATCACTGGAATACCTTTTTTCTCACCTAGCTCACGGTAAGCGTATACTGTTCTATCTGCCGCCGTAATACTTAAATTGGGCTGTTTTATATATGAATATTTTGTGTTCATGGCAATCCCACCTTATCTAACATGATTTCATTGGAATATAACACAAACTTAAAATGAACCTGTGCATATCATTCCTTAAAATTTGATTACAACTTTCCCTTTTATATGACCTTGCGCAACAAGATTCAGTGCTTTATCAATGTCTTCAATGCGAAACTCTGTTTGGTCCACCGCCGGTACAATCTTGTTATCTTCAATAATTTTCTTAATCTTTTCTAATTGTGCTCCGTCACTTCGAACAAAAATGAAACGATATTGAACCCCTTTTTTCTTCGCCTTTTTATCATATCTATTCCCAGCAAAAGCAAAGAGTTTTTGTTTCCAACCTGGAAACCCATGATCTTCTGCAAAACGCTTGTTAGGACTGGTCCGCAAAGAAAGAAGCCTGCCGCCCGTTTTAATAATTGAAAGTTCATGATCGAATTCATCTGGTCCTAAGGTATCAATCACATAGTCTATATTGCTAAGCAATTCCCAATAATTTTCAGTTGTATAATCGAGGTATTGGTCTGCGCCTATCTCAATTGTCCGCTCACGTGCCTGAGGATTTCCACTGACAATCACTTTAAGCCCCATTGCCTTGGCAATAGGAATGGCCATTTGTCCAAATGATCCGGAACCGCCGGGGATAAACACGGTTTCACCGGTTTTGGCTTCCAATTCTTCATGTAACCCCTGATAAGCAGTCAATCCCGTTAATGGTGCAGCCGCCCCGGTCACAAAATCAAGATTAGCCGGTAAATGCCCGATAGCACCTGCATCAATTGCCGCATATTCGGCGAAAGCTCCGATTTTTGTTAAGGGTAGCCGCGAATATATGGCATCTCCTACTTTAAATCCCTGCACCTTTTTACCGATTTTTTCAATCACACCTGTCAGTTCGTTACCAAGCGTCAATGGGAACTTATAATCCTGAATCAATTTTACGCTACCAGTAATAATAAGCATTTCCAACGGATTGACTGCCGCAACTTTAACCTTAACTAAAACTTCATTGTCACCAATTTCTGGAATTGGAATGTCATTTACTTCTACTGTAATAATTTTTGAATATTTTCTAATCTGTGCTGCTTTCATAATATATACCTCCTTATAGTAAAAATCACTAGTACAAGTTTTCCATATGTTGCTTCGATCTATTCCATCATTTAGTTTTCATAAAAGGAAGCAGATAATGGTTGTCTGTCTGTAAATCTTTTATAACAATACTTAGGATATCCTACCATTACAGCTCCTGTTATTTTCTTTTTTTCTGGAATATTAAAAATCTTGTACATTGGTGAATTCTCACTACGAGCACAAATCTCAAATACTCCTGCCCAGCATGATCCAAGTCCAAGAGATGGAGCATATAATTCAAGATACGATAATGAAATCATAGAATTTTCTCTGCCATTATAAAAATCATCATCAGCTAAAGTTAAAATTATACTAGGTGCATCTCTTAAAATAGTATCAACTTTATTTTCTCTGTATCCCTTAATAATGCCAGATAGCATCTTACTCCAAGTTGGATCATTCTCAAACCAGTTGATACACTCCTCAACTGCTAATTCAATTGTTTTTTTATCATCTATTATTAGATAAGATATACCTTGTGAATTACTAGCAGTTGGAGCCAAATGAGCAACATCAACAAGTTGCATTAACTTTTCTCTTTCAACTGGTGTATTCTTATAAGAACGAATAGATCTTCGTGATCGAATAAAATTCTTTGCTTCTTCTGCATTTAATTTAGGAATTTCTTCTTTCTCCGTTTGCATAGCTAATGGTGATTTATTATTATCTATAGCTTCTTTTGGGCATATAGCTACACAATGACCACAGGCAAAACATGCATCAGGATTCACTTCTTTTGGACCAGTAGATTCTAGTTTTAATACTCCTAATGGACATTCCTCTACACACAATCCACATTTTATACATTTTTCTTCATTTATAGTTATTAAACTCATTTTTATTCACTCCTTAATAATTTTTGTACTTATCCATTAATTTTTTTGTTTTGCTATTATAGATGGACATCATTAGCATTTAACTTATTCGACAAAGATAGCAGCTTTTCTGCTATTGAATTTGAATTTTGCATTGAATTACTTTGTTCTTTAATCGAAACAACAATTTTTTCTGTTTCATTGTGAACGCTTTCAGATTCTAATGCTGATTTCTGAACAAGTGTTAATATCTCTTCTTTAAAATTGGTAATTCTATGTATATCCGCATTTACTGAAGTGATTTCACTAGTCATAATATCAATTTTACTCTTAATATCATTAAATTTTGTTTTCGTTTCATCTGTTAATTCCTTTTGTATACTTACTGCATTCCACACTTCATTCATATTATTACGAGAACCCTCCACACTGCCTTTAACACTGTTGATAACCTCTTCAATTTCATTGGTAGCACTACTTGATTGTTCAGCAAGTTTTCGTATCTCATCAGCTACAACTGCAAAACCTTTGCCATTCTCTCCTGCTCTGGCCGCTTCTATCGAAGCATTTAATGAAAGCAGATTAATTTGTTTTGTTATTGACCTAATTGCATCAAGAATTGTTCCGATTTCAACAGCTCTTTCCTCTAGTTCAACTATAGCATCTCCTAGCTTATTTGTACTTTCAACATTACTATTTAACTTAAATTCTATATCTATAATATTCTTATTCCCATTGTTGTTAAGATTAAGTGCTTCCTTTGAATTCTCGTGAATTTGAATTACTGAATCTTTTAATTTTTCTAACATAACAGAGAAGTCACTAACTCTTGCGGATATGGTTTTATTAATATCCAAGCTACTTTTGCTGTTCTTAGCAACCACTTCTGCAGAACTACTAATTACATTCTGTGAACGAAGATTACCACTAAAATTGGCTGAAAACTGCTCTCCAATATTTTTTACTTCATTTGAAACTGTCATGTTCTTTTCTAGAATCCCCTCGATATTTTTTATAAATTGCTTTGATTTGACAGTTTCTTTAGCTAGCATGATTCGCTGACTATCAAAATAATAATATATTACCCCCATATATAAAATTATTCCTAAAAATATAATGCAATAGATAAGTGTATCGGCAGAATTTCCAGCTGAAACAACTCTATCCGGAGCATAAACCTTCACTATACCAGCTAATGCAGTAACTGCAATTGTAAAAAACATTTTCGTTCTAAGACCTAATGTTTCAGTAAAAAAGGCTATTGCAACTGCATCAAAAAAGAACAAATAGAATCCTACATTCCACCCGCCAAAAAGGCTACCCAATGTTGAAAATATACATATGTCTATTAAATTCAAAATAACAGCCATTTTCGGAAATCCGACATGGTTTAAAAAAAAGCATATAAACATTAATACTATGGAAAAAATATTGTAAATAATCATAAAATGCAATTGATAATATATTAAGATGCCTTCCATTAATATATGGCTAATTATAAATACAAACAATAAATATCCACTAACTAAATAATTTAAATTTTCATAATCCTTTTTATTGTGAAAAAGATCTTTTAATCCTCTCATAAGCACTCCTCCTTTTCTAATCTTACTCTTTTGTTTTCTTTACATGGAATGAAATTACCAGAGATGGTTCCATTCCGGAAATAATTTTGTTCATTCCATGACTGTCAGCTATATCCTGCATCTATTCCTTGAAGTTCTTAAATCCTTCTTTAGTTCTGTACTCCCAAGCAATACAGTCCGGTGAATATAGTCACTTAATCCATTGCTTAGGTGCTGTGAAAGTATCTTCCTCCCACTCTAGATTAATATAAATGCTAGAAATTACTTACTGGAACATTCCCGTAATAGCATCTAAGAGATCCCTTCTCCACGGCGATTATACAAAAATTGCATTGTATACATTTTGACTGTGTCTGTCTTCCTGTTTTGAATTTATTTACTAAATCTGATTCGATTATCAATGGCCTTGACATGGAAATTGCATCAAATTTATAATTATCAATTAAGTCTTCTATTTCTTCTAATTTCGTTATTCCTCCTACTAGAATAACTGGAATATTTACAGCTTTCTTGATTGACATGGCTGCTTCCAAATTATATAAGTTTTTTGGCTGAGGTTGTGGTACTGCTTTCTTTGCAACTATACCAACGAGATTTTTCATAAATTCTGGCATTTTATTTAACTTCTTATTTTGAGCTATTATCATTTTCCACGGCACCTGCCCGCGCATTGTTGCAAGCCCAGCTTTTAGTGTTCCATTCGAAACTTCAATTCCGTCACATCCCACCTGCTCTAATAGTTTAGCAATTTTTACAGACTCTTCAATTGTCAAACCATTCTTTAATGTTTCATATCCATTTACTTTTACTATGATCGGATAATCTCCCACTTCCTTCCTAGCTTTTTCAAATATTATTTTAATAATTCTAAATCTATTTTCTGTACTTCCACCCCATTCATCTTTTCTCCTGTTCATTCTTGGCGATAAAAATTCTGAAAGTAAGTATCCATGCGCCAAATGAATTTGTACACCATCAAAACCTGCTTCTTTTGCATTTTTTATTCCTTGAACAAAAGCTTCTATTACTTTTAAAATTTCGTCTTTAGTCATTTCTCTTGCTTTATAGTCAGATATTTTAGAAGGTGCAGCAACCTGCATATGGGCACTTTCTTCTTTTGACTGACCTCCACAATGATTAAGCTGTGCAATAATTGGGGTCCCCATTTCATGCATTCTCTTCGTTAATTTTTTGAAGGCTTCAATATTTTCAGTTTTATTAATCATAGCCATATTATCTGAAGCTTTTCCTTGCTGCTCCACTCCAATAAAACCAGTAATAATTCCACCAACCCCTCCTTTAGCTAATGCTTCGTACTTTTTAAGTAATTGCTCTTTAGGCTTACCATTTTCATCACTCACTCCTTCAAACGTTGCCGATCTAATAATTCGGTTACGAAATGTTATACCTGCCAATTTAAATGGCTCAAATACATTATTTTCTCCCGATTCTGTTTGGTGGAATACTGTTTTCATTAAACTCGCTCCTTCTCATAATTTTTTGATTTCCATTATTACAGGTGTAAATTACCCTTTGTCTGAGTCATCTCCTCAATTGGTTTGATATCTAGCTTTAAATAAACATAAGCATATCTTTTGAGAACGTTCATTCTAATTGGTGTAAAAAAAATTATTTATTTAGAAGATTCAAGAAAAAATCTGCTATACGATGCAATTTTTCTTTGCTAGCTGAAGTTCTTAAAAGTACGCGAATTCCAAGCAAAGTATTTTGCAAGATTTCCGCCAAAACTTCAGCATCATACTCGCAGGAAAATTCACCTGTCTGCTGTCCTTTGCGAACAAGATCTGCAAGAAGATGCTCTGTCTGCATAAAGGCTGCTTCTGTCTTCTCTTTTACCTCTTTATCCCTGAGCCCCATCTCAGTTGCTGAATTTACAATCAAGCACCCCCATTGTCTATCTTCGTATCCTTCTATCATAAAATCAAAGATAAATTGTATCGCTTGTTTTGCCGTTTCTGCATGTAAAGTTTCAAATTGTACTTTATCTTTTATTAAATCTTCGTAACAATCTATGGTTTTTAAAAACAATGTATGCTTATCACCGAAAGTATCATATAAACTTCTACGATGTATTCCCATATGCTCTACTAGGTCGTTCAAAGATGTCTTTTCATAACCTTGTTTCCAAAATAATTCCATTGCTTTCTGTAGAACTACATTTTCATCGAATTCCCTACTTCTTCCCATTAACTTACCTCCCTGATAGTATTGATAATAACATTTTGGGAACGAACGGTCAAGAATTATTTTCATATTCTTTCAATTATCTATATTTTC
This sequence comes from Clostridium acidisoli DSM 12555, assembly GCF_900176305.1. GTDB lineage: Bacteria > Bacillota > Clostridia > Clostridiales > Clostridiaceae > Clostridium_I > Clostridium_I acidisoli. The sequence goes on from NZ_FWXH01000002.1 coordinate 597,004, forward strand.
GTTTAAAAATCAAAACAAAAACAGGTATTTATCTATCCTTTTCTGACCGGTTTTATGTTGCAAAACCACAACATTTTGTGGTTAAAGCATTTTATTAATTCTTCTGTCTACATTTTACCATCAGAATAATCGTATCAACCTAGAATGTATGAAGATACATATCTTAATGTTGCATAATCTAATTTAAATACACCTTAAGTTTCAGCAAATACCCTCCTTCTTTCCATTTCAAGCTGCACCGCCCCCCAGATTTCTTTGTCTATTATGCCAGGATGGTTTTCTTCAATATAGTACTGCGGAATTTATCCGTTATTCTCTACCCTTTTCTTTGTAAGGAAATCCACCGTATAGGTCTTTTGAAACAGTGCATCGCCCTTATACTTTTCATTACTAAGCATTTTTCTTATGCTGCTTTCATACCACTTTGATTTTCAATTCCAATTAGGAACTCCTTCAACCTCAAGTTCCATTGCAATCCTATTTGGACCTTTGCCATCAATGTAGTCTTTATAAATTCTTCTTGTTCAAATTTTTTTCTAGCTCTCCATTTTAAGTTATCACTTACATTTTTGCTTTCTTCCTGTGCAAATGAAGAAAGGACAGCAAGCATTAGCTCACCGTACCCTGACATTGTTTCTATATTTTCTTTTTCAAATCTAACTTCTACTCCTATATCTTTTAGATTTCTTGTTGTTTCTAGTACGATTGTCGTATTCCTGGCAAATCTCGATATAGATTTTGTGATTATTAAATCTATCTTTTTATTCCTACAAATCTCCAATATTCTTTGAAACTCTGGTCTGTTATTAGTAGTTCCCGTTATACTTCTATCCGAAAACACTGCTGCAGATTCATAATCTGGATTATTGGGAATGATATTTTCATAGTACTGTATTTGATTTTCTAAAGATTCTCATTGTTTTTCACTATCAGTTGAAACTCTTGCATAGGCACATACTTTCTTCTTAGTATTCTGTACATTTTTTGTTGGTTCAATAATCTTTACATGTACTTTATTTGCTCCTCTCTATCAATTTAGTACTACTATATATCACTCTAAAAGTGATAGAAGTCACGCTGTATATAATTGGTATCAATTCTTTTTTCAAATTATTTATGCCGTGGAACTGGGGGAAAAAGGTTTTAAAAAAATAAAAACCTGAACTAATTGCAATTCAAGCTCTTGGTTTAAATATTTAAATTTTGTATATTCCATATTTTGCAAGGATGATTGAAGAAAAATGTGAAATAACTTCTATTTTAACTGCACTCATAATGTGCATCAGCTTTATTCAGTTAACAATTTAAGAAATTATAAATCAATTCATTTACCATCTCAGGATTATCTTGATTTGAGTTGTGTGCCGCATTGTCAATCATATGAAGCGTACAATTGCTATCGCCTCTAGCCCATAGTTCTGCAATTCTTTTGATATTGCCCAATTTATCATCTGAACCACAAAGCAATAGCACCGGTTGCTTAAACATAAATTCTTCATCCTCGTTCAGGCATCCTGTCAATTCCATCATAATTTCAATAAACCTTTCTTTATCTATTTTATTAAAGCAATTCATAACGTATTTCCTTACACTATCTTTGTTTCCACATCCATTTGCACTCTGCCTAATAAGTGCCTTCCATGGATACCATTTAAATATAAACTTAGAACCTTTCAGCAAACATTTTTCAACACCTATCAACTTTCCTGTGTTTTTGGTACAATCAATTAACACTAATTTTTCCACTAACTCTGGACAATAATAAGCAAAATGTTGCGCCAAATTACCGCCCATTGATTGCCCTATAAGAATTGCTTTATTAATACTATAGATTTCATATAGTTTTTTACTGTCACTTACCATATCCTTGAACTCAAATTTTTTTCCTTGTTCTACCTTGGACATTCCATGTCCACGAGCGTCCCATGCGATCAAATTGTAAGTATTATCAAATACTTCAAATTGGCGTTCGAACATTTCATGGTCAACACCCGCTCCATGAAAAAATAGCACCCATTTATTCTCTGACCCTTTTCTGTACCAATAATGAATTTCACAGTTCAAATTTTGAAATACTAAATGTTGAAATTTGACTTCCATAATCCATTCCCCCTCTTTCATTAATTTTTCATATTATTCCTTGTAATAATGCTTTTTTAAAGATTCCATCATACAATTAAACTCTTCTATCATCCTCTGGGTTTTCAAAATATCCAAATCTTCACAACCACGCATACACCCTTCTGCTATGGAAAGTATAATATTAAACAAAACCAGTACATCATTTGCATTTTTAAATCTATTATGATCAATAAGATTTAATATTTCTTCTTTCCCAACTTGTGTTATTGTTTTTTTCTTTATATCTAATTCAAATTTAATGTCTTCAAATGTTTCATAATATGCTCTTGTCATAAATTTGTATAAGTACGGATAATCGTGTATCATTTTCATCCTACATTTAACATTTTGATTGATTAATTCAAATAAAGCATACTTTTTTTCTTGAATACTTTCTGCTCTCTTCTCATTGGTAAATTTAATTGCGGTCTCAAATAAAAATAAATAGTACTCCTTCTTATTTTTAAAGTAATAAAATAATAATGACTTGGAAATATTAGCTTCATCAGCAATTGCAGCCATTGAAGCTTTTTTATAAGGGAATAATGCAAACAGCTTGTATCCGCCATTAACTATTTTTTTTGTTTATCTATTGGTAACTCAAAATATTTTAAATTCATGCCATCCTCCTTTGTAGACCAAACCGTTCAGTAAGTTAATTTTATTATAGTTCCACTGACTGTTTTTGAGAAGACCTCATAATTATAGATTCAATTTAATTAATATTATGATTACATCATACATTAAAATTATACTTTTTCTAAAATGGCTAATCCATGTAAACTATACCCTAATAAGCTCTTATCTTCACAAGTTTGTAGATGAAATTGAATCCATTTTTCAAAATCTTCTTTATTGGCCTGATTTATCTTACTTGAAAGAAGATAACCTATACCGTCTGTTGCAATATGAGCAACTATTTTAGTATTGTATATTTTTGCAATTTGTTCAATTTCTAATGGTGACATATGTAAGAACACACCATCCTTTGTCTTATTATTATACCAAGTGACTGCTTCTTCAATATTTTCAAGTTTATCACTTGAATTTAGTGAATATACCGAAACCGCTGTGTTGTTTATATATGAAATAACTAATAATCCTTTTGGTTTTAACACACGTAAACATTCAGCCATTGCAATCTTTCTTTCTTCATCACCCATATGATAAAATGCCCCCATGCACAAAACAACATCAAATATTTCACTTTCAAAACGTGTTAAATTAGTTATACTTCCAGTATAAATATCATTCAACATAGGATTTTTGTTTTGCTTATCTCTTATAATATCAACATTATGAGGAACAATATCTCCTGCTATCACTTTATGTCCTAATTCTGCCAGTTTAAACGAATAATTTCCTGTTCCCGCACAACCATCAAGTATGAATGAACCTTTTTTAAAGAATCTTTTAAAATATATCATAGAAGTTATCAATTCTATTTGGTGTCCATTGTTTCTAAAAAATCGTCCGTCTTCATCATACGTATTATAATAATTAATTATAGTATTTTCCATATTTAAGCCCCACTCTCAATTTAATTTGCTTTTTATTTTTCATATAATTTAAATCTTTATAGATTCTCAATTATATATTTTAATGTTAATATATCATATTTTGTAAATATACTTTTATCCAATATTGCTCTTTTTTATTTCATATTTCATTGCCTGTTCTATATTTAATTTTGGAATATAAATTTACTATTATTTTGATTTTTATTATAAAGTTCTCCATGTTGGAGTTAATATAATTTGATAATATTTCCAGTGAGCTCAATTACATTTTCTCCTGTATAACATCGTTACAGTTCACTGTCACACTCTATATGATGGTCTACAGAATAAAAATCTGTCTCAACACCATTTATAATTACTCCAAATGTTTTAAATTGCAGAAACACTAGCCTACGGTAAGAATTTTACATCTATTTGTTAGAGGTTGTCCTATTAAGGTAATTACAATAAAATTCAATCAAATATAACATTTAACATTTATTCCAGTATGTTATATATTGTAATTGTATTAAAAATAGATTTTAATCAAATTTAAGGGGGATTCAAAATGAAAAACTTAAAATTAAAAACTTTAGTTTTAGGGATTGCTTCTACTGTCTTAATTTCTTCTAACGCTTTCGGTGCTACCAATAATAATAGAAATGTACAAGTTAATAAACCCGTTGCTGCAGTTAAAACAAAAGCATTTGTTAATAAACCAGCCTCTGCAATTAAAGCAGAAGCATTTGTTAAATCAGCCAAAATAATTCGTCCAGCATTTAACTATGGTCCTAATGGTGGTCCTAATATTGTAACTATTTTAAATGAAGGTGGTGTTGTACAAAAAGATGACGTTGGATATGTTGTAAAAGAAGTTCAAACGGCTCTTTATTATTACTTTACTCGACCAGGTATCTCTCAAGACGAAGCTATGGATGCTCTTATATTTGATGTTCATTCCAATAATTTTATTGATGGAGTTGATGGTGTTGATACATACACCCTTGTTTCCATATTTCAAGGCGACTATGGTCTAAAACAAGATGGAGTTGTTGGAAGAGACACATGGAATTGTTTAGGTCAATGGGATAAATAAAAAAATATTATGTTAAAGAAATTACAGTGAAAATATTCTAACTAAAGTCATAACGATTTCTTTATGTATTAAAATAGCACATTTTTTAAAATAAACATTTATTCTAAATTTGTAAATAAAAAATTCCCTAGAATAGCTTCTACTACTCTAGGGATAAATTAATTATTGAATTATTTTACTGCAGATTAATTTTTATGTTCAACATATTCAACTATAGTACCATCAAAATGTTTTACAGTCATATTCATTCCTGCTGGAACTTCCTTTAAATCTCTAATAATTGTAGCGCCATTATTTAATAAAAACTCTTTGAATTCAATAATAGAATCAACTAAAAATGTTGCTTGAGTATACCTAAATGGCTTTAATGCCTCATCAGATCCAGCAAGAATTAAAATGTTTCCTACTTGTGCTAATTCTAAATTTACCTGAGGGTACTTAAACCTCAAATTACATTTTTCATTTAAGACCTTTTCGTAAAATTCTATTGATTGCTCAATATCATGTACATAAAATCGATTGCCCTTGTGGCAAGGGCAAGTGGCAATCCTTGCATGGCAGGTTATAAACATTAATTTAATTTTAGTCTAAATAATTTCCAAATATATCATCTAGCCAATCAAACATAACTTGGTGAAATAGTGCATGATTACCTTCCTGACAATGTTCTTCCGCTCCTTCATTTATGGTAAAAATGTGAACTGTCTTTGGTGCTTTTATTGAATCTAAAAGGGCATTTAATTGATCTTTAGAAACAAAATGATCTGCTTCTCCCATAGTAAGCAATATAGGACATTTAATCTTTTCAGCAACTCCTTTTAAAGAAGCTTGCTTCATTTCATCAAAAACTTCATATCTGTGTTTCAATCCAAATACCCATTTCCCATTGTTTAGCATCCAACGAAGATTTGAATTATTTTCTTCAGCTTTTGCAAGCATTGCTTCTTTTTGTTCTGCTGGCAAACTTAATACTTTTTCAAGTTGAGGATTTTGATTTATAGTAGATTCATAAGTATCATAAAATACGTTGAAAGCAATACATGCTTTTATACGTTTATCAAAAGCTGCTGCTCTTGGTGCAAAATAACCACCTAAACTCATGCCAAGCAAAGCAATTTTATTAATATCAATATCGTTTCTTGTTTCAAGGTAATCTATTGCAGCACCAACTGGAACTTCCGCATCATGGCGCATATACAGTTTATTCTTTCTTAAAGCTTCTCCTTGTCCTGGGCATTCGAAGATCAGACAGTTATAACCACGTTTTATAGCCGGAGCAGCCCCACAGAAATAAAGTTCTTGAAGAGTTGAGTCATATCCACCGATAAATAATAAAGTTGGTATTGATGTGGACTTAGCTTTATCATAGTTTAATGCTCCATAGAAATAACCTTTTAAATATGTACCTTCATATGGTATTTCAACTATTTCAAAATGTGAATCTATAAGCTTCATTGCTTTTTCGAAAGTGTCAACACTTTTTTCAAAATTTTCACTGCGTCTTGGATCAATTCCTTGTAAAAAGAATTCAGCAGTTCTGTAATAATTATGCGCTCTAAGGAAAGCTTCTCGGGCACTGATTTTATGTCTCTTATTTAAGCAGTCAATACCTGTTTGTTCAACTCTTTCAGCTGTATTCTTCCATTCTTCATACCAACTATCAAAATCTCCTTCTTTAATTTTAGCAGCTGTTGCTAAGGCTTCACCTATTTCTGCTCCTTGATATCCTGCATAAGTTACAGCTCTTAATAATTCAAATGAAAATGCTTGGTCTTGAAAATGTAGTTTCATGGTTAAATCCTCCTCTATATAATAATTTTTAGTTTTATTGTTAGTAAATATATTTTATTTTTAATTGAACGCTCAGTGAATAAAATATATAAAATTCCACAAAGGAATTTTTATTTTTTCCAAGTCATTTGAGTATAATTTATAATTTGCTCTAAATACTCATCTTTGCCTCTTGAATACAAATTTCTTTCTCCAAAAAGTGTATTTTGTAATATATACGTGTATATAGCACTCCAAAACTGATTTGCCATCATAAAAAAGTCAAAAGTTTTTATTTCATTTTTTTCAGCTTTCTCTTTTAAAATAAGTTCTGTTTTATGAATTACTTTCTTTATATGGTTATTAAAAGTATTAATATATTCATCGGATAAAATATTTTGTTCCCTTAATAATATAATTAGTATATTCTTATCATTACCAATATACTTAAATATTATATTTCCCAATTTTAAAAGAATTTTTTTAAGTGGTATGTCGCTAGTAACTTCAGATATATCTTCTTCAAATTCAATCCATTTTTCATCGATAAATTCTTTAATAATTATATCTAAAATTTGCTTTTTTCCGTCGGGAAAATAGTGATAAATAAGCCCGTCAGCCATGCCAATATTCTTTGTTATCTGTCTAGTTGTTGTTGCATGGTAACCATTAGAGGCAAATAGTTCCTTTGCTGAGTCTAGAAGTTGCCTACGTCTTTCTAGTGCTTGAAGATCTCTATTTGTAAGTTTAATATTATTATTTTTCAATTTATTCACCGCCTGTTCAATGAAATTATAACTTACATTTTAATATTATGCAATAGGTTTTAAAATACAGTGGATATTCAACAGTTAATTCATGATTAAATACTATACAAAGTACTATTATTCTAACTTATCGTTTAATAGGCACATGTGTATATGGTCCTCCCATTTTCCATTTATCTTTAAATATTTATATGCCACTCCTTCATTGTAAAAGCCTAATTTCTGAGCTACTCTTAAAGACCTTTCATTCTTAGGCATAATATTGGCTTCAATCCTGTGCAATCCATATTCATTAAACATAATTTCAATTCCCTTTTGAACTGCTTCGGTTATGTAACCTTTATTGATTTCATCTTTATCTAATTTATAACCAAGATAAGTTGATAAAAATACACCTTTTACTATGTTAGTAAAGGCAATAGAACCTAATATTCTGTGGTCATCTTGTTTCTTAAATATCCATAATATCAATGAATTAGCATTTATAATACCTGTTAACGCTTTATCTAATTGCTCTTCCTGATATTGCTTTGTATAAAATTCTTCACTCCTCACAGGTTCCCACTTTTCTAAAAAAGACTTGTTTCTTAGATAATAATCTACAACCCTTTCTGCATAAGATTTGTCTAAGACTTCTAACAAAAGCCTTTCAGTTTCATAAATTTTTTGCACTAAAATCACTCTCCAAATTTATCTGTAATTAGTATAAAGACGTCTCTATCCAAAAATATTGTATCACTATCCATAAAAAATACTAAATTTTATATACACCTCTCTGATATATTGATATCAATTAATAACTAAACTGCAAATATATATTTCCATATGCTTAGTTTATCTTGTATATTTGTTACTTTTAGGTTAGAATAATGTTATTAAAGCAAAAACTAGTAGCAAAAAAATTTTAATCCTTTATTATACATTGAAATTTGTATATTGTAAATATCATTTTGGAACTTAATTATAGTTAAAAATTAAGTATTCAGGACTTCATCTTTTTAATATCCCAGCTCTTATCCTATAATAATAACTTTCATTCTATTAAGAAGTTTTTATTATAAAATACACAACACAATTTATTATTCTAACTTCCCATTTAATAATTTTATTTAACTAAAAAAAGAGATAGGATTAAATAATTCCACCTCAATCTTAACTTTTTTAAGCTTAATAACTATGCTTAAAATTTCTATTTATAAATACAGTTCCAACATATTTAATTCATCTCATAAGCTCTATCAATGTATTTCTTAGCTTTTTCAAAACCACTAACATCTTTTATTGTGATTTCTAAATCCCCAGTTCCCCAATGTCCAATTTTAGTTACATCTCTTGTAAAACCATCTTCAATAGCAATATCTTTAGGATCTAATCTTAAATATAAGACTATGCTTTTCATCTTAACTTCTACACATATAATATTTTTTATCTTCTTAAATACACTATACAATTTTAATTTATTTTCAGTAACATCATCACCAAGAGCCAATATGTAATCCCTAATAGAATAGTATACTCCTCTTATTTTTTCACTTGTTGCTTCTAATTGATCATCAAAATTCTTATCATTACTTTGGGGCTTTGCTCCTTTATCTCCATCAATATCCTTAAGTCTTGTAGCAACATTAGAATTTATTAAATCAAACATCAATAAATCATCACCAAATTTTTTATATCTAATAAGATCTATATTTCTATTTATTTGCTTCACGGCATACTCATCGTATTTAGTAAAATCTCCTGCTATGCAAATTAGACGTGGCATTGTCCAATCTAATTTATCTGAACATTCTTTTCCTAATGTTTTCATAACTAAAAGTTCAAAATCAGCCTTATGATCTAAAAGCCAGTCTAAATAAAACAGTCCTTGATTTATTACATTTTCATTGCTAGCTCTTTTATATTCAAAAATCACAGGACAATTATTCTCATCTATTCCTAAGCTATCCATACGCCCACCATTGGAAGTTGTATATTCACTTTTGAGAAATTTAACGCCAAAGAATACAGACATGTTTTTTTCAATTAATGTCTGCAATGCTCTTTCTAATGTAGCCCATTTAGCTGGTAATTCTTCTACTTTGCCATTTATTTTAAATAATTTTATATCAGACATTTTAACATCTCCTAACCATATTTTACATAAATATTATAGCATATTACTTAACTCTTCTTTTCTTCCTGTTTCCTACACACGTTCAACGAATCATCTTAAAACCGGTCTTTGCAGTAACTTGCTACCAATCTCAGGTTTTGCGCTACATGCTCGCCTTCTTGAGAAATTCTTGCATGGGTGTTACTATATTGTTTACATAATACTACGTTATATAATATAATACGGAACAATATGTTAAGGGTTATATCTATGAATGTTTTATATATTCATTATCTGTATAAGGGCATGCCGAAAGGTGCGTACTTTTTATTGTATTATATATTATAATTTAGTTGCATTATCTAACACATTCTTCCACAAAAAGCTAAAGGTTGATCCTCCTAGCTTTTTTATCATTTCATTGTCTACTTAATATACAAAAGTCTTAACTACCTCATTGCCTCCTATTTATTGCTATTTAAAACATTGTAAATATATGATAGATTTATAATAGTGAAATTTTAATACATGTCTGTATATTTTATAGTTTATTGAGCATGTAATACTTGTACCAATGATAATGCACTTGATTATAAATTTTTATTGAGTTTGCAAAAAACAGCCTGAGATTAATCATCCTGGACTTTCTTTTTTATGCATATATTTAATTGTTATGAATAATAACTATAGTGAATTTATTCATATATCAATGCCTGCTTAGGCATACCAACTGGTGCGTTCTTTTTTGAGTAAAAATGATTATAGATTCAATATGTTCAATTAATGTTTGTAATTTTAAAATAAAAAATAAGGGTAAAGCATTTATAAGGCTTTACTCTTATTTCACTACTTTTATAAAATTACACTTGTGTGGAATTCATATTAAATAAACTATTTTTGAAGTTGAAAAAATACTCCATCTGCTAAATACATTATATTATTTTTATCAATTATAAAAATATTACTATATATACCTCCATTATTGTATATTTGAATTTCATTAATATAATTTGAACTTATTTGAAAATAACTTAATTCCCTCCGATTATCATTAAAAAAGTCACTGTCTGATACAATTTTTTGTTTATAAGTTGGGCTTTTTACTACACTCCCATCTAAATCTGTAAACTGACTTTCTGAAAGAATAATTTTTTTACCTATATAGCCAGCTATTTGATCATTTGACATTGCAGAAACAGGTGATGTACCAAGGGATTTTTTTATTGTCCACTCACCAAAGTAATCTTGGTAATTAAAAGCACTTGTAGTACTCTTTTGCTCCGTTACTGAACTGTTTGTGCTTGTTGTATTACTTGGTGTTGCTGCTGAGCTGCTTGTATTTGTAGCATTACTTTGTTTTGATACTGAACTATTTGTACTTGTAGCATTATTTTGTACTATTGGTGAACTACTTGTATTTGTAGTATTGTTTATGCTATTTTGTATAGGTTTGTTTTTAGTGTTAATAGAAGCTGATTTATTATTTTGCATCTTATTGCGTGCTATAATAGATGTTCCAACTAAAATAATTAATACAATACCTACAATAACGAAAATAGTTGTTTTTTTCTTTAATAAATCAATCATATTTATTCTCCTTTTTCATATGTGCTTTATTAATCTATACCTTCTAATAAGGACTGGCCCCATATCTGTTATTGTTTGTAACAACTTGACCAGTAGGATTTCCAGCTGTATTTATATATGATATGCTAGGTGCACAATTATATCCTGGAATGCTTGCATTTGAACCACTGAATATTTCCCATTCATATGTTCTTCTGGTTACCAATCCTGGAAGAACTTTATCACCTGCATGAACCCATTGCATAAATTGGTTCTGTATATCTGCACCCCTAGAACCAGAAGCATATAATTTTAATAGTGTAGAACCGCTAAAAGCATTAATCCCGTTATTATAAGCAAATGATGTAAACGCATCAACTTCTCTTTGTAAAGGGTTTGCAACTCCATGTGCATGTATAATATCTAATACTTGTTTATAATACTCATTATTTACATGATTGGTCAATAAGTTTGTAGCAGTTGTTTCACTTATAGATGCAGGTAATCCATTTAATTCTACCCCAGTCATTCCATAGCCACCTGTTAACACTCCTACACTATCATGATACAACGATGGTGCAAATCCCTCGCATTCTTTTATAAAATATATTATATTTGCACTTGCCATATTAACAGCCACTCCATTTGTATCACCAGTATTTCCTGTAATAATGTTATCTTGATATCCAAATTCATGTACTTCAGTAGAAGTTCCACCTTGTTCCTTTATAGCGTATATACTAAGACTACCTTGTCCAACTATAAACTGTGTACTTTGATCAGTTGGTTCCATTGGTGTTGCTGATTCAAATAAAAATGATTGAAAGTTATTTGCACCATTTAAGATATGCACTTCAGTTGCACCCGATCCATTCTTTTTTATACAATACAAATCCGGTACTCCATCATTGTTATAATCACTTATTCCAAATTGCCAATTACTATCTGTTTGGGACAATCCTGTTGCAGTCTCAAGTAAAAACGATTGATAATTATCTGCACCGTTTAAAATATGCACTTCAGTTTTTCCATTTCCTCCATTTCCCTTTATACAATATAAATCAGGTTTTCCATCATGATTATAGTCACCTATTGCAAATTGCCAATTACCATCTGTTTGAGGTAATACTGTTGCTATTTCAAGCAAAAATGATTGATAGTTATCTGCACCATTTAAAATATGCACCTCAGTTTTTCCATTTCCTCCATTTTCCTTTATACAATATAAATCTGGTTTTCCATCATGATTATAGTCACCTATTGCAAATTGCCAATTACCATCTGTTTGAGGCAATGCTGTTGCTGTTTCAAGTAGAAATGATTGATAATTATTTGCTCCATTTAGTATATGTACCTCAGTCTTTGATTCACTCTTCTTTATACAATATATATCAGGTTTTCCATCATTGTTATAATCACCCATTGCAAAGCTCCAATTACCATCTGTTTTACTTAATGGTGTCGCTGTATGTAGTTTCCATATAATGCCATTAGCATCTACTGTATTACCTGTCCCAATTTGATCCGGATATCCAAATTCATGTACTTCAGTAGAAGTTCCACCTTGTTCCTTTATAGCGTATATATTAAGACTGCCTTGTCCAACTATAAACTGTGTACTTTGATCGGTTGGTTCCATTGGTGTTGCTGATTGAAATAAAAATGATTGAAAGTTATTTGAACCATTTAAAATGTGTACTTCAGTTGCACCTGATCCATTCTTTTTTATGCAATACAAATCTGGTACTCCATCATTGTTGTAATCACTTATTCCAAATTGCCAATTACCATCTGTTTCAGGCAATGCTGTTGCCGTTTCAAGTAGAAATGATTGATAATTATTTGCTCCATTTAAAATGTGTACTTCAGTCTTTCCATTTGCTCCATTTTCCTTTATACAATATAAATCTGGTTTCCCATCATTATTATAGTCACCTATTGCAAATTGCCAATTACCATCTGTTTCAGGCAATGTTGTTGCTGTTTCATATAAAAACGATTGATAATTATCTGCTCCATTTAAAATGTGTACTTCAGTCTTTCCATTTGCTCCATTTTCCTTTATACAATATAAATCTGGTTTTCCATCATGATTATAATCGCCTACTAAAAATTGCCAATTACCATCTGTTTCAGGCAATGCTGTTGCTGTTTCAAGTAAAAACGATTGATAGTTATTTGCTCCATTTAAAATGTGTAACTCAGTTTTTCCATTTCCTCCATTTCTCTTTATACAGTATATATCCGGTTTTCCATCATTATTATAACTCCCCATTGCAAAACTCCAATTACCATCTGTTTTACTTAATGGTGTCGCTGTATGTAATTTCCATATTATACCATTTGTATTTACATCTGCGTATGCTTTGCTATTTGACATGAAAGTTACTATTAAACCCAAAAATAAAACAAAAAAAATACTTTTACTTTTCATTATTTATCCCCCCTAATTAATATATTTATACATAATTATAACAATTTAATAAATATTTTTTTGCTACATTTTGTCGAATATATCATTTTTAACATATTCTTATATTTTTTATCATATAAAAGCATGTTAAATTTGTGTAAATTATATAATTTTAAATTCCTTTCAACTGTTATTTTTTTAAATCTTTATACCACTCTCTGACTTTTTCATAATCATTAATAGTTAAAATAAACTTGCCTTTTATATTATGTAATTTATCTCTAAGCAATAAATGTTCCTTTTTGCCAAAGTCATTACCATAACCCGCAGTTTCAAAATAAGGTGGATCTGCAAATAAACAAGTATATTCTCTGTCATACTTATCAATTATTTTTTTAAATCTTAAGTTTTCAGCATAAGTATTACTTAACCTCTCTTTCAAATCTTTTAATGCTTCAGTATAAAATATTTGTTGCTTTGGTTTTGCGTTTGTTCCATAACCATAATTACCACATTTACTTGCAAAACTTTGTGTTATTAAATATAAAAACCTTACGGCCCTATTTATCTCTGTAAGGTTTCCTATACTCTCATTCTTATATTCTTCAAATATATCTCTTCCTGAAAAATCATATTAAAGTTCTGGTGCATGATATTTAATCATCTTAAATAAATTTATAAGTTCTTTATCAATATCATTTGTCACTTCAACTTTTGAAGGTCTTTTACCAAAATATAACCAACCTATTCCGAAAAATAATTCAATATAAAAAGGAGTCTATTTTGAGACTCCTTAGTTGTTTTTCTATTTATTTTGTATAATCATCTACTTCAAAAGATGATATCTTGTCAAATATAACATAATCAGTTCTTACAATATTAGGATTTGAACTTTGAGTTATGTCAAACTCATAAAATGGATCCCCGCTACCTGCTGATCTTAACTTATACCATGATATAAACTTATTTACTTCATTCATAGTTACATTGTACTGCTTAACTTGGCCATTTGTCATAGTTATATTTAATGCAGCTTTATCTGAACTATCTGAATCTGTTACCGTAACTACGCATGTTGCTGTTTTGCCATCAGCTGTAGTCACTGTTATCGTAGCTTGTCCAGCTTTTACTCCTGTAATTTTACCATTAGAATCTACTGTTGCTATAGAACTATCACTGGAACTCCATGTTACCACCACACTTGAAGGATTAACTGTAGCTGACAAAGTGTCCGTTTCGCCTACATTTATCGAATCTGATGTTTTATTTAATGTAATTCCTGTCGATATACTATTGTACTCTAATACATCATTATAAATTTGTATGTTACTTAATAAACCTTTAAAATATTTATCATTACTCTGTATTTTACCAACAGTTAATTTATCTGTTTGAGAATGTACAGCTGCATATTGATGTGTTACTTCATTGTCAGCAATGCTCATATTATCTACGTAAACTTTCATTCCATCAGTAGAATCATCTCCAGTCCACGTAAACATTATTTCATGCCATTTATTGTCATTTATTGATGTTTTAGTATCAATACAATCACCGGTACCTGCAATACCTCTGTCTAAATAAAATCTTATGATACCATTATATACAAAACACGTAAATCCTTTATTGTTAGTATGTCCATCGGCAGTATCAAGAATTACATAGCAATTATCATCATTGCCAACAACATCTGTTTTTATTTTAAATCTAATTGTTTTTTTCCCAGTTGGAAGAATTGAATTATTGAATTGTATATAATCACTTGTACCATTAAAACTTCTATAAGTTCCGTCACTATCAGTTACACTTGTAGTTCCATTATAAGTACCGTCATTTCCATTTCCTAAGCTGTTCTTACAAACTGTTCCACTCGTTTCATCCATTTTATAATTTGCTACTAAACTAGACGAATAATCTTTTTTAGGTACATATTTTTCAGTATTTGTTGCTATAGTTGCTTTATTTACATCAGCAAATATTTTATTACTTCCACCACTAAACATAACTGACGTTGCCACAAAAAATGTACATAAAAGCAACCCTATAACATTAAATTTTTTTCTCACTTTTATTTTCCCTCTCATTAATATATATATATATATAATTTTATCTATAATCTATATTATTATCGAAATACAATAATATTTAATTAGTACCAATTACTATATATTCGGCTTAATTTTTACTTTTATTTCATATTAAACAAGTATATATTCATTATTTCCCTGTCCTATTTTATTTTTAATATAAAAAGAACACCCATTTCTGAATGTTCTTCCATTACTTTTGCTATGAATTAAAATATATTTAAAATACTATGTAAAAACACCGTAAATTTCAATTGAATAATACGGTGTTTTAGTTAATTTTAATTTACGGTAAAATTCCTAGTTTGCCAGCATACAGAACCATCTAGAGAAATACCTGCAACCTCAATTGTATGAGTTCCTTTTGAGAGTGTACCTGCTTTTATTACAGTTGCATAACCACTATTTGCCGCATTAGAGTAAAGATTATTAGTATTAATAATTTGCTGAACATCTGGACGATTAACCAAACTCGTAATAGACGTCAAACCAATATTATCAATATAAATATCTACTCGTTGTGTTCCTCCAAAACTGACTCCCCAACCAGTTACAGGAATGTCACTGGAAGAAGAATAGGTTGTCTGCTGCGGATAATCGATCTGAGTAATAGCCCGATTATTCATGTTGAGTGTAAACGTACCATATCCAATTTCCGATTTAAAAATATCAGGGCTTGTAGGTGAATTAGATGTACTAGTAGCATAAAGACCTTTCCACTGGTAATTTCCAGCGTATTCAATTTCACCTGTTCCGTTTATAGTTGAGACCCCACTAAAATAAGAATTTTTATTGTTAGTATTATCTGTGGAACCTTCTAAAAGTAAATTGTTGTTAGAATCCCAGTTAAGCCCATCTCTGGAGAACTGGAATGCAGGAACTGTCCTTCCACTGCCACTTTGCACAGTTGGAATACGGACATATAAAGGACCACCTGGAGCCTGTTTGAGATAGCCTATCTTTGCTCCTAAATCTCCCATGTTTGATTGTTCTCTTTTAGCGAAGTCAAATGTTGTATAGTCATTTGAACGAATACGATAATAACCATTATTCTGACCATTTATCGCTACACAAACATACATCCAATATTTGCCGACAGGATCGTCTGGGACATAAATTACAGCTTCATGGTGGAAAAATGTATTTGCAGGATCAGGTATGTCTGTTATTACTCCTCGATCAGATTTTCTTGTCCAATTTTTGCAATCTGAACTTGTTAGTAGCATAATTCGGTCAGCTTGTGTATTTGCATTGACTCCATAAGTATCTGTAGGCTGACCAGGGTCAATCTCCACCTGAGTATACATTAGCCACGGTGTGTTTGGTGCCGTCAAAACATCTGGTTCTAACGTGTTTCCAGAATACCATGAGTTGCTGTTGCCTGTTTCCTTTCCAAGGTAAAATTCTGGTGCATTAGACCACATACTCCATGTACCAGGTTGTCCATTAGGAGTAGTCCATTGCAATACATGATCTCCGTCACCAGTACTTGTCTTCCATCTACCACCAGTAAAAGCTCTGTAACGTTGACCTGTATCCTCTCCTGTCTTAACAATATCAACGCTGTAGTTGTAAGCACTTTGGCCATCTGTGTACGGTCTATTAACTAAAGAATTATAACCGTAAAAATTGCTGGAATTACTAAGTGAAATACCATAACTACTTGAAGTTGTAGTTGACTGTGCCGATGCAGTTGTAGAAATTGAACAAGCCATTACTGTACTGATGGCAAGAGAAGAAACTATTTTGACAATTTTAACTTTGATTTTGGTTTGTAACATTTTTTCATCTCCTTTAATATCGAATTCACCTTATATTATATGTATGCGGTATATGCATGTCAAATTTTATAGATTCTGTTATAATCTTCTAAGAATATTGTTCGTTTTTTAATTTTAACTAGTACTTGTCATCTTTTTTCATGTTTAACTAACTGTTTTTTAGGCTTACACTACGAATACCAAGCTAATATTAATGCCAAAATTAAATTGTACAAGGTTGCTAATATTTTTATGTACAATAATAACAATATTTCTTAAAGTATTAATGGGTGATGAATATGATTCTAAAGATGAACATTAATGCTAGTAGTGTTCATGACGGCTACCTCCTTTAGCTACCGCAAAATGAAACAGTTAAATCTAATATTCTCAGCAGATCCTGTATTAAAAAACGACAGCTTTGATTTTATGTCAAACCCGCCGTGTGGCTTCTTTTTATATTTCAGTGCAACAAATCACCTGCCATAACTACGTTTTTGTGTTTACCGTAAGGCAGGCTGATTTTTTATAAATAATTAAAATTTTTAATCATTCACAAAGTAATTCCATTCAGATAATGATTTTCAATTGCATGTTCTATTCAGTGAATCCATGTTTTTTTGACATATAAGCTATCAGAAATGCAAAAATTAATAATATAAATAATACTTTGAGAAACGAAGTAGCGCCAAAACTTTTAAGGAGTATTCCACCAACGAATCCCCCACCTGCTATAGCCAAGTTCCATACAGTTGTGCTTATTGACATAGCTATATCCACACCTTCATCTGGAACAGTATTAGCAAGTGCTGTACTTAATAGCGTAGAAGAACCACCAAAGGTAAGCCCCCAAATAGCAGTACATACATAGATAGCTATAAGATTATTGATAGAAATTCCAAACAGGATTGAATCCAATAAAAATACAAATATACTAACCAAAACTAATAACCGTAACCACCGATCTATGAATATACCAACAATCCATATACCTGCAATTGCTGAAATACCAAAAATGAACAATGCCAAATCAATATGATTTACCATACCCAATGATGCGAGAAATGGATTTATATAAGTGTAAATAATATTGTGAGACAGTATCCAAGTCATAATAACGAATAAAATAGGGCATACTCTAGAAGTCTTAAATATACTTAAAACAGAAAACGTTGATTTATCAGACTGTCCTTGATAGTCAGGGACTTTTATAATAATCCATATTACCGAAATCAGATTAAGTATTGACATGAATGCAAATATATAGTGCCAGCCAACAATGTTGCCCATAAATGTTCCAACAGGTACTCCAAGAGCTAAAGCAATTGGGACACCCATCATTGCTATTGCTAAACCTCGTCCCTTTAAATTATCTGAAACCATGCGTCGAGCATATCCAGGAATCACTCCCCACAAAACTCCAGCAAATACCCCACCAAAAAAGCGTACAATTAATGTCAACATATAGTTAGATGATATTGCTGTAATTGTATTGAAAATAAGCAATCCACAAGTAGCTATAAGGAGAAGTGGGCGACGACGCCAATTTCGAGTTATGGTAATCAATGGTATAGCTGCAATTAATGAGCCGATTGCATATAGCGTAACTAACTGGCCAGCAAGACTTTCTGAGACTCCAAGACTCTTTCCTATTTGTGGCAACAGACCTGCCGGAAGTGTTTCTGTCATAATGGCTGTAAATATTGTTATTGTCAAGGCAAGTAACTCCAAAATCGGAAACCTGTTCATAGTGTTTGAATCTATTATAGTATCACTCATTTTCTAATTCCTTTCCTCTAATATTTTTCTTTCAAACTCTCAATCCACACAGATAAAGCTTCTTTGGACTCTCTGCCATTCAAAAGTATCCCTTCCTTGATTATAGTGTCAGCAGCTACACTTCCTTTTAGCCTTTCTATCGTCTTTCCAAATCCACTATCTCCAGAAGTGGCAAACAATATAATGGTTTTTCCTGAAAAATCATGACTTTCAAGAAATGTATTAATAATAGTCGGTGCTACATACCACCAAATTTGGAAACCAATAAAAATGGTATCATAGTTCTCAATATCAACATTTTTATCTGTAATTGCTGGACGTGATGCTTTATCTGCCATCTCCACGGAAGTACGACTTGTCTTATCCAGCCAGTTTAGGTCAGCTTGGGTGTATGGTATTTCTGGTTTGATTTCATATAAGTCAGCAGCCAGTGCATTTGCCAACGTGTTTGCTATTCTTGCGGTCACACCGCTTGCTGAAAAATATGCTACTAATTTTTTACTCATTGTTCCATGTCCTCCTAATTCATTAAAAATTAACTTTGTTCTGCTTTCTTAGTACCTTAGCGTACCTGAGTTTAGTTTCATTAATTTTGATACGTCACTTATTTAAATGTCTGCCATAAAAAACATCTCCTTATATACCTAAAATATCACTTAAAGCGCGCTTTAAGTCAAGTTACTTTTAAAGATTTATGTATAATAATGAAACAATGGGATAATATTCAATCGCTGTAGAAAATATAATCTTTCCCGATTGGTTTTAATACGCCGTCATTCACATAATAAAACAGCTCTTTCGCCGTAGCGGTAGGGTAGAGCTTAGAGAACGTAAGTAAATGCTCCTCCTAAATTGTATTAAAAAAGGACTTAGAAATTAATCTAAATCCTTCTATTTATATATTATTTTGATACTTCCACAAGTTCTACGGTTCATACTAATTTTCATAAAGTTTCACCTCATGAAGCATATTCTATACATGATACAAAATTTTCTTCTTTAGCATGTCTTATATTTCGATTGTGTCACAATATAAGAAAATTACGAATTAAACTACTTTAATATTTTATCTAAACTGAATATCTTTAGTTCCATGATATGTTTTTATTTGTTTTTTCTTATAGAACTGTTGGATTTGACAACGTATTTCCTCTGGGTAGAGTGGTAATAACGACAGTTCATCTATATTTAACCACTCTATGCCACATTGCATTGCATCAAAAACTGGAGCATAGTTCTCAACTTTATTAACTAAAGTACACTGAAATATAAACTCAACTCGTTGTGTTTCATCATCATCAAAACTCTCTCTCACAAATAGTAGTTCATTGACTTTTACTTGATATTGTAACTCTTCTTCACATTCTCGTTCCAAAGTCTCAGTGAGAATCTCTCCTGTGTTCTGTCCACCACCTGGTAATAAATAAAATATTCCTCTATTGTTCATCTTGGTAACAAGCAATTTGTTATTGACTATGATTACTGCTCTTGCAGAATTTCTAATTATCATTTTATATCACTCCAATCGAAAATAATTTTATAGCCAATTTAATCTAAGACTTAATATATGAACATTGTATATACATTAGTTTAAGTTTAATAGCCTATTTCATTTGTAACTTTAATAAGTTCTTTGCAATTGTTTTTATCATTAGTATTAAAAGTTATATGACTTAAACACATAAATATATCGTGTTCTTTTTCGTTAAAAGCTCTCGATCTATTAGTAGATTGGGACGCACTATGTAATGAAATAGATAAATTAAGTGAACCCAGTGCATTTCCTAAGTCTTGCTTATCATCATAAGAAGTATACTTCAATGTATATATAGCTACATTTAGACTAGAAGCTGCTTTCATATAATAACTTATTTTATCTTCCTCACTTAATTTGGTATAATCCACTCCAAAACAACTATTTGCTTCACTTAAATTATAAATAAATGTTTGATCTGCATCCTGCATTTGTTGTCTTTGACTAAAAAATGTGTACGCACCAAATATAATTATTAGAAATATTATTAATATGCCGCATTTTTTCACCAATAATCCACCCTTCAAAGAAAATTTATATTAACATTAACTCCTGTGACACCTTTCATACTATTAGACTTTTTTAATTCTTATATTTTACTTAATTATAGCGCAAATTTAATTTCCTGTAATTAAATCCTTATAATTTTGCAGTATTCCTATAGGTTTCTTTTCTCCAAATAATTTATATCTTAAATAATCATCTCCATAAATAGCTAATGGAATTAAGAAAAACCACAGAGCAGCATAAGGAATACATACCTGGCCATATAAATTCCCCCAGTTATTTGAGTAATCCCATATATCTAAACGAAGCCAAACATTTAATATCATTCCACTTATGAATTCTATTACAAGGATTATTATGGTACCTATAAGACATTCCCGCCACATTTTCCTATCACAAAAATTTGGGTGTTCGTTTAATGTTCCAATAAAGAAAGCACTTAAACCACCAACTACTAACATACTGATATGTGTCCACCCACGCCATAAACCTTCAAGAACCATATAAAGAGCTCCCATGATGAATATTAGTATTAAATCTTTATAAATCTGATTTTTCATAGTATCAACTCCTAAATTTCATTAACGTAATTTATGCAAAAATAACATAAGCTACTATGACATCTGTCCCAGAAGTATCCTTAAAAGTTATATTTCCATTCATGTTTATTGTTTCATTAATATTAATTATTAATCACCATTCCTTTATATTTTTTTGTATTAAAAAAGCACCCCTATTAGGATGCTGATTTTAACGTTATTCATTTATTGGATTCATCTTTCATTATATTAACTGAAGAAAAACACAGCTATTCGTCCTGTTCCTTTTCATCTAACTGTTTTTGAATTTTTGCCTGTTTTTTCTTGTTCAGATAATTAAGGAAAGACAGTACAACAAAAACCAAAACGGTTGCGCTGATAAAAGTAACTACCAACACGGCGATAAAATAACCTATACCATCTTCCTTATATTTTTCTGCGTACTGTGTATAGTTCAAAACACCGTTGATCGCTGTTACTACAATTCCGGATAAT
Source organism: Clostridium acidisoli DSM 12555 (assembly GCF_900176305.1). Lineage (GTDB taxonomy): Bacteria > Bacillota > Clostridia > Clostridiales > Clostridiaceae > Clostridium_I > Clostridium_I acidisoli. The sequence goes on from NZ_FWXH01000002.1 coordinate 619,032, forward strand.
ATACTGTTCATAAAAATGATGGCTTTAGATGATTTTCCCTCGCCGTATATGTTAAGTCCCAAGGTCATGTACCGTATTATCGTGTAAATGCACATTCCTAAAAAGCATATAAGCTCAGCGGCATACTGCTCAAACGGAGCTTTCAGCAGAAACTGCTGTACGAGTATTGAACAGATAAGCGCAATCATTAAAATGCCGTATGCTTCACTATTTATTTTACGGCGTTGCGCTACAACTCTTTCGTCTTGCAAATTTTGCTTTTTCATTTTGATTCCTCCCAAAATAAATCATTTAATGTTTTACCAAGCTCCTTACAAATAGCTATACATAGGTTTAACGTGGGGTTATATTCACCTGATTCTATCAGCCCGATAGTTTGTCGAGTAACGCCTACGGCTTTTGCCAAGTCCTCCTGTTTCATATCAGCTTCCATTCGGGCGATTTTCATTCTTTTGTTTTTCATGGAATTCCCCCTTTCATAGTTTTATTGTACATTATAAATTACATAATGTAAAGTATATATTGCATTTATGCTTTTTAAATTTTTATACAACCACTTTCTATGTTAAAAAAGCACCCCTATTAGGATGCTGATTTTAACTGTGCTATTTCATTTTCTAAAGTAGTTATCTTATTATTAAGCTGTTGAATACTATGTAAACCATATTCATAACCTACGAAAAATAATCTTTTGTGGAATATTTAAATGTTCCCTTCTCCTTAAAGACTTTTATAAACTCGCTGAAAATATTCTTCCAATGCCTTTGCACCTAATTTAGGATTAAAATTCAAATCCTTTTTTGATGTAGTAATATCATAATGTCTGTTTATTCCACCATAATATAATTCTACCTGACTTCTAAGCAGCGAAGGCTGAGTATTAGTTTTTTTAGATTCAGCTTCTAATTTGTCAGCTAAATTTAATAACTGCTCTTTAGTATATTTTTGTGGTGCTTCAAGCTTTGGAACAAATTTTTTTGCAATTTCTATAATTTCATCTGAAGTTACAGGTTCTTCATTAGCTAAAATATATCTTGTTCCCTTTTTACCCTTTTCTGCTGCTACAATCATTGCCTTTGCAACGTCAGTTACATCTATTGGTGTCATTTCAGTTATATAATTTATTTTCATCTTTCCTAAAAGAATACTATCAAAGCCCATCATTGTAGGAGTTTTCTTTAAAAATTCTCCACCAAGCATTGCTCCAGGAAGAACGCTAACCATATCCAAATCATATTTTTTAGCTAAATCCCAAGCTTTCTTCTCTGATTCTTTCTTTGAAACAAAGTATGCATTTCCATGACTATTTTTAAGCCATGTAGTTTCATCAATTTTGCCTTTTGAGTTAACTTCGTCTAAGGACAATGCTGCTACAGAGCTTACATATACTATTTTTCTCACATTTGCTTCTCTCGCTGCTTCTATTATGTTTTCAGTCCCATCAATATTAGGGATAATTATCTCCTTTTCTGGATCCTCAGCCCAATGTTTAAATACAGCAGCTACCTGATATAATGTATCTACTCCTTCTAATGCCTTGCGAAGTGAATCTTTGTCCATTAAGTCAGCATAAACTACTTCACACTGAAGACCTTCAAATGGTTCTTTGTCCTTTAAATTACGTACACCCGCTCTAACATTTTCTCCCTTCTTTAATAGTTCCCTTACCAAATTGTTGCCTAAATGTCCATTTGCACCTGTTACTAAAGAAATTTTTTTCATACTTGTAATCCTCCCATTTATAATTGAATTTATAAGTCATATTAGCATTAAACATTTTACTTGTAATTGACCTATGTCAACTACAACAAAAAAACATCAAATATTTTTATTTGATGTTTTCTATGTAAATCTATTCTGTTTTCAAATTTCTTTTAATTCTGGACAGTGAACTTGCTCTAACACCAATATAGGAAGCAATATGAGCTTGGCTTATTCTATCCTCTATAATGCTATACGCACTTTTAAACTCTATATACCTATCCAATGCACTTTTCGTAAGCAAGGCTCTTGTATGTCTTTCTGCATCAGTAAGAGCTTTCTGACTATACTTATTGATTATATCTGTCATTTCATTGCCTTTCTTAACTCCTTCAGCTATTGAGCTATACGGTATGATTACACAAATACTATCTTCAAGGCTCTCTACACTGAAACTAGCTTCTCCAGGTTTTCTGAGACCTTCACTACAAGCAAATTCTCTTTCTCTTGCAAAGCATTTTGTAACATCATTTCCTAAACTATCTATATAATATCCTCTCATGATTCCTTCATGAACATAGTAGAGTGAAGATGGTATTTCACCTTGGTTAAGAACATTTGTACCTTTTAAAACTCTCTTTACAGTAGCTGTTGAATTAAATATGTGTTTCAAATCTTCTCCAAGGGATAAATTCAATCCTACTTCAAGATAATCGCTTGGCTTATCAAACATAATTCTTCACCTCTCGGTATATAATTATTATAAATTATATCTTATATTAGTGTAATACGTCAAAATATAGCTTTATCAAATTGAACTCCTTGTAACAATGATATTTTAAATTTTCTAACTCTGCGAAGAACCCCTTTTCTCTTGACATATTATATATAAAAATGTATAATTCAAGAAATAACTAGATATACTTTATGTATAGTAAATCGAGTAAAAAAATAGGAGGTTTATTATGTCTAAGATTGCAGCAATACTTTGCTCATTATCCTTTTTTTTAAACTCAATTCTTCAGTTTCTTTTAATGGCTGGATTTCCTTTAGGGCGTTTCTCATTTGGTGGAAAATACACTATTTTCCCACCTGAACTTAGAATTGTAAGTGGTTTCCTTTGCATACTATGGTTTTATTACAGCATAACCTATCTAATTTATGGAAATTTAATTCAAGTAAAAACGAATAAGCTTTTTTTAAATTTCAAACTGATTATCATGACACTTTTTCTATTTTTAGCTACGATTTTTAATTTTTTTATAAGTACAAGCTTTTTTGAAAAATATTACACAGGCGGATTGTCTGCTTTAACTTTCATGCTAAGTGCCTTTCTACTTCTTTATAATCGCAAAACACCGCAAAATTCGTTTTAGAATAATACGGTATTTTAATTAATTGTTCGGTTTTTAAATTTGTGATATTAAATTTTAATATTTTATTTTTCGGATAGTAGTTGTCCGCCTACGCCAATATTGTCTTTTTCATTTTCTTTCAGTAAAACTACAAATGCTTGTTCCGGTGTATTCATAATTTTAGCAGCTGCTGATTATAACAATATCTTTATTTATAAATCATTATACTTTCTTCCAACATTCCAACATTTTGCAATCACATCACCTGTTCTTAAATATGTCCCTGTTAGCTTTTCAAATAACACTGGTCTTAGCTTTTGATAATCAACCTTTCCACTTTTATCTATAGCATGTTCTTCTACATGAGTATGAACAACTTTTAAAATAAAATTATCATAATCTTTTGTATCATAAATATCTACTAATTCACACTCCATTGCAAGTGGTGATTTATCGATTATTGGAACATTTAATTCCCCCATGTGGTATTCAAATACTTGAGATTTATCAACTGTTTTACCTGTTACAAGTCCTACATAGTCTGCTTCTACCACCATATCTTCACTTACCAAATTAACAGATACTGTTTTATTTTCTTTTATCCCTAGATTTGTATAACGTCCTTTTCTTATGCTAAGCATTATGGAATCTAATCCTATGATTCCTATATGCGCAACATTACACCAATTAACTTTATTCTCCACGACTGTTCCTACCAGAGTTGAAGGTGTTGGATAAAGACCTACCACTGCTCCAATATTTTTCTTCATTATTTTATTCCTCCTGGTGTAATCATGATTACTCTTGATTAATGAATTAATTCATGTTATCATTATAACAATAATTTTCTTTTAATCAAGAATGCACTTTTTTGTAATATACTACCCAAAAAGAAAGTGGGTGTAAATAATGAATAATTCAAAAACATTTAACTGTCCGATTGAAGCTCCCATAAGTTTAATTGGCGGGAAATACAAAGCAATCATTTTGTTTCATTTGATAAACAAAACTTTGCGCTTTAATGAATTACAGAAGTTTATTCCTCAGGCTACCCCCAAAATGCTAACGCAGCAATTACGCGAACTAGAAGGTGATGAACTAATTGTCAGAACTGTTTATCCAGTAGTTCCCCCTAAAACCGAGTATTGCCTCTCAGAATTTGGAGAAAGTATGATCCCTATACTAAATTTAATGTGTGCTTGGGGTACTAATTATTTAAATAAATCTGATACTTAGAATTACTTGCTCTAGCATATAACTTAATTCCATAAAATCTAATGATATATGATGATTTTGGCACTATATGAGTCCTCCAGTTTAAGTCTATACATGCACTATTACAGGCAAGCTTATGAAGTATTTTAAAAACAATAAGAGGTACTTTAGTCAATTGTTATATTCCAATCTCTATTTCAGACAAATTTAATGCTTTTCCACCAACCTTAACTTCAATAACTTCTTTTCCTTCAGTTATCAAGGAAACAATTATCTCTGAAGGCTTTTCCATTGAATAACCTTGCTCCATAACTATATGATTAGTATGATCAGATTTAATTTTACCATATTTAAATAGATAACATGCAAGGGCACCATTGGATGTACCAGTTGCAGATTCTTCAGGAATTCCATAGAGAGGTGCCAAATTCCTACAGTAGGCATTTGAGCCGTTAAGTGATTCAAGGGTGAAAATATGATAACCAATTGCATTATATTTACTGCTAATTTTTGATACCTTTTCAAAATTTGGTTTTATAGTATTTACCATATCTATATTTTTAACAGGTATAAGTATATCCCTAAGGCCTGTAGATACGATTTGTATTGGTAGCTCCTCACTCATTTCAGCTGTAGTAATGTTCAGCGAATCTGCAATTTCTTGTTTACATATTGTTTGATAATAGCTTGGAGTATTTTGGTTCATCATAATTGATAAATCTTCCTGTAATTCCACACATAAAACTCCGGCCTTGGTTTCTTGAAAGTATTTACCTGGTTCAATGCGTCCTTGGCTTAAGAGTGTACTGAAGGTTGCTATCGTGGCATGACCACAAATATCAACTTCTTCATTAGGTGTAAAAAATCTCACCTTGAAGTCTGCTAAGTCTGATTTCATGACAAAGGCAGTCTCACTAAAACCAATTATACCTGCAACCTTTTTCATGTCATCTTCGGATAGATCATCTGCATTAATCACAACTCCAGCAGGGTTTCCTCCCTCTATGCATTTCGCAAATGAATTTAATGTATAAGCTCTTACCTTCATAAAACATTTCTCCTTAAAATTTCTGTATGGATTTTTTATTTGTACTAAATTACTAATGCATCACATTTAGTTACTATTTTAAATTAATTAATAGTAATTATATCATATCTGAACATTGAGCAAAGTAAATATTGCCTCCTTTCTGGACTGGTTCTTAGAATCATAAATAAGCTTTGGTTCTGCTACAATTCTATCCAATTTATTATTTCCATGTCCTATTTTATTTTTAATATAAAGTAAAATTCATTTTTGAATAATACGATACTTTAAATAATTGGTCAGTTCTTATAGTTGTAACGCTTTATAAGAAAATTACGAATTACTTAAGTTCATCTTATGCCTATAGTTTCACCGAAACATTAAAACTTATTTTTCAAGTTCCATAAACAAAAACATAGGGACTTTTGATAACCAACTAATTCTTGGAGACAAATTTATTTGTTTTTCAGATGGCAAAGGTTCATTCATATCAGTCAATTTAAAACCAATCTTATTAAATGCTTTAATATAATCTGATAGTGTTCTATGCCTATATATAATTGCTGCATTTATTCCTTTAATTTCTCCAACCCATTCGGTTGGATTAAAATAATCATCAACTATTACTTTTATAGTTTCATCCTCAATTGTCCATTTACTTTCTTTTGGCTTAAAACAAGGATGAAGTATGGAAATAAACACCTTCCCTTTTGGTTTTATTACTCTATATATTTCTTTAAGTGTCCCTTCAATGTCCTCAATATCCATTAACATCATGGAGCAAAGTACAATATCAAAAATATTATCTTGAATATCATATAAATCATTACTATTACGTACAAAATGTTCAATTTTCAAGCCTTCCTCTTTAGCCTTTTTTATCGCATAATTTATTGGATCAATAGCACAATCAATTGATGTAACGTTTGCTCCATTGTGTGCTAAGGCTCTTGAATATCCTCCCTCACCACATCCTAAATCTAATATTACTTTGTCAGAAACATCACCAAGTTGTTGTAATGTATATGGCATAATAAAATACATTCTGAAATCATTTGTTTCTACGATTTCACACAATTCCTTTCCAGCCTTATTCCAGCAAATGGTTGAACTATCCTGTATCATAGACATACCAACCTTTCTATAATTTATAGTTCGCAGTTGTAACATTTTATATTAATATTATTCATTCGGTTCTGATGTCCAATCTTTAATACTATTATTAATATTAAAAATCAATTTCTTATCTTTTATATAAATTACATTTTCATCAGGATAAGTAATAATATCATCTTTTTCACGAGTTCCTATATCAAGTATCTGCAATATTTCCGAACTATTATTTATAAACTGATGTGTTATATCTTTACCAGCAGGCTTCGAAATAACATCGCCTTTCCTTATTATTATTTTTTCTCCGTCTATTCTCAATAGCCCTTCCCCGCTTAATATTAGAAAGAATTCTTCTTGTACTGAATGTGAATGATACTTTGTACTTTCAGCACCAGGTTTTACATAATCTATGTTCACGTAAATCTTTTCGCATCCAATAGCATCACCTATTAATATTGTTTTCAGTTTAGATTGAAAATCAGGGTCATACATATATTCCTTTGGAATATTATCAATGTTAGATATGTTATTCATACAGCTCTCCTTTCAATACACTAAGACGTAATAACTTAAGATTGTAACTCAACTAATTGTAATTATATCATTAATATCCAATTAACTCCATAAAATATAAGCGTATATGATGCTTTTGATACTATATTTTCACCGTATTATTCAATTTTCAAGGTACAATTTTTATTCTTATTTTTTTTGAAATGCGACGTAAAAACACCGTAAAATTCTTGATTGAATAATACGGTGTTTGATATAATTGTTCGGTTTTTATAGTTATGACGTTTTATAAGAAAATTATGAACTAATCTTATAAAAGATATTTGTTGGTATCTACTACCTTGTCCAATTTATTATTAATCATATCAATTACAATAAAAACTGTAATTATTAATTGAACTGTAATACAAACCAAAACAAATGAAAAACTAAGTGGCATTACTAATCCATATATTAAACCGGCTGCTGTGTTTGAAGCTGTATGAAATAGAATAGGGAATATCAAACTACCTTTTGTTCTGTTAAACACCCATGTAATTTGTAATGTTAAGTTTAGAGTTGATAATACAAATAATGGGAATGATGTGCCATTTTGTACTGTCCCTACTATAAAAAATAAAGGTAAATGCCAACAAGCCCATATAATACCAATAACTAAACTAGCTATAAAAGGACTGAATTTTCCCTGAAGCCTTGGAAGCAAAAATCCTCTCCATCCAATTTCTTCTCCTAACGGTCCTCCAAAAATCAATATCCATATTGCAGAAACTAATATCCAATGAGGTGTCCCACCAAATCTAATCTTGGAACCATTATTCATCGTATTATAAATTAAAACAATACTATAATATATTAATGGATAATAACCTAAAACAAATATATAAAAAACAATATTAAATCTCCATTTTGTTAGTCTAATAAATAATTGTTTTAAACCTTTCTTTTTATATATACATCCTGTAAGAACTATTGAAATAATACTAGGCATAATACTACCTAAAGAAACAAACACAACAATATGCTCTTTATATATTGATTTACTTATAATTCCATCACAGGAACTATACAATATTCCCCATATAGCCCAACTACATATATACACCATAACTATAAATGATAATATCTCATGTTTTTTAATATAATTGGCAAATTTCCGATACACTTAAAAACAGCCCCTTTTTTGTTGCTTTATGTATATATTTTGTGTTAAATCACGATTGTAACTTAATTACTTGTAATTATATCATTATTATGAAATTAAATCCATAAAATCATCTACTATATGATGCTTTTGATACTATATTTTCACCGTATTATTCAATTTTCAAAGTTCATTGTTCGTATTATCATTGCAATTTTTAAGACTTCATTTTCCACAGTGCACCTCCTAAGTTGGATTAAAAAAGGACTTAGAAATCAATCTAAATCCTTCTGTCTATATATTATTTTTATACTTCCACAACTTTTGCAGTTCCTACTAATTTTAATAAAGTTTCACCTCATGAAACATAATACAAAACTTCCTTCTTTAGCATGTCTTATATTTATATTGTGTCACAATATAAGAAGATTGTGCATTAATTATTTAGACATTTATTACAATACTCTGAACTTGGTAGAAACTCTGAAAAGATTTTTCCCCATGTTTCCCCTATACAATCTCCGTTGTCGCCAATACATTTAAATACAGCCCATAAAGTAGGTTTTACTTCCCATACGGTATATCCATCCGGAATATTATCTCCATTAAATTCCATACCAATACCATATTCAAAATGTGTACTTTCCTTTGAAATAGGTGCACAAGGTCCATAAATATCATATTTATTAGTGTTTTGTTTTAGCACGTCAAGTATGCCATTAGCACCACATTTTTTCCAAAAATCTGAAATTCCCGCATTTCCATCTTCCGAAATTGATTCATTCCTAAACTTTGCAACCTTAGCAAGTAATTTAAATGTTTCTCTTTTTTCAATTCTGTAGTCCATAACAGTACCACCTTCCAACTTTATTTTAATAAGAAGGCGATTGAAGGATTTTAACTTAATACCTGCACGCCTTGCTACATTTGGCGTAATACAATGGAATCTGGTAAATGCTTTTGTAAAACTCTCAGGCGACTCATAACCATATTTTAAAGCAATATCAATTACCTTTGCATCAGATATAGATAGTTCCTGTCCTGCTATGGATAATCTTCTGTTCCTAATATATTCATTAGCTGTAATACCAGTTACTAAACTAAAAGTTCTATGAAAATAACGAAGTCTCTAATAATATTTTTTAAGTAACTTAAGGAAACCTATAATAATTACTTACGTTCTATTTTCTTGATAAACGAGGCAATTTCTGATATGTACTTTTGTTGTTCTTCATCTGGAATCATGTGCCCAGATTGTAAAAATTCTATAATTTCACAGGAGTGTATAGTATTTTTATATAATTCTAAGGTCTCATCCGAGACATTAGAAGGTATAGAAGCTTTTTCGTTCCTACCAACAAAAAAAGCAACTGGTAAGTTTAGTTGTGTTAGGTCGGAAGAAAAATCAACCATGTTTACATCTCTTGCAAGCCCTTCGATTGCTTTACGACGCATGAAATTAAGTAATGAAACTCCTTGATAAACGAGATTAGACCAATATTCTACAGATTCCTCACTTTGCTTACTGTGTACTGGAGGTTGATCAACAAGAATCAGACCGCTCATATTCTGTTGATTCTTTAAACTCCATCCAAGTGCATAGGATGCACCTCGTGAAAACCCAAGTACACAATAATTTTTTAGTTGGCAATGTTTAACAACCGATTCAATATCCGACAAATGATCCGAAAGATCATAGCCTACTTCAGGAGTCGAGCTTAACCCACGGCCACGTAAGCTCAGGGCAACAACATGGCTCGAAAGCCCTGAGAGTATTGGAATTGCACGCTCAGCAGGTTCCCATAATCCTCCTATTACAAGCAGTGATGGAGTCTTACTGGAAGGAACCCCATTCTCTAGAACATGAATATTTACAGAACTATTATTAATAAAATAACTTTCCATCTAAATTTCCTCCTTGTTGCACTTAATTAGGACAATCAACTAATTTATTATTATATTTCACTTCATATAAGATTTATTCAAGTTATTTTCTGTTGATGAACAATAATTTTCGATTACTTATGTAACTTTAAATAATAATGATACATCAAGTTAAGAGGAAGTGTCCAATATAACCCTGCTGTAGACTTTGACAGTCTTTTTGATATGCTTTTTAAGGAATAAAAGCGTTTATTAGCCCAAATAAAACCTTCTAGTAGTTCCTCCGAACTCATATTTTTAGGAATGTAGACTACATCTTTTCTAGAATTATACTTGCTCCAATCATAGGTTAGAATCCTGTTTTCAGCTTCAAGTCTATTAAACAGTGGCGTTCCTGGGTATGGAGTCAATATATTAAAGGTGGCATTCTGAACTCCTGCATTTTCTAGAAAATCTAAGGTATCTTTAAATATATTTTTAGTATCCTGATCAAAACCAAACACTACACCAGCTTGTACAGAAATGCCGTAAGAGTGTATTTTATGAATCACTTTATAAAAATCATCTACTTTGTTAAAGGACTTGTTAGCACTATTTAAGCTCTTTTGGGATATTGATTCTATACCAAGAAAAAGCTGTTTACATCCACTTTTTGCTGCTAATTCAAGAAACTCGTCATCTTTACCTGCATTTATACTTGCTTGACTGCTCCACCACTTTTTATATGGTGCTATAGCTTTAAATAGTTTCTTTGAATATTCTAAATCAGCAGAGATGTTATCGTCCCAAAATATTATCACTTTACCTTTGAAGGAAGCATATTCTCTTGCAGCTTCTTCTATAGGCCTCTTTCTCAGTTTATTTTTATACATTACTGAAATAGTGCAAAACTCGCATTTATTTGGGCATCCACGAGTAGCAAACATTATTCCATTAGAGTGATCTTTTCTATGAAATAAATCTTTTCTTGACATAGGTATACCGTCTAATTCTGGCGGATAAGTACATATATATTTTCTTTTATACTGCTTTTTTTCAAACTCATATATAAATTGAGGCCAGGTTATTTCTGATTCCCCAACAAAGATTACATCAGCATATTTCTCTGCTTCCTGAGGCATCAGTGTAACATGAGGGCCTCCCATGGCCACTACAACACCTTTTTCTCTGAACCTTGTGGCAATATTGTAGGCGTGATTTGCACTTGGGGTATGAAATGTTATAGCAACAAGATCATAATGCTTATTAAAGTTAACTCTTTCAACCTCTTCATCTACATGCTCAATATTCCAGTTTGGTGGGGTAAGAGCAGCTAAATATGGCATAGTACATTGTTGAAATCCAATAACTCTTGATTTTCTTATATTCCTTATCTCATCTGAAGATGCAGTTATTAACAGTAAGTTCATCATTTTACCTTATCTTTCTAAAGTTATCTCTGTTACATTTTACACTTCCAAACCAATTATTGTATTACGATGTCATATTTTAATATTGTACCGTATTGTTAAGATTTTTTAAATTCTTGTATTTTACTTAATTATAGCGCAAATTTAATTTTCTGTAATTAAATCCTTATAATTTTGCAGTATTCCTATAGGTTTCTTTTCTCCAAATAGCTTATATCTTAGATAATAATCCACATATACATTAAGAATATTATGTATCATACTAATTATCTATCAATATATGCACTCTTATCTATATCTTTTTTTCATATAAATAAAATAATCCCTTTCTCCAATTTGCCTCTCCTACTCTTACATAACCAATTTTTTCATACAATCTTAAAGCAGCTGGATTTAATGAAAAAGCATCTAATCTAATAGATTCTATCCCATCTTTTCTTAGCATTTTTTCAATTAGTATCATACTCTGAGTACCAATACCTTGATTTTGGAAATCAGGATTAACACATAATCTATGAACTATGCTAAAAGATTCATTTCTATATTTCCAATTTCCATTAATGTATTCTTCATCATAATCACTATTTAAAACAAATGCACATGCCATTTTATTATCAACTACTCCTAAAAACATTTCACCTTTTAAAATATCTTCTTTTAAAATTTCTTTGGTTGGATATATGTTATCCCATTGATTAATTCCATTGCTATCCATCACTTCAATAGCATTTTTAAATATTTTTTCTACATAGTCTAAATCGTCTATAGTCGCTATTCTTAATATTAATTCTGTACTCATTATAATTTCTCCAATTCATTTATAATTTCAAAAGTAACTTCAAGTTTATTTATTGAAATTTGCATTTTAAACCCATTTTCTATTTTGTACCGGTTTTCCATGCCCAAAATGAATAAATCTATTCCCCAAATCGCTAATCTTTCTTGCACTAAGTTCAAGTTGCATTTTATTTTCATAAATCAATGAGATAGATGGTTTTATCATATTCATTAAGGAATCTCCAACAATCAAATCTCTTTCTTCAACATCAATACCTATTGAGCCTTTAGTGTGTCCTGGAAGTCCAAGTATTTTCCCTTTAATCCCAAAGCATTCTAAAGAATCTCCATCTTTTAAAAATATAGTAGGTTTAAATTTTTCTATAGGATTACTTTTAATTGATTTTTGAGAGAAATAGCACAATATTTTACCAATTGCACCTCTTCCATACATGGATTGTAATGTGTTATCATCAACTAAATCTTCATCACCAATTCCAATAGCAATTGGAACATTTAGTCGTTTAGACAAAACTGCTGTGTTTTGAATATGGTCAATATGTCCATGTGTCAGTATAATACATTTTACTTGGCTATCTTTACAAACATCATAGATTTTTTCTGCATATCCTGCTAGTCCAGTATCAACAAGAACTGCACTGTCTCCTTCTTTAATCAAAAAGGCATTTACATTTCCACATGGAATTCTAATAATATCACTCATATTTACATAGAACCCTCCTTATAAATTACTATTTATCGCTCACAATTATTTACTATAAGACTTAAATTTTATAAAAATTATACCATATTATTACTGGTTAATTTACTATTATTTTGAATTTTATTATAAAGTTCTCCATTTATCATTACTCCAATATCACCTTGTCCATATATTCATTAAGACATACACATGCAACTATGCTTTTAGAGTCAGGTGCAGAACCTAAAGATATTCAAACTCGTCTCGGACACAGTAAGTTAGCCACTACAATGGACACCTATTCACATGTAAGTTGGGCTGGGTCTTTGTTTCCATCTTCATCATAACCGCCTACAATAACTTTTTCAACAATACTTTCAAAAACATAGCGGTCAAATTCGGATAAAACCTCATTATGCTCCAAAGTCTTCTTAAAATCTCGTAAACGTCGTTTTATACCCTTTTCATTTGCAGCCGTTTCCTGTAATTTCTCTCGGTCTTTTAATAATTGTCCCTGCTTCTCTGTAAAAGAAGAATATTTTGATTCATAGGAGCCCTTGTCAAGGGTATCTTCCAACCGCATATCCACCAACTTACTTTTCTTTCTCTCAATTGATTCTATTTCCTTATCCAGTTTGGAAAGTTGCTTAATAGCCGCTGTAATGCTTCACAATCTGGTTAATGGTTTTGCTGCCACAATGTCAGGAAAAGGAATCATAGGTTATCGGCTCTGCGTCTTAGCGTCTGGCTCTTTGATAACTGACATATTAAATTGTTGAATGTTAATTATCGTTTCCTGCTATTTTGAGGTTAAATTATTGAAATCTTATTCTATCTTTATATTTGGGTATACCATTCCTTACTTTTACCCATGCACTATTTTTGAATAGTTCATATTCTTCAAAAGCACAAGGTAACCCTTTTGCCGTTGATATATCACTACTATCCATAAGCTGAAAATGTAAATGTGGAGCAAGAGAATTTCCTGAATCTCCTATTCTGCCAATAACTTCACCTTTTTTCACATTCTGACCAACTGAAACTTGAATAGACCCTTTTTGAAGATGACATAAGGCAGCATATAGATTTTTGCTACTTTCTATAATAACGTAGTTGCCTGCGACAGATTGTTCGTCGTCTTTTTTAGGGTCAAAATAATGAGCATTTTTATAAGCATTTGACATATCTGATAGTAGCTTCGTCCGTGTTCGTTCTTTATAACCGTCCTCTGCCTTCACAATGGTTCCGTCACAAGGTGCATATATTTCTTTCCCCCAACAATAATATTCATTCACTGGAACCCCAAAAATAAGATATTGCAAGAAGCTAACTCGATAAGCGGGTAATCCCTTTCTTTCCCAATCTACCTGTATAAAATCATAAGCATATCTTGTACCTAATTTGTTCGTGCCGTGACTCGGAATTTTTGTTCCTGGAGTATTAGGTGAAAGCCATTCCCCTCGCAAAGGAAACTCTACAATTATTGGCTCACGCATTTCAATCATTATATTCCTCCTATAAATCCGTTGTTTACCAATATTAAAAATAATTAGTGCTATAAGTGCAACGCCAAGTATGCGTATATTCCGTTTACAACACACAGATTTCATTCCCCTAATCATTTAGTGAAATATAGAATACTTTTCTAAGTTCATCAAAATATTCATCTATTTTTTTTATAATAACTTCGCTGTTCAAGGCACTTATATCACCATTACGAATGTCCTCTAATAGTTGATTAGTAAATCCAATATTAGACCAAAATATAATTTGCTTGCATTTTTCAATATCTAGTCCATTTCTAAATTTACTCTCATCTACTTTATCAAATAGTTTAGGATAGCAGTTTAAGTCTTCTTCGCGTGTTCTATTTTCAAGCTCCTTATTAATTTCGGCGGAATTAGTAACACGTGCGAGTTTACTAAACTTTGAAATCCAAGGATATTTTTCAAACAGCTTAATTTGTAAAAGATATGATTGTCGTAATCTATCAAAAATATCCTTTTCATCGTAATTCATCAATTCAAAGTATTCCTTTTTCATTAGGTCGGAAAAGTAATCATACACAATAAGGAAAAGCTCCTGTTTGCTACTTACATAATGAAACATAAGGGCTTTAGAAATTCCCGCTTCTTTTGCTATTACATTTGTTGAAGCCTTGTCATAGCCCTGTAATGAAAATTCTTTTAATGCTGCATTTAGAACAGCGTCCCTTCGTTGAGGGTCTAAATTTAATAATTTTGTTATCATGCCTACTCCTTTGCACAAAAATATTTACCTTTTAGGTTAATAATATCATACCAACATTTACCTAAAAGGTCAATAGTGCAATGGTATAATAAAGTTGTAACAGCTCAAACCTAATAGATTATAATAATATCTATTAAGAGGAGAGTAATGATTATGAAAAAGAAAACTTATGAAGAAAATTTTAAGACAAAAATTATACGCCTTCATCTTGAAGAAGGACGAACTATAAAAAGCTTATCAGAAAAATATGAAATCCATAAAAAAATCACTTGCTTTTTCTCATAAAATAGCAAGTGATTTTCGATAATATTTTTCACAATATATATTTTTTCTAAATCTATTCTTTTGTGTTCCCACACTCCATATCAATAACCACAGAAACTTTAATATATTTTTTTAACTGTTTATTACGGATTTTATCACCTTCACTTGTAAAGCCAAAAAATCCCCCAAACTTAATATTTTTAAATACCTTCCTGGTGTATGTTTTGATGAAGAGCCGGAATTTCTCGAAGACTTTTTGCCTTGGAATTCAGATGTACGGGCATTCTGCAATAAAGCCGAAAAGTGATCATCATCGATTGCCTTTCGGCTTTTTCTTTGCACTGGTTTATTTGACGCTTACTAATATTTTGTCTTGATTTTATCAATAGGAGGACATATTATCTAGGTACTTAATTTTTTACGCTTACCATTATTCTACAACTAACAACGATTTCCTTCAGAGTATATTAATTCCAAAGATTAAAATGGGCGTAAAAAAGCTACAATCTTTTGTGATTGCAGCTTACTGACCAGCTGGTTCGTAGATAATTTTATTGAAATGCGTTATAACTTTTACATACAAAAATATCACCTGAAATAATGTTTTATAGACGCCTCGATATTCAAGTACTGCCTGTTATTTATAATGGTATAAGAAAAATCAATATAATTGAATTTCCCAATATTTAAGTACATATTGTCACTAATTTTTATTTGATTTGAGCCCTCTATTGGTTGAGAAAAAGTTTAGGTGGATTACTTATGAACGAATATAGCTCTCTTTCACCCTAACTGAGAATTAAAGTGCTTTATAGGCCCCGTCTGTCTTCCTTCATGCTATACCTTCTCCTTTAAATGCTGCTTTGAATCCTTTATAAAGTTTACAGCATTCTGCTGATTATCTGGAGCGCACTCTAGCGATTTTTCCATTGCTTCTATACATAGCTCATACTGTTCGCCCTCAAAATAGGCCTCTCCCAAACTATCCCATGCATTTGCTGATTGAGGAAAAAGAATTGTTCCGACCTTTAAGAAAGCACTTGCCGTACTATAATCTTTCTTCCAAAGGAAATCATATCCTGTGTCATTTAAACTATTCTCTAGTAAGTTTTTCATCTTACAATCCCTAGCCATAAGTTCCTGGTAGCATCTTACTGCTTGGTCTAAATTACCCTCAACTATATAATCACTGGCAAGATTCTCCTCATCATTTAGCCGTTCAATTTCGTTTCCGTTCATATATAACTTATCTGAATCTTTTATAAAGTCGAATTTAACCTCTCGGTTTCTATCAATAAAAATATTATTGCCGACATAATCAAGTTGTTTTGGTTCATCATAAATTGTTTTATAAAATAAACTATTATCTTGGTGAAAAATTTTCAATGTTTTGTCAATCTCCATTTTGTAGTTACCGCAGAAAAATTTAATTTCATCTAATGACAAATAAACTATTTGATACTCTGGATGTAAAAGATTATACCAGCCATAAGTTGCTGCAGCACTTCTTATAACAGGCATCTTCATCTTATATCCACTATCGGAGTTCGTCATCATAATCACACCAAAACCCTTTTCTTTGTGAAACTGCATACTGCAAGCATAGCCAGTATTTCCACCGTCGTGTCCTACTAAAGATTCCCTGCATATTATTTCATTAAACAATCCAATGTTACATTCACCATGCAAAACCGGAGTAGTCATAATCTCCATAAACTCTTTACTAAGAATCTTATTCCCGTCGCCTCTTAAGGACTTTTGCACCTCTATAGAAAACTTGGCTAAATCTTCTGCTGTGCTCCATAATCCAGCAGCCGCCATCTCAGGATAAACATACCTTCTTTCCGGAATTTGCTCTCCTTCACTATTGTGGCCTGCGGCAGCGTTATAAGACTGTTCGTTACTTAAATCACAATTACTGTAAAAACTATTTGTCATACTCAAGGGTTCTAATACTAATTCCCGCATGATTTCCTGAAAACTTTTTTGTAACTGATCT
This sequence comes from Clostridium acidisoli DSM 12555, assembly GCF_900176305.1. GTDB lineage: Bacteria > Bacillota > Clostridia > Clostridiales > Clostridiaceae > Clostridium_I > Clostridium_I acidisoli. The sequence goes on from NZ_FWXH01000002.1 coordinate 636,383, forward strand.
ACCAAAACTTGCTGTACTATAGCCATTCCTCCACCTGAATATCTAAATTGTGTGTCCGGTTCCATATCCACACGAACCTTTCCCGTAACAGCAGGTGCTTCACCATTAAGTACCTGAATCAAAGTTGGAACCTCATCACCAGGCTTATACCCTGGAAAACCATGTATTGTAACCCCCGCAGTATGCGACAGTAGATTCCTCAAAGTCACTTTGTTTTTGGCTGTAAACTCACTCTCAGGCAACTTCCAAGACTTTAGATATGTATTTATATCTTTATCCAAATCTAATATACCTTCCTGAACTAATTTCATTACAGCTAGAGCTGTAAGTGGTTTACTAATAGATGCTGCTTGAAAAATGGTATTTGTATCCACCAGTATTCCCTTTTCTGTATCTGCAAACCCGTAGCCCTTAGCCCAAATTATTTCATAATCATTAATTACTGCTACACTCATACCCGGGGTGTTGGTTTCATTCATTAGTTCAGTTATTGATTTCAATCTGTCACCCTTAATAAAATATTCAGTACGAAGACCGTTCTCAACTCGATCATCTTTTTTGTTTCCCTTTAACATACTTATTCCTCCAATATCACTTAATTTATAATAATGAACCTCTTGGCTTTGTATCACATTTTGACTGTTCACAACAGGAATTGCTATTGTCAAGTTAACTCGCTTTATACATCTAATTTATTCTCCTCATGTTTATGCATAAATTATCACAAATCTTTCCCTCTATTATCCAATAAAAAGGAAAAGAAAAGTGAATGCTGTGAAAATAAAAATCACTGTCCTTGTCTAATATTATAGCAGTTATCCTGATTGGCCATGTATAACTCTTTCCTGCAGTGCTTTCCTTGATTGCGTATGAAACACTCCTATATGCGAGGAATAATATCTCACTAGGCGTAAGGCTTGATTGAAATAAAGTGTTAATTTCTTCTATGGTGCAATCTGCAATGTCACTCTCAGCCGTCTCTTTCCTCAGCATTCCTGTGATTGTAACCCAATGTACATCTCCCGAATTCCATGCTATAGCATTATCGAAATCTAAAGAAATCGCTGAATCACTATAACTATAAAAAAAATCTCTCACTCGTTCTAAACCATTGTACCATTGATTATCCAAGCCTATTACATATGGATTAGATTCATGTGCAAAGTATTTGCTCACTAGTTCTTATGAACGGTCTCACGACTTTTTTTATTTAGTTGAATAATGAAAAATAGTAAAATTGTTAACTCTATTTTTATGTGTTCCCGGACACCCTATCAAGAACTACTGATACGTTAACTCCATAAGAAATTGATTTTTTCTTCCCCTTTTGGTCACTTTGTGAAAACTGAAAAAACCTCTCAAAGTGCCTAAAATCAAGGATTCTTAGATATCTTTCCGATGTAGTCGAACCACTGTCTCCACGTGGCTAATAGGGCTTGGATTGATGTCGCAACCTATTTTGAGTGTATGAAAGCTTTATTTTTTATATATTTTTAATTTCTCCGTTCATGGGAATAAGTCGATAGTACTTTTTTAACTTTCTCGGTTTTCGGGAATATATCAACACCATTTACTACTTTTCCGGTGAAAGACATTCTTCTTAGTGTATTAATTTTAAAAATATCTTTCTATCATTTATTTTTCAAAATGGTGAACATTTCATCTTTATGTCTATTTGCCTTTTCTTCTGTCCATTTACCATCACCGAGTCTTGTCATTTTCTCCATTATTTTTAATTTCAGACTTTGATTGATGATACTTGGATATGAATTAATTTTTCCAGCAGGCGGCAAGTTAGAAAACTTAGAGTTCCCAGAAACCGTTATTAATGCTAGATTACCGAATCCATTTAAGTCATCTTGCTCCCAACTTTCTCCTTCGACTGGATGTTGCGGATGGAAATGCTCGATGGAACTTCTAAACTGGAATTGCCAATCTTCTTGCATTGGTGATATTATTTCCTTCCCATCATATGAATAGCCATCTCGATAAATTAAATAATCAAGATATGAAAATACAATTCGTTCAAATCCAAAACCATTCCTGTTTTGGTAATCGGAATCAACAACCTTCTTCTTACAATAGTTTTCTAACATAGCAATAATATCAGTTGCCTCGTTCTCTAACAAGTTAGATAAAATAACTGTAATCCAGTGCATAGTTTTTGGTGATGTATAAGTAATACGCAAACAAGATTGAAGAGTTCTTAGCTTCTTATTATCATTACCTTCATCACCCAATGTACCAACGTATTTAGGTTTATCATTATTTTTCTTGTTATCACGATATTTTTCTAAACGTTGCAGTGACCATTTACCCGTTTCTTTGTAATCTCTAGCAAACTCACGTTTTAACACATACTTGTCAAATAGCACTCGACACTTCAATAGATGGAACAAGAAATCTTTTGCCTTTTCAGCTGTTGACCATGCCCAAGATAAATTATTAAGGAAGTGTTTATCATCAAGGCTTGCATCTTCTTCTCCAAGTTTTCTCATGACCGCATTGACTTGCAATAAGAAGTTTGGAAATGAAATAGTTGATTCAAAACGCTCATTCTCATCTTCAGATTGCGTGTTTGACACATTAATCATTTTATTTTCTTTCAAAATATCAATTAAAAAATTCTTATCTATTGATTTATTTTCTGCAGAGATTTTACTTTTTATAGAATCAAAATTCTTAATTGATTGATTTAGACTACTCCAGTTCTCAGTAAAGATGTTTCTTCGCACATCCACATTAAAATTCATCTGAACATATGAATTCATATCAGAACATTTTTCCCAAATCAACGCTGCTACATCTTTGTCGTGATCACTTTTAAGCACTTCTAACAACTTTGCTTTAGCGATTTCATGAAGTTCCAATTGTTCTCCACGGGTATTCATAATTTCAAAGTAATGGTTTAAATCAATATTCTGCGGGACTTGTACTCGAATAAGAAAAACCCGTTTCAACTTTTGAGCAAATCTGCTTTTGTCGATATTTTTATTCTTGAAGTAGTTATCAACGATTTGAAAACCATTCAAGATTTCGGGTGATGATAATTCTTCAATTAATTCTTGATTACTACTATCGCTGACATAAGAAAGTGTACGATTTGATTTTTCACGTGCCTCAAATCGCAACGCTTCTTTCGCAAATACAATTCCTAAGTACTTTTCAAGAAGATATAAAGTCGTTAATCGCTGCTGCCCATCAATCACTTCGTAAACATTGTTATCCGTTTGATTAACAATCAAATTCCCTAAAAAATAGTTTTTATTAAAACCGTCAATAGAGCTTTCAATATCTTCAATCAATTGTTCTATTTGTGTTTCACCCCATGCATAATTACGTTGATAAATCGGCACTAGATAATTGATATTGGCAAAAACATCTGATACCGGTATGATTTTTAATTCTTCAGTCATCTTCTACCACCCATTCCATTCACAAAGCAATTTATATACTGCTTTGTATTTTTCTTTATTATTATCATAAATGTCTGGCTGTGTAAGCACAAGTAACTTCAATCCTTCTGGATCAGTCATTTCGCTGATTGCAGAAAACATATCGATTCCATAGTTTGCTCGCTCATGCTGACCTTTTGCATATTTATTGATGGTCTGCGGATACACCGCATTCATTGCCAATCGCAATGAATAACTCCATGAATAAAGTTGCTGCATCACTGATTTGGTTAAACTCTCAAGTCCAAACCTATCGGCAAAGAATAATAACGAACATTCATACAGCTGCATAATGTAAACATCGCCAGAACGCTTGCTTGGAACTTGCTCATGGTCATGAAATCGGTTAATTTGTTTTTGTATTTTTTCTAATAATTTTCCGTAATGAAGCGTGTAATTAAAGAATCGTTTCCCGGCTATCAAGGGTTGTGTCAATTGGAATTGATTCAAAAATTTTGAGGCAAGCAATTCATTACTACCATTAGCATTGAATTGTTCTACATACAGATTACTAGCTTTATGATAAATTGCATAATTGTAGATATTTGCTCCTTTAATTCCTTTGAAAGAATCAATTTTACTTGAAGAATAACCTAAACCTTCTTTTCCTTTATACCATTGAGTCAGTGGGTACAAATAGTTTCTAAATAAATCGTCTAAATCGTCTTGGTTCATGTTTTCCCATCTATTTATAATTTTAACTTTCTGGTTTTCATCTTCACTATTTATTTCTCGCAAATGGTATGATTTCAACAAATCATGTGGTGCTAACTCTTTTCCACGAGAATTTTGTGAATCGAAGAACTGAAATGCATCTTGCTCACTGTCTGTGACAATTTGAACCGTGGTGCATTTATTCAAAAGATAATCTTTATATTTTTTACATTCATCATCGGTTAATTCGTTAGCTCTTTTAGAAAGAACTCGAAAATTTGTGACAATAACATCATTCGATAGTTTGCTGTATTTTTCTTTCAACAGTCTTTGTTTGTCATCGCCTAAGCAATAAAGCAGAATTGATAATGTAGTAAGCCTTTGTTGCCCATCAACAATATTATATTTTCCAGAACGTTCTTTGTGTAAGATTATCGATCCAAGGCGATATTCGTTGATTCCATCCTTAAGCGCTTCATATGTATCAATAAATAAGGTATTGCTTGACTTCACACTCCAACTATATGGTCGTTGATATGATGGCAGTGCTAAATTTATATTAAGTAAGTCTTTTAATTTGGTTATTTTTAATTCATCTTGAATTAGTGCCATTGTTTATCTCCTCATGTTGCATTTAAAAAATATAATTGTATATTCTTTCATACACCTTTTTTAAATCTTTTGCTAAATCTTGAATATTTGATATGCTATCTTCTGAAATAGTAAAATAATTTTTTACCAAATTTATAATTTTAGTTTCTTCTACTGCAACAACATCGTCAGCCATAATTACAGCATATAATTCAAACCAAACTATCTTTTGAATCTGCTCTGACTTCTCTGAAAAAAACTTAATTAATGTTTCAATATTTGTTGTATCTGGTATATCTGATATACTAAGTTCAATTTTATAGTTGTTTATAAGTTCCTTCTCATCTTCATCATAATTCCCATCTAGATTTGCTATCTTATATACCAATTCTAAAAAATTCTCTTTTTCTTCTTGATTAAATAAATTTAAAAACATCTTACATTCTCCTCCTACTAATTAAAAAAATCATCTAAGTCTTTATTACTTTTCATAATTTTAGAATCATCAACTCCACATGCCTTTGCAAGTGCAATTGAATGTTCTGCTTGTATTGTGTATGAATTTTCACTTGAAAAAGTTTCTTGAATTTCATGATAAATCAACTGGTATTCTTGCTCAATCTGTATTGTAAATTCTCGAAGCAGTATTTCAAGAGAAACATCTAATTGTTGCATTCGATCATAAAATCGCTGTATTACTTCTCTTTCTTTCGGTGTAACATGGTATAGTATCCTTTCTTCAAATTTTCTAAGTACTTCTAAAATAACTGGACCAAGTCTAAAGCGTAATTCCCGTAAAACTAGCATTATTAATCTTACCCATGCCACATAATTTAAGTGGAGAATAAATGTCATCACATTTCCACCTTCAATCAATCCATGTACCGCAGCGTCTGTACCATCAATTAAACACAATGTACCATTTCCTACAATAAGCATAATACGTAAATCAGCATGTTGTTTAGTTGGAGCACATTCCACCCAGTCTTTTTTTTCATAAAATCTTTGACGGATAACCCATATTGCTCTAATCATCAATTCTTCAATTAGAACAGGTATTGCCATAGCCGCACCGAATCTTAAGTCATATCCTTCTTGAAATACACGTGTCATTACTACAGCAAGAGTTTGTTTGTCATTACCAACTTGCAGTTTACCAAAATCACATAACTGAAATAATTCCATAAAAGGAATAGAAACACCCGTTCCACGTCCAGTACTGCCGGAACCCCTATTACCAGAACTTCCCGCCATATCTGACATAATGTGCCCCAGCCAGTTACAAAATCCAGAAAATAATTTTGCTACAAAATTACCACCTTTAAGTGGTGATTCCACATCTGATGTATCAATTCGAATTAATTGACCATCGCTCAAAAAACTTGATGTGTTCATAAATTGGTCTAATATTGAAAAAAATAATCCAATTGGATCCGGAGAATGAGATAAAGACTTAAAATGATGATTCTTTGCCGCCATATTGAACAACCCATCAACTTCGCTAGTGCTTTTCTGATCATAATTAACACCATAATTTCTCTCAAAAAAACCAATTGCTGAAGCTATATTATTTTCATTTCCAGGTCTTGGCTTCCAACCTGTAAGCTTTGCTGCTTTTTTCACTAGTTCATCTGCTGCTGTGTCTGTAAGTTTCCCAAATTTGCTCATTCCTGGAGCACCAACAAATAAAATATCTATCAACCCTGCTGCTGCACCACAAAAAGCAGCTATCATATAATCATACTTATCACATTTTGCATGTGCCCATTCTTCTTTTTTTACTTCGGCTGGTGTATATCCATTTTCATCTATCATGAAACAGTCTCTCCGAGCTTTTTAGATAACGCTTCAGCAGAATTCATCATCTTCCTAAGATTATTTTTGTTATCTTCTGTAAACAGTTTATAATCATTTAAACCTGACTGTAACATTGCAGTAATTAACTGAACGATTTCTCTATTTAAAGAGACAGTCGTTTTTCGAAGTAACACTACTTTAACATCTACTTCTTTTATACGTTCGGTTTCCCTTTTTACTGCTCTTGTGCTTGATTCAGCTTTTTCTGCAATTTTCTTATTCTTACTATTAGCAAGAATGCCTCCTCCTACTAACGCTACTCCTCCAATAGCCCATCCTACAGGACCTGCCAATGTAAGAAGTGTCTCTCCAGCAGCCATACCACCACCACCTGCAAGCAAAGCTCCTCCACCAAGCCATGCTAAAGCAGCATTTGTTGCAGCTGCACCTGATAATGTTGCGATGGCTGTTCCAGTGGAAGCTGTACCAAAAGTCATAGCTACAGCCATTGCGGCTGTTGGTCCAAATGCTGCTACTCCTGCACCTGCCATAACTCCTGCGCCTGCCACACCACCACTTACTTTGTCAGCCTTTTTACTTTCCAGTTCTAGCATTTTTAAATCAGACTCAAATTTATTTCTTCTCACCACAATCTCACTAACAATCTTTTCATATTCCTTTGGTTTATTAGCAAGGTTTTGAATATAAGCTTCCACGCCTTTCAATGTTTTTACGGCCTCTAACCTCTTTTGATGTAAATCCGAAATATTCTTTATAGTTGTTTCATATGTATTTTGATATTCCTTATTTGCTCTGTCTAACACAGCTAAAGCTTCCTTTTTGTAGCCTGCATTTAGCATGACTTATACCCCCTTTATTTTCTTCACTTTTATTTCCACTAAATTATAAGTTTTGTTAAACTGTCATGTACATCTACTTGTAACATCAGTTATGAACCAATGATTTATGCCATATGAAATTTTTTCAAATAATATGATTAATAATATATAGACAATTTCCCTTTATTAAAGCAGCTGAATATAATCCCCTTGGCTCTTTAGCCACATATTTATGCCATTACCATAAGATTCTGTACAAATAGTATACACACCGCTTTTCTCTCCAATAATCTATGCTGTTGGTAGTCTGTCGAGAACCGCTTCTATTGAAGGGCCCTTAAATTCAAACATTATTCTTCTTAGTTCCCCAGAGTACATAAACTGCACTCTTTTTCTAAACTCTCCATCATTAAACTTGTCCTTATATGGAATATTAAAATTCTGTTTTGTTCCTATCAAATTTGCTATTCTATTTATTCGAAATATGGTAGGAAAATCTTTACTATCATCTGCCATAAAGCCGATGAGATAGAAATAGAATTCTGAAAATATTATAGACACAGGTTTCACAGTTCGGCTTTTCGCTATTCCATCTTGCCGTGTATAAGCAAAAGTAATGATTTCTTGCTTGCATATAAATTGTGACAACTCCCATATAGGTGACAACAGTTTTTTATTATGTTTAACAGGTATGTATTGAAATAACTCATTTTTTACAATATCATTTACGGTTTTTCTATCATTCGGAACAACTTGGGACATTAATTTTTCAATAATCCCATTCAGTTCTTCCTTTTGGAAAGCACGACTTTCTAAAAGAATTTTGCAAAGCGCGAGTACTTCTTCGTTAGTGAGCCATTCACGTTCAAAACGGACAAGATAATATCCACCTTTTGATTTATCGTATTTTATGAAAACTTCTGTTTCTGAAAAATGTGTTTCAGAAAGATATGCTCTCAAGTCATCAATGTCACGCTGAATGGTTTTTTCTGAAACATTAAATTCAATTGCCATTTTATCTTTTATGAGTAATTCACCTTTATTTAATCTTTCATAGATACTCAGTAATCTAAATCCTTTATTTCCACGATAATCTATACTTAAATACAACTCATCGCCTCCAGCTCCTTATATTATTATACATATGAAGATGGACACATAATGGGGTTCTAAAAAAATTCTTATTTTAATTTCAATTCACAATCTAATTCATCTGTATATATCTCAAGTATATTAAGAAGTTTATCCGTTTCAGGCTTTTTGATAAATACCAATAACAAGCTTAAAAAAATATTTCAAAACAACTTAGCTTTCTTATTTTCTACTTGCATTATAGTGTGTCTTGAAACACCAATTAAATTAGATAATTGTACTTGTGTTAAGCCTAACTTTGCTCTAAGCATTGCTAAATTATCTTCCATATTTGCTGTAACTTTTTCTCTCACTAACTCTAAATTATTGTTTTCCAAAGCACACTCACCTATTTTGTGAAAATTTTACCATATAAATATATCATAATTTTTTACATTTTACAATTTATATAGACAAGCTGTTAAAAATAACGACTTCAAAACGCAAAAAATCACCAACCTGAGAACATTTTCTCCAAGTTGGTGATTAAAATAATTCTTTACATCCCCACCTCAACTTCCACCCCAGACTTGAATTCTACCCTGGACTTCTCATAATACACCGTAACCTTACCAATTAATCTTCTCGATAGCTGCTCATCACAATCATCAATAACCAGCCGCATTTATGGTTACTTGCCACCCTTAAAAGGGTCGATGTACTCCTTATTACTTATTTGATCAGCGATTATATCTTCTTGTTGTTGATTTTTTATATACTCTTCTATTGCCTTCTTATTCCGTCCTACTGTATCAACATAAAATCCTCGGCACCAAAATGCTTGCTTCCATACTTATATTTCAAATTTGCAAACTTCTCAAATATCATTAAGCTACTTTTCCCTTTAAGAAATCCTACAAATCCTGATATACTCATCTTTGGTGGCATTGATACAAGCATATGTATGTGATTTTCACATGCGTTTGCTTCTATTATAACAAAATGAGGTTTTTTTCTGCTCATCGCTTAAGCTTTTCTGAACACACCTGCATAGCAGGTGTTTTTATATAGACAACAAAAATCCACCGACTCTCGCATCGATGGATTAACTTTCTAAATTTATAGACTATTTTTCTGATTCTATTTCCAACTTAAGAAATTTTTCAATATTAAGCTTTTTACTATTTGTATATAAATCAAAAATCCTATGTGCTGGTAATGAGAATAATGTTATATCTTCAAGATTTAAATCTTTTAAAAATTTAATTGTTACTTTACCTAATTGCTTTATCTCTTTATTTTCACTAGGAAAAAGAAGTATATTTTTAACTGAAGTAAAACTTTTTGCTCTAATATACTCATTAAAAGCTAATTGATATAAATATTGCTTTGTAACATCTTCAACTCCAGGGTTCCCACTTAAGATATCTTCAGTTAATTTCATTGAATAATACTTAGCATCAAATATAATAAATGAATTCTTTGATATACTAACAATATCTGGAATTAATGTTGCTGTTTTGTGCTCTTTACCACTTGCAGTTGTCCATTTTGGTGGTGCAATTAACTTTTTCACACTTTCATATTTATTATTTAATACATATCCACATGTTTTTTCCCAAACAACATGAAAACTACGAGTTCCATAAAAACTAATGGTAAAATTATCAGTTTCCATTTTTTCATTAGATATAAAAGATGCCATAGCTTTGAGTAATAATTGTTTTCTATTTACAAATTGAACATTAAGTTCATTATTAATCCTTGAGACAATACTTTGAGGTGTTCCTAAACTATCTTCATCTACTTCAAATATTATAGTTTCCAATCCTAAAAAATCAGTCAATCCTAAGTCATTCAGTTTTTTTGTACATTCATTTAAAATATACCTATGCAATTGTCTAAAATAGTTTTCTTCATCATTTTGAGTGGTATTAGTATAATATTCTAAATATAAAGGTTCTCCTTCACTTATCAGCGGTTGTATCTCATCTATTGTTTTTAACCAATTTATTTCATCCTCACCATTAATGACACAAATGTTCTTTTCATTGGTGTATAGTCCATTTTCAAAAAAATCATTCATTAAAAATATTATTACTGATAACATATTATATATATTTTTAGAATCTATACTACCAATACTTTCAAGTTCATCTTCATCAAGCTTTTCGCGCTTACTATATTCTCCAAACAAGGCCAATAATTGCTTTACGATTGTTTTTTTATCACCTGTATTTGCATACTTAGGTAGACAAAACATAACCCTATCATTAAGAATTAAAATACCTACAAATTCAAACGAAAATAAGTTTTCTTTGCTTTTAGTTAAAATTCGTTTATTTAATAATTCTTGAATAATATCATCACCTAAAAATAATTGATTTCTCAAAGCTTTTATATTGTACTTTTTTAATTCTCTAGAATATATCATACTTATTCATTCCCTGTAGAGTATTTTCCTGCATCCTCAGCCGCTGAACTAAGTGCACTTTCCTCATCGGCATCATTTGGTAAAACGCTAATAACATCAAAATCGAATATCTCTTCACTTTTGTTATATGCCTCAATTATCTTTGAAAATGTATTCAACTCTGATTTAAATAACTTACCTTTCCTATGTTTAAGAACATCTTCAAACAAATACATGAGAAGCTTGCTTTTAAAAATCTCATCTATTGATGAAGATTTTAATTCCTTGTCACTTAAAAAGAATGATCCGATTAACTTATCTTCATTTACATCAGCTTCAATTAATGCATTATTTATACTAATTCTAAGCATGTCCCATTTTATAGTACCATAAGGTTTTAAAGTTATTTCAGTATCTTTAATTTTTGAACTTGCTTCATTAATTCCTAGATATTCAAAATTCCATCTTCTCTTAAATGCCGAATCCATAGGTAAAACACCTTGGTCAGCACTGTTCATCGTTGCCCATATATACATATTATTAGGGATTCTAATTGTAGCAACCTCATCAGCTGCAAATCCACCTTCTTTTATTAAATACTCTCTCATATCTTCTGATGTTGCAATTTCATACTCACTTGTTCCATCCATACTTCTATCAAGCAATTGAAATATATCACCAAAAACAGCCGCTACATTAGCACGATTAATTTCTTCAATTATCAATAAATAATTAGCATTTTCATCATTCTTTATGCTATTTTGTGCTTTTATCCAAGTACGTAAAAAAGGACCTGGTACAAATTCATAAGATACATATTCCGTACCATCAATTCTAAACTTAGGTTTTGGTTTATAATTTCCTACAAATTGTGCATAAGAATAATTAGGATGAAATGTAACCCGTTCATATTTATCTTTAAAAAATTTTTTTCTATCCTCATTTAACTTATAACTTTTTCCTGTGCCTGGGGCCCCGAAAATAATTCTATTATGAGGTTCTATAACATTATTATAAGATACTTGAAGAGCTGATATATCAACTCTTGTATTTGTTGATAATTTAACAAAAATATTATTTAAATCATTTAAACTTCCAATATTGGCATCAATATCAGCTTTCTTAACACCATAGAATTCGTATTCTAAAATCTCTTTTCTTTTTAGAACAATAAGATAATCTCCAGAATGAATCATCTTTCTAAACAAAACGAATTCTTGACTATCAAAGTTAATAAGGGACATCTGAAGCTGATCTGCTTGATTCTTTCTTCTAGCCCTAACTACACTAGTCAGCACTCTTTTTTGATTACTATTATTAAAATTAATCACATCATTCAGTTCTTTTCCGTTCAGATAATCAATATTAATTTTATTTAAAAATACTGGAATTTGAGTAATAAAATATTTTTTCAATTCATTGTCTTGTTCTTCATAATCTTTTGAAAAATATCCTTCGGCCTTTAGGTATGGAAATATATCCATTTGAGCGCCAGTTATAGCAATATGGGTTTGGTTAGTTGTTCTTCCTGCATCTAACGTATTTGATGCTTCTAACTTTTTAACTATAATCCCATCATAGTTATTTGGAATTATAGTCATATCTTGATTATTAAGAACTTCGCATATAATTCTCATTGAATCATTAAAATTCATTAATTTATCTCCCTTCATTTTAAATAAAGCTCTTCAAAACATTAGCAATTGCTCTACCCAACAACGGCGGTACGGAATTACCAATTTGCATATATGTTTTTGTATATGCTCCCCTAAAAAAATAATCATCCGGATATGACTGAACCCTTGCAGCTTCTCTTGGAGTTAATCCTCTTGCTTCAGTAGGATGAATATACATATTACAGTCAAATTTCATATGAGCAGTAATTGTTTTACAAACTTTATTATTCTGAAGCTTAAAATACTTATCTTTAAAAATATCATTTCTGCTTGTGTATGGCATTATATCAGCTATTTTAGGATCGTCGGAGCGATCTCCTTGATTTAATCTCGAAAAAATCTCAATATCTCTATCGTTATTATATCTTGCTTTATGATTAAAAACTACAGAACAATTTCGGCCTTGATTAATCATATTAATATATGGGTTTCTTTCAGCATTACGTGCCGCTTCTATTCTTCTTCCTGATTCTTCTGTATTTAAATTTGTAGAATTTTTAATTCTAGAAGCACTTAATTCACGCAGTCCAAACAACGCATCTTTTAGCACATAGTCTGGAATTGTTAATCCAAAAGCTTCTATCTCTTCAAATATTCTATCATTATTTACTCCAATTCTATTACCTATATAAATTAATCGCTCTCTATTTTGTGGTACCCCGAAATCCTTTGCATTTAGAACCTTAGCTGTAACTGAATACCCAATATTATTGAAATCTTCAATAACTTCATTTGCTACAGACATCATTCCTTTAACATTTTCCATAACAAAAAATCGTGGTTGAACCATATCTACAACTTCAACATAGTTTCGATATAGTTGATTTCTAGGGTCATCTATTAATCTTTGTCTATTTGCCATGCTAAAACCTTGACATGGTGGCCCTCCAATTACAATATCAATAGTATCATATCTGAGTAATCCCTCTAAATTACTAATGACTTCTCTAATATCCCCAAGTACTATATGATCCCTTGGTGTTTCTGGATGATTGTGGGCATACGTATCCACACAACACTCCTGTATGTCATTGGCCAGGCTCGTTATAAACCCTTCTTGTGTAAAACCTAATGACAATCCCCCAGATCCACAAAATAAATCTATCATTTTAAATGAATCTTCATTCACATTTTTTCTTACTGTTCTAATATATGTATTACAATATTTTTTAATAGGGCATTGATCACATTGCTGCCTAGTTTCATTACACAGGCTTTCCATCTTTCCAAATGCACTTTTTATTTCTTCGTACTGAATATATGCCTTTTTAACTTCTTCCGCCCTCGACACAAGAAATTGTTCATTAATTTCTGAACTTACTCTATCAACACAAAATCTACCATTACCTACTGTACTTGATGGCATATATGCTTCAATAAGTTCCTTTATTTCTAATACGTCATTATTTATTTTCATTTTATTCAATCCACTCTCCGATTTCTAATAATGCAGTTCTAACACTTCGTGCAACTGCTCTAGAAACATTTACAGTAACGGCATTACCAAATTGCTTATAAGCTTGACTGTCTGAAACCGGTATTACAAATTCTTCACCAAACCCTTGTAATCTTGCACATTCTCTAGGAGTTAGTCTCCTCACCCTTCCATTTTGTGTTACGTAATTATCTTGGCATGCTCTATGCATTTTAGCCATCGTCGCACACAATGGCCTTGCTATTTGTAAGTCTATTTCAGACCTTCCTATATAACCACCCGTTCCGTTAGACAATATAGTAGGTAAAATTCTTTCCGATAAAAAATACTTATCATCAACATCATGTTCCAATAAGTCCTGCAATGTCAAGCCATTAAGAGATACAGGTAGTGGATAATGATAATCTACATCATGATTTGCAAAACATACAATATAAGTTCTGTTTCTTTTCTGTGGCACACCATATTCTACTGAATTCAATATTTCATCGTACACTTTATAACCTAAATCTTCTTCTAATATTCTTCTAATTGTTGCGAAAGTATTTCCATTATCATGTGTCCTTAATGAACGAACATTTTCTAAAATAATAGCTCGTGGTCTCTGACGTCTTTCAATTTGATTTCGTATTATTTCAGCAATACGGAAAAATAGTGTTCCTCTCGTATCCCCAAATCCTCTCATCTCACCCATCATACTAAATGGCTGACACGGAAATCCTCCTATCAGCACATCGTGATTAGGAATATCTTCCAACGATATTTTATTGATATCTCCTAGAACTATACGATCTCCAAAATTTGTTCTATATGTTTGCACTGCATATTTATCAAAGTCATTTGCCCAAACGATATTATAACCTGCTTCTGAAAAACCTATATCCAAGCCTCCAATTCCGCTAAATAGTGAAACAACATCCATTATTATGTGTCCTCCTTATGCTCTTTTATATACGCCCTAATCCAACACCCTATTTCCGCCGATGCTGTTTTACCTTCATCATAAAGCAATTCCATAAATTCTTTTTTTATTTCTGGTTCAATTGCTATTTCAATTTTTGAAGTTTTCTTTCTCCCAGGTGGTCTTCCACAATTTACTTGTTTGTCTCTCATAGTACTCTCCATTTTAATCCATATTATATATGGTTTATATCAGGGTCAAATCTATTTTAACAAAACATTTTATTATATTCAACTTATATTTTATTTGCTGGCTGTTTCATATTAAGATATGATTTATCCAGCACAGTAACTATTTCTGGAACAATGAATGTTTATAAAAAATTATGAATCCAGTGAATGCCACCAACATTGCTGAAGTCCTAAGAACTCTCAGCAAAAACAAATATATCTAATTTAACTGAATGAAGTATTTTATACATTGTGGTTTACTTATGCAAATATTCTTGGCGCAATAACGTACCGTTTTGGTGAAATTAAAGTGCAATTAAACTGCAAAGTCTAATAGAAAATAATTTGTTGTTTGACTGGATTTTAATTTGCATTTCAACAGCTTGTGTTCAATCACTATTCTTTCCGAATTAGCTAAATTATATTTTTGGGTATATATTATTTCCTCTAAAGTAGGCTAATTAGCTTTAAGGTCACTATTTTTTCGACATCGTCAAAAGCCAATTCATTTTTCAAGTCATTAATTTCTTTATTTTTTGACTGAATCTCGTTATCTTTCAATATTATGACACAGGCTAAATATACTTATATATATTTAACATGTTTTAACCAATTCTTCAAGTAAATCAGATAATATTCCAATTTCATCAGAAGGTATGAATAAAGTAGCTTTGCCAATTTCTATTCTTATATCTTGTTTTTTATGATGATTACTATTGCAATTATGCTATTTGTTTTCCAAAACTCTGTTATTACTCCGTTATATAATGCAAATTTATCCATAATTTTTCCCCAGTTTATTTCATTAACTGCTTCTTCCATTAAAGAACCTCCATCTACTAAAAATATATTTACATTTTAGTAAATGGAGGCTGCTGTTGCTAGTCAGTAAATTTTTGACGTTTTCGCTATATTATTAATTCCATATCATTCTTTTCTATATATTTTTTAATTGGAAAAATCTTTATTACATAAAATTGTAGTTTCCTTTATTCATTTGTTCTATTTCAAATACCATTGTTAATAGAGATTTTTCAAGTCCAATACCCAAAACTTGATTTCGTATATCAGAAAATTCATTAAAAGTAATGCCATCTTTATGCGCAATAAGATTTCGAAGCCTTGAAAATTTTTCTAACTTATTTCCAATTAAATTTAACTTTCCCATATAGAAATCTTTTTTATTTTTATCATTAGTCTTAGTATTAATATAATCAATAATTAGTCTGTCAAGCCTACCTTTTAAACATTTAGCAATTTGTCCAATTGCTAAATGTTTATTTTTTACTATATTATCAATTACAAAATATTCATGATTTCGAATTCCTCTGCTTAATAAATAATTTCGTAAATCATCAATAAATTTTATATGCACTTCATTTTCAATCGCTTTAGCTAAGTTTATAGCAAACATTGAATATTCTAATCCTGAACACTGTTTTAACGATGTAAGTAAAAACTCACTTTGGCTCAAAAACTTTTTAGTATCTAATTCAAAGCTGTTCCAGATATCTTGTCCAAATATATTAAATTCTAAAAACTCCTGGAATGTTGCAATGTCATCTTCCTTACCTCGTGTTAAGATATTTATACTATTTGATACGTGCTCAAATATCACTTGAATTTTAGAGTCTATTTCACTTTCATTTTTGCTCTCTAACATATCTACAAAATACGATTTTAAATTGTTATATGTTTTTAATCTGTCAGCTAACAACCCAAAATTATTTAGTATATACTTAGTTAATTGTGAAAAATCAACTACATTTTCGTTGGGATTTACAGTGAAAATATTCATAAAACTATCTTTCATATCACTAACATATTCTTTTTCTTTATTCATAGATAATTCTCTATTCTTAAATATTATAACACCCAGCGCTTTATTGTGTTTTTTCACTTTTTTATTAAAATTATCCAAATACCCAACCATTTTATATACCTTATCACTTACAGTTGGATTTATATACTCTATTTTTTTATTATTTATTTTATAATATATATTTTTTGCATCAATCAATACAGGGTCAAAATTTTGGCAATCATCACAAGTTATAACTATATCTAAATTACCTCGTAAATATTCTATATTTTCTTCATTATCTGAAGAAATCTGAATCCATTTAGGTTTATTATCGTCGTCCCACATTAATTTAGTTGACTTTTGGAAATATATTTTAATGTTTTTTGCTACGTTATGATTTACATATTTCAACTGATATATATGAGTTCTTTTCCTTTTCCATAAAGGATTTGTACCTTCGGCATTATAACCATTTGTTAAAGCAACAGTTTCAATATTCATTCCAAAATCAGTAATAAAGCTGTTTTTAATTTGTTCTAAAATCCATAACTCAAATAGCTTATCATCAAAACTAGAATTATATAAAAGCAAAGGTAATCTATCTAAATCATCTATTTTAGAATTTAGTGAATGCCACCATTTAACAATTTCACCGTAAGTTTTAGGATTAGATTCACGTCTCCTAACTTTTTGTTCTACTACTGGTAATATTTTATTTATCAACTTTATACAATTATTTTTATCTATTTTCATACTTTCTTCAACGAATAGTTTAAAATCCCCAGAATGTAATAATTTAAACAATTCTTTTTTTAATTTAACAAGTTTCTCCCAATGATCGCTTGAATAAAATTCTTTAATAAAATCCTTATCACTAATGGAAATATCATTAATAAGTTTAAAAGCATATTGCACTATCAATAATAAAAACATATTTTCAATTATATTGTAATCTTCTTTGAGAACCCTACACGGAAAATACTTTTTAGTATGCACATTTAAATATTCAGTTCTTATGTACTTTCGAATATTCAACCTTCCCTTAATTGAATTTACTACATCTGTATCTTCTATTTTTATATCTCTTGCTAGTTGATTGCTAATTTTGTATAATAATTCTTTTAATTCAAGTAATTTAACAATATCGTAATTCAATTTGATTGCTTCAAAAAAATCCGAATAATCGTCAAATTCTATATCATATATATCCATATCGTCATCAGAAGTTTTAATAAAATATGTTGTTATAATATTTTTAGTTTCATTATATAATTTTTTACGAGTCTCAAGATCAAATTTACTCATTGCTGCATCACCTAATAGTTAATACTTTCAAATTCATTTAAGGCTTTGATTACTCTAGGACAGTCTCTCATTATTATTTTTATTTCAGTAGTATCTTCAATCACACCTTCCAATGAAGGAATAATTATGCTACTTATTGCAATATCTATCATATTATTAACATCGTTTGATAGTTTAGTTACATATTTTTGAATGAAATATAGCCTCAATGTATCAATTAATAAGGCAGTTCCAATATCCCTTAATTTAGATTTGGTACCATATCCTCTAAGATAACTAGCTAATTCTTTTACTTTAACTACACCATCTTCAACCTTCATATCACTAATTTCAGATTCAAGAACACTATATTCTTTAATTAATTCATTCTTAATCTTTCTTAATATACTATTAATTTCATTTTCAAATTCACTTTCAATAGGTACTCCAACATAAATATGGGCAAATCTTCGACTTAACGCATAACTGAATTTGAATAAAAAGTTTTTATCGAAATTATTAATTGTTCCAACTAACCTAAAAGTATTGGGGATAAAAATTTTTGACTTTTCATTCTTGTACATATTGTATTGGGGTAGATTCAGAACTGAATAATCTTTATCAAGAGCAGTAAACAAAGCACCAAAAGCAAAATCCATTTTTGCTCTATTAAGCTCATCAATTACTATCCAACTCCCCCTATATTTATAATCCTTTTCATAGAATTTTTTAGAAGCATTTTTATTGCATTCTAAAACAACATCTGTAACATATCCATTTGAAGGCTCTATTCGTTCTCTCTCCGTTTGTTGGTTCATACTGAATGTATATCCCCCAACAGTATCATCAGCTGTCCATTCAGCGTTAGCTGTAAAAACCCTACTATTACATTCAAATACTTCACTTATTCTGCTTGCAATCATTGTCTTCCCTGTTCCTGGGGGTCCATATAATAAAATATGTTTTCCTGCTGCAATTGCTGAAACTATTTCATCTTTTAGACTTTCATGCCCAATTACCTTATCACCGTACTCACCTTCATTCATTACATTATCCCATCTATTACCTATATCATTAAACTCAAACTTTGCAACATAACTTCCTTGTATTCCTTGAGTTAATCGGTAATTCTTATCGAATCGCTTACTGTCTGGTACAATTGATAATTCAATATAAGCACTTTCTAAATCCTTCTTTATATGTGGAATATCTTTTCCATGAAAATATGATACATATTTTTCTTTTGCAACTTTATAATTATGTGATTTTGCAACTATCTCACCTTTTATCTGATAACCATTAGCAATCATTTGCTGGTTTTGTGAAACTATAATTTGATATACCTCATTGTTATCAATTATAATAATTTCTTCTCCAAGATTAATACCTTCAAATCTTAAATTATTATCTGAAACAACAGATATATCTTTATCATTTTCTGATATTTCTATATAAGGAGCAATAATTTTTATTTCTTCTTTATTCATCAAAATTGCCTCCGTTCATTCTATAGTGTTCCATTATTTCCTCCTCAAATTGATTAGGTAATCCTCCATAATAATTTATAAAATCAATAGTGGTGTTATGTTTATGATAATAAGTAAAAGGTAAAGTTTTCATTTTATTTATTACTTCTTCTCCTAATCCTGTTATTTCATATTTGTAATTATTAGTCTCATATGAAGTAACTCTACATAGTCCTAAATATTCTAAAACATTAAAGATTTGATTTTCTTGACTTGTATCATTTGCTTCACTATGGATAATAATCTCAACTATCTCATTAACAGCATTTTCATTTTCTTGATTAGATAATTTTCTAGCATGCCTAAACTGCTTATCCGTAATTTTATGTACTCCTTTTTCTTTGACTCTTTTTAATACATCTAAAGCTAAAATACCTGGTTTAACAATCCTATTTTCTATAAGTTTTCTATATGGACTATAATTACATGCATTAATTATACTTTTTTCCGATTTACTTAATACTCCCTTATTGGAATATTCAGAGCCTTGAAATCTAAGTATCCATAAAAACAGAAACTCCTTACATGTAATTTCCCCACAGTAGTGCTTCTTACCAATGTCAGTAATCCTTATATATTCTCTTCCATCTATTTTGTCAAAGTATATAATGGGTAATATTCTAGGTATACTAGATGCATTCTTCCAAAATATTTTATGTGATTCTTCTAAAGTTTCCTTAGTTTTATAATACTTACATAGTTTTTTAGTTAACTCACTGTCTACTCTTTTGTAATCACTAGTATCTTCATTGTTCAAAATATACTCTGCAAAAGGTACTAATACTTTATCATAATAATTTGCACCATTGCTCTTAGTTACTATCAAAAACTGTCTTTCAGAAAAAAGGTTTCCGATAGGCATATTACTTATATTGTCATTCATTCCATTCCCCCCTTTTATGTGTAAAATTAATTATATTTTAACATATTACTACAAAATTAGACAACCATTTTCCAAAATAAGCAATAGAACTATGATTTTCTAGTACTCTTTTCTTCAGTATACATATGTATACGTCAAAGATTTACGGTATGGAATCGAAAACTACAAACTTATATAATAAAACCAGTAGGCATCAGATCACTTTCTACTGGCTTATTAGAATTAAATATTTTTTCCAATTTTCTATTTTTTTAAATGGAATTTTCAACTCTTTAGGTAAATCTTTTGAACAAGGTATCACATATACTAAAAGCCTTCACTTTTAGTCTCCCTGTTTGACAGCACTCTAGCAGATATACTAAGTGTTTTTCTAATATTAGACCGTTAGTTTTTACATTTTCAACAATGCTATAAAACGAAGTGCTACGCTTAACTCCTCTAGATAAAGTTGAAAGCAGCCAATTTTTTGCATTGCTTCTGATAGTAGAAAAGTAAATAGAATCAAAAAACATTGCTATTAAATATATCTTTAGTAATATTTACTATTATTGAAATGACTCTGAATTATATACAATCCAGCAAAACTCCAACATACCCCCAAGTACCCTTATTTCTGCGTAAATGTACACCTTCCTCAACCAAAAATACCCCCAAACACTATAAAATGTACCCTTTGTCAAGTACATTTTTGAAAAGTCCCTATGCAACTTCAATAAGATGATTTCTGTACTCTACAGGAGTCATCTTTTTTTAATTCCATTGATATCTATACTTATTATAGTAGAGCATATATTGTTTTATTTCGTGCTCTAATTCTTGTAGTGTATTGCATTGTTTAATATATGCTTCATCATTAAAGTGTCCAAAAAATGATTCTTGTGGAGCATTATCCCAACAATTTCCGCGACGGGACATAGACTGTCCTAAACCACACTTTTTTACTAACTTTTGATAAATGGGACTTGTATAGTGGACACCTTGGTCAGAGTGAATAAATGCACCTTCAGCTAATTTAATATTTCTTTTCATTAACTTTTTTATCGTAGTTGTTGCTAGGTCTATTGCCAAGCTAGTAGATATGTTATAGGCAAGTATTTCATTGGTTGAACCATCTTTTATTGTAGACAAATAAGCCTTTTTACCATTGCCATAAAATAAGTATGTTATATCGGTAAGAAGAACTTTTCCAGGTATATTTTGTTTGAAATTTCTATTCAATAGATTAGGCAAAGTTGAATATTCCAATGTTGCTTTAATTATTTTTCTATGTGGATTAGCCTTTCTAATGGGACATACGATATCATATTTTTTCATAATACGTCTTATTCGTTTTAAGTTATAGATAATGTTAAATTGCCCTTCTAGTGTCATTTTAATTTGTCTTGCACCTTTTTTACGACGCTTAAATTTATAAGCTTTTAAGATATTATCTTTTAAGATTTTATCATTGTTTTCTTTTTCTTTTCTTTTTTGTATAGATCTATTTGAAAAGTAATTATAATAACCTGATCTAGATACACCTACAGCTTCACATAAGTAGCAAACCATATTCTTTAATTTATAATTTTTTACAGTGTCTCTTATTAGAAGAAACTTGTCCTCTACACATAACTTTATTTTTTTATTTTCATCCCCCTTTCCAGTAGCTCGATTTTTTTTAGTAGTTCATTCTCCGCCTTTAGCAACTTAACTTGAGCTTCCAATTTACTGTTCTGTTCCTTTAAAGTTAAACTTTTATTTACAGTTTTCTTATTGACTAATTTTTTTCCATCATCTAAACCTAATACGCCTTCTTCTTTAAAAGTTCTACGCCATCTTTTTCCAGCGGCTTTTATCCTAATCATACCTAAAGTTTCTATATCAAAGCCACACTCTTCAAATATTTGTTTTGTTGTTTTTCCATTATCATGAGCTGCTATTAATAGAAGCTTAAATTCATTAGTGTAAGTGATTTTTTTAAAAGTAACAGAATTTACATATTTATTTTGTGATAATATCTTTAACTCTTTTTCGGTGAAATCTTTTTTACTCATGCTCTCTCTCCCATATTAATTTACTTAAATTATAACAAATAAAAACCCCTATAGGTGGACTTTTAATACTGTCTACTCTATAGGGTACATTTTACGTAGTATGAGGGAACATATAACACACATCAATATTTACTTGAAAACCTCTAAAACCTTTGAATCATCCTAAAATAGGTCTCCGCAGTAGCTTGCTTCCAATCAAGTTTCGCACTATGTGCTCGCCTTCTTGGGCAATCCTTGCATGGGTGGTACTATATTGTTTACTTCGTCCCTTCGCTCCTTGTAAGCAAAGTAACCACCTCAACATGCGGAGTGTTCGGGAACATATCCATCCCTATAACCTTTTCCACCACATAACCATTAGAGATAAGCATCTTTAAATCTTCTACTAATGTCTTAGGGTTGCAGGAAACGTATATTATTTCCTGGGCATTAAAATCTACAACATAATTAAGTGCCTTAGGGTGCACGCCTGGTCTTGGTGGGTCAAGAATTATAATGTCTGGTTTTTCAGTTAATTCATTTACGGTTTTTGCAACGTCTCCAGCAATAAAGGTGCAATTGTCTAGTCCGTTTACAGCGGCATTTTCAGTTGCTGCTTTTACTGCTTCTTCTATAAGTTCAATTCCAATAACTTTTTTGGCTTTTTTTGCAGCTATTTGGCCAATGGTTCCTGTTCCACAATATAAATCAAAAATAACTTTTGAATCAGAAGGTCCCATAAAATCCATTACCATGCTGTAAAGTTTCTCTGCACCTAAAGTGTTTGTTTGGAAAAATGAAAATGGAGAAATTTTAAACTTTAATCCTAAGATGTTTTCTTCAACAAAAGTTCTACCATAAAGAATATCTATTTCATCTGCAGCTACTACATCTGAAAGTGAATCATTTATACTATTAATAATTCCTGATATTTTCGCTTGGAGTTTAAGTCCCATAAGTAAATCCGTGAACTCTTTTTTATTAAAAGAATTTTGTGATGTTGTTACAATATTTATAAGAAGTTCACTAGTATTTTCTGTTCTTCTTATTACAAGGTTTCTTAAAAAGCCTTCATGTTTCATGACTTTGTAATATGGAAGCCCTGTTTGTCTAAAATAATTTAAAACAGCATTCAATATGATTTTAAAATCGTTATGTATTAAATAACAATGATCCACTGTAACAATTCCAAAGGACTTATTTTTTATATGCATTCCAAGACTTAGTTCTCCGCCTTTTTCCATGTCTCCAAAGGTAAATTCCATTTTGTTTCTGTATTCATATTCCTTAGGGCTATGTTCCATTCCTAAGTATTCAAAGCCATCTATTCCTGCTTCTTTGAAAAGTTTTAATATTTGTTTTTCCTTTAAGTTTAACTGCTCCTTGTATTGAAGGAACTGATAAGTACAGCCACCGCACATTTCAAAATGAGGGCATTTAGGTTCTATCTCACCATCTATTTTGTTTAAAACTTTGATTAACTTTCCCTTAGCATATTCTTTTCTTGCTTTTGTGATTCTGGCTAGCACTCTTTGTCCTGGAACGGCTCCTTTTATGTATATGTCTTTTCCATCTTCTTTTGCAATGCCTATTCCGGGGAATTCAATATCTACTATATCAAATTCATTTTCTATATTTTTTCTCATTTAATCTCTCCTAGGTAATTTAGTTTTAATTATTTGCTTGTAACTTGTGCTTTAAACAGTTTTTTTCCTGGTGTTGCAAGACTCTTTGAGCTTTCAAATAATGCTGTGTATAGTATATTACAAATTATATAAATTATTAAAAACATCTGTAATTTTTGGGCTACGTACCATCCTGCAAACTGCATTATAAAATTCAAAACAAAAACTATGACTATTGATATAACTGCAATTATTATCTGATCTACAACATTTGCAATTAATGCAGCTGGAAATGGCACTCTTTTTGAAGTACTAACACCATTATGTAAATTTTTCTTTACTGTTTTATCTTGGGTAACCTTATCATTTTTTTCTGTCATCTTTTCGGCCTCCTAATATTTATGTATTCCAACTTAAATTATAACATTAATTATGCAATAGTATAAGTTATATGTAAATACTAAATAAATAATTATTATTTATTTGTACTGACCGGTTGAAAATTCAGTTGATTTTTTCTATAATATTATGTTGTAAGTAAAATTTTTAACATAATTTTTACTTGCACATTTTTTTAACATTTTGTTTCTATTATATACACAGTTTTACGGTATATTTATTCTGTTGCTTTTTATTCAAACAATATGTTAATTTTGCAATTATCTATACTGATTTTAATGGAGGCTTGCTAATGAAAACCACTGTCTTTAAAGTTCTAAATTTTTTAAAAAACTTCATACTTAATAACATCGATATAATTTATACTATACCAATTCTCACTTACAAAGCAATTAATTACGATAAAACAATTTCACCGGAATATTTCAGTTATGGTCTTATATTTATTCCTGTACTTGTATCGGTAATTGCAGTTTCTAGTATATCCTTACTTTTTAAAAACAAAGGGAGGACAAGATTTTTATATTTATTCAATATAATTATGAGTATAATCTTTATTGCTGATACGGCTTACTACAGATATTTTAAAGATATAATATCAATATCTGTTATAAGAAACGGAGTAATGCTTGGCGGTGTACAATCAAGTTTAAAAGACGTATTATTCCCTTCCGATTTTTTATATCTTCTTGACTGTGTTATATTATTCCCACTTATAAGAATTTATAGAAAACACGTAAACAGACCTCAGCTTAAACTTGTTCAGAGATTTGCTTGCTTTTTAGTTGTATTTGCCATAGGTGCTTGTTGGGATGCTCAAAGGATATATAAACTTTCAGTGGAACAACCAAGACTTATTTCTACCATGTTTAATAGACTTTATTTGGATAAGATACTTGGGGATGTTAATTTTCATGTGTTAGATGCTTATAATGTAGCATCTACAAAAATTTCAAATATGAAGAGCATACCTAAGTCTAAACAAGATGAGATAAAGCAATATTTAGAGAAAAAAGATGTTCCTCAAGGCACAACTTTGGCTGGCGCTGGAAAAGGTAAAAACTTAATAGTAATTCAAGTAGAAGCACTTCAACAATTTGTTATTGGTCAAAAGATAAACGGCCAGGAGATTACACCTAATTTAAACAAATGGATTGGAAAAAGCTTATATTTTAATAATTATTATTATCAAGTTGCTTCTGGTACTACTTCTGATGCTGAATTTTTGTCACTTAATTCTCTTTATCCAGCAGCTACAGGAGCTGCATATTATTTATATCCAGGAGACACTTTGAATTCTACTGCTAAGCAGTTTAACGATAAGGGTTATAATACTGTTACTTTAAATGGTTATCAAGAAGGTTTCTGGAATAGAAACGTTATGTATAAGGCTGAAGACTTTACTAATTATTATGCCGAAAAAGCTTACAATATAGATGAGCAGGTTGGTCTTGGTCTTAGTGACAAATCTTTTTTCAATCAGACTTTTGATAAGATGAAAACTTTTAAGCAGCCTTATTATTCCTTTATGATTACCTTAAGTAGTCATTTCCCATATGACGATCAAAAGGGTTATGGTAATACTATTGATCTTGGCAAATACAAGGGAAGTTTTATTGGTGATTACATTAATGGAATTCACTATACAGATGCTCAATTAGGAATGTTCTTAGACAAGCTTGATAAAGAAGGAATTCTTAAAAATTCTATATTGGTAGTGTACGGAGATCACTACGCTATACCAAAAAACGAAGCTCAAGGTTTATATGATTTTGAAGGTATACAAAATGCATCGGATTTAGATTGGAACAATCTTCAAAAAGTTCCTATGTTAATACATTTCCCTGATGATGCAAATAAGGGTGTTAATAGCATACCTGCTGGTCAAGTGGATCTTTACCCAACTATTGCAAATTTATTTAATCTTGATAGAAAATACATGTTTGGAACTGATCTTATTAATGCAAAGAACAATATAGTTACTTTTAGAAGTGGTTCCTTTGTAGCTAATAATACTTTTTATGCTTCTTATTCAAATACTTACTATGATATGAATACTAAAAAGACTGTTCAACCAACAGCTGAAATGTCTAAGGTTAAAACCGATACTTTAAATCAACTTGAATATAATGATGACATTTTAAATCACAATCTTTTAAAGAAGTTTATTCAAGAAGATGCAAGCGCAGGTAAAAAATAATAAAAAAATGGCAGTTGAAATCCTTCAACTGCCATTTTTTTATTCAAATATAGCACCCTTACTTGCTGATGAAACCCTTTCACTGTAACGTTTTAAATATCCTGTTACTTCCTTTTTTACAATTTTCGGTGTTCTCTTTTTAAGTTCTTCTTCATCAACTAAAAGATTTAATATTTTCTTTTCCATGTCTATTTCAATTATATCGCCTTCATGAACAAGTGCTATTGGACCTCCACATGCTGCCTCTGGAGAAACATGGCCAATAGACGCTCCTCTTGTTGCTCCTGAAAATCTTCCGTCTGTTATAAGTGCAACTGTCTTATCTTTTCCCATTCCAGCAAGTGAAGCTGTTGGAGATAACATTTCTTTCATTCCAGGGCCACCCTTTGGTCCTTCATATCTTATAACTATTACATCTCCATCATTTATCTCGTTTCCAAGTATAGCTTTTGAAACTGATTCTTCACTTTCAAAAACTCTAGCTGGGCCTTTATGTTTCATCATTTCTGGCGCAACTGCTGCCTTTTTAACAACTGCTCCTTCTGGTGCTAGTGTTCCTTTAAGAACTACAAGTCCTCCTGTGGCACTATAAGGATTATCAATGTCCCTTATTACATCGTTATTTCTAACCTTTGCATCTTTAATATTTTCATATACAGTTTTGCCTGTAACAGTTAAACAGTCTTTATTTATTAAGTCCTTTTTAGTTAAAGTGTTAAGCAGTGCAGGAATTCCACCGGCAAAATATAACTCCTCAATGTGATGATGCCCAGCTGGACTAAGTCTACAAAGATTTGGTGTTCTAGCACTTATTTCATTTACTTTGTCAAAGTCAATTGTAACTTCAACTTCATGTGAAATAGCTGGCAGATGAAGTAATGAATTTGTAGAGCAACCTAGTGCCATGTCTGCAGTAATGGCGTTCATGAACGCTTCTTCAGTTAAAATTTTAGATGGTCTTATATCTTCTTTTACAAGCTCAACAATTTTCATACCTGTTTTTTTAGCAAGTCTTATTCTCTCTGAATATACTGCTGGTATTGTTCCATTACCAGGAAGTGCGAGTCCAAGTACTTCTGAAAGACAGTTCATAGAATTTGCTGTATACATTCCAGAACAAGATCCACAAGTTGGACATGCAGTATTTTCTAAGTCACAAAGTTCCTCATGTGTCATCCTTCCTGCTTGAACTGCTCCAACTGCTTCAAAAACTGTACTTAAATCGGTTGTTTTCCCATTTGTATTACCTGCAAGCATTGGTCCACCACTTACTACTATAGCAGGTATATCTAGTCTACCTGCTGCCATAAGCATCCCTGGCACTACTTTGTCACAGTTTGGTACAAGTACTATTCCATCAAACGCATGGGCACTAGCAACTATTTCTACGCTATCTGCTATAATCTGTCTTGATGGAAGGGAATAACTCATTCCTTTATGATTCATGGATATTCCATCACATACACCTATGGTTCCAAATTCAACTGGAACACCACCAGCCATTCTGATTCCATCTTTTACAGCAGCAACAATTTTATCTAGGTTCATATGTCCAGGTATTATTTCACTATATGAACTTGCAATACCTATTAGTGGTCTTTCCATTTCTTCTTCTATAAATCCTAAGGCTTTAAAAAGTGATCTATGAGGAGCTTTTTCAAGACCTTTTCTTGAGTCATCCGATTTCATTGTACAATCCTCCTTTTATAGTTCATCAAGAACTAATTTTCCCATTTCTTTAGTACCAACTTTTTTAGTACCCTCTGTATAAATATCTCCTGTTCTGAATCCTTTGTCAAGAACTCTTTGAACTGCATTTTCAATATCTCTTGCAGCTTCACTCATATCAAGTGAATATTCAAATAACATTGCTGCTGAAAGAATCTGTGCTAATGGATTTGCTAGGTCTTTTCCAGCTATGTCTGGTGCCGAACCGTGAATTGGTTCATACATTCCAAAGCTATCTTCTCTAACACTTGAAGATGCAAGCATTCCTATAGAACCTGTTATCATTGAAGCTTCATCTGATAATATGTCTCCAAACATATTGCTTGTTAATATAACATCAAATTGTGATGGTTTCCTAACTAACTGCATTGCAGTGTTATCTACGTATAAATGGTTTAATTCAACTTCCGGGTATTCCTTAGCTACTTTTTCAACTACACTTCTCCAAAGTCTTGAAGATTCTAATATGTTTGCTTTGTCAACAGATGTAACTTTTTTTCTTCTTTTCATAGCAGATTTAAATGCTACGTGAGCAATTTTTTTTATTTCTTCCACATTATATCTCTCTGTATCATACGCAGCTGCAATTCCATTATCCTCACATCTACCTCTATCTCCAAAATATATTCCACCAGTTAATTCTCTTACAACTAAAAGGTCAACACCTTCGTCTATTATTTCATTTTTTAATGGAGATGCTGTTTTTAAAACATCATAAACCTTAGCTGGTCTTAAATTTGCATAAAGACCAAGGCCGCCTCTTAACCCAAGAAGAGCTTTTTCTGGTCTTTTACTTCCTTCTAGATTATCCCATTTGGGTCCACCTACTGCTCCTAAAAGCACTGCATCACTTGCCTTACATATGTCAAGTGTCTCTTGTGGAAGTGGATTTTGGCAAGCATCAATTGCAACTCCGCCTGCTTTTACTTCAGTAAAATTAAGTTTCACCGAATATTTTTCTGCCACTTTATTCATTACCTTTAGTGCTTCTCTTGTTATATCAACTCCAATTCCATCTCCAGGAATTACTGCAATTTTATAATCTTTCATTATTGTTAAGCCCCCTAATGTATTTAATTAATTAAAATAGCCCTTTTTCAACACAGTTTATTAGTCCTTCATTTTCCATTATCTTTATCATAAAAGCTGGAAATGGTTGTGATTTATATTCTTTTTGAAGTGTAATGTTTTTTATTATTCCTGTAGTAAAATCTACTTCAAGCTTATGTCCATCTTTAGCATCATTAACTGCTTCTTCACATTCAAGTATAGGAAAGCCTATATTTAT
Source organism: Clostridium acidisoli DSM 12555 (assembly GCF_900176305.1). Lineage (GTDB taxonomy): Bacteria > Bacillota > Clostridia > Clostridiales > Clostridiaceae > Clostridium_I > Clostridium_I acidisoli. The sequence goes on from NZ_FWXH01000002.1 coordinate 666,194, forward strand.
TGCGTTTCTATAAAATATTCTTGCAAAACTTTTGGCAATTACACAGGATACTCCCGCTGCTTTTATTGCTATTGGTGCATGTTCCCTTGAGGAACCACAACCAAAGTTTTTATCTGCAACAACAATATCACCTTTATCTAGTTTTTCAAGAAAGTTTACGTCTAAATCTTCCATGCAGTGCTTTGCTAATTCCTGTGGGTCAGAAGAATTTAAATATCTTGCTGGTATTATAACATCAGTATCTATATTATCTCCATATCTTAAAACTTTTCCATTTGCCTTCATTTTTTAAACCTCCTCTGGTGAAACTATTTTTCCAGCTATAGCTGATGCTGCTGCTACTGCAGGACTTGCTAAGTATACTTCGCTTTCAGGATGTCCCATTCTGCCTACAAAGTTTCTGTTTGTAGTTGAAACAGCTCTTTCACCCTTTGCAAGGATTCCCATATGTCCTCCAAGACACGGTCCACAGGTAGGCGTACTAAATACTGCACCTGCTTCTACAAATATTTTTGCAAGACCTTCTTCCATAGCTTCTAAATATATATTTTGAGTTCCAGGTAAAATTATTACTCTTAAGTCTCTATGAACTTTTTTACCTTTTAAAATTGAAGCTGCAATTCTTAAATCATCCATTCTTCCATTTGTACAAGAACCAATTACAACTTGATCAATTTTTACTTCCCCTACTTTATCTATTGTCCTTGTGTTATCTGGTAAGTGTGGGAAAGAAACAGTTGGTTTAATATCCTCTAAATTTATTTCATATACCTTTGAATATTCTGCATCCTCATCTGCTTTAAATACTTTAGGTTCTCTTTGTGTTCTTCCCTTAACGTATTCTAAAGTTATATCATCTACAGGAAATATTCCATTTTTAGCTCCAGCTTCTATTGCCATATTAGCAATAGTAAATCTATCATCAATAGATAAGTTTTTAACGCCTTCACCAGTAAACTCCATTGATTTATAAAGTGCTCCGTCAACACCTATCATTCCTATGATGTGAAGTATTAGGTCTTTACCACTAACCCATTTATTAAATTTTCCTTTAAGATTAAATTTAATTGCCTCTGGAACTTTAAACCATGCTTTACCTGTTGCCATTCCAACTGCCATATCTGTACTTCCAACGCCAGTTGAAAATGCTCCTAGGGCTCCATAAGTACATGTGTGGGAGTCTGCACCAATAATTACATCACCCGGAATAGCAAGGCCCTTTTCTGGTATAAGAGCATGCTCAATTCCCATTTGTCCAACTTCAAAATAATTTACGATTTCCATTTCTCTTGCAAATTCTCTTATAAGTTTACAATGTTCTGCAGATTTTATATCCTTGTTAGGAGTAAAATGATCTGGAACTATGGCAATTTTATTTTTATCAAAAACCTTTGTTAATTCCAATTTTCTAAATTCCTTAACTGCCACTGGAGTTGTAACATCGTTTCCTAAAACCAAATCCAAATTACCTGTTATTAATTGTCCTGCTTCAACATAATCAAGTCCTGCATGTGCTGCTAATATTTTTTGCGTCATGGTCATAGCTTTCTTACTCATTTTTAAATTCCTCCTTATTACACTTTAAAAGATTGTATTCAACTGAATCAACTAGTGCTTCCCAGCTTGCTTCTATAATATCGTAGGATACTCCTATCGTTGTCCAGGTTCTTTCTCCATCTGTAGATTCAATAATAACTCTAACCTTTGCCGAAGTTGCTTTATCTCCACCTATAACCCTAACTTTATAATCAGTTAAATACATAGTTGAAACAGACTTATAAAAAACACCAAGCGCTTTTCTAAGTGCTATATCTAAAGCATTAACAGGCCCATATCCATCTGCGGCAGTTACTTCTACAGTATCATTTACTTTTATTTTCATAGCTACCGTTGCACTTTTTTCTGTAGTGCTTGGCTTATCAATCATAACCTTATATTCTATAAGCTTAAAAGATGGCTTAAAAAGTCCCAATTCTTTTCTTACTAGAAGTTCAAAACTTCCCTCAGCACCTTCAAATTGATAACCATCATATTCAAGTTCTTTTAATCTTTCAATAATTTTTTTTGCTTCTTTTGAGTCTTTTTTTATATCTGGATTTACTGAATTTATAATTGACATTACTGTGCTTCTGCCCGAAACCTCTGACATTAAAATTTTTCTTTCATTTCCAACTGTCTCAGGAGCAATATGTTCAAAAGAGTGCGGATTTTTATATACTGCATCAATATGCATTCCGCCTTTATGTGCAAATGCATAGCTTCCCACATAAGGTTCTTTTTCATTTGGAATTACATTGCTTACCTCACATATATATCTATAAACTGCTGTTAATTGTTCCATATTTTTTTCATTAATTACATTATAACCCATTTTCATTTGTAAATCTGCAATTATAGTGCTTAAATTTGCATTTCCACATCTTTCTCCAAAACCTGTTATTGTACCTTGAACCTGGTTAACCCCATATTTAACGGCTAAAATTGAGTTTGCTACAGCATTTCCAGAGTCATTATGACAATGAATTCCTAAATTTTTAAAACCATAATCAATTACTAATTCACGTATAATTTCTTCTATTTCAAAAGGCATTGTGCCACCATTTGTATCACAAAGAACAAGTGAATCTGCACCGGCATCTTTAGCCGTCATTAAAATCTTTATTGCATACTCTTTATTTCCTTTATATCCATCAAAAAAATGTTCAGCATCAAAAATAACCTCTTTATTTTTCTGTTTTAAAAATTTTATACTGTCATATATCATGCTTAAATTTTCTTCTAAAGTCGTTTTAATTATATCTGTTACATGAAAATCCCATGCTTTGCCGAAAATACAAAAAACATCTACTGCTGAATCTGTAAGTATTTGAAGATTTGTATCACTTTCAGCCTTGCAATGTGGTTTTCGTGTACTTCCAAAAGCACATAACTTAGAATTTTTTAGCTTTATTTCCTTTACTTTTTTGAAAAACTCTCTATCTTTAGGATTGGAACTAGGATTTCCTGCTTCTATATAGCTTATTCCTAGTTCATCTAGCTTTTTTACGATTTTTATTTTATCTGCTACACTAAAAGAAATACCTTGTGCTTGAGACCCATCCCTTAGTGTACTATCAAAAATGTTCACTTTTCTCATAAGCCTTATTCCACCATTTATTTATTTTTTGATTCTGTTTTAACTATTTTATAGATAGATTTTTCTTTTAGAAAGCCATATATATGTCTTCTGTATCAATATAGAAAGACATCTGTATAAGTTTTAGATTTGTTTTAACATTAATATGATTTAGAAAACCAAGTTTAAAATAAACTTGGTTTTAACTTTGGTATATTATTTATTGTTCCAAGACATCATCTTTCTAAGTTCTGCACCAACTGTTTCAAGTTGCTGATCTTTTTCTCTGTTCTTCTTTGCATTGAAATAAGGTCTTCCAACTTGATTTTCAAGAAGCCAATTTTTTGCAAATATTCCATCTTGGATGTCCTTTAATACACCTTTCATTGCCTTTTTAGTTTCATCTGTAACAATTTTTTCACCAGTTATGTAGTCACCGTACTCAGCAGTATCACTTATAGAATATCTCATCATGTTAAGTCCACCTTGATTTATTAAATCAACTATAAGTTTCATTTCATGACAACACTCAAAATATGCCATTTCTGGTTGATATCCAGCTTCTACTAGTGTTTCAAAACCTGCTCTTATAAGTGCAGTTATACCACCACATAATACTGCTTGCTCACCAAATAAATCTGTTTCTGTCTCTTCTTTGAAGGATGTTTCGATAACTCCAGCTCTTGCTCCACCAATTCCAAGTGCATATGCAAGTGCAACGTCCTTTGCTTTTCCTGTGGCATCTTGATGAATTCCTATTAAACAAGGAACTCCTTTACCTTCCTGGAACTGACTTCTTACTGTATGTCCAGGTCCTTTTGGTGCAATTAAGAATACATCTACATCCTTTGGTGGTACAATCTGACCAAAGTGAATTGCAAATCCATGAGCAAATACCAATGCCTTACCAGCTGTTAGATTTGGCTCGATAGATTCTTTGTAAAGTTTTGCTTGTTTTTCATCGTTGATAAGAATCATGATTATATCTGCTGCCTTTGCAGCTTCTGCTGATGTTGTAACTTTTAGGCCGGCTGCCTCTGCCTTTGCCCAGGATTTACTACCTTCATAAAGACCAACAACTACGTCAACTCCACTTTCATGTAAGTTAAGTGCATGTGCATGTCCTTGACTACCGTACCCAATTATTGCTACCTTTTTGCCTCTTAAAACTCCTAGATCACAATCATGTTCATAATAAACCTTTGCCATATTAAAAGCCCCCTAATATTTATTTAAAGTTATTGCTATTAAAAATCATAAACACAAACCTTTACCCCAAAGAAAAAGTATTTTACAACTTTAAATTTGCTAATGCATTTTTGAACACATCTTATGAATTTCAAAAGCTGAAATTTTTTGATAACTTTTCAAAAATCGTAACACCAATAAAAACAATTGTCAACCTACGACGGACTTTTTTTTGATTATTAATGATTTGTCAATATATACATGATTAAAATTAAAATCTATTAATTTATCCTATGTTTAATCTATAAAAGTATAATTAATATTTTTTTGCATGAATTTCGTTGACTATTTACCTTCAGCATAGTATATTTAGATACAAATATTGAATGTTTAAAAACGTTGAAAGAGAAAAGTAAGTATAAAAAAATGTCCTAAAGAGAGCGGGGGTAGCTGAAAACCTGCGGATAATTGTATACCGAAACTCACTCTGGAGTTGCAGGCTGAAATTAATAGTAAGCTGTGCCGGCATAGCCGTTAATATTAATTAAGATATAAATTTGGGTGGTACCGCGAAACAGTCTCCTCGCCCCAGGCAGGAAGGCTGTTTTTCTATTTTCAAAAAAGCGATGAAAGAGACCTTAAATATAAAAAGATATCTAAAAGAGAATTGGGTAAAAGCTGAAAACCCATAGATAATCGTATATTTATAATCACTCTTAAGCTGCAGACTGAACTAATAGTAAGTCTCGCCGGTTAATACCGTTACAAACACGAGTAATAAATTTGGGTGGTACCGCGAAGATCATGACACTCGCCCCAGGGCTAGCTGTCTATTTTTTTACCTTTTTTTAAGGTTTATATTTTATATTTTAATTATTGAGGGGGCTATTAAATTGAAATTAACAGGAGCAAAAGTTTTATTAGAATGTTTAAAAGAACAAGATGTTGACATCATTTTTGGTTATCCAGGTGGGGCCGTATTGCCAATATATGATGCACTTTATAGTGAAAATGGAATAAGACATATACTTACAGCTCATGAACAAGGAGCTACTCACGCTGCTGACGGTTATGCAAGAACTACAGGAAAAGTTGGCGTAGTTATAACAACTTCAGGTCCTGGAGCTACTAATGCCGTTACCGGCATTGCTACTGCTTACATGGATTCAGTTCCAATGGTTGTTTTTACAGGTCAAGTTGCACAACCTTTCATTGGAAAATCATCTTTTCAAGAAGTTAATATAACTAGTATTACAGCTTCTATAACAAAAGAAAATTATATTGTAAAGGAACCAGAAAATCTTGCAGATACTATCCGAAAAGCCTTTAGGACAGCTACAAGTGGCAGACCTGGTCCTGTACTTGTAGATATACCAAAAGACATACAAAACGCTGAAATTGAATATACTTTTAAAAAGGCTGAAAAATTCACTCATAAAAAATGCACCTCAAACTTAAATGAGGCTATCAATTTAATCCTTCAGTCGAAGAAACCAATGATATTTGCTGGTGGCGGAGTAAATATATCAAATGCAGCTGACGAATTATACTCATTTTCAAAGAAAATACAATGTCCTGTAGCCTGTTCACTTATGGGGATTGGATCCTTTCCTGGAAATGATGAGTTATATACCGGAATGGTAGGTATGCATGGCACTTATGCCTCTAATCATGCTATTTCAGAATGCGACCTTTTAATTGCAATTGGTGCCCGTTTTAGCGATAGAGTTACGAGCAAAATCAACAGTTTTGCCCCTAACGCAAAAATAATTCACATAGACATTGATCCTTCTGAGTTCAACAAGAATTTACCTGAGGATGTCTCTATATGTGGTGATGTTAAAGAGGTATTATCTTGCCTTACTGCTTTAGTTTCTGAAAAAAATCATGTAGAGTGGGTTAATAAAATTTTAAGCTTTAAAGAGGCTCATCCTCTTAAATATCTTGATGCCAGCACTTTAAATCCTCAACTTGTATTAAATAAGCTTTATGATTTAACAAAAGGAGACTGCATAATAACTACGGAAGTTGGTCAAAATCAAATCTGGGCTGCTCAATTTTTCACATATAATAATCCCAGAACCTTCATAACTTCAGGCGGTCTTGGAACAATGGGCTACGGTCTAAGTTCAGCTATAGGAGTTGCTATAGGTAACAAAAACAAAAAAGTAATTAATATTGCTGGAGATGGTAGTTTTAAAATGAATTCCATAGAACTTGCCACCGTATCAAAATATAAATTACCACTTGTGCAGCTTGTATTAAATAATCATGTTCTTGGAATGGTTCATCAATGGCAGGATATGTTTTATGAAGGAAACTTCTCAAGCTCTGAATTTGGTCCTGAGGTTGACTTTGTAAAACTTGGAGAAGCCTATGGAATAAAGTCCATGAGAATAACTAAAAATGAAGACATTGAAGACACCTTAAAGCTTGCATTATCATTAAACGAACCAATTATAGTTGAATGTGATATATGTCCTAACGATAAGGTATTCCCTATTGTAGCACCTGGTGCTTCTATTACAGATTTAATAGAAAATGAATAAAAAAATAAAAGCTACTTCAAACAAACTTAATCATTTGAAGTAGCCTAATATTTAATTACTGTGGAAGTAATGCAAATCTTATAATAAATATTACTGCTAATACGTAAACAAGTGGATGAACCTCTTTACGTCTTCCTGTAACAAGTTTCATTATTGGATATGCTATTAATCCAGTTGCAATACCATTTGAAATACTATAAGTAAATGGCATCATAACTATTGTTAAGAAAGCTGGGAATGCTTCAGTGAAATCACTGAAATTAATCTTTGTTACTGATGAAATCATTAGAACTCCAACGATTATAAGTGCTGGTGCAGTAGCTTGTGATGGAACCATTCCAACAAGACCTGAGAAGAACAAAGCAACTATAAATAGTAATCCTGTTACTAATGATGTTAAACCTGTTCTACCACCTTCAGCAACTCCTGCAGTTGATTCAACGTAAGTTACAACTGTACTTGTTCCGAATATAGAACCAGCAGTTGTTGCAACAGCGTCACATATTAATGCTTTTGACATGTTTTTAACTCTGCCATTTTCATCAAGCATGTTTGCTTTTTCTGCAGTTCCAACTAATGTTCCAAGAGTATCAAATAAATCAACTAAACAAATTGTTATTACTACCATAACTAAACTTGTTATAGCAATTCCAATGCCACCTTTTGCATCAAGTAATCCTGAAAAGTTCATTTTAAGGAATGTTGATGATATGCTTGGTGGTGCACTTACTAGTTTACTTAAAGCTGTTGGCTGAGTAACCTTCATTGGTATTCCAATTATTGTAGTGACTAATATACCTATTAATATAGAACCTTTTACTTTTCTAGCCATTAGTATTGCTGTAATTAAAAGTCCGATTAATGTTAATGCTGGACCTGGCTCAATTAACTTTCCAAAAGAAACTAATGTGTCAGGATTTGCAACTACAACTCCGCCGTCTTTTAAACCGATAATTGCTATAAACAAACCGATACCAGCTGATATTGCAAGTTTTAATGTAGTTGGAAGTGCATCAACTATTTTCTCTCTTATAGAAGTCAACGTTATAATAATAAACAGAACTCCTGAGATGAAAACTGCTGCTAATGCCTCCTGCCAAGTGTAATGCATTGTAAGAACTACTGTATATGTAAAGAATGCATTAAGTCCCATACCTGGTGCCTGTGCAAATGGTAAGTTAGCATACAATGCCATAATAAGAGTACCAACTGCTGATGCTATACATGTAGCAACAAAAACGCCATTTGGATCCATGCCTGTAATCTTCAATACACTTGGATTTACAAATATAATATATGACATTGCTATAAATGTCGTAAATCCAGCTATAATTTCAGTTTTTACAGTAGTATTGTTTTCTGATAATCTAAAATATGATTCCAAAAATGAATTTTGATTGTTTTGTGTTGAATTCAAAACTTCTTCCCCCTTAATAAAATTTCCGCTTCACATATAAGCAAATCTCAACGGAATATATCTTATGTTTAGGAAATAAAATATATCTATTCTGATTCACCCATAGTCAAGATTTTACGGTACCTTGGTAGAAACTCTCAAACCAATTATTGAGATTATACGGATGTATTATTCAAATAAACTACAAAGCGAATTCTATCACTTAAAATATTAAAAGTCAACGATTTTTTACTGTCAATACATAAAAAAAGAGAGCCACTTTTTAAAGTTCTCTCCTTTTTTATTATTAATTTTCCATATCTGCTAATTTCAATAATTCTGTTGATAATGCTCCTAGCTTGCTGCTTTTCTCAGATATATTTTTAACTTGCATTAATTGCTCATCACTTGTAGTTGAAAATTCATTCAAGCTTTCTACAATACCATTTATGTTTTCTTTAATTTTCCCTAATGTTTCATTTATTTTAATTGTAGATTCTTTACTACTTGTAGCAAGTTTTCTTATTTCTTCAGCTACAACAGAAAAACCTCTTCCATGCTCTCCAGCTCTTGCAGCCTCAATTGATGCATTAAGTCCTAGCATATTTGTAGTATTTGCAACACTATTTATATACCCAATTATTTCATCCATATTTACAATTCCTATTTTAGTTTCATTTACCATATTGTTGACATTTTCAGTATTGCTTGATAATTTTTCAGTTGACCCTGCTAAAGATTTAGATGAGTCCACTAGTGTTTCAGAAAATTCTTGTAGGTTATTTGCCATTTCTAAAATTGAGTTTTCTTTTTCTAAAGAAACACCATATGTTATTGTTCCTACTACATTATTAGTGCTTGGATTGATGAGTGGCACTGCACAAGCTATAATTGGAAAACCAAATGTCTCTTTTTCATAACGTTTTGAGTGTTTTTCCCTTGTTTTTATGGCTTGTTCCGAAACCCCTCCCTCTATTATTGGAAGTTCCTCTTGAATACTTAAATTAAAGGTTTTTGCTTGTTTAACTAATAAGAATTTTTCTTTGTTTGTAATAGTAAGTGTTACATCTGTTGTGAACAATGCTGGTAATACGTCAAATGCTACTTTAATAGAAGAAAAAAATTCTTCATCACTTATGTTCATCTTAAAACTTCCTCTCTTTACCGCTTATAATAAATATTGCTATAAGTTAAATTATATCATAGATTTATATTTAATAGAAAACATACTTTTTAAACTTACTTATATACCTATTAAACAGTTCTAGCAGTACTTTGTATGTTAGCGATAGTTTGTTTAAGTATTGCATTTTGCTGCGTTAATTGAACAACTTGTGACTGCATTTCTTGTAATCTTGTTGTTTTCTCTGCATCTGTAGGCTTTGCATGACCTAAATCATTTACTGCATTTTTAATATTAGCATCAATTAAAGCTCTCTTGTTATCATCAATTGTTATATTCATCTCTTTCAAAATATTTAAAACAACATTTTCAGCAATTTTAGCCCTTTCTGACTTTTCTATATCACCTGAATGATATAGCTGTTCAGCATTTCCCACTGCAATTTTTGACCACTTCTCAATAATTTCTAGAACAGTTGCCACATCTTTTGGAATAAGCGGTTTAGTGACGTCTAATATCTTATAAGCATCATCTAGTGCTGTCTCTATCTTTGAAAGTGTAGCCCCAACGTCAATGCCTTTACTTTTAAAATATGGTATAAGTCCTATTCCCATACCCAAGATACCAATAATAGCCCCTAATATACCAATTGTTAATGCTATATTTGTCATAGTAGATCCCTCCCTTTTCATAGTAAAATTTTTAAGGTTGTTTTAATATTTCCTTTAAAGTTTGTAAACCTACTTCTCCATCTACGGTTAAATTGTGTGTTTTTTGAAAGTTTCTAACTATACTATCCATAATTGCTGCATAATAGTGATCTGGCCTCTGTCCAAGCTGAACTTCTAACCAGTCAGTGTAGGCATCATTGTGATAGCCCTTAATTTTAGCAATTGGTAATTTTTCTGCTGCTTTTAGTGTATGACTTCCTGCTTTTCCATCAACAATAAGTTTATTACCATTTTCATCCCTTAATCCAAGTCCATTTAATAGTGTTTGAAGTGATGCTGTTCTAATTTTATTATAACCATTCCACCAGTTTGAATCAGGTGAAGGTGTTATATTTTGAACTGGAGTGTTTGATGTGTTTCCTATAAAAATACCTTGTGAAAATTCACTTAAATCAACCGCTGTATTTATACCATTAATTTGGCCTGAATCTGAATATTGCCAGCCAATATTTGTTATATTAGGACTTGTTACTCCGTAATCTGCTACCCATAAAGGATATACCTTTGCCATATCATTTAAATTTTCCATATAAAAATTTTTACTTGCATATATAGCTGGATCCTTCCCAACACCTTTAATGTAATCACATATTTGTCTCGTTCTTATGCTAACATCCTCTACATGATATTTAAATACGGTATCTTCAACATCTATAACATATTTACAATCAGCATTAAAATTTGATAGAGTGCTAAGAAAATGTTGTGCTTCAGCATATGGATTATTGGCCTTTAACCAGTGATAAAATCCAATTTTTAATCCAACATTTTTGGCTCCAGAATAATAACTTTTAAGTCTCGGATTAATATACGTTAAACCTTCTGTTGCTTTAATATATATAATCTCTATTCCTGCATCCTTAACTTTTTGAAAATTTATATCCCCTTGGCCTGAAAAAACATCAATTCCCCTCATTAATATATCTCTCCTTTTGTTCCTTCATTATAATAGTGTATTTCAAATTCATCCTTATTGTTACTAAATATTTTATAAGAAATTTAAAATGTTTTTCATTTAAAATTTGAATTTATTTTAAAAATCCATTTAATATTGTATTGATTCCAAGGTAAATCTATTTAGAAATAAATTTATAATACGATAATGTATATATATTACTTAATATGAGGTGAACAATATGTTATTAGATAAGAAATTTATGCCAATAGATAAATTGGAAGTTGGAATGATAATAACAAGCGATATAAACTTTCAAGGCAGATTATTACTAGCTAAAAATTCCCCTATAACGGAAGGTACCATAAAAATTCTTAAACAAAATTATATTGTGGACAAAGTTGAAATTTATTTCGAAAATGATTCCAAAGAGGATATATCTTTTAAGATGGCAACTTTAGAAAGTCTTGAAACTGCCTTCACTGAATTTTCTTCAAACCTTGAACACATATTCAGTACAATTAACAATATAAAAGTTAATGGAATAGACGAACTTAGATCCTTTTCAAAAAAGATACAAGACGAATTTGTAACTACAAAAACTGTAGTTAGAGATATGATCTTTTACAATTGTGCTGATCATGATATTTACAGACACAGTGTAAATGTATCTGCCATTAGTTTTATATTAGGAAAATGGCTAGGTTTTAATGAAACTGAAATAAATCTTCTCACTTATTCAGCCATGTTACATGATTATGGTAAACTCAAAATGGGCAGTAATATTTTAAATAAGAAGGAACCCCTTACTTATAATGAAAATAAAATTCTAAGATCCCATCCAATTAAAGGATATGATTTTATAAAAAGTATCCCTTATTTAGATACATCTGTAAGTTTGGGCGTGCTGATGCATCATGAAAGAATGGACGGTTCTGGTTATCCTCTTGGAATATCTGGAAATAAAATTCACAAATTTTCAAAGGTAATCGCAATTGCCGATTTATTTGACAATATTGTATCTAACAATTATTCAAAGAAAGTTTCTAGCCCTTTTGAAGCTTTAAAAATTATTCACGATGATAGTTTAACAAAACTTGATACAACCTACTGCAATATGTTCTTAAATCATGTTATTAATTATTGTGCTGGAGAAGATGTGATGTTAAATGACGGTAGTTCTTGTAAGATAATAAAAGTAGATATAGATGATTTATCAAATCCACTTTTATTACATAATGGTAAACTTCTTGATCTTAAAGAAGAGAAGAATTTATACGTAAAAAATTTTATTTCAGATGATCTTTTAAAAGCAAAATAATTTAGATAAATATTACATCAATTTAGACTTACTGACATATTATAAATTATAGTTTTAAAATTTTTAAAGGGATGAGAACTATGCCTTATTCTGAAGGATACAGAAATCCATACTATAATAACCACAAAAAAAATTACAACGGTGAGTCCTCAAAAGGTAATGTCATTACAGTAATTGGTATGTCAAATATTTTAGTAGATCCTGACATAGGCGTCATGACAATAGAAGATTATTCATCATATTATAATAAAGCTTTAGTTGCATCAATTAATGACGCTAAATCAAAAGCAAATATCATTGCCAAAACTATTGGTGTAACTATTAACGACATTCCTCAAAGTATACATGAGCAAAGTTATGATATAAATTGTAATATAGCGAAATTCTTAAACAAAGCCTCCCATTCAATAGCTGATTTGTCTCCTGAAGGAATTAAAATTTCTGCTAAAGTTCAGGTTATTTTCAGCTACTGACAATTGTACCTTTAATTAAAGTAACCTGAAGAAATGATTCTTTTAGCATAGCTACAAGAATCATTTCTTATTATGTTTCAATTTACATTAGATACTACCTATTTTTCTTAATAATTTTGAATTTGCTATATCTCCTGGACTTGGATACTTTATACCTGGGCAAATATCTACTCCAACACTTTTATACGCATCTGCTGCTAGTGTTGAACATATATGACTATGAAAAGGCTCCTTATAATACAAAGTTATATGCAGCAAATACCTAATAGCTTCAACAAACAATAGTAAATAATCATAATGTGTTCCTATCTGCTTATCCAAAAATTGTTTTATGTTCTTCCTATTTTCATCCGTCAAAATGTCACATGTAAAGATATCAAGTTCTCCCTTGTACTTATCTATGCTTGTATAGCCTGTAAGTTTAAATCCATACGCCTCCATTAGTTGCCCGTCTATATAAACCGTGGCGTGTGAATATCCGCTATGTTCAAAATCCTCAATTGCTTTACTTATCCAGTCTTTACCCTTATCTAAACATATATCTCCGTCTCTCATAGTAAACTCCCTTATTGTTTATATAAGTTTATGCTATGTACTTTGGCTTTATTTATAATTTTGCGCAAAGGTAAAATTTGCTTACCATATTTTCTTATTTTTTCAATTCTTCTATTGTTTTTAGCAGGTTTTCTTGCATCTTCTTATTTTCTTCATTTTGATACATTAACACATCAATCTTTTTATGCAAGTCTTCTATTATTATTTCAGATTTTAAATTAACAAGGTAATCATTAGCCGCAGTTAGCCTATCCTTTTCAGTTTGACGATTTTGTGCCATCATAATTACAGGTGCTTGTACCGCTGCGAGACATGATAACACTAAGTTCAAAAATACAAAAGGATACGGATCAAATGCTTTTTTCATTAAGATAACTGTATTAAGTACAATCCAACCGAATAGTATTACGCCAAAAATTATTATGAAGGGCCAGCTCCCTCCAAAAGCAGCTATCTTATCAGCAGTCCTTTGCCCTACTGTCAAAGTTTCGTCCTGTGTCTCATTAATATTCTTAGAAACCTTCCCACTAATAAGTTCATGTATCAGATTCTCATCAATATTACAGGCTTTTAAATCTTGATCATTATCTAATATTTTTTTTACTAGATCTTCTTTTTCATTCAATTATTTTCACCCCTTGTATCATTTGTTATTTTAATGTATTGTATCATCAAAACAACATGATTCATATACAAATTTTATTAATTATTTTTTAACATTTTAAATTCAATATAGATATTTTTTAATAATAAAAAAACACTAAGTTATAAACCTAGTGTTTTCAATGGCGCGAGCACGCCTGTAAGCCGAGTTCTGTATTTGACAATCATCTATCTAGGCCTAATGTTACCATATAGGCTCAAGCGATTCACCCGAAGACGGAACGGGCAATTCCATTATGTCTTCCTATTCGATCTTGCTCCAGATGGGGTTTACATAGCCGCAAAGTCGCCATTGCGCTGGTGAGCTCTTACCTCGCCTTTCCATCCTTGCTAGTATAGTTAAAAACTACCTTTAGCGGTATATCTCTGTTGCACTTTCCTTAGAGTCGCCTCCACCGGGAGTTACCCGGCACCCTGCCCTATGGAGCTCGGACTTTCCTCTCCTGCAAAAGCAGCAGCGATTGTCTGGTTTACTCGCAAGAACAATAATATCATAATATTTATTAAAAATCAATTGTTATTTTGCTTTTTTTAAAGCTTTCTTCGAGGCTTTGTCTTCATCTTGTACTAATATTCGTCCACAATTGTCACAATATACCAGCTTGTCTTTTTTTATAAATCCATCTAGTGTAACTGCAGACACCTTCATTTTACATCCACCACAGATACCATTACTTAATTTTACTACTGCTTCTTTCTTTTCTTCATATTTAGAATAAAATACATCTATATATTCCTTTGGTATTATATTTTTTAATTCTTCTATTTTTTTATTTGCTTCTGCAAGATTTGATTTTGCACCTTCAATTTTTTCACTGGTATCTTTTTTGTAAATATAAAAGTTATTTTTTACATTTATTAGTTCCATTTTCAAATTTTCTATATCTAGCTTTAGTTTTTCTTCTTTGTCTAAAAGTTCAATGGCATTATCTTCAACTAATCTTAACTTATCCTTGTTGTTTTTTATTTTGTTTTGTTGTATATTAATTGACTTCATGTCATTTGAAAATTTATTATATAAGTCATATTCATCTTCATCTATTTTAGCTTTTAATTCTTTAAGTTTCATGCTAATAGATGTATATTCATGTTTTAAGTCCTTAAGCGCTTTTATCTTTTCATTGTAAGCATTTTTACACTCTTCAAATTCCTTTTTCATCTTTTTTAGTAGGTATAAATGTGATCCATCTTTTATTATCATTTTATTCTTTTCAATACTGTTATAGCAACTCTGTAGTTCATACAACAACTTCATATTATCCATATTAACTTCCTCCTTAAATTTACAACAAATGAACTTTTGTGCAAAGGCTTTTGGGTAAAATTATTTATCTATATAAACAAAACGAAGTAGAAATAGTATTTACACTATTTCTACTTCGTCTTGTATGGATCTGATATTTTTCTTGATATAATTATATCATTTTTTTGTCCTAAAGCATTTATCTCAACTTCTATTTTTTTCGAAAACTGTACAAATGGCGTCCACTCCGTTGCAAAATGACCAGCATCAATTATAGCTAAATTTTGTTCTCTATAATCACTTGCATAGTGATAGGACACATCCCCTGTTATTACACAATCTGCCCCTTGTTCTTTGCATAGGGAAAGAAAGTCGGTGCCACTTCCATTTACTACTGCCACAGTGTTTACCGGCATGTTTTCGTCTCCAATATATCTTAATTTACTGATTTTAAGTTTGTTTTTCACCTCTGAAATAATAACTTTTAATGTTTTTTCTTCATTGAGTTTTACAATTCTTCCTATGCCACTTTTTCCATCATCAAAACCTTTTACTACGGATTTTTCAATTACTTCCCCTTTAGGAAATCCTAATGATGTTATTAAAATGTCACAAAGTCCTCCATTTAATGAATCCAAATTGGTATGGCTAGAATATAAACTTATATCATTTTTTATAAGTTCAATGATTTTTTTACCTTGTAAAGTTTCAGTTGTAATTGATGATGGCTTATTAAAAAGTAATGGATGATGTGTAAATATAAAATTACAATTGTTTTCTTTAGCTTCATTTATAACTTCAAGTGTGCAATCTAATGCAACCAAAATTGAACTTACTTTTTGATCTAAATTTCCAACCATAAGCCCTACATTATCAAAATCTTCACTTAATATTTTGGGAGTTAACTTTTCAATAATAGAGCATAAGTCTTTTACCATTAAAGCCATCCTAGCATCTCCTTAAGTTTTACAATCTTTTGATTTAGATTATTTTTCCTTATTTTTGCCATGTCACCATCGTCTTTTATGTTATTAAATATTTTATCATACTTTTCGATTTTAAAAAAGATGTATTCTTTAACAAGTGGATGTTTTTTTTCCAATAATACCTTACTTATCTCACAATATATGTTATCTAAGTGCTTTACCTTGTTAGAATATCTTATTTTTATTAATTCATAATATTTGTTTTCATCTCTACATAAATCTTCGTCTATTATTTCATATCCTTTTTCATTTATGTATTTTCTAAGCACCTCTGGATTTTGAACAGGCTGCAATACTAAATAATTTAAACTTTTAAAAACTTCCATGCTGTCCTCTATTATATCCCTTATCAAATTACCGCCCATTCCAGCTATAACCGCTGCATTAACTTCATTAGGAACAATTGTAGTAAGTCCAGGGCCAAGCCTACATTCAATAGCTTTGTCCTCATTCTCCATTGTAATATTTAATTTTGCCTTCTTAACCGGTCCTTTATTTATATCTGAAGCTATAGCTTTTGTGCAGATTTTATTTTTTATTAAATAAATAGGTAAATATGCATGATCGGTGCCTATGTCAGCTATACTGTCACACTTATCTACCATATTTGCTATACACTTTAGTCTGTCACTTATGTCCATTATGTTCTCCTTTATAAAAATTTCATTAGTATTTTTTGCTGAATAATTAAAAATATTATTATTATAGCCAAAGAAAAATAGATGTATTTATACGCAGACTTTTTATAATATTTTGCATTTAAATGTGCTGCGTAATACATACAGAAAAATAATGCCATATTCAGAAGACCATATTCAATTTGTTTAAATACAAAATCTCTACTTGTGCCCATAACTGTTGGCTGAAATTTAACATTAAATGATAGCGGCATAGACTTTGGAATAAAACCTCCATAATATAAATATATTGGCCTAACTAAAAAGATTATTATAAATATACTTACTAAAAAAAATGGTATTCTAAAATAATTGTCTTTATATAATTTTTGTACTTTTTTATTTTCTACCACTATTTCATCATTTTTAATTCCAAACTTTTTAAGCTCATTCTCAAATTCCGAATAATCCTTAGGTGAAATTCCGTAAACTTCATTTCCTGTTTTTATATAAAATATGTTTTCATTCCAAGTTACATTCATATTTACTACTCCAATGTTACTGAAAACACATCTTCCTACAGCAAATCTCTTAACACCATAACCACTAAGTTTTATAGCATTAATGTCTCCGCTTTTTTTGGTATACCTATCCAAATCACAAAGCAAGATTTTAATCTGTTTTAATCCAAACATGCTGGTTATTTTCAGCATCTCTTCTCCAATTTCATAGTTTAAAGTTGCAAATTGTAAAATATAATAAAGTTGATATATATTAAATATAACTAAAAACATCCTTAAGAATAAATTTAATACATAATCATTTGCAAATACTGAGGTTATTATAACCAAAACATCCGCTATTAAAGTCAATAATATTATAAATATACTTCCATTTATCCTCTTCATTGGTTTAAATCTTTTCACATTCTCACCTTCTAACAAATTCATTATAGCAAATCTGATAAATAATTAATAGCTAAATAGAGCTTTTTATAACAATCCACAAAAAGCTAAAGCTCAACTTTTTGTTAGTTGAACTTTACTTTAGTTTAATTATTGTATTGTTTCAAAATTAAAATTTTGTGATTTTAAATATTCTATTACTTGTGGCAACGCTTGTACAGTATTTGTCTTCACTTTAGTATCATGCATTAATATCACTACAACATTTTTACCTTGTGTATATTTTTTTATGTTATTTAAAAGCACTGGTACTGGCGGATTATTACTGTCTGCATCTCCAGTTTCATCGTTCCAATCCAGATATCTATAACCTGCTTTTGTTGCCTCTTCCCTAAAGGGTTGCAACCTTGGTCCAAAAGATCCACCTGGAAATCTAACAAGTTTTGAATCGTATTTTTTCCCTATTATTGATTTTAAAATATCGTCACATCTATCTAAATCCTTAACAAAGTTTTCAGGTCCCTCTTTGTAGTTTAATTGATGACTATAAGTATGATTTCCAACAACTTCCCCATCTTCAACTTCTTTTTTTACAAGCTCTGGATGTTTTTCAGCATTTGATCCTATTAAAAAAAAGTTAGCTTTTATTTTATTTTGATCTAAAATTTGTAATATTTGTATTGTATTTGTTGACGGACCATCATCAAAAGTTAAATATGCTACTTTTCTACCATCAGTTCTCTTTATATTCCAAGGTGCCACTTCTCCTGGTGTTAAAACTTTATTTTCTTTTGGCAGCAAACTTTCTCTTCTATCCATTATTTTCTTTAGTTTTTCCTTCTTTATTCTGGCATCCTCTAAAGCTTTGGCTTTATTTTTACTATCCATTGCCATTTTATTATTAATAATAAAAACTGCAGACAATACAACGACAGCAATTATGGAAAAGGTTATTATTATTGTTTTTTTCGTCATTTTTTTGTTTTCTTTTTTATTATAATTCAACATAATATTATTCTCATCCCCAAATATATTAATAATTTTAATACCTAATACAGTATACCCTATAGTTTTTACCCCTTCAAGTATAAAAAAAATGGATATGTTAAAGTTATTTAACATATCCATTTGCTATATTCTAATCAAGATAATCTTTTAGTTTTTTACTTCTACTTGGATGTCTCAATTTTCTTAAAGCCTTTGCTTCAATTTGTCTAATTCTTTCTCTAGTTACATTAAATTCTTTACCAACCTCTTCAAGTGTCCTTGCTCTACCATCATCAAGACCAAACCTTAATCTAAGTACTTTTTCTTCACGAGGAGTTAATGTATCTAATACATTTATAAGTTGTTCTTTTAACATGGTGAATGCTGCTGCTTCTGCTGGTGCAGGTGCATCATCATCGGGTATAAAATCACCAAGATGACTATCTTCTTCTTCTCCTATTGGTGTTTCAAGAGAAACTGGCTCCTGTGCAATTTTCATTATTTCTCTAACTTTATCAACTGGCATTTCCATTATCTTTGCAATTTCTTCAGCCTGAGGTTCTCTTCCAAGTTCCTGTAGTAGTTGTCTTGAAACTCTTATTAATTTATTTATAGTTTCTACCATGTGAACTGGTATTCTTATTGTCCTTGCCTGATCTGCTATAGCTCTTGTAATTGCCTGCCTTATCCACCAAGTTGCATAAGTACTAAATTTATACCCTTTTCTATAATCAAATTTTTCTACTGCTTTTATAAGTCCAAGATTACCTTCTTGTATTAAATCCAAGAATTGCATTCCTCTTCCAACGTATCTTTTTGCAATACTAACCACAAGTCTTAAATTTGCTTCCGCTAATTTTTTCTTTGCAATTTGATCTCCCTCTTCTATTCTCTGAGCTAAAGAAATTTCTTCATCTGGTGAAAGAAGTGGGACTTTACCAATTTCCTTTAGATACATTCTAACTGGATCATCAATTGCAATTCCCTCTGGAATTGACAAATCTAATTCCTCTTCCTCAACCTCAATATCCTGAATATCTCCACTAACATCGATTCCCATTGATTCTAAAACTTCATATATTTTTTCTATTTGTTCAGGACTTAAATCTATGTTTTCTAGTTCATCCATTATTTCCTTATATGTCAACGAGCCCTTTTTTTTGCCCTTATCTACAAGTTTTTTTACAAGTTCCATCTTATCCACTTGAGTTTTAACACCTGAATTTTCTTTATTTACTCCTGTGCCTTTTTCTTTTTGTTCTTTTATATTTTTTTCTTTCACAGAAACATCCTCCTTTCGTTCTTATATAATGCCATTTATTTTGTCTTGAATTATATTTAGTTCTTTCACCATCTGTAGTGATTCTTCCAGTTTACCATTTGATTCATAAAATTTAATTTTATTCATAATTTCTTTTTTTGACTCCTCTAATTTGTATTTTTTAATATTTTTAATATAATCATCTATAAGTAATTTTATATCACAATCACCATTGTTAATTAATTCTTCACGTATATTTATCCATTCCGAAGAGCTGCTAGCATCATCACATTTTAATTCAATTGTTTTCTCTAGTTTTTCTCCTTGTAGATTTAAATTTTCTAAAATTATATTAAATATCTTTTTATGACTCTCCATATTAAAATCATCTATTGAAATTTTGTTTGTAATATAGGTATATGCATCTTTATCTAATGTAAGTAGCTTTAATAGCAATCTTTCAGCTTTTAAATATGCAGGTTCTATATATAATTTTTGTCCAATTTCGTCCATATTATTCATTGTTTGTAAATTATTAGTGCTTTTTCGTATTTCACCAGCTAACTGGTCGTATATTGCTTGTTCTTTAACCCCTGTAGCTTCCGCTATCTTTTTTACGTAGATATCCTTTTCTACAGGATCTAATTCCATAAGAATATCAGCAGTTTTTTTTATATACTTCATTTTCTGCTCATCATCAGATAGGTTTAGACCTTCTTCTACACTTTTTATTCTATAGTCAATAAGTGGCATAGCATTTTTAATTAATTCCTCAAAGGCTTCCCTACCATTTTTCCTTACAAACTCATCAGGATCTTTTCCTCTTGGTACTTTCAAAACTTTTACTTCAAGTCCATTATCTTTTAGTATTTTAAGACCTCTAATGGTTGCTTTTTGACCAGCTGTATCTGCATCATATGATATTATTATATTGTCTGCATATCTTTTTAATAACTTAGCTTGCGACTGGGTTAGTGCTGTTCCAAGAGACGCAACTGCATTAGTAATTCCACATTGATGAAGAGCTATACAATCCATATATCCTTCTACAATTATAAACGTTCTACTATTTTGATTCTTTAGTGCAAAATTTAATCCGTATAAATTTATTCCCTTTTTAAATAGGGGTGTTTCTGGGGAATTTAAATATTTAGGTTTTGAATCATCCATAACCCGTCCTCCAAAACCAATAACTTTCCCTCTATAATCAAACACTGGAAACATAATCCTATTTCTGAATCTATCGTACCTATTTCCTTTATCATTTTTTATTATTAATCCGTTGGTTAATAATTCTTTTTCTGTATAACCCTTTCTTAACAAATAATTCATTGCACCATGCCAATCATCAATGGCATAACCTAATCCAAATTTTCTTATTGTATTTTGTGTAATACCTCTTCTTAAAAAGTACTCATTTGCCCTTTCATTTTGTTTTAAGTTTGAGAAAAAAAATCTCGCTGCATCCACATTTAGCTTTAATAATTTTTCATTGGCATTATTTTTTTTATTATTACCACTCTCTAAAAAGTCTAAATCTATGTGAACTCTTTCAGCAAGAATTCTAACGGCATCTATAAAAGATATGTTTCTAGTCTTCATAACAAATGTTATAACATTACCTGCCTCGCCACATCCAAAGCATTTATAAATTTGTTTATCTCTAGACACACTAAATGACGGTGATTTTTCATTATGAAATGGACATAGTCCAGTATAATTTCTTCCACTTTTTTTTAGTCTTACCTTTTCAGATATTACGTCTACAATATCATTTTCATATTTAATTTTCTCAATGACATCTTCAGGTATCACTAGGACACCCCCACCTAACATTTTATTTTATTCCAAACATTTATTAATTCGACAAATTAACATAAATTCCTTCTTTTTTTTTTAAAAGATATTAAAATTTATTTATTACTACTTTTATTCTACCCAAATTCAAGGAAAGATTATTCCATTTTTTAATAAACTGTAAGCTTTGGAACATATTTTTCATTAAAAATCCATAAACAATAGTCATCGCTCATTCCAGAAATATAATCCGCTACCCCCTGGTACAATCCTTCTCTTTCAGCAATTTTTCTGTAGATTAATGGAAGTTCATTAGGATTTTTCACAAAATATGCAAAAACCTGTTCAAGTACAAATTGTGCTTTTTCCCTTTCAACTTTAAGTTTTTCACCATTGTAAATGTTTGTAAACATAAACTTTCTTAATTTAACAAGTGCATCTTCTATATTTTTACTTAACTCTACTTCAATTTTATTATTTTTAAGATTACTTAAAGTCGTGTATATACAATCCTTTACTAAAGTTCCAATCCTTTCGCCTGATGTAAACCCCAGAATTTCCAAACAATCTTTAGGTAATTCATTTTCACTTAATATTCCAGCCCTTATAGAATCGTCAATATCATGATTTACATATGCTATTTTATCACTAAATTTTACAACTTGTCCTTCTAATGTTGCTGCTTTCATTTTTTTATTTTGAAATCCACTATGATATAGTATACCATCTAAAACTTCTTTTGTAAGATTTAATCCTTTGCCTTGATTCTCTAACATTTTCAGCACTCTAATACTATTTTCATTATGCTTAAAGCCATTTGGTAAAAGTTCATTTAAAACTTGTTCACCATTATGTGCAAAAGCAACATGTCCAATATCATGTCCTAAGGCTATAGCTTCAATTAAATCTTCGTTTAACCCTATACCTTTTCCTATTGTTCTGCTAATTTGTGATACCTCAAGAGTATGAGTTAATCTAGTTCTATAGTGATCACCAAAGGTTTTTATAAAGACTTGAGTCTTATGCTTAAGTCTTCTAAAAGATTTACTATGAATGATTCTATCTCTATCTACCATAAAACATGTTCTGTTTTCATCCAGAGGTTCTTTTCTGTCTCTCCCCATTGATTTTGAAGATATAATTCCATTGGTCACAATAATTTTATTTTCCTTTTCCTCTATTATTTCCCTTATATTCATCTCAAAATCACCTTTCCTATATATTTTAATTCTATACAACTATAAAAACTCCTTCTTCTTTTTTAATTTATTTTAAACACATAATTTAAAATAAAAATCTTTATGATGTATAATACACCATTTTTATTAATATGCTTATAATGGAATTCATATACAAGGGGTATGTTATATGCACAAAACAATTGCAAATTACAAAGAAAATTTACTGTCTGAATTTGAACTAAAAAAATATATTTTAAAAGAATATAATTTAGAAGATGCTTCAATTTCTCAAATTAAGTTTAAAGATACAGACAAGCAAAGAGCTGTATATAAAATAGAACATGATAACAAATATTATTGTTTAAAAAAGGTATATTATGAGAAAGATGAATTACGTTTTGTATATTCAAGTATAGAATGGCTTTATAGATTCAATTTAAATGTACCAAGAATTTTGCCCACTGATTCAGGTAATAGATATGTGCTTTTTAATGATATGTTGTTTATTCTAACTCCTTGGATTCAAGGTGAAAAATGCAATTACGATAATTATACACATGTAATAAATTCAGCTAAAACTTTAGCTGCTATGCATATTGCTGGCAAAAACTTTTATCCAATAGCCGGTAGTAAATTACGCCAAGGTTATGATGACATATACGTTGAAATGAACAGGCATTTTAACCAGCTTTTAAACTATTCTAATCTTGCATTTAAATATGGTGATCAATTTTCAAGACTATACATCGAAAACTTTGACAATTGTATTAAACTTGCTAAGCTTTCTATAGAAAGTGCTTCTAATATAGATTTCAATTGCCTTAACAAATCACTTTGTCATTTGGATTACGTAAACAAGAACATTATATTTGATAATGATAATAATTTATGGATCATAGATTTCGACAAGTGTAAAATAGATTATTGTGTTCATGATATTTCTTATTTTTTAAGAAGAATTATGAAAAGAGAAAGTACCGATTGGAATTTAGAACTTTTAATGGATTGCCTTAAAACTTACGATAAATTTGTACCGTTAAACACTCATGAATATTGGTATATACTATCCTACTTAAGTTTTCCCCAAAAACAATGGCGTCTTTTAAGGGATTATTATAATAATATTAACATATGTAATAAAGTAGCTTTTCTAACTCTATTAGAAAAATCTATGTATACTATGGAAAACCATATCAAAACTTCTTTAGCCTTTAGGGATATTATCTTATCTATGTAGCAAAAGATTAAGGGTTTTCCTCAGAAAGCCCTTAATTTTTTTATTATTATCTTGGATTTTTTATTTGTGCTTGTGCTGCTGCAAGTCTTGCAAGTGGCACTCTAAAAGGGGAACAAGATACATAGTCAAGCCCAACTCTATGACAGAATTCTACAGAAGAAGGGTCTCCTCCATGTTCACCGCATAAGCCAAGATGAATATCAGGTCTAGTTTCTTTACCTAATTTAACTGCCATCTCAACTAACTTTCCAACTCCAATTTGATCTAATTTTGCAAAGGGATCTGATTCAAATATCTTTTTATCGTAATAGTCACATAAAAATTTACTTGCATCATCTCTTGAGAAACCAAATGTAAGCTGAGTTAAATCATTAGTTCCAAAAGAAAAGAATTCTGCTTCTTTTGCTATTTCATCAGCTAAAAGTGCTGCCCTTGGTATTTCAATCATGGTTCCAACTTTATATTTTAAATCTATACCTTCATTTTTTATGATTGAATCTGCCGTTTCTACTACAATATTCTTTACGTATTTAAGTTCTTTTAGCTCTCCAACTAATGGAATCATTATCTCAGGTTCTATATTAAAGCCTTTATTTTTTTTCACTTCAATTGCTGCTTCTATAACTGCTCTCGTCTGCATCTGTGCTATTTCAGGATAAGACACACAAAGTCTGCAACCTCTATGTCCCATCATTGGATTGAATTCATGTAAATAAGCTACTGTAGCTTTTAGCTCTGCAAAACTTATATTCATTTCATCAGCAAGTGCTTTTATATCATCGTCTTCAGAAGGCAGGAATTCATGAAGTGGTGGATCTAAAAATCTAATTGTAACCTGTCTGCCCTCCATTGCTTCATACATACCTATAAAATCTTGCTTTTGAACTGGCAGTAGTTTATCTAGCGCTTTTTTTCGTTGTTCTGTAGTTTTTGCAACTATCATCTCTCTAACTTTTGGTATCCTGTCTTCCTCAAAAAACATATGTTCAGTTCTACATAAACCTATTCCCTCAGCTCCAAATTCCACTGCTTGCTTTGCATCTTTTGGAGAATCAGCATTTGTCCTTACTTTAAGTTTTCTTATATCATCTGCCCAATTCATGAATATTCCAAAATATCCACTAATCTCAGGCGAAGAAGTTTTTATGGCTTCTCCATAGATGCTTCCAGTACTACCATCTATAGATATATACTGACCTTCTGTGTAGGTTTTTCCTTTAACATTAAATATTTTTTCCTCTTCATCTATATCTATCTCACCACAACCAGCAACGCAGCAGGTTCCCATTCCTCTTGCTACAACAGCAGCATGTGATGTCATTCCTCCTCTTACTGTTAAAATTCCTTCAGCAGCTACCATTCCCTCTATATCTTCTGGTGAAGTTTCTAGTCTTACCAGAATAACTTTTTCTCCTGCTTCATGGTGAAGTTTTGCTTCATCTGCTGTAAAATATATTTTTCCACATGCCGCACCTGGTGAGGCTGGAAGTCCTTTTGCTATTACCTCTGCTTCTTTTAATGCATTACTGTCAAATGCCGGATGAAGCAGTGAATCCAATTGTTTTGGTTCAACCCTTAAGATTGCCTCTTCTTTTGTAATAGTTCCATCATTAACCATTTCTACTGCAATTTTAAGTGCTGCTTCTGCCGTTCTTTTACCATTTCTTGTCTGCAAAAAGTAAAGTTTTCCTTGCTCAATAGTAAACTCCATATCCTGCATATCCCTGTAGTGATTTTCAAGTTTATTAGCAATGTCCATAAATTCCTCAAAACATTTTGGAAGGTCATCTTTAAGTTTTGTTATTGGTTGAGGTGTTCTTATACCAGCAACAACGTCTTCACCTTGGGCATTTATTAAGTATTCTCCAAATATCTTTTTTTCTCCTGTTGCAGGATCTCTTGTAAATGCAACTCCTGTCCCAGATGTATCTCCCATATTACCATATACCATAGCTTGAACATTTACCGCTGTTCCCCAATCCCCAGGTATATCATTAAGTCTTCGATAAACTATTGCCCTTGGATTATCCCATGACCTAAACACTGCTATTATTGCTTCAATCAACTGGGTTTTTGGATCTTCAGGAAAATTTTCACCAATCTCTTTTTTATACACATCCTTAAATTCCAATACAAGCTTTTTTAAATCTTCACTGCCTAATTCAGTGTCGTATTTAACTCCATTTTCTTTCTTTAATTTTTCAATAAGATCTTCAAATTTTCTCTTATCTATACCCATAACTACATCTGAAAACATTTGTATAAATCTTCTGTAAGAATCATAAGCAAACCTATCATTATTTGTGAGATGTGCAATAGCTTCTACTGTGCTATCATTTAGTCCTAGGTTTAAAATTGTATCCATCATTCCAGGCATAGATACTCTTGCACCTGATCTTACGGATACCAGTAAAGGATTTTCTGGACTACCAAAACGTTTACTTGTAATATCTTCCAAGGTCTTTAAAGCCTCATAAATCTGATCCCTAATATCTTCTGATATTTTTTTATCATCAGTGTGGTATTTAACACAAGCTTCTGTACTTACAGTAAATCCTTGTGGAACAGGAATGCCAAGGTTAGTCATTTCAGCTAGGTTTGCACCTTTTCCACCTAATAGATTTCTCATCTTAGCATTTCCCTCTTTAAAAAGATATACATATTTTTTACATTCCATAGTAACATCCATCCCCTTTTGATTAATTTTTTGTCTCTATACTAAAGGAAATAAATCCATTAGATCAATTAACCTAAAACGTTACCTTTATGCCTAATCTCCAAGTTTAACAAATAATTTTGTTATGTTTGTCTTTGATACCTTACCTACTATTTTATATAATTCCTTATTTCCCTCTTTAAATTTTTCGACTACTGGCAAACTATCAACTTCATGTTCAATAATTTTTTTTGCAGCCACATATGCTAAATCTTCTGTGTCTACATATATTATATTAGGCATTCTAGTCATAATTACCCCTACTGGAACTTGATGCATATCAGTGCCACCTATTGCAATTTTCAAAAAATCTTTTCTTGACACAGCGCCTACAAGGCATCCATTGTTTTCAATAAACAAAGTTCCAACATCATTTAGGAACAAATACACAATTGCATCATATACCTTAGTTTCCTCACCGGTAACTACAGGTTTGGTCATTATATCTTTTACTTTCATTTTTCTTATGTATTCATATAAAATGCTATTAGAGGGTTTTTGTGAATAAATATATCCTACTTTAGGCCTAGCTTCTAATATACCTGTCATAGTTAAAATAGCTAAATCAGGTCTTAGTGCTGCTCTTGTTACGTTAAGTTTTGAAGCAAGCTTTTCACTTGTTATTGGTGGATTTTCCTTAACTAACTTTATTATTTCTTGTTGTCTCGGTGATAATTTAATTGTAGACACCCTCTTTCTAAATCTTACAAGTTAATTATACCATTTTATGTGAAGCATTAGTACAACACTTTATATTTTTTATTATATTGTGGAACAAAATTTTTAATACGAATTGTGAAATACGGGTGAAGGGTTTTCACCTTTGCTTCGCGGTGAAAAGGCGAAGGGTCGACAGGTCGAGGTGAAGGGTTTGACGGGCGCTTTGCTGGTCAAAGGTGATATTTTTTCCGTGGGAAAAAGCTATGGATGATTTTTCTACGCCATGCTACGAAAAATCTTTGAACTTAAAATATATAATCTAAAGTATATTTACATTCATTTTTTTGACCGAAGGTCGCCAGTTTTCAATGAATAAGTATTTATTAGCATATTAAACTATTGTATAAACACCAAAGGCTACGCCTAAAAACAAAACCTACGGTTAAAATATATAGTAGAATTATCTCTAAATATTAAGACATTTAAATTCATTATTTTTCTGACGTAGGAGGAAAAATTTCCTTAGCCTTTATGGATTTATCCATAAACCCATCACCTTTTATCCGCTAAAGCAAGGATAAAACCCATAACCTCGCTTTAGCGACCCTTCACCTTTTAACGTGCGAAGCAATCGTTAAAACCCTTCACTTTGTTTTGTAATCTCTTTATATTATGACCTACTCTAATTTCCGCGTAATTAATTCTTATAAAAAAAGTCACCTCAAAATACATTAAGGTGACTTTTTTATTACTTATCTTCGTCTTTATTTTCAGTTTTTTTATCTTCTTCTACGTCTTCAAATTTCACTGTGTATTGAAAAGAATTATCTTCATCATTGTTTTTTGAAAACTTATCTTTTACCTCTTGAGCCTTGTCTTTTGCTTCTTGGGCTTTATCTTTTACATTTGAAACAGTGTTTTCTATAATTTTATTAACTACTTCTACAGTTCCATCTTCTCTAGTTATTTCTACAGTTACTTTTGTAACTACAGCTGTTATAAATATAACTGCAAGTAGTGCCGGCAATGCTACTACAAGCGCTGTTCCTGCTATAACACCAACATTTACAGGAATATCTACAAGTACTTTTTCATCTTTTTTAACTTTTATTCTTGTTACATTACCTTTTCTAATTACTTCTTTTATCCATTCAGTAAATTCTTCTTTTGTTGTGTATGTTGAATCTTTTTCATCTTGTTTATTTTTTTCAATATAAACCAATGCTTCTACTACATTTCCTTGTGTTGCTTCCAAGGCTTCTTTTGCTTCAGTGTAAGTAACACCAGTTCTTTCTCTAATAATATCAATTTTTTCTAATGTAATTTCTTCCATATTAATCATTCCTCCCTAAACTATTTAATATTTCTAAACTTTTTGGTTTTTTACCATAGCTCTGGAAAATTAAATCACTTAATATGCTGTAAATTTCATCTTTAATTTCATGATTTAAATTGACTCTATAAATCTTATCCAATTGTAATTTGGATAAAAATTTTAACGTATTAAAAGCTGCATAACTTACAAATTTACCATTATTCCTTTCACAATCAGTACAAATTGCTCCATAATATTCATAACTAATATAGTTTGAAGTATTAAGTTTTTTTCTGCACTTTACACAATGATCTGTGTTTAATCCATACCCTGTAAGATTAAGAAGTTTAATCTCAAAAGCTCTTACTAAGGTTTCAATCTCCCCTACTTCATTTTTAATAAGATAAAATGAAGTTAGTATTTCTTTAAATAATGGTCTATTACTTTCGCCCTCTACCATGGAAATGTCTATTAACTCACATAAATATGAGGCATATGAAATCCTATCTAAATCTGATAAAAATTCTTGGAAAGAATCTATTATTTCTCCTTCATTAAGGCTAAACATACTTTTTCCTTTAAACAAAGTATAATTACCAAAACAAAAATTAAGCGTGCTTGCCATGAGTTTGCTTCGACTTTTTTTAGCACCTTTAGCTATTACACTTATTTTACCAAATTTTTCTGTAAATATCCACAGAAGCTTATCATTTTCACCTATGTTTTTACTTTTTATTATTACGCCTCTACTGTTAAATATAGACAGAATATCACCTCACTATCTATATTCTTTCCTTTTTATCAAAATTAATTATTATTTTTATTTTTTTTGTATCCAAATTCATTTAGCAAAAATGGATTATCTCTCCACTCTTTTTTAACTTTAACCCAAATTTTTAATTTTACCCTATCCTGTAATAGTTTTTCTATATCCTGTGCAGCATATTTTGTTATTTTTTTAAGCATGCTTCCTTCTTTTCCTATAATAATCCCTTTATGTGAATCCTTTTCACAATATAAGTTTGCTTCTATTTTATATACACCTTTATCATTTTGTTTCATAGAACCTATATCTACAGCTATGCCATGCGGCACTTCCTCTGATAAAAGTCTTAATGCCTTTTCCCTTACTATTTCTCCAACTACAAATCTTTCTTGTACATCTGTTAGCATATCCTCAGGATAATATTGTGGTCCTTCTGGCATATTTTCTTTCATTAGTTCTATTAGCTTATCCACATTTTTACCATTAGCTGCTGATATTGGAATTATTTCTTTGAAATCAAATTTAGCTGAGTAATTCTTTAAAGTTTCTGCTACTCTTTCTCCAGTTGACTCATCTATTTTATTTAATACTAAGAAAACAGGTATATTTATATCCTTTAGCTGTTCAAGTATATATTCATCCCCTCTTCCCATTTCAACATCTGGATTTGCTACAAATATAATTAAATCCACATCCTTAAATGAGTCTGTAGCTAGTTTAACCATATATTCGCCTAACATATGTCTTGGCTTATGAATACCCGGAGTGTCTACAAACACCAATTGATACTCTTTGTCTGTTAAAATTGTCTGTATATTGTTTCTTGTAGTTTGTGGTTTGTTCGATACTATTGATAATTTTTCACCCATTATATAATTTAATAATGTTGATTTACCTACATTAGGTCTTCCTATAATCGTTATGAAACCTGATTTAAACAAATATTCTTCCTCCTTATTTTGTTAGGTCTTTACTCGTAAATGCACCTGGCAGAATTTCTTCTAAAGTTTTTACAATATAATCATTCTCGTTTTTTGCTAGAATCACACTTGTTTGTTCATTTGAAAATTCAGCTATTACTTGCCTACATATACCACAAGGATAAGTGTGAGTGCTTTCAGCTCCTATTACCGCTATAGCTTTTATTTCTTTAAGTCCGTCTGACACAGCTTTAAAAATAGCAGTTCTTTCCGCACAATTTGTTGCTCCAAAAGATGCATTTTCAATGTTACAGCCGGAATATATTTTCCCATTCTCCATTAAAACTGCTGCTCCAACTTTAAATTTAGAATATGGTGCATATGCATTTTTTCTAGCATTTAAAGCTTCAAGTATCAATTCTTTATAATCCATATTTCTTCTCCTCTTAACAAAAACAATACTGTCTATAAATTATAACACTAGTGTTACATAAAAGTATATAAATTTACTTGTACATATACCTTATTCAAATATTTTAAATAACAATATAGTCAAAAGTGTTCCAAATACTCCTCCCACTAAAACTTCGAAAATTGAATGCACTTCTGAATCTACCCTGCTTTGAGCCACTATAAGTGCTAGAAGGTAGCAAAGAATAATTACAAGCGGTTGTGGCGATATAAGTGCTATTAAAGTAGCAAGGGAAAATGATATTGCGCTGTGTCCACTTGGCATTCCACCTCTAAGCGGAGTTCCTTCTCCAAAAATTGCTTTTACTATTACAGTAGCTATACATACAATTACCAAAATTACAAATATCATATACGGATTAGAATTTTTAATTTTATATATTACAGACATTGAAATTGGCTTAACTTTATCTCCAAATATAATATAACCAACAATAACAGAATTTATTGCAGTAACAAGAACTGCTCCCGCCGCAACGTTTTTAGCTATTTTTGCCAAGGGATGATAATAATTTGCCAGCATATCTACAGCACATTCTATAGCTGTATTTACCATTTCAGCAGATATAACCATGGTTATTGAAATTGTTATTATGAGTAATTCAAGCTTGCTTAAATCCGTAAAAAAGCAAGCCGTCAAAACAACTAAAGCAGCCACCATATCTATCCTCATATTTCTTTGAGTTCTAACTGCATAAAGTATTCCATCAATTGCATAATTGAAACTATCCACTATTTTTTTTACCTTCATCTCAATTGTCACCCTTTTCAAAATAACATTCGTAAACTTTTCTATCTATTTATATTAAATTTATTTAATATTTCCTCTTCTCGTTTTCTCATAATAAGCTTATCTTCAATTTCCATATGATCATATCCTAATAAATGCAATACAGAATGTATGACTAAGTATGCACATTCTCTTATAAAAGAATGTCCAAATTCATCACTTTGTTCTTTTGCAGTCTCCAAGGAAAGTGCTATATCTCCAAGTACAAGCTTTCCGTCGTCTAGATATGCATCTGAAAATTTTGTATCTGTATATACATCTTTATAAAACTTTTTCTCTGGATATTCAAGCATTGGAAATGAAAGAACGTCTGTTACTGAATCTATGTCTCTATTTTCTTTATTTATTTTTCTTATTTCAGCATTATCAATCAAAATAACTGAGATTTCATATTCAATATTTACTCCTTCTTCTTTAAGTGCATAATCAATTAATTTACTGATTACATCTTCATTTTCTTTAGAAAATTCTATTTTTTCTTGTCTGTTATCAATTAAAATCATAAATTTATTTCTCCTTGCTTATTTGAGATTTATCCGTTGGGTATTCAATACGTTGATGATAAATACCATTTAGAGAATTTAAAAAAGCCTCTCTTATCTTGCTTAAATCTTTAAAAGTTATATCACAATTATCTAGTTGACCTTCATTAAGCCTAGCTTCTATTATATTATTAACCATTTCTTCTATTTTACCCTTGGTAGGCTCATTTATAGACCTTACTGCTGCCTCAATGCTATCTGCAAGCATTATTATTGCACTTTCCTTACTGCTCGGTATTGGTCCAGGATATCTAAAATTCTCTTCTTTTATTTCCTCAGGATTATCGCAGGAATTTTTCATTGTAATATAAAAATATTTTGCCAAGGTTGTCCCATGGTGTTCTGATATTATGTTTTGAATTACTTTTGGTAATTTATATTCCTCAGCAAGTTCCAATCCATCTTTTATATGAGATATTACAACTAAAGCACTTAAGTTTGGCGTCATTTTATCATGTGGATTTTCTTTTCCAAATTGATTTTCTTTAAAAAAATACGGCCTTCTTACCTTTCCAACATCATGATAATATGAAGCTACCCTAGCAAGTACTTGATTTCCTCCAACCTCTTCTGTTGCCGCTTCTGCAAGATTAGCAACCATAATGCTATGGTGATACGTTCCTGGTGCCTCAACTAATAGTTTTTTAAGCAGTGGTTGATTTGGATTTGAAAGTTCTAACAACTTCACTGGAGTTACAATATCAAAAACACTTTCTAAAATTGGAAGAAACCCTATAGTAAGTATGGCTGAAAAACATGCTCCCAAAAATGAAAATACAGTTATAGTTAATATATTAAGAAAATTATTACTTACAAGAAATCCAATGGAAAAAGTGAGTATGGAATTTACTAATGCAATGTAAATAGATGCATACAATATGTCATTTCTCATCTGCATCTTTTTAAGCACCATTGATGATATCAATGTACTCATTATTGCAATTAATATTAATTGTACATTAAATTCAACTACAATACTCATTAATATACAATTAAACAAGCTCATAAAGAGTGCCACTCGATCATTTAATAAAATTGTATAGAGCATTGGTAAAAATGCAAGAGGAATTAAGAATGGTGAAATTATATTTATAGTTCTTGCTAATATTAAAAAAACTATGTTAAGCAAAAATATTAATATTAGATTGCTATTAGTCTCAAATAGTTCTCTATGATATTTATATAAATAATACATCTCTATAAATAATATAATGAAATCTAATGCACCCAGACTTACATAAACATACCAATTAGAGTTTTTATTATTATTAAGAAGCCCTAAATCTGCTAAAATATCTAGTTCCTCTTTTGTTATAGGTTCTCCTTCTTTTACTATTATCTGATCCTTTTTAATAATAACTTGCGCTACTTTTTTCTTGGCATTATCCTTCATCTCATTTGTTTTATCTTGATTTATAAAAAGATTTGGCTTTATGTAATACTGTGCAATTATAGTTCCAAGTTCAATTACATCCTTATTAAATTTGGATTTCGCAAATTGATTGTTAATGTAATTTTGCGCATTTTTTATATCATAACTATTTTCTTCTCTAATGTCATTTGAATAGATTCCTTTTATTGTTTTAATAATATAATTCTGCAAACTAGTATTGTCATCATTGCTTATTGTGAGCCACGTGTTTGCTTGTGAATCACTTAAATTATAGGCTAAGGTTGTTTTTAATGATGTTATCTTTTGGTTTATATCAATGTTTTGATTTTTAATTGCATTAAACTTTTCAAAATCATTATTTAAATCTTGTTCCGATTCTGATTCAACTTCTACTTTTTTATCATATTGCTGTCCAACTGAATCGGAAGCTTCTTTTTCCCTTTCTTCAGTAGCCGTTTTATCTTCAACATCCCTTTGAGCCTTTATATCGTTTTTTGCTATTTCTCCTTCTTTCAAATTATAAGTTTTGGGCACAATTGAAGTTAGCATAATGCCATAAATTATAATAAATACGCTAGCAAAAATGAAAACCTTCTTAGTTGTTTTATTATGTAGTACATTAATAATCTTCATATATTTCACCCTTTTGTTTATATCTATTTTTCAGTATCAGCTATGTTTTCTTCTGCAGTAACAATTACTCTCACCTTACATATATTACCCTCAATATTGCTTTCTATAGATTTGTTTACCACGCTTACTGTTCTATAAAATTTTAAATTTATATCTTTATAAATCATATCTGCTGTTTTTAAAGCAAGAATTTTTGGATCTTGATTAATTTTTTTCTCTTTAAATTCATAATACATTTCCTTTTTTATGAAATTATCATCTTTTTCTATTTTATCATATTTGACAAATTTGTTTAAACTATTTTTTAAATAAAATTTTTTCCCAAATATATCAATATAGTAATTTTCAATTAAATTGCCCGTTCTAGTCTTTTTAATATATGTAATAGGTACCTCTCTTGTTTCTTCATAATAGGTTTTTGCTATAACTTCTCCATCTGCATGTACTTTATAAGTAGAACCTTCATTTCCTTGTTCCCCAACAATTAATAGTTGTCCCTTTTTTACAATGTCCCCTTTCTTCACTACAGCAGTTCCAGCCTTAGTATATATCCTATCAATTACGCCATCTTTCTTTGCAACCACGTCCCTATTTGAGGTGTCTTTAGCAGTGTTAGGTAATGCTTCTCTTTCTGCTGCACTTACTTTTAATATTGAGCCTTCAATTCTTACCCTTACCCACATTATATTTGGATTATACTCTTTTAATTTTTCTTCTACTTTATAAACATTGATATTTTTCTTAAATGTTCCTGGCATTACTCCTATATTATTAAGTTCTTCCCTTATTTCATAAGGCGCAATGTTTTTTTCCGTGTTAATTTGTATTCCCCATATATATCCGGATAAATAATATATTATGCCGGCAAAAACAAAAGCCCCTAAAACCATAGCAAGTCTCTTTTTTATTCTTATTTTTAAAAATACGATTCCCTTTCTATCAATTATTTTGATTTTACTTTTTGTCTTATGTGCTGCTTCAAGTACTATTTTGTAATCACTATAATTCACGTCAAAAATCATACTATTAATGCTCTCTTTTGTGATATTTCTTTGTATCACCCCATTCTTACATAATAAATTTATAAACCTTTCCAAGTTTTTTGATTGTACATGTATTCTCAGTACTCCATCTTTTTGTGTAAAATAATTATACTTATATCCCATTTTAGTCACCCTCGTATTCTACTGATTTTAGTTTCCCACCTAATATTATTGTTTTACCTGAAATGAATAAAATTTCAAAATTGCACCCTTTAATTACTATATTTCCAAAATTGCATTTTATCCTTATAAAATCATCATTAAATTTCAATATTCCTTGGTGGTTTTCAATTGTGATCTCCTCTTTGCCAACAACAATTATTTTTGGTATATTTAAAACAACGTCTCTTGGCATATCCAACTTATCAGCAAAACCTTCTTTAATCTTAGAAATCTTATCTTCCATAATAAAATACCTATAAAAATGCTTTCATATAAATTTATGAACTAGAGGGCTCGTAAATTACTTATTACTTAAATTTTATTATTAAAACACAAAAAAAATAAGAAGCCCGGTAATCCGGACTTCATGTATTAACTATTTACTTAAATGTTCCTTCACTAACTTGCTAACCAAACTACCATTAGCACGTCCCTTAGTTTTCGGAACAATAGCAGCCATAATTTTTCCCATATCTTTCATGCTATTAGCTTCAATTTCGCTAGCTACATCAATTATTATTTTTTTAATTTCATCTTCTGTTAACTGCTGAGGAAGGTAATTCATCAAGATTGCAATTTCCGCATTTGTTGCATCAATTAAATCTTGTCTCTTTCCTTTTTCAAATTCTACTAAAGCATCACGTCTTGACTTAACTTCTTTTGCCAAAACCTCAATAACCTTTTCGTCATCCAGTTTAACCGCTTTTGTTTTTTCAATTTGCAAAACAGCAGCCCTTGCCATACTAATTGTATTAGCCGTGAATTTATCTCTGCTCTTTAACGCATCTTTCCAATCCTGCTGTAGCTTTTCTTTAAGGGACATTATGTGTACCTTCTTTCAAAACTCTATTTAAACTTTCTTTTTCTAGCAGCCTCAGATTTTTTCTTTCTCTTAACGCTAGGTTTTTCGTAATGTTCTCTTTTTCTAACTTCTGAAAGCACTCCTGCTCTGGCACATTTTTTCTTAAATCTTCTCAAAGCATTTTCTAATGTTTCGTTTTCTCCAACTTTAATTTCTGACATCTGTATCCCTCCCTCCGCTAGTACAATTCAAATTAAAACTAGCTTCTATATGGGCTAAATAGCACATTGTTTATTATACAACATATAACTCCCAGCTGTCAATATCCTTCGCTACTTTAGCCCCTTATTTATGTTAACCCATAGGAACTTGTAATTTCTTGCCGCCTAAAATATGAAAATGCACATGTGGTACAGTCTGACCCGCATCTTCATTACAATTTGAAACTATCCTATATCCACTTTCCGATATTCCTAGTTCCTTTGTAACTTTTTTAATCACACCAAAAATGTGTCCTATTATTTCTTCATCATCTTTAGATAATTCATTTATATTAGAGATGTGCTTTTTAGGTATAACAAGCACATGTACTGGTGCCTCTGGGTTTATGTCCTTAAAACATAGTGTTTTTTCATCTTCGTACACTTTTGTAGAAGGTATCTCTCCACTTACAATTTTGCAAAACAAACAATCTTCCATGTTCTCACCTCCTCTAAGTCTATTATACAACTTTTGCTAATAAATTCCACATGTATTTATTTAATTTCTCCTATAATGTATCCATTTTCTATACTTTTCAACTTAGTATCCGCTATTTGACCTGTAAGTATACTTTGTGCTTTTGAAACTATCTTTATATAATTTTTAGTATATCCCTCATATAAAGTTTTGTTTTCCTTAAAATTATCCTCATACAATACATCCATAACTCTACCTACAAATTTACTCATAAATTTATCTTCTAGCTTTTTGTTTAGTTCTATAAGTTTCTTACTTCGAGCTTCTTTTACATTTCCATCTATTTGTTTTTGCATCGCTGCGGCTTTTGTACCTTCTCTTGGACTATACTTAAATATGTGCATTTTAGATAATTCTATTCCTTTTAAAAACTCATAAGTTGCCTTAAATTCTTCTTCTGTTTCACCTGGGAATCCAACAATTATATCTGTTGTTATTGATACATCCTTTATATGAGTCCTCAGTTCCTTTACGATTTGCTCATATTGCACAGCTGTATACTTTCTATTCATTCTCTCAAGTGTTTCATTACACCCACTTTGAAGTGAAAGATGAAAATGCGGGCAAAGTTTTTTAAGCGATGCTATTCTATTAATGACTCCATTTGTAAAGAAGGTTGGGTCAATTGATCCAATTCTTATTCTTTCAATTCCATCAATTTTATCTATTTCTTCTAACAAGTTTAACAAAGTCCAATTGCCAGCTAAATCCTGCCCATAAGAAGCTGTATGTATACCAGATAAAATTATTTCTTTAAATCCGTGAGCAGCCAATTTTTTAACTTCCGAAAGAACTTTTTCTGGTTCCTTACTACAAACCCCTCCTCTTGCATATGGAATAAGGCAATATGAACAAAATCTATTACATCCATCTTGTATTTTCAAAAATGCTCGTGTCTTATCTTGGTATTCTTCTATGTTAAGCTCCTCGAAAGCCTTATTCGTAAACACATCATTTACTGCTATTTGCTGTTTCTTTTCAATCATTGCCTTATTTACATAATATACTATCATACCTTTATTTTTTGTACCTAAAATAACATCCACACCATTTATTTCAGATATTTCTTCTGATGAAATTTGTGCATAACATCCAACTACTGCAATTATAGCTTTGTCATTTAGCTTTTTAACTTTACTTATCATTTGTCTTGATTTTCTATCACCCATATTGGTAACAGTACATGTATTTATTACATACACATCTGAAAAGTCATTATGATTTACTACTTCATAACCTTCCTTTATAAATTTTTCTGCCATAGCTTCAGTTTCATATTGATTTACTCTGCAGCCAAGTGTAATAAATGCAACCTTCATTAAATTTTTCCTCCGATATCTCCTAGTTCATACATCAAAAGTGAAGCACACACAAATCCAGCAGTCTCTGTTCTTAATATTCTTGGTCCAAGCGTAACAATTTCTGCTTTAGCCTCACTAAGTTTTTCTATTTCTTCTTCTTCGAATCCGCCTTCTGGCCCTATTATTATTGCTATACTTTTTATATCATTAC
Organism: Clostridium acidisoli DSM 12555; assembly: GCF_900176305.1. Lineage (GTDB taxonomy): Bacteria > Bacillota > Clostridia > Clostridiales > Clostridiaceae > Clostridium_I > Clostridium_I acidisoli. The sequence goes on from NZ_FWXH01000002.1 coordinate 704,880, forward strand.
TAGCTATCTTTTTAATAACAGTTTTGATTCCAACTTCTTCTTTGTTTTCATATGGAACAACTACTAAATCTACTGACTTAATCTGTTCTAGTAAACCATCAAAAGTTATTGGTTCCATAACCTTTGGTATTATACTTCTTTTACATTGCTTTGAAGCTTCTAAAGCTATTTTATTCCATCTATCTATCTTTTTAAATTCTTTTAGATCATTTTTAATTATTACTCTTTCTGTAATAACTGGTGTAATAGACATAATACCAAGTTCTGTTGCTTTTTGAACTATTAAATCCATTTTAGCTGCTTTAGGCATCCCTTGGTATAAATGAAGTTTTACAGGACTTTCATTGTTAACATCTACTTTTTCAACTATTTCGCATAAAACATTGCTTTTAGTGATTTCATTTATCTTCGCTAAAAATTCTTCACCATTACAATTATTTATATTTATTTTATCTCCATTTTTAAGTCTAAGAACTTTATAAATATGCTTTACATCATCACCTGTTATATTTATAAAATTACCATCAACACATTTTTCATCAACGAAAAATTTATGCATAAAAAAATATCTCTCCTTGTATTTCAAATTAAAGTTTTGCAACTATACAAATCCATTCGCCTTGGTTGTTTACCTCTAATATATCAAATCCACATTGTTTTAATTTGTTTACTACATCTAAAGCTCTATCTTTTATTATTCCTGATGAAATAAAGTACCCATCTTTATCTAAAAATTTGACAACATCAGGAGTTAAAAGCATTATTACATCTGCTATTATATTTGCAACTACTACGTTTGCTTTTCCTTCAATAACTTCCATAAGATTGCCATGCTTAATTTCAATGTTATCTAGATTATTGTAACTTACATTCTCCTTTGCTGAATCAACTGCAACTGGATCAAGGTCAACTCCCACTGCTTTTTTAGCCTTTAACTTTGCTGCTGTAATGGCAAGTATTCCCGAGCCTGTTCCAATATCGAAAACCGTACTATTTTCATCTACATATTTTTCTAAAGCTTGAATACACATTCTCGTTGTTTCATGTGTTCCAGTACCAAATGCCATACCTGGATCAAGTTCTACAATTAGTTCATGTTCTCTTTTATCATATTTTTCCCAAATTGGTTTTACAACAATCCTTGCTCCAACTCTTGTTGGTTTATAGTATTCTTTCCAATTATTTTCCCAATCTGCTTCATTTACTTTATTAAAAGTTACAATTCCTGCTCCCTTATTAATTCCAAATTCTTTTAAGTTATTTAAAGCCTCTTTTATATACTGAATATATCCATTAAATTTATCATCTTCTTTATAATATGCCTTAATAACTGCACCTTCTTTTACATTTAAAAGCGTTTCGTCAAAATAATCCCAATCTCCTTTATGTTTCTTTTTAAATTCTAAATCGTTTGAATCTTCTATAGAAACTCCTTTTACGTCTGTATTATATAAAATTCCATTTACAGCTTCTACAGCTTCACTGCTAGTTATTATTTTGACTTCTATCCATTCTTTATCCATGTTTTAAATTCCTCCGTAATATAGATACATTGCCTAATTATTTAAGCTGATCATTTATTTTTTTTATAATTGCCTTATACTCTCTGATTACTTGCTTAAGTTCTTCTTCGTTACCTTCTGCATCATCATTTATATCAAATCTTAATTCCTCTATTCTACTATCAATCAAAGTAACAATTTTTTCTATTTCGTTTTTTTCTAAATCTAATTTCATATATATATCCCCCTTTACAATCCGTTATACTAATTATAACAAAAAAATCGTACAAATTATGTACGATTTTTTAATTTAAGCATATGAAATAAAATATACTAGCATACTGACTTTTTATTTTTTAATATGCCTTACTTAAAACCATGTTTTAATTTGTCTACAAAAGACTTCTTACCGTCTTCATTAGCCTCGCCACTTGCTTCCATAAATAAATGAAGTGCATCTCTTTGTTTCTCGTTAAGAGTTTTAGGAACATCTACAATTACTCTAACATATTGATCTCCTCTACCACTTCCATTTACTCTAGGAATTCCTTTTCCTTTAAGTCTAAATCTTGTTCCTGGCTGAGTTCCTTCTGGAACCGTATATTTAACATCACCATCAACTGTTGGTACTTTTATTTCAGTTCCAAGAGTAGCTTTTGCAAATGACAAATGAGTATCTATATACACATCAAAGCCTTCTCTTTTGAAAGTTTTGCTAGGTGTAACTCTTAAGTTTATATACAAGTCTCCTGCAGGTCCCCCATTTTTACCATGTTCACCATGTCCTCTAAGCGGAATTACATTACCTGTATCAACACCTGCTGGTATTTTAACTGTTATCTTTCTGTTCTTACGAACTTTTCCTGTTCCATGACAACTTCCACAAGGATCTGTTATTATTTTCCCTTTACCACCACATTTATCACAAGTAGTTTGCGTAACAAAACTTCCAAGTGGCGTATTTCTTTGAACTCTTATTTGTCCTGATCCATGACATTTATCACAAGTTTTTGGCGAAGTTCCTGCCTTGGCACCTGTTCCATTACATTTTTCACAATTTTCATTTCTTGTAATTGATATTTCCTTCTCAACTCCAAAAACTGCATCCTCAAAACTTAGAGTAATTGTGTACTCCATGTCATTTCCTCTTTCAGGACCATTTGGTCTCCTGCCGCCTTGACCTGAGAAACCACCTCCAAAGAAAGATCCAAATATATCACCAAGATCTGAAAAATCAAATCCATCTGCTCCACCAAAGCCGCCATAACCACCAGCGCCGCCACCATTAAAATCAGTAGTACCAAATTGATCATATTGTGCTTTTTTCTGAGGGTCTGTCAAAACTTGATAAGCTTCATTTATTTCTTTAAATTTTTCTTCAGCTTCTTTATCTCCTTGATTTTTGTCAGGATGATATTTTATAGCAAGTTTTCTAAAAGCTTTTTTTATTTCGTCATCACTAGCACCTTTTTGTAATCCTAGTACTTCGTAGTAATCTTTTTTTGCCATCCCATTCACCACCTACATTTGTATAAATTAATATATTTATAAATATACCTTATAACCTAAATTAAGGGAAGGGTACCTACCCATTCCCTTATACATTATACTTTGAAACAAATAAATTATCTACTATTATTATTTATCTGATGACTAGTATCCGTAATTTCTTAACGGCTACTAAGTCCCTAGATAATGATCTCTAACCTTCAACAAAATAATCTTGAAGCCAAGAGCTCTATTTATCCTCATCAACTTTGTAATCAGCATCAACTACATTGTCATCTTTAGGGCCTTCACCTGCTGCACTTTGAGCATTTGGATCTGCTCCTGGTGCACCTTGTGCTCCTGCTGCTTCATACATTTTTGAAGATACTGCATAAAATGCTTGAGTTAAATCTTCTGTTGCTTTTTTAATAGCTTCTATATCTTCGCCGTCTTTTATCTTTTTAAGTTCTTCAGCTTTAGTTTCAATGCTAGACTTATCTTCCGCAGATACTTTATCACCAAGATCTTTTAATGTCTTTTCTGTCTGATAAATTATTTGATCGGCATTATTTTTTACTTCGATTGATTCTTTTCTCTTTTTATCTTCTTCTGCATACTTCTCAGCTTCTTTAACAGCCTTATCTATTTCGTCATCACTAAGATTTGTTGATGCAGTAATTGTAATATTAGCTTCTTTCCCAGTACCCTTATCCTTAGCTGAAACATTTACTATACCGTTAGCATCTATATCAAATGTAACTTCAATTTGTGGAACTCCTCTTGGAGCTGGAGCTATTCCTGATAATGTGAATCTACCTAATGTCTTGTTATCAGAAGCCATTGGTCTTTCACCTTGAACTACATGTATTTCAACTGAAGTTTGACCATCAGCTGCAGTTGAGAATACTTGGCTCTTTCTTGTTGGAATTGTAGTATTTCTCTCGATTAAAGGAGTTGCTACATTACCATAAGTTTCAATTCCAAGTGTAAGTGGACTTACATCAAGAAGTAATACATCCTTAACATCACCAGTTAAAACACCTGCTTGTATAGCAGCACCAACTGCAACACACTCGTCTGGGTTAACTCCCTTTGAAGGATCTTTTCCTGTAAATTCTTTAACAGCATCTTGAACTGCTGGTATTCTTGTAGATCCACCAACAAGTAAAATTTTATCTATATCTCCAATTGTTAAACCTGCATCTTGAAGAGCTTTTTTCATAGGTTCAATTGTAGCTGCAACTAAATCATGAGTTAATTCGTTGAATTTTGCTCTTGTAAGAGTAAGATCAATATGCTTTGGACCTGTTTGATCAGCAGTTATAAATGGTAAGTTTATATTTGTTTGCATTGAAGATGATAACTCTATTTTAGCTTTTTCAGCAGCCTCTTTTAATCTTTGAAGTGCCATTTTATCATTTCTTAAATCAATTCCATTTTCTGATTTAAAAGTTTCTGCTATATAGTCCATTACTTTATTATCAAAGTCATCTCCACCAAGTTTTGTGTTACCATTTGTAGCTTTAACTTCGAATACACCATCACCAAGTTCAAGTATAGATACATCAAATGTACCACCACCAAGGTCGTAAACAAAAATCTTTTGATTAGTATCCATTTTGTCCATACCATAAGCAAGTGAAGCTGCTGTTGGTTCATTTATGATTCTTAATACTTCAAGTCCTGCTATCTTACCAGCATCTTTTGTAGCCTGTCTTTGGCTATCATTGAAATAAGCTGGAACTGTTATAACAGCTTGAGTAACAGTTTCTCCAAGGTATGCTTCAGCATCTGCTTTTAATTTTTGAAGAATGTATGCTGAAATTTCTTGTGGTGTATGCTCTTTTCCATCTATATTTACTTTATATCCAGTTCCCATATGTCTTTTTATTGAAATTATTGTCTTATCTGGATTCGTTATTGATTGTCTTTTTGCTACTTGACCAACTAATCTTTCTCCATCTTTTTGAAAAGATACAACTGATGGAGTTGTTCTTGCTCCCTCTGCATTAGCAATTACAACTGGATCTCCACCTTCCATAACTGCAACACATGAATTAGTTGTTCCTAAGTCAATACCTATTACTTTTGACATAATATAAAACCTCCTAATTTTCATTTCAAATTTATTTATAAATCTAGTATGAAGTTATCCTAATTTGCTACTCTAACCATACTATACCTAATAACTTTATCTTGTTTTTTATAACCTTTTTGTAATACTTCTACAATTGCACTTTCTCCATAACTTTCATCTTCTACATGCATAACTGCATTGTGAAGATTAGGATCAAATTCTCCAGTAGCATCTATTTCTTCTACACCTAACTTTTCTAATGAATCTTTGAATTGTCTAAGTGTCATCTCAATTCCCTTTTTAAGGTCATCTATATTTCCTTCAATTGCTACAGCTCTTTCCATATTGTCTAGAGCAGGTAAAACATTTTTTAATACATCTATACAGGCATCTGTATATATGCCTTCCTTTTCTTTAGAAGTTCTGTTTCTATAATTTTCATATTCAGCTGCTGTTCTAAGAAGTCTTTCTTTCACTGTATCCAATTCATTTTTTAATTTAGAATTTTCATCCTTAAGCTTATTTTTAATTAACTTCATTTCTTCAAGCTCCTTCTTAGAAGATGCTTCATCCTCTTCAATGTTTTCAAATTCTTCATCTTCAAGTTTTTCTTCATCTTCAAGAATTTCAGATGAGCTTTCATTTTCTTCACATTCTACATTTTCTTCTTTTAAAGTCTCTTCATTTTCATCTTTTTCATCTTTATTAATTTCGCTCATTTACTTCACCTCTAATCATCATCAAGATAAATCTTATTAATATTTTTGTTTAATTCATTTGTTAATTTTATTAATATAGAAACAACCTTAGAATATGGAATTCTGGTTGGACCTATTACACCAATTGTTCCAAGAGGCCTATCACCTAAACCATAAACAGCTGTTATGATACTGCACTCTTTTGCTTTTTCTAAATTATTCTCATTACCTATTATTATTGACATTTTAGCTTTACTACCTAATATACCTAACATATTATTGTCGTTATCTACAAATGACAATATATCTTTAACTTTCTCTATATCTTTAAATTCAGGATACTCCAATATATTGGTAGCTCCCTCAAAATAAACTCCTTCATCACTATCGCTTAAGCTTTCATATAAATGAGATATGATTGCATCAAAAATATCTTCATATCCATTTAAATCTTTTTTAAGATTATTTATAACTTCTAAATTAATCATACCAATAGATAAATTTTTAAGTCTCGAATTTAACAAATTGTTTATTCTATTAATTACTTCATTTCCTATTGGTTTTCTCATTCTAATTACATTATTTTTTATTATTCCACTGTCAGTTACAATTACAGATATAACATTAAAATCATCTATAGCTATTAGCTGTATTGATTTAATTTTACTTTCTTGTACTGATGGTGCTTTCACTACACTTATCAAATTTGTTAAGTTAGACAAAAGAATAGTGGCTTGACGCACTAGTTTATCAACTTCAAAAAGTGCATCTGTTAGAAGTTCATTTTTAATTATATATTCTTCTTCAGGTGATAACCTGTGTAACTGCATCATCTTGTCAACGTATAGTCTATAACCTTTATCTGATGGTTTTCTTCCAGATGAGCTATGAAGTTGCTCTATATATCCCATGTCCTCTAAATCTGCCATTTCATTTCTTATAGTAGCAGAACTTATACCAAGATCATATTTTTTTGCTATAGTTCTAGAACCTACTGGCTCAGCAGTACTTATATAATCATGTATTATAGCATGCAGAATTTTTAATTTTCTATCATCCATACTCACAGTTATCACCTCTTTATTAGCACTCAGTGTTATTGAGTGCTAATGATTATGTTTTAAAAATATCACTGTGTAATGTTTTTGTCAACTTTTCTCATAACGATGAATTACGTCTTATTTGCCTATTACACTAAATTATTTTTTATTTCCTATAGATTTCTTCATATTTCTGAGCATTGCTCTATATTTAAATTATAAAGTCACTCAATACATAATTTGATATCTCAATCCCCCTACTAGAGAGGTAAAGCCTGCCTTCACTTTCTATCAACAAATTATTTTCTTTATGTTTTTTTATTACTTCTCCGTATACAGAATATATATCTTTTTGAAACCTTTCTTCAAATTCTTTTATATATATTCCTCTAATTTTTCTAAGCCCTAAAAAAACAAACTCTTCCATATTGTCATTTAACGTGTTCTGTAAATTCTCTACAATTGCATTATTGCATTTTTTCATTTTTTCTATATATTTTTTCACATTTGGCTCATTTTTATACCTTTTACCCTTATAATAAGAATGCGAACTAGAGCCAATTCCAATATAATTTTCTAAATTCCAATATACCATGTTATGCTTACACTGGTATCCTTTTTTCGAAAAATTGGATATTTCATACTGATAATATGAATTTTCCTTTAACATTTTTTTTGCTGTTTCATACATTTCTATAATAGAATCTTCATCTGGAAGATCCTTGTCACTATACATTTTATAAAAAGCTGTACCTTCTTCTAAAATTAAACTATAACATGATAAGTGCTCTGGAGCTAACTTTATCAATTTTTCTAATGTTTCTTTCCACATTTTATTTGTCTGCCTAGGAAGTCCAAATATAACATCTATATTTATATTATTAAAACCTATGTCCCTTGCCATATTGTAACTATTAATAAAATCTTTATAATTATGAATTCTTCCTATTTTTTTAAGAAGCTCGTCTTGAGACGCTTGAAGACCTATACTAAGCCTGTTTACGCCCATGTTTTTTATAATTTTTAATTTTTCTTCAGTGAAAGTTCCTGGATTTCCTTCAATGGTAAACTCTTCACAATATTTAAGGTCAAGTTTTCCTATGCTTTCACCTAATCTCTTTAATGCTTTTGAATTTAAATAGGTGGGAGTTCCCCCACCTATAAATATAGTTTTTATTTTATTGTTTTTTATATTTTCAATTTCTTTGTCTAAAACTTCAATATAACTATCCATAAGGTTTTCCATACTACAAAATGAAGGAAAATCACAATAAAAACACTTTTGTTTGCAAAAAGGTATATGTATATATAATGCTATTTCTTCCATACAATTTACTCTCTTTTCTATGATTATTAATCCACCTTTAAAATTGACATAAATGCTTCTTGTGGTACTTCTACACTTCCAACTTGTCTCATTCGTTTCTTTCCTTCTTTTTGCTTTTCAAGTAACTTCTTCTTTCTACTTATATCACCGCCATAACATTTAGCAAGTACATCTTTTCTAAGTGCCTTGACAGTTTCTCTAGCTATAACCTTAGCTCCAATTGCAGCTTGGATTGGAATTTCAAACATTTGTCTTGGAATAATCTCTTTTAACTTTTCTGCTATTCCTCTTCCTTTATGATACGCACTTTCTTCTGGTACTATCATAGAAAGAGCATCTACAACATCTCCATTAAGTAATATATCAAGTTTAACAAGTTTTGTTCTAATATAACCATCTAGTTCATAATCAAAAGATGCATACCCTCTGCTCTTTGATTTCAGTACATCAAAAAAATCGTATATTATTTCATTTAAAGGAATTTTATAATTTAGCATAACTCTTGTAGTTTCAATATATTGCATATCTATAAAAATTCCTCTTCTATTTTGACAAAGTTCCATTATTGGACCTACATAATCTGATGGTGTAATTATAGAAGCTTTAACAACAGGCTCTTCCATAAAATTAATCTCAGAAGTTTCTGGAAGGTTTGTTGGGTTAGTTATCTCTAATAGGGTTCCATCAGTCTTAGTAACCTTATAAATAACAGATGGGGCTGTAGTTATAATGTCTAAATTAAATTCTCTTTCAACCCTCTCCTGCATAATTTCCATATGTAGAAGTCCCAAGAACCCACATCTAAATCCAAAACCTAAGGCAATAGATGTTTCAGGTTCAAAATTTAATGCCGCATCATTTACTTGAAGTTTTTCTAATGCATCTTTAAGTTCACCATATTTAGCTCCATCAACAGGATAAATACCACTGTATACCATAGGTATTGCTGGCCTATATCCAGGAAGTGCTTCTTTAGTAGGTCTTGTAGCTTCAGTAATTGTGTCTCCAACTCTAGCATCTCTTACATTTTTTATTGATGCTGTTACATAACCAACGTCTCCTGCTCTTAAATCCTTTGACGGATAAAATCCTGGTGAAAATATTCCAACCTCTGTAACATCGTATTCTTTTCCAGTAGCCATAAGTTTTATTTTTGTTCCTGGTTTCAAAACACCATCTATCACTCTTACATAACTAACAACACCCTTGTAGCTATCATAATACGAGTCAAATATTAAAGCCTTTAAAGGTTCATCTTCATCACCTGTTGGAGCAGGTATTTTTTCTATAACTGCCTCTAATACATCTTCAATATTAAGTCCTGTCTTTGCAGATATAAGTGGTGCATCACTGGCTTCTATACCAATTATGTCTTCAATTTCTGTTTTTATTTCCTCTGGCCTTGCACTTGGAAGATCTATTTTATTTATTACTGGTAGTACTTCAAGCCCATGATCTACTGCAAGATAACAGTTAGCTAATGTTTGTGCTTGTATACCTTGTGTTGCATCTACTACAAGTATTGCCCCTTCACAGGCCGCTAAACTTCTAGACACCTCATAGTTAAAGTCTACATGTCCTGGAGTATCTATTAAATTAAATATATATTCGTTACCATCTTTTCCATTGTATACAAGTGTTGCAGCTTGAGACTTTATAGTTATACCTCTTTCTCTTTCAAGCTCCATGTTATCTAACACTTGTTCTTCCATTTCTCTTTTAGTAAGCGTTCCCGTTTTTTCTAAAAGTCTATCTGCAAGTGTGGATTTACCGTGATCTATATGTGCAACTATACAAAAGTTTCTTATATACTTTTCTCTATTACTCTGCAAATTTTTAACCTCCTGTAAGCTATTATCAATTTATATCATTGATTTAAATGCTATTTATTCAAAACTCAATATTTAATACAATGATATCATATTTTAGTGTTATAGGGCACATGAAATGAATTAACATTTCACAAATATAGAAAGTTTTTAAATGTGCCTAAGTTCATCTGATAAATTATAACACAGTATATCTGTATGCTGTCAACATAAAGCGTTTATCCATTCGCTATCATCTGTAAACTATTATCTATTTTGATGATCCTTTAATAATGTCATCTATTTTTTCTTTATATTGGGATAATTTAATATCAATATTATTTTTTTTATTACTCACACTTTTTAAATTTTTAAATATCTCCATTGTGTTATTATTTATAAATTCTTGTTTTCCTGCTACTTGCTCTTTTAATGTTTTTATAATTTTACTATTTAAACAAAAGCTATAATTTTGAGTTTCAAATCTTAAATCAAATGGACTAAAATTAAACAATATCCTATATTTAGGCACATTTATTTTAAATACTAAATCATTATCATCTGATTTATATTCCTTTGGATGGTTAATTTTATCTTGAAGTTTATCGAGTTTTTGTTCCATATCATCTAAATCATATTTATTTATTCGGTTTCTATAACTTTGCTCCGAAGCTTTCATATGAATTTCATTACAATAAATTGTTCTATTGAGTTCAATATTACTTATACCTACTCCTAAAATAACGGAAATAATAAGTATTACAAAACATGTTCTACTAATTATTTTCTTCATAAAAAGTACACCCTCTCGTATGTATACGGAAAACTTCAGAATGTAATATGAATTTCATAATAGTGTGATATTGCGAAGTAAAGACTAAAGAATTTTATCATAGCTAAAGCTAGATAAAAAGATTAAAGAAAGCCTTCGGCTAGATGAAAGATTTGACGAAGCCAAGGCCGTCGAAGGTGAGAGAAGTTACTTACGTAACAGATAAAGGAAATTTTTCTTCCTACGTCAGAAAAATAATGAATTTAAATTTATATGTCTTAATATTTAGAGACAACTCTACAATATGTCTTAACCGTAGGTTTTGTTTTTTTAGGCGTAGCCTTTTGTATTTATATTATTGGTTAATAAATACTTATATGATAAACACCACGACCTTCGGTCAAAAATGAATGTCAATATACTTTAGATTATATATTTTAAGTTCAAAGATTTTTCGCATGCATATCGTAGAAAAATCATCATAGACCTTTTACTGCAAGCAAATTCTCTCACCATTAACGGCATTACCGTTAATTCTTCCATCTTGCCAATCTGGCAATCTTTCACCTTTTTACTCACGTAGTAGAGTAAAAATCTTTAATCAGGTACTTCGCAATTTCTTTCTATTACGTATTAATATTATTTTGAAATAATCCATACCTTATTATCTAAAGGATGTACTTTTTTATCTTTTTTATTCACTTTTTTCATTTATTTAAAGTTTCTGCCAATATTCGTGCAATATATTTTCCAGTAGCCTTTGCTTCATCCATAGTATTTACATCAGAACCAACTTCTAATAAAAAAGCATTATTGCTTTTTGCCTGATTAAAAAAATTTGTTCCATAATCATAATAATATATACCATTACAAATACCTGGAAAGTCTTTGTTTGAAACACTTATAATAGAATTTACAAGAGCAATGTTTTTATCATAATGTGGATTTTTCCTTGCCATTACAAACATAAATTTAGCAACGTTCTCATCATTGATTTTCATAGTAAGAGCACTTTTATCCGGACTAGAATCTCTATGTAGGTCTATTACCATTTTAAAATCTCCGTATTTTGAAAGGTATTTATCCACAGTTTCACCTGATCTCTCATAACTTTTTGTATAAGCTGCAACATTATGAATAGTAGTATCATGTATTACTGCAATACCATAGTTATTCTCTAGTTCATTTGCTACAACATCCCCTACTGCACATACATCTCTTGTTGGGTCCGTGTTGTCACTGCCATACGGGGAATAACTTTCTGTGGTATGTGAATGGTATATAAGCACTTCTGGTTTTGTAACATTTAAAGTCTTTTTTAATTTTGGGTCATAAACTTGAAAAACAGTATTTTGTGCATTTGAATTATTATTTATAATATCACTATTATTTGCATCCTTACTTATATCACTATCATTTAGATTAAAATTAGTCTCCTTCGATGAATTTTTATCATATGCTAGTGAAAGGTTGTCTTGTGAAAAGTATGGAATCTCCTTTTTTACTATTTTATCTGGTTCATTTAAATCAATGCCAATAATACTTAGAAACACACTTTTAACAGAAACTGTACTCTCTGCCATATCTTCTTCGTCAAAATTTAACACCTTAATAGCAGGTAATGTATAATTAACTAGTTGAATATAGAACATGTTTCCTTTTCTTTTAGATCCATTTGCCATTACTTGCTGATTTCTATGAATGTCAGAAAATATAAATATTATAAGAATCATGGCCATTATAAATAATGCACTTAAAAGTTTACCTTTTCCCTTGTATATTCTTTTATTACCCAAAATTTCATACCTCCTAAGAAGATGTTTTCTCTATAGAATGTATGAAAAACATTTTATGTTTATAACTAGATGATTTTTATAAATATTTTATCCATTCGCTAACATCCATGAACCTTTCACTTTATTGTATATACTTATTTATATCTTCTTTAGTTAAGGCTGGTTGGAGTGCTATATTTATTCCATTAGCTATAATTTTTGATAATGAATCTATTACTGCATCAACCTCTTTTGGTGTAACCATTAAGTCGCCAACAAATGGATTCAAAATTTCCTCTATCATTTTTTGTTTTTCACCTTTATTTATTGACTTTAACATGTCATAAAACTCTTTTCCTTTTTCAGCTGATTTTATCATTTCATCTAATACCATATCAATAGTATCATTAGCGATTGTAGCTGCATCCACTACAGTAGGAACTCCAATTGCAATAACTGGTATTCCAAGAGTTTTTTCACTTATTTCCATTCTTTTATTTCCAACTCCTGCTCCTGGAGATATACCTGTGGTTCCAATTTGTATTGTAGAATTAACTCTTTCAATTTTTCTTGAGGCAAGCGCATCTATGCATATAATTAGATTTGGTTTAATCTTATCCACTACACCTTTTATTATTTCACCTGTTTCCATTCCTGTAATACCAAGGACTCCTGGTGCTAATGAGCATACTGGTCTTATTCCTTCATCGATACTGTCTGGAATAAGTTTTTTTAAATGTCTTGTAATCATAATTTTATTAACTACTTTTGGGCCAAGTGCATCAGGTGTTACATTCCAATTTCCAAGTCCAACTACAAGTGCTGTCATACTTTCTTCAAGTTTAATCAATTTAGAAAGTTCCCCAGCTACTGCTTCACTTACCTCATCCATAATCTCTGCATCGTAATGAGTATATTGTGGCATATCGATAGTGATATAAGTTCCAATAGGTTTTTGCATGAGATGTTCGCCTTCGTCCGTTTGGATCTGTACATTAGTTATCTTAACTCTACCCAAACTACTATTCGAAACCTTTACTCCAGATATCTCTTTTTTGTTTTCCTTTTCATATATTTCCTTTGCTTCAACAGCCAAATCAGTTCTTACACTCATGAAATTCACCTCTAAAAATATTTTTTTAATTCGTCTTATACTAGTATTCTTTCTATTAATTTAAATGCTATTCTTTTTTGGTGTATTTACATAATTAATTAATTAATGCTTGTGGAATATATCCTTTAGTGATATAATACATATGTTATATATTAGAAAACTCGTTCGGTAATTCCCCAATTGCGAGTGTTTACAATATTATAAGGGGGTGAAACCAAATGGCTAACATTAAATCTGCAAAAAAGAGAATAAGAGTAACTGAAGCTAAAACTCTTAGAAATAAGATGATAAAATCTGCTTTAAAAACTACTATAAAGAAATTTGAAGTAGCAGTTGCTGCAAAAAATGCTGAGGAAGCTAAAGTTAATTACACTGCTGTAGTTAAATCTTTAGATATGGCTGCTTCAAAAGGTATTTTACATAAAAATAAAGCAGCTAGATCAAAATCAAGATTAGCATCAAAATTGCACGCTTTAGAAGCTTAATAAATTAACCGGTGTTTAGCACCGGCTATTTATTTTTTGAGTAAAAGCCTTAGATAAAATGCACTAATGTGTGAATCATTTTATCTAAGGCTTTTATACCATTGCCGTTTTTATTAGAAGCAACTCCAGCTTTATTTTGTCATCACTTCCTTGACTTTTAAGTTCCTTTTCTGTTTCAACACAGATTTCTTCCGATTTTATAAGTTGCTTTAACGTGTAATTTCTACATTGTACCATCATCTTTTCACATACATATGGATGAATTCTAAATTCTCTTGAAAGCTCCTCTTTCCCTTTCCCTTTGTCCATTCCAAGTTTTAAATTTAACATTATATTAAATTGTCTCTCTATCATTGAAAGAATAGATGTTGGTTTTTCACCCCTAAACATAAGTTCATCTAGTATATTAATTGCAAGTTCTGTTCTTTTCTGAGATAAAAAATCTACTAAGTTAAATATATCATTGTCACTTTTTTTACTGGCTAATTCAAGAATATCTTCCCTCTCAATGTCCCTCTCCCCTACATAATCACACAATTTATCTATTTCATTTTTGATGATATCCATGTTGTTTTCAACTTCACTGCAAAAAAAACTTAGTTCAGCTTTATTTATATTCTTTTTTCTTTCATCAAACAATTCTTTTACTTTTCTTTGAAGAACAGCCCCTTTAATTTTGGTAAATTCTACAACACAGGCTTTTTTATCAAAAGCTTTAACCTTACTACTCATTTTTTCTCTGTCGTTATCATATACATAATACATTATTAAAGTACAATGCTTTGGTATATTGCTTGCATAGTCTTTAAGCTTTTTAACAATATCAATTCCATTTTTATTTACATTTTTCGTCCTATCAGTTAAAAAATCTGCTCTATATACAACAACTACCTTTTTTTCACTCATAAACGGAAGGGTTTCACACGCATTTAATATCTCATCATATTGAACAGTATTTCCATCATATTCAAAGTAATTAAGATCTATAAAATCCTTGTTCAATATCTTACTTGAAATTTTATTTACACTGCTTTTTATTAAGCTTTCATTGAAACCACAAAATATGTAAAAATTACTTATTTCATTCTTTTTTATTTTATTCTCTAAATCCAAAAAATTAATCATTTAATCACCTACTATTTCTTTATTACTACCACTTTATTATTTATTACATCAAAGTCTAAGTTATCTACGGGTAAATCTATTGCCTTAATATTGTCATCTTCTTTAATTATATCATAATTTTCGGTACTATTGATTCCATAATATCTTACAGTTCCATCATAAAAATAAACCATATTGCGCTTAGTTGCCATATCTTTAACCTTTAGCATAACTTTCTTATCACCTTGATATTTAGGTATATAGACTAAATATCTGTTTTTCATTAAAATATTATAATTAAAATTTTTATTTGTCACAAATTTATTTACACAAAATCTACCTTGTAGTTCTTCTTTTTCATCATTATTTATAATTTCATAATTTGATATTAATATAGTGTTGAATTTATATCTTAATATAAATCCATATCCACTTTTTAGATCTAAATAAGAAATTTTAGGTGTAAAACTGTAAGTGTTTATTAATATTAATGAGAAAAATAATATGGCTCCATATTTAACATTTCTATAACCTTTCCTTGCTAAGATGTAACAAAAATACAAGTACATTATAAAAATTGTATCAATTAATGGTATATAAAGCATCTTAGGTGTAATGTTAAGTAAAATATTACTTGCACCGTTAAGTGCGGTTAAAACAACATATATGGGGATACAGATTATTTTAAATAATGGCTTAAAGAAAGAAAAAATTAATGCTACATTGCCAAGTGCCACTAATAAAGAAAACATAGGAATTAAAACTATGTTCCCCAAAGCAAACCCTAAACTAAAATTTTTAATGGTGAACAAAACATAGGGCATTGATATGCTTTGAACGCTTAAACTTATACTAAGACTTTCATTTATCTTTTTAGGTAATTTATAAAAAAACCTGGATATTTTTTTATAAAACAAGGCTATTCCGAAAGTTGATAAAAATGAAAGCATAAAGCCTATATCTAATATATAGTATGGTCTAAATAAAAGTAAAATCATTCCAGCTAAGCTTAGGGCTGAATATACATCATAATTTTTATTAATCTTTTTAGAATATTTAAGCACTATTATCATTATCAATGCTCTGACTGTAGCTGGCTGACAACCTGTAAATAAAGTATAAAAAATTCCCATTAGAATTGATATTTCTAGATTAAAACACAATTGTAGGGTTTTAAAAACTATAAGCATGTGTAATCCGGACACACATATAGCATATACTATGCCAAGTCTTTTAAAGTTATCTTTATCATTTTGTGAAAGTTCTGAGGAATCTCCAAAGGCTACAGCCATAATTTTTGATGAAAAATCCTTACCTAATTCATCATCAAATTTTTTAAAAAGCTCTTGCTTATAAAAATACATTTTTGTTAATAAATCGTGGCTTTTCCCATTAACTTTAACAACCTTAAAATCACCTATTGTACCATATTCATAGTCTATATTTTTGTTAAAATATCCTTTTATGTTGGCATTTTCACCTATATTAACCTGTGGTAAATTTCCTCTTATATTTATTTTTCTTCCAATATAACTTGCAGTTGTGTAATATTTATTTTTATTAATAACTCTAACATTGATTGTACTTTGAACTCTAAGATTAGAATGAAAATATAGTAATAAACTAAAGAAGCCAATAAGAAAAAAGCATAGCTCAAAAAACAACAATTTTTTTTGACTAATAATAAACATAAATATGAAAAAAGATGCAGCTATCGCTACATCTATAATTAAGAAATCTTGAAAAAGTATTCCACATAAATCTCCAATTATTATAGAAACAAAAAGATACACTAAGGGTCTCTCCATAAATATACAGCCTCCATGTTATTATTTTAACCAATAACATAAATGCTAAACATAAGTCACGTTGAATAAATTAAGATATAATATAATCTTTTTTAGTAAATACATATTTCATTATTGAAATAAGAATAAAGACTAAAATTATTACTAATGCACTTATTGCGTCAAATAAATTTACAAACTTTAATTCAATAAAGTTCTGCCCTATTCTCGTTGTTATAATCAAACAATTTGCCAATACATAAAAAATCATTAGGAAATCAAAAATTATATTCTTTATAAATCTAAATTTTGTCATAAATACAATTTGTGAAACACTAAATATTATAAATATAGCCATGCCGTTAGAATACATAGAGGAGCTTACAGATAAATTTGGTATAATACAACACAAAAGAGCTAATATCGTTGAGTTCAATACAATATGTTTCCATTTTCTATTCCATATATCTTTGTTAACAACCTTCTTCTCATCTATATTGTTATTTAAAGTTTTCCTAACAGAAAAAATTCCCATGGACAATATAAATGTATTGAATATATTTAGCCATATAATCTCAATTGGTGACAAATAGACTTTGTCATAAAACATTACTGAGAATATGCAAAACATAACTTGACTTAAACTAGACACAAATAAAAATTCAAATATATATATCATAGAATTAATTATGCTTTTGCTATCATATACTGACTCTATTAAATTTTTAAAGTCAAAGTTCCTTAAGTATATATCACTAAGCTTCTTAAGCGTACTACTACACTTTTCTCCATGTGAAATAGATAAATTGGCTATCTTTAATGCTGGTAAATCAGTAAGTTTATTTGCTGTAAGTGCAATATTATAGTTAATATCCTTATAGGCATTAACTATTTTTATTTTATGTGCTGACAGTATTCTAGAAAACATACTTATTTTTTCTATATTCCTTTCCAATTCACCTTCTTCCATGTAATCCATCTCTATACCAGACATTACAACATCACCAACATTTAAAAGTCCCAATCTTTTTCCCGTAGCCATAGCTGTAAGTTTGCTATCTTCTGTACATAAAACAGGTTTTACCGCCATTAATCTACTATTTTTTATATGCTTGTCCATTTCATCCTTAATAGGATTATTTATACCAATGAGCCCTGCAAAAACTAAATTGCTCTCAATATTTTCATTTACTGAAGGTCTGTAATTAAAATTCCTATAAGCTGTTCCAATTACATATAGACATTCATTTGACATATCAATATCTGCGGCCTTTATCTCCTCTATATCCTCAGCTGTAATTTCTTTTTCAATTCCATTCTTCATTATATGAGTGCATTCCTCTAGCAAAACATCAACTGCACCTTTAACATATGCTCGATAATTTCTATCAACTTTATTAACTGTTGTTTGTATTCTTTTTTCTTTATCATAAGGCATCTTTAAAATTCTTTTATGTCTTTCGTATAAATCAATATTATTACTTACTTCGTCGGCAAACCTTCTAAGTGCAACTTCAATTGTGTTATCCGTATTGTTATCTCCATTATAGTCATTACACAAAACTGATGTCTCTAAGATTCTTTCCATGTTATCATTTATTATAAATTTATCTTTAGATGTTTGAACTGTATTTGTATCATATACACTTCTTACATTACTGTTTTTCTGTGTAAAAGCACCTTCTTTTTCTGTAATCAACACATCAATACTAGCTGCCATCTGAATTTTAGATATATCCTTAAAAAATATGCCCTCTCTTTTAAATTTTAACTTTGTAATTAAATTTATAACAATTAAAATTGCAGTTATTGCATAGGGCAATGAGGTTGATAGTAAAACAGACACATATTCATATAAATTAAAGATATTTTTATGGTTTAATAGTTGGTTTAATATAATTATTATTGAGCCGGCTAATCCAATTAATGCCATTATGTTCGCAATTTGCTGTATTCCTTTTAAAAACACATTATCTTGCTTCTCAATATCAACAAGTCTTTCCATAATCTTGCCTATTTCAGTATTCATTCCAACTGCAACGACTATTCCTTCTCCACTCCCATGCTTTACCACAGATGACTTAAACAAGATGTTTCTCATTTCTGATAAATTCAAATCATATTCCAAAAGCTTTGCTGAATATTTTTCTATTGTATTATCATCTCCTGTTACTGCATCTTCTTTTACACTTAAATCTTCACAATCCATTATTCTTAAATCTGCTGGAATTATATTTTCTTTTTTATAAACTACTACGTCTCCAACTACTAAATCTTCATTTTTTATTGTAACTAACCTTCCATTTCGTATAACACTACAATCACCAGCATTAAACTTTTGTAATGTCTTTAAGTCTTTCTGTTCAGTATATTTTTCCATCAACACCGTGCATATACTTATTAATAGGAAAGCCATATAAATTACTGCAGGAAAATAAATATGCAAAATAAAATACACTATAGTATTTATCAAAATACAGATTATCCAAGGTTGAACCAGTTGCTTAAGCATTGATTTGATCAATGTTTTCCTTTCAATGCCTACAATCTTGTTTACTCCATATTTTTCTCTATTTATAAGAACTTCCTCTTCTAAAAGTCCTCTTTTGGAATTGCTTTGCATTAAATTAACCACATCATTCCAAGCCAAATTGTACCAATCAGTCATAAACTTGTTCCCTCCAAAAGCATGAATCGCACTTATTTACTATATATATCGTACATACATACTAGTTAACTTTAATTTCAAACAAAAATTAATACTTATATTATACTAAATCATTAAATACAATTAAATACGCAATTAGTAAAGAAATAATTTTTAAAACATAAAAATAATCATGGTCAAACTTGACCTTAAATTTATATATTAATAATGAGTAATATTTTATTATTCTATTGCATATTTTATGGAGGTAAATTTTATGGATACTATTAAAGACCTAAATATTCCAATAGAATTATTTGAAAAAATTTATCTAACAGATCATCACACTCTGAAAAAAGATTATAAATTTTTAGGTCAAGGTGCAAGTAGAATTGTATACGCAATAAATGATGCTTATGTTGTAAAACTGTCTAAAAATAGAACTGGCAAATATCAATGTAGAACAGAATATTATATTTATAATAACATAGATGAAAAATATAAAAAATATTTTTGTCCTATCGTTTGGTATAAAGAGGGTATGATTGTTATGAAAAGGGCTGAGACTTTTTCTGAAATACTTGGATTAAGACATGGCAGTATTTTTGAATATACAAGTATAAAAAGAAATAGCGAATTTTTTAAAACCCTAAAGAAAATAGCAAATCACTATGATTTACTTTATCCTGATATAAAAGCTATTTCTTCATGGGGAATATTAGAACAAAAACCTGTTTTAATTGACTATGGATGTACTAATTCACTTTATGATAAATATTTTGACTAAAATCAGTATTTTATACAGTTAAAAGTTTATTTTTATTAGTTAGAAATTGCGAAGTAAAGACTAAAGAATTTTATCATAGCTAAAGCTAGATAAAAAGATTAAAGAAAGCCTTCAGCTAGATGAAAGAATTGACGAGGCTAAAGCCGTCAAAGGTGCGAGAAGTTACTTACGTAACAGGTAAAAGATGAGTGTCAATATACTTTAGATTACAGCTTTTAAGTTCAAAGATTTTCGCACGCATAGCGTAGAAAAATCTTCCTTAACACCTTTTGCTGCAAGCAAATTCTCTCACCATTAACGGTATTACCGTTAATTCTTCCATCTTGCCACTCTGGCAATCTTTTACCTTTTTACTTACGTAGTAGAGTAAAAAGCTTTAACCAGGTACTTCGCAATTTCTTCATATTACGCAATAATTCAATTTATCTCAATGTAGTCCATAATTTTTTTCCCTCTTGTAGGCCCTATGGCTTTCTCCATGTCTTTTTCTGAATTTATTTTTCCTCCATTGCTTTCTCTAAACTTAACAATTTTATCTGCTAATCCTTTACCTATTCCAGGTATCTTCTTGCTTACTATTTCATCTTCAGTAGCACTATTTATATCTATTTTATCATCTGATGAACTTGATGAATTTGAATCCACTGAACCTGACCCATTATTATTAATTTGGGCATTTTTCTGATTTTTTGACTTTACCTGTATATCATCACCATCATTCAGTTTTTTAGCACCATTAACACTAAAACAATCTGCATTTTCAGTAAACCCTCCAGCTTTATCCACAAGATCTTTTATTCTTTGTCCATTGCTTAAGGAATACACTCCTGGATTTTTAACTTCCCCATAAACCTGTGCATTAATTTCTTTTTTGCTTTCAGCATTACTTTTGTTTTCATTATTACTGCTATTATCGTTTTTATCAATATCATCTTTGTCAACATCATTTTTATTGTATTTGTTTTCATTAACTACTGACAAATCGTTAGATTCCAGGTTTTTTCTAGAATTTTGTATATTATATCCAATTATGAGGGATACTATGAACATTATAGTAATTATGGACATTCCAATTATCTTTTTCTTATTCATCTTATTTTCCTCCTTATAAAGTAATTATTGACAATATGCACAGCAAATACACATATTTTTTTGCCATTTGCATCATTTTTTGATATACTGATGATGATAATTTTTTAGTTTACTGTAATTTTACGAATTACAAACGTTTAAATTTTATAAAACGACAATTTATAATTATTGTTGATAATAGAAACAGGAGGAACTATGAAAAAATTAGTTACAGTTTTAGTTACAGTTTTTTTGTTAATAAGTAATTTAGGTATAAAAACATATGCAGACCCCGTATCTCCACCTAATGTATCAGGTGATGGTGTTGTTTTAATGGATGCAACAACAGGTCAAATACTATATGGTAAAAACGTAGATCAGCAATTTCCCCCAGCCTCTACAACAAAAATAATGACGGCTTTACTTACAATTGAAAATACTAAACCTGATGATATTGTTACAATAAGTAATGATTTTACAACAAAAAATCATACTCTTTTAGATGGCAATACTCTATGCCTTGAAAATGGCGAACAGATTAAAGTAAAAGATTTGTTATATGGATTGCTGCTTCGTTCAGCTAATGACTCTGCTGTAGCCCTTGCAGA
This sequence comes from Clostridium acidisoli DSM 12555, assembly GCF_900176305.1. Classification (GTDB taxonomy): domain Bacteria; phylum Bacillota; class Clostridia; order Clostridiales; family Clostridiaceae; genus Clostridium_I; species Clostridium_I acidisoli. Next base: position 726,970 of record NZ_FWXH01000002.1, read on the forward strand.
ACATATTAGTGGATCTGTTGAAAACTTTGCTAAATTAATGAATAAAAGGGCCCGTGAACTTGGATGTACAACTGCAAGTTTTCAAAATCCAAATGGTCTCTATAATAAAGACCATAAAGTTTCAGCCAAGGATTTGGCTCTCATATTAAGAAAACTTTCAGAGTATCCTGAATTTAGAGAAATAGCAACTACTCCATATTACACAATACCTGCTACTAATAAAACTGATCAAGCCAAAACCGTTATAAACAGAAGTTTAAGAAATGAAAACAAACTAATATATAAAGGTTCAAAGGAGTATTATGAAGGCGTGGACGGAGGTAAAACTGGCTATACTATCCAGTCCCTTCACTCTTATGTAGCTGCTGCAACAAGAAACAATCATAGATTAATAGTTACAATTATGCACAGTGCTGACCAAAAATATTTTGATGATGCTAGAGCTCTTTTAGATTATGGTTTTAATAATTTTAATTTAAATAAACAGTTTTCTAAAGGTCAAATCGTTACATACTATAAGGAATCTAATGGTACAAAAATTCCTCTTGTAGCTGCAGAAGATTTTTATTATGTAACTGACAAAAGCTCCAAATCAAAGCCAACTTTTAAATTTGATAATTCTTCAATTAAAGTGGATAAGTTTAATAAAGGAGAACGCGTAACTAATATCGACCTTAAATTAGATGATAAATATATTGGGAATCTAAATTTACTTAGTGGAGTGACTTATTCCCCAAGTGTATTCTCACAGAATTCCATTACTGCAAATTTCAACAAATTATATATACTTTATGGTGCTATAGGTATTTTAGGTGTAATCCTATTGTTTAATTTAATGTTACGAAAAATAAAATTGTTCAAAAAAGAATTTTAGTGGTTGTTTTTAACAACCACTTTTAATTTACACTAAATTTAACTCAGCGTTTTAATTAAATTTTTAATGTCTTCTGGTATATCTATTTCTAACTCTATAAGCCTTCCATCCCTTGGATGTGGAAAACTTAAACTACTTGCATGAAGCGCTTGTCTTTTTATGATTAAATCATCCCCACCATAAAGTGTATCTCCATAAATCGGATGTCCTATGCTGCTTAAATGTACTCTTATTTGATGGGTTCTACCCGTCTCTAATCTTAATTTTAACACATCTGCATTAGTTAAACCTTTTTCAACCTTATAATGTGTTATGCTTCTTTGTCCTCTTTCATCTATAACTCTATTTATTGAGTCTCCACCAGTTCTGTATATAGGCATATCAATTATACCCGTCTTTTCACTTAGGTTTCCCATTACTACTGCTATGTATTCCTTTTTAAATGAATCAAGTTCCATATCTCTTGCAAGCGACATGTGTGCAAATTGATTTTTTGCAATTAGTACAAGTCCTGATGTATCCCTATCTAGTCTATTTACAAGTCTAACTATACAATTTTCACCTTTTTCTTTAAAATAGTATAACAATGCATTAGCAAGGGTTCCATTTTGATAACTTTTTGTTGGATGAACCACCATTCCAGATGGCTTATTTACAACAATAACATCTTCATCTTCATATATTACTGAAATATCTATTTTTTCTGGATCAATGTTTTGACTTTCTTCTCTAGATAAGTCTATTTCTATTTTATCACCAGCTTTTAACATATAATTCATTTTAACAGGAATACCATTGACCTCTATCTTTTTCTCTATGGATGCTTTCTTTATAAACCTAGAGGATATATTTAATTTATTTTTTAGATATTCCCTAATCTTTATATTATTTTCTTCTTCTGCTACATAATATTCTAGTTTGTTATTCATTTTCTACCCTCTTATTATTCAACTATTGCTACAACCTCTATTTCAATTAGAGCATCCTTGGGTAGCTTTACTTCTACGCAAGATCTAGCTGGTTTGTTATTTACGAAATATTCTCCATAAACTTCATTTACATCAGCAAAATTTTTCATATCGCTTATAAATACTGTGGTTTTAATAACATTATCAAATGAAGTATGTGCCTCTTTTAATATGTTTTCTACATTTTTTAAAGCTTGATGCGTTGCTTCCTTAATATTAGTATTTACTAGTTCTCCTGTCTTAGGATTTATTGGTATTTGACCTGATGTAAAAAGTAAATTTTGAAATTTTATTGCCTGTGAATAAGGTCCAATTGCTGCTGGTGCATTTTTAGTATTTATTATTTCTTTCTCCATGTTTGTTTCCACCTTTTCTCTTATTTATTTATATCATTTCCAAGTAATATAACTATATCATACTTTTTGCTTTTTTCTTGAATCAATTCATAGGAATTTGCTTTAATATCATTACCCATATAATCTTTCACTTCAGGAATTTTACCTTCATCAATGCCATAAAATGTTACTTTTGTCTTATCAATTGGTTTTTGAGGTGAATTTCCAGTTGTTATATCTGTAAAACCATTTTCCTCTAATGCTGTTTTAAAGTTTTTTGCTAACCCATTTTTAGTTGTGCCATTTAATATATCTATTTTCAATGATTTTTTATCTATATCATTTTTAACCTTTGTGTTATTTCCAAGAAGTTTATTATTATTTGCTGTATCAAGCAAATAATATTCATTATTATCTATTGCTACATTCAAGCCCTTAGCAGTATACATAGTTACTTTTGTTTTATCTAGATGACTAAATGCCCTTGCATACTTAAATACATCGTAAGTACTCATATTACTTTCAATATTTTTTGATAAAGTTGAAATTATTGATGGATATTTAAATATTGTTGAAAATCTGCTAAAATTATTCATTGATTCATTAATAAAGGATTGTTGGTTTTTTATCCTTCCAGTATCCCCCGATAAAAGTCCAGTACCATCGTTATTTTTAACCCATCTATAATATTCCTCAGCCTGCTGACCATTTAACTTAATAGTACTACCTTTTGCAAAATGAATATGTAAGTCTTGAACCTTATCATCATAATTCATTTTATTATTTATATTCATTGTGACTCCACCAAGAGAGTTTATTATATTTCTAAAGGATGCATAATCCAATTGAACATAATAATTTATTTTGGTATTCATCAGTTTTTGAACACTATTTACTATGTATTTAGGTCCATCTACTGAACTAGCATAATTTAATTTTTGTGCCTTATTATCCACTTTGATTAGTGAATCTCTAGGAATTGAAATTATTTTTAAACTTTTATCTTCTGGTTCATAATGAAATAGAATTATGGAGTTTGCTTTTTTTATGTTATCTCCTTTGGTTGTATCATTTGCATCTTTTGAACCAATGTCAACTCCTGCAACAAGAATATTAACTGGTGCATCCTTAGCAGGTTCAACCGCTTTTACGTTTATAAGATTTGATTTACTATTTGTTCCAGACAAGTAAAATACAGTAAAAAATGTGATGCCCACAGCTAAACAAATAAATATTGCTAAAATTATAATGATCACTACTTTTAAAATTTTATTTTTTTTAGTTTTTTGGCTTTTTTCCATTTCTACACCTACTTTCTATTACATATTATATAGTTCCTAGCTTCAACCGTTTTCTCATAAATTAAATCCCCTCGTTTTATTACTATTTCTATAGTCTTATCAAAAGATAGTAACAAAGCTTCATCTAAGTTTATACTTGTAGCCTCTCTAAGTTCGTCCACACCCTGAAAATTTCTATTAGGCTCAATATAATCAGCTAAATATATGATTTTTTCAATGAGATTCATGTCCTTTTTACCCGTGGTGTGATATTTTATAGCATTTAATATCTCTTTGTCCTGAACTCCCATGATGTCTCTGGCTATAATAGCTCCAGCTGCTCCATGAAGCAATTTAGGATTAGCCCTCAAAACATAATCAATGTCCATCCCAGCTTTTGTACAAATGTCTAATATTTCTTTTTTATCCATCTCTTTTGCACAATCATGTATAAGTCCTGCTATTCTTGAACTTTCTATATTCCCAGAATACATTTTAGCTAATTTTTCTGCTGTATCCCTTACCGCTAAACTGTGATTATATCTTCCTTCACTTAAATTTTCTTTTATGTACAACCTCATTTGTTCTTCATTCCACACAAAAAACACTCCTCTATCTATATAAATTTAAAATATTTATATCTTCTTCTACAGAACATGGTATTAGATAGGATACATTTTTTTTATTTTTTATTCTCTCCCTAATATATGAAGACGATATATCCATTTGAGGTAAATTTATCAAGTATATTTTTTTGTTATATTTATTTTCTATAGCGTCTTTTTGCTTGCAAACCTTTTCTTCACTATAACCTGGTCTTAAAAACACTACAAATCTACATAAGTCTAAGATACATGCTACATTTATCCATTTATCTAAATCTATAAGACAATCTACTCCACAAATAAAATACCATTCAGTATCAGGTTCTATTTTTCTTAGATGTTTAAGTGTTTCATATGTGTAACTAAAACCATCTTTCAAAACTTCATAATCATTTATTTCAAAATTTTTCTCATTTGCTATAGCTTTTTTTACCATGTTATATCTTACTAATGCATCAGTTACGTTCTTATAGTCTTTATGTGGTGGATTACCTGTTGGTATAAATACTATTTTATCCAAATTCAGCTTGTCAAAAGCTTCATATGCTATGTGTAAGTGTCCATTATGAAAAGGATCAAATGTTCCACCTATTATGCCTTTTTTCACTTTGTCCCTCCTATAAATCATTAAATTAAACAATATCTTTAGTTAAAATTATACACATATTATACCACATTTAAACAATTTATATATGTAAATATATGTATTTCAAATATAATCTTGAAAAAATAATCAGATGAAGCAAATGCCCATCTGATTAAAATTATCTATTGTGGTAATTCTATTTTTGAATTTTTCTTTGATTTTCTGTACAATACAAATTTTTTACCTATTGCCTGCACACCATCACATTTTACTTTTTCACATATATAGTCACTTGCTTCTCTAGCAGTGTATTCACTATTATCAAGAACTGATAACTTGATTAACTCTCTTGCTTCAAGAGCATCCTCTACTTGTTTTAAAAATGCATCTTCAATTCCATTTTTTCCAACTTGAAATATAGGAACCATTGTACTAGCAAGTCCTCTAAGATAACTTCTTTGTTTACTATTTATCATTTCTTCACCTCTATAATAAAAATTCAAATTCAAAGTTTTTAAGTCTAACTATGTCATTATCGTGTATTCCTTTAGCAACAAGTGCGTTTATTACGCCCTTATTTCTAAGTACTTTATGAAAGTACATCAATGACTCAGGATCATTGACATTAACACTATCAAGAAGTCTGTCAACAAATGATCCCTCTACGATATATACATTTCCTTCTTGCCTTATATCATAAATAAATTTCTTTTCTTCTGGAACAAATTTTTCTTCTTCCTTAATTTCAAGATCAAAAATTGGTATCTGTGAAAGTTGTCTTGCAGCTTCCTTAAGTAACTCATCCACCCCTTGTGTTGTGGCTGCTGAAATTTTAAATACATGCTTATATCCCATTTCATTTACCTTAGCTTTAAAGGTTTCAAAAGCATCATCATCAAAACACATATCACTTTTATTGGCTGCTACAATTTGAGGTCTATCCCAAAGTTTGATATCATATTTTTTTAGTTCTTCATTTATTTTAACAAAATCTTCAATTGGATCTCTTCCTTCACTTCCTGATATATCAACTACGTGAATTAAGAGTCTTGTTCTCTCAACATGCCTTAAAAACTGTATTCCAAGTCCTACCCCTTCTGCTGCTCCTTCTATTATTCCAGGAATGTCTGCCATAACAAAAGCTTGTATTCCAGGCAAACTTACAACCCCTAAATTGGGTTTTATTGTTGTAAAGTGATAATTTGCAATTTTAGGTCTTGCTTTAGATACTACTGATAACAATGTTGATTTACCAACGTTAGGGAATCCAACAAGTCCCACATCTGCCAAAAGCTTCAACTCTAGAGTTATCCATATTTCTTCACCAGGCATTCCAGGTTCAGCAAAATTAGGTGCCTGTCTTGTAGGTGTACAGAATTTTACATTTCCTTTTCCGCCTTTTCCACCTTTAGCGATGATAAATTTATCTCCTAAATGGGATAAGTCTACTACTATTTTATTTGTCTCAGCATCCCTTACCACAGTACCAACTGGAACTTTTATATATAAGTCTTCTCCATCTTTTCCATAACACTTTGATCCAGAACCGCCTACTCCAGCTTCTGCAACATATTTTCTTTTATAAGTAAAGTCTAAAAGAGTGGTCATATTTGGGTCTGTTACTAATATAACGTTTCCGCCGTCTCCACCATCTCCACCATCCGGTCCACCTAATGGCACATATTTTTCTCTTCTAAATGAAACAGAACCATTTCCACCGTCTCCAGACTTAATAAATATCTTGGCTGTATCTATAAACATATTTTTCTCCTTTTTCTACATTTATTTATATATGCACACTCTTTAATTGTTATTTTCAAATCCAATTATATATTATTTACGAAACACAAAGGTTTTAATCTAATTCTAAAATTTATTTTCTGTTTTAAAAAAGCACCCTTAAAAGGGTGCTCCAAAATTATTCAGCTATACTATCCTCAATAACTACAGGATAAACACTTGCTCTTTTTTTGTCTCTTCCAACTCTTTCGTATTTAACTACTCCATCAACTTTAGCAAAAAGAGTATCATCTGATCCTTTTCCTACATTAGCACCTGGATGAATCTTTGTTCCTCTTTGTCTAACTAATATGTTTCCAGCAAGTACAAATTCTCCATCTGCACTTTTAACGCCAAGTCTTTTTGATTCACTGTCTCTACCGTTTCTTGAGCTACCTACTCCTTTTTTATGAGCAAATAACTGAAGGTTCATTTTTAGCATTTCACTGCACCTCCTCTACTTCTAATTTTATATAGTCTCCGTAACTATCTTCTATGCATTTTATTCCTAAAAGCATGGTTTCCATTAATACTTGACATCTCTTGATTTGTTCTCTTGTTTGATTATCCAAATTTAAATCTACATAACCATCATGTTCACTAATCTTAGCATTAACTTTTACTACTTCAGTAATCCCATTAGCAAATGTAATACATAAAGCAGAAATTGCACTGCATACAATGTCATAACCTTCATAATCATACTCAGCATGACCATTTATATTAAAAGAAACTAAATAATTATCTTTTTTTTTAAAAATAACATTTATCATAATTATGCTTCTATTTTCTCAATTACAAGTTTAGTATAAGGTTGTCTGTGACCTTGTTTTCTTCTGTAGTCTTTTTTACGTTTGTATTTAAATACTATAACCTTTTTAGCTTTTCCTTGTTCTGCTACTTTAGCAAGAACTTTAGCTCCTTCAACTACAGGTTTTCCTATAACTAATCCATCTTCTTTACCAACGGCAAGAACCTCAGATAGTTCAACATTTGAATCAACTTCAGCTTCAAGTTTTTCAACGAATATTACGTCTCCCTCTGAAACTTTGTATTGTTTTCCTCCAGTAAGTACAACTGCGTACATTAAAAACACCTCCTCATTCCAGTCTCGCCAACTCAGGTACACGAAATCAATCTTTCATGTTTCAACAAAACCCTATGTGTGCGGTCTACAAATGACAGTTTAGCACATATAACCTCTTTTGTAAAGAAATTTATACTTATAATTTGTAATTCTTTAATTCATCAATTTGACTTTGGAACAATATCGGTTCAACTTTAACAGCATTTACATTTTTTACGTATTTAATGTAAATATCACTTTGTTTCCCATTGATATCATCCACAAATTCTCCTATATTTTTTAATACTTCTTCTCTATAGTTTTCGCATATTTCTATGTATATTTTATAAATGTTATTTTCTGTATTAATTCTAATTACACTATTTCTAATTAAATGTTTTAAATAAGAGAATTTAAGTATTTTTCCTTTTCCATTACAATGTTCACAGTTTTCTTCTATTGATTCTAGTATAGATTTTCCTCTTCTTCGTCTTGCAATTTGGATAAGATTAAGTTCCGTAAATGGATATATTATTGTCTTGTTCTTATCGTCTTTAAATCCATTTTCTAAAGTATGTACTATCTTTGCTTTTGCTTTTTTGTCCTCAATATCAATAAAGTCAATAACAATTATTCCACTTAAATTTCTTAGTTTTACCTGTCTTGCAATTTCTTTTGCTGCTTCCACATTTGTTATTTCAGCAGTTTTTTCTATACTTATTCCTTTAATATTTTTTCCTGAGTTTACATCTATAACGTACATGGCTTCAGTTTTGTCAATGACTATGGAGCCACCACAAGGCAAGGCAACATTTTTTTTCCTTAATGCCAATATTTCTCTTTCTATTCCATAGAACTGCATAATAGGTATATTGCCATCATAAAATTCTACTTTCGTTTTTATGTCCTGTTTGTCACTAAAATAATCTGTTATAAACGAAAGGTCTTCCTTGTTATTTACTACAACTAATTCTGTATTATCATTTATGTTATCTCTTAAAATTTTTCCTAAAACCCCACCTGGATTAAAAATAAGCTGAGGTCTATTTGTAAAAGTACTCTTTTTCAAAATATCCCTGTAGATATCATACAATCTTTTTATCTCTTCATTTATTTCACTTATAGGAACTTTTTCAGCATTTGTTCTTATCATGATTCCAACATCAGAAGGTTTTTTTATGCCTATAATAAATTTTTCTATTGAAGCACTTTCAGTTATTTTTTTAGAAATATTAATATCATTATTCAAAGTTTCTATTACTGAATATCTGCCTGGAATAGTTATATTATTATTTACTTTTGGTCCCTTACTGCCCATACCCTCTTTTATTATTTCAACTAGTAGCTCTTGCCCTTTTTTTACATGTAAGTTTTTAAGTCTAGAATCCATATACATGTAAGCATTTTTCCCAGTTCCGATATCTACAAATGCGCACTTTATTCCTGGCACAATGTTTTTTACAATTCCTTTATAAATTTGTCCTGGATATGCTGTTAACTGTTCTTCTTCAATATAACATTCAGAAAGTTTTTCATTTTCCGTTATACATATCCTTAGTATATCCTTTTGTCGTTCAATAAATACTCTCTTCAAATTCAGCACCTCTAGGCCTTAATTTAGAAATTTCTATGCAAATATTTTAAAGTATTCACATAAAGGTAACATTTTATTACCTACCATCCCATATATTTCTTTTCTCTTTATATCAGTAAATGCTACTTCATCTACATTACTTGTATGTAGCTTAATGTATTTAGAAAGCAGTTCTGCTGATAGGTTTTCTCTACTTCCACAGGAAACTAGCACTTCAATAAATAGTAATTTATCTTGTACCTCAAACTTAAAATCTTTTATCATTGGTTTAATATTTACTTCTTTTTCTCCATTTTTCGTCTTTTTTACTATGTTCCATTCATTTTCTTTTAACAAATTCAAAACTTGTAATTCTAAATCATCAGTGCTTTCATATTTAATTTTAATTTCATAACTTGCCATATCCGTAGCAGCCATAGATTGTGGGATTTTCTTTCCATCCTTATCATATGGTTCTTTTATAGCCACTACTTCTAATATTTCTAAGTTTTTTGTAGAACTACTATTAAATCTATCTATTATATCTTTACTATCAACTTCCTCTTTAAAATCAATATCTAAATATTCACTATCTGAATACATTCCAACAGAAAGTGGTTGTGCAATTGAAAGCTTCATATGAGGATTAAATCCGTTTGAATAATCCACTGGAAGCTGGGCCCTCTTAAAAGTCCTTTGCACCGCTCTCATGATATCTAGATGGGCTACAAACTTTATATCAGAACCCTTTTTAAATTTCATTAAATAACGCACCTTCAAAACACTTCCCTTCTTTAAAGCTAACGTTAGCTCCACAATTTTTACAGCCAAGTCTGCAATCTGGTGTTACAGCCGCTATTTTAGCATTTTCATTTTCTCTTATTAAATATTCCTTATTAATCCCAATGTCAATGAAATCCCAAGGTAAAACTTCATCATAACTTCTCTCTCTATAAGCATAGAAATCGCCATCTACATTACATTCTTCCATTGCTTCCATCCATGTATTATAGTTAAAGTACTCTGACCAGCCATCCAATTTAGCTCCTTTTTCAAAAGCTCTTACAAGAACATCACAAACTCTTCTGTCACCTCTTGCAAAAACTGCCTCAAGATAACTAACTGGAGTCTCATGCCAGTTATAAGTTATCTTTCTATCCATAACTTTTCTAAGCTCTCCAATTTTTTCCCTTACAGAAGGCATTTTATCCATTGGTGACCATTGGAATGGTGTAAATGGTTTTGGAACAAAAATAGAAGTACTAGCAGTAACCTTTAGTCCCTTTTTTCTTTCAGGTTTTGGAATTTTATAATATTCATCAACTACTTTTCTTGATAAATATGCTATTTCTTTTACGTCATCAATGGTCTCATATGGAAGTCCAATCATAAAATACAATTTAATTGTTGACCAACCTGCTTTAAATGCGCTTCCCGCAGAGTCCATTAAGTTTTGTTCAGTTACACCTTTATTTATTACATCCCTCATTCTTTGAGATCCTGCCTCTGGTGCAAATGTAAGTCCAGTTTTTCTTACTTTTTGTATTTCTTTAATTAAATCCACTGAAAAAGAATCTATTCTAAGAGATGGAAGTGACACTCCTATATTTTTTTCTTTATACTTATCCACCAAAGAAAAAACAAGATTTTGTATATCCGAATAATCACAAATACTTAATGAAGTAAGTGACAGTTCTTCATATCCTGTATTTTTTATAATTTCATCTGCTAACTGTATCAATTTTTCTGTTTTCTTTTCTCTTACTGGTCTATATACCATGCCTGCCTGGCAAAATCTGCAACCTCTTGTACATCCTCTAAATGTTTCAAGCATTATTCTATCATGTACTATTTCATTGTAAGGAACTATTATTTTATCAGGGTATTCTACCTCATTAAAATTAGTGATTATTCTTTTCTTTACCTTCTTAGGTACATCATCAAATTTAGGTTTGAATTCTTTTATAGTTCCATCTTCGTTATAAATAACATCATAAAGGCTAGGCACATATGTACCTTCTATTTTTGCTGCTGCTCTTAAAAACTCGCTTTTACTTCTGCCTTTATATTTCTTATATAAATCTAACACCTCATTTAAATGTTCTTCGCCTTCACCAAGAGAAAATATATCTGCTATATCATGTAGTGGTTCTGGATTATATGCACATGGGCCTCCACATAATATTATTGGATCAGCTTCACTTCTTTTTGATGCTCTAACTTCAATTTGAGACATATTAAGCATATTCAATATATTGGTATAACTCATTTCATATTGAAGAGTAAACGCAACAAAATCGAATTCACTTAGTGAATCCTTAGTTTCAAGTGTATAAAGAGGTATTTCATTTTCTCTCATAAGTTTTTCCATATCAGGCCAAGGCGCAAAAGCTCTTTCACAATATGTATCTTCCCTTTTGTTTAAAACATGATACAATATCTTCATTCCAAGATGAGACATTCCTACTTCATAGACATCTGGAAAACAAAATGCAAACCTAATATCAACTTCATTTTTGTCTTTTTGAATGCTATTAATTTCTCCACCCACATAACGTGCTGGTTTTTCTACTCTATATAAAATATCATCAGTTATTTTTTTCAAATTTTTATCCTCCTACTGGACTATTCATTTTTATATTCTAACATAATGATGTATAAAATCAACCAATTCCTGAATTTTTGGACTTTATATATTCATCTAAAGATATATTTCCATAGTTTTTTAGACCATCTATAACCTCACTTTCATATATAATGTCAACAACTTTTAAATCATCATCTAACACAATAAAAAGATTATATCTATTTTTTTCTACAAGACTAAGTGCCTTTAAAAGCCCCTCCCTCCAGTATATAGACAGGCTCTTATTTTCAATATATCCTTTTTTCATAAATTTAAATTTTTTCTTTATAATATCACTCATAATTATATAAGCAACCCTCTCTTTCTCCTTTTTTGAATATATAATTATATAAAATGCAATAATTCCAAAAGTAAAATTAATATGTCCCTTAAAAAAGCAAAATAAATAATATAAAATAAATAGTCCACCAATACTCATGCTTACAATAATTGTAATAATATTTGCCCTTCTGTATACCGTCCGTGAGGATATTATTGCTCTTAATATTCTTCCACCATCTAAAGGTAATGCTGGAAGTAGATTAAATATCCCAATGCATAAGTTTGTAAAAAATAATGTTTCTATAAATCCATTCCTGTAATTTATATTTAATGCGTAAAAAATAACTGCCAGCACTAAATTCATAATTGGTCCTAACAGTGATATTATTATTTCTTCTTTTACCGAAGCACCCTCAATGCCTGTAAGATTAAGTGAAGCTCCAAAGGGTAATATTTTTATTTTTCCACCTCTATATCCAAAAATATAAGCAGTGAAATAATGAGTGTATTCATGCAAAATGACAATTACAAAAGCTATCAAATAATTGTCATTAAAGCTAAAAGCTACTATCAATAAAATATATGTTAGTATAAGTTTACAAATATTAATCAAGAAATCACTCCATCTAATTTTTTAAATATTCTGTAGGATTTAGATTTTCTCCCATATATATTAATTGAAAGTATAAACCTCCTGTTTTATCTTTACTGCTGTTTCCGGATTTTCCTATAACATCATTTTTATTTACCTTTTCTCCCATTTTTACATCTATTAAATTTAAATTACTATATTTTGTTTCAATTCCACTACCATGATCTATAACAATATACTTACCATCTTCTTTATTTTCACCAGCACTCTCAACAATTCCGGAATATACAGCTTTTATATCTGTATTTATTGGCACTTTAAATTGCAACCCATTATCCAGTTCTGTTTTTGTCAAACTACCTGCTACTGGTACTGCAAATTCTTGATTTATTTCTTGCTTTATTGTTTTACTCCCTGTAAATTTTGCTCTTTCGTTATCAATTAAGTTAACAATTTTATTCTCCATATCATTAAAATTCTCTTTTTTAACATACTTACTAACATTACTTAAATTTATATTACTCCCATAACTTATAAGAGACTTTATATCATAATTTTCATTAATAGTATATTTAGCAAAATTATATACTGCCTTGGTCTGTGGAGTCACATACACCTTACATGTGAATATTATGGTGAACAATAATAAGGTTCCTAAAAGTTGAATCCTAATTATGCGAAAAAATTTATCTTTATTAAAGTAGTTTTTCTGTTTTTGTCCATAGATATTTCCTCTATTATTTATTCTGCTTGATAGAGAATTATAATAATTTTCATATTGACTATTGTAGTTTCCCATTGTATCCTCCTATAATTATTTCATACAATATCATATATATTAAAATTATTATTTATTATGACAAATATAAAAAAATAAAAGAAATGCAAAAATGCATTTCTTTTATCTTTTTGCCTTCATTCTTTTAATAGGAATGTTAGCTACTAGTGCTGGTGATGATCCCTCTTCTGCTGCTACCTTAGTAAACTTAACTTCAACATCTGAATTATCTACCTCTACATACTTTGCTATTACATTCATTATTTCTCCTTTTATCATATCCAAAAGTTCTGGGGATAAGTCAGCTCTATCATGAATCAAAATTAATTTTAATCTTTCATTAGCCACTTCTTTTGAAGATGGTTTTCTTGAAAACAAACTAAGTAAATCCATTTTATCCCCTCCTTATCTCTTTCTAAATAAATTCATAATAGCTGAAACAATACCTGTAGACTCATGTTCTTCTAATGATTCGAACGGTACATCTTCCCCTGTTATTCTCTTAGCAATATCCCTAAATGCATTTCCTGCCTTAGAACTTTGATTAAGAACAATAGGTTCCCCTCTATTTGTTGATATTGTAATGTCTCTATCGTTAGGTACAACTCCTATAAGCTTAATTGCAAGATTATCGATTACATCTTCAATACCAAGCATGTCCCCTCTTTTAACCATATCCATATCTATTCTGTTTACAACCAATTTATGGTTATCTAATCCTTTTGAGTCAAGTTTTCCAATTACTCTGTCTGCATCTCTTACAGAAGTAACTTCAGGATTTACAACAATTATAGCTCTATCTGCACCAACTACTGCATTTTCAAATCCTTGCTCAATTCCTGCTGGACAATCAATAATTACATAATCATAATCATTTTTTAACTCATTAACAACCTCAAGCATCTGCTTAGTACTTATATCGTTTTTATCCCTAGTCTGAGCTGTTGGTAATAAAAATAAGTTTTCATATCTTTTGTCTTTTATAAGTGCTTGTTTTAATCTACAATTTTCTTCAATTACATCTAGCAGTGTAAATACTATCCTATTTTCAAGTCCCATTAAAACATCCAAATTTCTAAGTCCAGTATCTCCATCTACAACAACTACCTTTTTTCCCATAGCTGCAAGTGCGGTACCAATATTGGCTGTAGTTGTAGTTTTACCAACTCCACCTTTTCCAGATGTTATTACAATCGCTTCTCCCATAAAATTAACCTCCATTAATAAAATTCATTAGGTGAATAGTAATATATACGAAGATATCAAAAATATCTTTAACAATCTAATTAATACAACGTCTATTTATCATTATACCAAATATAGTAAATACATACCAGTAATTTAAGCTTAATAAAACTTATTAGGTGAATATGGCTCTACAATTATAATTTTCCCTTTAATTTTAGCTACTTCAGGATAACTTGGTTTTTCATCATTTTCTGGTGCCTTTGTAATAGTTCCCGCTATTTGAAGTACATTTGGTTCAAGCCTGAAAGCAGCAATTATTGCTTTGTCATTTCCATTTGATCCGGCATGAGCAGCACCTTTAAGAATTCCTAATACAATTATATTACCTGCAGCGACTACTTCAGAGCCCGGATTTACATCTCCTATTATGACTATATTTCCAGGGTAATTTACTATTTGTCCACTTCTAACCGTTTTTCTAATAAATTTTGTTCTTCCTTCATATATTCCAGAAAAAGTTTTATTAGATTTTTCATCAACATCTTCAAATATACAATCTTTTATAAGAAACTCCTGGAATAAAATGTCCTTTAATTTTCTTAATTCTCTCTCACTTACTAGCTTAAGCTGTATAGTTATTTTTATTGTAGCACCTTTGTAAAACCTTTTGCCCCTAGAGAGCTTTTCCTTCAATATCTGAAGCATTTCAATAAAATCTTTAAACCTATTCATATCAATTACTACATTTAAACCGTCTTTATTTCCTCTTAAAACAATCTTGTCTTCACCCATATTAACCCTCCAAAGGTCATAACATTCAATTTATATAATTCAACACATACAATAAAAATCCTTTTTTTTATAAATATTTTAATTTTATTTTACAAACTTTATCTTTTCATCAAAATAAGAGAGTGTACTTATCATAAATATATTTATGGCAAGTACACTCTTAAATTAATTTTCAGGTTTAGTATTTAAATCAATGTCAAAGTTATAATTATATTTTTTTTGAAGTTCATCTTTAAAATATCCTTCATATATTCCCTTTGCAACTTTAGCTGCCTCAACACCTGCTCCACCATCAAAAATAGCTACTGACACTGCTATTTGAGGGTCGTCCTTAGGCGCATACCCAACATAAATTCCATAGTCTGATCTTCCTTCTTGATACTGTAAATCAGCATTAAATTGTGCTGTACCTGTTTTACCTCCTGTTTGAAGTGGAAAGCCAACAAATGCCTGTGCTGCTGTACCTTGCTGCGTAACATCATTCATTCCTTGCATAACTAAATTTCTTGTTTTCTGACTTATTTGAACTTTATCAAGCACCTCTGGTTTTGTTTCATAAATAATTTTTCCTGTAGCATCAGTTATTTTACCAAGTAAATTAAGTTTATATCTTGTACCTCCATTTACAAGTGTAGATACATATCCAGCTAGCTGAAGTGGCGTAAATGTATCCATACCTTGGCCAATAGCTGCATGATAAACATTAAATCTACGGCTTAATTCCCAATTTCCACTAGCAATGGCTCTATCATTTATATCAGCTACAATGTTACTTAAATCCGTATCCGAAAAATTCTTTCCACTGTATTTAGGATCTGCTGCAATTAATTCCTTTAATAATTTTTTATAATTATTTACTGAAAAAGTTCCATTCCTAACAGAATCCGTTATATCATCTTTGATTTCTTTTTTTATTTCAGACAGTTTTTTATCTTTATAAACTATAATATCGTCACCATCTCTGTCATACAAATCTACTTGTTGCAACTTTATACCTTTTGAAGAAATTCCTGTGTTTAAATCTTGTTCTATGCTTAAAAGATATTGTGCTGACGATATTTTTTTTTGTGAAACTGTATTATATACTTGTCCAAAACTTTCAGATATTTCTATCCCTGTTCCCGGATTAGTTTCTTTAGGATCTGCACCTAATCCAAATCCCCATGCATATTGTGCTAAAATATCAAGATTGTTATTGTTTTTATCTAAAAGACGTTGTGCTGTATACATAAAAAATGGGTTACTTGATACTTGTAGAGCTCTCACTACGCTTAACTCACCATTTACGGCATCTGTAAATTTTTCAATTTTACCACCTATGTCAAATTGATTTTGGTCATTATAAGGAGTGTTTTCATCTATAGCTCCATTTTCTAAACCTGCTACTGCTGTTAATGGCTTAAATGTAGAACCCGGTGGTATAAGTGACATTGTAGCATAATTATATAATGGCTTAGGAAAATAATCATACCTATCTCTTCTTATTGTAGTATTTCCTTTAATGCTAGTGTCAATTGGAAATCTAAAATCAATAACACTTTGAGACATATTTTGGGCCTTTGCCATTTGTTCATAATCATCGTTAAAATATTTTTGTATTGTTGCATCTGTGAGTCCCTTTGGATTTGAAAAATCATTTGGATCAAATCCTGGTAAGCTTACAAGTGCTAAAACATTGCCTGTATGCACATCAACAACTACTGCTGCTCCTCTAGTTGCATTAGTTGTTGTTTGACCTCCAATACTACCTGTGCTTTGCAAATATGCCATCTCTTTTTTCAATGCCTGCTCTGCTGCATACTGCAAATTTACATCTATTGTAAGCTGAACATTGTTTCCTGGTGCTGCTTCTCTAGTGGCAAGTTCGTTTGTAACCCTACCTTGCTTATCAACTTGAACAACTTTTCCACCATTGTCACCTTTAAGTTTACTTTCAAGAGCTGCTTCAATTCCTGAAATACCTATATAATCGCTACTTGTATCATAACCCTTCTCTGAATATTTCTCCTCATCATCAGAATTTATCTTACTTATGTATCCAAGAACCGATGATGCAAGTTGACCATATGGATATTTCCTCATTGATTTATTGTCTACATTTATTCCTGGAAGTTCAAAAAGCCTTTGAGCAAATATAAGCGATGTGTTTTTACTAATATTGCTTGCTATATCAACTGGTTTATAACCTGAAAAACTATTCATTTTAATTCCATCTTTAATTAATAGATATCTTCTTATGTTTTCAGGCGTAGTTTGAACATTTATACTCTTAAGTCCTTTAATGATCCCATATTCTTTAATAAGCTCGTTATATATATATTCAGGTGTTAACTTTAATAACTTATCATTAAGTTTTGCCTTCTCACTATCTGTTAAATCCGCTTCTTTTTTACCTTTAAAATCTTTTTTCAAAATATTATCTTGGAACCCTCTATCTTTTAAAAATCTAAGTTGAAGTGTTTGTATCTCCGTAGCATCGCTTGTGCTAAATTCAAATCTATATGGATTTATCTTTAATTCAAAATTGTCATCTTGACTTTCTTTGTTTTCATCTAATATTTTAAATACTTTTTGTAGCGTTTGAAATAATGTTTTTTCACTTTCATCTGTATTTGTATAAGTAATATTGTAGCTTTGAACATCTGTAGCAAGGTCTACACCATTTTTATCCTTTATAAACCCTCTTGGGGCTTGTACCGTTATTAGTTTGTGAGACTTAGTGTTTGCACTATCACTATAATAGTCTCCTCGGCTAACTTGAAGATAATATAACTTAGCACCCAATACTGAAAATAATATAAGCATTATTAACAATAATACTGTATATCTATTTAATATTTTTTTACTCCATTTCACCCATTTGCCTCCTTTTTTATAGATAATATTCCATATTTTCTAATATACATCATATTTATAATATTTGCAATAAAGTGAAACTAACACTCAAATGGGGTTTTGGTTTTGATACAATCTGAGTGTTAAATGAAAAAGAGAGAATGTCTTTAATTTTTAAGACATTCTCTCTTTTTATTAATTTTCAGGTTTAGCATTCACATCAATATCAAGTGGATAGTTTAGTTTTTGAAGCTCATCTTTAAAGTATCCTTCATATATTCCTTTTGCTACTTTAGATGCTTCGCTACCATATCCACCATCAAAAATAACTACAGATACTGCTATTTGAGGGTTATCTGCTGGTGCAAATCCAACATACCATGCATAATCTGATCTTCCAACTTGATCTTGGATAGTAGTGTTAAATTCAGCTGTACCTGTTT
Source organism: Clostridium acidisoli DSM 12555 (assembly GCF_900176305.1). Taxonomy (GTDB): domain Bacteria; phylum Bacillota; class Clostridia; order Clostridiales; family Clostridiaceae; genus Clostridium_I; species Clostridium_I acidisoli. The sequence continues at coordinate 745,572 of NZ_FWXH01000002.1, forward strand.
TACCACCAGTATTGATTGGGAATCCTTTGAATGTTGATGCTGCAGTACCATCTGTACCACCACCACCAGTACCTGTAACACCTTCCATTCCAGCCATAACTAATTGTCTTGTCTCAGCACTCATATCTGCCTTATCAATAACTGTAGGCTGATTTTGAAGCACTACCTTACCTGTGGAGTCTGTTACTTTATCAACTAGATGTACCTTATACCTTGTTCCACCATTAGCTATAGTCGCTACATAGTTAGCTAGTTGAAGTGGAGTAAAGTTATCCATACCTTGACCAATTGATGCAAAATACATATTATAAGGTAAACTAAGTGAACCATGGCCTGTTTGAAGCGCTTGATATCTAACATCATCTGCTACAGCTCCTAACTGTGCATCTGTTATATTTTTATCCTTATACTGTCCATCAGTATCTACTAGTTTTTTAAATAATGCTTTATAGTTGTCCTTTGAAAAAGTTCCGTTTTTAACCGTATCCTTAATGTCATTTTTAATTTCCGTTTTAATGTCTGCAACTGCCTTACTGTCAGTATCCCTATCATATAAATCAATAACAGGAAGTTTAACATTTGTACCTGACATACCATTTTGTAAATCTACTTCTATATTTAAAAGATACTGAGTTGCAGATAGGTTTTTTTGAGAATAGGAATTATATACCTGGCCAAAGTTTTCTGGTATCTCAATACCTGTACTTGCTGCATTAGGATCTGTAGACTTTGGATCTGCTCCTAGTCCAAACTGCCATGCATATTTTGCTAATGCATCATCTCCACCCTTACTTCTGAGGCGTCCGCCTGCATTCATAAAAAATGGGTTACTTGATTTTATTATGGCACCTACAACATTAACAACCCCAAGTGCTCCATCTGAATAAAAGTGATCCAAATTTCCTCCACCTATATCAAAGTAGCCTTGATCAGTGTAGGTATAATCAGGTGTTATTACTCCACTTTGAAGAGCTGCTATTGCTGTTAGCGGCTTAAAGGTCGATCCTGATGGAATAAGTGACATTGTTGCATAGTTGTATAAATACTTTGGGAAAAAGTCATATAAGTCTTTTCTTCTAGTTGTATTACCTTTGATGCTAGTGTCAATTGGAAATCTTGCGTCAATCTGACTTTGCTGAGTAATACCAGCCGCCTTAGCCATACTTTCATAATCCGGATTAAAATACTTCTGATTCTGTTCTTCTGTAAGACCTGAAGGATTTGAAAAATCATTAGGATTAAAACTAGGCAAACTTGCTAAGGCTAAAACACCTCCAGTATGAACATCTATAACAACTGCTGCTCCTCTAGTAGCATTAGTTGTTATCTGATCAGTACCAACCTTTCCTACACTTCTTAAATATTTAAGTTCATTATTTAAAGCCAGCTCAGTAGTATATTGAACATTTGAATCTATTGTAAGTTGAACGTTATTTCCTGGTGCTGCTTCTCTAGTTGCAAGTTTGTTTGTAACTCTACCTTGTTTATCAACTTGAACAACCTCTCCACCATTATCGCCTTTAAGCTTACTTTCAAGAGCTGCCTCAATTCCTGAAACACCTACATAATCACTACTTGTATCATATCCTTTTTCTGAATATTTCTCCTCATCATCAGGATTTATTTTACTTATATATCCAAGAACTGATGATGCCAGTTGACCATAAGGATATTGCCTCATTGGCTGATTATCTACATTTATTCCAGGAAGTTCAGAAAGCCTCTGCTGAAATATAAGTGATGTGTTTTTACTAACATTGCTTGCTATATCAACTGGTTTATAACCTGAAAAACTATTCATTTTGATTCCATCTTTAACAAGTAAATATCTTCTTATGTTTTCAGGTGTAGTTTGAACATTTATACTCTTTAGTCCTTCAATTATTCCATATTTTTTAACAAGAGTGTTATAAACATATTCTGGAGATAGTTTCAATAATTCGTCATTAAGTTTAGAAGTTTCGCTTTTTGTTAAATCCGTTTCTTTTTTTCCTTTAAAATCTTTTTTCAAAATACTATCTTGAAAACCTCTATCTTTTAAAAATCTAAGTTGAAGCGTTTGTATCTCCGTAGCATCACTTGTGCTAAATTCGAATCTATATGGATTTACCTTTAATTCAAAACTGTCATCTTGATTTTCTTTGTTTTCGTCTAATATACTAAATACTTTTTGTAAAGTTGAAAATAATGTCTTTCCACTTTCATCTGTATCTGTGTAAGTAATATTATAACTTTGAACATCTGTTGCAAGATTTACACCATTTTTGTCAGATATAAAACCTCTTGGAGCTGACACTGTTATCAATTTATGAGATTTGGTATTTGCAGTATCACTATAATACTGTCCACTAGTAACCTGTAAATAATATAACCTACCACCTAAAGCTGAAAATAATATTAACATTATAATAAGCAGCACAGTATATCTATTAAACATTTTTTTTAACTTACTCTTTTTCTCCATTTTATCACCACTTTAAAATTTCCATTTTTTAATCATATAAGGTTTTCGACATAATTTATAAACTGGTTTATATACAAATATAGCTACAACAAAACTGTAAATTGCAACAATAATACTTGCATATATATTCATATTTATGTGCACGGCATGTAAAATTATGAGCATAAAAATTTCTTTAAGAAAAGTTAATAATAAAATACTTAAAACGGGCATTAGTCTTTTCTCTTTAAATAAATTTCTCCCAATTTCTCCTGCCAAAACACATATGAGCATATTTAAAAGAGTATTCACACCAAACCCGTTTATAAAAAACAAATCTTGAAGAGCACCAGAAATCAATCCAACTTTAACTGCTGACCATCTATCATTAATTATTGAATAACAAAGAACAAATATGAAGAGTAAACTAGGGATATATCCATATATTGAAAACAAAGGCACCATTGTATTGTCTAATACTTCAAGAACAAAAATTAAAATTGTTAAAATTACAATCTTTCTCATATAAATCACCCTAGTATTTTATTTCATTTACATCATTATTTTTTGGTACAACTACTGAAACCTGTTCTAGTTTATTGAAATCAACATGAGGTTTTATAACTGCAGTTGTACTAACTGTTGCAGCATCTTTTCCTACACTTATTACTTTCCCAATAGGAATATTTGCTGGATATACCGTGCCGTATGTTATTATTTCATCATCTTTTTTAATGTCGGCATTTTGTGGAAGTTCCTTAATAATAGCTAATTTATTGTTATTATCATCTTCATAACCACTTACTATTCCACTGTTATCCCTTGATCTTTTATTCATTGCACCAACGCTTATATTTACATTGCTTAATGTACCAACAATGCTGTAAGTGCTTTTTACATCTATAACTTTACCAACTAATCCGTCCTCAGTTATTACAGCCAAGCCTATTTTTATACCATCTTTTGTTCCCATGTCTATAATAATGCTATCATTATTCTGGGGCACTCTTCCTATAACATTGCAATTTTTATAATTATACTGGGTATTTTGGTCTTGATAATTTAATTTTTTCGATAATATATCATATTTATTTTTTAAGGCATCGTAATCTGATACCTTTCTTTTCATACTGGAATTTTGAGATTTTAAATCTTCATTTTCTTGTTTTATTTCAGAAAAATGAGTTACAAAACTAAACCAATCTGCCACCTTATTAGAAGCCCTATAAATTACACCCTGTACTGAAGTTATAGCACCACCAACACCACTCTCTAAAAAAGAAGCATTTTCTCTTCTTACACTCACTCCTATTAACACCAAAAAGCTAACTGACAGAACAATAATTGCTACTGCCAGTTTATTTTTTAAAAGCTTCATTTTTATCCTCTATTACTCTTGCTTAATTTATCAAAGTGTTCAAGGGCTTTACCTGCTCCAAGAGCTACGCAATCAAGTGGTGCTTCTGCTATATGTACAGGCATATGTGTTTCATTATAAATCAAACTATCGAGGCCTTTTAAAAGTGCTCCCCCTCCAGTAAGCATAATGCCTTTATCCATAATATCTGAAGCCAATTCTGGTGGTGTTTTTTCAAGAGTAAGTTTTATAGCGTCTATTATTGAAGCTACTGGTTCTTTTAATGCTTCTCTAACTTCTGCTTCACCTATCTCAATGTTTTTTGGTAGTCCTGATATAAGATCTCTTCCTTTTATATCCATAGTCTCTTCTGGCTCTTCTGTTCTGTATGCTGAACCAAGTTGAACTTTAACATTTTCAGCAGTTCTTTCACCTATCATCAAATTATATTCTTTTTTAATATAACTTATAATTGCCTGATCAAGTTCATCACCTGCAACTCTTAATGACTTACTTGTAACAATACCACCTAAAGAAATAACTGCAACTTCTGTTGTACCACCACCGATATCAACAACCATACTTCCTTTTGGCTCTTCTACTGGAAGTCCTGCTCCAATTGCTGCTGCCATTGGTTCTTCCATAAGTTGAACATCTCTTGCTCCGGCTCTTTTTGTTGCCTCGTCTATTGCTCTTCTTTCCACCTCAGTTACACCTGAAGGGAAACAAACTATTATTCTAGGGCTTGCAAAAGAATTTTTTCCAGTAACCTTAGAAATAAATCTTTTTAACATGCTTTCAGTTATATCAAAATCTGCAATAACTCCATCTCTTAGTGGTCTTATTGCTACTATGTTACCTGGTGTTCTACCTATCATTTGTTTTGCTTCATCGCCTACAGCAAGTACAGCCTTTGTGTTTGTATTAACCGCTACTACTGAAGGTTCTCTTAAAACAATACCTTTACCCTTTACATATACTAATGTATTTGCTGTCCCTAAATCTATGCCCATGTCTCTAGATATACCAAAAAACGCCATTAAAATTTCTCCTTTCAAAATCAACAAATTCCTTTTTCTTTTAAACTTATGTAGATGCCATCACCTATAATTACATGATCTAATACTTCAATCCCAATTATTTTTCCACATTCTCTAAGTCTTCTAGTAATATTAATATCTTCCTTGCTTGGTGCTGGATCTCCTGACGGATGGTTGTGACATATTATAATCGAAGCACTATGCCATAAAATAGCTTCACTAAATACCTCTCTTGGATGAACAATGGATGAATTCAAACTTCCCATAGAAATATTACGCATTTGAATAACTACATTTTTAGTGTTAAGCAAAATTAGTTTTAAAATTTCCTTGTTTAAATCTCTCATTTCATTCATTACTAAGTCAGCCACATCTTTGGGTGTAGAAATTTTATACGTATCCCCTGAGCGATAAGTTTTAAATCGTTTTGAAAGTTCACTTAAAGCCATAATTTGCATTGCTTTAGCTATTCCTATTCCATTTATTTCAATAAGTTCATTGTAGCTTAGATTTAACAGACCATTGAGTCCATGTCCACACTTTAATAAATTATTACATAAATCTAGTACATTATTTTTTGCTGTTCCTGTTCTTAAAATAATGGCTAATAGTTCACAATTTGACAAAGTGTTTGCACCATATCTTTTCATTCTTTCTCTTGGTCTTTCATTTTCTGGGAAATCAAAAATCTTAAGTGAATTGTTCAAAAATACACCTTCTCTATAGATTTATTCCCATCTCCCCAAACATATTATTTAACTTATTTAAAGGTAAACCAACAACACTATAAAAACATCCTTCTATTGATTCAACAAATACTGCTGCATATCCTTGTATTCCATAAGCACCTGCTTTATCTTTATATTCTCCTAAATCAAGGTACTTGTCTATTGCTTTATCAGTTAAATGTGAAAACTTAACCTTAGTGCATACATAATCAGAATTTTTTACTCCAGAGTTTACGTCAAAAATTGTAACGCCAGTATATACATTATGTATTTTTCCACTTAGCATCTTAAGCATCCTAAAAGCTTCTTCTCTATCTTTTGGTTTTCCTAATATTTTATTATCAATTGAAACAACAGTATCAAAAGCAATTATAATATTTCTATCATCCTTAGATATTTCCTCACTCTTAGACGTTACACATGCTTTTTGCTTTGAAAGTTCCATAACATACTCATGTACTTTCCCTGTAAATTTGACTTTGTCTTCATCAAAATTACTTACAATTACAACAAAATCTTCAGTTATTCTCTTTAGAAGTTCAATTCTTCTTTCAGAAGCTGATGCTAAAATAAGGTTCATTGTTTCACTCCTAGTGTTTTCTATATAATAGTATTGCCAAAATCACACCAATTATAGTCATTATATTGATATTTAAGCTCACTCCAAGCGTTAAACTCATCACTTTTAAATCCAAAATAAGAGGTTTAGTTGTACCTATAGTATATGCACTCTTTAGTAAAATTAAACTCGGAAAATGAGTGCCAATTACATCACCTAATATAGTTCCGCCTATTCCCCCTAATATAATAAGAAATATGAAATATTTTGAGTTTTTCGCTATCATATTACCATATCCCCCATATCCTTTATACATCTAATATAGTTTATCATTTAATACCTCACTAAACAAGTATTTCACAAGTTATTAATAATTTTTTTTTATTTTATTATTATTTAGGCATACAAAAGAAAATACACTAATATATTTACCTGTTATTTTTTTGATGTTACAGCATTTATTTTCTTTAATTCATCATAAACAAATTGAATATTATCGCCTATATTATCCTTAGTAAAAGTCTCTGGAAGTTTACCTACATAATCTTTTAGTTTCATTAATTCAGCTGAATTTTTATCACTTTTATCGCCTTTTTCCAATTTACTGCTCCACTTTTTAAAATCTGTAGTCTGGATTCCTTTAACATTACTATCTCCTAATTTATTTATTATCTGAATGTCTCCATCAATAATCTTTTCTATCTCATCATTTGTATCACCTTCATCATATATCTTATAATCTATTTCATGTACATCAACCTTATTATCATTTAGCGATTTAGTAGCCTTTTTATAATAATCATCTTTTTTATAAAATCCAAAAATAACTCTTATCTTATTTCCATCATTAATTTCAACTGGGTTTCCAAACTTGGACAATGTACTCATTAGCACATCAGCATTTTCTTTTTTACTAAAAATACCACATTGCAAAAAGACGTATTCATTAGCTTTTGCTACATCGCTAGACGAACTAGCTTTACTCACGGAATTTGTATCCTCTAAATATTGATTGCTCTTCAATAAGAGCTTGGACATAGCAGTACCAATAAATATTGCCGCAACTATTATAATAACTAAAATAATTCCAAAGAACTTATTACTTCCTTGTTTTTGTTTTAAGTCATATCTTGTATATCTCATTTTCTCATCCCCCATTAACCTTCTTAATATTTATCATACTAATAGGCAATGGAAATTATACTAAAAAAAAATCGACATATCTTAAATTTAAAGTTTTATATTTTTCTCTTCATTATTATAGTATTAGTCCCTGTATTAAAATCACTGCTTGTTCTTATAGTGTAGAATCCATTATTTTCAAGCAGTTTTAATGTTTTTTTATCAACATCAGATATTCCCACAAGAAAATTGTTTATACCGTAATTATTTGAAAAATATTTTAATATTTGTTCTAACAAATAATTTTCATCACAACTTCTAAGATAAACAGAATCTAGGGCAAAATATGAAATCCAAATTCTACTCTCATCTTTAAATTCAATTCTTCCTCTAAAAATCCCTATCAGATTGTTGTCTTTTATAATTTTAAGAAAAATTTCGGTTTCACTTATGTAATACTCCAAAAATATTTCATTAAATTCATTAGTGCCTACATAGTCATCTATACCATAACAAATCATTGCATTTTTATTGTTAAACCACTGTTGTACATACTTAGCATCTTGTTTTTCAACACTTGATATACTGATTCCATTATAATTTATGTATACCTGAACCATCTCTTCTGCCCCTTTCTACTATAGTACTTTAATTCTACGTAAAATTATAATTTCCTTTGAGCGAATGAAATTTAATCAAATACTTTCGAAAAACACCAATGCTTAAATTGTAAACAAAATGTTTTTTTGATATAATTACCTAAGACATATTCAAAAAATAATTGTATGTTTAAAAATATATATTTATAATATTTTGAGAAGATTTATGAGGAGGCTTTTATCATGGAAAAAATAGCAAGTTTTACAATTGACCATTTAAAATTAAACCCTGGGGTATATGTTTCTAGAAAAGATAAAGTTGGTGAAAACACTATTACAACATTTGATCTTAGGTTCACAAAACCTAATTTTGAACCAGTTTTAAATACAGCTGAGGTGCACACAATAGAACATTTAGCTGCAACTTATCTCAGAAATAGCAAAGAATTTTCATCAAAAACTATTTATTTTGGACCAATGGGTTGCAGAACTGGGTTCTATTTACTACTTAGTGGAGATTACGAGTCAAAAGACATTGTAGAATTACTTACTGATTTATTTAAATTTATTTCAGAATACGAAGGTGAGGTTCCAGGAGCTGCTGCTAAAGACTGTGGAAATTACCTTGATATGAATTTGCCTATGGCTAGATATGTATCTAAAAAATACCTTAATGAAGTTCTTTTAAAAATTAGTGAAGAAACTTTGAATTACCCACAATAGAGATGAAAAAGGTCATAATATAAATAAATTGCAAGGTATAAGTGAAGGGTTTTCAACTATGCTTCGCGGTGAAAAGGCGAAGGGTCGCTAAAACCCTTCGTTTTTACTTTTAGTAACATTTTAATAATTTAGTTATTTCTAAATATTTATCTTTCTTCTCGATGCTATATTTATAGCGTTATAAAGCACTGCTCCTACTATTGTATTTATAATACATGCTGGTATTACGATTGATAAAAACAAAACTCTAAAGCTTGTTGGAAGGCCTACTATAAAAAATGCAGAACTTAAAAACACTGTTCCACTTACAATTGTACCTACTGCAGTTGTTATCAATACTTTAATCTGATTATTTAATATATTCCTTATAGGCATTAAAAACAAAAACATAACATTCGCAGTTATAAATTTATCAATTATATTCGGTAATTGTCCCCCTGGAAAAGTTGTTGTTACTGCTGATAATATTCCTGCAATTATTCCTGAAGATATACAAGTTTTATAATCATCATTAAATATCATTATTATAAATAATAGCGCTAGAGAAAAATCAGGTTTCATTCCCAAAACAATTGGAGGCGTCAATTGATGCAATATTGCTCCTATAGCTAATAATAAAGAATTTGTAACTAATTTTTTTATATTCATAATTTGAATTCTCCTTTTTCTTTAATTTTTATTTTATTTCACTTTATTTAGCAAACACCGGTTTTCACTAAATATTATTAAAAAAATGTATAAAAAAACTCCGTCCTAAAATATACATTAGGACGGAGATACTTCCGCGGTACCACCTAAATTGTGTTAAAAAAACACCTCTTTTTCGAATACTAACATATCCTATTCGTTATAACGTACGAAAAACGTTAACCACTACTCTTCTTTAAAAGTTTTAAAGAATTTCGGTTTAATCCTCAAAGGTCCATTCATCAAAGGTTTTTGTACTGAGATTCCACCGCCCTCAGCTCTCTTTAACTAAACAAAATGACTACTCTTCCTTGTCAACAGATTTATTATTATCTTGTATATATCATAACATTTATAAATGTTTTGTCAATATGTTTTTATAAATATTAATTAAGGGAGTTTATTCCCTGCTGATCTGTATATTTCATACCATTCCTGTCTTGTAAGTGTAACATCTGAAGCTTTACAAATGTCTCTTAATCTATTTGAATTTGTTGTACCAACAATTGGTTGAATTTTTGCAGGATGTCTTAAAATCCATGCGATGGCAATTGCAGTATTAGATACACCTTTAATCTCAGCTATTTTGTCAATTTTTTTATTAAGTTCTGGAAATTTATCATTATCTAAAAATACTCCTTCAAAAAATCCAAATTGGAACGGAGACCATGCTTGGATAGTAATGTCATTTAAGCGACAATATTCTAGTATACTCCCATCTCTGTCAATACCATTATCAACTTTCATATTAACGTTTATTCCTGAATCAATCATTCCAGTGTTAGTAATACTAAGTTGCAATTGATTTATCGCAATTTTTTGATTTACATACTTTTTTAGCAATTCAATTTGCATAGGATTTTGATTGCTTACTCCAAAACTTTTCACCTTACCACTACTGTAAAGTACATCAAAAGCTTCGGCAACCTCTTCAGGCTCCATAAGAGTATCTGGTCTATGTAAAAGTAACACATCTACGTAATCAGTTTGTAATCGTTTTAAACTTCCATCTACAGATTCTAATATATGCTCCTTTGAAAAATCAAAATATCCTTCTCTTATGCCACATTTAGTTTGAAGTATAAGTTTTTCACGAATAGAAGCATTCATATCAATAGCTTTTGCAAATATTTCTTCAGATTTTCCACCACCATATATATCTGCATGATCAAAGAAGTTTATTCCTTCTTCTAATGCTGTATTTATTAGAAATGATGCCTCCTTATTTGAAAGATTAGCCATTCTCATACAACCTAGAGAAATTTCTGAAGCACTAATTTCACCATTACCAATATTAATTTTTTTCACTAAAAACACCTCTTTCATCATATTGTGATTATATAGATAAACTCTCCTCTATGTAACCACAATATAAATTTTACACCTTATAGTTCACTATAAGTAAAGACATACATAATATTATTAAATAATTAATATTTCACTTCCCAAGGATTCTCTTTACCCTCCATAAATAAAATGCAGCTTAAAATTGAATGTTCCACCATATCACTTACTGCTTGATCTGTATAAAATGCAGTATGTGGTGTTAAAATCACGTTAGGATAAGATTTTAAGAGTGCTAGGTCTCTATTATTAAGCACCTCACATTTAAGGTCATTATAATATATGTTTGACTCATTCTCAATTACATCTAATGCTACTCCACCAATCTTTTTTTCTTCAATGGCTGTAATTAAATCTTCAGTGTTTATAAGCGATCCTCTAGCTGTATTTATAATATATACCCCTTGTTTCATTTTTTCTATGGAGTTTTTATCGATTAAATGGTAATTGTCTTTTGTAGCAGGAACGTGCATTGTTATAATGTCACTATCTCTTAAGAGTTCATCTAATTTAACATAATTAGCATATTTTTTTGTCAGCTCATTTTCAAATAAATCATAAGCCAATATTTTGCACTCAAAGCCGCTTAGATGCCTAATAACTGTTTGCCCAATTTTTCCTGTACCAATAACACCTACAGTTAAATTTGGTAACTCCTTACCTTGAACACCTTTTAAAGAATAATCTTGAACATTACTACGTTCCAAAATTGGTTTTATCTTACGTACTGCCATAAGCATCATCATAATTGTATAATCAGCAACACTATTTGTTGAATAAGTTACATTACCAACATGAATACCAAGTTCTTGAGCCTTTTTTACATCTATGTGATCATATCCAATAGTTCTTGTTGATATAAACTTTACTCCAAGTGTATGAAATTTTTCTATTAGTTCAGCGTTAATTTCAGTAGTTATAATACTAATACAATCAAAACCTTTTGCTAAATCGGCAGTTTCAATAGTTGGTGCATCCTTAGTTAATATAATCTCTACTTCCTTATATTTATCTATAAATTTTTTAAAATATTCAGCTTCGTCACTCCTGTAGCTGTATGCTAATATTTTCATTCTACAATACCTCTTATCCATTTTTTTGCATCTTCTTTGCTTTTTGCAGTTTCATTTTTAGCTGGATTTTTAAACCCTATTTGTCCGATTATTTCGTTACCCTCTAGCTTACTTCTAAATGTGTCAAATATTTTTCCTTCGCTTCCAGCATAACAAGCGAACAAAGCAATTTTTTTATTCTTAATTACTGTGTCTGAAAAAAAAGTATTAAATACTGGGGCATATGTGCCTGCCCAAACGGGACTTCCAATAATAATAAGGTCATAACTACTAAAATCTTTCTTATACGGTTGTAGTTCAGGTTTTTCATTAAAAACGACTTGTTTTCCACCCCATACAAATTTTAAAAAACCACTTTTGGGAACTTCTTTAGTTGGAGTAAGCTTCAAAATTTCGCAATCAGTTTCTTCTGAAATTGCATCTGCAATTACTTTATCATTGCCTTCTAATGAATAATATACTAGTAAGGTTTTCATTTAATCAACTCCATTCCATTTTTAGCTTATTTAAGTAATTATATATTATCTATATTATATCACAGCAAATATGTAAGCACATATTTATGATGGGAATACTACTATTTTTATGCAATTTCTGATATAATATTTCTAAAAGTATGAATTAAAAATAAACTTAGGAGAATAAATATATGATAAAAATTATACGTGCCATTATAATTATATTTCTATTAATATTACTTATAAAAATAACAGTAATAGCAGTTAAGTTTTTACTACTTATAATAATTGCAGTTTTAATATTTAATGCTATAAAAAGCTTAATCTAAAATTAAACCTTTGTTCTCACTTATGGTTTTTTTGTTTTGAATACAACTCAGCCCACGCCGGAAAAAATCCAGCATTTATAGCAATATTTTGTGAATGTATATGAGATTCTACAGTCCCATAAAACGGAATCTTACCTCGTTTTAAAATTTCATCTTTCAACATTCCAACTAGATTTGTTCCTATACCCTTGCCGCGATGACCTGGCAACACATCAATACCAATTTGCCATATAGTCTTCCCATCTGAACTAGCTCCTGCCATACCAATTATATTATTTCCATCTAAAGCTGCAACTGAAAGCATGTCCGGATGGTTTTTGTCAAAAGCAAAGGCCTCTTTAAACCTATCATCATCTTTGAATTGTAAAATGTCATCATATTCATACCATTTTACATCAGTAATTGGTTTTATCTCTTCTAATTTAGGATTTGGAATATAATAATGATGCGCATCAGCAATTTCGTGACCAAATTCCTGTAATTTTTCATCTATTTTTCTAATATTTTGATATTGAAAAAACCAAGCTGCAGATTTATTTATAAGTTTCTCTTCACACCAAGGTATCATTTCTAAGGATGCGTTAATAATTAACTTATTTGCAAAACATACTGCTTTAAAGAAGCATCCATCACTCTCATATATACGCCTTCCCTTAATAAGCCTATTTTCAACTATTGTATTTTCCTTATTTTCAAAATCAGACACCTTGCAATTATAATCCAATGCTAATTGTGCCTTTGCTATTTCTAATACATATTTTTTTGTACTCATAATTTTATCCTCCTAAGCTCCTTTTATCTCTAAGCAGGCTTCAACTGCATACCAAAATAAATTTTCTCTTATTTCTTCTCTACTGATTTCTCTTCTTGCATCCCATTCTTCACAGCTTACATCATCGCCGCCACATAGAAGTTGTCCTAATATAACTTTTCTAAACTGTGAAATGGCAAAAAATGCTGCTGCTTCCATCTCAACAGTTAAACACCCTTCACTTTTTCTTATTTTAACTTTTTTAGGAGTTTCTCTATAAATTGCATCGGTAGTCCATGTTTTTCCTATAATATACCTACATTTATGTTTTGTTAACACACTTTCCATTGCCCTAACACCTTCTATGCTTGCATATACTTCTCTACTTGGTTCAATATAATGATAAGATGTACCTTCATCTCTTATAGCACAATCCGGCACTACAATATGTCCCACAGCAATCTCTTTATTTAACACACCTGCTCCTCCACAGGCAATAAACTTATTGCAACCTAATGCAATTACTCTTTCCAATAATATGGCTGCTATTGGTGCCCCTACTCCAGGATGAAATACAGCTATTTTTTTCCCTAAATATTTAACTTCATACAAAGGATGATTTCCCATTTCAGTTTGTAAATTCATTATTAACTTAGCTTTTCCTTCATTTTTTAGTTTTTCAATAACTTCACCGAAAAAACATGCCACAGCACATTCTGGAATATCTATCTTACTCATTATCTTACTTGGTTCAATTATTGCCTTTAATTCATTATCAAATTCTATAATTGGTATATCTCCACAAACTATTTCATTTGTAGAATTATTTTTTAAAATTGAATCTTTCATTCCCCATACACCTCATTTCAAAAATAAATATACCATTTGATGGATTTTTTTACAACAATACAAATGTTTTAAATACGGAATGATTTTAGGAATATAAATAATGTATAATTAGAAATAAAACAAATTATTTTAAAGGAGTTAACGTGCTATGGAAATAAAAAACATATCATATAAAAACAGAGATCAAATAAATCAATTCATAAATTCTCAGTGGTTTTCCACTACCATGGTTGTTAGAGGCGAACTTGTTGATATGACAGTATTAGATGGCTTTGTTGCTTACGAAAATTTGAATATTGTTGGATTGGTTACATATAGAATTAAAGATAATGAATGTGAAATCATATCTCTAGATAGTTTGAAGGAAAGACACGGTATTGGAACATCTCTTGTAAACAAGGTAATCCAAGTAGCAACTAAAAATAAATGCATAAAAGTAAAGTTAATATCAACAAATGATAATATTAACGCCATACGTTTCTATCAAAAACGTGGATTTGATATGGTTTGCATATATTATAACTCTTTGGAAATTGCTAGAAAAATAAAACCATCTATACCTATGATTGGAGAATTTAATATACCTTTAAAACATGAGATTGAATTTGAAATGCTTCTTTAATTTATACACCAAAATTATTTATAACACTTCATGTGTAACATAATTTACATCAGCGCATATTTTAATGTTAGGGCAATAATCATTTTTGCTCTAACACTAAAGTTAATAAAAAAAGGAAGGGATTTTATGGCTACAGTTACCAACACTGGTAATTTTTCTGATGACGATCTGTTTACCATAGATTCGGCATCTCCATCTTTAACAACAAATAGTTTACCATTAACTGTTACTCCTACTCTTACTCCAACTGCTGCATTTGTATCAGGTATTGTTAAATATACTTTTGCAATATTTAACGCTGATACTACTACGTCATATACACCTGTACAATTTCAAGATGTATTTGACAGTGTTCACCTTACAGTATTAAACACTGGTGCTCATGCTGTTACAGTAACTAATGGTGGTGCTGGCTATGTTATTGATACTACTACTACACCTGGAACAGTAACTATTACCGGAATCACAATTCCTCAAGCAACGGGTACTGCAGCAGATTCAACAACAACAGTAACTGTTTATTGCCAAGTAAAGGCATAAATTTTTAATAAGAGCTGAATTTTATATTCAGCTCTGTCTTACAAAATGAAAGGATGATATTATGGAAAAATCGAAATTTTATCCTCCATCTACATTTGTTAACTCCACAGCAAGTGTTACAATTAATGGTACTGCACCTGTTTCTGCTTCCATTAGGCTATATATAATAGAAACCTCCTGCTTAGTCTTAATGCAAACCGTAAACAGCTGTAAAATACCATTAGGTGATAATCTAACATATGTAATTTATGTACTAAATAAAATCAACTGTGATATATGTAATATTACATTAGAGGATAAAATTCCTAATGGATCTAGTTTTGTATATACTTGTGTTGACAATGGGGGATATGAATATTGTAAAGGAAAAGTTTTTTATAATATAGATATTATAAGACCCGGTACTTTCTCAAAAATCGTTCTATCTGTTAACCCTACTACCTTTGGAGACATGATTAACTCCATAGAAGTCACTTCTAAGGAACACATTAAATATACTGTAAATAATCCATCCAAAGTATGCTGCACAGTATTTTCACATGATAAAACTCAGGATATTCCTTACTATAGGTATTTTACGTGAAAGATGCACTAATGAGTATAAACCCAATATACGTGCATCATTTCTTTTATTGCAAGTTTATTTTACGTAATAGGACTTGAATCTGTATGTCCTAAATCACACACACCTTATTTTCAATTTAATTTATTTCAACAGCCTTTATAAAATTATATTTTTAAACATATCATATAATAATGATAATTCGTACTGACTTAATTTAATATGATATCGTTTTTCTATTTCTTCAAAAATATCCTTTGAAACATCATAAAATTCTTTTTCTTTATTTGTACATTCAATTTTATTTTCATTCTCATGATATTCTGATGTCATTAATCGTTCAATCATAAAAGCAATATGCATATATAAATTAAGCTTAATATAACCAACTAAATTCATATCATAATACTGCTCATATCTATAAGTAACATTTTCCACCTCATTAATTACAATACTTGGATTCAAAAATGTCAGCCTACTTGCAATACCTTCCATAGAAAAGAATTTTATAAATTCCCTTTTTAAATCTTCAAATTTCTGCTCATTAATTTCAGATTTTAATGCCTCCCATAGACACCTCTCACCTTTTCCATCTAATATATCATAAACATTTACCCAAAGTATATTTGTAATATTGGGTAAATTTGAAGTTGTAATTATTAATTTTGTATGTTTAAAATTGTCTTTATTTTTTTCTTTAATTAATTTTTTTAAATTGTTGTAATCCATTGTGATAACATCCATGGTCTCATTATTAATAAATCGAGTAATAATTTCCTTTATTTTATCAGAAATCCCAAGTCCCGACATACATGAAATAATAATGTTATTTCCTTGTGCAATCCCTTCAAAATATTGAACACCGATTTTATAAATATTCTTTGCCTGTTCTGCAATATACTTAAAAGATGTATTCTGAAGCATTTTCATACCAACATCCAAAGCAATTGCAGTTGTCACATTGTTCATAATAAGTAGATCCCCTGACAAGTGATTCTTAATAGAAGAATACATCTGATTTAAAGACCCCATATCCACTAACAAAATTACCCCTTTACTAGTATCCACTTTTTCAAGATAGGCATTTACTTTTTTTACAGTTTCCCTTAAAGATATATTCATAGGCATATCTATAGATTCAAATACAAAAGTACCACAATTTTGATTTGCTACAGATTGGATGCTGCTTGCCGTGGCATTTCCATGGGCTACAATCAGACCTTGAAGCTCAATGGTTTCAATAATATATTCTTGAAAGAAAAGAGTATTAATGATTTCCAAACATTTGCATGTCCCTGTTATTATTGCTCCAAGCTTTTCTTCTAGTTTCATAGCAACATAGTTAGCTTTTGGAGACACTAGTTTTATAAAGTTTATAATTTTATAGAAATCAAACTTTAGTATCATATCATCCTGAAATGTTAAAACCACACAATACATAAGCTTTAACGCTTCCTCTGAGCAATGAATTCCGTATCTTTCTGTAATCATTCTACACTTTTCTAGATAACTTTCTCTGATAAATAGATTCTGTTCCGAAAATAATAAATCTGAATGCTTTTTAAAATAATTGGTTAGTTTTTTAAAGGCAATTGCAAGCTCTAGTTTAGCGGTTTCAATATTTTCATAATAAATCTGAGAAATTTTTTGAAAAAATGTGAGAAACTTCTCCTTTACTTTTAAAACCTCCTCATCCTCAACCTGATATAGTTCTTTACTATATAATATTCTAAGAGGACTTAGTCTTCTGCTAGTGACATTAAACTTTATATCTGAAATATTAGGAATCTCCTCTAACATAATGTTCAAAAATGGCTGGTTTATTTGTTTTGTAAATGCATTGGCACAGCTAAGTTGAATAACATTTTGAAGAGTGCCAATATTCCCCTTAGGTTTTGAAAAGCATAGTGCCTCTACAACATGCTTATCTACTACAATATTTTTTTGTATTTTTTTTGCTTCTTTATAATAGAACAAGTGAAGCATCTGTAATCTCTCTACAAACGGACGGTTGATGATACTCTGAATATGAATATGAACAGCAATTCTACGCCTAAAGGTCTCCAATAATACCTCTTCAGTACGCTCCGTGGTAGCAAAAATAAATCGCACATCAGATTTTTTCCATTCATTATCTCCCAATTGACGATATTTTCCTGTGTCCATAAATATAAATAGCTTTTCCTGATTGGCATAAGATAATCTGTGAATTTCATCTAAAAATAGATATCCACCATCAGCTTGATTTAAAAGACCTTCCTTGTCATTGTTTGCACCTGTAAAACTTCCTTTTTTGTAACCAAGTAATGTAGCAGATAATAACTCAGGATTATTTGCATAATCTGCACAGTTTAACACTACAAATGGTGCTTTAGGTGAGATTACCTTTTGTTCCAAAGCATATTGATAAATCAGCTTAGCAAGAAAACTTTTCCCAACACCACTTTCACCTGTAATAAGTATAGGTAATCCATTAGGAGGGTAACTAACTGCAGCCTTACACTGTTCTACAATATTTTTTTGACTTCCATGACAACCAATTAAAACACTAAATGCATTTGTTTCTTGTTGGTAATTAATTTTTGTAATATTATCTTCACTACTGGTTTTAAGATTTTTATAATCTAATGTTATTTCTTCATTTTCGATTCCACGGGCATTTTTAATACTCCAATATACAGGTCTTGAATTTGTTTTTTGTACCAAATTTTGTTCAAATAAGCGGTTAAGGTAATGACTAATCACTTGACGGCTTAAATGTAATACATTTGACAATTCCGTTGCACTAATTTGTACATTTTCTCCACACATCTTTTTCATCATATCATAAACTTTATCTTTTGCCTGCATCTCGGTATTCTCCTTCCATCGTAACTTATTTTACAATAAATATTTTTATTTGCCTATGGATTTTTATTTAACTCTTCTAATAATAAATGCCTCATATGGTCTTAAATGCATATTCACACCTATTTCTTGATAGTTACTTATAACTTTATCCCACTTCTCATAAATATATGGTTGAAGAGGATCTAAAATTGTGTTTTCTTCTGAAAAATTAGCTACAACAAGCCATTTTTCATTTTCCAGTTCTCTTTCATATACATATAAACTTGGATGATCTTCCATATAAAGCTTAAATGTACCATCTGTAAGAATTTGTTCCTCATGACGCAACTTAATTAATTTCTGATAATAATAGAAAATAGAATTCTTATCCTTTAGTGCTTCTTCTACATTAATTTCAGAATATCGTGGATTTACTTTAATCCACGGTCTACCTGTTGTAAATCCTGCATTTTCAGATGTGTCCCATTGCATTGGAGTTCTAGCGTTATCGCGACTTTTCTTCCAAACTGCAGCCATAAACTCTTCTTCTGAAATAGATTTACTTTTCTGTACTAATTCCCTATATGCATTGTGAATCTCTACATCATCATATTCTTCAATCTTATAATGCGCATTTACCATACCTATTTCTTCTCCTTGATAAATATAAGGCGTTCCTTGCATACCATGAAGTATAGTGGCAAAGGCTTTTGCACATTCTTTACGATAATTTGTATCATTGCCCCAACGTGAAATTATTCTAGGCTGATCATGATTTTCAAAATAAAGAGCATTCCAGCCATGATTGCGTAATTTTACTTGCCAATTAGACAAAACACTCTTTAATTCTTTAAAATCTAAATCTTTGACAGCCCACTTTCTATTCGGAGAATTTAGAATCCTATCAAGATTCATATGTTCAAAGGTAATAATCATATTTAATTCTTTTCTTTCTGGATCTACAAACAATCTAGCGATATCTGAGTTAGATCCAGGTGCTTCTCCAACAGTCATACAGTCATATTTCGACAATACTTTCTTATTCATTTCCTGAAGATATTCATGAAGTCTTGGTCCGTTAGCATGCATAAAGCCTGTAATATATTTTTGGCCTAACTTTTCCGGATAATCTGGAAAATCAGTATATTTTGATATAGATGCAATTACATCCATACGCCATCCGTCTACTCCTTTATCCATCCAAAATTTCATTAGATCATAAACTTCTTTACGGACTTTTGGATTTTCCCAATTTAAATCCGGCTGCTTCTTTGTATAATAATGAAGGTAGTATTGATTTCTTTCCTTTGAATATTCCCACGCAGTTCCACAAAAGCTTGAGCCCCAATTGTTTGGTTCACTTCCGTCCTCCCTAGGATTAAGCCAGAAATAATAATCACTATATGGATTATCTTTTGATTTTTTACTCTCTTCAAACCAATAATGCTCGTCAGAAGTATGATTGGCAACTAAATCCATTACTATTTTAATTCCTCTATTGTGTGCTTCTTTAATTAAGTTTTCCATATCAGAATTAGTTCCAAATTTTTCATATATTTTTCTGTAATCGCTGATATCATACCCATTATCATCTTGAGGAGACTCATAGACGGGACTAATCCACAGAACATCAATTCCCAGATTCTTTAGATAATCCATTTTTTCTATTATACCATTTAAATCCCCATATCCATCACCATTTGAATCTTTAAAACTTCTTGGATATATTTGATAAACCACTGCTTTTTTCCACCAATTACTCATAGTAACTCTCCCTATTTTAAAATTAAATCATGCAATACCTAATGCAGAAATCAAAATTCCCAATACTATAACACCAATTAATAAAATATTTATGCTGACTTTCTTCTTTTGAAGTAAATAGAAACACAGAAGCGTTATCCCTAAAGGTATAATACCTATAAATATTTGATCAAGCATTCCTTGAAAATTAAGCACAGAAGCACCGCCCATTTTCAATTGAATAGTAGTCTTAAATGTTACCATCTGACTGGTCATTCCGCCTACCATGATTAAACCTACTATGCTTGCAGCCTTAGTCAATATATTTATTAATCCGCTAGAATAAAGTTTTTCTATATATTTTGCTCCCAAACTGTAACCTAAAAATGTTCCATAATATTTTACAGCTATGGACGGAATATTAAAAAGAAATAAAAATACAATTGGTGCAAGAACGTTTCCAGTTCTCCCCATACTAACAGCAACTCCAGCTGCAATAACTCTTATCACTCCCCAAAAAATAGAATCTCCAATACCTGCCATTGGTCCCATTAGACTTGACTTTACTGCATTAATAGATGTAGTATCAAAATCTTCACGCATACTGTTCTCTTTTTCCATAGAAGCTGTAAGCCCCATTATAAATGTAGACATAGGGATAGTTGTATTAAAGTATGACATATTACGTACTAACGCATCTTTTTTATCCTTTGGATCTTTATAAAATTTGTTGATGAAAGGCATCAATGAATAACAGAAACCTGAAGCTCCTTGTTTTGCAGGACTTACAGAAGAATACAATGTAAATGATCTCCAAAAAGTCTTCCTAAGCAATTTTCTTTCTCCTACTGGAATATCTTTAATTAAATTATTACTCATCGAAAAAATCCTCCTCTTCACTATTAGTAGCCTGAATATTTTGACTAACGCCAACTTTAACTAATTGACTTATGTTATAATCATTTGATGCAATAACAATTGCAAGTATTATTCCTAGCGCTGCAAGAGCTACAAGCGGTAATTTAAAGTATGCAACCACTACAAATCCCAAGAAATAAAATACAGCTATCTTATTGTTCCATAAAAGCTTTAATAACATTGCCATACCAACAGCTGGTAGTAAATTTCCACAGATTGTTAGTCCGTTTAATATAAAATGAGGAATTGAATTTAACAATGCTTTAACTGCATCAGATCCTACAAGAATACCAAAAAAAGCAACTAATGAATATAAAAACCAGTTTATAGTCCAAAGTCCAAAATGTAGCCCTGTTATTTTACCATCTTCTCCTTTTGCCGCAAGTTTATCAAAAACAGGTGCAAAGAAACCAACAAAAAAAATATATAAAAGATTCTTGATTTGAAGACCTAAAATCCCAATTGGTATAGCTAAGGTCAATGCAATTTCAGATCCTTTTCCAAGCATAATTGAAAAAGCTACGCCTACCGCAGTAGCAATACCAGGTTCAGCTGCCGATGCGCCTCCAATATTAACTACTCCCATGAATACAGCTTCAAGAGCTGCCCCTATTAAAACACCAGCGTGTAAATCTCCAAGCAGAAGTCCAACTAAAGGACCTATAACAATAGGTCTGTTAATCATGGTAAAGCCTGCCAGTTCAGCACCTCCTACACACACAAAAACAGCAAATGCTACTAAAATCGCCTGTACTACCATTTTTATTCCCCCTTATTATTAATATTATAAGTTCATCTTTTGAATAATTTCTTTCATTGGTTTTCTTTCATCTGAAGGAACCACTTGAAGACTTGTATTAGGCTCAATTTCTATAAGCTTTTTTAAAAAATTCATTTCATTCTTTGTAAGCATAACTGTTGGACTTATCGTTGTCTTTTCAGATACATCAATCCCATCGAATCTTCCAACATTACCTATATTCATATATTCTATACCTTCAGTATTCTCTCGAATTTTCAAAGCATCTTTAATAGTTCTTGTTAATACCAAAATTCTCATTTTTGATGCTTTAGGATTATTAAGTACTCCAATAGCCTCGTCAACAGATTTTACCAATAGCTTAATATTAGTTGGTACTGCCATTTTTAGTGTCATCTTCTGCATTTCATCCTTTGCAGCTGCATCATTTGCTACAACAATCCCTTTAATTCTAAGATCCTTTGACCATGCCATTGCAATTTGTCCATGAATCAATCTATCGTCTACTCTTAACGCTACTATCATTTTTCATACCTCCATTTATTTAACCTTCTAAAAACTCTTCATCATTTTTATCGTTTACATTGATTTCAACTAAATTCATCTGTTTTCGACTTTCTTCAATAATGTCCTTTATTCTCTCTTTAGTTACTGCTTCTGTTTCCATCAATACCGTCAATATGACAGGGAGATTAAAACCAGCAATTATAAATACATTTAGATTCGCTGCGTAAGCTGTAATCTTTTGGTTGACACTACCACCTAAAATATCAGTAAATACAAATACTTCTTCTTCCGACTTTATATTATCAAAAAACTTTGCAATACTCTCTGGTACATCCTCACCTCCTTCTACATAAGCATTAATACATGTAACATCTGCCATATTTCCTACTAAAAGTTCAATAGTGCTTTTAGCACCACTTGCTAAAGTTCCATGAGTTGCAATTAATATTTTTTTCACGCTCTTATACTCCTTCCCATTTAATGATGACCCATAAATATAATATTTCATCATTAAATTTATTCTAACAACTTACACTTTTATATACAGCAAATATCATGCCAACTTTTTTAGACTTTAAAAAAACTCTGTAAACATCTAGATTTTCGTTGTACTACCATGTATTTTAAATGTTAAGTTTAGACACTTAGAAAATAAGAACTGTATCTGTTTAAAAAATTATTTATAAAAGAGTCATTTGGACACTATTGTGTTTTGTGTCTAAGTAAAATTATTAGTTTATGTATACCAAATGCATGCCACATTAATTATTTAATATTGTAATTTATATAATTGCCCTTATTTTTTTGCATAAAAAATAACTAGGCAGTTTTAAATTCCTAGTTATCAATCTGTTATATTTAGTTAATCATCTGGCATATGTTCATTGATCTGTATTGTAATTTTGTGTATACTCAAAGAACTTTAAACATTTAACTTATCCGTTTGGCATGTCTACCATTGTTTTAAAAATCGTTGATTTGCTATTCAAATTAGTTGTTGCTAAATTTGGAGAAATTGTTAAAACCAACATTAAGAAGCATACCCCAATTATTAATTTTTTCATAATATTCTTTTTCATGATACCACCCCTAAATCTAATTTGTTAATTTTTCTTGATAACAACAAATATTTTTCACAATTTTTAATATCATCACTGTGCAAATATGCAATCGCTAGCTCATTATAAATCTTAACTAACTCCTCAGTGTCATCATTAATTTTTAATATTTCAATAATTTCATTGTAAATGTTTATTGATTTTTCTCTATTATTGATTTTTCTATATATTGAAATAAGTGCCCATTTTCCTTTTAATAAGTATTCTATACTATTGTATTCCTCAGCATATTTTAAACCTAACTTTAAGTTCTTAATTGCCTCGTCATTACCTAATTGCTTTAATAAAATAATTGCTTTTTCTATAAATACCACAGATAAAAAAGACTTATTACTTTCTTTTGAAAATTCTTCAGCAAGTTTAAAATATTTAAAGCTTTCTTCATAATTATCTTTAAAGGCATACGCCCTACCTAAATTAACATATGCATATCCTAAAAATAGATTTTTATTGTCTAGAATATTTGAAAGAACTTCAGTATATATTCTTATTACCTTGTCATATTCTCTTTTTTCCTCGTAACAAGTTGCTTTAATACCATGCGCAAAAATATATAACCTATAATCCTTATTTGGGTCACATACCAATAAAAACTTTTCAATTGTTTCTAAAGCTAAATCTATTTCATTTAACTTCTTATAGCTGTTTGCTAAAGAATATAAACATAATTTTTTAGTTTCAAAATCACTATACTCAGAACTATAATACTGACTTAATTGATAGTATTCAATTGCCGTAGTATACTTTAGAGCCTCTGCTTTACAAAAACCCATTTTCCAATAAACATAACCTAATTTTTCGTCCTTTTTAATGTCTATATATATTTCTTTGGCCTTTTTATAAATATCCCAGGCTACTTCAAATTCTCTTTCTTTAAAGTAGATTTCTCCAAGTTTACAATATGCATTTGCTCTAACTTCCAATAAATCATATTCGTCTGATAACTTAAAAATTTCGTTTATTTCTTCCTGTGTTATATCCTCATTTTTAAGCTTGTTCATACAATAAACTTCAGCATCTTCTCTTGGCGAACGCATCAAATAAGCTTCGTTTATATTTAAAATAATATCCAAGTCTTCTGCTTTTTCGTTGAATTTATCAACAAGTTTTACAGCCGTTGCATATGTTACGTCCCTCTTATTTGTCTCTATCATACTTATAAGTCCTCGTGTAACATTTTCTGTTTGCAATTCTTCTTGTGTAAGATTTAATTGAATCCTTAGTCTCTTAATCTTTTCTCCAGTAGTTAGAAAATTCATCATATCACCCCAATCCGTTTAAATTATACTTTAAATACATTATATTCCTTTTTTGATGTTTAGGCAACTTTATTGAATAATTTTAGTTACCTATTTTAATGTAATAATTTTATGGATAATCAGTGTAGCATCTATAATGAATTCTTATTAATGTTGTGTCTTCAAACAATCCTTAATTATCTTTCAAATTCCGTTTTCCACTTATCATTTCTAAGCCACTTGAATAACTTGCTTGATTGAATATAAATTTTTTGTTTATCATTATTAAGTTGAAGTACATCATGAACATAGCGAACTTCAAAAGATTTTCCATTATTCAAAACAAAATAAAATGCAGGTTGTATTGTTATTTCATGCTCATTGGAAGTTTTTATATACAGTATTGAAGGATTAATATTTCCATTAAATATTCCAATACTCTGTGACTTAGGTATTTCACCTTCATAAAGCTTAGCTTGCTGTAACCAAGAAGTAACTTCATATAATGTAGTCCTTTGGTTTTTAGGTACCCAGTAAAGTGATGCAGGGGAATCATCTACTAAACTAATAGTTCCACTATTTTTAATACTTTTTATTTTACTGTTTGAAATCACCTGAGTGGCGCTTGTCTTTGAAGCGTGAATTTGTTGACTATATTTTTCCCCGCAACTTGTCATGAAATTTAGCGACATTATCAATGTAACAATACAACAATAAATCATAATTCGTTTTCGATTCATAATAATATATCACCAACTCATA
Source organism: Clostridium acidisoli DSM 12555 (assembly GCF_900176305.1). Taxonomy (GTDB): domain Bacteria; phylum Bacillota; class Clostridia; order Clostridiales; family Clostridiaceae; genus Clostridium_I; species Clostridium_I acidisoli. The sequence goes on from NZ_FWXH01000002.1 coordinate 771,233, forward strand.
ATATCCAAAAATTCTACTTAAATTATATAATTTAACAATAACTAGATTATACTCCCTCATAATCACAATTTAAATGTTTTAATTGTTATTTTTCATAAAATGTTGTAAAAATTCATTTGCATCGTTTCTTTTTCTAAACACCACTATTTTTTTGCGTTTATCCATCTCTACTTTTTCTAAATTTTTCAATCCTGAATTTTTAGAAAAGTTCCATATATATTTCATAAATTCAAAATCAATCTTTTCATAACATCCTTCTGTCATGTCTGTTCTTATTTTATTAATATTAGTAATCACTCGTTTTAAATACCTCATTATACAAATATATCTGCTTAATTTAAAGCAAATAATTGTATCAGCTTTTTCTGCACGTAAATTAATTGTACTTCCGTAATTGCCATCAATTATCCACTCTTCTGCATCTAGTAATTTTTTTTGCTTTTTTATCCACTCTTCTCTTGGTGTCTCAATCCATCCATAATTCCAATATTCCTTATCCAAATGAATAAGTGGAATACCAGTTTTTTCTGCAAGCTTTTTTGAAAAAGTACTTTTGCCACTACCTGGTGAACCTATAACCATTATTTTTTTACCTATACTACTCATACTTATCTCCTTACATCTTACTAACATTCTTTTATACGATAAAAACTACCCATTCACATGAGTAGTCTAAATTTTGGTGCATATGACGGTTCCCTCTAAAAAATCAACTCTCCTGGTTTATATCCGTCAGGTAATTCCTCTTCATTTAGAAATTTGAAATTGTCATCACGTAGTATTGGTAAAAATGCTTCATAGGGCATTCTTGAAAACTCACAGCCATAACTACTTGATCCGAACCACTTGCCCTCTTTGCTGCTCAAATTCAAATCTCTTGTAAATTTTGTATGGTTTGAACAGTCATGAACTACTAAATCCCAGTTTTCTTCATCAGCTATCTTCATGAATTTAAGCGTTAGTTCTCTACTCCAAATTGGAGATACATAGCCTTGTCTTGATATATACATATTTTCACCATCATAATTGTCTATGTTATTCTCATTTAAATGTAACTCTGCACAATTTATAAAATCAAGTTTTGTATCTAAGATTGCTTGTTTCTTCTTAAAAAACACTTCAAAAAGCTCAGGTGTCATTGGAGTTTCTATACCTACGTTTTTGATATATTTTTTGGCTATTCCAATATTTTTAATAACATTATCCGAGCAATTAGATGCACCTAGATTAAAACGAATTTCATTAAGCCCAGCTTCTCCTAGTGCTTTTAATGTCTCTTCTGTAGCTAGCGTTCCATTTGTATATAGATGTTGATAAACCCCTGCTTCATTGAATTTTTTTATAATTCCATAATATTTTTCGATTTCCATAAATGGCTCTAAATAAACATAAGCAATGCCTGTTGGCTTTTTGTGTATTGAAAGCAATAAGTCAATATCCTTTTCGTAAAACTTTGTGCCACCAATTTCCCACATACCTTCCCCTATTGGAGGTATGTTATCTAATTCACCGTAGTTATAACAAAATTTACATTCCACATTACATTTATTTGTCTTTCTAACAGCACTTAACCCAGTTCCTAAAAGGCATGATACGCATCCCTTTGGAAACTTAGTGTCATCTCCTACATAAAAAGTTCTATCCTTTAAAGTTTTTAAACCTTTAATTTCCGACATTAACTTATCATTTCTATAATCAATTACTGCCTCAATTTGTGCAAAGGTAGCGAGGATGATTTCTTGTTGCTTTACCATAACTTCCTCGTCCTCTGGCAATATTGAAAAAAACTCAAACCATGTTAACGCATCTTTTTTTGAAATTTTCATATGTATCCTCCTAATTAATCTTCCTAATAATTCAATTTAAGTCTTCCAACTATATTTTCCACAAAAACAATGAAAGTCCCTGAAATCAAGGACTTCCATTGTATAAAAATTCTAGTTCTTATTTGGTGCAGGTGACGGGACTTGAACCCGTACGTCCTAAAACACACGCCCCTCAAACACCAACTCTAATTTACATATATTTTTCAACCTATTCTTTTAGGCTTTAATACGTTCTTATTACTCCAATAACAACACGTTACCATTATTCCTTAAACGTATTTTAACATAGAAAAATCAAACAAACAAGCACTTTATTTAAATCTTTATTTTTTACAACATTCAATTAAATAAATACTCTAAAAAATAAAACGAAAAAAAGGGTATAGCCAAAAGTGGCGACACCTAGCTATACCCTCTAAAATTAGTAAATTGTGAATTACAACCTACTAAAATTTCTTACATTTATGTATGTATTATTTTGCTACTTCTTTTGCCACATCTGCAATAACAATTCCTGCAACTGTTTCTACGATTTCTTTTATTGTATTTCTTGATAAATGGTCTCCAAATTTATTATCTAATAAATCTAAGAGAGAAACAATTTTATCTTCTGAAAAATCTTCTTTATGTAATTCATATAAATTTTCTAAGAATGTCTTACATTCATTATAATTAGCATCACCAATTTTGCCTTTAATAAAACCTAAAATTACTTTACCTTTCTTAATTACAATTGGTACTATTAGTCCAATAACAAAAGACACTACACCTATAATTTCTGTTGAATAATTTTTTAATATTTCCATTTATACATTACCATCCTTTTTTATATTTTTTGTAAATAAAAACAAGAGACTTTAAATCCCTTGTTTATAATTTGAACCAATTATTTTTTAAATCATTTAATAAAGTATTTATTGTGTTTTCTCCTACTTCACCGTCTACACTAAGATGCATTATTTCTTGATATTTTACCACTGCATCATATGTACCTTTTCCAAAATCTCCATCAATGGACACCCCACCGATTAAAACATTTAAAATACTTTGTAGTAATCGAACTCTGTTGGAATTTTCACCCATTTTTATAACCATTACTTGTACACTCTCCTGTATATTATTTATTGTTACTGGTGCATTAATGCCATTGTTAAGTATAGTCTCATTAAATAAATCCATATCAACTTCATTATTACTTATCCCATTAACTCTTCCTGTCCAACTATATTGGATACCACCGTAACCTTTTGTATTTGAAGGGTTTGTCTGTGGTTCTGCTACCCATATTTTACTTATAGGTAGTCTTGATATATCTGTAATGTTATGACTAGAATACAGAATTAAATTAGGATTTTGAGCCATAAATTGTGATACAAAATTCATGTCTGGAATGGAAACTTCATAATCCAAACATGGTTTTAAGTCCTGTTGATATTTACTAATAACACTATTAAAATGTTGATATTCTGCTATAGCACTATTCCTTTCTGCAAAATGATAAAATCCTACCAACAATCCTACTGACTTCGCACCATGATATTGTGAATCCATCTTTGGGTTGATATAGGAAATTCCATCACTGGCTTTTATATAAACTGCCTGTATATTACTTGCTTTTACTGCGTTCCAATCTGTTACGTTATCTTCGCTGTAAATGTCAATTCCTCTAAACATTTAATCGCCCTTTCTTTATTTAAACACTGTAATTTTTAATAGATATCCAATTATTGTTACTGCAATTGCTCCTACTGTGTACCACATATGTTTATTATCTGTTTTAAATTCTTCTATAAATTTTTCATAGCTTTCTTTAATCTCATCTATATCTTTGCTATTTTGCATTGCTGTATTGTATCCATCTTCTGCCTTTTTTCTTAAATCTGAAAAATCATCCAGCTTGGATTCTATCCTTGCTAACCTTTCTACAATTTCTAAAGTCTTATCTTTGTCCTCCATAATTCACCTCCAATTGATATTTTTTGTATTAAAAAAGCACCTATTAACTAGATGCTTTTTTATTTAACTATGCAAAAATAACATAACCGAGTTCTTTTGCTCTTGCTTTTACTGCTGTCTCAAATTCTGTGTACTGTTGTGCTGCTGTTTCACCTACTGTGTTTGTAGCTCCTGCTGTGTCTAGTAACACTTTATTTTGTACACTTAGTGCTATATTAAAGTTTTCAGTGCCTCCATCTAACGAGGTTGTCACATAAGCCACTATGATATCTGTACCAGTACCATCTTTTAGAGTTATACTTGCAGATAAATTTACAGTTTCACTAATCATCATTTTTACATCCTTCCTTTTCTTATCTTTTATTTTTTATATTAAAAAAGCACCCTAAATTAATTAGGATGCAGCTTTTAACTGTTGTATTTCATTTTCTAAGTTAGTTATTTTTAGTTCTAGCTCCTGAATTTTGCTATCTTCTTCTTGTAAGCTTCCAATTACATATGGCATTACTTTATCCCAATTTGGCGCATAGTAGTCTACATTGCCTTTTGTCATAAAAGGACGCATAAACTCACTATTAAGTGTGCTCATTTGTTGGGCAATAACACCCACATCTATGTGTTTTCCATCTTCGATCCAGTTATATTGCACAATGTTAATGTTATTAATAGTATCTAAACAGTTTTTAGTGCTAGGTATAATGTTAGCTTTTAGCCTTTCATCCGAACCACCTGACTGATAGACCCAATAAGAAGTTCCACCACTAACCCAGTTAAAGCCAGTGCCTTGATAGAAGATATTATCTATATTACTTGAGAAAACTGCCCATTTACTATCCGAGGTTCTTTGAAAACCTGTGGCATAAAGGGCATTTTTAAGGGTAAGATCCCCAGTTCTACAATTCATTAATATTCTTGGCTTAAAAGCAGTTCCAGTTCCATCATAGTTAGCATTCGTTCCAAAGGCTAGACCTTGCCAACTTTGTATAGAGGAGTTATAGCTACTCCATGATGCTCCATCACCTGTTCCTATGCTTAAAGTTAGGGCGTTTGTTAATGCTGTACTACTAATATATACAGTACCATTATTTATAGTCGTTTCGCCTGTTGCAGCAACACCATTATTCACAGTCCAAAGTCCCGCATATGTTGCTTCTCCACTCCCACCATTTATAGAGAGTAATGAAGTTCCTGCATTGTTTTTTATATTAAAACCTGTACTATCATTTTGCACAGTTATGGTTATACCTGTTTGGTCTAATTGTACAACTTTAGTGCTAGAAGCATTATAAACTTGCAGTAAACCATTTGTATTGCTTGAGCCACCTAAAGTTAATGTACCTCCACTAATTTTACTAGCGGACAAAGTACCTGTGGTAATATTATTTCCATTTATAGTAGTGCTTCCTGCTGTGCTTAAACTATTAAATGTAACATAGCCACTTAAATTAATATTTAATGCAGACATATTTATCTTACTAGAAGACTGATTTATCATGCTTACAAGTGTATTTCCGTTATAGTCGGTAGTTGATACCTTTGAAGAAATCTGCCCTGCTTGAACTTGTATACTACTCTCTGCTGAATTAAGTCTACCACTTAAACTACCAGTTGCATTTGTAAAAGATTGGTTTGAGGCATTAAATCCTATTGCAGTATTAGTCTGAGTTAAATCGGTTTGAGTTGTAGTAATTTCACTTTGTAGTGCATTTCTTGCAGCAGTAATATCCGTGTTCCAAATCTTGCTAGAAATTTGCCCTTGCATAGTACTTATAGAAGTTCCTTGGCTTTGTACTGTATTTCCTTGACTTGTAACAGTATTAGTTAAGTTATTAAAAGCAACTTCTAAAGTCTGATTAGCTGTACTTAACTGTACTTGGGTTGATTTTAATAGTGTAGTAGAGCCATTAATACTTGTTACAACACTATCTATATCAAGCTTTGAGCCATCTATATTTGCAGTATCAGAAACCATGTCATTTCTTATTATTTTATCTTTTATTCCTTGGGCTTTAAGTCCTGTGGCATCAAACATCAGATTGCCCGAAGCGTCCCAAACGTACATATTATAATCGTTTGAAGCGTCCTTACCTATTTGGACTCTTACTCTGCTGCTGTCTTTTATCTGTATGGTGTTGTCTGCAATATACATATTTCCGCTAGAACTTTCTATTGTTACAAGTGAAGTACTTAATTGCCCTGTCTTAACTTTTCCTGCATCTAATTCCGCTATTTGAGCATTTCCTATAGCCCCGTTAGCAATTACTCCGCACCCTGCTGTAATAGTTCCTGCAACCATATTATCTGCTGTAACTATATGAGATTTAAGTGTATTAGTAGTTAAGTCCATTATATTACCAACACTAGCTGTTAAATTTTGAATATTGCCATTAGTAGCAGTTAAATTTGTGATAGTTGCATAAGTAGCACTTAGATTATCTACCGTAGCATTAGTAGCATGTAGCTTATCAATATCAGCTTGGTTTGCTTGGATATAGTCAGCTACAATTTGATGTGCTCTCAACGTCTGAACTGTATCATTACTGGATTGACTAAAGTCATTCCTCACAGTTCCTGTGTTTATCATAAACGCCCCAATATAGACAGTTCCATTTGCATCATTATTACTAGCTCTAAAGTTTATCTGCTGAATTATGTCACTTGGGTGTTCTGTTGTGAGGTTAAAGCTTTGTTCTTGAACTTCCCAGTCACAGTTAGTTTTGTTAGCATATAAAAAGCTAATACTATCTGCTGTATATGGATTAGTTTCAAAGATGTTAAATCCTGCAATAGCTTGTGGCGACATAGATTGTAAAATTTCAACAGCTATTTGAAATACATTATTTGGTATAGGACTAGTTGTAAAATCTGCTAACTGATTACCTAAGTTATCATATGCATGTATAACATATGGATAGTTATTACTATTGGTTATTGTTATACCTGTACCGCCAGTAACTCCAATTCGTTCTGTAATAACTCCTGTGTTATTACCATTAAAAGTCCAAGTTGTTCCTTTTGTATCTACAATGCATCTTTTTATAACAGCATCTAAAGCACCAAGTAAAACATTTGTTTGATTAGGTACATTGTACTGTCCACTATCTGTGATAGTTAAACCACTATACTTTGCTTGTAGACTAAACATTAATTGTTTGCTCTTATAATTATTTGGATTAACTAAAACATCAGCCTTACTCAAACTTGCGTTAGGTGGTAACTTCCACACCTTATCCGTATCATGAAGTGTAGCATCGTCTACAACTGTACCACCTGTAGTTACCCATTCAGATACATATTTATCTTCTGGTATAGAATGGTCAAATAAATTATTTCCACCACTTGTGGTTGAAGTGGCGATTGACAACATACTATTAGGTATATCTCCAATTTGTGCTTGTAGTATTTTAATATTATTTTGATTTTGCTTAGATATTTGGAACAGTGATTTTTGATTACTTCGTAAAATATCATTTTTAATATTCCCCAATGTAATACCTATATAATTTTTAACTAAAGCATCATATGTATAACCAACTAATTCAGCAATTACATCTATATCCAAGGCTTTAATTACGACAAAATCATAAGGATGTACTTCTTCTAAGATTGCGTAGTCTTTATATTCTTCCGTATTAGATAATTCTATAAAGTTAACAGAATAACTATATGTAGGTACATCATTATTATTAGCATATAAATTATTTACATAGTCCCTCATAACTTGATATTTCTGGTCAGCATTTAAAATTTTTTGGTCATCTGTAAGAGTAACTTCAATTGGTTTAATATATATATTTGCATAATCATTGATTTTAGGACTATCCACATATTTTTCAGGTAATGTTATTACTGTATCTGTGCTTTGCGTTGTTGAATCATCTGTTGAAGTACTGTCATCATTGATATAAGGCATTGCTCTAGTAATCATATTGCTGTCATCTGCGGATTGTTCAAAACCAGTTAGATTTTTAGAGTATTTTATTGTTACTCCTCTGTTTTTCCCTGCTTGATTAAACATACCTATGTTAAAGTTATCTCTTACAAGTTCTCCACCCCAAATTTGAAGAAATGTATTATCACCCGTTCCAATTAAAGCATCTGTTGGATTTTGTCTTATATATGTTGAACTTGCTATAGTTGCAATATCACTATTCCAAGAAAATGGATGTGAATATTGTGTGTTATTTAAAATCTCTTGTCCTGCATCAATACCGCTTTTATTACTAATAGTTACGTTTTCCACTAAATTATAATTTAAATCATAAGTAATATGGTATCCAGTTACTTCAATATAATAATATCCACTATCCATCTTTTTTGTAGGAGTATTAAGCCTAAATAGTTGGTCATTTTGATACGCAACTGGACATTTTACAATAGCACCTTTAACTATGCTTTGCCATCTATCATCATCTGATAATATTGGATAAACTAAATCAATTTGAAACTGTCCATTTTTCTCCCATGTAACCTCACATTTAGTTGTATTTTTTAATACTAAATCATTACTATCAAAATCACTAGTCTTAAATTTATCATATAATACTATCATTTAATCACCTCTTTTTTTGTTTATCTTATAACTAAATGTGTACATACCATTTTCCGCCTACAATGTATGGAGGTAAGTTATTATGTGCCTGTCCTCCACCAGCTGTTTCCATATATTCAGTTGAATGAGTATCAATTTGTGTAACCACCATAAGCCTATCAGCAAAGCCATTGTATCCTGGCCAACCTTGTGGATACGCAGAAAAATGTCCTGCATTTTCTTCGCTACATTGATACATTCGTAATCCATGCATATGAGAAGCTGTCTCTTGAATTGTTAATGTGTGTGCTTTCTCCCCACCTGTTTTACCAAGTGTATTGAATTCTGGCTGTGTGCTGTCAATTTGAAATGGTACTCTACCATTGTAATTAGGCAAGTTTGCACCATATATTGCAGATAAACCACTATAACCACTTGTTGACCTTCCATCCATAGGGAGCCAATAAGTAGAATTTAAAGGTGTATCTGACATTATCTTTGAACCTGTTTGAAAATGCTCTAAAGCACTAATTGAATTTTGCATTGTTGTAATTTGTGCTTGCATAGTTTGTATTTGGTTTACAGCTTGTAATAATGCAGGATAATCGGGGGCAGCTATAATATCCCCATAATCACTCACTGCTTCTACAACATTTACAGTTCCTGTATTTGTGCTTATAGTTCCTGTTGGGTCTATGATTGTTAATTCAATTTGAACTTCACCTGAGACCCTCAACATACTATCTGGATATGTAAGCAAATAATGTCCTACATTTGTGTCTTCTACATCTGCCATTTGGCTAACATTTCTGCCATCAGGGGTCGTAGCGTTCATCCAAATTGTCTGATTAGCTGTATTTTGAACAACTCCATTTAATACTCTTGTTATATCTAAACCACGACTTTTGTGGTCTGTTGTTTTCACATCTGGTAGATTGGTTAAATTTGTATTCAAAGCTAAATTAATAGCATAATATCCATCAAACATTTATAATCACCTCTCTATTTTATTATTTTAAATTTCATAAAAATTTCTAAGCTTTCAGTTTCTAAACTATCAGGACAGTTATTTAATGAAATTTCTTTAAACTTAAATTCTGTATCTAATTCTTCTTTTAAAACTTCTATATATTCTCTATATTTATTTTCATATTCTTCAATTTCAGTCTTATATTTTTCTTGTATTGGTTTAATCTTTTCATTAAATTCTGTAACTTTTTCTGTCTCTTTGGGATTTATAACATAGGTGTTTTTGCTTTCATCAAAAATCCCTATACTTTTTATTAGTTCTCCTCTTTCTGCATAAAAAGGTTCTAATATATCATTTATATCTTTTTCAACACCTTCTAGTGCTTCTATTTCATTTTTTATATCATTTTCAATTTTTAATAAAGAATATCTGAATTTAACAGTACCCTTAACCTTTTCAGTTTGTATTGCTTTCCATAACTTTACTATGTCTTCTTTTTTCAAATTTCTTACCTCCAATATTTTTGTAATAAAAAAGAGCCTTATAATAAGACCCTTAATTAAATATTTCGCCAATGTGGTGTTAGTTCTATTTTGGATATATTCCCAGTGAACTCAATTATATTTTCTTTTTCATACAGTGCAGGAAAATTTCCACTCATATTCATACCTAAGTTTTGATTTCCTTTGTAGCATTGCTGCAATTCACTATCACATTCAATATAACCATCAACAGAATAAAAATCCGTCTCAACTCCATTTACCATTACTCCAATATCACCTTGTCCATATATTTTTAAATGTGGAAGTGATAAATCATATTCATTCATGATTATTGTTTCCCATGTGTTTTCTGTTGGGGTATATATAATAGGTATATCTCCAGTATTTAAATATGCATAAGGAAAACATGAAAATATAATTGTAAAATTATTCATTGTTCTTATTATTTTTTCAATAGACAAAATATTATCAATAGACGCTTTAAAATATCTGTCTGGTTGGTTTGACAAAATTAAATTACCTCTACCTCTAAGCCATCTTTTTATAAAATCTATATCATCGCCTTTATAGCATAATGTTAAAGATTTATCTATATCATCATACACGTCTTGTCCAAAATCATCAGTTTCTATTATTCTTAAATTTCCACTTCGTCCAGATACTTGTGTTTTCGTTACACGTCTATTTGGACTATTGGGCATTGGTAACGTATTTACTATATATAAATCTTTCACATCTAAACTACAAATATTATTAAAAGTGAAATATAATGGTTTACGTGACATATACTAATTACCTCCTATTCCACTAGCATTATTGATTTTCATATTATTTAAATCTCTAGCAACTTTTTGTAAATCACTATATCCATTTATAGTAACATGGTCAAAAGTAACTGCCATTGTTGTTCCACCATTGCTATTAGCAACCATTTTAGACGCAACCTTTTCTGCAACACTTTCTGCTGTCTTCTTAACCATATCCTCACTTGCTTCGTGGTTGTAAATTTTAGTGCCCTGTGGTGGTTGATAAACTTCGTAACCTCGCTCATGCATTGTAGTTAAATATCCTTGAAAGTTATTAGTTCCACTTGCATTTTGTCCAATAGCAGTATTTCCAGTAACTGCTCCTACAACCTTTGCTACCTTTTGCGTAAATGTTAAATCGTTCCAACTTTTAGCTATTTTATTAAATTCATCACCTATGCTTTTAGTTAACTTTTGCCATGGGTTTAACATTTTACCAGTATCAGTGTTCATATTACTAATAACATCACTATCCATTTTACTTAAATGGTCAACCACTTGGTCTCTTTGTTCCTTTGCAGCCTTTACACTTTGATCTCGTTGACTTTCAGCGTTCTTTATTAATTTGTCTGCTTGGTCTTTATTAATTGTATGCGTTACATCTCTTTCGTAGGTAATTTCCGCAACAGTTTGGTCGCATTGGTCATTCGCTGCTTTAATGCTTTTATCTCTTTGGCTATTAGCATTTTGGATAATTGAACTAGCTTCTTCTTCCGTAATAGATGTACCGTAGCTTTTCATTCTCTCTAAAATTACTTTGCTTTGAATTTCAGAATCCGATAAACTTTTTACAGCTGTAACTCGCATTGAATCTTGTATTGCATTAATTTGTGCTTTTTCCTGTGTCGTTGTATCTCTATGATGTGCAACTGCATTATCTTGTATAGCAGCTATTTGTGCTTCATAGCCATCAATTTTAGCTTTTTTAGTATTATTATCATTGGTCATATTTGTTAAAATCTTTTGTTCATCATCAACACTCAATACGTCACTTTTAGCAAAAAAATCCTTCATCTTTGTTAATCTATCATTATATTGTGTGTCCATTCCACCTTTAATTTTAGTTCCCATAGCAGTAAATTGAGCCACAACATTATCTGCTTCACTTTTAGTTATTCCAACAGATTGTGTCATTGTATCTGTAAACTTTTTAATAGTATCAGCTTTCTGTTGTGCTGTTAATCCGCCTACTTTACTTACCATCTGTGTGTACTGTGCAACAATATCATTTTTATTTTTAGTAGTTAATGTACTTGTATTAGTTACCATGTTAGTAAAATCTGTTATATTCTTATCTTTCATATTGGCATTTAATCCACTTACCTTACTTACCATGTCTGTATATTGTGCAACTACATTTGTTTTAGTTTGTTTAGTAAAATTATCACTGTTAACAGAAATATCAGTCATAGTTTTTTTTACATTGTCGTCCATCTGCATATATGCACCAACATTTTTTTTAGTTGCATCTGTAAAATTAATAGTTTTTGTTACTGTATTTTGTACCGTTTCGCCGTAACTATTCAGCACTTTTTCACTGGCCTGATATTTACTATTAAATAAATCCACTGTTGGAATGGCATCATTAGTCATATGTTTGTATAACGCATAACTGCCAACACCTACCGCTGCTACTACCCCTACTACTGCTGCAATAGGTAATATAGCCGCTCCAAATGCAACTCCAAGACCTGCTGTTGCGGTTGCTCCTGCACCCTCTGCTACTGCTGTTCCTGCAATTGCTTCTCCTGCTCCTGTGGCTGCGGCTGTTCCTGCTTCGGTTGCAACTGTTGCTTTCCCTATTGCACCTGAAATTTTACCTGCTAATCCCAGAATGTTACTTATGCTTCCTGCTGCTCCGCCAACAACCTTTAAACCTAATCCTGCGGCGGTGGCTAATCCTACTACATCAATTATTGTTTTTTTAGTTCCATCATCTAAATCGCTAAAACTTTTAACTACTCCTGTTACATCTTTGACGAGTGGTGTTAATATAGGTAGTACATCTTGTCCAAATGCAATTCCAAGAGCATGTACAGATTCTTCTAATTCTTTAAAATTATTTTGTGATGTATTTTTCATGCTATCGGATAAATGTTGAACTTCTCCTGTGGCATTATTAGCATTAGTCGAAAGATTGCTTAAATAATCACTACCTTTATGCATCAATATGCCCCAAGAAGCAAGTGATTCTTTACCAAAAATCGTTGCATAAGCCGATTCTCTTTGTTTATCTGTCCACCCTGCTGTTCTCTGTGACATTTCTGCTATTATAGTGGTCAAGTCTTTCATTTTACCTTGACTATCAAAAGCGGAGAAATTCATTTCTTTTAAGGCTGCTTGCATTTTAGTTGTAGGCTTCGTTAAGTTTACCAATCCTGCTTGTAAACTTGTTGCTGCTGTACTTGCATCTATACCATTAGACTGAAGTTCCCCAATCGCTGCTGCTGTTTGGGACATTGGAATTTTTAATTGACTAGCTAAGGGCCCAACTATACTAAACGCTTCACCCAGGCTCGAAATACTTGCCTTTGTATGATTAGCAGTATAAGCAAATGTATCAGCCATGTGCGACATATTTGCCGTTGTTGTAGCTGCATCATTAGTTTTCATTCCATAAGCTTCAAGAGAACTTCCTAATTTATCTACTGTAGTTCCTAATTCTTCATTTGAACCTCTTGCAGTAAGTAAAGATGTATTCATTGTACTCATAGCTTCGCCTGCGGTGTAACCATCTTTAACAAGTGTTAATAGTCCTTGATTTATATCATCAGTTGATTGTCCAAAATCTTCCGACCATTTCAATGATGATGTTGACATTTCTGCCATTAAAGAATTGACTTGTGAAACTGGAATTCCTGTGGCTGCAACTTCTTTTTTTATATCAGCCATCTGATGTTCAAAATCTGATGCGGATTTAGTAGCAAGTCCTAATCCTACTACTACTGGAGCTGTAACTTTTAATATTGCATCCCCTGCTTCATTTGCAGATTTACCAATAGTTTTAAAGCTTTTACTTCCTGATTCTAAGCTTTTTCCAGCATTTAGCCAACCACTTTGACTTTCAGCTATGTTTTTAGTAGTTTTATTCAGCTGTCCCTCAAGATTCTTTGCTTCTGCACTTGCTGTGTTCATTTTCGTTGTGTAACTTTCAATACTTTTTGCATTTTGTGTAACTGCTTTATCTACATTGTTGTATTGCTCTGTAAGTTCAGCTACTCTTGTTTTTGCATTCTCAGCAACTTCGGAGTTTTTACCATATGCACTTGTTGCACCTTCTAGTTTTGATTTTTCCATATCTAATGCAGTTTTTAACTGATCTCTTTTTAATATGTTTTCTTCCATTGTTGTAGTGGTTTTTGCAATGGATTTAGAATATATATCAACTTTTTCTTGTGCTGTTTGCATTGTGTCTTTTAATGCACTTTGTACCTTTTGTAAATTTCCAGTTGAATCCCCAAAAGCTTTTACTCCAACTTCTGCGTCTTTTAAGGCACTTTTATTTAACTTTAAATTTGCATTAACGCCTTGAAGACTTTCGTTAAATCCTGAACTATCTAATATGTATTGGACACTTACTCTTTTTGTTTCATCTGCCAAGTCTATCTCTCCTTTCCATAATTATTTTCTAAAGAACACGCATTGGTCGGGTGTCAATTCTATGTCATCATCATCATTTTGATTATTGTTTTCACTTTTAGTCCACCCCATAAATTTACAATGTTGTAACCATAATGCTAAAATCTCTTTGGGACATGATTTCATAAATTCATTTCTGCTATAATTTAAATGTGTCTTTGCTACATAAAAAAACCAATCTAAGTCAATTAAATCCTTAGATTGGTTAGTTAGTTTTTTTTGCTTTTTGTTTCCTTTTTATTTTCATCTTTTTTATCTAAATCCAAACTTCCTACCAACATTTGATATCCAATTACATCTAAAAGTTTTATAGTTGGAAAATCTAAACTGATTGCTTTCTTTAATTCTTCTTCTGTTAAATCTTTCTCTACACAACAGCAACTTAGTATTTTTATTAAATTACTATATTGTTTTTTCTGTTGTAGATATTCATTTACTATCTCCAGTGAATTATCATATTTATCTTCAAATTTACATAGTGCTTCAAAGTCAAACCTAAAAGTTAATATCTCTTCACCAATTTCTATTTTATATTCTTGTACTTTCCCTATATTCATTTTTATCAAACCTCCAAATTATTATAATAAAAAAGAGAGTAAAGTTTGAATTCTACTCTCTTTTGTTTCTAAGGTGTTACTGTTTTTGGTGTTGGTACAATTACACTTGCAAAGAATGTAGTTGCAATGTCTTCTGGACAATCTGGGTCATCCGTCTCTACCATGTACTGATACATACCATTATTTGTTAAAGGTTGGAATGTAGCTGTAACTGTAGAATTTTGGTAATCCACTTTACCTTCGGCTTGTTTTACATCAATATCTGGTTCTACTAATTTACCTTTGTATAGAACAAGATAACCCTTTTCAACTCCGCCTGCTTTTGTATACTCAACTAGTAAACTTACCCAAGGTGCAACATCTGTATCTTTACAAAAAACACCTCCCGTGCTGGCAATAGAGTGCCCAAGATACTTAGCATATTGCTGGTTGGAAAAATGTCCCAAATCTATGGAAATCTCTAAATCTTGTAAAGTTATATCTTGGTCTACAAGTTTCCCCTCTTCATAATTACTTCCTGTATTTGTTTTTGCCTTAGATGAAAACTGTTGAATTCCTGGGATATATTCTGGAGTTGCAAAAGTTAGATTGTTGCTTCCTAATTCATCTTTTGTTATTGTTGCTAAAAATAGCCTATCAATATTAATTTTTGCCATTTAAATTACCTACCTTTCAAATTTTGTTTAATTTTTTTGTATAAAAAAAGAACTACATTTTATAGTCCTAATTTGTTTTAATAAATCTCATTGCACAATGATTTAATTTTGTTGTCTCTTCCCATATAGATATAATACTTATTCTATTAAATCCATTATCAGTTAATTTTTTTTTAATAGAATTTTTTAATGGTATATAGTTTTGAGTACTTAAAGAAAATATATCTACTTGTAAATAATAAAAAGTACTAATTTCATTTCCTTCCTCCCATAATCCACCATTTTCATTATAGAACTCGTATTCTACATACATTGGCGTTGGATTTTCAGCATGAAGAAAATACACTTTTTTATCTACTGTTAAGTTTATAATGCTACTATCCATTAAAAGTGTTCTAGTATATGTTTCAATATTATCTATAACTGCCACCTCTCTTTTATATGGCTTTTTCAAATAGTCCTTCTGCCATTTTAGCCATAACTTCAACCATACTATTGTCAACCGATCTTTCAAACCAACCAATATGTTCTTTAGACTGACTTGTTCCATATTCTGTAAACATAGAATACCATTGGTTAAGTTTAATCTCTCCAACTGTAGCAAAATCAACCTTTTTAACTGTTTGTTTAATATTTTTCTTTAATTTTTCTGTTTTAGTCGGGGCATTCTTTTCAATTTCTGTATAAGCAGGTTCGATAGCGTTTTTCATTACTCTTTTTTCGTCAGCAGTTGTTATAGTCATTTCAATAAAATCATTCATCAAGCTATCTAATCCAGTTACTTCTATAGTGTTCATTCTAATTCACCGCCTTGGCTTTTAACTTATACCATGTATTTGCCGATGCGACATTATCAGCGAAAAATATATCATATGTCTTCTTTTTATAAACAATTTTGTATTTCTTATAACCGTCCTTTTCTTCCATATCAGAAATATCAGAAGAATATCTAATTATAAAATTCACTGTATCTTCCTCATTTACCGCTTTCGCCGCAAAGTAGGCATTTCCAAAAAGATTATTTATATTTGCCCAAACCTTTTTAAAATCCACATAACCGCCACTGCCTGCAATTGGAAATCCATCAGCATCCGTTTCTTGTTCTGTAAATTTTTGTAACGTTATTCTTTTATTCAATCGACCAGTATCTATGTTAAAATCAGCCATGTTTTTCACCACCTTAAAAATATAAGAAAGACGGGGGCTTGCCCGCCATATTTCTAGTATTCGATACGTTTAATACTTCTTACAGAACCTTTTACAACTCCAAATCTTTCAAGTATTCTTACTTTAACAGTGTCATCATTGAATCCAGCTTCAGTACTTCTTGCAATTGTTACTTGATTTCTATCACAGAATTTTATAGCTTCTTTTGTATTAGCTATATAAAATATTTGTGTCTTATCCGTTGTTACAATTGGTAAAAGAGTATCTTCCACATATACAATTGGTTTAGAATGGAAATATTCAACACCATTTGCATCTACTGTTATAAGGTTTAAATTCCTGCCCTGTTTATCTTTCATATTCTTTAAAGCAACATAACCATCAACATTTGTAATAGTAACTAATCCAGATTTTACAGATGGTAAAGCAGAATCAATTGCATTTTCAACTGCTGAGTAATCTATTGGCGTTCCTGCTACTGCGGTGGCATTGTCTGTAAGAACTTTTAATATTTTTACATTTTCTTTTACAGTGGCAATATTCAAAAAGTTACTATTTACAAGAGATTCTATTTCAATTTCAGCGTCATCTAGTAATTCAGATGTTAATGTTTGAATCAAACCAACCTTACTTACTGTAAATGGTATATCTGTAGTAACGAGTGTACCATCGACGATATCAGCACCTTCGAGTACGTCTGACATTGTGTTTTGGTCTAAATCTATTACCGGGATTGTACCTTCATTCTTATGTACTGGTACTATATCGCATAATGATTTTAGAGAACCATAACCTTTTTGTAATATCATTAAATTATTTATGAATTCTTTTGGCAATACTGCTGAATTATCTGCGGTAGTTATTGCGTCTCTCTCCTCAACTGTAGTTTCTTGTCCCATTATTTTCTTCACTATTGCTCTCATTTCACTTACTTCTGCCATAGTCTTATCAACCTCTTTCTTTTTATTTTTTTGACTTTCCAAATCTCTTTTTTCATCTGCATCAAGCTCAACTTGTATAGTGATTAATTTTTCCAAATTTCTTTTTTCTACTGTAGCTTTTTCAGCTTCATCAGCCTTTTTCTCATCTAAAAATCCTCTTATTTCAACTTTTTTAGCATCCAACTGTCCTCTTAATTCTTCTAATTTACTCATTAATAATTACCATCCTTTATATTTTATTTTTTATTTTTATGTATAAAAAAAGAACTATAATTCTAGTTCCAATTCTAATAATCTTAATTGTTTTGCTAGTTCTGTGCTTTTGTCATCTCTACCTTCATCAACTAGCTTTTCAACTAAATCAATAACTTCAATATCGTCCTGAACAAATCTCTGCTCAATACATAGTTCCTCATTATCACGTGCTTCAACGCTAGTGCCATAATAAGCTGGTGTGCGAGTATTATCTAATATAGACACTTCAAACAAATCAATATCGTCTAAATATCTCCTCTGCATTTCATTATCTGTTTTCCCCCAAGATTGCTTATTAGCTTTAAATCCAAAAGACCATCCACACAGTTCATTGTTTTTAGCTTTTTCAATCACGTCAGCATCACAAACCCTAGCCTCTGCATAAAGTCCGATATTATCTTCCTTTAATTTCAAGTTATCCTTAGTAGAACCTAGTTTTTTATTCCAATCATGATTGAGTAATACGGCTATATCATCATTCTTAGCAATAGCATTTTTCCATGTACCAGTTCTTACTTGTTCAACAAATTTACCTTGTGGACTTGGTAATGCTCTGCTATCTCTTTCAAGTGCATTGACATAGCCTTTAATAGTAACACTGTCATTTCTTATTTCAATTTGCACAATTATCACCCCCTTTACTCCATATAATTAGATAATAAATCCAAAGTAGTTGTTACAATTCTATCTTGCTTTATATTCTCTGAAATAGTTGTGCTTCGATTTGTATTCATATCTGTTACAAATTTTTGTAATAATATATCTGCTAATTTAAGTGCTTTGTCATCAGTTTTATAAGCTTCACCAACACAAAAATCTATGTAAATTTGTGCTATATCAATTAAATCCGCTAAATAACTATCATCATCAGTAAAATCAATTCTTAACAGATTTTTTAAATAATCCAAAGTCATGCTAAACACCTTCTTTCTGTTGCTGCGGTGTGATTGGAGGTGGATTGTTCGTGTAGGATGTATTACCATTCATCATCTGTTCCAACGTAACCTGTCCACTTGGGAATGTAGTAACGTCTTTACCTAATAATGGTAATCCTAATAACTTTTTAGCATAATTCAAACTATAAACACCATTTTTAACATATGTAGTGATAACTGTAGCTTCAGTAGCCTTATCCATTTTTAATAATACATTCATATCAAATTTAATTTTATAACCTTTAGTTCTTTCAGCACTGGTCAATAGTTTCCAATTCATTTCTTGCTCAATTGCTGTAAAAAGGACTTGTAAAGTATTTACTAAAAAATTTAACATATCATGTCCTTCACTTTTGGCGTTCTCTTTTATCTCACCAAGAAAAGTTAAGGGTACACCCATTGCCCCTGCAATATCCTTTTTGCTCATCAATCGTAATTCCGTGAATTGAGCGTCGCTGAGACTAAGGTTTAATGGACTTACATTATATCCAGCAGGTACTGTAAATATACGGTTATTATTGCTATATATTCTATTAAATTTAGCTTGTATTTTACTGATCTCTTTTTCTTCTTTTATATCACTGGTTAATTGGACTACGATTTTATTAGTTAAACCATTTCCAAATAAACTATTTAAATAACTTTGGCTTTTTAGCGATGTATCAAGACTTTCTCTTAATATAGTTCTAGTTGCTCGTGTATTAATACCATCCAAGGTAAAATCTTTTAAAACAATAATATCTGCATCAAATGAAGACCCTGTTTCTCCATTTACCCCCTGCCAATCGTATAATATTTTATTGTTTTTTACAGACTTTATTAATCCAATATCATCTACAATAATGCCTACAATTTTAATTGGATATAAACCAATTACTTTACTACCTTGTCTGTCAATATACAAACCACTTATTCCTTCATGTTTTCCTAACGTAACAAATGTTTTAATTACAGTAACTGCATTCATGTAATCGTTGGGACGTAAATTTAACAAATCATATAAATAATGATCTGTTGCTTCAATCTCCCCCTTATCTGTCTCTTGTTTTACTTGTAAAGGACATTTGGCAATAGATTCGCTTATAATCCTAATACAACTATAATATGTAGACTCTTTTAACTGTTTACTTACTGGTGTAACATCATATCCATTTTCAAAGGAATAAATATTATTCCAATCATTAACATTTACGCTTGTATCTCTTTTTTCCTGAATTAATTTATCAAAAATCATTATTTCTCACCTCTTTTCTTACTAAATTTATATAAAAATATTGAATAAGCGATAAATATTACACCTAAAAAATACAATCCAAAATACAAATTTACACGGAAATTAGTAAAAACAATAACAAACATACCAATTAAAAAGACTATTTCCATGACAAAAATATCATTAAAAACAGTCTTTTTAAGCAATTTATTTAGTTTTTCTTTCATTAATTTATCACCTACCAATCTAATTTATCTAATTCACCTAAAGCATCATAACTAGTATCTTCCCCTAGTAATTCTGTATAACAAAATACTAAAACCGCAACCAAATCAATTCTTTGTTTATTTTTATCAGCTTTTGCCAACATTTCATCATCAGATTTTCCTACGGTTGTAATAGCATTGCTCATATTCCAATCAAGTAATTCATTTTCCAAATATTTAACTTCACCGTCATAAACTTTCTTTCTAAATTCCTTGGTTGCTGGACTTAATAATGTATAAGTTTGTTTTAATTTAACTACATCAAAGTCCTTCTCAAGCCTTTCCACCATTTCTTTTGCATTCATCGGATCTGTTACTATACTTTCTATAGTACAATTATATTTATCTTCAATATTTCTTATATATTCTTCCACAAGTGTATAACTTACTGTCATTCCCTTATGTATATCGCACCATCCAGCCCTCTCATATGTTCTATAATCTATATTTTCTCGCCTTTTATCTAAGTTATCTTCAGGCAAAAAACCATGTGACATACAATAAATTATATTATTTTCTTTATACATTATGGCGACAGCTGTTAAATCTGTGGTCACAGATAAATCTATTGATACCACTACAGACCTTTTGGCAAAATCAATATTATCAACTCTACACTTCTTCCAACAACTTATGTCTATGTATTTATTCAACTCATTCGTTTCCAAGAAAATATTAAGATTCTTGGTTAAAAATTCCTCTTGTTCTTTTGTCTTTATTTTTGCTATGTCTCTATCGGATTTTATTTCTTTATAATTTTCTTCCACTCGCAATGGATTAGCCTTATAAATTGCTGAATCTTCCCATGCTTCATCTCTGTCTGCATAATATAGTAAACAAAATAGCCTTGGATTTTTTACAGTTCCATTTAAAACTGCTCTGTCATAGTCCAATTCTTCCAGCATAATAGAATCAGATTCACTATATGCTGTTGTGGTTCTTACCATAATTGGATTCTTTACCGATAGTTGCCCCTTACGCATAGCTTGTATATTATCATTGGTCACAAATGCTCCCATTTCATCCACACAAACGCAACAAGGTCTGATTGAGTTGTTTTTGTTTGCTTTAGATGTCCTAGGAAAATAGAAGCTATTAGTCAATTTACATTTGATAATTCCTATTTCAGATTCACTTACTACAAAATGCTTGGCAATTGCAGGACTGGCACTTATTATTTGTGCCATTGCTTTTCTAAGTTCTTTCGCTAAATCTCTATCTATGCATATAGAATAAAATTCGCTGAAATTTTGTTCTGTTAAAAGTTGTAATATAAAAACTATTGCTGTTATAAAAGTCTTCGCATTTTTTCTAGGAATAAAAAGTACAACATCCCTATACATCATCTTGTTTAAGTCATTCTTATATCTCCAACCAAAAATAGCACATAAAAATAAGGCTTGGAAACCTACCAAACCTTCTAATACATTTTTACCTACTATAAATCCTGTTGCATAATTAAGCAGCTTCAAAAGATTATTTATTATTTGCAATTTTTCTTTACTAAAACAAAATTCAAAACCTTCTTTATATTGATTTATATTATAATTATCCATAAATATTTTACACTGTTGTTTGACCTCAAATGTAGTATCTTCTGTCCCATTTAAAACATCTTCACAGTATTTTAATGCTTTATCTAAAAGTATCATTCAGTATCATCACCTTTTAAGGCTTTTAACAATGGGTCTTCTTTAGTTATCTTATCGTTCATATTAATGACTGATAATTTCGCACGGCTTGCTGGCGAGAGACCTAATTGCATACAACATTGATAAAATATTTGTTGATAATCTTTGTAAACTTGTACCGCTGGGTTCTTCTGCCCACTTCCATCTTCCCTATAAAGAACTAATCCATGTTGTTTAATTAATTTATTTGCTTCTCGCATATGTATTATAGAAGCTACAGTTTGTGATAAAATTTCTACATCTAAATTATTTAAAATACCACTTGCTTTTAATTCTGTGACCAAATAATTATATAAATCTTTTTCTTTTTTAGTTGTAAGTCCAGCAGGAAGTGAATAAACTAAATTATCATTTCCTTTTAGTTTTTCTTCCTGCTCTTTGCGTTCTTCAATTTCTTTTTTTGTAAAATGTGTGTTATTAGTTGCTAATGGTTTTGCACTTTTTGCCATAATCTATTCACCTCCAATTTTTATTCTTTTAGATATGTCTCAAAATAGCTCAAAACGGATATATTTCCAACCGAAGGATTGCCACAGACCTTTTGGCACTGCCTAAAAATTTTCGCTTCCTCCCCCGTATACCTTTTTTACAATCCATATTCATCATCAAATTCTTTTACCAGTATATGTAAGATAGTTTGCATTTTCTTCTTATCTTTATCACCTTTATCATACTCAACATGTACTCTACCATGACAGTATGGACACAAGGATACTAGGTTATCCTCTACTAATGCCAAGTCCATATCATCCTTTAACTCAACAATGTGATGGGTATACTTACTCTCCTCTGTTTTACCTTTATGCCAACATACTACACATAAGCCTAAATAATGTCTCTTAATAGATTCACTCAGTACTATCCATCCCTTACTGTTATAGAACCGTTGTCTCTTCCTTTCCTGTTCATCCTTCATACGTCTTATCTTATAGTCTTTATAATTCTTCTTTCTCTTATCTTGTTCACACTTGCATAGTGTACCTTCTAATACTTTCTCGCCACACTCCATACACTTCCTAAATACTGGCATTACTATATACCTTTCTTATATCTTGTAATACATTCTTTTAATTGTGTATCATCCATGGCAGATAAGACTTGCATACATCCTTCAATTCCAGCATCTATAACATATCCTACAGTAATAACAATAAGTATTGCTAATAATATTCCCATTAATATTCACCATTCTTTAATATTTATTTTTAGACATAAAAAAAGAAGCTATAAAAGCTTCTACATTGCTTGAATAATAGCAACAATAATTAATATAATAATCGCCAGCATAGGCAACAGCAGTAACAGACTACCTATAGAACTAATTATTCCACCTATTATCTTTAGTTTTTCACCTTTATTAGTCATACAAATATCACCTCTTATGATATATTGTACCATTAAACATCTGGCAAAAAAAGAGTTACTTCTTAAATCACCTGATTATTTTCAATTATTTAATCCCCAAAAATTCTCTTATTTGCTTAACATCATTTGATATATTATCTATCTTAACTTGTTCATCTAGTGTATCTTCTACTTTTTGAGAACTTAATTTATTCATTTCATTAATTTCATTTTCTAATTCATCAAGAACTTTCAAAGATATATTAAGCATCAATCCTTTGGGACTTTCTTTTTTTAAATCTTTTCCAATACTTTTCATTGTAACAACTAGAAATATTGCTAAAGTAACAAAATTCAATGCAAAATTTATTGTTCTATTAAAACTCCAATATTGAAAAATATCTTGAATCATAAAATAAAATATATTGCCAAAAATCACAATAAAATACGAAACTCCAAATTCAGTGATGTCTGTGCTGTATTTCCCCAATTTTTCTTCAATTCGTATCTTTTCAAATTTTATATTCATTTCTTCATTATTAATTTTATTTTTATAAAATTCCTTTATCTCATCATATATCTTTTTAATATTACTATAACTTTTGTCGGCTTCAGTAATATTATCTGAATTAAATTCATCCATTACCTTATCGTAAATATTTTTATTTGGCTTTTTCATACTACCACCTCAATACACAAATATTCGATATATCAAGGTAAAACTTTATAAATATAAAAATATATAAAATAATTAAATACTACTTGTCTTATTTTTGTATATAATGATAAAATAAGGTATAAGGGTGGTGGATTTATATTTGTATACATTTATTGATAATTTGAATAAATATCCTTATTTCTTGTTTTTAACTTCTATTTCAAGTATAATTGGTCTGTTATTATCTATTTATTTAATATATAAATCTAATAGTATTGCTAAAACAGTTAAATCGATTTCTATTTCAAAAGATTACAATAATAATAAGGATAAATTTGTTAATAAATTTAAGGTTTACAAAGTTAGTATTCTTGAAGATGATATTAAAACTAAAACAATAATTCATGATATTCTAGAAGACATTTATAAATTTGAAAACCTATATAAAATTCTATTTTCAAACTATGAATTAATAAAAATATATTTCATTAAAATATATTTACATAAAGATTTTAATAAAATAAATTTTGATAAAGTTTGTTATAAATTAGATTATTTAATAGGTCGTTTTAACAAAAGGGAGGATTAATAAAAATGGATATTAAAGCTGTAATAAATAAACTAATTGAAAGAACAAAATTAAGCATTCTTAAATGGAACTATTTGGATTCATTACCTCAATTATGTAACAAAGTTTATAATGAATTTAACATATCTCCTATGAATAAAAATTCATTTTTTACTAAAATAAATGATGGTTATTTTATCTTAGTAAATGATGAAGATAATGAGGAGTTATACTTAATAGTTTTTCCAACTATAGACTCTAGAGATACAGAAATTATTAATTATATAGATAATGATTTATTGTATCAGGATGAACTTCTTAGACTTTTAAACTTAGTAAAAAAACAATATCCTAACGTAGACGATGTTATTTCTAATTTTATGAATGATAAATTCTAGAAATTAATTATTTATAAAAGTTTCCAGAAACTTTTCAACAGCTTTATTATAATTTTTAGTGTTGTTTTTATTTAATAGAGCTGCTGAAATACCTTCTATTTGTTTTAGAATATTATTATTTTGCTGTTCAATAATATTTAGTTTTAATTTTATCTCTTTTATTTCTTCATTATTATATTCCATTATAAGCCTCTTTTCTAAAATTACTTTAATAAATATTATTATAATTTACTTACGAATATTCTTTTATCCAATAAAAAAAGACCTGTATCTCTACAAGTCCTTTTACCTTTTTATCTTCATCTACTTAAACAAATCCCAGAAACTAAATGTTGTTTTCTTATAAATTTTATTATGTATAGCCTTCTTAGGATTATTAATTAATCCCATACCCTTTTTACCGTACAAAGGATTAATACTTTTCTTAACCGCTCTCTTCAATTTTCCAGTAGTTCTAGCTTTAACACTCTTTTTCAATGATGGTTTTCTCATACCAAACTTCATTAATAGCACCTTCTTTAAAAAATAAAATGCATTTTATTTTTTTAAATTATATTGGCAATAATTTTCATCATTTAGGTATTTTTCTATTTTTTTCATAAACTTATTATTTATTGTTGTTACATTATAAAATGAAACACCCTTACCTTGTTTACAAAACTCTTCAGACGCTTTTATAATTTTAATTTTTTTAATTACTTCTGTTTCATTATCATATTTCTTTATTAACACTTGAAATTCATCCCAAAATTCAACTTTAATAAACCACATATGAATCACCTCATCATTTATCTTTAAAATTATCCAATATATATTATTTATAATTGTATATCCTTAATTGCCTCAGCTAATTTTTCATGTTCTGACTCTTTATTATATTCTATTTTATTTAATAAATCATTTAATTCTTCTTTTAATTTTGTGATATTAGTTGATAAATACCCATCCATTCTTACATTAGTATTTTCGTAATATCTCCCATTTTCTAAATTCTGAAGAATATATCTAATATCTTCTAATTCTTTACTGTATCGTTTTTCAATATCAATTATCTTATCCATCACACATACTCCCTTTTATAAAACATATTTACGTATATATTCTACAAAAGGTAACAATATCCTTTATTTTTCTAAAACAAAAATCTATTTGTATTCCTTCCAAAATCCAACAAAAATTTCACAATTGAAAATAGATGAAATATAGATTATTTTAAACATATTTATTATATTATTGTGTAAAATTACATTTTATAAGAAATTTATTAATTGCATAAATATTTTAGTTTAGATATACTTGAATTAATGATTTTTCTAGTTGTTCATGGGAGTTTTAGGAGGTGTTATATGCTTTTCTTAATCTTCAATAAAAATATCTAATTATCTCCTCTTTAATACATTTTGATGAGGAGGTGACACTATGGCTAATATACATGACTTAAAACCAAATGAAAAAGAACTTTTAAAATTCATTTGCTCATTTGCAAAAGACGTTTTAAAAGCTCTCATCATTACCTTAATAGTAAAATTTATTTTGTGCATATAGAAGCCGCCACTTTTATATACACTATTTTATTTTGATGAACAACTAGATATCATATCTACATTGTCTACAAAACTCTACATTATATACATTATACATCCACATGGGTGTATTTACAATAAGTTTGTTTGTAAATTTAAGAATGTCATTATAATTATTTGTAATATACTATATGTAACCAAACCATCTTTTACACAAGAATAAAAAAGTCCACCGCAACTTAGACTTTTCCTTTTTTTATATGAACACTAAATCTCATTTCTCTACGAAAAAACTAACACATCATTCTCTTTTGTACAATTGATCAAGGAATTATTATCCTTGACCAACCTTATATTATATATATATATATATCACCATGCACTAACATTCTAGCCATTTTATCTAAATCTTATACTTATATTTTAAATATTTAGTATTAATACTATCTATATAGTCTTCTTATTCTTCATCGTAATCTACATCAAAAGCTGTCTCAATAAAATACATAATAACAAAACTTAGACTATAAATATCATCTTTTAATAACTTACTCAAATCACTTTTTAAATCTTCATCTGCAAGTCCGATATTGTTTCCATTTGCACTCACCATAATATAATCTGAAATATCAATTTCTTTATCAAGTATTTCCATTATCATGTTAATATTCCTTGGTGCTAAAACTTTAGATTTCTCTAATTCAGTCAACATATCGCATAAAAACAAATCTTTTTGGAAGTACATTCCATCTTTATTTAATTCATTACTAAAATATTCTTCTATTTTCTTCATTATTATATCCCCCATTTTTTATAATTTATTTTCCATTAAATCGTCTAATAATTTAGCCCACATTTTATTAGAGTCTAATAAGAATTTAAATTTACGTTTACCATCTTTATATTCATGTCTCTGTTTTAAACTTTCTTCTATAGATTTTGCCACAGAGCATGGTCTTTCTTCGTCATCACAAAACCATTCATGTTCAGATTCACCATCATTTAATTCTAAATTATCAAAATATTGCATAAGTCTTTTACCATTCTCTTTTGCTTTTTGAGTTTTCCCATTAAGATTATCTGTATGGCATTCTTTTAATATTTCTCTATCATATTTTTTATTTAAAGATTTATGTTTCTTTTTACTCATAATTTAATCGCTATATCTCCTCCTGCTCTTTATACTTTTTTAATGTAAAAGCAATATTTTTAAAACAACTACAGAATCTTTTTAGTTCTATATTCTCATCAAATTCTGTTAACAACTCTTTTACTATATCTGTAGCCATGAATACAAAAGCATACTGCTCTAATCCGTTTCTGTGAATTTTTTCTACTCGTTCTTCAAATATTACATTTGTATAAAGCCAAGCAATTTTATTTCTATTTACAATTGTAATCTCTTTTAATTCTTCCATTTCTCTATCCTCCAATCTAAACAAAGGGTACACTTATTTAAGCATACCCTTGTATATTTTTTATAATTTTGTTTATAATGTAATTGATTAGTTTAATATGTTTTTTGCTATTGCAAAAGAATTAGTGAGGTTGTACATTTGCAGATGTTACAATCTCTTTTTCTTTCCATTCTTTATAAGCCTTAACCCATCTGTCTTTTCCAAATCTGCTTATATAACTTGGATAAATATCAAATTTGGCTGCTATTTTTTCTCTATCTATTCCTTTTTTAACCATATTCAAAATTTGAAATACATTTTCTTTAGTTAATTTTGTACAATGTCCGTTATTTTCTCCAGTTTGAGCTTTTATCATTTTACTTTTATCCTTAACTTTACTCTTTCTAACAGCATTTTTTTGTTTATTTATTACAGTCCATCCATCTACTAAACTACAATAATATATCCAATAATTTTCTCTTTCTTGAAGTTCATCATCACCACATTCCTCTAATATTTCCCACTTAATTCTATTCTTATCTATTTTGTATGGTTCTTGTAATTCTTTATAGTAATGCTCTCCATTCCTTAAATGTGTTAAATGATTGCTCCACCTTTTCTTGATTCCATTATCTTGATCTGCACTTCCTACATAAACATTTCCTGTTTTAAAATCCTCAATTTTGTAAATTCCACTTATAATTTTCATAATAAATTCCTCCTCAATTTTTATCGACACTATTCTTTATATGTGTTTTATTCAGAAATATTTTTTGTATAAAAAAGACCATACACATTTTTGTGTACAGTCCTTAATTTTTAATATTAGTTACATTGTTACTCCATATTTATTGATACTTAAACAATCAAATCCATTCTCATCTTCATCAAAATCTATATCTATTTCATTATTTTTAAATTTTATTAACTCTATATCATCAATAGCTAATAATTTTGTTTTCTTATTATGTTCCTTATCATATAAGTATATGAAATTATCGTCAAATTCCAGTGAACACCAATAATTTAAACTGTTCCAAGCTTCAGAAACTTTCTGTAAAAATTCTGGAGTTATAGTTTCCACTTCATCATCAGATATATCTTCTCCAAGCACTTCTATTTTTTCATTTACTAAGTCGACATAAAATTGTTCTTCATCACTGGTAATATAAATATTACATTCAGGTCTGTTATAACTTAATGCATCTACACAGGACAAATCAATCTCATATTCACTTGCGACATTACATAAAATTCCATCTATTATATATAGATTCTCAACTCCAGTTTCTTCTAATATATCAATTACATATCTTTCTTCTGCTGTAGGCTCATGTATTTCATATTTTTCTTGTTTTAGTGCATCTAATATATAAGAAATATATAAATTAATTTCTATATCTTTAAGATAATTTAGCCGAATTTTTTTGTAGTCATATTTGTCATCAAAAATATCGAAAATAAACCCCTTATCTTCTCCAAGTACAAATCCAATTTCCACTTTCTTACCTAATATCTCAGTTAGTTTACTAGATATTTCATTTCCTAATTCTTTTTGTTTTTGATTAATTTTTTCCATAATATAATTCCTCCATTTTATTTAAATTTTTTATTAATATTGAAAAATACATTTCATATCTTCCACTTGTAGCCGTATGCGAGGTACGAAGCATACAGGCGTATTCCTACTTTTTATAATTAAAAGTAAATATTTATAGGTAACTAATCCATTTTTAGCACAAAAAAATAAGACCATTATATTAAATGATCTTATCTATTAATTTCACACTTGAACTATATAACATTGCATTAACGCAATATATACATATAATTTTTAATTTATATTTTTTTATTAACTATTTAAAATATACTGGGGATTAAGGAAAACTAACCAACATTTTTATTTTTAAATTAACTACAACTAAGGTTATTCCTTACGTCATAACCCAGTTTCCGTAAAATCTAAAAATAAAAAAGCTGCGAGTAGTTTTCCTTCCCCAGACCCCACAACCTTTCACTCGCATGATTAATTTTTATTTATTTTCATCATTATTTTAATTATTATTACATTATTTTTTCTTGCCAAGTTTTTAGATGTGAGCCTATTTATAGAGCTTGTCACCCTTTTTCTTGGCAAACATTATTAAGTGAATTTACTACCCAGTATTTTTTCCCATAATATATATTCTTTATACCATTTTCTAATGTCCTTTTCCAATCTGTATAATCTATAATATGATACTTAATTCCTTCTTCATCAAAACATGAATTAATAGAATTAAGACTTTTCATTAATTTTCCATTCCTTTTTATATTTGATATAATCGCCAATTCATTTTGTTCTTTTTTATATAATTTTAAGCCAATAATACTATTTAAATAAACTTCTAATTTGTCATCATATTCTTCATCTTCTACACTATAATGATATTCCCCTGTTTCTTCATCTTGAAAACCAAATTCATGAGCAAGATATTTACAATATCCGAACCTTCCCCTCATTTTCATAAATTCTATATCGCATAAATCTCTGTTGCATTTTACATACATTAAATCATTTACTTTAAAAGTTCCTTTATCTTCTTCATCTACCGTATCAGTATAAACAATGTTAGAATGGTCATACTCTCTAGGAAATTTTTCTATAAATTCTTTGACAGTATGTTCCATCAAAAAATCAGCCATTTTAATCTTATTTTTTATTTGTGTTTCCATTCCCCCTATTTGTTTATTGTTAATTGCTTTTATATATACGTAAATTTTATCTCTATCATTTTCTAATCTTTTTCTTCCCATACACTGAATTAGTGAGTATAAATCTTTATTATCAATTACGATATGCTTAACATTTTCATCCTTAATGTTTACCCCTGCATCTAAACAAGTTGTAGTGATTAGAAATTGTTCTTCAAATCTTTCACTTTTAAGCATATTCTTTATTTTATCTGAATTAACATATTTATAATGTTTATCACTTTTACCACAACAAAACAAACAATTTTTTTCATATTTTTTGTATAAATTATATGCTTTTTCCGCAGATTGGATGAAGAATATCCCCTTATTATCTTGCTTACCTTCTTTTGCTCTTTCTATAGCCTCTTCCATAAATTTTTCCATAGTTTCATCTTTCATAAAGAATTTTAATTTTTGTATAAAATTATAACTTATAGGTATTTCATAATCAATTGTTGTCATTCCTTTTCTCTCTCTAATATAGGTTTTCATAGCATCACTTGTAGCAGACATAAAAATCTTGACTACATCCATTTGATTTAATAATACCTCTAGTGATATATCTGTAGTTTTATTAAATCTAGCATCCGACATAAAATAGTGGAATTCATCGCAAACTATATACTCATATTTTGAAAAATCAAATTTTCTATTATTCTTATATAAACTTTCTAAATATTGGTATGTTTTTATATCTATTATATCTGCTTTTTTAGCTGTAATTATTTCATTATTAAATTGGTCTACACAATTAGTTCTATGTATTAGCATGAGTATTCTCTTCTTATTTTTTTCAGCAAATGCATATAATTTATTTTTAATAAAATATGATTTTCCCATTCCAGTACCTGCTGTTATAGTTATAATATCACCTTTACTCCATTTTCTTATCTTTTCATATGTTACTATTTCACTAATATTTTTACTTCTCATAATCGTAAACTCCCTCTCATAATTTATTTATTTGTTTATTGTTATTCTCAATTTTAATAATCCATCTAACGCTAATTGAAATTTTTCTGTATTCTCAAAACTATATTTATCTCCATCTGCATCATTAAATACAAAATATCTGAATCCTAAAAATGATAATGCAAACGCTAAATATTTCTTTTTTATTTCATAATACTCATTTTCCATAATAATCCTCCTGATAATATATTAGGTTATAAGATTAATTTATCTTACTTCCTCATGTAGCCTAAATGGGGGAGTAGTCCCCACTTAGGCGATAACTACCTAACATACTATATAAGCACTTATATAACTTGGTTTAATTTCTATGTCCTTTAGATTTACTTCTAATTCATCTTTATCTTTCATATAATTTTCTAGTAAATCATATATATTTTTCTTTGCACCTGTAACTTTGTTATTATAAATTTGCTCATTATTTATAAAAAATTCTCCATTATTTTTAGTTATTACTACTTTGTTATCTAAATCTACAGGTCTAAATTTTATTAATATAGTTTCTGCTAATCTAATCTCATTCTGCAAATTCTCTAATAATTGCATATCCTGTTTTTTTCTTTGAGTCTTAATTTTACTATAATCTTTAAATTTATAATGATATACACCGTTTGGGTCTTCAATGTAGCTTGTAATATCTGTATAATACGCATCCAATATAGCTTGTACTACATTAAAACAACAATCAATTATAAACTTGCTTCTAGTATCCGATTTACTACTCTTACTAGCTATCAATAACGATGAAGCTGTTGTTGTAATTCCATATTTATCAGTTAATTCAATAATTGACTTACTAGCATCTAAGTTATTTTTTTTCAATTCATCTGACTTTTTAGGAATATTATCGTTAAACTTTATTCTAATATCTTCTGCACTACTTCTCCATTTTTCAAATATATTCTTAATCATTTCTGAAACTATTTCAGTATTTTTTGTTGGCACAATGTTGGATAATATATTATGCAATACCGTAACTCTATCCCCTTTTGATACTTTTTCTTTTACTTCATAATATTTTTTCAATAGAGTATTAACTATTCTATTTGAATGTAAATTTAATACTGAATGTGTCCTACTATAAACTCTACTTCTGTCTTCATATTTAGTTGTATATTTACGAAAATTTGGATTAAATTCTTCTACAAGACTTTCTTTGAGTAACTTTTTAGTATCATTATCAATCTTCTTTAAAGTTTTTGGTGAATCTATACTAATCATTTGTAGCTCCAATGCCCAGTATGATAATCTCTTATTTTTATAAAATTGTTTTGTTATTATATCTTTAATCTCTTGCTCTTCCAAATTCTCTACTGAAATAAATTCACCTTTTGAAATCAACTTTTCCATAGTTTCTGTAAAATATTCATATTTCTTTTTTCTAATAATACTTTCATATTGATATGCTTCTTTTTCTAAATTCTGTATTTCAAATTCAATATCATCTAAGTCTTCTTGCTTTAACATATATGTAAATTCATCAATAATTCTGTATTTATCTGATAATTGAGACTTAGTGCCTTCTAAATATTTAATTTCTGATATATTATCTAAATAAAATTGTTCATGTTCTTCATCATATTTTTTCCTCAAATATTTATATGTAAACACCTTATCTGTTTTAGCATATTTGTATCCTAATTCAGTAGCCTGTGTACATATTTTAATTCCTAGATTACTAATGCTTCCTATCTGGTTTCCCGCCGCCATTACAACACTATAATATTCATTTTCTTTAGTATACGGTAGTTTAACAGCATCGTCTTTTTTATCCTGTAGGTTTAAAAAATTATAACCATCTTCTGGAGCAATAACTGAATTATATATAATATCACTTTGCATTACTAGGTTACTATCCCCATCTGTATCTTGACCTGAATTAAGTGCTAATCTATTATCCTTTTGGTTGTAAAATATTAATTCATTTGTTAGCTTTCCAGTGTACTCTTCTAATAGATTATTTTTTGTTATAGTAAATTTATGTATTTCTGAAAAACTGTTAAGTGGTGAACGAGCCATTACTCTCTTACCCGTTTCCTGTGGTATATAAAATTGATTTATACCCAGTCCATTATCAGAAATTTTTCTTGTCATAATCCAATCCATAAAAGTTATTGGACACGTACTAGCATATTTGTAATTACCTTTAACAAAGAATTTTCCCTCTTGAAGTTCAGCGATTTTCTTCCTTACCATACCCATAATCATTTTTTGTACACAAGGTATCTTAAGTGCATCTTCTGTACTTTGTAATAAATAATGTAATTTATCCATAGCTTCTAATTCTTCTCTATCATTGTTAGAAATATCTCCTAACATTAACCTTATTGCATTAATATCTCCATCAACAACTTTCTCATACATGCTATAAGTTTCTTTACTTAATGCTTCTAATTCTAAAGGTGTGAGATTAAGATTAGATATTACTTGATAATTTGTTCGTGAATACTCTTTTGGCTGCTTTTTGTTGATTTTACTTACATATAGATTAGTAAGTATATCTCTATACTTATCATATTTTTCTTTCTTTAATTCTTCTACAATTTGTTCCTGCCCATCCCACCATTTTGCCCACTTTGCCATATTAGTTGTAATAATAAGATCTGCTTTAGATATGTTAACCATCTTGTTAAAATAATCTAAAGTATAAAACCCATCTTTTCTCTTTTCAAATATGTTAGGTATATCTTTTTCATATGTATCTTCAAAATATTTATTAAAATCTACTTTTACAACAAGCCCTTTTGTCGCAGTAATATCTTGTCTTATAATTGCAAAATCAACCGTATAATCTATATCTAAATTTCTTTTTATAATTCCAGCTAATTTATAACTCATTAACCCACAGCCATCTTGAAATTCATGTTCTTCTTCTCTATTTCTTTCATACATTAATTTACTATAATCTTTATCTTTAAAATAACAGTAATCTGATATATATGTATAAATATCTGAAGGTAATACAACTACATTAGGTTTATAATCAATTTCATATGTGTTTGAAGTTTGAAGACTAAGTCTTGCAATTACATCCTTATTAATTGACATTTCTTCTTTATCGAAACGTTTTTTAGTTAATTTCCCCAGACTCGTTATATCCTCAAATATACTTATAAATTCAGCATCTTCTTTTGCAATAAATAAGTATTCACATTTATAGTTCTCAGAATAGTAATCATCTTTACCTTCCTTTTTCATCATACTTGGACTACTAACCAATGGAATAAATTTTTTATTCATAAATGTTATACCATTTTTTAATATTTCTAATGGTATTTCCATTTCAGTATCTTTTTTATTAAAGGGTAGTGCAACCTTTATAATATTATCTAAAAATTGTTCTTTTCTATCTAATTCCTTATAAATCAGATATTTTCTAATTAAATTATTTTCTGATAAACTTATTGTTCTTTCAATTAATTCTTTCTCTGTAAAACTTTCTTTAGTCAAATCACCATTAGCTATTTTGTAAATTTTGTACATTGTCTGTTTTTTCATAATATAATCCCCCATATTTTAATTATTTTTATTTAAGAGCGTAAGAAATATATCTCGTATTTGTAGCTTCATAATTCATATTTAATTTTCCTTCCAGCCACAAAAATCACATTCAAATTTTGCTAACTCCTCTACTATACCTGCTCCATTAACTCCAATATTAGTCGCTTGTTTACCACAGCTTGGACATATTTTAAAATGTTTTTCTTTATAATCCTTTTCTGCTTCTTCTTCTCGTTCCTTTTTTAGTTTTTCAATTTCTTGTTCAGTTAATCCTTGCATTTTAGCTTCCTTCTCGTTAATATACATATTAATTTTCCTCCTCTTAAATTGTAATTACAGAACTATTCCTATAATTGTTATTATAGGAATAACTCGACATCCACTGGGATATCTGGATTTGCTGATTTTCCGCAAGCTACTTTTTAAAAAAATAGCTTGATTTTATATATTTATTGCTGTATAATTCGATTATAGATTTAAAATCTTATATATGTGATACAGTAAATACATAAAACGATAGATAGTAATAAATACGGCAGAAAAGTAATGTTAATATAATAAATAGGTTGGACAAAAAGGGTATAGTAGACCCTTGGTTTTTATTTTATTTTTTATGTCCAGCTATAATTATAACATTTTATTTTTGTTTATCAATCTTCATATACAATCAAATATTGTCATATTTTAGGGTTATAGGTAAATAACTTGTATTTCTTAGTTATTACTTAATATAACTCTTATTTGTGTATAAAAAACATTTATTGTATCCTAACATGTCTTCTCTAATTCTTCTTGGCTTAAATTTCCCTCGCAAAACTTGTCCCACTGTTCTTGATTCAAATTTGTTTTAATAAAAATAGGTATATAGCCATCTAAATATCCAATAACCGTATTTTTATATTTGTAAGCATCTTCCGAACTTGCAAGTACTCCTACCATGGCTTTTAATTGGCTTTTTTTAATTACAATTGTTTTCATATATTTTTCTCCCAAAATTATATTTCATATATTTTACCTTCAATATTATCCTTATCACCCCTAACATGAGGTTTAATCCAAACTCTTTTACCATCTTTATAATTTCTCCAAAAACCTCTTACAGTCCATCCTAGTGTATGTCTTTCATAATCTCTTTTTTCTTCTTCAGTTAGTTGAATATGATCTGTATTTATTCTTATAATATTTTGTTTGATTAATTTAGTTCTAGGTTTTTTACCTGCTCTCTTATCTTTTTTTGATTGAATTTTTTTACTAGTAGTTTTAGTTTGTCTGATAACGTACTCTTGATTAAGTTGAGAAAATATTATAATTGAAAAGTATTTTTGCAATGTGTCATATACTTCCATATCATCTACATAATCTAATTCTTTATTCTTGTAGTATTTCCAATTAAAATTCATAATTTCATTATGAACAAATGAATTTATATGTTCCTCAATAGTTACTTGTGGTTCTAAATTCCAACAAAAATTTAATTTTCTAGAATCATATGCATGTAAATATGTACATAATTCAATTACTGACTTTTTTTGTAGATGCTTAACTTCAAAATAATTATACATATCAAATTTATTTTCAGTTTGTTTAATACTTATAATACCTTTATTAAATATGTGTTTTATATTATCTTTATTTTGCATAATTTTTTCTTTGTTATTGTAACACCAAGGTGCGATTATATTATCGAATTCCTCATCTGTTAACTCAATAATATCTAACTTATCTAAATCTTTAATAGTTAATTCTTTCATAAAATCACCCTATTTTACTCATACTTTAGTTTCTATTTTAACAAAATTTCTTACTAATAACCACCTACATTATATATAGATGATACATAATATTATGCTTTAGTATTAATATGTATTGGTCTGCATAGAAGCCTGTGCCTGCAATAATCTTTTTTATATCTTTCATATCGAGGTATATAGGACATATCTGCTCACTTGTATCGTCACTTAATATTAAAAACCGTTTATTAGATTTATTAGGACTTATAATATCAAAGTCAAAATCATTAAGAAACAATGATACACTTACAACACCATTAATATCCATACACAACTGTTCTTCATCTTCGATTATTTCAAGCAAAAATAATTCTAGTTCCTCAAAACCGACCTCAACACCAAATTCTTTATAATTTCCTGTTTTCATAAACATAATTTATTCCCCCTAAGATTTATATAAAAGTTATTTTGTATCTTATATATAAATAATATCACTCTTATAGTTACAAGTCAATAACTTTTAAAGTTCTTTTTTAACTTTTTATTGACTTTTTTGCATTCAAAAGGTATGCTTTAACCCATAAAGTGATATTATATATTGAGGAGTGACCACTATGATTAAAATTTACATATCAGACCTATTGGGAAAATTTAAAAAAAGCCAACGATGGTTAGCTGATATAACAGGAATTAGACCCTCTACAATTGGTCTATACTATAGCGAAGATATTAAAAGAATAAATTCAGAAGATTTAAGCAATATTGTTAAAGCTTTTAAAACATTAGATGATAATATAAAATTAAGTGATATTATTGATTATGTTGACGACAAAAAAAGGTAGCGAAGCTTATTTCACTACCTTTTATCATATTTCTTTAACAATTTATAAATCAAAAATATCATTTTTTTCGTTATAATCATTTTTTACAGTATATAAATTGTAACCACGTATTTCGTTTTTAGCAATTGCTTTCTTTATTTTATTCAATATAGTACTAATTTCTTTAATACACCTTATGTTATAAATAGATCCATCACTAGTACTATTATAAAAAATTTTATTCATTTGCTCTTTCAAATATATGTATAAAGAAATATATTGCTGTGTTTCTAATTGTATATTTTCACTAATTATATAGTTTTTATTATTTTTAGCTACAATTTCAATTTTATTATATTTATCAATTAATTTCTTATATACGTAATTTAACACTTGCTGCTCATATTTTATAGAAGTATTATTATCTTCAATAAATGTTAATATAATTTCCAATTCTGTAAATGTTAAGTTTATAAAGTTTTCATCCTGATCTTCTAAATCAAATTTAAATACATCTTTATTAAAATTTTTAGCAATCTTTATCTGATAGATAGGCAATAATTTAACATCATCAATTTTAAATTCACAATCGCTTGTGTGATGATAAAAAAGTCTACCTAATTTATAAAAAAATATAAAATTAGACAAACCATTATACATGTATTTAGTGGTTATTAAGTATAAATATTTAGTAGTTTTTATGCTATCATTTTTAAGTTTTAAATATTCACCTAATGTTATCTCTTTAGCTGGATTAATTATCTCAACATTTTTTTTATTGTAAAATGTAGAATTCTTTATCTTCATTTTATTAATCACCTCTTCGTATAATATCATAATATATTTTCAATATATTGTAAATAAATATATATATTGGTATAATATAAACAATGAGGTGACTTTTATGAATAAATTATATTTAAAAGACAAAATAGAACTAAAATTTTTTGAAGATGACAAATTAGATTTAACTCTTTTAGAACTAATAAACAAAAACAGTTTTAAAAGAGGAAGACAATACTTTATAAAAGACATACTAAAAAAATATTTTATAGAACTAGATAAAGAGAATGAAAAATCATTAATTGAAAGAAAACAAAAACTTAAACAAGAGGGTGAAAAAGAAGCTTTGAAATCTGCTAAAAGAAGAAGAAATGTTAATAATTCCACATCTGCATCATGTAAAAGAAGACAGCCTACAAGAGCTTCAGAAATAATAGATAAATATAGAAATATTAAATAATTATTTTTTTAGAAAATGGTAGAGTAACCTGCCCTTGGTCTTAATTTAAACTCCATATAAAGGCATACTTAATTATACAACCAATTTATTCTTGTTATTACTCATATCAGTCTTACTTTCTTCTAAATCTTTCAATATACATTCTATATCATATAAATCGTATAACTTTAATTCAATATTGGTATTTTTATTAATCTTATCTTTGTACTCAATAGCATTCTTATTAAATCCAGAAGTGGTTACGCATATTCCTTTATTAATCTTTCCACCATCAGCAACCATTGCTCCAATTAATTTCTGTAAAATCTCACGACCTATATTCTTTCCATCTTCATCCCAACATTTACATTCTACATAAATTGATTTATCCACAATTAAATCTTTACCTTCATCATTTGTTTGCTGTGTAATTTTCACTTTATATCCAAGTTGAGTTAATAACTTTGCACACCATATTTCAAATTCTCTGCCATTCATTTTCTTTATATCATCTAATGTTAAATTAACTTTCTTATCTATAATAATGTTTCTATTGACTTTTATTCTAGTTTTCTTTGTATCATAATAAATATATATTATATTCAATAACCCAACTATAAATATTCCCATGAATAAATATTCATAATTTATATTGCTCGCCATATTCACTGGATAACACCTCATTACTTATTATTTCCAAATTTACTCTTTATTACTCAATTATTTTTGTTTTATTACTTGACTTACGAACTGAACTTCATATAATCGGGAATGTTTGCTTTTGTTTTTGATATAATTTATCTACCTATATGCAGTAAAAAATAATAATAATTTTAACACTGCACATAAGTAGATAAATTATTAATTATAATCGGTTTAAGCCTTGCTATGCCCCTTAATACCCTTCTTATTTATTGCTAATGCAATATTAACTTAACTTACAATGCTTGTCCTATAAGTGCCTATATATGCCTATATGGCTTGTTAATACCTACCTGTGAATTATCACACCAAGTAACCTTTCCGTACCTTTAAATGGATGTACTCTCCTTGCATCACACGCTCAAAGAAGGGAATGAGTTTTTATTATGTGATAGTTAATTTTTATTGCTTTCGGCTCAACTAACCCCTAGATATTTTATAGTTGCTCTAGTGCCTTACAACTAACCTATGTCTTAAAAAAGTGTATAGGAAATAAAACCTTCACATTTACATTTTTAAAATTTATTGATATAATAAATATATGCTTTTGATTTCTTTGTGAAGGAATCATTTAACAATATTTAATTTTATTTGTATAAGCTAATGCGGTCGAGGCACTGGCTTATTTTTTTATTAAAAAAGCTTTAATATTTCTTCTAATTTAGATTTATTCATAATAATTTTATGGATATTATCTTCTAGTATTGGTTTATTTACATTAGTTGCAATGGCTTTAGTAATTGTAACTATGTTGTTAAACTTCTCTACAATTAATATTTCTAGGCTACCACAAGAATTTATTTCTATTTCCTGCTTTACTATTTCTTCTTTCTTTATAAATGCATCCTTATAAAATTTGTTAATATGTTTGTAATGTTGATATTCTTTGTGTTCCATGTAAAATCACCTCTTATTTTTTGAACTTCAATTTCTTATTTACATCTTTATCCTTTAAGATAATATTATTTGAAAATTCTTCTACATCATCAATTAGATCCTTTGAATACAATTTTGTGTACAAGGTTATTAATTCAGGACTTTTATGCTGAACTAAAAACTGAATCTTTGGAATAGGAACACCTTGCAATACTAAACTTTTAATATAGAAGCGTCTAAATGCATGAATAGAAGTCATTTTTACATTTCTTTTTTTGTTATATCTACTTATATATAAATAAAGTTTATTTGCAGTTAATTGCTCTCCGTAAGCACTAATTAGAAGATAATTATTTTCTAATTGTTGTGATTTTAAAATATTAATATGTTCAGTTAATACATTTTTTAATTTTTTAGCTAATGGGATAGCATGTGGTTTTTTATTTTTGGTATGTTTATATATAACTAGATTATTCTCAAAATCAATATCATCAACTTTCATATTTATAGCTGTTGAAAGTCTACAACCTGTAAAAACAAATATGTTAATTGCAACGAATGCAATATATTCTGAAAAGTTAGTAGTTCGAATATTTGGTTTGATTAATAACTTTTGTACCTCTTCTATTTCATATGTGGATTTTGGCGTCATATCTGGTGCGGGTACTGATATTTTGAATTTAGGCATATATTGTTTATCCATAGCAAAATACAAAAATGTCCTTAATCCTCGCATATTAGTAGAAATGGTATTATCGGAATGATTTCTTATAGTTTTGCAATAATTAATATAATCATTTATTGTTTTTAAATTAACTGTGTTAATCGCTTGTTTGTAGTCAATAAATTTATAAAATGCTTCTAGCACATTATTGTAAAAAGAAAATGTTGCTGGTCTTAATCTTCTTTCTTTTAAGTTATTTTCAAACTCTTTTTGAACATCGGAAATGCTTACTTGTGG
The DNA here is from genome assembly GCF_900176305.1 of Clostridium acidisoli DSM 12555. Classification (GTDB taxonomy): domain Bacteria; phylum Bacillota; class Clostridia; order Clostridiales; family Clostridiaceae; genus Clostridium_I; species Clostridium_I acidisoli. The sequence goes on from NZ_FWXH01000002.1 coordinate 812,554, forward strand.
ATATTCTTGGTTTGCTAAATCAGAAATGTTTTTTATAATGATTTTCTGTTTCATGTTGCCATTATCCCTTTCTTAATTTATTAGGAATAACAGCAACACGTTTAAATAAAAAAATAGCAACACATCTAATTGTTTTTTACAATTTAAACGTATCGCTATTTTGAACGTATATAAATTTAGTATTATCAGTGCTTTTCAGCCTTATTTGGTGCAGGTGACGGGACTTGAACCCGTACGTCCTAAAACACACGCCCCTCAAACGTGCCTGTCTGCCGATTCCAGCACACCTGCCTATTTCTTAAATATAAAAATCACAATAACAATTTTATCATAGAAATTAAAATTAGTCAATGATGGGAAAACATTTGAAATATTTATATTTTTTTGAATAGTATATCTTTAATGTGTTAAAATATATGTATTGGTTCATTTTACTAATAAGTAACTTTTAACATTTTATAGGGGGAAAATTATGAAAGAAATAATAGACACCGATTACAAACCTTACTTTATATTAGACATTAATAAAAATGTCATCGATTGTAATAGCAGCTTCGTTAATTTAACCAACTATTCAGAAAAAGATATCATTGGTAAAAAATCAGGGGATCTTTGTTCTTTACTTAAAATTAATTCACCATCACTACTTGCGGATATTGATAATGACAGAACTTATTACATATTTACAAAACATCTAAAACCTGTTGAGGTAAACATATGTATTAAACATTTTAATAATTCAACTAGATATATTTTTTTTGAGAAACATTCATCTTGGCTTGACGAAAAATTTAGTTTTATAAAACAAATTTATTCGAATAATAAGGTTGGCATTGCTATTTATAGCTTTAATGATTTAATTCTTTTAGTTAGTAATCAAAGATATTTGAATTTTTTTGGCAAACCAAACAACAAAAAAAATCTTTGTATAGGAAAACATCCTAAGTATGTTATAGCTAACTATGTAGGCAGTAAACTTGAGAAAGCTGTTCTTAATGTAATAAAAACAGGTAGGCTTTTTCATTGTAAAAAATATAAAATTCCAGTTAGTAAATCTTTGGATTCTTATTGGGATATTATAATTGACCCAATAAATATGGATAACCAACCTAAATATATTTTGGTTATATCTTCAAATGTAACAAAACGTGTAGAAAGCGAAAAAATTATAATTGAACAGTCTAAGATAATACATCAACAAAAAAATGAACTTAACACCATTCTTCAAAATACTACTGCTGGAATATCCATTGCGGACAAGCTCGGAAACCATATAAAGGTTAATAATAATCCTAAGCATTGGTACGATCTGTTTGCTACCACAGATGATGAAATAGACTATTCTAGGGAATATTATGATGAACATGGAAATTTAATTGCATCTGGCGTACTTCCAGTTTCATTTTTATTTGATAAAAAAAATTCTTCTGTAAATCAAATATTGTTTAAACATGGTGAAAACAAAGTATATTATTTAATTAATTGGAATCCTGTTTTTACTAAAAAAGGTCAATTTTCTATGGGTATAATTACAACTAGTGATATAACTTGTGAAGCAGAGAAACAAAAACAATTAGAAAAAGTTATGGCTATGCATGAAGACTTTTTTTCATTTATTGCACATGAATTTAAAACCCCTATTACTACAATAAACTCTACCATCCAGCTACTTGAACTTGTTTATAAAGATCAGATGACTGAAAAGATAAGTCATGGTATCCGTACCATTAAAAGAAACACTTATCAGCAAATGCGTTTGGTGAGCAATCTTTTAGATATAACTAGAGCCGAATCTGGATATCTTAAGATATATAAAAAGAATTATGATATTGTGGCTATGACTAATTTAATTATTGAATCTGTTCAACCCTTTGCAAATTCTAAAAATATAAATGTCATATTCAAATCTTCTATTTCAGGAATGATTATTGCTGTAGATGATGAGAAATATGAACGAGTTATTTTGAATATAATTTCAAATGCAATTAAATTTACTCCTTCGAATAAGAATATTTATGTAGATATTTCTTGTGACATAAATAATGTTTACATAAAAGTTACTGATGAAGGTCCTGGAATACCAAGAGAAAAGATGAATGTGATATTTGATCGTTTTGGGCAAGTTGGAAGCTCTTATACACGTCAAGGTGAAGGTACTGGAATTGGATTATGTTTAGTTAAATTACTTTTAAATGCTATGAATGGAGATATTAAACTTGATAGTATTGAGGGTGAGGGATCAACCTTTACTATAATTCTTCCAAATAAAGAAGCTGATGCCAATCAGCTTGTTAAAATGCCAGAATTTACAGATGATCACTTAATAAAAGCTCTTAACATAGAATTTTCTAATATTTATTTTAATTAAAAGTGGTTAGGTATTGCACAGAGAACTGCATTACCTAACCACTTTTAACTATTTGCTATAAAGCCATTTATATAAATTGTAATATACTCTTATTTTTTTTACATATTTATCAGTTTCCTTGAATGGAATGTAGTGCAGATTTTTTCCATCTTTTGAATGCTGTGAGCTACTAAGCCACTGTTTTACATTGCCTCTTCCTGCATTATATGAAGCTGCTACAAGATCTAAGCTTCCAAATTCTTGTTTCAAATTTCCAAGATACCAACAGCCCATATTTATATTGTATTCAGGATCATACAAATTATCTGTAGTAAAATTTTTAATACCCATTTGTTTTGCTGACCAATCTCCAGTTGAACTAGTGATTTGCATTAATCCATAAGCATTTTTATTTGATTTAGCACTAAAGTCAAAATTGCTTTCTGTTCTGATTACTGCTGTTACAAAGTATGGGTCTAAATTATATTTTGCAGAATATTCATATATATATTTTGAGTATTTAATAGGATAAAAATATCTACCTATACTTTTTATATTTAATGCTACCGAGGCAACAATTAGAATTAGTAGTAATATATTTCTTATGCTTTTATAAGACATTGTCCCCTCCCGTATTTTTTTCTCTAACATTCACTTAGAGAATTCAAAATTTTATCTAATTGCCTTTCCGTATTTTCTATTTGATAGCTATTATCTATTATGAAATCTACCATTTTCTTTTTCTCATCCATAGGCATTTGTGAATTTATTCTATTCATAACTTCTTCTAAATTTAAGTTATCTCTCTTCATGACTCTTTTTATTTGAGTTTCTTTATTTGTCCACACTAAAATGTTAAAGTCCATAAGATTATCTACCCCTGTTTCTATTAAAATAGGAGCATCTACAACACATAGTTTTTCATCTAATTTTCTACATACTTCAACATGTTTAAAAATCTCGTCTTTTATTTTAGGAATCATTATATCTTCAAGTTTTTTTCTTTCCTCTGGAAACTTAAATATGAAATTTCCTAATTTTTTTCTGTTAAGTGCACCATCTTCAGTAAAATATTCATCTCCAAATTCTTTTCTAATTTTAGTTAAAAGTTCTGGATAAGTATCAAGTATATTTTTTGCAATTATATCCGCATCAATAATTGGAATAGCTTTTTCTTTAAACATTCTTGACACTGTACTTTTGCCTGTTCCTATTCCACCTGTAAGACCAACACATAACATTTTCCATCAACCTCTCACCTTTTTATTTTGCATTATACCATGTTTCCCCAATATTTATATCTACTTCAAGAGGAACTTTAAGCTCTATTGCATTTTCCATTTCCTCTTTTACAATACCCTTTACCTCTTCTAATTCATCCTTATACACATTTAATATAAGTTCATCGTGTACCTGCAAAACTATAGTACTCCTTAATCCTTTTTCATTAAGCTTATTGTATACCTTAACCATTGCAAGTTTTATGATATCTGCTGCACTTCCTTGAATTGGAGTGTTCATTGCAAGTCTTTCTCCAAAAGAAGCAACTATTTTGTTTTTAGCATTAATTTCAGGTATAGCCCTTCGCCTGTTAAGTATCGTCGTAACATACGTATCCTCTTTTGCCTTTAATACAATATCATGTAAATACTGTTTAACCTTTGGATACCTTTCAAGATAAGTGTCAATATATTGTTTAGCTTCTTTCCTAGATATCTTTAGATCGTCTGCTAGACTAAAATCACCTATTCCATATACTATTCCAAAGTTAACCGCTTTTGCATTACTTCTCATAGTCGGAGTTACTTCATCTATTGGAACTCCAAATACTTCTGATGCAGTTTTAGTATGTATGTCACTATGATTAACAAATGCATCTATAAGATTTTCATCCCCAGCAATATGTGCAAGCACTCTTAGTTCTATCTGAGAATAATCTGCAGACATAAGCAAATTAGAATCTTCATCTGGAATAAATACCTTTCTTATTTCTCTTCCCATTTCATACTTTATAGGTATGTTTTGAAGATTAGGTTCAGTACTTGAAAGTCTTCCTGTAGTAGTTACCGTTTGATTAAAACTTGAATGTATTTTATCATCCACATCAATAACATTTTTTAGTCCCTCTACATAAGTAGAATACAGTTTACTAAGTTGTCTAAAATAAGTTACCTTATCAATGATTGGATGTTTATCCCTCAATTTTAAAAGCACTTCAGCATTTGTTGAATAACCTGTCTTTGTCTTTTTTATTACTGGTAAATCAAGTTTTTCAAATAGAATTTTTCCCAGTTGTTTTGGAGAACTTATATTAAATTCTTCACCAGACATTTCATATATTTCTTCCTGAGTTCTTTTTATTTCTAAACTAAATTTATCTCCAAGTTCTGAAAGCTTTTTACCATCAACTTTAAATCCTCTTGCTTCCATAGATGATAGAACTTCTATTAGCGGTTGTTCTACATTATATAAAAGATCTTCCATTTCTAAAACTTTAATTTTTTCCTCTAATTTCTCATAAACTTCTTTTAAAAAGTTAATTTCTTTAAATCTTATTAACTCCTCTTCACCTGTTACGTCTATTCCTAATAAGTCATATATTAAACCTTTAAGCTCATATTCACTTTTTGATGGATTAACAAGATATGCAGCTATCTTAGTGTCAAAAACCAGTCCCTTCAGTTTAACCTGAAGCTTATTAAGTGCAGTATACACTCCTTTTGAATCATGTATAACTTTTTTTATATCTTTATTTTCAAACACTTTTCTTAATTCATTAAGTGCTTCTTCTTGTTTATCTTTTAATATTTCACTTAGCTTAATAAAATAATTTTTTCCATCTGCGCTTAAATAAATGTTATCAATCTGAATTTTGGAATAAACACTTTCGTTTAATATTTCAAAGCTACAATAGATACTATTATTAATTGAATTTGTTAACTTTTTAAAAGTTTCCAAATTGTCAATTGTTTCATAATTAACCGTTACTTCATTAATAACCTTTTCTTCCTCTGTCAAAGGAAGTTTTTCTATTAAGCTCTTAAATTGTAACTTTATAAACCATTCCTTTACAGCCTTGTAATCGAAATTGTCTTTTGATCTTATTTCATTTAAATCTATTTCTATTGGAACATTCACAAGTATTGTAGCAAGCTTTTTACTAAAAATTGCCTGTTCACTGTATTCCATAAGGTTCTCTTTTAATTTTTTTCCATTTATATTATCTATATTCATAAGTACATTTTCAATGCTTTTGTATTCTTTTATTAATTTGAAAGCAGTTTTTTCTCCAACTCCTGGTACTCCAGGTATATTGTCAGAATTATCACCCATAAGTCCTTTAACATCAATAAATTCTGTTGGTGTTACACCATAATCCTCTATCATTCTGTTTTTATCATAAATTTCTTTTTCTGTCATACCCTTTTTGTTTATTACTATTTTTACATTATCATCTGCAAGCTGGAGGGCATCTCTATCTCCTGTAATTATGTATACCTCAATGCCTTTTTCTTTTGCAAAGACCGAAAGCGTTCCCATAAGATCATCAGCTTCAAAACCTTCAACTTCAAATATACTAATAGCTAGTTTTTCTAAAATTTCTTTTAATATAGGAAACTGCTCTGCAAGTTCTGGTGGCATCTTTTTTCTCCCAGCCTTGTAGTCCTTGTATTCCTTATGCCTAAAAGTTGGTGCCTTAAGATCAAAGGTTGTAACTATATAATCTGGTTTTAATTCTTCCTTCATTTTAAAAAGCATGGTCATAAAACCGTAAATAGCATTTGTGTTTGTTCCTTCTGCATTTGTAAGCGGTGGAAGGGCATAAAAAGCTCTATTCAAAAGACTATTACCATCTAAAATAAGTAATCGTTCCATTTAATCACTTCTCCAATCGAGATTTTCTTTATAACTAGTATATAATTATAACATTTAGTAATGTAAAATAGTAAAAGTATTTCAAAATCCATTAATAAATATTATAATATCTATTATAACCCAATAAACTCATATTTTAAAATATATAAAACGAGGTGTTTAACTTGATAAAAGACGATTACAGTGCAAAAGTATCGGATAAATTCAATTCCCTTATAAAAGAGATAGAAGATGTTAATAATTTACATACAGACAAATTAGCGCTTATCGATGCTTCCTTTAAAAAATTTTTAGGAGTTAGCTCTTTAATTATAAATTCTATGTCAAATAAGGATGTTTTAGTATTAATGAACCGAAGTGATAAATTAGATGGTAACTACTGCTTAATAGCTGCAGCTTTACTTTATGAAGAAGCATTAATATTTGAAAAAGATGATCTTTTAAGCGAAGCTTATAGCAAATATGAAAAGGCTTTTTACCTTATATTTAATATGAAAACTTTCAATACAGAATGCGAAATTACAGGTTATGAAAAAATGATGCACAATATTTCTTTATCCCTAGAAAAATTTCACCTTCCTATTGAATTAAAAAAGAATTTAATAACTTATTATGAACTTAACTGTGAGTACTCAAAGACAGAGGATAATCTTTACGATTTATTAGATGATGAAACTTCACATGTTTTTGCTAAAGAAAAACTTAAAGACTTCTACCAGAACCTATTGGAAAAGGATGATTTAACCTTAGAGGCAGGTGGCCTTCCAAGAAATGAAATCTTAGAGGCACTAGGAGCTTTATAATAAGAATTAAAGCTCCATCCTTATTCCATTTTCTTTAAGCCACTGCTGACTAAGTTTATAATCTGGTAGTATTGAACCTACTAGATTCCAAAAGTTTTTAGAGTGGTCTTTATGAACCATGTGACACATCTCATGAACTACAATGTAATCAATAACCTCTTCTTTTGCCATTGAACAACGCCAGTTAAACAATATGTCATTATAAAAAGTACAGCTGGCCCATCTTGTTTTTTGTTCCTTAACCTTTATATTCCTTGGACTTTCCTTAAAGTATTTATTATAATATTTTATTTTTTCTAGAACTTTTTCAAGGGTTTTCTCTCTATACCAAAGTTCTAGCATGTTTCGTATTTTGTCCTTATCCAGTGTTTTTAATGTTACTTCTAACTTATCTTTAATAAGTTCAACCTTTTCTATATTGCCAAGAGTTACCTTCAGTTCAACTTTCTTTCCTAGATACAAAAAAGTTTCTCCACTATTAAATTCATGTTTTGGTTTTATTTCCATGTCTTTTATCATATACAATTTCTTTAAAATCCACGGTGCTTTTTCCTTGACACAATTTATTATTATGGCTTCACTTACACCAATTGGTGCAGCAACTGTTATCTCATGAGGAGGTGCAATTGCTATTTTCATAGTTTTTCTTTTTGAATAAATTATATTAAATTCTATTTTATTACCAGCATAAAAAAAATGTAATTTCATATTATCCCTCAAACCTATATAAATTTACCTACTTTAAAACCTATAGCGTAAAAAATTACGCCAAGTAAAATTGAAAGAAACATATACATTATTGCATTTAATTTTTCCTTGCCTTTAAATAAATTAAAGCCTTCGTACATAAATGTGGAAAATGTAGTGTATCCACCAAGAATTCCATCTCCTAAAAAAGCATACAATGTATTGTTTTTTACTAATGCTGTTAAAATGCCAAGAAAGGCTGCTCCTGTTATGTTTATTATGAATGTTCCTATTGGAAAATTCTTATTTCTCCCTTTACCTATAACTTTTCCTAATGAATATCTTGTTATACTCCCAAATATGCCTCCAACACCAACTAAAATATATTCCATAATCTATATCTCCTCCTAAGCCTTACAATTCAGCAGTAATATCTTCTTCATCCTCATCCTCTTTAACTTTGAATCTTTCAGCAAAATTTATTCCTAATATTATTGCTAACATGCTAATTCCAATAGAAAACAAAATATACATTATTGCATAATTATAATGTCCCTTTTCAATTAATCCAAATGCGTCTTTACAAAATGTTGCAAAAGTTGTGTATGTTCCAATAAATCCAGTTGTTATTCCAAGTTTAAGATTTTCATCAAATTTTTTTAAATTTAGTGCAAGTGCGAATACAAAAGCTAATGCAAAACTTCCTGTTATATTGATTATTAAAGTATTTATTGGAAAAACACTGCTATGTCTAAACTGTATATTTTTTATGGCAAATCTTAGCATAGATCCAAAAAAACCGAATGCACCTATATATAGATATTTTTTCATGTAACCCTCCTAAAATTATAAAAAAATAAACCCCTATAGATAATAAAACCTATAGGAGTCATCAGCTCTAAGCATTTAAGGTGAACTCCATCACCTATAAAAAAATTATATCACTTAAATCTATACATTTCAACTCCATCCTAAAGCTTAAATTTTTCAACTAAACTATTTAATTCATCTACAATTCCTTTAAGATTTTTTGCACTGCCGTTTATTATCTCAAATGATGCTTCTTGCTCTTCCATTGAAGCAGAAACTTCTTCTGAAGCCGCAGCCGCTTCTTCTGATATTGCAGATATATTTTCTATTGATTTTACTACGCTATCCTTATCTTTATTTATTCCAGAAATTTTTATACTAAGCTCCTCTATGGTTGATATCATATCACCTATTGAAGTTCCAATAGTATTAAAGGATTTTTCTGATTGTTTCATGGATTCATTTGCTTCATGATTAACTTTCTCTGCTTTATCCATATTAAGTTTAGCATTGTTAATTTCACCTTGAATTTCTTTTATAACATTACTAATTTCTTGCGTTGAACTTGAAGTTTGTTCTGCTAATTTTCTAACTTCTTCTGCAACTACCGCAAAACCCTTACCTGATTCCCCAGCCCTAGCTGCCTCTATCGCTGCATTTAATGCGAGAAGGTTAGTTTGTTCTGCTATAGATTCTATTGTTTTTACTATATCTCCAATGGATTCTGATTTATTTGATAGAACTGATATATTATCTGAAACCTGTCTTGTTGCTTCACTTGTTTCAGTAAGTTTTGAATAAAGTTCCTTTGTATTTTCTGAAACATTGCTATTAACTTTTTCAGTAGTCTTAGAATATTCTATTACTTTATTAGAACTCTGTACTACATCATCTATTTTGCTTGACAATTTATTTAGTTTTTCAAGTCCCAGTGAAGATTCTTTTGCTTGTTCTGTAGAACCTTTAGCCACTTCTTCTACTGCATTCGTAACTTCCTCTACTGCTTTTACAGTTTCGTCTATTGAAACCGATACATTTTCTGACTGCTTATGAACTTCTGTAGAATTATCTTTTATGGTTACAATTATGCTTCTAAGCTGCTGCCTCAAATCCTTTATTGAATTTCCCATTACTCCTATTTCATCCTTGTGCTTTAAAACATAATCGTAATTAGTGTCATTAACTAAATCAAAATCACTAGTTCTGTCTAAAACCTTTGCTAACCCAATTAAAGGTTTTGTTATCTTACTTCCAAAAATTAAAGAGAATAAAATACATATAATAATAGATATAAGAGCTATTACTGCATATGCATATATTAAATTGCTAAGCGGTTTCTTAAATTCACTAGTAGAAATTGCAAAACCAATTGTCCAACCTGAAACTGGGATGGACGAAGATATAAAATATCTGCTAGTTCCATCATAGTCAATCAAATTTATTCCTTTTCCACTTTTGCTTGTATTGACTACATCTTTATACCTTCCATTCATAACCTTATCTACATTTTTAAGTTCTTTATCTGTAGGTTTAAAGGTTTTGTTTGGATGTACCATAATATCATTATCCTCATCAAGCAAATAACCATAGCTATCACTTACAGGTTTTGCTGCTTCAACAATTTTTGTAATTGTATCAACATATATATCTGTACCAATTACACCAACTACTTGTCCATCTCTTGATATTGGTTTTGCTATTGTTATAACTATTTTTTTTGTCATTGCATCAAGATATGGTGCTGTATAAATTAATCCATTTTTTTCTAAAGCTTTCTCATACCAAACTCTCTTTGTCGCATCATAATCAGATGGTGGTATCCAACCTGAACCATCCCAAAATGACTTATCTTTAAATCCTATATATACGTCAGTTGTATACGGATTTGTTTTTATTTTCTGTGCCAAATACGCTGCTACATCCTTTTGATTGAATTCCTTGGTGTTTTCTACACTTCCTGCTATTTCCTTAAGTATTTTTCCTTGCCCATCTAACCAACCATTTATGATTTCACCGTACTTTTGAGATGTTATCAATGTTTTATCTGCCATTTCTTTATTTAATGCTTTATAGGATACACTATATCCTATAATTATGGAGGCACCTAAAACAAGAATACAAATACTACACATAGCTACTGCAAATTTTGATTTTAAACTTTTCATAAATAAGACCTCCTTAAAACTAAAACATGCCTTAATTATCGTCTTATCTTTTAAAATATTTAATCAATATTTAAATTTTATTAATTATTTTTTGTTTTATTGTCGATTTTTTTATACTTTTTACATTTTATTATGCCATTTGTTATAAATATGTTAATTTATTTAATTAATACATATTTTAGAACAAACCAATAGTGGCAAAAGCTCCCTATCAATACAAAGATATGAAAAATTTCATGAAATCCAAAATATTTGTTATTTATTTTTGGGTATTTAAATGCATATATAAGTCCACCAACAGTATATGAAACTCCTCCCAGTATAAGCCACATAATTCCTGCAGCAGGCATAACTTTTGACATTGGATAAATTGCTACTACCACTAACCATCCCATAACTATGTAAAATGCTGTAGATAACCATCTTGGGGCATTAAACCAAAAATTTTTTATTAATATGCCTAAAATTGTTAGTGCCCATATCATAGCAAATATACTATAACCTATTTTACCTTTTAAAGTTATAAGACAAACTGGCGTATAACTACCTGCAATCAATACATATATCATCGAATGGTCTACTCTTCTAAGTATTTTAATTACTTTTTCAGAGGCCATTGTTAAATGATATATTGAGCTTGCACTATACAGTAATATAAGACTTATCCCAAATACACATGAAACCGCCATATCTCTTGTATTGTTTAATGCCAAAGATATATTTAAAAGTATCAAAAGTCCTACTGCAGAGATAAAAACTCCAAATAAATGTGTTAATCCACTAACTGGCTCTCTAAATTTATTAAACATATTATAACCACCTCATCAAATATTCATATTTTACAATATAGTTTTGATAACTACGTATTGCTATGTTTATATATTACAATATATATGTTATCATTTCAATATATATTTAAGTTTTTCCAAATTAATTTTTTATATCCATATGTTTTAAAATATTGTATACTTTTATATGATATACTTGTTAAAAACATTTACATGAGGTGATTTTATGGACACTAAAGATATAAATTTAAACTCTATACTTTCAGATATTACAAATTTTACGGATATTACTCTTAATGATATTCCAAATTTAGATTTATATATGGATCAAGTTACTACACTATTTGAAAGCAAACTAAGTTCAACTAAAAGAAATCCAGAAGATAAAATTATGACGAAAACAATGATTAATAATTATGCTAAGGCCAAAATATTTCCGCCTATAAAAAGTAAAAAATATAACAAAAACCAAATAATATTATTATGTCTAATATACAATTTAAAGCAGAGTCTTTCTTTGTCTGATATAAGTGACGTATTTAAACCAATAGTTTCAAATTTATCTTCTAAAGACAAAACCATGCTTTCTCTGGAGGAACTTTACGATACATTTTTAGGAATGAAACAAAACTCCATGGATAATTTTAAAAATGAGTTTGATGAGCTTCTAAATGAAATTAAAGATAAAACAACTAAACTTCCAAACGGCGAAAATGAAAAAAGCCACCTTATTCTACTAATTTTAATGCTTATTGAAAATGCAAATTTGAATATTAGGATGTCGCAAAAAATAATTGACAGCTTTTTTATTGCTACTAAAGATGAGGGTACAAAATAAAATAGCCTTTCACCATTAATCTTTGGTGAAAAGCTATTTTTTTTATAAACAGAGTTCTTGGCTTCGGATAAATTAATTAAATTGAATCCATGCTTTTTCTTTATTACTCTCTTCTGCTATTTCTATTATTTTTATTGTATTTCTAGCTTGCTGAGGTGTTACTATAAGTTCTTCTTCTCCTAAAATTGAAAGGTAAACATTTCTATATAACTGTCTGTAATCCCCAGCTTCACTTTCAATTTTTCCAACAACATGGCTACCATTAATTTCTGTATTAATTTCCCCCCAATTTTCTTCTATTTCTTTACCAAAGTCAACTTTATCTTTAGGCATTATACCTATTTTAAGATCTTCTTCTTGTGGATCCATTCCATATTTTATAAAGGTACCTTTCGTTCCGAGAAGCATGAAGTGAGGTATTTTTCCCCTTACTAACATTCCAGCCTTTAATGTTACCTTTAATCCTGAATAATCTAAAATAACTTCAAAGTTATCATTAGTTTTTCCACCTTGTCTTTGAATCCTTATGTCAGCAAAAATTTTTTTAGGTGTACCAAATAGATATTGTGCTTGATCTATAAGATGTGCTCCTAAATCATATAAAATTCCAGAGCCTTCTATTGATTCTTCTCTCCAAGAATTTTGTTTAAAGTAATTTCTAAACCTATCATAATGGACTTCATATTCTACTAAGTCTCCAAGTAAATTATTGTTTATAATTTTTTTTACTGTTCTAAAGTCACTATCCCATCGTCTATTCTGATGTACTGTTAGTATTTTATTTTTTTCTTTAGAAAGTCTTATAAGCTCATCGGCTTCTTTAGATGTTACTGTAAAAGGCTTCTCAACTAGAACATTTTTACCACTATTTAAAGCTCTAGAAGCAAGATCAAAATGGGCTTTATTTGGCACAGCTATTACTACAAGTTCAATATTTTCGTCATTAAATATATCCTCTAGTTCACTTGCTAATAATACATCTTTATATTTTGATTTCAATATATTGATGTTTTCCTTTTTTGTTTCAAATACTTTATATAGCTTTAAACCTTCAACACTTGATATTACTGGTGCGTGAAATACTCTCCCTGCACCACCAAAACCTATTAATCCTACATTAATTGTTTTTGACATAAACCAGTCCCCCTTGAACTTTATTAAATCACTATAACTTCCATTTTATATTTTTTTAGTATTTCTAGTCTTTCTTTTTGTATACCATAATCAGTAATTATCGTAGAAACTTCATCTAATTTTACAATTGAAGTCACTCCTACATTTTCAAATTTTGAAGCCTCTGCTAACACCACAACATTTTTTGCCCTTGAAGCCATTTCCTTTCCTATCTCAGCTCTTAGAAAATCTCCACAGGTAAATCCAAGTTTTTCAGAAAATCCATCCATGCCTATAAAGGCTTTATCTACATATAATTGTTTTAAACATAATTTTGTTATTGGTCCAACCATGGCTTCAGAATCTTTTTGCAATTCTCCACCTAAAAGTGTTATCTTAGCATTTTCATTTTCTTTAAGCATTTCAGCAATATATAATGAATTAGTTATTATGTTTATTTTTTTTCTTTTGCTAATTTCCCTGGCTAGTAGAGTATTTGTAGACCCTGCCTCTACTAGAATTGTGTCACCATCTTCAATTAATTCTATGGCTTTATTTACTATTTTTAATTTTTCCTCATACCTAAAATGTAATCTTTTTTCTATTTCATTGGAATTTATTTGAGCTACCCCACCATGTGTTCTTTTTATTAAACCTTCATCCTCTAATGCTGATAAATCCTTTCTTATTGTTACTTCAGATACTTCCATAATTAAAGATAATTCTTTTACTGTTACTTTTGGTTCTTTACATATAGTATTGAATATTTTTGTTTGTCTTTCATTCAAAATTTAATCCCCTTGCTAATCTTATTAACTTTACATATATAATAACATTTATTTCAAATGAAATCAATTGTATTTCATTTGAAATATTTTTTGTTTTATATTTTTAGACTATATCTTTATAATTTAAATTGCTTGTAAAGTGACATATTTTATATTAAAATCTTACTTAGCGACATTAAATATGAATATACGATGGGGGTAAAATTATATGAATTTTAAAGAAAAACTACTAAAGAAAACAATGAACTCCATAACCTTTAAATTAGCTTTAGCCGTAGTAATTGTCCAAATATTTAGTTCTTACATTGGAATATTGGTCAACAATGCCTTATATGCTGGTAGACAGACCTTGAAGAGCCGTGGAGTGCCAACAAGTTTCTTAGATGGTGCTATAGGTGTTAAAATCGCATCATTTATAAGCATAATAATCACTGTTTTTATTATAGTAATTGTATATGACAGATTAGTACACAAAAGACTTAGACAAATAATGAAGTACACAGAAAATCTTAGCAAAGGAGACCTTTCTAAGCCTCTTAATTTAAAGGGAAAAGACGATATAAGTAATCTTGGAAATTCATTAAATACTGCTGTTTTCAACTTAAAATCAATAATATCCACCGTAGTAGATTCCAGCGAAACAATTACTAGTTCAAGTAATTTATTGCTTGCTTCAACAAAAGCTTCCTCTGATAGAGTAAATGAAATCAGTTCTTCATCTGTTGAGCTTTCAGATGTTGCTATAAAACTAAGTTCCAATACAGAACAAGTTAATTCCTCAACTCAGGAAATATTAGCAGTAATAGATTCTCTACTTGATAAATCTAGAACTGCACTAAATGCCTCTGCTGAAATGGAGAATAGAGCCCTTAAAATGAAAGATAAAATAGGCCAATCTATTTCTAATACAGAAAATACATACAACGAAAAACAGAAACACATTTTAAAAGCAATTGAAGATGGTAAAATAGTAGATGATATCCAATTAATGGCCGATACTATAAGTAAAATTGCTTCACAAACAAATTTATTAGCACTTAATGCTGCAATAGAAGCATCTAGAGCCGGAGAACACGGTAAGGGTTTTGCAGTAGTTGCAGAAGAAGTAAGAAAACTAGCTGAACAATCCTCTGAAACCATTTCAAATGTTGAAAGTTTAGTATTAAAAGTTAAGCAAGTTTTTGATAATCTATCTCAAAGAGCTGAAGAAGTATTAGATTTTATAAATAAAGATGTAAAATCAGATTATGCTTTATTAATTGACTCTGCTGTTAAGTATGGCGAAGATGCTAAATTAATCAATAATATTTCTACAGAAGTAAGCAATTCTGCCAAAGTTGCTGATAAATCTCTTGAAGCCATTAGCAAAGTTATCCAAGATGTATCTGAAATATCAGAGAGTTTAACAAATTCTACAGAAGAAATATCCGATAGCCTTACTGAAATTTCGGCCACTATTGATGACACAAATGTTGCTATGGAAAAAGAAAATAATTTATCTGTAACTCTAAAAAAATCGGTTGAAAAATTCAAAGTATAATATGTAATACTAAAAAAGCATTTCACCTGATGCCTAGAGGTGAAATGCTTTTTTTACTTATAAAGTGTTCCTATATCTTTTCTAAAATACATATTATCAAATTCTACATTTTTAACGTCATTATATGTAGCTTTTATTGCTTCGTCTAAAGTCTTTGCTGTATTTACAAGAGCTAAAACCCTGCCACCAGAAGTCTTTAATACTCCTTTGTCTTCTATAGCTCCAGCTGCAAACACCTTACTTTTATTATTTTTTATCTTAATTTCTCTACCAGTTTCATATTTAAGAGGATACCCCCCAGAAGCTAGCACAAGACAGCAAGCAGCCTCTTTTTTCCACTGAATTTTTATGTCTTTTAACTTTCCATCAATAGCACTTAAAATTATCTCTGTAAAATCACTTATAAGTAGTGGTAAAACAGCTTGTGTTTCTGGATCTCCCATTCTTACATTATATTCTAGAAGGTATGTTCCCTTTTTAGTTATCATGATACCAAAAAATATGATTCCACAATAATCCATATTTTCTTTCTTGATGCCCTCAAGTGTTGGCATTAAAATCTTTTCATCAAATTCTTTTAAAACTTCTGGTGTGCAATATGGATTAGGTGCAATTGCTCCCATACCACCAGTATTAGGTCCCTCATCGTTGTCAAAAATCTGTTTGTGATCCTTAGCTGAAATAAACGGTATTATAACATTTCCATCTGTAATTGACAATATGGATGCCTCTACGCCGTCTAAAAATTCCTCTAAAACAACAGTTTTTCCTGAACCTTTAAACACGTCATCTACCATGAATTCATTTAGTGCACTTTCAGCTTCAGAATATGAACTACATATAACAACACCTTTACCTGCTGCAAGTCCATCTGCCTTTACTACTAATGGGTATTCTGCATCTTTAGCATATTTTTTAGCAAGTTCTACATCTTGAAACACTTCATACGCAGCAGTTTTTACACCATACTTTTTCATAAAGTCTTTAGAAAAAGATTTACTCCCTTCAAGCTGTGCTGCCGCTTTTCCTGGTCCAAATATTTTCAAACCATTTTCCTTAAATACATCAACAATACCTTCAACAAGTTTTACCTCTGGTCCAACAATAGTCAAATCTATATTTTCCTTTTTAGCAAACTCTAAAAGTTTTGGAGTAGTATCTAATGCTACATTTTCACATTTATTTTCAATTGCCATTCCTCCATTGCCTGGAGCACAATAAACTTTTTCTACGTTTTCACTAAGTGATACTTTCCACGCTATAGCATGTTCTCTCCCACCGTTTCCTATAACTAATATCTTCACTTAATCACATCCTTTATATTAAGTATACTTTTCTTTAAAATAATATTTAAATTCTTAATAACAATAAATTGCGAAGTACGGGTGAAGGGTTTTCACCTATGCTTCGCGGTGAAAAGGCGAAGGGTCGCTAAAGCGAGATGAAGGGTTTGAACATCGACTTCGCTTGTTCAAAGGTGATATTTTTTCCGGTGGAAAAAGCTATAGATGATTTTTCTACGCTATGCTGCGAAAAATCTTTGAACTTAAAATCTATAATCTAAAGTATATTGCCATTGATTTTTTTGACCGAAGGTCGTGGTGTTCAAAGAATGAGTATTAATCATCATATTAACACTAAAGGCTACGGTTAAAATACATATTAAAGTTATCTTTAAATATTAAGACATATAAATTTAAATTCATTATTTTTCTGACGTAGGATGAAAAATTTCCTTAGCCTTTATGGATTTATCCATAAACATTTCACCTTTTAACGTGCGAAGCAATCGTTAAAACCCTTCACCAATACTTCGCAATTTCTTCATATCATGCTTCAACTTAATTTTCAAACGATTCTTTATATTTTAAAATAGCCCCCAAAAACTTTTAGTGTTTAAAATGTCTTATTCCAGTAAGCACCATTGCAATTCCATTCTCATTACATGCTTCTATGGAATCTTTATCTCTTATTGAGCCCCCCGGCTGAATAATAGCTTTAATATTATGTTTTGCTGCCTCTCCTACTATATCATTGAATGGGAAGAAGGCATCCGATGCAAGTACAACACCATCTTTTGCTCTATTAAGTGCATCTATTGTTGGCCAAATTCTATTTACTTGACCACCGCCAATACCCTTAGCCATACCATCTTTAACAACTACTATGGCATTAGATTTAACGTATTTTACAACCTTCATACCAAAAATTAAATCCTTCATTTCCGCATCTGTTGGTTTCTTTTCAGTCACATATTTAACTTCATCAATAAGCTTATCGTCTGATGCCTGAACTAGTATTCCACCATCTACTTTTGCATATTCTCTGTTGTCTTGTGGCTTACATAAAGCTTTAATAACTCTTAAATTTTTCTTCTTTTGTAAAAACTCAAGTGCATCTTTATCAAAATCTGGAGCAATAACTATTTCTAAAAATATCTTTCCTAATTCCTCTGCTGTTTTTAAATCTAAAGTCCTATTTACTGCAACTATTCCACCAAATATTGAAACTTCATCGCATGAGAAAGCTCGTAAATATGCATCATATATGTTATCTGCTACAGCTGCACCACAAGGCGTGTTATGTTTAACAGCACAACACATTGGTTCTTCAAAATCACAAACCACTTTCCATGCAATATCCATATCTTTTATATTGTTGTACGATAGTTCTTTACCATTAAGTTGTTCAAAGTCTTTCATTGAACCCTTAGTTGATGTAGCCGCATAATAAGCCGCACTTTGATGTGGATTTTCCCCATACCTTAAGTCCATTACCTTTTTGTAAGACATGTTTAGATATTCAGGATAAACCTCTTCTCCAAGTAAAAATCTACTAACTGCTGCATCATAAGCTGCCATTAAATTAAATACCTTACCTGCAAGAACTCTTTTTTTACCAAAAGAAACATCACCATGATTTTCTATTTCTTTCATTACTTCTTCATAATCATTTACATCAGTTAAAACTGTTACATCCTTAAAGTTTTTAGCTGCTGCTCTTATCATTGTAGGTCCACCGATATCAATAAATTCTATTTTTTCATCAAAACTTAAATCTTCTTGAACCTTATCAAAGAATGGATAAAGATTGACTACTACCATATCAATTGCTTTAATGTCATGTTCTTCAATTGTCTTCATATGCTCTTCATTATCTCTTATTGCTAATATTCCACCATGTATTTTAGGATGAAGTGTTTTAACTCTTCCATCAAGCATTTCAGGGAATCCTGTAATTTCTGATATCTCTGTTACTTTAACGTCATTTTCTTTAAGATATTTGAACGTTCCACCAGTAGATATTATTTCAACATCTTTTTCTATAAGAAATTTAGCAAGTTTTAATATATTGTCTTTATTAAAAACACTTATTAATGCTCTTTTTATCATTATTTATTTCCTCCTAGATTACTTAATAAGTACTCTTCTGTCATGAACTTCAAGCTTATCTTCTGCAATAAGTTTAATGGCTTCTGGAAGTGCTTCATGTTCTTTATCTAATACTCTTTTTTGCAAAATCTCTGCAGTATCATCAGAAAAAACAGGTACAGCCTTTTGTATAATTATTGGTCCTGTATCTGTTCCCTCATCTACAAAATGTACTGTACATCCTGAAGTTTTAACACCATAATTTATAGCAGCTTTATGAACATTTAAGCCATACATACCTTTTCCACAAAATGATGGTATTAAAGATGGATGAATATTAATTATCTTATTTTTATATTTTTTTAGAAGTTCTCCCTTTAAAATAGAAAGGAAACCCGCTGTTACAATTAAATCAACTTTTCTTTCACTTACTATTTTTAAAATTTCATCTGAAAGTGCATCTCCATATTGTTTTTTAGGTAAGGCTACTGCATCTATGCCGCTTTTTCTAGCTCTTTCAATTCCATAAGCGTTTTCACTGTCACTAATCACTATTTCAATTTTGCAATCTAAATATCCAGAATTTACATTGTCAATTATTGATTGTAAATTGGTGCCGCCACCTGAAATTAGCACTCCTATTTTAAACATACACCTTTGCCTCCTGCCCTCACATAACCAATTTCAAAGGCTTCTTCTCCTAATTCTTTTAAAGCATCTAATACTAAATCTTTGTCTTCCTTTTTTACGCATAACACAAATCCAATACCCATATTAAAAGTATTGTACATATCTTCTTCTTTTACTCCAAGAGACATAAGATATTTAAATATTTCAGGTATTTCATAACTATCTTTGTTTATAACAGCTGTAAAATCTCCTTTAAACATTCTTGGTATGTTTTCGTAAAATCCACCACCAGTTACATGTGCCATACCTCTTATCTCGAACTTCTCCATAAGTTTCAATACAGGCTTTACATAAATTTTTGTTGGAGTAAGAAGTACTTCCCCAATTGTTTTACCATTAAAATCTATATCTATATCTGGAATCAACTTTCTAACTAATGAGAATCCATTACTATGAACACCTGAAGATGTTATTCCTATAAGTACATCATTATCTTGAATTTTACTTCCGTCTATAATCTCATCTCTTTCAACTACTCCTACTGAAAACCCAGCTAAATCATAATCACCGTCTTTATAAAAACCTGGCATTTCTGCTGTTTCTCCACCTATAAGTGCGCTACCAGATTGAAGACACCCTTCTGATACACCTTTAACAATTTGAGAAGCAGTTTCAGAATCAAGCTTTCCACACGCCATATAATCAAGAAAAAAAAGTGGTTTTGCACCATGACACAAAATATCGTTAACACACATAGCAACACAATCAATACCAACGGTGTCATACTTTTTCATTTTAAATGCTATTGCAAGTTTTGTTCCAACACCATCAGTACCAGATACAAGTATAGGATTTTTGTAATTCCCCATAGCAAACATTCCTGCAAAGCTTCCGAGATTATTTAAAACTCCATCATTGTATGTTTCTTTAGCATATTTTTTTATTTTACTTACTGTTTCATAGCCCTCTTCTATATTAACGCCAGCATCTTTATAAGTTACCATTAGTACACAACCTTTCAAAAATTTTATACTTCAAATCTATCCTTATCAACTTCCATTGGTGCTGAAATTGGGTACACTCCCTTTAAGCATCCAAGACAAAACTTTTTATCTTCGCCTAAAGTTTTTAAAAGTGATCCTATACTTAGATATCCAAGGCTATCTGCACCTATATAATCTCTTATTTCATCCACTGTTTTTTGTGCCCCTATAAGTTCACTTCTATATGAAATGTTTATTCCAAAATAACATGGAAATTTTACTATTGGTGATGAAACTCTAAAGTGAATTTCTTTAGCTCCTGCTTTTCTAAGTAAATCCACAAGTTTTTTACTTGTAGTTCCCCTAACTATTGAATCATCAATAATAACAACTCTTTTTCCTTCAATATTGACTTTTAAAGGATTTAACTTTACAGATACGGCCTTTTCCCTTAATTCTTGAGTAGGTGCAATAAAGGTTCTTCCTACATATCTATTTTTTATAAGTCCTATACCATAAGGTATTCCAGATGCTTTAGCGTAACCAGCCGCTGCTGCGAGCCCTGAATCAGGTACCCCTATTACTATGTCTGCATCCACAGGTGACTCTTTAAAAAGCTGTTCTCCAGCAAGTTCTCTTGAGTTATAAACACTTATTCCGTCAATAACACTATCTGGTCTTGCAAAATATATATATTCAAACACACAAGTTTCACACTTTGTTTTTTCTGCAAAATTTATGCTTCTAATTCCTTCTTTATCTATTATTACTATTTCACCAGGATCAACATCCCTTACAAATTCAGCTCCGATTGCATCGAGTGCACAGCTTTCTGAGCACATAACATAACTGTCTTCAAATTTACCTATACAAAGAGGGCGTATACCGTTAGGATCTCTAACACCAATCAATTTGTCATTTGTTAAGATTACAATTGCATATGAACCTTTTATTGCTTGAATAGTATCTGCAACAGCATTTTCTATACCTTTTTTAGCATTTCTTGCTATAAGGTTTAATATAACTTCAGTATCTATCGAAGTTTGAAAAACTGTTCCACCATCCTGAAGTAGTTCTCTTACAACATCTGCATTAACTAGATTTCCGTTATGAGCAATAGAAATGGAACCTAATTTAAATTTGCTGAAAATAGGTTGTGCATTGACAACATTACTTCCACCTGTTGTGGAATATCTTACGTGTCCAATTGCAGCATTTCCAGGCATTTTATCTAGTATTTCAGTATCAAATACATCTGTTACAAGCCCCATGCCTTTATGAAGATTAATTTCTCCTTCATTACATACCGCAATTCCTGCACTCTCTTGTCCTCTGTGTTGAAGAGCATATAGTCCATAATATGTCAAATGTGCTACATCAATATTAGTTTTTGAAAAAATACCGAAGACGCCACATTCTTCTTTAAATTTATCTTGTTCGAAATCTATCACGGTAAACTCCCTCTCTTAAAAAATTATTTCCCTGCTATTCTATTTAGTATCTCAACGTATGCTTCCTTTACATTACCCATATCTCTTCTAAATCTGTCTTTATCCAATTTTTCATTAGTATTAACATCCCATAGTCTGCAAGTATCTGGTGATATTTCATCTGCTAATAATATTTCACCATTGTATCTACCAAATTCTAATTTAAAATCAATAAGTTTAATTCCTTGTTTTAAGAAAAACTCTTTAAGTATTTCATTTACTTTATCAGTCATTGCATATATTGTCTTTAATTCTTCAAAAGTACTAAGACCAATAGCTACTGCATGCGTATCATTTATTAGTGGATCATCATAATCATCATTTTTATAACATATTTCGAATACTGTTGTCTTTAAAGGACTTCCTTCTTCAAGTCCAAGTCTTTTAGCCATACTTCCTGCTGCTACGTTCCTTACTATTACTTCAACTGGAACTATATCAACTTTTTTGCAAAGTTGTTCTCTTTCATTTAGTTTTTCAATAAAGTGTGTTTTTACTCCATGTTTTTCTACAAGTTCAAATAACATTGAAGTTATGCTGTTGTTTAATTGACCTTTGTCTTCAATTTGTCCTTTTTTTACTCCGTTAAATGCTGTAGCATCATCCTTATAATAAACTACAACCTCATCTGCCTTATCTGTAGCATAAACCTTTTTAGCTTTTCCTTCGTATAATAATTCCTTTTTTTCCATTATAATTCCACTCCTTCTTCATTTTCACTTATAAATTTACTTTTCATGTTTTTTCTATATAAATTTAATTTTTCTTTTATTTCAGGATACTTTAAGGATAACATTTGAACTGCTAACATGCCTGCATTATAACTGTTGTTTATTCCAACTGTAGCAACTGGAATTGATTTTGGCATTTGGACTATAGCTAGAAGTGAGTCCATTCCATTTAGTGCAGCATTTATAGGAACTCCTATAACTGGCAGTGTTGTATGAGAGGCAATTACGCCTGGTAGATGAGCTGCAAGTCCAGCCCCTGCAATAATACATTCATAACCTTCATCTTCTAGTTTATCAATTACTTCCACCAATTTTTCTGGAACTCTATGTGCTGATAAAATGTGCGCACTATACTCAACTCCAAATTCCTTAAGTGCGTTTGCAGCTCCTTTCATTTTATCTACATCTGATTTACTTCCAAAAATGATTGCAACCTTCATTAAAAATACCTCCTTAAATTTAAAAAACTCTGCAAAAAATCATGAGTAAATTCATCTCTGCAGAGTTCTTAACTAATAGAGTTAAAAAATTTTAACTCTATTATATTATAAATTTACCCATAGTGAGAAAGTTTACGGCTTTCTGTAGAAACTCCCGAACCAATTATCAGGATTATACGGATACATATTTTATTTTCAATTCGTCGTAAGTAAATACTAACATTAGGATTTTTAAAAGTCAATACGATTACGACTTAATTCATCATAGCATTCGTGTATACACGTATATTTTATGATATTATCAATTTTTAGTTCGTATTTTTATCAAAATTTAAGTGTATTTTGTTGGAATCACGAATGTTACGTTGATTATTTAAAATATCTTACTCCTGATTCAAATATCTTTTGATCTTTGTTTCCAGGAATATTAATTCCAACATTTTTTCCGATTCTCTCACTGTGTGCCATCTTACCTAAAACTCTTCCATCTGGACTTGTTATACCTTCTACTGCAAACATAGAACCATTTGGGTTAAATTCAATATCAAAGGTTGGATTACCCTTAAAGTCTACATATTGAGTTGCAACCTGTCCGTTTTCAAATAGACCTCTTATAACTTCTTCTTTTCCAACAAATCTTCCTTCTCCATGAGATACTGGAATAGAATGTATATCCCCAGTATTTACCCCTAAAAGCCAAGGTGATTTTGTTGATATAATCTTAGTATTTACCACAGTCGATACGTGTCTTCCTATGTTGTTATAAGTTAATGTAGGGCAGTTCTCATCAATATCTCTAATTTCTCCAAATGGAACTAATCCTAGTTTTATAAGTGCCTGGAAGCCATTGCATATTCCTAGCATTAATCCGTCTCTTTGTTTTAAAAGCTTCATTATGCTTTCTGAAACCTTAGGATTTCTTAAAACTGCTGCAATAAACTTTCCTGATCCATCAGGTTCATCACCTGCACTAAATCCTCCCGGAAGCATTATAATTTGTGATTTTTCAATTTCTCTTGCCATATAATCTACTGATTCCTCAATAAGTTTTGAGTCTAAATTCTTAAGGACCATAACCTTGCATTCAGCTCCAGCTTTTATAAATGCCTTTTCTGAGTCATATTCACAGTTTGTTCCAGGAAAAACAGGAATGAACACTCTTGGTTTTGCAATTTTTATTGCTGGTGCTTTTCTGTTTCTTATATTCCATTCTTTAGTTATAATATTTTTATCACTAACTGCAGCTTTAGTTGGGAATATTGTCTCCAACGGTTCAGTCCAAGAATTTAAAAGTTCATCTATAGAAAGACGTACATCTTTATAGATAATGTCTTCCTTATCATTAGTGAAGCCAAGTTCAATATACTTTGTGTCCCCCATAATTTCACTTATATTTTCACCTTCAGCTATTTCTAGAACAATTGATCCAAAGTCAGGTGAAAAAAGAAGCTCTTCTTTAACATTAGCATTAATGGTAACACCAATTTTGTTTCCAAAAGACATTTTTCCTATAGCTTCTACAATTCCACCTTGTTTAACAGTATATGAAGCACAAACTTTTTTCTCTGATATTAATTTGTTTACTTTATTATATCCATCCTTTAATAATTTAAAATCAGGAAGTTCATCTTCATCTCTTATTACAGGAATCACAATTACCTTACTTCCTATTTTTTTAAATTCCTGTGATATAACATTGTTCGCATTGACTATGTTTACTGCAAAACTTACAAGCGTTGGTGGAACATCCATGTCCTTAAATGTACCTGACATACTGTCTTTTCCACCTATAGCTGGTATCTCAAGCATTCTCTGTGCATAAAAAGCTCCAAGTAAAGCTGAGAAAGGTTTTCCCCATCTTTCTGCTTCTTTATTTAGTCTTTCAAAATATTCCTGAAAAGTAAGTCTTACACTACTAAAATCTCCACCACATGCCACTATCTTTGAAACTGATTCTATCACAGCATATAAGGCTCCATGGAAGGGGCTCCAAGATGCAAGATTAGGATTAAATCCATAAGTCATTAAAGTTGCCGTTTCCGTTTCACCATTTAAAACTGGAAGTTTAGCAGCCATTGCTTCTGCAGGTGTCATTTGATATTTACCACCAAATGGTGAAAGTACACTATTCGCTCCAATTGTACTATCAAATCTTTCACCTAATCCTTTTTGGCTACAAACATTTAAATCTTTTAAAGTGTCTAGAATTTTATCCTTTATATTCTTAACATCACCTTGTGCTTTAAAGTAATCTTTTGCTTTATCTGGTTCTTTAACAAATATATCAACTTTTTGTCTTATACCATTTGTATCAAGAAAAGCTCTGCTTATATCTACAATGTATTTATCTCTCCACTTTAATTTTAATCTAGGTTCTTCTGTTACAACAGCTACTTTTTTTGCTTCTAAATTTTCATTAAGTGAAAGTTCTATAAATTTATCGGCATCTTCCTTAGAGACAACTACTGCCATTCTTTCCTGTGATTCTGAAATAGCAAGTTCTGTTCCATCAAGTCCTTCGTATTTTTTAGTAACTAAATCTAAATTAATTTCTAATCCATCACTAAGTTCTCCAATTGCTACCGAAACTCCGCCAGCTCCAAAGTCATTACATTTTTTAATCAATGTGCTTGCTTCTGGATTTCTAAAAAGTCTTTGAATTTTTCTTTCTGTAGGCGCATTTCCCTTTTGAACTTCTGCGCCACAAGTAAGTAGAGATTCTTCATTATGTTCTTTAGATGATCCTGTTGCACCACCACATCCGTCTCTGCCTGTTCTACCACCAAGAAGCACTATTATATCTCCAGCTTCTGGTTTCTTTCTTACTACATTCTTTTTAGGCGCTGCTCCAATAACCGCACCTACTTCCATTCTCTTAGCTGCATATCCTTCATGATATACTTCTGAAACCTGTCCTGTTGCAAGTCCTATCTGATTACCATAAGAACTATATCCATGAGCCGCACCTGTTGTAATTTTTCTTTGAGGCAATCTTCCTGGTATAGTATCTTCAATTTTTCTTCTTGGATCTGCACTACCTGTTACTCTCATAGCTTGATAAACATATACTCTACCCGAAAGTGGATCTCTTATACATCCACCAATACATGTGGCTGCACCACCAAAAGGTTCGATTTCTGTAGGATGGTTATGTGTTTCATTTTTAAACATAATAAGCCATTTTTCTTTTTTGCCATTTATAAGAACTTCAGTTTCAATACTACATGCATTTATTTCATCAGAAGTATCAAGATCTTTAAGTTTTCCATTTTTCTTTATTTCTTTCATTGCCATAAGAGCTATATCCATAAGACAAATTTCTCTTTTTTCATCTTTATATACATCTTTTCTTACAGCTATATAGTCTTCATATACCTTAGCAACTGCTTTATTGTAATTACCGACTTCAAATTTTACATTTTCTATTTCTGTTGCAAAAGTTGTATGCCTACAGTGATCAGACCAATAAGTATCTATAACTTTTATTTCTGTATAACTAGGGTTTCTTTTCTCTTCATCTTTGAAATATTTTTGACAAAATTTAATATCATCAAAGCTCATTGCAAGACCTTCCTCTAATCGGAATTCTTCAAGCTTTTCTTCGTTCATTTCTATAAAATCATTTAATATTTTAACATCACTAGGTAATTCAACTTGATTTTCTAAAGTTTTTGGTTTTTCGAAAAGAGCTTCTCTTGAATCTACTGGATTTATGCAATATTTTTTTATTTTTTCTAAATCCTCTTTAGATATGTCCCCATCTAATATATATTGCTTTGCACTTGCCACATTAGATTTCTCATTTTGTGATAATATTTTAATACATTGAGCAGCTGAATCAGCTCTTTGATCGTATTGTCCTGGTAAAAATTCAACTGCAAAACTCTTACTATTTTCACCAATTTCTAATTCTTCATCATATATGTTATCAACTACTGGTTCTGAAAATATTATTTTTTTAGCATTTTCCCATTCTTCATCTGAAATTTCGAAGACATCATAACGGTTTAATATTCTTAGGTTTTTTAGTCCTTCAATATTAAGGTTTTCTTTAATATCATTGAATAATTCCGAGGCTTCCACGTCAAAGCCTTTCTTTTTCTCTACAAATATTCTTCTAACCTTATCGTTCATTTAAGATTCTCCTTATTATTTTTTTACGAACATTTTTTTATTATTTACAACTATCATTCGTTCAATGATATTATAATATATATCCATTAATAAATAAAGAGTTTTATAAATAAAGAAAGCTAAATAAAAACTGCACTAATGTATAAGAACACCCAGTGCAGTTTTATATCAAACTTTATTATAATTTTTCTCCATTTGTTCTTATTACATCTTTATACCAATAAAAACTCTTTTTCCTAGCTCTCTCTAAAGTCCCACTTCCATCATTTTCTTTGTCAACATATATGAAGCCATAACGTTTTTTCATTTCACCCGTGGAGGCACTAATTAAGTCAATACAACCCCAAGGTGTATAACCCATAAGATCAACTCCATCAATTGTTACTGCCTTCTTCATTTCAACTATATGCCTTCTAAGGTAATCAATTCTGTAATCGTCATTAACTGATCCATCTTCCTCCTTATTATCTACAGCACCTAGTCCATTTTCAACAACAAATAATGGCTTTTGATACCTATCATATAAATTGTTCAAAGAAATCCTAAGTCCCTCTGGGTCAATTTGCCATCCCCAATCAGATGCTTGTAAATAAGGATTTCTTATTCCTCCTAACATGTTTCCAGCTGTAGAAGTATCCTCTGATGGTTTAGAGCTAACTACTAGTGACATATAATAACTAAATCCTATATAATCAACTGTGCCATCTCTTAATATCTTATCATCACCATTCTCTATTTTTATATTGATATTATTTCTTTCAAAATAACACTTCATATTGTTTGGATAATAACCTCTTACTTGTATATCTGTAAATAAATAATGTTTATTCATAGTTTCATTAGCTGTTTGCACATCTTTTGGATTACAAGTTTCTGCATAGGTTAGTGGATAAAGAATCATACAACCAATTTTAAAATCAGGGTTTATTTCATGCCCAAGTTTTACAGCCTTTGCACTTGCTATAAATTGATGGTGAGCTGCTTGATAACAAACTTGTTCTTCATTTTCTCCATCTTTAAATTTTATTCCAGCTGGTATAAATGGATGTAATGTTATAACGTTTATTTCGTTAAAAGTCATCCAATATTTAACCTTATTTTTATAACGGTTAAATATTGCCTTGCAGTAATTTAAATAGAAATCTACCAACTTACGATTCCTCCATGAACCATATTTTTCAACTAGTCCATAGGGCATTTCATAGTGAGAAATTGTAACAACTGGTTCAATTCCGTATTTTAAACATTCATCAAATAAATCATCATAAAATTTTAACCCTTCTTCATTTGGCTGTGCTTCATCTCCAATTGGAAATATTCTTGTCCAAGCTATTGATGTACGAAAACATTTAAAACCCATTTCAGCTAATAATGCAATGTCTTCTTTATAATGATGATAAAAATCAATAGCTTTATGTGAAGGGTAATATTGTCCTTCTACAATACCATCAGTATATTCACGTTTTTTATCTACAGCACCTCCTGTAGCAACGTCTGCAGTACTAATACCTTTTCCACCTACATTCCATGCTCCTTCACATTGGTTTGCAGCAACTGCTCCTCCCCATAAAAAACCTTCTTGAAATTTATTTTTCATACCTTTCTCCTCCCTCATTGTATTTATTAGAATATGCCTAAATCATTACTATTAGCAAGTCATCTTTGTAATCAACAGTCTTTTTATCTGTTTCAATAACATCTAAGTAACTACCTGAATTAGTAATTACTATAGGTGTTGTTAATGAATACCCCTCATCCTTTATTGCAGCCACATTAAATTCTAATAATAACTGACCTTTAGTAACTTTCTCACCTTGTTTTACTTTAGCAGTAAAATACTTTCCTTCTAGCTCTACGGTATCCATGCCAATGTGAATCAATATTTCTGCCCCTTTATCACTAGTAATTCCAAGTGCATGACCTGTTGGGAATAGAGTCGTTAACACACCATCTACTGGAGAAACAACTTTTCCTTCTGTTGGTTCAATTGCAATTCCCTTTCCCAATGCGCCTTTTGAAAATGCTTCATCTTCAACTTCAGCTAAAGCTTTAACTTCACCTTTTAATGGACTAACTAATGTTTCTTGTTTAACTAATTCTTCCTTTTTTTCTTCTTTAAGTTCCTCACTTATTTTTTCATCACCGAGTCCTACAACAAACATTATTACAAATCCAAAAATAAAACTTACTATAATAGATACAATTGATCCATAAAATCCTCTATCAAAACCATTTTTTCCAACAAAACTAGGTATTCCAAATATACCAAAGCCACCAAGCATGTACATTTTACTTCCCATGGCTCCCAATATCCCTCCACCTATTGAAGCTCCAATACAACTTATTATAAATGGTTTTTTACGTGGCAATGTTACACCATAGATAGCTGGTTCTGTAACCCCGAATATTCCTGAAATAAATGCTGGGAATGCTATTGATTTTAATTTTTTATTCTTTGTTCTAATTAAAACTGCTAATACTACACCAGTTTGAGCAAATGAAGCGGCGAAAAATGTAGCAATTACTGGATCATAGTGTAATACGGCTATATTGTTTAGCATTATAGGAACTAATCCCCAATGTAATCCAAATATAACAAATACTTGCCAAAATGCTCCTACAAATAAGCCTGCAATAATTGGACTTAAGCTGTATATAGCTAACGTACCTGCTCCTATTAATTTTCCTGCCCAAGTTGCAACTGGCCCAATTATTATAAATGCTAGTGGAACAGTAACTAGTAATGTACAAAATGGAACTAAAAATGTTTTAACTACATCTGGCACTATCTTCTTAAAACCTTTTTCTATCTTAGAACCTACATATGCTGATAACACAATAGGAATAACACTTGATGAATAACTCATTAATATAACTGGAATTCCTAAAAAGGTTAAATATACAGATGATTGTAGTACACTGCCATTAAATACCGTATACAATGGTTTACCAGCTGTTAAATTAGCTATTGCTGGATATACTAGTGCTGCACCTATGGTCATACCAACAACTTCATTAAGTTTAAATTTCTTAGCAGCTGTATATCCTAGAATGATTGGGAAGAAATAAAAGAGTGAATCGCCTATTCCATACAAAATCTGATAAGTACCTGATGTACTTGTAAGTACCTTTAATGCCACTAGAAGTGCAGCCAGACCTTTTATCATACCTGTTGCACACATTGCTCCAAGGATTGGTGTAAATACACCTGAAATAATATCAATAAATTTATTAAGAGCATTTACTTTTTCACCTGATTCTGCTGATTCTGAAGCACCTGCAAAACCGCCTATTGTAACAACATCATCATAAACATCAGGAACATGATTACCAATGACTACCTGATATTGCCCTCCACTTTTGATAACAGTTACAACACCATCCATGTTTTTCAAAACTTCAGTATTTGCTTTGTTTTCATCTTTTAATTTAAAACGTAAACGTGTAACACAATGAGTTAAACTATTAACATTTTCTTTTCCACCAACATTTTGGATTATGTCCTTTGCTAACTTTTCGTATTTCATTTTCCACATCTCCCTTTTATAATTTTATATTTATAATTGCATTTATAAAAAAAGCGAGACAAAACGTATATAAGGAAAGTGTACAAAATACAACTTTACTATATATATTTTAGTCTCGCCTGCTTTACCAGTAACAACCTAAAGGATATTTTTTTGATTTAAACAATGAAGACCTCAATTAATCAAAAGAAATAATTTTTATTTCTTCTCATTAATTAAGGTCTCGCCTGATCGAATCAGTAACAATCCCAATATTCAATTGTAATCGTTTAGTTTACATGCTTATAATATATTTTTTTTGATTTATTGTCAATAGTTTTATAAACTTATTTATACTTTTTTTATCTTTATTACCTAATCAATATCAATAAGCAATAAGCTTACCTTTGAGTGACACGTTGAATATGAATTGTTAAATATAATTGTTCTTCATCTGATAACTTTTTTTCTAAATATTTTTCTATTTTAAGCATACATTTATAAGCTTCTTTATACTTTTCTTTAACTTGTTTTAACAAAAAGTCATCTTCATTTTCTCTATTTTCTGCTTTTTCTACATTATCCATCCTTTGAAAAAAGAATCTTAAATGTGTAACAAATCTTTCATAACTAATTGATTTTTCATCCAGTGAAATATTGTATGTATATTTTACAATATTTAAAATATCTTGTACCATTTTTGTTTGGTGGACAACATCTTCTACTTTACTACTATTATTTTTACCTTGTGCATTTATTAAATGCAGTGCTATGTTTCCAGCCTCATCCTCCGGCAATTTTTTACTTGTTTCATTTTCAATAAATTCTAGTGCTTTTAATCCAACTCTAAACTCTTTAGGATAAAACTTTTTAATTTCCCAAATTAGTATGTTAGGAGTATTAAAACCTTCATCAAACATCTTCAATACATTGCTGATATGATCCGTAAGGGTTACATATATATAGTCATTAAGTTCTACACCTAATATATTTTTTGCATATTCAATAATGTCATAGCAAATTGAGACATGTTCTGCAGGAATATCTTCTAATAGTAATTTGAACTTCTCTGAAGCATCTTTTTGCTTAAGAATAAAAGTTTTTTCTATTAAATTTTCCTCTACCTTTTCCCCAACATTCTTTTTGAATCCAATTCCTCGTCCCATAACAACAAATTCATGTTTGTCTGACTCCTTAGCTACTATGGCATTATTATTAAATATCTTTTGTATTATCATACTTATCCCCTCATTTATTGTATTATCCTATTTTAGAGAATAAAAACCCTAACTGTTCAAAAGAAACAAAAATGCCTCTTTTCAATAGTTAAGGTCTCGCCTGATCGAATCAGTAACAATCACTATATTTATTTGAAAGCGTTTACTATACATTTATAATAGCTCCTTTCATATTATTTGTCAACAACTTTTCTCAACATTATTACCCCCTTTACAATAAGTGAGTTTAAACTTACTATAAAGTTACTTACTTACATAAAAGTGCTTACTTCATTTTATCTCCAAATAGCTATATAATCAATATGCAATTAAATTAAGCACAATTATTTATACATTAAGAAGGGACTGAATTTTATGAATGAAGTATTAAATACTATAAAAGAAAGAAGAAGTGTTAGAGTTTTTAAAGATGAACAAATTAAAGATGAGGAATTGCAAGAGGTTTTAGAAGCTGGATTATATGCACCTAGTGCTATTAATCAACAATCTTGGCATTTTACCGTTATCCAAAATGGTAAGGTACTTGAAAACTTTACACAAACCGCCAAAGAAACTTTTCTTAAATCTGGTGTTGATCAATTAAAAGCTATGGCTAATAACGAAAAATATAAAGTGTTTTACAATGCCCCAACAGCCATAATAATATCTGGTGATACTAAAGCTGCTAATCCGGAAGCTGACTGCAGTGCTGCAACTGAAAACATTTTACTAGCTGCAAAGGCTTTAGGTCTTGGTACATGTTGGATAGGAAGTATGCCTTATATATTTGGAAATGGTAACAATGAAGCATTAAAAAATGAACTTGGTATACCTGAAGGATACACTCCAATAAATTCCATAGCTATAGGTTATGCTGCTTCTGAAACTACTAAAGCTCCTGCACGAAAAGAAAACAAAGTAAATATAATTAAATAATCCTATTTGTCACCATTTTATGGTGACTTATTTTTATGTACACAATTCAGACTTCCAGTCATATTATAGTAATGGTTAAAAATAAAGAGGAGTTAAAATTATGTTTTATTGTCCATATGAAGCAATGAGTGAAGATCCATATAGAGCTGAAGAGCCAAATTCTTATATTAGAGTGTTCCATGCCTCACCTAATGCACCTGCTGTTGATGTCTATGCCAACGATAGTCTTTTAGTTACAAATCTTTCTTATAAAGAGTTGTCAAAATACATCCCTGTTTTGCCTGGGAATTATAATATTAAAGTTTATCCTACAGGTCAAACTACTAATCCAGTTTTGTCTACAGATGTATATATTCCTGCTAATAGCATATTTAATGTAGCCGTCATTGGAAAACTTCCTGATATAAGTCTATATACAATTCCTGAACCAATTAGTGCACAAAATTTTGGAAAAGCTTGCATAAGATTTATTCATCTATCACCTACTGCACCAGCAGTTGACGTAACACTTTCAAATGGTGTAAAAGTATTTAATAACGTTGGTTTTAAAGACATTACAGACTATGCCTGTATTCCTTCTGGCACATATGCTTTTAATGTTATCCCCACAGGTACAAACAACATTGTGCTCTCTCTTTCTGGAATAGAACTTTTGCCTAATACTTATTATACAATTTACGCTGTTGGAGATCCTGCAGGTGGTTCCAAACCACTTGAAGCAATATTAGTTACAGAACCAAGGTGACTGTTACCATTTTATACTGTACACATTTAATTATACTTATGATATTATTATGTAGTTGAATAAGTAATTGCTTATTTAGCTACACAATAATTTTAATCTAATCTTAATTTATTACATTTACAATATTAACAATTACATTGATTTAATAATATTTATACCTAAATTTAAGGAGACAGAATCTATGGGCTACAACGTTATGGACCTAATTGACAAAGCTATTGCTATTGCTATTAAAAAGAAAACTTTATATGAAAATATAGATAAAGACAATAAAAACTTTCCTCCCATAAACATTATGTCAAAAGTTTTTATAACACGAAATGACAAAACAATAAACTATTATAAAGAATTAAAAAATAAAATTGGTCATGAAAATGTCGAAGACATTGATTTTCAGATATATGACAAAATGTCTTTTTTAATTAATGAATTCAATAGAAGAACTTATTCTGTAAAAATCCACAACATTAAAGATTATTTAAAATTTTCATTAGATTTGGAAAATGATATGTTATCTCTTTTATTAGATATTAAAGGTAGATTTGTAGTTGGAAAAGATGATATTAATACAATAACTTACAGACTACTGTCTGAGATTATCGATAATAAATCCAATCAAATAAAAATGATTGAAGACGTTTTAAGTAAATATTAAATTAAAGTGGATGATTCATTTTTTAATCATCCACTTTCTTAGTTTGTCCTTATAATTTTTTTAAATGCTTTTCTGATATCTCATTTACTTTATCAACGCGCCTTTTGTATTTTTCAATATCCTTAAGGAAATCTGTAGTTAACCATACTTTTACAATTTCCATTGCTATTGCAGAACCTATTATCTTAGCCCCAATGCAAAGCACATTTGTGTTAGAATGCTTACGTGCAAGTGATGCACAAAATGGATCCTGACAAACCGCTGCATTTAAGCCATATATTTTATTTGCAATTAATGCACTACCATATCCAACTCCATCAATAAATATTCCTCTGTCAGCTTTTCCTTCTGCCACAGCTATTGACGCTGGATAAATAAAATCTGATAAATCACATGCCTCTTCACTCTTTGTTCCAAATTCTAGAACCTCATGTCCTTCACTTTCTAAATACGCTTTCACTTCTTCTTTTAAAGAATATCCAGCATGATCACTTGCTACTGCAATTTTCATATTTATACACCTCCATATATATTATACCATCATATCATGAACAAGTTTTTGTGTCTTAAAAGCCTCCTCTCCATCAATTAAAGGTTTTGTATCCCCTAAGATTGAATTTATAAAATGCATTATCGTATCTTCAAACCCTCTTCGTTTTAATATTGTATCCCACGAACCTGACATTGTTGTTATAACTTGTCCATTGTTTTCAACTTCCATTGTCTCCATATTTTTAACTCTAATTATTGAATTTTCATTTACAAGTTCAATTTGTTCTAAATTTGTACCTGCTTTTCTGTGCATGCCAATAAATATATGGCTGTTATTTTTTGTTGCATAGTCATGATGAGCAAAAATCAATTCATCCTTATTGCCTAACTTTATTCTACCACTTATTGAATTTATAGGTTCACCAAGCCATCTCGCTGTATCAACCAAATGAATATAATCATCATACATTGTAAATCTAAAATCAACTTCTCTAATTGAATTAAGTCTATGTTTTTCAATACGTGCCCAAGCTAAATTTTGTGATTGTTCCTTGGCCTTTACATACATTGGTGCAAATCTTCGATTAAACCCAACCATAAGCTTTCTTCCTAATCTTTCACTTAATTCAGCTAATTTTTCAGCCTCTTCAATAGTTGCACCTAATGGTTTGTCCACATACACATCTTTTCCCTTTTTTAAAGCTTTCTCTACAATCTCAAAATGTGAAACTGTTGAACTGTGAACAAAAACGGCATCACTAACTTCGATTAAATCATCTAAATTTGAAAAGTCTTTAATTCTATAGTCCATGCAAATTTTTCTTCTCTTTGACTCTGTTGGCGAAAAAGCTCCTACTATAGACCAATTTTTTTCTTTTGAAAGAAATGGCAAATATACTTTTTGTGCAATGTCCCCAAGTCCTATTATTCCAATACGAAGTTTGTTATTTTCCATAATATATCCCCTTACTTATCTTTAAATCTGTTATTTAAAAGCCACATTTTTGCAAAATCCACACCTGTTTTCATATTAAATAATTTGCAAGTTGCATTTCCTACCATTCCAATGTTAACATTTCCCGTTTTTTCAAAATCCTCACCAAGCTTTTGAAAATCCATATCTGAATCGTATTCAAAATCCTCAAACCATTTCCAAACTCTATTTCCATCTTCCATTACTACAGTTCCGTTTTTTGTTTTTTCCATTTTGTTAGTTAAAACCTCAGCTAAATGAAAACTTGTACATGAATCATATCCAACCCCAAGTAAAAGTACTTTTGCATTTAATTCATACATCTTACCTAATGGAGTGTTTATCCCAAATTGAGGTGTTAACTTATGTTCCTTAGTAACATCCTCGGCATATTTACCATTTGCAGAAAACGAAACCTGTGGATGATTAGATCTTTTTGTATTTGGTAAAGTTCTAAAAAGTTCTGCAATACTTCCCATACCCCTTGTTGGTGTTATGTTAACATCAAAGGCTGGCATACTTTCATATATTTTATCTATCCATTCCTTTGGTACAGGTGGATTCTCCCAATTAGCTGGATCTGATATATCTCCACTATGTGCTGGCATTACAATAGTTCCGCTATCTCCTACCGATTTTAAAAGTGCCATTATTACTGCCTGTACACCTCCGCAAGTCCATCCAATACTTGATAATGAAGAATGTACTAATATGATATCGTTTTTATTAATACCAAGTTTTAGTAGTTCTCTATTTATTGAATCTACTGTATTCATTTTCTTTGTTTTTTCTATTATGTTTTGTTCACTCAAAAATACCAACCCCTTTTTTATAAAGCAAAGCTTCCTTTTGCCATTTCTCTACATATAACATTATAACTTAATATTAAATATTTGGAATATATAAATGTTTTCATTGACTTATATGTTTATATAGATTATACTTACAGAGCAGGTTAAGGAAAACCTTAATCAATTAAATATCGCGGGATGGAGCAGTTGGCAGCTCGTCGGGCTCATAACCCGAAGGTCGTAGGTTCAAGTCCTGCTCCCGCAACCATAAAAGACATTCTAGTATTTAGAATGTCTTTTTACTTTTATAATTTATCCCATGACTACCATCCGTAACACTCCCATCTTCTTAAAATTGGGAGATAACAGCTGCTATGTCACTGGTTAACGATTTCTTAGTTTCATTCTATAATAGTCCATTGCTATTTCAACTTGAAAACAATTTTTTTTATATAAATTAAATGCTTTATTATTACTGCTATCCACCTCAAGCGTTATATTTCTTTTATCTTTCTGAATTAAATCATTTAATATCCATAGCAATAATTCTTTGCCTAAACCTCGCCCCTGACATTTAGGTAAAATCCCCAAACCATAAATTGAAGTTTCAGTTCCGTCAAAACTTGTAGATCCAATGCCGACAAATTCATTTTCTAACTTTAATGCATATTGTTTTCTATCCTTTGATTCAAAGGTATTTTTTAACATACTTTTCGCATCCTCATAGTTTTCTTTAAATGTCTTCTGACTTATATCTGTTAAAATCTCGACATCTTCAATAACTGGGATACACAATTTCGATAAGCATTTATTTTTATCGAAAGAAAACCTTTCTACATTGAATCTCATTACATACTCACTAAAGTCGTATTTTCCACCTAATTTATTTATTATTTCACTTCCTATTTTAGATGAACTCTCACTAGTTAATAAAATATCATTTATTTTATATTTTTTTAGTTCATCTATTGCAGCATTAAACAAATGTTTAAAACATCCTTTACCTCGATAACTAGGAAGTGTGTATGCTGAAATTTCAGCTTCTTCACTGGTTGGTATGAACATTGATAGTAAACTGATAAGTTTTTCATTTTCATACATTAGAAATATGCTTTTTATATCTTTATTAAAATTAAATTCATTATCCAAATATATGTACATTTTTGAATTGTCATATTCTTTGCATGTAGATTCAACTAAACGTATTTCATCAATTATATTTTTATTTAAGGTTTTTAATTCTTTAATTATCAATGATGTATATCCCTCCATTTGCTTATAACATACGAAATTTTTCTTCCCTGTACCCACATTTGCTATCTATTATATCGTCAATTAACTTAATCATGTTTTCTTTATCTTCTGGAAGTTTTCCATTTATATTGACATAGTTTGAAGGATGATTACTTCTAAAAATACAGTTAGTTACTGAAAGATTTTTGATTAGTTCTTTTGTCTCAAGCATTATTTCTTCTGCTCCTAAGAGTTTAAACTTTCTGCTATTAACCTCTTCATATATTGGTGTGTTTTTTTCAACCATAAGCGTTAGCAAACCTATATAATCAGGATTTATGGAGCTTATAACCTTTCCAGACTCTTTTGCATGCTCAATATACTTATCTTTTCCACCTATTCCAGAAATCAAAGTAACTGAAAGTTTAATCCCACTACTCTTCACTTTCTGCCCAGCTTCTATTATTCGTGAAGCTGTAACTCCCTTATTTATTTCTTTTAATATAATATCGCTACCACTTTCTAAACCCATGTACAATATTTCTATTCCAAGGTTTTTTAATTCTATAAGTTCTTCAGTGGATTTTCTTAATACATCCTTTGGAGTACCATATGTGCCAATCCTTTTACACTCTGGAAAAAGTGTTTGTATTTTTTTTAATATTTTTCTAAGATTATTTATTGGTAATACTAATGCATCTCCATCTGCTAAAAAGATACGTTCTACAAATTTATACTTTTTTCTCGCATCTTCCAAATCTTCGTATATTTCATCTATACTTCTAATTCTAAATTTTTTATTTTTATACATACTGCAAAAGCTGCATTTATTATGTGCACATCCAATTGTAACTTGAATTATTAGACTATTAGCTTCACTTGGAGGTCTATAAACGATACCTTCATATCTCATATTTTATATATTCCTTTCACTTTCTATTTCATAACCAGCTTGAGTTAAAGACCTGCTTCCATTTTCAAAATCTGTGTCTTTAATTAAAATATAATCTGTGTCATAAGTTGAAATAGCGAAAATACTTATATTATTATTAGCAAGTGTGGTGCTTATATCAGAAAGTATCCCAATAAGCGAAAAATCAAGAGGTCCTAGCACCTTTAAAATCCTCCAGTTTTTTTCACACTTTATGTTTTCTGGAACACACTCCTCAGCACAAACTATTGATAACTCGTCTGCTGTTTTTGTTATAGATAGATATTCGCCCTTAAGAGCCCAATTTGGAATTTGTTCTTCTTTTTCTAGTCTGCAAACAGCATAACTTTTTTTTAATGCCTTCATTTTAACTTTATTCATTTGTCTCACATCCTCTAATAAAAATATTTACTCAACTCACTATTAGGATTCAAAATATTTTTAATATCTGAATATCTAACTTCAAATTCCGCATGGTCACCAATAGCGTGTGAAACCCCTATACTTATTCCTATTGAATCTCCCGTAAAATAGGAATATACATTTTCTGAATTTATATCTCCAATAATATCAGCATTATTTAAAGCATTTATAATATCACTATCCTCTTTACCCTTGATTTCACTAATAGCTGCAGTTTTAGTCTCACTATCACCTTTGTATTGTCCGTATCTTACTTTTGTCACTAAATCTTCACTTATATTTAATATATCTTTTAAAATTATTTTATTCCCTTTAGTCATATCAATATTTGTTGTATAAAATATACTATTAGTATGTGCTGCACCATTTGTATATTCTAGTCCTGTATATTCTATACTTAATATGTGTTTTCCTTTTAATTTTATAGTTGGAGTAATCGTTAAGTTTGCATCATTTCCATATATATTTATAATCTTTAGTGCTTCTGTCTTTATTATGTTATTTATATTCTGCTGCTTATTATTATCTTGAACATTAGAAACTACAGGGTAGGTAATTTTTACATTTTTGTCAACATACCTACTGTTATTTATTGTATAGTTCTGTGAATCCTCGTTACTTACCTTGTTTTCCGTTGAATTTATTGAAACATTAGTCTTCTCATATACAGTCTTATTTACTGTGTTTTCCTTAGCTACATTTTTTGAACAACCTGCTGCAAAGGTAGCTACTAATATCAATAATAACATCACCATTTTTTTCATCTTGAAACCTCCTGTGAAAAAAATATTTCTTGTTAATTATAGCACCTTTTACATATTCATCAACATATACTAACCATATCTTTTAATATTGACTTAATAAAAAATTTGTATTATATTATATATAAACATATGAACATATGAACACATATTCATATAAGGAGTGATTAAAATGTTTTCTGAAGATGAAAAAATAGAGGTGTGCAACTGTAATGTACTCCATGCTGATATAATTAAAAATGTAAAAGCTCACATGATAGACGAGGAACTACTCTACGATCTATCTGATTTGTATAAAATATTTGGCGATACAACCAGAGTTAAAATATTGCATGTATTATCTCTTTCTGAAATGTGCGTGTGTGATATATCTGCATTACTGAAAATGAAACAATCCTCTGTATCACATCAATTAAAAACCTTAAGGACAGCAAAACTTGTAAAATATAGGAGAGATGGAAAAGTAGTTTATTACTCACTAGATGATGATCATGTAAAACAAATTTTTAATCAAGGTCTTGCTCATCTGACAGAAAAATAGAAACCTAATATCCTAGTATAATAAGGAGGAATATATATGGCTAAAAACACAAAAAAAGAATTGATTCTAGAAGGTTTATGCTGTGCAAATTGTGCTGCAAAGATAGAAGCAAGAGTAAAAATTTTATCTGGAGTAGATAATGCATCCATTAATTTTGTAAATAAAGTTTTAACCATTGAAATGGGAAATCCCGAGAATGTCCCAAAAATCATTGGTATGACTAAAAAAATAATAAATCACATTGAACCAGATGTAGTTGTTAAAGAAAGAAGCTCTTTTGCAGAAAAATCACAAGAAGAAGAAAAAAACAATGGATTTTTAGATTTATTAAAGGATAAGAAAGATTTAATTTTTATTTTAATTGGTGCAATTATTTATGGAATTACCTTCTTCTTAAACGAAAATTTTACTTTTAAACTTGTTTTATATATTGTTGCTTATTTACTAATAGGTTCAGAAGTTCTTATTAAATCCGTTAAGAATATTTTAAAAGGTGAAGTTTTTGATGAAAATTTTCTAATGGCAGTAGCTTCAATAGGTGCCTTTGCTGTTAAGCAATATCCTGAAGCCGTAGCAGTTATGTTATTTTATGAAATAGGTGAATTTTTCCAAGATTTAGCCGTTGATAGATCAAGAAAATCCATAACAGATTTAATGGATATAAAACCCGATTTTGCAAACTTAAAAATTGGTAGTGATTTAAAAAAGGTTAACCCGAATGATGTGGCTGTTGGCGATATAATAGTTGTAAAACCTGGAGAAAAAGTTCCTCTTGATGGTAAAGTTATAGAAGGAACATCTTTGCTTGACACATCAAATCTTACAGGTGAATCAATTCCAAGAGAAGCTTCTATTGGAAGTCTTGTATTAGGTGGTTTTATAAATACAAGTGGAGTTTTAACCATTGAAGTAAATAAAAGTTTTGGAGAATCTTCAATATCAAAAATTTTAGAATTAGTTGAAAATGCTAGTTCAAAAAAAGCCAAGGCTGAAAACTTCATAACAAAATTCGCAAAATATTATACACCTGTAGTAACTTTTTCAGCATTGGCCTTAGCTGTAATTCCTCCACTTATTCTACCAGATGCTACCTTCTCTAATTGGATTTACAGAGCTTTGGTTTTCCTTGTTATATCTTGCCCATGTGCTCTTGTTATTTCAGTACCTTTAGGTTTCTTTGGTGGAATTGGTGCAGCCTCAAAAAAAGGTATACTCGTTAAAGGAAGTAACTATCTAGAAGCTTTAAACAATTCCAGCATAGTAGTATTTGATAAAACTGGTACATTAACCAAAGGAATATTTAAAGTTACAGATATTTTTACAGCTAATGGTTTTGATAAAGACACTTTAATGCAATATGTTTCCTACGCTGAAACTTATTCAAATCACCCTATAGCAAAATCAATTTTACAATATTATGATAAACCTATAAACAAGGATGAAATTAAAAATTATACCGAGATTTCGGGTTTAGGAGTCAGTGCAACTTTTAAAGGAAAAAATATTCTTGCTGGTAATTCAAAACTTATGATTAGTAAAAATATAAACTTTTCTCACACTGACACCTTTGGATCTGTAGTTCATATTGCCATTGACAATATCTATGCTGGTTACGTAACTATTTCTGATGAGGTAAAAAGTGATTCCGCTTCGGCTATAAAAGCTCTTAAATCATTAGGTATAAAGAAAACGGTAATGCTTACAGGCGATACAAAAAAAGCTGCAGATATAATTGGAAATCAGCTTGGAATAGATGAAATTTATTCTGAATTACTTCCACAAGACAAAGTTTACAAACTAGAACAATTATTTAAAAACAAAACAAATAAAGAACAACTTTTGTTTGTTGGCGATGGGATAAATGATGCTCCTGTACTTTCAAGAGCTGACATTGGAGTTGCTATGGGCGGTCTTGGTTCTGATGCCGCTATAGAAGCTGCGGATATAGTTATTATGGACGATGCCCCTTCAAAACTTGCAACTGCCTTGAAAATTGCCAAAAGAACTAGAGGTATTGTATTACAAAATATAGCTTTTGCTCTAGGCGTTAAAATCATACTTTTACTTCTAGGCGCACTTGGATTTGCTACAATGTGGGAAGCAGTTTTCGGAGATGTAGGAGTAGCACTAATTGCAGTACTAAATTCTATGAGAGTTTTAAATGTAAAAAATATGTAGATGTTAAAGGACCCAAAGTTAAACTTTGAGTCCTTTATTGTTCATATTATAAAGAAATTACAAAGCATAGGTGAAGGGTTTTCACCTATGCTTCGCGGTGAAAAGGCGAATGGTCGCTAAAGCGAGGTGATGGGTTTTCCGTGGGAAAAAGCTATTGATGATTTTTCTACGCTATGCTGCGAAAAATCTTTGAACTTAAATCTATTATCTAAAGTATATTGTCCCTCATTTTTTGACCGTAGGTCGTGGTGTTCCATGAATAAGTATTATTAGCATATTAACTGTTATATAAACACCATAGGCTATGCCTAAAAACAAAACCTACGGTTAAAACATATTGTAGAGTTGTCTCTAAATATTAAGACACATAAATTCATTATTTTTCCGACCTAAGGAGGAAAAATTTCCTTAGCCTTTATGGATTTATCCATAAACACTTCACCTTTTAACGTGCAAAGCAATCGTTAAAACCCTTCATTTTATTTCGCAATTTGTTACTGTTTTGTTCCCCCTATTATTAAAAGCAACAATTACTAATCAGCAAAACATTTCATATATTCCTATTATTATAAGTATAACTCCTGCTAGTGGTGCTGAAAGCTTTCCTAGAGAATTGTATATATAGTCATGTCCAAGCTTTATGCCAATCCAAATTACAAGTAAACTTATTACAAAAGCAAATATTGCCGTAGCAAAAGGATTTAAACCTGCAAGTCCTGCACCAATTCCATTTGCCATATTATTAAGCGCTAAAGCAAATCCTAAAATGACACTTTCACCTATGCTTATACATCCAGAAAAGTCCCAATCTGCTAAAAATGGATTTTGAAGTACCTTAGGGATTCTTCCAATAATACCTAGATTATCTAAATTTATATTTGATATTTTTTTTAGATCCTCATCTTTTTTATCCCCTTTAATTATTCTTAACGTTTCTTTAATAACAATAAAAACCCCAACTATGATAATTATCCCAGCACCTAACACTGTAGCTTCTTTTGGGTCCAAAATATTAGAAATTTCTTTGCCAAGTAGCATTGAAAGTAGTGTCCCAATACCCGTTATTAATGCTATTATTATGTTTGATACAAATGGTATAAGAAGTTTTCTTGTACCATATGAAATTCCAACTGCAAAATTATCCGTATTACTTACTAATGCCATCAATATCATTACAATAAAATATGATTTTGTCATCGGCCTCCACCTTTTATATTAGTCCGCATAAGTATTATATGTTTGTTATGATATCTTTGTGAACTTCCACTTAATTAACAACATTAAGGCATATAAAAAAAATGCTCCAAGGCATAGCTTAAAATCACCTTGAAGCATCTTTATTTATAATTGCATAATTTTATTTTAATATGGTATTAAACAACCTTTTTAATTCCTCTTTGCTTCCTGCATTTCTTATTAAATAATCTTCAAACTGATCATTATCAATCTTGTTAATATCAAAATACTTTGCATCGCAACTTCCAAAATAAAGTCCACAAGTGCTTGCTACAGGTGACATCATGTAATTTTCAGTCAAATTTATTTTTAGTCCTCCATTTTCATCTAATAACTTAAATAACTTAACTTTTTCAGCATGATCTCTAAGACACGGATAACCAAAAGCTGGCCTTATCCCTTTATATTTACCCTTTAAAATATC
This sequence comes from Clostridium acidisoli DSM 12555, assembly GCF_900176305.1. GTDB lineage: Bacteria > Bacillota > Clostridia > Clostridiales > Clostridiaceae > Clostridium_I > Clostridium_I acidisoli. The sequence continues at coordinate 857,130 of NZ_FWXH01000002.1, forward strand.
CTGAATTTCTAGATTTTCATTAGGTACATATCCCCAATAATTTTCTCTTATCTCCTTATGAAGATATTCAGCAAAGGCCTCTGCTAATCTATCAGCAAGTATAGTAACCATGGTTGCACCATAATCATCTCCACTTTTTTTAAGTTTTTCTGCATACTCCTTAGCACCAATTCCACATGTTGTAATAAAACCACCTATATAATCCTTAACCTCACTATTCTTTGGTGCAATATAATCTGAAAGACATTTATAAATGTTATCCTTTCTGCTTTCCTGCTGCCTAAGCATGTTAAAAGTTACAGTGTCATTGTCCGAATAAACTTCTATATCATCACCTACCGAATTGGCTTCAAAAATACCAAAAGCAGCATTAGCCGTTAATATTTTTTCCCTTTCAATAATATCTAGCATGTCATTTGCATCTTTAAATAATTTTTTTGCTTCTTCACCAAATTTATTATCATCCATTATTTTTGGATACACCATGCCCATGTCCCATGCAATAAAAAAGAAACTCCAGTCTATATATGCTCTAAGTTTACTAATATCAAAACCCAATAATTTTTTTATCCCAATAAAGTTAGGAACTGATATATCTGAATTCTTCCATTGCTTTTTCAAGCCATTTTCTCTTGCATAATCTAATTTAACTAGCTTTTTAGGTGACCTTGAGAAGTTTTCCCTTATAACCTTATATTCCTCTTCTGTATCTTTTAAATATTTCACTCTTTTATCCTTATCCATAAGTATCTTAGCAGCTTCTACAGCTTTTGATGCATCAATTGTATGTATTACACCACCAGAATACTTAGGTGCTATTTTTAAAGCTGTGTGAGTTCTTGAAGTTGTTGCTCCTCCTACCATAAGTGGAATATTAAAGCCTTGCTTTTCCATTTCTTCAGCCACATTTCCCATTTCTTCTAAGGATGGCGTTATAAGCCCACTCAAGGCAATTATATCTGCGTTTTCTTTTTTTGCAGTTTCTAATATTACCTCTGATGGAACCATTACCCCAAGATCAATAACTTCAAAATTATTACAAGAAAGAACTACTGATACTATATTTTTTCCTATATCGTGTACATCTCCCTTAACTGTTGCAAAGACAACTTTCCCAGCACTTGTGCTCTTACTGCCACTTTTTTCTTCTTCTATGTATGGTAAAAGATATTCAACCGCTTTTTTCATAACTCTGGCACTTTTCACTACTTGTGGAAGAAACATTTTTCCTTCTCCAAATAGCTTTCCAACTACTTTCATCCCATCCATAAGTGGTTCTTCTATAACTTGAAGCGCTTTCTCATATTGAAGCCTAGTTTCTTCTACATCTTCTTTTATAAATTCAACAATGCCTTTTACTAAAGCATGTTTTAATCTTTCCTTACTGCCAGCATTTCTCCACAAATTTTTGTTTTGTTCAGTTTTTCCAGTAGTAGTTTTATAGCTTTCTGCAAATTCTAAAAGTTTTTCTGCCGCATCACTGCTTTTATTTAAAATAACTGCTTCTACTTTTTCTAATAGATCTTTATCTATTTCATCGTATATCTGAATCATTCCAGGATTAACAATTCCCATATCCATACCAGCTTTAATAGCATGATACAAAAATGCAGAATGCATTGCTTCTCTTATAACGTTATTTCCTCTAAATGAAAAAGAAAGATTACTAACACCACCACTTACCTTTGCATATGGTAAGTTTTCCTTAATCCATCTTACAGCATTTATATAATCAACAGCATAATTATTGTGCTCTTCAATTCCTGTTGCTATAGCCAGTATATTAGGATCAAAAATAATATTTTCTGGTGGGAATTTAACTTTATTAACTAAAATGTCATAGGCCCTTTTACATACACTTATTTTCTTCTCATAAGTATCGGCCTGACCTTTTTCATCAAAAGCCATTACTACAACCCCGGCTCCAAGTTTTTTTATTAAAGTTGCTTCATTTATAAATTCCTCTTCACCAACCTTTAAACTTATAGAGTTCACAATTGCTTTACCTTGAATAGATTTAAGCCCCGCCGTAAGCACATCAAATTTTGAAGAATCAATCATTATAGGCACTTTTGATATTTCTGGTTCGCTTGCAAGGAGTTTTAGAAAATTTTCCATTTCTTCTTTAGCATCAAGAAGCCCGTCATCAAAATTTACATCTATTATCTGAGCTCCATTTTCTACCTGATCTTTAGCTACAGATAATGCCTCTTCATATTTCTTCTCTCTTATTAATCTTGCAAATTTTGCAGAACCTGCCACATTTGTTCTTTCTCCAATGTTTACAAAATTACTTGCTTTATCTATCTTCTCAGCTTCTAAACCACAATAAACTGTTTCAGGTTCTATAATGGGAACCTTTCTTGGTTTTATATTTCTTACAATTTCACTAATGGCTTCTATATGTGCTGGTGTTGTTCCACAACAACCTCCAACAATATTTATATGCCCCTCTTCAGCTAAACTTTTTACAAATTCTGCTGTTTCCTCTGGAAGCTCATCATATTCACCAAAGGAGTTAGGAAGTCCTGCATTAGGATAAAAACTAACATATCTACTTTGAGATTTTGATAGATATTTTATAAATGGGATAAGCTCCTTTGCTCCAAAAGAACAGTTAAGTCCTATTCCAATAACATCTTCATCTACCATAGTGCTAGCAAAGGCTTCTAAGGTCTGCCCGGATAAAATTCTTCCACTTTTGTCTGCTATAGTTCCTGATATTATTATTGGAATTCTTTTTCCTTTCTTTTCAAATATATTCTTTGCTCCAAAAAGTGCCGCTCTGGCATTTAATGCATCAAATATAGTTTCTATTAATAATAAATCCACTCCCCCATCTACAAGTCCTTCAATTTGTTCACCATAAGCATATGCTAATTCATCAAAACTAATATTTCTATAACCTGGGTTTTCAACATCAGGTGAAAGTGATGCTGTTTTATTTGTTGGACCTACAGCTCCAGCTACAAATCTAGGCTTATCTGGAGTTTTTTCATTGTATTTACTTACAGCTTCTCTTGCAATTCTTGCTCCATTAAAATTTATTTCATATATTTTGTCTTCCATATTATAATCACTTTGAGAAATTCTAGTTCCATTAAAAGTATTAGTTTCAATTATATCTGCCCCAGCCTCTAAATACTGTTCATGAATTTCTCTTATTACATTAGGATTGGTAATATTTAAAATATCATTATTTCCTTTTTGACTTGAGGAGCAGTGATGATGACCACTATATTCTTCTTCACCCAATTTAAAAGATTGAATACAAGTACCCATAGCTCCATCAAGCACTAATATTCTCTTCTTTAATAACTCATTTATATCGTTTTCCATATATTTACGCCCCCATTAAATTTCATATACTAAAAAAGCTGCCTTCCATAAGAAAAGCAGCGTGTGTTTACATTGATTCGCTTCTTTTCTTATCTCTCAGACATAATTCTGCAGGAATTAACACCTTTGCATTCAAATGAGAATGCCGGTTGTTGGGTTTCACAGGGCCAGTCCCTCCACCTCTCTTGATAAGAACAAGATTATTTAATTTTTTATATACATATAAATCTTAATGATTTTTTATAGTGTTGTCAATATATTTTATAATATTAATTTAATAATAATAAGAATTATACATTATTATGCATTTTTATTGTTTTCCATAAAAAAAATAATTAAACTAATGCTGTTATTTGATTATAATTTATCATTATGTTAAAATCCAACTTGGGGTATTTTTGTTTTCCTTATATTGGCAAAATAATGCATTTTACATAAGGAGGAAAACTACAATGAAAAACAGATTTGTTTTAAAAAGTATACGTACTAAGCTTTTAGCAATTTTAATTTTAATATGTATCTTACCTGTTATTTTATTAGGCTTTGTATCATATCATGAGTCTTACAAAATATTAAATGCCAAACTTAGTACAACTACAAATCAAACTTTAAAAGAAATTAATACTGGAATCGATAATTATTTTTCTGTAATGATTAGTGATGCCACACTCTTAAGCAACAACTATGATATAGAAAATTTATCTACTCACCCAGAATTTGAGACATATGCTAACAGCATATTACAAGAAGTTAAGGATAGTAACAATAACATTCTGGATGTTTATTTTTCAGACGTCAATAAACACACTTTAATTTATCCAAGTGAACAAATTCCATCTGATTATGATCCTACTCAAAGATCTTGGTATAAGGACGCTTTAGCTAACTCTAAAAAAGCAGCTTTTAGTAATGTTTATAAAGACGCCGTAACAAATAAAAATGTCCTTACAATATCAAAAACTGTATATAATAATGGGCAATTTGTTGGAGTTATAGGCATTGATATTGATTTAAGTTCTTTAAGTAATAAATTGTCTGCTTCTAAGATTGGTAATTCAGGTTATGTATTCTTAACAAGTAAAGACGGAACAATAATTTCAAATAAAGATAAATCATTAATAGGAAGCAAAAAAATAACTACTTCTAAACTTTGGCAAGAAATCAAAACAAAAAATTCAGGTTTTTTCGAGTATAATGATAATGGTAATAATATGTTTAGTTCATATTTGACTAACAGTTCTACTGGCTGGAAAGTTATAGGTTTATTAAATCAAAGTGAATTATCAAGAGATACAAATTCCATCATGTATATAACTTTGATTTGTATATTAATTACTATTATACTCGCTTTTATAATTTCATTTTTATTTAGCAATACAATTGTTAAGGTGATTAACAATTTAATGTCTTCTTTTGAGAAAGCAGCCGCTGGAGATTTATCTGTAATAACCAATATAAAAACTGGAGATGAATTCGAAACCTTAGGTAATCATTTTAATGATATGATTGAAAATATTCATGGACTAATAAAAAGTATAAAAATTTCTTCTGACGATGTATTAACAACTTCAACTCAAATTAATGATATGTCAAAGGAAACTACAAATGCTATAAGTGAGATTGCTACTACTGTAGATCACCTTGCACAAGGCGCTAGTTCCCAAACTCAGAATATAATGAGTAGTGCTAATGAACTTGACTCTCTAGCATCAAAAATTGAAAATATAGACAGTGCAACAAGCAATATAAACAATATATCTAAAGATACAGGTACTTTAACTAAACAAGGATTTGAAATCATGAAAAAGTTGACAACAAAAACCGATTCAGCTAACAAATCTTCAAGGGAAGTTGCTGAAGTTGTACAAGCTATGACTCATTCTTCTAATGAAATAGGGTTAATTACTGAAACAATAAACAACATAGCTAAGCAAACAAATTTACTTGCACTAAATGCTGCAATTGAAGCCGCTAGAGCTGGCGAAGCTGGAAAAGGTTTTTCAGTAGTTGCTGATGAAATAAGAAAACTTGCAGAACAATCAACAACTTCCACAAATCAAATTAATTCCTTAATTGAAGATATTAAAAGTAAAACAGCTAATGCAAATAAATCAATTACTACATCAATGGATATAGTTAAGGAGCAAACACTAGCTGTTCACCAAACTCAAGATATATTTAATGAAATTTCCGAATCAATAGAGATTTTAATGACTCACATTTCTTCTATTGAGAAACACATTATTGATACAAATAAAAGTAAAAATGAAATTGTAGAAAGAATTCAAAACATATCTGCTGTATCAGAAGAATCATCTGCTAGCACAGAAGAGGTATCTGCTACAACGGAAGAAATAACTGCTTCTATGATTGAATTTGATAATTCTGCTAATAAATTAAAAGAAATTGTAGAAAACCTTGAGTGTAAAGTAAACACATTCAAATTATAGCAACAACAAACCACAAATCAATAAACTTATGGTTATTGACTTGTGGTTTGTTTAACATTAATATATGTATTATGAATTTAAATAACGTATATAACATAGGAGGACGATATGAATACAACACTTTATTTAATTAGGCATGGAGAAACTGAATGGAACAAACTTGGTAAATTCCAAGGCAGTAAAGACATTTCCTTGTCACAAAACGGACTAATTCAAGCTGAATATCTTTCAAAAAGATTAAATGGTAATTTCGATTACTTATACTCTAGTCCTCTAAAGCGTGCATTTAACACTGCAGAAATATTAGCTAAAAATTCAAATTTAACTCCTTTAATCTGTGATTCTATTAGAGAAATAAATTATGGAGATTGGGAAGGCCTTACCATAAATGAAATTAAAGATATGTATTCTAATGAATTCGATTTATGGAAAAGTGATACTAATATAGCTCCAATTTGTGGTGGAGAAGGAAGCCTTAAAAATGCTTCAATAAGAGGAACAAATGCAGTATTAGAAATTGCACATGAACATCCTGGTAAAAAAATAGCCATAGTTGCTCACGGTGGGATAATTAAGGCTGCTTTAATAGGTATTTTTGATTTGCCAATGACAATGTATCATAAAATCCACATTGGAAATACTTCAATTACAAAGCTTATATTTAATGATAAATTTTTACCAGTAATTGATGTGCTAAATGATACAAGCCACTTATAAAAAATTGCATCTAAATAGTGAGAAATTGCGAAGCAAGTTGGTTAAAGATTTTTCCTCTACTGCGTGAGTAAAAAGGTGAAAGATTACCAGAGTGGCAATATTAAAGAATTAACGATGATACCGTTAATGGTGAGAGAATTTGCTTTCAGCAAAAGGTGTTAAGGATGATTTTTCTCCGCTATGCTTCGAAAAATCTTTGAACTTAAAATATATAATCTAAAGTATATTGCCATTCGTTTTTTTGACCTACGGTCGTATATCTTGAGCTTAAGCTTTGTATAGTACTAAAAACTTAAGTAGATTGCTGTTTCCATAAGGCTACGCCTAAAAACAAAACCTACGGTTTAAAACATATAAGTCCAATTACTTTAAACTATGAAATTCATCTTTTGCCTGTTACGTAAGTAACTGCTCTCACCTTTGACGGCTTTAGCCCCGTCAATTCTTCCCTCTAGCCGAAGGCTTTCTTTAATCTTTTTATCTAGCTTTAGCTATGATAAAATTCTTTAGTCTTTGCTTCGCAATTTCTTCATATTATGGACTATCTTTATTTATTTGTCTCTTTATAATTTAATTTTCATAAATGTATTTCCATCCAAATCCTTAATCTGAAACAAATCATCTTCAAGAACTCCATAAGAATTAGGATTGTCTTCTTTAGGCATACTTATAGACCCAGGATTTATTATAAATATATCATCTTGTTTTTCTGCTACAGGAACATGTGTATGTCCATAAATTAAAACATCACCCTTAGAAAGTTTAGGCAAATTTTCTCTATTGTATAGGTGTCCATGCGTCAAAAATAACCTTTTTCCATTATATAAAATGTTAGAATATGTTGTCATCATTGGATATTCTAACACCACCTCATCAACCTCACTATCGCAATTTCCTCTTACTGCTATAATTTTTTCTTTATACCCATTTAAAAACTTAGTAACTTCCTTAGGATTGTATCCTTTTGGTAGTTCATTTCTAGCACCATGATATAATTCATCTCCAAGAATAATTATATAGTCTGAAGCTTCTTTCTCGTAGTTTTCAAATGCTTTTTTCAAATAATATAGTGAGCCGTGTATATCAGATATAAAAAATAACTTCATATTTTATCACCTCAATGTTTTAATATAGGATCTATTTTAGTGTACTTTGATAATTATAGTGAATGGATAAATTAAATGCAACTGTACTTAGAATTCCTCATATAATAAAGTGAAACTTGCACTCAGATGAGGTTTTGGTTTTGACACCATCTAAGTGTTAGTTGAACAAATCCAGCGCGTAGCATCCGTTAATTCAATGCTTGCAAAAGTAGAGAACCCAAACCTTGATTTGGTGTGAATCACTTTATCCTTTAGGTCCATGTGGGAGTTTTACGGATGGTAGCGAATGGATAAAGTGCCTTGATATTTATCCAAAACAAAAAATGAATTCAATTAAGGAGGCTATATATGCATTTAAATATAAAAAAACGCAAAAAAAATCGTAGAAATAGAATTAGAAATCACAGCAGTTATGCCAACTATATTTATAATAAAAAAGACAACTTCGGAGAAGAATCTTATGATCTAGATGCAGATCATACTGGTTGTACTGGTGCTACCGATCCTTCCGATTATCCAAGTGATACTTGTGCTATTGGTGCCACTGGAGCTACCGGTGCTACTGGCGCTACCGGTGCTACTGGTGCTACCGGTGCTACTGGTGCTACTGGTGCTACCGGTGCTACCGGTGCTACTGGTGCTACCGGTGCTACTGGTGCTACTGGTGCTACCGGTGCTACCGGTGCTACCGGTGCTACTGGTGCTACTGGTGCTACCGGTGCTACCGGTGCTACTGGTGCTACCGGTGCTACTGGTGCTACTGGTGCTACCGGTGCTACTGGCGGTGCTACTGGTGCTACCGGCGCTACCGGCGCTACTGGTGCTATCGGTGCTACTGGTGCTACTGGTGCTACCGGTGCTACTGGCGCTACTGGTGCTACTGGCGCTACTGGTGCTACTGGTGCTACTGGTGCTACCGGTGCTACTGGTGCTACTGGTGCTACCGGTGCTACTGGCGCTACTGGTGCTACTGGCACTACTGGTGCTACTGGCGCTACTGGTGCTACTGGCACTACTGGCGCTACTGGCGCTACTGGCGCTACTGGCGCTACTGGCACTACTGGCGCTACTGGCGCTACTGGCGCTACTGGCGCTACTGGCGCTACTGGCGCTACTGGCGGTCTTTTAGGTTATGCTAACTTTTTTGATACAAATTCTCAAAATTTAATTCTTAATGATCCAGTGATTTTTAGCAATAATGGGGTTGTTTCACCCTTAGGTTTTGTTTCACATATACCTAACACAGCGGAAATAACTATTAATGAAACTGGTGATTATCTTATTTCTTGGGAAGTGTATGTACAACAAAGTACTGCTGCCTTAGCTTTATATGTTAATTCTGGATCAGGGGATGCTTTGATAAATGGTTCAAATTTTGGTATAGGATCTGGAAGTCAAACATTTAGTGGTCAAGTAATAGCTAATTTAACTTCTGGTAGTGTTCTTACCCTTAGAAACATTGATAGTAATATTACTTTAAATAATACTCCTGCTTTTAGCAGTGAAATAGTAGTTAGCGCATCTGTTGTTATAGAACGCTTGGGCTAGTAAATAGTATCTAATGCTTTAAAAGAAAGACAGCCGTAAGACCTTCTTATTGCTGTTTTTCTTTTACTATGAAATGAGTAAACTTTAACTTTTGTCCAAAATTTTTTTAAAATAACTTTTGTTATAATTTACCGCATCATCATTATGTTTAAATTCTCCTGCCTTGTTATTATATTTAACTGCCTCTTCTATATTACCCATTTTATCATAACATACAGCTAGTTGTATGTTAGGTAAGTATCCGAAATAATCATGGGATATAAAACCCCAGCTGTTTTCTGGTTTTTTAATTTGTGTTGCTAACTTATACCAAAAAATAGCTTTTTTGTATTCCCTGCCTTCAAGATAAAAGTACCCTAGTTGGCAACAAATTTCAGCTCGTGGATTATCATATTCAAAACTTTTTAACAATGCTTTTAACATGTTTTTTCTATCTTTTTTATAAGCATAACATTTTGATAGAATAAAACAAGCATTTATATTATCTTCAACCCAACCCTTCTTGCTGTCTAAAAATTTTTTTAAATACTTTATAGAGCTGTCATACTTTTTGTTATAATATAGTTCTCTTGCATAATAAAAAGTACCTCTAGGCGATAAAACTTTACCTCTATATAAAATTTTTTTATATATTAATAAATTTCTATCTGATGCATCTACATGTTGCTTTTTATGCGTTATACTAATATCGGAATTAATAATATTACCACTTATATCTAAATATTCATGTACAGGTTCTTTCCACTGAAATTCTAAACTTCTTTTTAGCAAACGTTCTCTATAATATGAAAGCGTTGTATTTCCTTTATTATCAAAGCCAACATTATATTTCATCATTACAACATCAACCTTTTTATCTAGACTATATTTTAGTTTTTTAAAGTTTTCCATGTCTTCATCTAAAATAACATCATCTGCGTCTAACCATAAAATATATTCTTTTGTGGCCTTAGAAAATGAATAATTCCTTGCAGTAGAAAAATTATTATTCCATTTAAAATCAAATATTTTATTTGTATACCTAGCACAAATTTCTTTAGTACTGTCATTTGATCCTGTATCAACTATTATTATTTCATCAGCAATATCCTTTGCAGATTTTAAACATCTTTCTATTACATCTTCTTCATTCTTAACTATCAGACACAAACTAATGGTAATCATATAAATCACTCTCCCATAATTTCACATTATATTATATGAAATTTGAGATTGATTGTACTTTACTATTTGGTTAACTCTCCACTTTCAAAAGTGGAAGTCCTACGAATGATAGCGAATGGATAAAAGCAGATATTAATAATAACTTTTGTAGAAATAATTTTTTGTTATTTCTATAAGCTCTTTTTCCCATAAATTATTTTCATAAATGTGGTCTGCTCCATCTATAATCTTTAGTTCTGATTTATCTCCATAGATATCTATGTATCTCTTTGACGAACTCAAAGGAACAACTTCATCTTTACTTCCATGAATAATCAACAAATTTTTGTCATAAGAAGCTGCTCTTTCGTATATATTAATTCTTTCAATATCTTCAATGAAATTTTTTCCAAGTAAAAGACCTTCCACATCAAAGCTACCCTTTTCATTAAGTTCTTCTAGCTTGTCACCTAAATAAGTATCCGATAAGATTACTTCATTCATATTACCTGCTGGAGACCATAAACATAATGTGCTTATTTCCTCTTTCCTTTCCCCTGCAATAATACTTGCTATTGCTCCACCCATACTAAAACCTAATAATCCTATTTTATCCTTATCTACAAAATATAAATTATTCACATAGTTTAATATGTTATTTGCATCTTCTAGCTCCCTACTTAATGTCATATCTATAAAATCTCCATCACTTTCACCACTGCCAGCGAAATCAAATCGTATACTTGCTATTCCATTGCTTTCAAGAATTCTTGAGAACTTAACAAACATAAAATGTGGTCCCATTTTATTCCCACAAAATCCATGATAAATTATTACTATTGGTGCCTTTTTATTTAAACCTTCAGGTATGTGAAGCATACCTCTAAGAATTGATTTTCCACTTTTTATTTCTACTGACTTTTGCATTAAAACACACCCCCGCATTATTCCCTAGTATTCACATGCATTTAGTATATTATTATAGGTATGTTTTGTCAACTATTTTAATCCGTTTCATTCAAACTAATGCAGTCTTAAGAAATTTGTGGTTTAATGCTTTGTTGGTTTTTTTATTTCTATTTTTCCCCTAAGATATTTAAGGAGACAGTTATTTAAGTTTTTATTTAATATATCTATATTATTTTCCTTTATGAAATCCCAACCTATCCAATTAAAATTTGCTTCTTTCGGTAGTTTATTATCTACTTCTGGATTAAGTGAAGGAAAACTGGCTCCTGCACAAATTTTGCCAACTTCTACTCCATTGAAAAAATTAGCAATGTTTTCAAGTTTCTTGGCTTTTGATTTTTTTACAAGCATGGTTACAGGACTTATAATTGCTCCTTCCCTAGGCCATATTATCTTTACTTTGTCCTTATTTATTATAGTCTTAGCATAAAAATATGGCATGACACTAATTACAGGAGCGTTTTGTTTATTCATTCCTATATTTCTTACCATTTGCGATGGATGAAGTCCTTTCATAACAGATCTTCCTAATTTTTTTATTCCATCCTCTCCATATTCTTTATATACCGTCAATAATGTGGTTTCGCAAAACGAATCCTTGTTACCTCTTATTGCCACCTTATTTTTGTATTCTGGTTTAAGTATATCTTCAAAGCTCTCAGGTAATGGAAGTTCTCCAAGCAGTGTAAGATCAACAACTATTACTAATATGTCCATAGAAATTATACTGTAATTTCTATATGGATCTTTTATTTTTGCAGAAATAAAATTAGCATTAGGTAAATAGTTTGATGTATCTATAAAAAGTCCTTTTTCTACAAATTTACTTCTAAATTTATTATCATAAAAATTATTGATTCCTGAAGATATTATTATGTCTGGTATTTGTTCAATACATTGAAAGTGTTCAACCTTATTATAATATGATAGCTGGTTGTTTGCGTTACTATCAATAATATAATGAAATTCATTTTCTGTTTTACATTGTTTAAGATACTTTTTAAATTGTTCACTTATTGGAACCTTTAGTGGACATGGTAATAAGGCAAATAAGTTAAGCACTTTTTCATCTATCTCTCCCAAAATTAATTCCTCCAAACTTAATTTAAATCCGTAAAATATTTTTTTATATCAAAATTAATTTTCTCACCATTTCTTATTAGATTCCTTAGCATAAGTATTTTATTATCAAAGCTCTGCAATGTCTTTAGATTTTTCTCTTCTATTAAATCTGTATCAATAATTTTACTTATACCTCCATTTTTTATAACAATTCTTTTGTTTCCCATAAGCGCTAGTATTGGATCGTGCGTTGACATTAAAACTATCTTATCTTTTTTTACTAGAAGTTCTATTGCCTTCTTTCTATCTACTCCTGCATTTTCTATTTCATCAATAAGTACAATTGGAGAAATACTTAACAATGCCGTATCTGCAATCATAAGGGCCCTTGACTGTCCACCACTAAGTTGTGTTAAAGACGTTTCCATAAAAAATTCTTCACCAGATAATTCATTTGCACATTTAACTATATCCTCAACACATTGTGCTATATTTTCTATCATTCTACTGGACGCATGCATTGTTATAAATTCTTTTACAGATAAATCCATTACAAAATTCATATTTTGTGACAACTGTGCTACTAATTTATTGTTTAAAGAAAATCTTACCTCCTCATCAGGTGCTTCACCATTTATTAGTATTTGTCTTCCTGTTGGTGTGTCACCTTGTGCAAGTGCTTCAATATCCGCCAAAAGTCTGCTCTTACCTGAACCAGTATGACCAACTATGCATATTATCTCACCTGGCCTTATTGTTACCCTTACATCTTCTAAATTTCCACATTTATTATGTCCCCCAACAATTGTTATATTTTTTAAATTTTGATCCAGCCCTTTATTTATTTCTTCCATACTGTCCATAAATGAAATGAAATGTTCCATTATTTCTTCTCTTCCAATACCAATATCTTCGAAAAAATAGTCATCCATTTCATTAAACATCTCTTTAACATTTTTATTATTTGCTTCATATTGAATGCCTAGAGGTGAAAAAAATCCTTCTACATAAGGATACTCTTCATATAAGTTTTTCATACTTAACTCAGCAATTTTATCTTTCATAATAATTCATCCCCAAAATCTATCTTTTTAACATTTCCCATCTGATAATCATTTCCGATCTTAGTTTCACCTAGACAATATGAACATAATGCTGCTGGCATAGTAAATCTTAATTTTTTATTTTCTAATTCATATACGTCTGATGAATTTTCTATATGTTTACTTAAAATATACGCGCCTTGTCCTGTTATTCCATTAATAAATACAATTACTGCTTTGGGATTAGACTGTTTTATTTTAAATGCAAAAACTTCTCTCTCTGCTTGAGATACAATGTCCCATTTGGTAATCACAACTATATCTGCTAGCTTAAGCATTGGCCCTATTTTTTTAGGTGTATTTATGCCAGATAAATTGTCTATTACACATACTGCAAGTATATCTTTTATATGTGGTGAGCATCTATTGCATAGACCTGCACTTTCACTAATAAGTATGTCTGCACTGGTCTTTATTCCCCATTTAACCGCATCTTCAATATTGCTTATAAAAAAATGATCTGGACAAAGATTACCCGATATCCCGACTTTAACGGGAATATTAGCTTTTTTGTATAATAGATCATCATATGTAGATAAGCAATCAAATTTTATAACTGAAACCATTTTGTCTGCTTCTTTTAGACAATGGATCACCTTAAGTATTACTGAAGTTTTACCTGATGATGGAGGCCCTGAAAAGGTAATTAGCTTCATATACAACACCCTCTTTATAAAACGCTTTATTTTTGATAATTATATATATTATAATCTATTTTAACGTAAAAATCATAATATAGTATAGCTTACTATATTATTTTCTTATAAATATATATCAGAAAATTCAATATTGATTTTTTCTTTATGTACAGCTATAATCTCATTACTTTCATTTATAACATTGTCCATAATTTGTTTTACTGGAAGGGATACGCTAAATTTACTTCCCTGACCATATTCACTTTTTACACTTATTTTTCCACCATGCATTTCTACAAGTGATTTTACTAAAGAAAGTCCAATTCCACTACCTTCATGATTTCTTGTAAATGACTTATCAACTTGTACAAAACGTTCAAATATATCTTCTAATTTATCCTTTTTTATACCTATTCCTGTATCTGTAACCGTAATTACAACATCCGTTCCCATATCATTTATATCAACCCAAATTGAGCCACCTTTTTCTGAAAACTTTACGGCATTGGATAATAAATTTAACATTATTCTTTCAATTTTTTCAATATCACAAGCTATGAACTTTTCTTCTATGTCCGTATCAAATATTATACTTATGCCTCTACTTTTTATGTAATTTGCAGCTGACTGTGTTATATCCTCAACTACTGAAACTATATCTCTATTTTCAAAATCTGCTTTTAAATATCCTGAATCTATTTTATTCATATCAATTAAATTATTGACAAGTTTTAATAGTCTAAAACAATTTTGCTTCATAACATCAAAATAGTTACTTGTGTCTTTTCCAATAATTTTTATTGAGCCATCTTTAATTAAAAGATTAAATAACTGAAGGGTACTTAATATAATATTAAGAGGTGTCCTAAGTTCATGGGATATATTTGCAAAAAACTCTAATTGTTGTTGACTCTCAATTAATATCCTTTCTTTTAATCTAAGTTTCTCTGAATATTCTATTACTTCATCCTTAGCCTTTATATAATGTAAAATTATGACTACAGAAAGGCTACCAAGAAATACTATTATTCCCCATTGAGTTAAATATAACTCTGAATGCTTTTTATTAAAATTCCAATTTAATATATCAAAAATCCCAAAGGCACAAAGCATGCTAAAGCCTAAAGTAAATATTTTAATTTCAATGTCCCACTCTAAATAAGTTTTCATAATTACTATAATTGAAATTAACATACTTAATCCAAATGAACAATAATACACTGGTAAAGTTCCATTTACAGGCATAATATTTAATAAATCACATAAAAGGCTTATAACTAAAAGCATTCCATGAAAAGCTGCTGAAGTTCTAAAAATACTATGGAACTTATTATTGAGTAAATTATCTATAAACAAACTGAAAGCTACTGGCATTAAATACTGAGATATAATCTTTATGTATTCCCAAAGCTCTGGAGTATAAATAAAAATTTGTTTTATACTACCTTCAGCTATAAGCCACATTCCTGCAGTTATACAACACAAACTAAAATAAATGAATATTTTACTTTCCTTTAACTTTATAAGTGAAACAAAAAGTGCACTAAACCCTATAATTACAAACAATAATGCCACTGTAAAATTCAAAAGATTTTTTTTTATTATATTTATGATAATATTAGACCTTGAACTCAATTCAAAGTTTCTAACAACACCACTTGGTAAATCACCAACAGAACACATCTTTATATATATGTATTTATCTCCGTAATTATCTGGTAAATCTATAATATGCCAAAAAGATCCTGGTAGCTTTTTTGAATTTTTATTATTAAAGTCTCCAAAACTATATATTTTCTTACCATCAATAAAAACCTGAAAATTTTGATTATAAGTATAAAAATATACACTTGGATCTCTATAATTACCTTTTGGTAATTTAGTCCTAACCCATACAAATTTGTTAATAATAGCTTCATTAGGATTTCCAGGTACATTGAAATCTGTCCATAATTTTTTAGAATCAACTTCTTTGTATTGCCATCCAGTATTTACAGATGTTGATGCTGTTCTATATACTGTATTTTTATTTTCTACATTATAAACAGCTAAGACTATTAAAAGCATTATAATGGATACTACACAAATTGAAACCTTTTTCATGTTTACTCTCCTTCGATCTACGGCAAAAATTTTATACATTTCACTTAATTATAACAAATTTTCCTCAAATGCAACACAATATACTTATATTAACATAACCTTAATCGTATAACATGTCAAAAATTACTATTTTATGTAATCAATATATAAAATAGTAACACTCAAGTAGATAAATTTATATACTATATTATGCTTTATAAAAGCATTGTAACATTTGTCTTTATTTACAAATGTTTATAAAAATGTACACCTTAAAGGAGTGTTAACTATATGGATAATGAAGAGATTGACAGTTATAAGCCACCTAAGCCACGTAAAAAGGTTCTTCAAGTACCTGTAATCGTCGGTTGGGGTGAGAAACAGGAATTGGTAGTTAAAGTTTCTACAGTATCACCACCAAGCCCTCCTGTTTTCAGAATAAAAGATATTGATAAAACAGTTGAAATTACAAATGTTTTAATTGTACCCCCTACTTGTAAAACCGGAGATAAATGGCACGGAAAAGTTATTTTAGATGGTTTTATCGATAAAAATGTAAATTATAAAACAATAACAGATTATGAACCCGATGCTGTAAATGGTCCATTATATCACTTTACAACAAGAATAGAATTTGCTACTTTTGTTGACGTGGTTGCTGATGAACCATTTAGTGAAGACGACAATGCAGAAATATTAGAAGCTTATGTAGAAGGGGAAAAAGAAGAATTATTAGATCCTAATCCTTTGGCTGACGGTGCACCTGATTGGGCTGTAACCTATAATAGGCTCCTTGAAAAAATCATTGTAAAAATCAAGCTTAAAATTACAAAAATAGAGCATGTTCCTGTAGCTGTAGATCCTTGAATTGCTATAAAATAATGTAAAATAAAAAGCACAGCTAAAATTTTATTAACTGTGCTTTTTTATATACTACTATTTATTTTTCTTTGATATATTTTTTAATGCATCAAAATCCATATGCATTAATTGTTCTATGGAATAGCCTTCATTTTCATGAAATTGAAGTACTTCTGATTCATGCTCAGCTTTTGTGCTACTTATTTCATCCTGATTGTTTTTTTCTAATTCTATATTATCATTCTCTTCTTTTGCATTTTCATCTTCATTTTCATCTTCATCTTTTACATTTTCATTCTCATCTATTTCATAATTAAACTGTATATTTCCTGAGACTTCAATTTCATAATATGAAGAATTATGATGTTTATTCTTTAAATTAAATTTACATGTAGGTTGAAATCTTGTTTCTTCAATATGTTTTTTGTAATCATTGTCTTGAAAAAATTCACTTTGAGAAAACACTTCCAAAAAAGTTTTTCTAATGCTTTTAACTTCATATTTATTTTTTTTCTTGCTTATGCGGCTATAGAATATCAGTATATCGTACTCTCCGTAAGCAGCAATTTTTTCATCTTCTAATTCTTTAGTAAAAATATTTATAGGTTTAACTTTAGAATCTATTATGGTATTATGGTCAAAATCTTGTAGTTCTGTTACATAGGAAATTTCTTTATTAATACTTAACATAAATACAGCCTCACCTTACTCTATACTATATTTATATTTTATCCTTTATTTCGTATATTGTTACTAAGTTAACCTAATAATTGCTTTTAACTTTACATAAAAATTTCTGTAACTTTATTGAACTTATCTTTGCTTTCCTTTATTTTGAGCTCATTTCCAATTACACATAGGTAATTTTTATCCATAACATCCTTTAACATTTTGAAATAATTTCTTATATCTTCTACCTTAGTACTTAAAACTTCTTCCCTGTTTTTTTGTATATCAGCACTGCTTATTTTTCTAAAATAATTTTCATCTGCTTTTTCTCCTTTTTTTCTAGGAGTCAAAATCCTATCTAAATTTGATATGGTTCCAATAATATATTTAGTCATTTCGTAATTATCTGCATTAAAATCTTTAACAAATTTATATGCATTATCATAAATACTTAATGTTTCCTTAAGATTTGGATCTCTATAAGAGTAAAATTCACAGTTTCCACTTTGAGTTATAAGAACTCCACAGCCATAAGCTCCACCCATAACTCTTATGTTATTCCACAAGTAATTTAAATCTAAAATGTTTTTTAAAACTTCCATTTTTCCAGAATAGTTATAACCTAATTCTCTAAAGTTAAATCCCTTTGCTACGTACTGAATTTTACTTGAAGTTGTAAATCCCTCATTCTCAGCACTATTTTTTACATTAACAAGCTTTACACTACTACTTATATTATTATTTTCAATATTAAGTACCTTTAAACTTGTTTCGAATTCTTTATAAATTTCTTTTTCTCCTGTAAAACCTACAATTAAATTATCCTTATTAAAGATTAATTTGGAAACTGCTTTTAAATTTTTTCTTATCTCCTCATACCTTTTATCTATATTTTTATCAATGTCACATATGAATCTGTAAAAATCAATGCCATTTAACCTTTCATTATATTTCCCCGTACTTGAGAAATATGAACTAAGTCTTCCTACTGAAACAGAATGACCATTTTGCATTATAGCTATCTCCATTTTTGCCTTAACACCTTGTATAATTTCTTTAAGTCTTTTTTTACTTTCAAAAGAACTAGTGTTTACAATCTGATTAATAATTTCTAAAGAATCCACTATTTTATCTGAAAGTACTTTAACTTTAACAATAAACTTAGGATTATACTCATCCACTGAATCCTTATTTCCATATGCATTATTTGTAAAAGTTATATCTCCTGTCTTTATATTTATTTCATTTGAGAGTTCCCCATATTCATATTTTTCAGTATCAACTTTACCTAGAACTTCCGAAAGCAGTGAAAGATATTGAATTTTATCTTGCTCTGTCTTACTGGAATCAAAATACAAATTAAAATATGCTATCTTATTAGTAAATATTTCATGATATAATGTTTTAATTCCATGTATTTCTGTCTCAACTATAGGCATTTCTTCACTCTTTTTATCTATATCCTCTATATCAAGTGTAGGTATCTTTCTTATGTCTTCCGGTGAATCCTCACTTGCCTGCCTTTTCTTAAGTTTCTCAGTGTCTTCTACAAGTTTGTTTAATTCAACATTATTTAACGATTCCTTTAATTTCTTTAGTTTTTCATTTTCTGCTTTTAATGCCTTCTCTGCCACAGTTTTTGATGGTTTTACTATAACTAGACTTTCATGCTTACTATCAATAAGATATTTTTTTATCAAGCTTTCAAAATAATTTTCAGTTAATGCCTTTTTTATTTTTTGTAAAGTGGCCTCAAATTTTAAGTTTATAAGTGGATTTTCATCATAAAGCCAGCTATCCATTGCCTTTATACTATAGATAAGACCTTTCGGCATATTCCCGAAATCAGCCTCCCTAAGTTGAAATTCCTTAACGTTTATTGCCGCCTCTATAAGTTTTTTATCTATTCCATCATCCACTAAATTTTTAAGTGTTTCAAATACTATTTTCTTAAATTGCTCTTTTTTATCTTCGTTTGAATTTTTCACTATTATACCGAAATAGGGTTGTATTATACTATTGTCATAAATTCCATATACATCTTTTCCTATATTAGCGGCTAATAATGCTTTTTTTAATGGTGCTGCACTACTTTCCATCAATAAATATTCAATTATATCAAAAGCAAGATATGTTTCTGGATTAGTTGATCTTGAAACAGCAAAATTCAAACTTAAATATGTCTTATCTTCTTCCGATTCTCCTTGGAGTATTGGATATTCTTCAACAACTTCTTTACTCGTACCAATAGGCTTTTGTATTTCTATTTTAGAATCAACTTGTATTTTTTCATAAGAATTTAAATATTCCTTATCTAGATATTCTAACTTTTCGTCTAAATTCATATTTCCATATAAATATATATAACTATTAGCTGGGCTATAATATTTTTTATGTGCCTCGATAAAGTTTTTATACGTTAAATCAGGGATGTTCTCTGGATCACCACCTGATTCGAATCCATAAGCAGTATCTGGAAAAAGAGAATTTTGTATCTTTCTCATAAGAATTCCATCTGGAGATGAAAAAGCTCCCTTCATTTCATTGTAAACAACACCCTTGTAAGTAATTTCTTTATCTGCACTGTCAAGTTCATAATGCCAGCCTTCTTGCTTAAAAATTTCTTCGTATTTATATATATTTGGATGAAATACTGCATCCATATAAACTCCAATTAAATTTACAAAATCCTTATCATTTTTACTTGCAACTGGATACATAGTTTTATCACTAAAAGTAAACGCATTTAAAAATGTATTCAAAGATCCCTTTAAAAGTTCTACAAATGGTTCCTTAACAGGATATTTTGATGACCCACACAATACAGAATGCTCTAAGATGTGAAAAACTCCCGTACTGTCCTTAGGAGGTGTTCTAAAGCTAATAGAAAAAACCTTGTTATCTTCATCATTATCTAAGTGTATTAATTTTGCTCCACTTTTTATGTGCTCAAACATAAGTGCTTTTGATTTTATTCCATTGATATCTTCTTCTTGTAAAAATTTAAAACCATGATAAACCTCGCCATTTTTAAAACAACTCATAATTAATCTCACCCACATTTCATAATATTTTTACATTTTAATTCCTTATATAAATATATTACTATATTTTGGGTCATTAAATAAACACTCTTTTCTCAATAATTAATATTATCCACAATAAAAACTGTACCATATCCTAAGTTTTTTATAAATTAACTAACCTTAGGCTATGATACAGTTTTTACACTTCTATGAATTTTATGAGTAACTAAACGCACACGTTAACATAAATATCATTATGTGTTCTTTGATTATTCTTTAGATGATTTTCTTGAACGTAATTCAGCTATTATTTCAGAGAATTTCGCATCAGAAAGATTATATAATACACCTAATACAATAGCAGCCATTAAAAGCGCAAAAGCTGGATACAATAAAAGTAATCCCTTTATTCCAAGCAAAGCGTGTGCACTTTGTTTAGCATTAGCAACATAACCAACTACCCCTAGCCCTACACCTGCTAAAGCACCTGCTATGGATTGAGCAATCTTTCTTGAGAAATTGAAAACTGAATAAGTAATTCCTTCTCTTCTCTCTCCAGTTTTCCATTCACCATAGTCAATTGCATCAGAAACAAAAGCCCATGTAATAGCATTTGGTATGCTTATACCTACAAATGCTATAGCTGCAAGTATTATAAATATAACAAAATGAGTTCCTGGAAGTAAAAAGTTTATAGTATCAGCTATAACACTCATTGAGAATCCTATAATTGTAGTTTTCTTTTTCCCAAATTTTTTAACAAGTTTAGGAACAAAAGAAACACCTGCTACAGCACATCCAATAGTAAAGAAATTTACATATGCGACAAGTCTTGCATTACCTAAATTGTATTTGCAATAATAAACAATCATTGCAGTCTTAATATTATAAGCAGAAATAGAGAATATTGTCATAAGAATCAATGTAAGTAGTGCTCTATTATGAACAATTGCATTTGCTAGTGTACGTGGTGTTATTTTTTCTTCCTTCTTAGGATCATGAATTACAACTTCTGTTGTATTTTTATAAGTTGTATAGAAAGCACAGACACCTATAAATCCCATTACTGCTGTAATTATAGGATATCCTATTCTTGGATTACCAAACAAAGTTACAAGTGGTATAAATACTACACCAGTTATCAATAATGCAGCTGATGATCCTACTTGTCTAAATGTTGCTAATAAAGTTCTCTCCTGAGTATTCTGAGTTATAACAGATCCAAGTGATCCGTATGGAACATTAGTAAATGAATATAAAAGTCCCCATAACATATATGTTGCATAAGCAAATATTAATTTTGATCCTGGTGTTTTAGCAGGATTTGTAAATGTAATAACTGTCATAATTGCTAGTAAAATGCTTGAAAAAAACATTACTGTTCTAAATTTTCCATGTTTGTCTGGTTTTCTTGAATCTATTAATGTTCCTGCTAATGGATCCATAAAAGCATCAAATATTTTTGTAAATAAGAAAATGCCTCCTGCTGCCGAAGCTGCTATCCCTACAACATCAGTATAAAACTGGAGCAAATACGCCTGTCCTAGATCAAACATAAACCCATTTCCAAAATCTCCTAATCCATATGAGATTTTTTCCTTTAAAGTTAACTTTTTGTCACCCTTATCTACCTTATTTCCCTTATTTTCCATGTAATAATCCCTCCATAAGTTTTTTTATTTGCATCTAAAATTTCATGCCTTGCTTAACAAACGATTACATGTATACTTATATTTCCCCCTCCATTCTGTTTTGAACACGATAACAAATTTTACAATCCTTTATTGTAGTTACTTATACAATATAGACGGACAAGTTTGTGTAACGTATAATAATTTGTCGTTATTTTTGGAAACGTTAACAATGTTTCTTTTTTTATTATACCCTATTTGGGGTTTATTTCAATAGTTTTTTGTTTATTTATCAATTTTTTATTTTTTTCTTTGTTAACGTTAAAAAGCTATAAGCAATTTTCTGCTTATCATCAATATAGCCAGTTTCTTCATCTTCTATATCCCACTCAGAATATTTTAATTCTTTAAAAAAAGTATCTGCGTTAAATGTTTTGAAAATTTTTGTAAGATATATTTTATTACAATATGGAAGCAAAAGCTTATAAATTTCTCCTCCACCTATAACAAAATATTGCTTTTTCTCTTCTAAAGAATTTAACAACTCTTCCAAAGAATGTACAACAATAACCCTGCTGTCTTGTGATTTATAATCCAAATTTCTAGTTAGTACAATATGTTGTCGTCCTTGTAATATGTTAGGAAGTGATTCAAAAGTTTTCCTTCCCATGATTATAGTGTTTCCATATGTTATTTTTTTAAACCTCTTAAGATCTTTGGGAAAATGTACTAATAATGAATTATCTTTTCCTATGGCAAAATTATTAGCAATGGCCACTACAATATTTAACATTTATAAAACCACCTTATCTCAATATGTTTTCTATCTCATCTATAAAGCTATCACTAGCTCCCCAATCAAATTTTAAAAACACCCCTTCTGAACTTGCTGTTGATATTACTCTTATGTTTGTTTTACCATAAAGATTGTCAGCTATAACAACCAAAGCTACTCTATTTTTAACTCTGAAAAAATACTTTTCATAAACTAATGTTCCTATATATTTTTTATCATCAACTTGATGAAACTCTTCATGTATCAAGTCTGCATCAAGATTGTTTTTAATTTTTGTTAAAACATCATTGGGCAATAAATCTACAGTTAAATCTTTTTTACTCATCAATTCCACCTCCAAATTTATATCATACATCATATTAATTTAATATGTTTAATTATAACATTATATTGAAATTAATGTTATATTAACCTAAATATATAATCAAAAATCACAGTCATTTTTCCCATTATTTAACATGTATTTAACTATAATTTAATCCTAATAATTAATATATATGCTATCTTTATGTATGAGAAAAATCAAGTGAGGGGATAATATTGTTTAAATTAACTAAATCTCGAAAATGGATGTCAAAGCTTCTAGTCGCACTAATCATAATTTCCAATTTTCTAAACGGATTTCCTACAGCCATGTATGCTACTACAATTAACAAAACCTTCGATCTTGTTGAAATTACAGATTTTCATGGGGCACTTCAAGACACAAGTAACCCAACAAATCCTGTAGCTGCAGTGCTAGGAAATCGAATTAAAGCTGTTAAGTCTACTAATCCAGATACTATTATTTTTGGAGGTGGAGATTTATACCAAGGAACAGCCACATCCAACATTCTAAAAGGTGTTCCAGTCCAGCAGGTTATGAGCAATCTAGGTATGGATTTTACGGCCTTAGGCAATCATGAATTTGATTGGGGATTAGATACAATAACAAATACTACAATGAAGAATGCTTCCTACAACATAATATGTGCAAATTTATATAATAAAAATTCAGATGGCACAAATGGAAAGCGAGTTTTTAATCCTTATAAAATTATTACAAAAGACGGTGTAAGAATTGCCTTTATAGGAGCAATTACAAATGATACACCAAACATTGTTATGCCTGCCTATGTTTCCAATAAAAATTTTACAGATGTTGCATCAGAAATTAACAATGTTGCAAAAGATATTAAAAATAACAACAAAGCAGATATTGTTATAGCTGTAATTCATGAAGGTGGCGACACCCTAGACAGTATAGTGAATAAGCTTTCCAATGTAAATGCAGTATTCGGAGGACATTCACATACAATAGAAGAAAAATTAGTTAATGGTATACCTGTTGTAAATTCTAATTGTAGCGGAAAAGGTTACGGAGATTTAAAAATGACAATCACCTCTGACAATAAAGTTAGTTTTCCAAACGTTACTTCAAGTTACATTGCTTTAGACAATAAAAATGGTTATAAAGCTCCCAATCCTGTAATTGATACGAGTATACAAAAAATAGTTGATACTGCTAATGCTTCCATTGGTTCAACAACTAATAAAGTTATTGGAAACATAAGCTCTGATTTAAATAGAAATCAAGATCAACAGCCTTATGGTGAATCAAAATTAGGAAATTGGGTAGCAGATGTAGTAAAAAATTATGCAAAAGCAGATATTGGTGTTACCAATAATGGTGGTCTTAGAACAGATTTAAATAAAGGAAATTTAACCTATGGTCAACTTTATGCATTTATGCCTTTCGACAATGAAATTGATACTGTGACTGTTAAAAAATCTCAATTAAAAGCTATTTTGGAACAAGCAGTTGGAACCTATCCTGATCCAAACAATGCATCTAATACCATAGGTGGAAAAGGAATTCAAATTTCAGGAATTAAATTTACTTATACCCCATCACAGCCTTTTGGCAGTAGAGTAACAAATATCACCAAAGAGGATGGAACAGCTATTAATGATACTGACAAACTAAAGCTTGCAGGCCCAGATTTTGTTCTTACAGGTGGAGATGGTTTTACAGAATTTAATGATTCATCTATTAAAAACACTTTATTTGATACTCATAAGCTTGTTCGTGATGCTTTAGTGGAGGACGTCACAGCTAATAACACAATTAACTATGTTATGGATAATAGAATCACCCCACAAGCACAAACAAACCCAGTAGCTTCTATGAGTATATCAGATGCAAGGAAATTAACCTCTGGTAATGTTACAGTTACTGGAATTGTAACAACAATCAACGGAAGTAATATTTTTATTCAAGACAATAATGCAGGAATTTGTGTTTATAATTCTAAAGCTAAGTCTACAGTAAAAAAAGGAGATCAAATTCAGGTTACAGGTCCACTATCTATTTATAACAATCTCTTAGAAATCACACCACAGGATGCTAGTAAAGTTGCTACTTTAAGTACAGGAAATACAGTAAATCCTAAAGCAGTTAATATAGCAGACATTAACGAAAGTTTAGAAGGTCAGTTAGTAGAATTAAATAACGTAACACTAAGCACTTATGATGCATCAGCTGATTCCACAATAAATGATTCTACTGGAAGCATTGACATCTATAAAATGCCAGCTTTAAATGGAATTTCTGCTAATGATAAAGTAAATGTTATAGGCGTAGTTTCACAATATCAAACAAATTATGAACTTATTGTAGACCAGCCTTCAAACGTAACAAAGGTAAGTAGCGGCGGTAACCAAACAAATAATTCCTCAACTATTTCAATAATGGCAACAGCAGATATACATGGACATGTGCTTAACTATGACTATGCAACTGACAAAGCACCTTCAGCATCGGTAGGTTTAGCCAAAGTATCAACTTATGTAAATAGTGTAAGAAATACAAATCCAAACACTATGCTAATAGATGATGGTGATACTATTCAAGGAACACCTCTTTCCTATTATTTTGATAAGATAGACACCACATCTGAATACCCCTTAATGAAGGTAATGGGTTCCATGAAATATGATACTTGGACTCTTGGAAACCATGAATTTAACTACGGCCTACCAACATTAAATAGAGTTATAGATGATGCTAAAAAAGAGGGTATTAGTGTATTGTCAGCAAACACTTATAACAGTGATAATACAAACTTTGTTAAGCCATATTATATTAAGAGCTTTAATGTTAATGGAAAAACAATTAAAGTAGGAATCCTAGGCCTTACAACAAAATGTATACCGGATTGGGAAGATCCTTCTCATTATGCAGTTCTTCATTTTAATGATTTGGTAAGTGAAGCAAAATTATGGGTACCAAAGGTTAAAGCTGCTGGGGCAGATGTAATTATTGTAGCTGCACACAGTGGAGAAGAAAGTGCATCTGACGTTATACCTGAAAATCAAGTAAAAGCTATAGCTACTCAAGTTTCAGGAATAGACGCCATAGTGGCAGGACATGTTCATAACACAGTAAATGATTTAAGTTTAAAAAATCCAAATGGTAAAGTTGTACCAGTAGTTGAACCAAATAAATGGGGAGCCTACGTTTCTCAAATAGATATAGACATTGATGCAAATGGTACTTTTACTGGCTTAAATACAAAAAATATTCAAATGAATAATACTATTGCTGAAGACCCTAAAGTAGTTCAGTTAATTCAGCCCTACCAAGATAAAACTTTAAGTTATACACAAACTAAACTTGGAACTTCAACTGGAGAATTTAAAGGTGATTCTCAAACTACAGGACCAACTCCAATAATGGAATTAATTAACAAGGTGCAAAAGGATGCAGCAGGTACCGAGCTTTCAATAGCAGCACCGTTAAGTTCATCAGCATATATTCCAAAGGGTGATGTAACTATAAAGGATATTATGTCTGTATATGTTTATGAGAATTATTTGTATGGAGTAAAAATGACTGGTAAACAGTTAAAAAATTGGATGGAGTTTTCTGTAAGATATTACAAGCAAGTAATGAATGCAAGTGATCCAATTACTAAAGACTCTACCTTAAACGTTCCAGATTATAATTTAGACCAATTATATGGCGCAACCTATGATGTAGATTTAACACAACCAGCATGTACTGTAGATTCAACTACGGGAAGGGTACTTTCCGGTAACAGGATAAAAAATTTAAAAATAAATGGAGTATTAGTTAAGGATACAGATTTATTTACTGTTGCTATTAATGACTACAGATACAATGGTGGTGGTGGATTTATGAAGGCAGCTGGATTAAGTAATACGGATCCTAGTATTGTAACCTACAGTTCTGCTAAGTCCCTAGGTGATGACTGCCAAGTGAGAAGTCTTATGATGAACTATATTTCAAATAATAAGACAATAACTCCAGACTGTTCAAACAACTGGAAGGTATATACAACTCCTGTAACTGAAGAAACAGATACTAACCCCGTGACACCTCTTCCTATTACACCAATAGCACCAACGCCAGTTACCCCAGCACCAATAAGTCCTGCTCCATTAAACCCTGGACAAAATCAGGCACCTACTGGTGTAAATAATTCAGTAGCTTCGGCGGTTCAAGACGCTAAACAAAATAATATCGGAGTTCAAAAACTACCCCAAACAGGTTCAGCAATTGATTCTTTGGTCTTAATTGAGTTTGGAACCTTAGCCTTAGGTTTAGGGGTAATTATGCTAACTGTCTATAAAAAAAGAAGCAAAAAAGCAGCTTAATAATAGGATTTAAATCATTGACATGTTGTTTTATAGATAAGTAACAATATATATTAATTTTTAAGGGGCTGTCGCATTAGCATAAAAAAATATACTAACGCGGCAGAGTTTTTTATATTTTAAAATTAGGCACTTTTTTTAAGTGAGAAAAGATGTGTTTCAGTTCTATCTGACTGAATTTTATTATGTACCTTATTTATATTATGGGCCATGGTGTTCTTGTGATTGCAGTTGCTACAGTCCTCAGAAATATATATTGTTTTTTCGCTTATATAACCAGTCTTACTTTTTCTTGTTTTTCATATTTCATAATTTGCTAGTTTAATATATGATAAATTCCCATTCTCTTTAATATAAACATAATTTTCTTCATTCTCATAAAAGTTGCATCATTATCAGTTTTTGAATAGCTATTACGCTTACCGCAGGTATGGATTTTCTATGTATATTCTTTAAGCTTATTAAGATATTCCTCAAGCTTTTCAATAGAACGTTGAACTTGATTTTTTCTTTTGCCACATCCATATACAAATTCTATATTTTCTTTCTGTTTTAAAGCGTAAAGCTTCTTGCGGAGCTTTTTTATATGCTTCATTTTTACTACATTTTCATACACAAGTTTTAATCCATATATTTCTTCACATTCAGCTAATTTGCAAAGTAGTCTTTCTAAATTTTTAGATACTCATTTTTTCCACCGTTTAAAGTATAATTTTGTGTGAATTAATATGTTTGATCATATATTAATTTTACTATAAATCTTTCAATCCTCCGAGTGGGAGATTTATTTTTATGCAAAGAAACTGTCACACTAATTTTTTAGTTCGACATCCTCTTAATTTGACTTTAAAGAACATTAGGCACATTCTAAAAAAATAATTAATAAGCTTTTGTCTTTCTTTTCTTGCCTATGACTGTGCTATTAGTCCCGAATAAAATTCTTTTAAGTTTACACCAGATTCCTTTTTCATCTCTTCTTCCACAAACTCATTTATTTCTTTGTTTATTTCACAATATCTTTTATATTCTTCACTTAAAATCCCTAAATATTCTTCAAATATATTGTTTGATAGTCCAGCACCTTTTAACATGTCTTTAGATTGTACGGACGCTTGAACAATCTTTTTCTTTAATTCTTTATTTCCATTTATTAATTTGAATGATTGCATAGCAGTTCTTTTACGTTCTTCTTTTAGCTTAGCAATATCCCCATTTAAAATCTTTAACTTATCATTTTTTGCTTTTTCTTTAAAATCTTCTATCTTAGATTTATCCATATTCTTTATCTGGTTAAGAGCCGGATGATTTTCATAAACTTCATTTAATTCATCTAAAAACTCTACAAGCTTTAGCCAAACTTCTTTCTTTTCATCCATATCTATTGTTATGTTTAAAAAAGGTTCATACAAACTTACAACTAGTTCGCCATAGTTACCCGGGAAAATTCTAAGCAGTGTTTCAGAAACAAATTCTTTCTTTTCTGCCATAGAATATTCTAAAGTTTCTCTTAAGGTTTTAACCTGCTCTCCAATAGTATCATAGTCCTGCAAATCTTTATTTATAATAGTACCGATAACAAGTCTAGTCTTTTCTAAATTACCAATTGATTCATTTATTTTATTTAAAGTGCCTCTAAGGACACCCTTTAGCGTCTTATTTCCTTCTAGCATACCCTTTATTTCACTTATTGGAATATCTATAATTCTTAATGATGCAATTAAATTAAGTCTTACAATATCAACATCAGTGTACTCTCTATATTTGTTTTCATTATTTTTCGCTGGACTAATTAGTCCTTCACTCTCATAATACTTGATAGCCTTTTTGGTTAATCCAGTTTTTTCAGATACAACTTTAATGTTCATAAACAATACCTCCATAAAATTAAATATTAGCTAATCTTTAATCTTAGTGTAATGGTGCCTGTAAGGTACAAGTCAATTGTTTTTTAGCTTTAATATTCTGAATTTATTAAATAATAGCATAAACTCCAAGTAAAATTACACTAACCACAGCAAATCCAGTTGTTTTCCAATATTTATAGTATATTGCTTCTGAAATAGCATATATAGAAAACAGTATTAATGAAACAAGTATTGCTAAACTGAAATAACTATGAAATATATACGAAATTGATGAAACCATAAAAAACATAACACCTGCTAAAAACATACATGCAACTTTTATTTTCATCATCTTATCTGATGCATAATTAGGTAATTCTTGATGTTGTCTTCTAGCTAAATTTATTCCGTTCTTCTTTAACAGATACGATGCATTGGCAATAATTTGACCTGTGCCAAAAGCTAATAAAAATGCTCTAAAAATTTCTTCTTTCCAAGTTACCATTTTGCCCCTCCGATAAATTTTTATTAATATGTTTCAGTGATTCATATAAATCTTCTACATTTTTATCACTTAATCCTTTTAAAGCCTCTTCTGTAACATTTTCAACTATTAAATCAATTTCTTTTACTGCATCTTTTGCCTTTTCAGTTAAACTGATTACATAAGACCTCCTATCATTTTTATCAACTAACTTATTAATATATTTCTTTTCATATAGGTTTAAAATAACAGCTCCTGCAGTTGCCCTATCCGAATTTAACTCATATGCAATTTCAACTTGGGTTAACTGAGTTTTATTAAATAACAACTTTATAACAGCCCATTGTGATGTTGTAAGATTATATCTTTCTAAACTTTTATCCATTTTTCTCTTAATTAATCTAGCACTCGTATTAAGTAAATATCCTAAAATATTTTGTATTTCCACGTAACCACCCTCTTAGTTAATAATAGGAATATATATTGTATGTATACTTACTATTATATATCAGGAATTTTTCCTGTCAATACTTAATATGTTAATTAAAGGATATTCATGGTGTAATTATTTTTTAAATATTTGTAGTACCCACGTAAAGTTAACTATATTCTCATACTTAACTTCACATCCTAACTTCTCTGCGTAATCCACAATTTCTTCAATGTCTGTATAATATTCGTCCTCAATTATATCCCATAAATCTTTTCTGTCATTTTCAAGAAAATACTCCTTTTGTTTTATACGCTCTGTCCAATTTAAAAACATTAAATCTGCAATGATGATAGTACCTCCATTTTTTAGATACCTTAGTAATAAATTTATTGCCATATGCTTTTCTATTAAGTTCAAGTGATGAAATGCAAAGGTTGATGTAACGACGTCAAATTGATTTTCTATAAATGGCTCATCTAAAAAGTTTCCTAACCTCAATTTTACATTTGGATATTTGTTCTTTAATTGTAAAAGCATTTCTATGCTTTGATCCACTCCTGTAAATTCTATATTATTTTTCAATTTTCCATACAAATTTCCTGTACCACACCCAATATCTATTATCTTCAAAGCGTTGTTGTTAGATATTAATTCTGCTACGTGTTCTAATACAAAATCATAATTTTCAAATAGGTTTAAATCATTTCCCACCTTATCCTTAATTGAAACATCGTAATTTTTTGCCCATGTATCAAATCCCCATTTATCTAGCCACTTACATCTTTTTTCGCTATTTTCACTCAAGCATTTGTCTATTTTATTAAAGTATTCACTATAATTAGTAACTTCATATGTATTTAATACTTCATTTACACTTTGCTGTAAAGTAATTTTGATATTAATTAGCTCATTAATCTTATTATCAACAACTTTTAGTTGAAAGTCTAACGCACGTATTATTTTATTGTCATCTTCACATTCTTTGTTCAATAATTGCTTAATGTTCTTTAATGGAATTCCCATTTCCTTTAAGACAATTAGCTGCCTTAATTTCAATATATCATCTTCACTGTAATTCCTGTAGTTGTTTTCATCCCTTTTGGGAACAACAATACCCAAATCCTCATATATTCTCAATGCTTTTTGAGAAATATTAAATTGCTTGTAAACAGTTTTTGTATTCATTTATAATCACCTCAATAAAAATATAAACCCTGCCCCTTAGGCAAGGTCAATACTATTTATTCATATTTAAAAACACTAATCATATAATCTTCTTCTGGAAAATCACCACAATAACAAAATCCAGTATTAATATAAAATTTCTTTAATTTTTCATTACCTGCCCAACAATCCAAATACAATGTTTTATTTGAATTTCGAGCTAATGTATGGGCATATTTAATAATTTCACATCCTATATTATTTCCTTGATATTGTGGCAATATTGCTATCCTATATAGATACATGCTACTCCATTTTATAAAATCAAATCCAGTACTATTGCCTACATCTTTTACAGAAAACACACCTATTATCTCATCATCTATAGTAACAATATATGTGTGACCTTCTTTTATTTCTAATTGAATTTCATCACACTTCCAAGGGTATTCCCACTGATTTATACCTCTATTATGTAAATTTAATGTTACGGTATTCAGTAATTGTAAAATAGAATTACTATTATTCTTTTCTGCTAATTTAACTTTAAATTTACTATTTAAGTAGTCTAGTCCTCCACCAGTAATGCATACTTCCAATTCTTTCATAACTACAAAATCACCTTTAAGCTTCAGCTTCCCTGATTTTACAAGTTTTTTTATTCTCCACAATATATATTCTTCTGTAATTCGCGATTCACTGTTTACAAGTACATTACCCATAATTCTTAATACCTTATTATATTCTCTATTACAAAATTCCAATATGTCTTTGTCAAAATAATCTTCATTTACACTATGTATTTTATCATTTTTGTATGTTCTAAGTATTGAATTTTCTTTTACCAGTCTCTCCCACTGCTTTATTAAGTTTTTATATTCTTCAGAACCTAGTTTTTCTGCCTTACTCATATAATTACCTAATTCTTGTGGTACAATTTCTCCGGCTGATCGTACAAAAACTACCCCATCCTTCTTTTTTATAAATATATTTGATACATTAACATTATAAACATTTATTAATTTATCCTTTAACAAATTCATAGTACAAAGCATTCCACATGTTTCCTCATCACATTTTCCATACCATAGATATACAATGTCCGTTTCACTTATTTCAGAAATATCATTATAGAACTTATCATAATTTTCTTCTATTCCATCTATATTTTCACATATATCTATATCGTCTCCATTTATTTGTCCCCACCATTTTTTTCTGTCATCTAGTTTATTAAGATTCCCTAATCTTCCAATTGAAAGATTGTCATATAATGCTATAATTTTATTTCCGGCAATGTATTTTTTTATATTAACAGCGTACTTAAAACTTCCCTCTGCACTTTTTGAAAAAACTATATGAATTATTTTACTCATAATTAATCAACTCTCTTCCATATTATTTGTTGATAAAAGTGTTTAATAGGTTTAAGTTATATTAATATGTTATACATGGGATAACGATTTCTAAGTTTCAGATGTAATAAAAGCCCCTGTTTTTTTAGGGACTTTTATTTTTATAAAATTACTATTATTTAAATACCTTAACACGTTCTTCTAATGGATTAAATTGTTTTTCATCTGGCTGTGCTGTTGGTTTTCCAAAAGGCATTTGTCCTATTAGCTTCCAGTTATCTGGTATATTCCATTCACTCTTGATATCATTTTCTATAAGTTCATTATAATGTTGTAATGATGCACCAAAACCTTCAACTTCAAGTTCAGTCCATACTACAAATTGAAGCATTCCACTTGATTGCTGAGACCATATTGGAAAGTTATCTTTGTAAAGAGCAAATTGTTCTTGAAGACTTTCAATTACACTGTTATCTTCAAAGAATAAAACAGTACCATATCCATTTTTAAATGAATTTATTTTATCTTCAGTAGCACTAAATTGATCAGCAGGAACAATCTTTTTTAGAGCTGCCTTCGTAATTTCCCATAACTTATCGTGATGATCTCCTAATAATAAAACTACTCTAGCACTTTGTGAATTAAATGATGATGGAGTATACTTTACTGCCTCTTCAACAATTTCTTTAATTCTCTCATCTGAAACTACTGCCTCTTTACTAATTCCATAAAATGTACGTCTATCTGTTAATGCAGCCAAAAAATCTTTTTTCATATTACCATTCCTCCAATTTATAATATCATTTTAGTTATCTGCAAATACCTCTTAATTTATTTGCTTTTTCAATAAATAAGTTATGTAAATTATATTGTAATTCCATAAACTTATGATGTTTATATTATTTCTTCGTAAGTTACATTTAGTAATTAACTTTAAATTTATTATTACATAATTATATTTATTAGTCAATACTTTTATTTAAAATTTTTTTAATATTTATATAAAAACAAAAAGGCCACGTATCTAGTTTTATTAAAGCCAAATCCGTGGTTGTATTATAATAATTTAATAAATCTTTTTTGATTTTTGTCATTAATATATCCGTGTTTTTCATAAAATTTATGTGCGTCTAGTCTATTAATACTAGATGACAATCTAATAGCTGAATAACCTTTCACACTTGCCCAATCTTCAAGATACTGAATTAGTTTATTACCTATTCCAATATTTCTATATGCCTCTTTAACTACAAAACCCAAAATATTTATCAATGAATCTGAATAAAGTAATTCGTAAGCACTACCATGAATATATCCAATAATTTTATCTTTTAACTCCATCACAAAAATAACATCCTTGGTATTAGTCAATATAAATTTAATTCTATCTTTAACTTTTTCTTCTTGGTATTCATAGCCTAATTCCTTATTTAGTAAATAAACATCTTTAAAATCGTCAACTTTCATTTCCCTAATTTTAATATTTTCCAACTTATAACCCCCTACAACACTTCATAATATATGTTAATACTATTGCATTTTAGTTTTTATGAACAGTACCACAACTCTCATAATTTAGTGTATGAGTGGTTAATTTTATCGTCTGGATTTCATACTTTTATAATATAGTAGAATCAGTGCCCTAATTGTTTTATCATTATATATTCTTAATTGAAATTTCCCATAATACTTTCTTACTGTTGTACCTATCAATTTCAGTTTCATTTATGTATTGAATGTCCCACTCCTTAAAAAGTTCTCTCAATTGGGCTTCATTAAAAAATCTCTTTAATTTACCATCAATATTATAAAAGTTTTCTTCTATTTTCACTCCTTGTCCAGCGCCATAATTTGTGTCATTTGTTGAATTAACTCTACACAATAAGACACCTTCCTTCATTAACACTCTACTTATCTCATTTAATATTTTTTCAGTTTCAACCCATTGAAAATAATGTAATGAAAGATCTGAGATAATTATTTTCGCAAAGTTATCTTCGAATGGTAGTCCGCCTCTTAAATCAAAACATTTAACACTTAGATTATCAAAAAAGCCACTTAGCCTCTCTAATGCTTTCTCTGAAAAATCACAAGAAATCACTTCATATCCTCTCTCTTTGAGATAAAGAGTATCATTCCCAGATCCACATCCTAGATCAATAATAGGGGTGTCCTTTGATTCAATTAATATATTTTTATATTTATCTAACCATAGATCATATTTAAGTTTTCTATCTGA
The DNA here is from genome assembly GCF_900176305.1 of Clostridium acidisoli DSM 12555. GTDB lineage: Bacteria > Bacillota > Clostridia > Clostridiales > Clostridiaceae > Clostridium_I > Clostridium_I acidisoli. The sequence goes on from NZ_FWXH01000002.1 coordinate 892,448, forward strand.
ATTTGAAGCATATATTTTATTCCAATAATCTTTTTGTAGATTCATGCATATATATCTCCTTTAAAATTTAATTTATAACTTCTAAAACAAGAATTAATATTTATTTTCAATCCAAATAAAATGGCACTTACTATCTACTTTTTCTATTATACCATCGTTTGCAAGTGCAGTTTTTATTGATGTAACATTATGGTTATGAACCATAAGTAGAAGCCTATCAATCTTCATATCCTTAGCACAATCAATAAGCATTTTCAAAAGTATTTTTCCATACCCCTTGTTTCTATAGTCAAGAAGTATAGAATATCCAATATGTCCACCGTCTTTTCTTAGTTTATCAGTTAAATAATGTCGTAATTTCCCCATTCCCACTGGTATCCCATCAATAAATAACCAGTAATTATTTTGTGGAACCATCCATTCTTCAATCCCAATACCATTAGACATATTATTGTTTTTGACTAACCATTTTTTAAATTCTTCATATGTTAACCCACTGCATCCATTTGTGAACCCATTTTCATCTTTCGGAAGTTTCTGTAACATATCGTATATATCTCTACCATCATCTGGTGACAACTTTTTCAACTCACAATTCACAACAACACCTCCATTGTATAAATAATTTTTATTTCGCAATTTCCCATAATTATAAATTATTTGATTATACAGTATATAAGTGTACAATTTAAAATATTTTATATATATTATACAAAAACTGCTTCTCTAATACTAAAATCCTTTAATTTTATATCAGTATAAGACGTATGAGATTGTACCAATAAATTTTTGCTCTTTATAGTATCTTTCTCTGTATTAAGGATTTCGAGTCATTTAAACCAATACGTATCTTTTATGGGATTTGGTGGCATTTTAAAAGCAGTATTTTTCTTATGATTACCCTTAAAAGACTCCCTAAAGAAAGCCTCGTAAACCTCTATAACGCCACCAACACTTCCAATACCCATAAAGGCTCTAATTGCGTCTAATATTTAACTTCATTTGTAACCTCTGTAGCAAATGAGCCTAACACGAATACTTCTTCAAGGTAGTTTAGTATTTCTTCTTTTCCTGCTGTTCCTAATGCGTGTATATCATGTTTTACTGACTCTACTGTTGGCATAATAAGACCTCCATAATCATTCGTATAGTCTTTTTATAACCAATTTTACAGGTTATAGTCAATTTTCAACACAATTCTTTAACATAGCCAATCTTTATTTAGCTTTAGACATTTTATGGATATAAAATCCTAAAGTTCCGAATAAAACAATGAGGAATATTATCAAAAACCATGATCCAAGTCCGGTTGACTTAGTAGCTGCAATTTGAATACTTTTCCATTCTAAGTACAAAAAAACCACTATAATTTCTGTTTTTAACAAAGCTATAAGCGTACGTGCATTTTGATATTGACTTTTCGCATTTTTCTCAGTTATAGTAACTGGATAATTAAAACATTGAGGAAACTTAGAAATAATAGTAAGAAAAATATATAGTATAGTCATTATTATTGGTAGTAATAATAGTGAACCTTTTCCGCCCCAGCTATCTATATTTCCTGAGAAGTCAAAATGTGTTGGCACCTTACTAGGTAAGTTTCCCCATGAAATTATCAAATAAGTCCAAGTTGTAATAACAGCTAGTATAGACATAACATCCATTACTTTTTCTAAATTTGACCTAGGTATATTCAATTTAGGCCTTTTATTGTTGTCATAATTAGTATTCATGCTTTTATCTCCTACCTCTGTGTATCTTTCACTCTATATTATCAAATATATATCTTATTATACCCTTTCACAGCTATAAATTATAGAATAATATGGTATAATTTCTAAAGATAACAGTATCATATTTGTGAATTATTATGTTACAAATATTTAATGCGTGGAGGATGATTTTATGAAAATTAAAATTCTAAACTTATCAGAAGGATATTTAGCAGATGATTATAGTAAATATGCAAAACAAGAACTTAAAAGAGAAGGCGTTCCATTTGTATCCTTTCCAATTGAGTTCACCAATTTACCGAATAACACTAAATCCGTAGCTTTAACCTTTATTGATTATGATTCTGTACCGGTTTGTGGTTTTCCATGGATACACTGGTTAGCATCTGATATTTCACCTAAAAAAAACATTTTAGCGGAGAATTCCAGTGATATAAATAATGCTGAATTTATACAAGGCTGCAACAGCTGGATTTCACCCTTAGCGAACATTGATAATCCTAAGATTATACATCAATATGGTGGACCAACTCCACCTGACAAAGACCACGATTATACATTAACGGTATATGCTCTTGATAAAGAGTTAAACTTAAAAAATGGTTATTTCTTAAATGAATTTATAAGAGCCTCAAAAGATCATATATTAGAGAAAGTAGAGATTACAGTTAAAGGTAGAAAATAGCTATATATTTTAAAAGCTCAGAAGTTAAATTTTTATTGACTTCTAAGCTTTTAAGAATGTTTTAAAGAATACTTGAATTAAAGCCTCTACCATCTACTTCTGAAGCATCTATTATTGAAATCAAGGCATCCCCATCTATTTTTAACACTGAGTATTTAAGCTCTGGTAGTCTTGATACATGTACTATGCAATATATAACTCTTCTTTCTTTTCCTGCAATGGCCTTGCCATTTAGCAATGTAGCCCCACGGTGCTTATGCATTTCTATATACTCACATACCTCATCCTCTTTATCTGTAATTATAAGTAATACTTTTTTTCTTGATAAACCATGAATCATCTTATCTGTGACAAAAGCTGCTATATACATGCTCATTAATGTATATAACGCTACAGCTATTCCATTTAGTAACATTCCGCAAAATACTATTACACAGTTTACAATAAAGCCTAGCTGTCCTACATCCAAGCTATCATATTTTTTTTTAAGTAACATTACTACTATGTTCATACCACCTTCTGAACCATGATTTGAGTATGCTATTCCTGCTCCTACCCCAGTTAATACTCCTCCATATACACAAAATAGAAGAGTATCGTGAACTGTAACAATGCTATTTAAATTTTTAGTCAATAATAAAAACAATGATAGTGAAACAGTTCCTATTATACTGTATATTGTAAATCTTTTATTTAATTTTCTATAACTTAATGCTAGTAAAGGTATATTAGCTATTAGTACCGTATATCCTGCTGGAATTTTCAAAGCGTACTGTATTAAGATTGCTATACCAGACATGCCACCACTGAATAGTTCTGCACTTACTAAAAACATATTTACACCTATAGCAGATAATAAACATCCCGCTATTACAAAAATTGCATTTTTTATATTTTGTTTATTAAATATCGTATCGCTTCTCACATTGACCTCCCCATTAATCCTAATAGTCGTAAAATCTGTTAAGCTATTATCCCCTCACTAATCTATTCAATATCTAATTCATCAATGTCAAGCTCATTTAATAACTCTTTTAATGCCTTTAATTCATTTTTACTAAATGTAATACCTTTTCCCATTTTAATGTGCTCTTCATCCCAGTCCCTTACATCTATTTTTGCTTTTCTACCATTCCAGCTCATAATATTTACTTCTTTTTTCCAACCTTTAGCTCCTTCAGCTAAAACACCTAGTTTATTTATGATTTCAAATCTTATATCTGCCAAAAAAAATCACTCCTTCTGATTTTTAATTTAATCCTTAGATTTTATATAAATGGTTATATTCTATCTCAAAACCACCTAACTTGCAATAAAATATAATTTAATCCTAGCCTTCTATGTAATTTTTTAGATTCTCTAAGCTATTAATAACTGCGAAATCTACTATTTTCCCAGCTATTCCATTTCTATCTATGAAAATACCTTTCATATTAACTTTCTTGCAAGGTAATATATCTGTATTTAAATCATCGCCAACATAATAACAATACCGAAGCTCAACATTTGCTTTTGACGCTGCAATTTTGAATATCTCTACATTAGGTTTGGATATTCCAACTTCTCCTGCAGTTATAATAATTTCAAAATAACTTTTAATTTTCATTTTCTCAAGCTTAAGATTCTGCTGTGTTAAATCACCGTTACTTATAATTCCTAGTCTGTAATCCTTAAGACTGTCTAAACATGGCTTTACATCATCAAAACATTTCCAATTATTTTCATAATTTAAAAGATATTCATTAAAATTTTTTTCGGCATCATGTTCTGATAATTTAATTTTAGCTAAGCGAAACAATTCTTTTATCCTTTCAATTCTTTGCTCTCTAAATGTCAATTTCCCAGCTAAATATATATTAAAATGCTTTTCAGAAATATCACACCATGCCTTATAGAATTCATTTTCATTAAATTTAAAATATTTCTTATTATAATTGTAAAATTCTTTTACCCCTAAATATTCAGAGCTTTTGTGATCAAGCAAGGTCCCATCTAAATCAAAGAAAATTATCATATTGTCCTTTCTTTTCAACTTTGAATATTCCATACTTAATCTTCCCCACTTCTATTTTTAATTTTATACTTCCATTAGCCTAGAAAACTTCTTTCTATATCATTCAAACTTCTAATAATATTATATTTTCTATGAGTTAATTTATTGTAGCTGTATATTCTCCAGTCTCTACATAATACAAATGATTTAATACCAAGTTTTATTGCTCCATCACAATTTCTTATACTATCATCAATAAATATTGCTTCTTCTGGTAAAACATTAAGTTTCTCAAGTGCCGTTTTGTACATTAATTCGTTTGGTTTAGTTACACCTATTATTGAGGATATAACAAAGGATGAAAAGTAATCTCTTAATTCAGCTTTTATAAATACATTTTCCAGTGATGGCCATGCATCTGACACAACTGCCAATTTATATGATTTGCTTAATTTCGGGATAGTAGTAAAAACATCTTCATAAAAACAATATTTACTGCAATTATATACCAAGTCTCTAGCAATAGCTTGTATATCTTTATCTCCTAATTCTAACTGTGGTAAAAAATTTGAAAATATCTTGTAATATTCAATAAAGTGCTTAAATTCTTCCTCTTTATTAAGAATTAAATTTTGTTTTTGAATATATTGACCTGCATTATCAAAGGCTACCTTTCTCTTGGAGGCTTTTATAGCGTTAAACTTTTTCTTATCAACATAGTTAAAAAAATTTGGTGTTATAAACCAATGTCCTGTCACTGGTACATTCAGCACTCTGCCTGAATCAATTAAAATTGCTTTGATTTTATTATCAAAAGATGACATATTATCACTCTCAATTTCCATAATTTTTCTCCTTTTAGCTTTTCCACTTTAACGCAGTATGACACCTGAAATAGAACTTGCTTAGTTTTTATATTATAACATAATTTAAGAAGACATATGGATAAATATTGATTTTTTAGTATAACAAGTATATAATCAAATAATCAATAAAAGGGGTGGGGCTATGAAAAAATTAATACCGTTATTAAGTATACTATTTTTAATATTAATTATATTTGTTGGATGTGGGGCTTCTGATGAAAACGATGCTAAAAAAGTGGCAGAAAACTTTGTTAAAAACTTTTACACAATAGATTCAAAAAAAATCACTAAATATAATACTTTATTACAAGCTGAAAATGGACAATTGAGTACTGCTACTGATTCTGCTGGAATAGCAAAACTAATGAAATATGAAAATTCTATACATTCACTGTCCACAGAAAATATAAAACCATTAATGACAGAAAAAGAGTATACAACTCTCATTATGAATAGAGAAGATATTATGAATATTCAAGGATGTGCTAAAAATAATTTTACAATGCAAGTTACCAGTTTTAATTTGACTAAAGCCTCAAATGATAATGAATCAAATACAGTCTCATATAGTTATAAGACCAATTTAAAGTTTATTTCCTTGAAAGATAAAAGTACACATTCAGATGTTATTGAAGGATTTTTAGGTCTTTCAAAAAAAAATGGGCAATGGAAAATCTCTATATTTCAAACAACTGTAAGATCTAATTTACTAAAATAGTCAATTATTTCTCCTTTTTACCCAAATAAAAAAATCCATTTGATTTATTCCCATTCATAGTTGTATATGTAACTTTATCTAATTTAAGGTGGACAAAATCTGCTGTAATTAATTTTATCCACCTTAAATCATGATGCCTAAGTATAGCTCCTTCTGGCAATTCAAAAACCCCATATTTATTATATTTCTTTTCATATAACTTATATCGACTTATATTTCTTTCATCTGAATTTAATAAAAAATCATTTATATACACTACTCCACTTGGCTTTAATACCCTTTTTATTTCATTCATAAGAAAGATTTGTTCTTCATCATCGACTATGCAAGTTAATACTGCAAATAAAATTACTGCATCCAAACTGTTGTCTTCATATAGTATTTTTTTATCTTGTTTTACGTTTAAATTTAACCAAGGAAATAGCTTTTTGCCTCTTAAAATCATTTTATCAGAAAAATCTATACCAAATAAATTTTTGAACCCTTTAGAGTATAGCTCATTTAGTGTTCTTCCATAACCACAACCAACATCTAAAATTTTATCTTCTTTATTAACAAACGCTGAAAACAAATCAATTTGAAATGGCGTTGTAAATTTTTTATCTTCCGCTACCTTATTCCAATACTCTTTTTGATTTTCTTTTAAATTCATTCTATTAGTACCCCCATTATCCTAATTTTATTACTACATTTAAAATCTGCATCAATCCAAAGTTTTTTTCATACACACACTGTTTATATTACCTATGTATGGTTCATAATTTTGTATTATGGCATATCCTGCATTTTTATATAAATTAATTGCCTCATGTTGCTTTATTCCTGTTTCCAATAAAACATATTTATACCCATTTTCCGCTGCTAATTTTTCTAATTCCTTAACTACTATCTTTGATATCCCCTGTCGCCTATTCTCTTTTATTACAAATACACGTTTTAATTCTACAGTATTAATATCATATTCCTTATATGCTCCACATGCAGCAGCAACATTATCCTTGTAAATAATTACTACGTCCTTTATGTTATCAACTTTATTATGCTTATCATATTGCTTTTGTAATTCTCCATATCGTCCATTAAGGTCATTGTCTAATAACTTTATAAGTTTAATAAAATCAATATTTTGTCCATCTGTCCTTAATATTTTTACATCCATAGCTGTAACTCCTAATAATTATTTATTTAATCCTACAATATATTTCTATATCATTACCTTCACTATCTTTAAATTCTAAAACCCAATTCTGATCTATTTTCGTTAATGGAAAAACTATTTCGGCATTGATAAGTTTCAGTTTTTCTGTCAATTTGTTTATATCATTAACTTCAAAGCTAGGTAAACAATTATCTCCCCAAGTAACCTGTTCATTTACCTTACTGTTGTCAAATAGACAGAATCTAAATCCATCAATGTTAAAAACACTAAAGAGTTCATCTCTTTTCTTAACAGACTGATCAAGTAATTTTTCATAAAAATCAATTGCCCTATTCATATCCTTAACGCAAATATATAGTGAATTTAAAGTAAATTTAATTTCCAATTTTGCAAACCTCCTACAATAACTTTAGCAATTTAATTTATCATCGTTATTTTTAGCACATTCATCAGCTTTATTATTTGCTCCCCATTCTGACATAAGCATTAATATTGGAATTAATGTTTGTCCTTTTTCTGTTAATGAATATTCTACTTTAGGTGGAATTTGATAATATTCTTTTCTATTAATTAACTTTGTTGCTTCAAGTTCCTTTAATTGTTGACTAAGCATTTTATGAGTAATTGATGGCATATTTCTTTTAATTTCACCATATCTCAATACTTTATTCTGAAATAATTTATATAATATAAGCCATTTCCATCTTCCTCCAACTGCAGCTAATGTATATGATATAGGGCATTTTCCTTCATCGATTGACCATTTTTTCATAATACTTTCCTTTCATATAGTACCTCACTTTAAAGTGCATACTTACTTTTATACTTATAATTATATACAATTTAAAGGAGATAATCAAACAAAGGAGATGTACCTTTATGGAAATGCAATATTCTTTATCAAAAAAACGAGATATTTATGTTTTATTATTTACGGTACCATTTTTAGTAGGACTTGGAGTTGATTTATATGTTCCATCACTACCAGCTGTTGTAAATTACTTTCATACAAATGCTAATTTAGTAAAATTCACTATTAGTTTATATCTATTAGGTTATGGTATAGGTCAAGTTATTCTTGGAGTATTGTCTGATAGTTTTGGGCGAAGAAAAGTGTTACTTCTAAGTTCATTATTTTTTGCAATTATAAGTTTTGCTTCTGTATTTTCACCTAACGTCTTTATCCTTGAAGTATTACGCTTTTTACAAGGAATTTGTGTTGCCGGATTAGCCGTTGTTGCAAGAGCAATAATAGTTGATGTTTTTTCAGGAAACGACTTATCAAAAGCAACCAATTATTTCACCCTTAGTTGGTCATTAGGTCCAATAATTGCTCCTTTCATTGGCAGTAATTTAGCAAATCACTTTGGATGGCAGTCTAATTTTTATCTTTTTAGTTTATATGGATTATTTATTTTTATCTATGCTTTTATAATATTTGAGGAAACCAATTTACACTTATCGGTTTTTAGCATTTCAACATCTTATTATAGTTTACGAAGTGTTGTTATACATCCATTATTTATGATTATTACTATAATATCAGCTCTTGGTTATGGAGTTATAGTGTTGTTTAATGTAGTTGGACCATTCTTAATCGAAGTATTATTAAAATATTCAGTTGTTCAATATGGTAATATCGCCTTAATATTAGGATTTGCTTATTTCTTTGGTGCTATGTCAAACCGTTTTGTTATTAATCATTTTAATAGTAAATGCCTTTTATGTTTCGGCTTAATTACTTCTTTAACAGGGAGCATTTTAATGATGTTTTTAGGGTTTATATCTCCTATAAATTTATATCTTGTTTTAATTCCTGTTTTTATTATTTTTTTCTTTATAGGTTTTATTGTTCCTAATGCTCTTGCTCAAACAATGTCTCTATTTTCTAATTCTGCTGGAACCGCCAGTTCAATATTCGGAACTTTAACAGGAATAGTTGCTTTCCTTATTACAATGTTTGGTAGTAATTTAAAAACTAATTCTCAAATTCCTCTATCCCTTACTTATTTGGCATTATTCACTATATCAATTGTATTATTTGTGATAGCACAAAAACTTGAACACACGAATTAGCACATTTTGTAGTATCAATTAATCAAATAATTAATCGTCGCCTTATTCGTAAATCTTAATTGTATAGGGAATTCATTGCTTCTTTTTGATAAGAGTGCAAAGTATCCCTCTTCTTCTAAATTTTCTTTAATCTCTATATTATTAAAACCTAATCTCGTAATCAATTCACAATAAAAATCTTTATAATTTACTATATCTTCTGATGCCAAATGAAAAATCCCCTTTAAATTGTTGTCTATTATATAGCACAATTGTCTTGCTATCATCACATCAGTGTTTGTATTATGAAAAAGTTTTGGATATACAATAACTTCCTTGTTATTGTTAGATGAGTTTAGAAGTTCGCTAATCCTTGGAGAATTCTTTCCCCAAACTTGAGGAAGCCTTAATATACAGGCATTATCATGTAATATATCAATCAGTTTCTTTTCACATTCTATCTTATATTGTCCATAGTCAGTTTGGGAATTTGGCAAATCATCTTCATTATGAGGTATACTGAAGTCATTATCAAATACATTTGTAGTGGAGAAAAAGTATAAACTTCCTCCATTTTTCTTCAAATATTCAGCAATTTTCATATGCACAATCAGTTGTTTGTTAAAATTCCCTCTTAAACATGAAACTATAATATTTGGCTTTAAAGTGTTCAATATGCTACTTATGTTATCCGAATCTTCGATGTTGAGTTTAAAACGTCTATCCTGATTCAATAGTTTTGGATTTTGAAAGTACGTTGAATAAACCTCAAATTGATTATATTTATTCATCTCATTAATTACTGCTGATCCTACAAGCCCACTTCCACCCAGTATCAAAATCTTGTACATACGAATTATTCCTCCCTAACAGATTAATTCGTATTAACTTACAATTGAAACATAACTATATTATACATGAAGTGGATAATATAGTATATTTAAAAAGTGTTCTACACTTTATTATTCTCCTCTCATTATGTAAGGTTGACTTGACATATCGGTAAAATAATGCTAAATTATTGATGTAAGGTCAGCATTACAGGAGTGATGATTAATGAAAAATAAATTAAAACAATTTCGTGAACTTTTGGGACTAACCCAAGGACAATTAGGTGGACTTGTAGGTGTATCAAGACAGGCGATTAACTCTATTGAAACAGAGAAGTTTGAACCATCTATATGGTTAGCTCATGATATTGCTAAAGTATTCCATAGTACCATAGAAGATATTTTCCTTTTTGAAGAAAGTGAAAGAAAATCAAGAGCCGAACAAAGCAGGGGTGTAATTTAAATGGCATTAAGACAAATTAGATTGTTTGATGATGAAATATTGAGAAAAAAAAGCAAGATAGTTGAAGTTGTAGATGATAAAATAAGACAAATATTAAATGATATGGCTGATACTATGTATAATACAGAAAATGGCGGAGGCTTAGCTGGTCCACAGGTAGGCATATTGAAGCGATTAGTTGTAATAGATATGGGGCAAGGACTAATACAATTAGTAAATCCAAAGATAATCAATCAAGAAGGTACCCAAGAAGTTATAGAAGGATGTTTAAGCGTTCCAAATAAGTTCGGAAAGTTAATAAGACCTGAAAAAGTCACAGTACAAGCATTGAATGAAAATGGAGATGAAATTATACTAACAGGTACAGGAAATTTAGCAAAATGTTTCTGTCATGAAATAGACCATTTAGAAGGTATTCTTTTTACTGATTTTGTTACCGAATATATAAAATAATACTGTTCATTATTATTTACATAATATTATCACTTTTGCCTGTTAATAATTCGTTGACATATTCAGAATTGTTTAGTAACACTACCATCTGCATAACCCTTCCAATCTTATTATTGTATTATGTTTACATTTATTATCTTTATTCACAAAAATATTAATCAACCCAATTCAAATTAAAGCTATATTTTTTCTAACAAATTAACATTTCCCCTTATAATGTTAGTTAAATTTTTTTGAATAGTTTTATCATCCCAATTCCACCATTGCAGTTTTATTAATTTTACTGCTACCTCTTCAGAAAAGCGTTTTCTAATTTCTTTTGCTGGTATTCCTCCTACAATTGTATATGGAGGAACATCTCTTGTTACAACTGCCCTTGTTCCTATTATTGCACCATCCCCTATTCGAACCCCTTGCATGATTACTGCTTCATAACCAATCCAAACATCATTTCCTATTACGATATCACCATTATTATCCCATGCATCTGTAATATTACTCACACTTAACTCCCATTCCTCATAAAATATAGGAAATGGATAAGTTGAAATTGAGGTCATATTATGGTTTCCAGATGTGAACATAAATTTAGCACCACAGGCAATAGAACAATATTTTCCAATAATTAACTTATCATTATTAATAGGATAGTGGTATATAACATTGTTCTTTTCAAACTCTGTTGGGTCATTTACAAAATCATTATACATGGTAAAGTCCCCAACTATAATATTAGTCCTTGTAATTGTAGATTTTAAATATACAGTTTCTTTATCACCCGTTCTTGGATATATTTTTTTGCTGTCCATAACTTTCTCCTTATTATCTTAATTTATCTTTCAACTTGGCATTCCGATGAATAATAGTTTACAATTACATATTATTTCTTATAGTTAATTATAACCTTATATGTAATCTATTTAAAGTGGCATATGCCATATCTAATTATTACTCAAATTAGATTTAATCCGATTGTACCAACTAAAATAAAACCGATAAAAATAATTTTAGTTAAATTTATTGATTCTTTAAAAAACACAGCACCGATTACAGATAATAACACTATACCAACGCCTGACCAAATTGCATATGCAGTCCCTATTTGCAACTTCTTCAAAGCCAATGTGAGCATACTTAAACTTAAAACATAAAAAATAAGCATAACTACAGCATATTTAACATTTGAAAATCCATCTGATAGCTTCATAAATGTTGTTCCTGAAACTTCAAAAGTTATTGCTAAAATTAAATAAATCCAACTCAATTTCTAACACCTCTCCCAATTATCTATTAATAAACCTTTTATAAAAAACAAAGGATAAATAATCAAATAAGAATTGAAAAGCCACCATATTGGATCAAAGTCACACCTTATTAACCAAAATGAAATGGCCTGCAATCCTGAACATATAGTTAAAACAAGTGAAATCAAGCTAATTTTCTTCCATAATATATTTTTCTTATTATATAAATATAATCCATAAAATCCTGTTATGGAAATTAACATATCAAGTGGAAAAAATGACCAATTCCATACAACTAAAATAGGATTTATATAATCCTTAAATAATAAACTTTCTGGAATTAAATGAAACAGAGTAATAAACCAATAAATTACGAAACCCATATCTGTAATTAAAAAAAATTTTTTTAAGCTTTTCATTATACCTTCCTCCAATAAATTAAATAGAATAATCAATATATACTTATTGCTTTATAAGTTTATCTACTACTTTCTGCAACAGATTATCAACAATATATATTTCTTCGTTAGTTAATAAATCGCTAAAAATATTTGACAACTTTGCATACAATTCATTATCTCCTTTAATAATTTTAATAGCTTTATCAGTAAGACTTACATAATAAATCCTCTTATCCTCTTTGGATTGTGTTTTTACTATTAATTCATTTTTCTCTAACTTCTTGACTAATGCTGAAATAGCAGGTTTTGTTAAATTAAGTTTTGTAGCCAATTCTCCTAATTTGGGAGTACCCAGTTGATAAATTGAAGTAAGATAGTAATAATCATTCATATTAAAATTACTGATTTGTGTGTCAGATAAGGTATTACTAATATTGTTAATAGATTCTTTCCAAAAATAATTTGCGATTAAAGCTATATTGTTTTCAATCATATTTATTCACCTTTCTATATAAATAGTTAAACAAATTTAATTAAATTCTTTTAACTATTTTATCAAATATTTATTATCGTGTAAACTAAATTTATTCTAAAAACTAAAAAAAGGACATACTTTTACTAGTTGTCCATTTTTATATTCTTGTTATTTCAATGGTTTTCTAATCATATCAAAAGCAATACATAATAAAACTATTAATCTTATAATCCAAAAAATAACTGAGTACATATTAAAATTCTTCATAAAATCATTAAAGCAAATTGCCATCACAAAATTATCAAAGCTATGATACAAGATTATCATTAATAGACTACCTCTCGTATTATTGTACACCCATGTAAACAAAATTGTTAACCAAATAGTTTCCAAAAGATAGCTAATAAAACTCATATCATACCCAGAAATATGAAAATAGAACATAGGTATATGCCAACTTGCCCAAATAGTTCCTAATATTATGCTTGATGTAAGAGGGTTAAACTTATTTTGTAGTTTAGGTAATACAAATCCTCTCCAACCAATTTCTTCTCCAACTGGACCACCAAAAATCATAATAACCAAGAAGCAACCCAGTATTGCAAGAGGTGAAGTAAGTTGAAAGCTTGAAATATGATTGTTAATGTAAATTTTATAATTTACTCCAATTGCACTACAAATAAATTCTGGTATATATATCGACATTGCTGTATATAAAAATACAAAGGCATAGAAAAATGGATTAACATTCCATATAGTTAACTTTTTTAATATCTTTTTCATGCCATTAATTCCATAATAATAACCAGTAAAAATTGTAGCCATAACACTTGGCATAAATGAACCTACTATACGCAAAGTCCCATTTAAACTTAAACTTGTTGAAGTAAATGCAATACTCCATAATATCCAAGTAAATAGAAAAGTTATAATTAAATAAAATATTATTATTTTATTTTATTTTAATTTTATTATTATAATCACTTCCTGTAAATATATTTACCCTACCATTTATTCAGAGGGTCAATATTCTAAACACGATAAATTAATTATTCGTACATTTTGGAAAAGGGATCATAATTACTGTCTTCATTCCATAAATATTCAATACCTTTGCTAATTTCTAATGCTTTTTCTTTTCCCATTAAATCTTCTATAAAACCCAATGCCATATCTATTCCTGCCGATACTCCAGAAGATGTATATATGTTGCCATCCTTTACCCATCTTGCTTCTTTTACCCATAGTACATCTTCATTTTGTTCTGTAACCCAGTTAAATGCTCTTTTATTTGTTGTAGCTCTTTTTCCATTTAAAATTCCTGCTTTGGCAAGTAAAGCTGAACCTGTACATACACTAATTATGTATTTTGATTGTTTAGAAATATTTTCAATGAAGTTAATAAAATCATTATCATGAACCTTTTCTCTTGTACCGCTTCCGCCAGGCACAAATAAAATTTTCAAAGTATCATCATCTCTTGTATATAAATTAGTCTCTACCCTTACCTTTTGAGAGCTTTCAACAATTCCACCATCAACCGATATAAAATTCAATTTAAAAACCTCTGGCAATTTTCCAAGTATTTCAACAGGACCAAATACATCTAAAGTTTCAAATTTATCAAATAAAAGTATATCAACTCTATAAATCATGTTATCAACTCCCCATTTTATAATTAAATATTGTTATCATTAATACTTTTATTTCTGTATACTAAATCATTTCGTTCTTTAAATCCTTGTGATTTCCAAAAAGAATTTCCCAATTCATTTGTCTCAAAAGCCACTAAGGCAACCTTATTAATTCCTTGCTCTTTTAATGCCTCAATTGCAGTATTCACTAATTTTGTACCTATCCCCTGCTTACGGACAGTATTACTAACTGCTGTATGATATATATATCCTCTTCTCCCATCATGTCCACTCAAAATAACACCAACTATTTTATTTTGAACTTCTGCAACAAAGCAAGTTTCAGGATTTCTTTTAAGATATTCTTCAATACCTTCTTTTGAATCATCTACATTCCTCATACCCATCCCAGGTGTATTATTCCATAACTCATATACTGCTTTGTAATCATCAATAGTCATTTTTCTTATCTTCATAACCTTCCCCCCTTTATATAAATAGCCTAACTACCTATCACTACTAGTTATAACTATTAAGGAACATTAAGCATTAATTTTGTCTAAATATTATTGATATATTTATTTTGCATTTCTAGGTAATAGATGAACATCCTTTAAGAATTTCAAACTGTTATTTGCTTCAATTTCATTATATTTAACCTTCATATTGCAAGCTACATCCTTCGCAATATAATCAAATAAATCACACATAATAAAAACTGATTTCCAAATGCTTTCGACTTGTCCAGAAGGATATGTTTTTAAAAATATGTCCCACGTCTCGTCTTTTAACCATCTATACATATACTTACCTGATTTTCCAACGCTAACAGTAAAATTTGTAGAAAAGCCTATTTTCCACTCCATTAAACGAATCAACTGTGGGCGGACACAATAATTTAGCATGTCCATTACATAAGGTATTTCTTCTCGCCATAATCCTTTGGCAACATTATTAAGACACCACCAAAATTCATTACAAGTATCATAAAAATTATTCTTAGTTGGTTTCTTCACCCAATAATCCTTATCCGTTGCCTCTGGCACATTAGGCAAACATTTATCTTTGTCAAGTAATACTTTACAAAGTTTGTCATTTTCAATTTCTTTTAGCACATATGATAATGTACCTACATGTAAGTCAAGACGGTTTCCGTCAGTAAATTGAATAAGCCATCCATAAGAATTATCAACATCATTTTCATAATAGGAATTTTCATCCGGATATTGCATATATAATCTTTTTCCAAATTGATCTATCCAGTTTTTCTGTTCACGAAATGGCTTAGTTTCATTAACAACATATACAATATCATAATCCTGAAAAATATCTTTAACAGTATTTTGATTTGTCCTTAAACCATTCATAACAACTGCACGAACTATTTCATCATTTTCTGCAACCTTCAATATTAAATTGAACATTTCTTGCTCTGTACGCATTTTACACTCCTCACATCTATAATTTATTTAATTCATCAGTAATAATATAATTATATCACCCATAATCCTTTGTTAACCACAACTTTTTCTAATATTTACAGTTTAGGGAATGCATTGACATTAAATTGTAAATTTGATATTATATTACCAATGGTAATTACCATTGGTAATATAATAAGAGGTGTGAGTATGGAATCAAGTAGAAAAAATGTAAGCAAAGAAGTAATAATAGAAACAACATTGAAATTAATTGAAGAAAAGGAAGGAATTAAAGATGTTAATTTAAGAGCTATTGCAAAAAAAATTGGGTGTTCTCATGCAAATTTATATAATTATTTTAATAGTCTAGATGAAATATTTTGGGAATCACTTGGACAAACGCTACTTATTATGATTGACTATTGTGAAGGTAACTTGAGCTGCGAAAACAATCCAGAAGAAAATTTATATTTATTGTTAGCAAATTTAGTTGATTTTTCAATTAGCCATCCTGGATGGTATAGACTAATATGGCTTGAATCTATTGGCGGAAGTCCCTCCTTTGAAGTTGTTGAAAAATTACATACACCTGGTGAAAAATTAAAGAAACTAATTATAAAAGCAAGTAATAATAACCTTTCCAAAGAAAAATCAAATTTAATTTATGATATTCTACACAGCTATCTTCATGGTGAGTTATGCAAATGGATTAATAATCGAAGTTTTATAAATAACATAGCAGAAACAAAAACACGAATATTTTCAAACCTTAAATATTTATATAGATTATTAATTAAGGAAGAATTTACGATATGAAATCTTTAAGAAGAAACTGGTGGAAAGTTATTATAATTGTTTCTGTATGTGTTCTTTTGGATTTATCGCTGCACTTGTTAATGTCCTCAATTATTCCATCAAATACATCTGTATTTAAACCAAGCATTTTTGTAAAAAAAGGTTTGTTAGTACCATCACTTTTTGCATACTCATTTATAGATTTTGGTCTTTTATCCATGCTATTTATTTTTATCCAAGACAATTTACCTAACAAAAAGTGGATTAAAGGCTTTTTGTACGGACTTTCCTTTGGTGCTTTATATTTTACAGGAATGTTTGAAGGAATTTTAATATTAAATGATACAATACTTAATTCTTTCTTAACGGGCATTGCAGATTTAATTCCTATTTTATTTATGGGTATCCTACTTGGGGTTTTTACTGGAACCTACACAACTAAAAATCAAGAAGACCAAAATGTTTTTACAATTATAATTGTCACATTATTTTTTATCATTGGAAGATACTTTTCATACTCTATACTAAACATCAATTCAGCATATATAATTAAGCCCCTTGGAACATTTGTATGGACTCTATGCCAAGGCCTATGTATAGGCATACTCTACTTTATTTTAGAATCAGGCATTAGAGGTAAATCAATCATTTTGCAGGCATTATTTTTTGGAGTTGTAATTTTTGGATTAAACTGGCTAGTATATCATCTTTTTCTTTCAATAATAGCAGAAGTATCCTTTATTGATATCTTTAAACGTGTTGGAATAGATGTTTTATTCACAACATTTGGTGTACTTGTATGTAAAAAGTTATATGCTAAAAAATAATTGACTTCTGAAACTGTTTTTGGAATTAAAAAACATAATTAATCCTGCATATTATTCTTCATCATTTATGTCAAATATATTAGGAAAGGAATTTTTATTATGAAATGTATTAATAAAATGAAATATATTATTATAGTTGCCTTTTGTTCTATTCTTGATATGAGCTTCCATGTAATGACTTCAAAAATCAGCACCATTCCAAATATCAGTAACTTTAGTATTCTTACTAAAGTCATTGGAGTTACTCAATCAGCCATATTATGGATTCTTATTGCCTTTTCAAGTGTAGCATATGTGTTTTACTTATATAAAAATAAATTGCCAGGTGTAAACAACACTTTAAAAGGACTACGCTATGGTAGTACAATAAGTTTACTTTGGTTATTTGGAATGATAGAAGGGGTTTCTCTTGTGGGGAATACATTAATCCACGAAACTGTGATGGGTTTATGTGATGCTTTTCCTATAATAGTGATGGGATTATTACTTTGCAAATTTACAACTGAAAGAACTGCCATAAAACAGAAAAATAATTCTTTCAATCCGTGTACTATCTTATTATCTGTTTTTATTTTTTCTATTGTTTTTTTAGTAGGACGGTACTTATTCTATTTTACAAGAATTATTGAATCTGGTTATGAAACAAGGCCATATTCTACCTTTATTTGGACTTTTTTAATGGGATTATGTATAGGTGTTACATATATATCATTAGGTAAATCAACACAATCTTCATCAATAATTTTAAGTTCAGTAAAGTTTGGAGCAACAATTTTTGGAATAAACTGGTCTGTATTTCTTGTATTTATGCCTATTATATACGAAGGAACTTTAATTAAATTTATTATAAGATGTACCATAGATATAATATTAGTTATTTTAGGTTATTACATCTCAGCATCATTAGAAAAACTAATAACTAAGAAAATGCTTTAAATAATAAAATATAAACTTTAATTGCTGCCGGTATTTTATGCCTACTCCTTAGCATTTAAAAATGTATAAGTGTCCATTTTTTGCTTTTCCAAATCTTGGTCCATTAAACCCTTTAGAGATAAGCGATTTCCTCAAATACCACATTAAAGCTCCATGACTTACTATCAATATATTTTTTTCATATTTATTTAAAATATCAGAAATAAAATCATTTGCTCTTTTTTCATCAATATGTTTACGTGAAAAATACCATTGAAATCTTCCCAGTGTGTTCCAAATTATGAAAGGAATTTTTATATTTGTATCAAATAATGGTAATATTTCAACTTCTCTTAATAATTTAGTTTCAATTATTTTATCACCAAAAACTGTTTTTGCAGTATAAACTGCTCTTGATAAATCACTTGTATAACATATCTGCCACTCCTTCTTATCTATATCTATAGCATTTGATCTTGTCATAGCAACATTGTATCTGTTTTGCCATTGTTTAAACTCTTCTGATGACATAAGCGTAAGTGCTTTAGAAGATTGAATAACTTCAAAATGCCTGATTAACCCAATTTTCATATATCAATTTCCTTCCCTTAATCTGAATTTATTAATTCCCTATTATATCAACAATCTCTCTAAAATCTTTTATATAATAATCCGCAAAATTTTTTATTGAATCATAATCTTTTCTCTCTTTTTCCAATAGATATCCTGTTAATACAGTTTTCATCCCCAACTTTTTCGCAGCTTTTAATTCATCAGAGCCGCCATCTCCAACAAAATAGCATTTTTCAGGAATAGTCTTCATTCTATTTAATGCAATTTCGTATATTTCACTTTGAGGCTTTAAATACCCTACTTCATATGAAAATATTCTTTCATCAAACAAATCATTTAATGGAGATTCATTCCAATACAGAACATCAATTATATCCGCATTGCTAACTAAGCATAACTTCTTCCCTCTTTTCTTTACATCTAAAAGAGCATTTATAACTTTATAATCTATATCAATTAATGATTTTTTAAATCTATCTTCTCTTAACTTTAAAATTTCGCTTATTTGACTCTCATTAACCGTCTTTCCAATTTTTCGAACAATACTCTGAATTATTTTTTTCGGATTTGTTTCTCTTCCAGTTGCTCTCTCTAAATATAGCTCATCATCTTCTGCATATTTTTCCCATTCTTCTTTTGCTATTCCTAATACATCATTTTCATTCTTAAACTCATTATACCTTGGCGTTATTAGTGTAAAGAACAAGTCAAAAAATACAACTTCTATGTCACTCCTCATATTCATTTAAGCCTCCCATTTGCTGAATTTATCCATAAGCTTATGAACCATACATAAATTAGCAACCATAATCATAAAACCTAAAATTGAGTACACCACAATTGTTCTTAATGTGAATAATTTAACTGCATGCTCAATAATATACATACAAATAGGTAAGCAAATAATACTTGTAACAATGGCAGGAACATATTTTCTTACAATTAATGTTTGAAAGCAATGCACTACTAAATGTAAAATAAATGCAATAAACAAACCTAACCATAGATTATACCAATTCATTACATAAGAAATAATTGTGATTATACTAATTAACATGAATTCTTCCGCTACTCCAAATGCAAAAGATGATGTTGTAATATTATCGAAATGATGTAGTAACTTTTTAGATAAGTTAGGAAATCTTTCACATAAATAACGTCTATTTTTACTTATCCATGCTTGCATAAAAATTATTTCCTCAAAATCATGGAAAATAAAAAGTATAGGAAAAAGCCATATAATTACTTGCATATTATCCATTCAGCTCATCTCCTTAAACTATATTATATAGAAGTATCAAATTAACTTTTATCATTTTCTTCCTACCATCAAAAATAATGAATATTCTACTTCCCTCTCTTCTACAAGTTTTTCATCTTTATAAAATGTGTTAACTTCTGCTTCCTTAAATCCTGTTTCTAATAGTACACTTTTAAGATAATTTTGATTAAAGCCATTATGCCCATTAAAATCTTTCTCTTCTTTATGAAAACTTCCATCTTCTTCATCTAAATCTATAATACATAAATAGCCATCTTCCTTTAGTAATTTATATAAGTTCATGATTGTTGTTTCAGTATCAATAATATGATGTAATGCCATAGACGTGTATATTACGTCATAGCTATTTTCTGGAAGAATATTATTTTCATTTATATCCATTTTATATGCCTTCATATTATTTATTTGAAATGTTTCAATCTTAGAATTTAATACATCAATCATACCTTTTGATGTATCAACAAGAGTTATCGTTTCAAACTTATCATTAAGGAAAAAGCTTATAAGACCTGTACCACAACCAAACTCAAGCGCAGTATATTGTTTTTTTATCTGAATTGATTTGTTTATTTCTTTTGCAATTAATTTTGCTCTTCTCTTTCTTCTTTCATCATCCCATGTTATAGACTCTATATCAAAATTCATACTATTAGCCCCTTTCTCCTATAAGTTTATATATTCTTGCCGCTGCTGCTTTGGCTGACATGTCGCTTGCATCAATTTTTTTTGTGTCCATTTCAAAATAATTTTTTAATCTTGGTAAACTTCTTTCAATAACATCATTATTTCTTATTCCTTTTTTAATATCCTTTGTAATTCGTGAAATTAGGCTTTTCTCTGAACATACGATAGAAAATTTATATAAACTACAATCATTCTTATTTAATCTTGATAATACATCGTCAAGAATGCTCTGTTCATGCATCACCCAGCAAAATATAATATTTTTATATTCTGAACAAGAAATGAAATTATTTAGAAGATAACTAATATTATCAAGTACCATCTTTTTCGTTTCATCCGTTACTATAAATGGCGACATATCCCAGCACCAATCTCCATCAAGAAAAGCGCAGTTTGGTAACATTTTTTGTAATTCCCTGCTCGTTGCTGTCTTTCCTACACCCATAGTTCCATTTATTAAAATAAGATTTTTCATTCTTTTAACCACCTATTACATTAACATAAGTTAGATTTACAACTATTATAATACCATTTATTTAAAGCAAACTCTATATTTGCCATTAATTATCTATAAAAATTATGCCCACCCATAAATGAGCAGACGTATTTCTTGCTATTGCTAAAACCATATATTAGATCTTAAAAAGTATCCATTTACATGTACTTATCTCATATTTAATTTCGTATACCTTTGCAGTTCCATTAATTACACTTTGGCATCTATATACAATCATATTATTTCCTGCATATTTTTCAATACTGCTTTGTATAATCCTATCAATCATACATTCTATATATGTTTTATCTTCGCTCATTATTTTGAATTTAACTGGCTCTGGTAGTCCATTTTCTTTAAATCTAGCAACTACAGCAATAGATTTTGCTATAACTTTCATAATCAACACCTCATAAAATCGAACTCATTGATGGATGATCTTCTTCTCCATCACCCATACCTCCACACATATGTTTTACATCTGAATGTAAAAAACAAGATCTCATTATTGCATTAGAACCGTACTTTAATCGTATATCATCTATAACGTTATTAATTGCCTTATCTTTTTCATAATCAAAATTATCTAGCAAGGAACTTTGATAAAAATCATTGCTGTATAATTCTGTAACATGAACGCCTAAATGTCTGATACTGTTACCTTTCCAAACACTATCGAATAAAAAATAGGCAATCTCAGAAATTTTTCTAGTTGAATCTGTTGGTACTACTACTTTCTTTTGACGAGAATAAAATATTAAATCACTTCCCCTAATAGAAACAGATATTACCTTGCAGCAATTTTCTGAATTTCTTAATCTCATTGCTACTGTTTCACACAATGAAAGTAGCACCTTATGAGCAGTTTCTTTATCAACTACGTCAAATGCAATAGTTGTAGAATTACCAATACCTTTCATTTCTAAATGATTGCTTTTTCTTACTTCTGAAAAATCTATACCATTTGCATAGTTCCAAATAACCTCACCATGACTCTTTAATTTGTGCTTTAAAATTTCAACATCATAATTTGCCAAGTCTCCTATGGTCTTAATATTAAGATTATTTAGTTTCTTGAAGGTTGCCCTTCCTACCATAAAAAGATCCTCTACTGGCAGCGGCCTCATCTTTTCTTTAATTTCAAAAGGAAATAACGTGTGAATTCTATCCGGTTTCTTAAAATCCGATGCTACTTTTGCAAGTAATTTATTATTTGAAATTCCTATATTTACAGTAAATCCTAATTCTTTTTTTATACGTTCTTTTATTCTAACGGCTAAGTCCATATAATCTGGATATAAATTCTCCATATTAGAAAAATCCAAAAAACTTTCATCCACACTAAACCTTTGTATAATTGGAGTATATTCCTGTAATAACTGATGCATTGCAGAACTGCATTTCATGTAAAGCCAATATCTTGGGGGAACAACGACTAAATTAGGACACTTTATTCTTGCATTATAAATCGTTTCTCCTGTTTGTATTTTATATTTTTTAGCAGAAATTGATTTTGCTAAAACAATCCCATGTCTGCTTTCTTCATCTCCACCTATTACAACTGGAATTTCTCTTATATCAACTTTTTCTCCATGTTGTAATCTGTATGCAGCCTCCCAAGACAAATAGGCAGAGTTTACATCAATATGAAATATTATCCTATTCATAAAATAAACATCCTTTTTCTAAAATAATTCCATACTTAATATTATACGAACATAAGTTCTTATTGTAAAGGGGGTTTTTGTGGAATTTGATATTAATATCCAAAAATTAAAAAGACTAGAGATGTAATTTCCCTAGTCCTTCCAAATTTATAAACTTTAAATTGTGAAATTGTACTTTCACCATATATGATTGACACCGATAATTTTATACTAACATAATTTATCTATTATATGATTTCCTGAATCATTATTCTCTTCAGTTTCAGTTAAACTCTTCTCACCTAATTTATTTACATATTTTTATCGTAAGATCTTGAAAGCATTTCATTAAAATATAAACCTGTCATTGTCTTGTGTTTATGTAGTCTCAATTTTACTTTTGATACCTTTTTAATCCTGGAAATCGGTTTGATCTTATCAGACATAATATAACACCTTCCAACAAAAGTTTTTATTACATTATACTATATTTTTTAGATTTTGTACTATGTCAATAAAAAAACAAATCTAATAGTTTTGTTTCAATCAGATATTGATTCATTTAATTTATCCATACTAAATATATAATTATTAAATTCATTTGAAGAGTCTAATAATATAAAACCACAATTATTCAATACTTTATTTGAACCTGTATTTGTTTTTAATACCTTATTGGCTGTTATTCCTTTGCAAAAAGGATATTTAAAGGCCCAATCCATTAATAAAGATAATGCTTCTGTCATAAATCCTTTTCTTCTACAATTGGAAGATATGCTATACCCAACCTCTGTATATCCATTTTTATCTGGAATTCCTTTAAATCCAATAAAACCTATCCCTTCTCCATTGTCTTTATTAATAATAAGCCAATAAGTATACCAATTATGAATATCCATACTAACCTTTTTCATTTTATCTATTTTCTTTGATATTGCTATTTTAACAGAATCAAATATTGCTTCTGTATCTATAGATATCTCAATTTTTCTATCATTATTAATATGTAAGAGTTCAGTAAATGATAAAGGCTTTAAAAGTAAATTTTCTCCTTCTAACAATATCCTTTCCACATTAATACCTCCATTCTTATAATCTCATTACTTTTTCCGTAAAATAACATGATGAAAAAATGATATAGCTTTATATTCCTCTATTTCGCTTACCTTCGATTCAATTTCCAACATCTGCTCCTGCCATTTCTTATCATTTTGAATTTCTTGATTTTGCTGCAAATCCCAAAAGTTCTCACTCCAAGAATTCTTTCTAATTCAAATTCATCTGACCATTCCATTATTTTTGTATCTTCATAATAGTTAATTGTTCTAAACTGCTTAGCATGTCCATTTTACTTTAGAAATTTTTCATATCTAATTTGATCTCTATTATCAATAAACACCCTATCCACCATTTTAAAGCCATTACTCTCGTAAAAGTTTCGCAGTCTATCTCTAAATGTACCGCAATTTAACCTTAACCATTTAATGTTATGCTCTTTGCACATTAATTCAGCGGATTGTATTAATTTGCTTCCATAACCCTTCTTTGCATTTTCTCTACAAACAGCTAACTTGTGTAATATTCCAGATTCATTTTCCATTAAATTTTCCCAAAATAGAGGATCATACCATTGCAAAATATATACTCCAATTAATTCTCCTTTCTCATAGCATAATTTCATATCCTCAACACGATATTTTTTTAGTAATTCTTCACTTGTTATATCTTCATGCTTCCACATTGGTTGATTTATAGAATTAAGCCATGTGGCAGAATCATTTAAAACCTTTGAAAAAATTTCTATACTTTCATGGGTTGCATTTACTACCTCCAAATTTATTCCTCTTCTCTCTACATTTTTTAAGAACATTTAGTTTCTATACTCTGCTATATTAGAAACCACATTCCTCATTAACTATACACAATTTTATCTGATCCAAAATTAATTGTGGCCACTCTATCTTTTACAAGTTCCTTATCATATACAATATTGCCTCTCTCTAATAGAACATTAGTACTATTTATCATTATCCCATATTTTAATTGATATTTACTGTTATTTCTGATTTTTACAATACAATTCATAAACATTATTCTCCTAATTTACATATGATTTTTTCTGCTGTAATCTATAAAATCAATATACCGTTTTTTTAAGTTCTCTTTAACATGATATATTCTACAAATTTGTCGGTTCTATTTCATATCCTAATCTGCTTGCAGCATCTATAAAGCCGTCTATTTTAGGCATTCCCCATTGTGTACAAACTGCTATTCTAATACCATCTTTCGTAACTAAAATTTCATCTAGCTTCAGGAAATATCTTCTTCTATCTTTATTTTCCGCATATTCTACTTTTTGAAAAACTCCCAAGGTTCCCTGTATATTATCTGGAAAAATATCTTTAAGTTCATCATATGTAACATTACTAGATGATAAATATTCTTTCACAACAGCCAAAACCAGCCTATTTTTCCCGTATACATTTCCTTTAAATTTATATTTTGTAAAATCTTTATTTGACTTATTAGAAATAGTACTAATCATACTATCCATATTTTGACGTTCTTGTTCATCAATACTATCATCATCCTTTAATACATTTAACATTGCTAAAAGAAGTGGTTTATTTGTTTCCCAAAAATCAAGCAATAATCTTTTTTCTCGTTCGCTTACTGCCATTACTAATCCTCCATTCTTAATACTTTCTTCATCAAGTGATGGGTAACTCAGACATCTCAAATAATTATCAATAAGCGACTTTGCCTCGTCTGAAATTTGCTGCATTCTACACGGCTCTAATACATAATCTACTAAGTATTGATAATTAATTTGTATATATTTTTTACATTGGCTATGTTGATCCTCTAATTCCAATAATTCTCTGTTTGAAGTTGGAGTCAGATAAATATATACTAATTCACTATTTTCCTTAAAATTTCTTTCAGCCCAATCATAATATTGATTTGTCTGATCAGAATGCTCTTTTGAATATACTTTGTTTTCGAGAATTATTTTCACATTAATATTTTCATCAGAATTACTTTTAATTTTTATAGTTAAATCTATAAATAAATCTATTCTTTTATTATTATCTATAACCTTTTCTCTTTCGATTTTCACATCAGAAACATGATAATTTCCAGTAATAATATAATCTATTAAGTATTCCGGAAACAGGTCATTATATTTATTAGCGTATTTACAATCAAATAAAGACATCACTACCATCTCAAGAAATTTTCTAATTGAATATTCATTTAAGCCATGATTTGCTTCAGTATCTAGTATCCAGGCTAAAAAATCACTATGAACATTTTCATTTCTCATAATCCCTAAAATATCAAAGAAACTTTTGTTTCCATAATATAGTTTCAATTCGTGATATTCTTTTGAATTGAATAATTGAATAATATTTTTTCTAACATCTAATGTTTGTCCTTCAGATGTATGTGTACTTCCCAAGTTCATAAAATTATCTCCTACCTATAAAAAATAATGATTATTCTATTCTTCTACCTTGCCAATCCCATTTCCCATCCTTCTCAGCATTATACAATCTGTATCTCCCCTTCTCTGATCTAAAATATAAATCTCTTTGACCACTAGGATAGTGTTTTCTTGATGTATGATTCACGCAATCTTGTATTACCTGGCATCTAACTGTACTTTGATTAATATCTGGATATTGTTTTATTAATTCACTATAAACTTCTGCTGGAGTAAAAACAGCCGTTTCTTTACCATTAGTAATTTTATTTACAGCATCACTTATAACAGTTTTTATTTTAATTGGTTCATTCCATCTTATCGCTGATGTTCCTGATATTTTATTCTTGCTGATTGAAGAAGTAATATCATCATAACCAACTATTTTTTCAGTTGAAATAAAATATTCCTCTTGCTGTGTCTTTAATACCTCATATTCCATGCAATAGACATTTACACCGTACTTTTCCCTCAAATATACTGCAACCTGTTTAACTATTGCTGAAACTTGTTCAGCAACTATATATAGTTTTTGATTCTTATTAAAATCAATTTTAACCTCTTCATCATTATCTGGTAAAAACACCTCATGGTATAACTCAATAAGACTTTTATTTGCCATTGAGTTATCAGTTCTATAATAATCTTGAGATATTTTATTTAAATCTCCATATTTTAATGCCGCACCCCAAGCAGCATACTCTAGAATTTGAGCAACAACTTCTCGTGGAGTTTTTCCTTTTTTTAATTCAACTATAACCAAATCCCCTGAAGCATCAATACCAATTAAATCAGGATATTTATCAGTTTCACCAACTGTAGCCGATACTTGTCTACCTATCCAAAAAACTGTACTTTCTGCATCATCATCTAATAATACAGACGGGCTGTTTTCCAGCCAATTTTCAAAATCCTTTTCATAATCTATCGAATCAGTCTTTACTTTTTCTAATACTCCTGTTTCTATATTTTCATCCATAGTTTTTAGTTTATAAAGCCCCACTTATACCACCCCTATTGTACTCTTTTATTATGTATAAATTTTAGTTGTTCCCATGTCATTTTCTTTTGTAACAGCTCCCAAGGAGCAATACTTTTAAAATCCATTATTAACATATCCTAACCTATTCTATAATATATATTTATCTAATTTATTACTGTAGTTATTAAATTCTTTTTCCCAATTAGTTTTTATTGAGCAAAAGTAAGGATGATTAAGCCTACTATCAATTAAAACTCCTTCTAATTTTCCATTAGACTTTATATATTTTAAAGTCTTTTCTACATCTTTGCTCAATGGTATTATTACATTAGGGTTTACTATTTTCATTTTATCTAAAAAGTTCGTATTAATTATCTCTTTTATATTTTCAGGCAACTGATAATAATTATAATTTTTGCTTTCTTTTTCAAACCCTATACTACAAATATTGGTAACATATATATTAGAGTAAAATTTTTTAGCCCCATACTTTTTAATAACAGAGTAAAAAAATTCTGCACTTCTTTCACTATCATTCCTTTGCACATTTAATAAAAGCTCTGACAAAGAATTAAAATCTATAAAAGGTATTCCCGTCTTTCCTGCTCCATATCTTCCAGGATTAATACCACACATTACCACTTTAATATCGACTATATTATTATCTATATATTCCTCATAAAATTTTCTAATGAATTTTTCATTCTTGATAAATTCATTGAGAACAGTTACATTTTCCTGCTTTAATTGATTTACATTTCTAATTTCATCATAAAAGTTTAACATATTATCTACTAAATTATCCATAATATCCTCAATCCATTAATCTAAGTTTATAAAATAATAAAAGCTACCTATTTATATAAGTAACTTTTACTATGCTTGAAATACTAGAAATCATACTTTCCAATCTGCTCTAATACCTCCAAACATAACCCATCCCTCTTTAATTTCATCATTTATCTTATATTCAAATTTATAAATTATTTTATCTCTAGTTTCCTTAAAAAATGGCGTGTTATCATCTGTGTTTCTTTTTATAGAAATTATACTACCTCCCATTTTTTTAACGTAATCTTTAATTGAGTTCTCATAACTTAAATTATTAATATTTGCTTTCACAAAATTATGAAATTTTTTCAACTCAATATAATCCTCAAATACACTTCTAGGTACAAAAATAAATTTATTTTCAACTGATACTACAAAAATGCAATTACTTGTAATTAATACATCTTTAATCAATGCCCATTTATACTCTAAACTGCAATAATCTAATTCTCTTTTTATAATTTTTTCATTAACAATTATATGATGATTACCTTCTATATAATTTTTCTGTTTCAAAAAATATGTTTGATTTTTTATACCTAATCTATAGAACAAAAAAAGCACTACAAATACCAATATTATATATAAAGCTGTTGTATTTAAATTAAACCCTGACACGCAATAAAATATTATTATTGAAACTACTAACCCAATGAGCGCGGTAATTATATTGTTCTGGATAATTTTATTTTTCTTTATATTTTTTATTGCCTCACGACCTTCTTTATTTGATTGTTTGTACATTTTTTCATCCAACATAAAATTAAATTCATATTTCACTTAACCGTCTCCTAACAATAAAAAAATCATTATACTAATTCTATTCTTTATTGTAGTTCAAATCAATATGTCCTTATTATTTTAACATAAAATATACATTTTTTATATTTTAGACCAATTGTGTTGTACATCTAACAATAAAATTTTTATATAGAAAACAACTATTCCATATGATTTGTTTTCTGTATAAAAATCTGTATGGAATTCTATTTATTTATGGCTGGTATCTCAGAAGTAAAGGCAGGAAAATAAAAAGGCTAAGCAGCCAATGAAGAAGAAATCCTTCATGACTGCTCAGCCGATAATAAACTATATTATATGTTTAATCAAACTTTAGTAGTTTTAACTAAACTTTATTGATATTAGATAACTGATTGCTAATAATAAAGTTCCCGGAAACATCCTAATTTTTTCCACAGCCTCTCGTTCCTTCTCCCACCTACCCTCACGCCCTCTTTCCAAAATCTGTATCATAATAAAGTTCCCCAAAAATATCAGGCATAAATCCACCCTTATTTATCCAAAAGCACGTTTAAAATGACTGGTTCTTTGCTTGCTTCCTTCAAATATGGAATCAATCCACGTCCCAATCATCATAGTGTAATCTCGAAAGCTCCTGCGGAGCTTTCTCGTCCCCCACGCTTCTGAAATCCTACTTTTTCTCAATCAATCCCTCATCAGGTCTATTTTTCTTTCATCCAATATTATTATCAAGCTAATCCTATCAATATTCCTCTATGTAGAGCTAAAAATAAAAAAGCATGAAAGAACACAAGATTTTCTCTTGCATTTCTTCCATGCTTTTAAATCGTACTTTTTAACCAATCCCTATATATTTTTCCCAAACTTTTTTATGAGTTTGGGAATTTTGAGTTACAGATGGGGAGGTTTTTTAGTTTTTTACATAGATTAAAAACTAAATAAATACTTTATAGTTCTGGACTTAAAACACTAAACATCAAGTCCACTTTTCTTACAAAAATTCAAAAGATACTTTGCCTTATCTAAAGTTTCATCACTTCATATATGTATTGTATTAATATTCATACCATATTTCCTGTAATTTTTTATATAAAAACAACTTTCGAGTTACATTTATGTTTTTTATTATTATATCCCTTCTAATTCTGATTAATAAATAACGAATTCAATTTTAATTATTCTAAATGCAGTTCACTAACCTCACAAACTAATTTTCGCTTTCCAAAAATTGTTTCATTGCTTTAGCACTAACTAAGAGTTTATTAAGTTGTCTAATATAATTATCTAATTCTACTACGTCTTTCTCATTCATTATTAATTGTGCAAACATATTAAATGCAGTTTCACTATGGATTTTTGATACATTAGAATTCAAACCAATATTATTAATATCATATGTCTCCATATCCTTGTTTGAATTGCTATCAGTTATATCTCTTACATTAAACAATCTACTTTTTACTTGTGAAAAATCTTCCCATCCATAATTATGGTAAAGAATCTTTGAAAAAGCTGAGATTTCTTTTGTTGGATTTCTTAACTCCATTTGTGATTTTAATTCTATTAATAAGTTATCTTCACCTATTTCAATAAGTGTTATCTGTTTCTTATTTGTATACTTCTCATTAAAAGCTTTTATAGCTTCTTCAATTTCGCCGACTTTGTTTCTAAAATTAAAAATATTAGCAACTGGAAATGCCATAAATAACATTAATTTATATATAATCATTTAAATTTCTCCTATCATATTTATTTTTTGGTGGATACATATCATCCACCTTCAATGTATTTGTATCCACTCAAACATTCTACTTGGATCATTTTGATCACAAAAATTTCTTAGCGAGTACGTATTAGCAAGAATCCTACCAAAATACTTATGGTAGTTAATACCGTTTTCTATTACTTCAAGCGTTATTCTATCATGAGCTATACCAAGAACTTTTATGCTTTTCACATCTCTAAAGCTTCTTCCACTTACTCCACCATTTAATATATGTGATATTACACCATAAATAGCTAATGTCTGTCTTCCGATATTTAATGAAAAATCTTTATTTATCAGAATTAAATCATACGTCTTAAATACAGTTATATTACTTACTACTACATTAACATTTCCTTGTAACCCAGTTTCTTCATAAATCATACGAGGCCTTAACTTTAAATTATTAGTCATTTTCTACCTCCTAAAAATCAATTATTTAATATATTTTGTTTCTAAAATTATTGTATCATAAAAGCTAAAATTGTTCAACTTTGTCTTTTGTTTATTGTTTATCTTTTGTTTATTGTTTATTGTTTATCTGTTTACTTACTATCTCCTTTGGTTTATGTAGCTCCCACTCTTAAATTATATTCTTGTCTAATCAACTAATAGATCCATTTTATTAAGTTGAACCCAAAAGAATCAACATTAAAACCAATTTTCGGTTCAAATGTTGATTCTTTTATTTAAAATTTAATTTATTAAATTAAAGCTACTAACCTTTATTATAATTTATTTTATATGATACTATAACATGATTTTCAATATTATCATTTATATATCTACAGAAATCTACTATGCTTGCAATAAAGTACATATCATATACTCTAATTTATATCAAATGAACCATTATGATCCTGCATCCTCATTTTCATCATTTAATACAAAAGTATTTCCATCTGTATTACAACTTTTATTGGGCTCTATAAATTCAATTCTACAGCAAATTAAAACTTATGAATTTTCACCTACCATAAGCCAGCAACTTCAATAGACATGTGTTAAAATACTTTTTCTAGAGGTATAAACGTGTTCTTCCCGTCTATCTGTCTTTAATTACTTTCTCAACTTTATCAAACCAAGTTGTCTCATTATAACAATTATCACTCAATTTACTTATTTCAATAGTGTTATCTATCAAAACTTTCGCAACCACAATTTTAAATAAATCTAAATTTGGGATATTATTAATGGAGTCTTTATTTTTCATATAATTATCAATTTCTTCATCGCTCATATACAATATTCTGCTTAATTTATCGTTACTTTCCTTATAATATTTTCCTTCATGTACATACTGACCTCTACTTGTTGTCATATTTCTAATCAAATTAAATACATCCTTGCTTTTATAATCATTTAATGTAATTATTCTTGATATATATTTTCTAATCTTTAATGAGTTATTTTTTGCAAAAGTATCTTTTATAAGTAAACACTCTAACACTATATGTAGAAGCAATATTTCATCTGATTTTATCTCATTATTAAAACAAGTTGCTTCTTTTTCGGTTAATATTGCCTTTTGAAAAAATCTAAATCCTCTTAAAAATCTTTTACTTAAATCATCATTCTTATATATTATGTCTAATACTTCTTTTATTGTATTCTTATTATTGTTTTTATTAATCCAATCCAACTCATGATAACATTCATAATTAAAATTTAATGGATAACACATGAAATTTTTACAAAAATCATTGCATATTAATACATGATTATTTTTTTTTCTGATATCTACTCTAAACTCTTCTAACCTATCTTTTTTTGTGAACATATAACTAACTAAATCAATTTTATTCTTAGGGTATACATATGCAAAATATACTGCATTTAAAATAGCAATTAAGTAATATGCTATAAGAACATAATCCCTAAATAAATTAATATTTTTTAATTTTGTTTTATAAACTAAAACTGGAGATTTCAAAAAATCATTCGACCTACTATTAATCATATGCATCAGCATCTTTTTTACTGTTTCTCTATCTGAATTCATTAGATTTGATATTTTATCTATTTTCGCATCACTATTTCCATTTATAATATATAAGTCTGAAAAAACATTAACATCCTCGTTTAATACAGCTCCCTGAAGTGGTAAAATTAAAAAATTTTCATTACTGTTCATTTCAACCTCCAACTTACATAAATTCAATTATTTTGTTATAAAAATAAGACTAAAAAAATTTCACATTTACATTACTATATTACAGATTGCACATATTTTTTTATTATCACATTCTTTTCATCAATATATATTTCCAATATATCTTCTGGTGTAAGTGCTCTTTGCATTCTTGCCTCAAAATATTTTCCCATTTTTCTTGGAATTTTCTGTTCCATTGAATTTGCATTTTCAAATAATTTCTTTAACCTTTCATATAAATTTGGCTCATTCATGTAATGAATTTCAACCCACTTTTCTTGATTATCCGTTTCCATAACTTTTTTTGCAATATCTTTTACATCACCATTAAATATAACAACATCATCACTTATTCGTTTCTTATCGACAAGAACTACTACATCACCATAACAGCTATAATACCCAGCATTGTCAAAATCCGTTCTGACCGCTAATGAAACAAATTTATCAGTAGCCGTTTTACTAATTATTTTATACAAATTACTTATATTTTTAGCAACATCTTCTCCTTGAATTCCTTGCTCATCTTTAGCATAAAACTGCTTTCCATAAGCTGTTTCAAATAAAAACTTAACTTCATCTGAAGGAATATTTAAAGTTAATATAATTTCATTTTTATTAAGGTTATATTGGAATTTATTTTTATATGTTTTAATAGCAATACTCATATGTCTCCTTCTTTCTATAAAACTTATATATTTCAAACAATATCAAGTATAAAAAAATATAACTATCTTTATGCTTCTCTAAAATGATAAATATTAAGCTTTTATATCATCTATCAATCCATATGGAAGTCCCTTTGTACCATCTCCATCAAATTCCTTAACAATATTAACTTTATTAAGAAAAGTTGGATAGCCATTATTAACAACAATTAATTGAATATCCTCCCCGTAGTCTTTATTCACTTTCACAAGATATCTAACTATTGAACTAAATATTTCTTCATCTTTGAAACCTTCCTCGCTTGCCTTAGCTCCTAAATTCTTTCTTGGCGAATCAATTATAAGTAACCCTAAATGATTAAAATCTTCTTCTCTTGCCTTAATAGTAATTGCTAAGTAGTATGCCATAGTTATCAAAGTAACACCTGCTAAACTTCCCAAGTCTCTATATAGCCTACCTCTTACATAAGGTAAATAAGTTTTTCCATCAATATATGCATTTTCTAATTTAGGGAATTCAAACGCATCTAAGATTTCACTTAATAACCCTGACAAATCATCAATTAGGTCATCTTTATTAACAGAACTATTTTCAGTCTTTTTTATTTTTTCTTTTAAATCTTTGATTGACTTCTCTTTACCATCACATAGCTTTTTTATTCTATCTAATTCAACAAATAATTTATGGTCATTATCCAATTCTCTTAAAACTCTATTTAATTCACCAATTTCATAATTTAGTTGCTCTATTTGCTCAATATACGGATTTATATAATCCTTTTGCAAATATAATAGCTCCTTCTCTAAATTTAGCAGATCAGCCTTAAATTCAGAATTTTTCTTTATGAGAATGTTCAGATTTTCTTCTTCACCTTTTATAAATCCAACTAATTCTTTATGCTTTTTATTGAATTTTTTCTTATCTTGTTTCAGTTGTAATATCTCATCTATTTCTAATTCAGTTTTTTCTCTACCACACAGACCGCATGTATGCAAATCATCATTCTTATTTATAGGCTGTAAACAACTTGGACATAAAATATAATCATAGATACACATCAATACTATCTGAAAAATCTCCAACAAAAATATCTATGCCATCATCTCCCTGTGATACATCTACGGGATAGGCATCCTTAAATTTTAACTGCATTAATTGAACACATATCTTTTCAAATACTTCACGAGCACCTGCATCTCCATACTTGTCCCTCAAATATCTAAAATCTCTTTCCAATTCAGCTCCTCCTAAAATACAAATATATAATACATTATACTACCATGTTACATGTTTAACCATTTTTTCCATAAAAATTTACCACAAAAAAATAAAATGGGAATGTTGCATTAGCAATAACTCACATATAGTATCTAAATTTAATTTACAAAATGATACTTTACATGCAAATTGCTTAATTCAACATTCCATTTTAATTAATTATCTCTTTTATAAATAATACCATTTATCCGTTAATTAAAACCACATAAAAAGAAAAGATCTTATTTAATTCAAATAAAATCTTTCCTTTTATCTTGCCTTTTATTCTATTTTTTTCTTATAAATTTAAGCTTATTCAATTGATGATTGAACCTTGCCTAACTCTTGGCAAAATCACACTAAAACATTGACCTTTATCTCCATATCTAAATTCAGACTTTCTTCCATTGTATTGATTCTTGCATAAAAGAACTTTATTTAAAAAATATAGAGCATTATTATAAATAACATTATACTATTCTTAATATTTCTTTTATTAGACTTTTTTCATCATCCGAAAAGTTAGCTTCTCTTGATGCTTTCTTAAATGTCATATTAAAATCAAACATATCTGCAATTTGTAATACTTTTTTCTTAGTTTCCATATTTGACTTTTTAAATACTACTATAATATTTTGAGTTAAAATGCTCTTTGCATTTCTAAACTTAAAATTATTATATTTATTAATTAATATGTCTGACATTTTATTTATCTCACTGTCTCCGAATTTAATCCAAATATAATTTATTAGGTTGGCTATTAATTTTTTATCTAATTTCTCTTTATAATAACTTGATAATATTAATAAGTTTAATAAATAAACTATAGTTTCTTGGTCTGTAATACCATTAATTAAATCACTTAACACTTCCTTATACAATAATTCATTATTGTAATCTAACAAGTTTCTTATAAACTCAAGAGAATTATCGCTATTTTCTAATAATAAAATTTCCTTTATAAACTCGCTTTTGTTCTCTTTATCAAAAAATTTATTTACTACACGAAAAGCTAAATCTCTATCATATGTATTGTCGCTCATTAAAAACTTAACTGCATTAATTAAATTTTCTTTTCCTATGGAACTGTAAAAGTCATTTAAATTAGATAAAACAGTATTTGTATCTACACCTATACAACTTATTAGAAATTTTGCATATAAGGACACATTATCCTTATCTCCTTTAATAAAGTTCTCTATACTTTTTAAATAACTTATTCCCATAGTCTGTGTATCAAATGTTTTTGCATAAGAAATAATTCTATTAATTGAATCTTTTACATAACGTTTTGGAATACTTTCACCTAAATAATAAAAACCTTTAATCATAATGTCAGGCTTATATGAAGCAACATAATTAACAAGAAACCCTACGTATGTCTCTAAATTAGCTTCACTAATTACACCCTTAGTAGCCCCAATCACCGCTGTATAAGCTTCTGCCCACTGCGGATATGAGCTTACATAATTATAGTTATTACCATAATAAATTATCATACTACTTACCATGTCTGACAGTAATTTATGACTCTGATTATTATTTTTTATCAAAATCCCTATAATTGAAACACATCTATTAAATTTATCCACAGCTATAGCATTGCTTACAGCTCCAACAACATTCTTTATCTTATTAACTATATTATTTAATTGTTCCAATGTAAAATTGCATACAATACTATCACAAACTTTATCATAGCTACCATTTACCAACCATTTATCTACAATATATTCAATAGCATTTATTAACAATCCAAACTGATTTGGAGATATTTCCCTAACCAGTATATCATTCACTTGATCAAGATAATTAAATTCACAACTTTTTATAATAAACTTATTAAACTTATCATTATCAATCTTATCTATTTTCCAATTTAGTCCAGCAATAATTTGAATAATTTTTCCAATAGCAACTTCAGAATAATCAAAAGATATAAATTCATTAACTAAATTTATAGCATTTTCAATTTTAACTTCTCCTGCTACTGGAATCAATAACTCGCAAACCTTTAAGGCATTCATTTCATTAATGATTACATTTGTTAATGGTTTTGAAAATCTTTCTATATCAATTTCTCTTATTGTAACAGCAATTTCCTCTAAGGCTTTTATAGTATTTACCTCATCAGCAATATCTTCTTTCCCCATATATTCACACAATCTATTATAAAAATTATCAGAAAAATACTCCTTGATTAAATTTCTATGATTATTATAAATCGAAATAATAATTTCTACTGGATAATTTTCGTTATTAATAAACGTCTTCAATTTCAATTTAACATCATCACTTAAAATATTCTCATTACTTAAACACTCTTCTATCAAGTTCTCTATAATATCAGCAAATAATTCTTCATCATATTCTGCCCCATTCTTCCTTTTCCATTCTTTATTATGCTCAAAAACCAATTTAATTACTGTATTTAATGCCTTCTCAATTCCTTTTTTTTCAACAGCCTTTCTATATACAGTTAAATAATTTTTAAAGTCTATCTGCCAATATCTAAATTCAATATTGAGTTCATTTATAATATTAATTTTATTTGATATTAAATTTGAAAACTCTTCAATTAATTCTTCCCCTATATAATCTACTATTTGCATCGCAACTTTTAATACCTGCTGTAATTCCACAGTCTTAGCTTCATTTATTCCTTGCATTATTATTCTTGTATCAATATCAGCTATAACTTTATTTTCTGAATACTTAATTAAAGCAACATCATTACCACTTAATAAATATTTCCTTATAGAACGTTGTTTTTCATCTCCTGCACTTAGTCCTAATGAATCTTGTCCCAAATAAATAAAAGGTGCCAAATTATCTGTATAAATATATTCTGTTTTTATCAAAAAACTTATTAATGCATTAAATGTATCAATACTATTCATTCCAAAACTATTTATATCTTTATCCTCTTGTTCATTATATTTTTTCAATAGCTTTGATATAGAATTATTGTCTTGTAATAAATGTTCATAAAACTCTGGAAAGTCTGACTGTAAAACAGAAACTTTAGCTAATATATTTAATCCTGTCTTGTCTGTAATTAAGTTTGGCTCTAACTTTTTATTTTCTCTACTATTTACAATAAGCAAATTACTAACAAAAGTATTTATTATTTTTATTATTTGTCTTGGAGTTCTTACATATGGATAAATTAGAATTTCTTCAAGTATTGTTTTAAAACTTGGACACAAATTAAATATTTGAGGGATTTCATTAACACATAGATTATAAGCATATTCTTTCATATCCAAATCTATAAGCGGAGGTAAAATAAGCTTAAACTGAAATAATTTATCTAAATAAGATTCTCCATCTAATGAACTAAAATCATACAACCTTTTAGAATTTATTGCTTTTCTCAATATTGAGTCATCAAATGGAACAATAAATATACATTCCTTAACTTCTACAAATGCTTTTATTGCGTCAAGTGCATCTACTATTTTTTTAGGACTTAATCTATCTAAATCATCTATAACAACTATAAGTTTTTTAAAATATCTATTTTGGGTTTTATACTTTGACAAAGTTTCTATAAATTTTTCTTCATATTCATCAGTACTTTCAATTGCAGGATTAATTTCAAACTTTACTACTTTTTTAGTCTTATAAGCACTTACAAACTTGGCAATTTCGCCAATTCCCAATATTGCTAAAGGGATGAACATTTTATCTTTAAATGATTTTAATGTTTCATATACATTTATATTACTTTTAGGATTAATATAATCTTTCCATACCTCACCTAATGATTTTCCACTATTTGAAATCCAATAATTAAACAAATCAAATAACATTAATATACAATATAAAATCACACTTAATAATATAAAATATAATAAGAAGGCTACTGTTCTAATTACACCCTTTTTAATAAAATCAGAAAATGTTTCTTCTTTTTCTTTAATATCAATACTTGGATTTAATAAGTTCATTAGATCTTGTGCCAAATCATATTTATTCCCATTAAGATTTTTATATAAGTGTTTTATAAATGCCTTTTTAAGCGATGTATTCTCATACTTCCAAGCATTTATCTCCTGAATTTTATATTCATGTTTTCCTTTTAATTCTTCTTTTAATAAATTAACAATTGAACTCTTTCCCACTCCCCATTTACCAATAATAGCAATGTTAAATGGTGGTTCATTATGCTCTATAACTTTTTTTAAGTTATTAACATAATCTATATAAGAAAAAGCATCATCTTGTTTTTTATTAATAGCAGAATCTTTAATAAAAAATTTTTCTAACTCCAATTATATCTCTCCCTTAACACATAATCACAAATTCTATATATCCATAATCTATATAATACCACAATGCACCATATCTTTTCATTATCTATCCATTTAATACAAAATAAAAGCATTTACATATTTATATTTTATACTAAACAAATACTTGAAATTTTATTTTCACTTATAAACCACGTCCTTTATTGGTTTATTTATCCTCAGTTACTATAATTATCATTACTACCTCAAAATAATAATTTTAAGTTTTCTCTCTTACCTATAACTTTTATATTTAAGTCCTTAATATACTTTAAGTACAATTTTTATTACTTATTTATTTTCTATCTTCTTCATATACAGAGTGAATTTTAACTATTTATATCAAAATCTATTATGCTTTTTAAAACTTTTTCTTCGTTGGTGAATTTTAACAATATTTCTCACACTTAATGCTTAAATTTTATTTAGAATTCTCCTATCTATGTTAGCAAATAAAAAACCATCCCAAAACTCATCCCCTCTATCCTCCTTTCCACCATCTTGAACTCTTATCCACAATTTAAAATAACTGGTTCTTTCCTTGCTTTCTTCAAATATAGAATCACTCTTAGTCTCAAGCTAATACCATCAATATTCCTCTATGTAGAGCTAAAAGTAAAAAAAGCATGAAAGAACACAAGATTTTCTCTTGCATTTCTTCCATGCTTTTAAATCGTACTTTTTAACCAATCCCTATCTATTTTACCCGAACTTTTTTAGAAAGTTAGCGAGGTTTATTATTAGATGGAGATGTTTATTTTAAGTATACACCTTGTCCGCTTATTTAGCAGCTTCTTCAATAGCAACTGCAACAGCAACTGTAGCACCAACCATTGGGTTGTTACCCATTCCGATAAGACCCATCATTTCAACGTGAGCTGGAACTGATGATGAACCTGCGAATTGTGCATCTGAATGCATTCTTCCCATAGTATCAGTCATACCGTATGAAGCAGGACCTGCTGCCATATTGTCTGGGTGAAGAGTTCTTCCAGTACCACCACCTGATGCAACTGAGAAGTATTTCTTACCTTGTTCAATACATTCTTTTTTGTATGTTCCAGCAACTGGGTGTTGGAATCTTGTTGGGTTAGTTGAGTTTCCTGTTATAGAAACGTCAACGCCTTCGCTATGCATTATAGCAACACCTTCTCTTACGTCATCAGCGCCATAACATCTAACTTTAGCTCTGTCTCCGTTTGAGTAAGCTGTTTCTTTAACTATAGTCAATTTTCCAGTATAATAATCGAACTTAGTTTGAACATATGTAAATCCGTTTATTCTTGAGATTATAAATGCAGCATCTTTTCCAAGACCGTTAAGTATAACTCTTAAAGGCTCTTTTCTTACTTTGTTTGCAGCTAAAGCAAGACCTATAGCACCTTCTGCTGCAGCAAAAGATTCATGTCCAGCAAGGAATGCAAAACATTTTG
Organism: Clostridium acidisoli DSM 12555; assembly: GCF_900176305.1. Taxonomy (GTDB): domain Bacteria; phylum Bacillota; class Clostridia; order Clostridiales; family Clostridiaceae; genus Clostridium_I; species Clostridium_I acidisoli. The sequence continues at coordinate 933,432 of NZ_FWXH01000002.1, forward strand.
TTTCTTCTCTTAAAAGCATTGCTCCTAAGTTTCCGTGTCCAAGTCCAACTTTTCTGTCATCTGCAACTGATCCAGGGATACAGAAAGCTTGTAAACCTAATCCTATTGCTTCAGCAGCTTCAGCAGCCTTAGTACATCCTTTTTTAATAGCGATTGCAGCACCTACAGTGTAAGCCCAACACGCATTCTCAAAGCAAATTGGTTGAATCTTTTTAACTATATCATATACATTTATACCTTTTTCATCACATACAGCCTTAGCTTCTTCTATAGAGTTAATGCCGTATTCCTTTAATACAGGTATAATTTGGTCAATTCTTCTTTCATAACTTTCAAATAATGCCATTACGTTTTTCCTCCTTACCTATTATTCGTGTCTTGGATCGATAACTTTTACAGCTTCTGCAAATCTACCATAACTTGAAGTAGCTTTTTCCATTGCTTCGTTAGCGTCCACACCTTTTTTAATCATATCCATAACTTTACCAAAGTTTACGAATTCGTAACCTATAACTTCGTTGTTAGCATCTAGTGCTAAATGTTTAACGTAACCTTCAGCCATTTCTAAGTATCTAGTACCCTTAGCTTTAGTTCCGTACATTGTACCAACTTGGCTTCTAAGTCCTTTTCCTAAGTCTTCAAGACCTGCTCCTATTGGTAATCCACCTTCAGAGAAAGCTGTTTGACTTCTTCCGTATACTATCTGTAAGAATAATTCTCTCATAGCTGTGTTTATAGCATCACAAACAAGATCTGTGTTTAATGCTTCAAGAATTGTTTTTCCTGGTAATATTTCTGAAGCCATTGCAGCTGAATGAGTCATTCCTGAACATCCTATTGTTTCTACTAATGCTTCTTCGATGATACCATCTTTAACATTAAGAGTTAGTTTACATGCACCTTGTTGTGGAGCACACCAACCTATTCCATGTGTTAAACCTGATATATCTTTTACTTCTTTAGCTTGTACCCATTTTCCTTCTTCTGGTATTGGTGCTGGTCCGTGGTTAGGTCCTTTAGCAACGCACATCATACTTGATACTTCTGTTGAATAAATCATTATTATTTCTCCTTCCTACACAAATACTTTACTCGTTAATCCTTTAACAAAAAAAATGTGCTACATGACATAGCAATATAAAGTAATAACGTAAGTAATTACTGTAACCTATTTAATTTTAGCAAATAAAGCTCTCAGTAACAATATATTTTTATAAAAAACCTTGATATATAATATTTTTTATTATTATATATGGTAAAATTTTATAATTCAAAATAAATATGTATATTTTTTAACATTCTATTTTAACATTTATTCATACCATGAAAATTTTAACTTGACTATATTTTCTACCCATGCTATAATTTTTTATGTTGAACTTGCCGATGTGGCGGAACGGCAGACGCACACGACTCAAAATCGTGCGGGAAACCATGTGGGTTCGAATCCCACCATCGGCACCAAGATTTTTATAGAATGACTGTATTCCTTAGTTTTAAAGCTAAGTTGTACGGTCTTTTTTATTGGTTTGGTACTATAATTGGTACTACTAGATTGAAATTAGATTTTAAGCATAAAAAAAAACTGCAATTAGCAGCTCTCTTAAATTATAATATAAATCTAGTCATTGGTAGCAGATTAGTAGTATTGATACCTTATTTTATACTAAATAAAAAATATCGTTAATTTTTAGTTTTTAACAACAAATTAGCAACAACTACTATTTTGAAAACAATTCAATCCAATTTTTAGGAACCTTTAATAATTTTAAATCTATATATTCTTTATATTCATTTATGCATTTTTGTCCAATTCACAATCTAGACGCACCTAATATTAAGCAAACTTTTTTTCTTAAATTTAACTTCAATATAAGGTATATCTCTTCCATTTTTATCTCTGTATTTTAAAAATTCATTATTATATTTATCTGCAACTAAAAATAATACCCTACATTCTTCTTCTTTATCATACTTATCATCTTTAAAGAAAAAAGAGTAATTTATCACTTTTATATTAAGCACTGTTTTAATTGTGTCTATAACATCTTTATAATCGACTCCAATTTCACCAATTAAATTATTTAAAAGTTCTGCATAAAATTCGTTAATATCTTCTATAATGAGTGTCATTTGCTTTGAATAATCATATTCTACTTTTGCTGAGAAAATTGGAAACACATGTTTATTTTCTTTAAACATCCTATCAACGTTATTTCTAAATTCAAGTATAGACCCATCTCCTCTACAATAATTATCAACTAAATATTTATTATTTTTATTTTCTGTCAGTGATAATATAAAAAGGTTCCCTTCTTTAATCGGTTTACCTTCACTATATAAATCTCTTAATGATTTTAATATTTTAATAATATTTTAATAATAGCTTCATAAACATAAAATTGTCCATCAACACCTGAGTCATAAGCTTCTTTATTTTGTTCTAAATACATTATTACACCGTCTAATACATGAGAAATATATTTTATCTCAGTTGGATCATCTAAAAAACTGCTATGAGTAACCCAAAAACTTTGACTATCCTTTATTCCCTTAGCAGCAATTTTACTAGTATAATGGTATAATTTTTTTCTTTCACTTTTTTCTAATTTAATCATAACAGGATTATCTTTTGTTACTTCATAATATTTCAAATCATCCAAATCTTTAATTTGTTCATCCACATTATTGCATCCCCTTTAACAAAATTTTTATTTATAGATTAATAGTTTCTGTCATAAGTATTCTTGTAAATTTAGATTTTTTTCATCTATAATTTTTCAATTTCATCTAAAAATTCACCATTCCAATAATTACTATTTTGAATAAACCAATTTATATGACTACACAACCCATCTAAATCTGGAAATACTTACATTTTATTTATTCCATAATAAGATAAATCAAATATTAACTATTCATTATTGTTTTTTAAAAATCCCATTATACTTACAAACAATCCAAATACAACAATAATCAATCCTCCCAAACTATAGATAAAACCATCATTACCATAAGACTCCTTACTACCTAATACTATAAAAGCTATTCCTACAAGTGTAATTTCAATACTAATTAATAAAGTTGAAATCAATTTTTTGTTAGCACAACATACTTTAACAAATATGTACGCTAATAGTATAGAAATAATTATTAAGACTAACACAATCTCCATATATTTCCCCCTGTAATTTAAGTTTATTTGTAAGTGGAACAACAAATCTTCCTTGTCCTAAGATGCATGATATAAAGTGAAACTTGCGCTCATATGGGGTTTTGGTTTTGACACCATCTGAGTATTAATTGAACTAAAGTCCAGCGCGTAGCATCCGTTAACTCTCCACTTGCAAAAGTAGAGAACCCAAATCTTCATTTGGTGTGAATCACTTTATCCTTTAGATCGAAGTGGAAGTCATACGGTCTTTTTTATCATTTATCATTTCTATATAGCTTAATCAACTCATCTAAAGAGATATCTATGCCAACAGTTTTTAATAAATCTTTACGTTCATTGTACAGTTTTTCAAGTATTACTTCAAAGCCTTCTCCTAGATGTATTTGTTTGTGACAATTACAGCACAAAGAAACAATATTTTCTTCAACATCTAGGGATACTTCAAAATTGCTGTAATAATTAATTGGTACCAAATGATGAGGTTCTGTATAGTTTAAAGTTGAATTTTCCCTAATAAACGTTAAGTGGGTAGTATCAACTTCACATTTATAATTTGCATGTCGCAAAGCATTCATGGATACCTTTCTACTTCTAGGATAAGCATACTTATTTTTCACACAAATAGGCTCTTTCTTAATTTTGGATTCACCTGTATATTCAAAACATGTTGTGTCCAAAGAAATATCATTTTTGCTGGCAGCTTCAATAAGATTCTCATCTGAATAACTATAATCTAAAAATATATTTAGTTCTTCGATAGCTTGTACAAGTTCTTCTCTAAGTGTCCACTCCCAGGTCTTTGGTTTTGTATTGATTTGTTTACTTTTCATATACTAATTTAAAGCCTTTAATAAAAACAGTCTAAAACCTTTTATTACAAAAGGCTTTAGACTTACAACTTATTAACTATCCTTCTTATGCAACATGTTTGATCAATTCAGCAGCATTAGTCTTCCTTATTAGAAATGGTTTTAGCAATTTCTTTTGATAATGCTGAAATTAATTCTTTAGAATCGTCTTTAGTTATACCATGCTCTGTTTCAATAATTTTGATTTCTTTATTATATTCCTCAGCTTTCTTGTTATCGTTCTCAGCAAGGGCTACTTCTCTTTTATCCATTAAATCTAATAGTTCAACTATATAATTGTTATCAATAAGTTCTTGGTATGCCTCAGCACCCAAATTTGATGAACCTGGAAATTTGTCGATTATAGTTGCTAATATTATTAAGTCGTGTTTAACTCCGCCTGTCTTTTCTAAGAACCTTTGAACTGCTAATATTATTTTCTGTTTAGTTGTCTTATCTTTCATTTTAAATTCTCCTTTTAATCTCTCATGTAGCATATGCTAAACGGATTAATTTTATTTTATTTATCCCCATTGTAAAAAATTCCTTATAATTCTATTTGTTTAAATTGTACCATAATATTTATATTGTTTGAACGTAAAAGCCACGGATTTATAAAATAAAATTTTCTATTTCTAAAGCTACTCCATCATTTTGTACTGTATCTGTAACTTTTTTAGCATAGCTCTTTACATAATCATCAGCATTCCCCATAGCTATTCCACATCCTACTGAAGATAACATCTCTATATCATTTTTTCCATCACCAAAAGCATAACTATTTTCTAAAGGAATATTTAAATAATTTAATACTTTTAATATTCCTGAAGCTTTTGTATTTGTTTTTGAATATATTTCAAAATTACCTTGCTCTTTATCATAAATATAATCGTAATCATCATTTCCAAGAGATAAACAATAATTTATCCCTTCTTCATCCTTACATAACATTTCAATTTTATATATGTCTATATCTTCAATATTATAATTACCTTTAAAATATTTTTTAGATATACTATAGGAATCATAGAATGAATGTAATTTTTTATATTCATCTTTAATATATGAATATATCTCTCCCTGTAATATATATTGAATATTAAGTTGTTCAAAATTAGATACCAACTTTTTTATATAATCCTTCCTTATAGACTCTTTATATATACACTTTTCTTTCACATTTACACATGCTCCATTGGTAAGTACAAAACCATCAAATCCAAAATTACATATAGCTTCGTTTAGAAAAGCATATGGTCTGCCTGATGCAATAAAAACATAATTTCCTTCTGCCTGCAATGCACGAATAGCATTTTTTACTCTAGGAGTAATATCTGTTATTCCATTTAAACAGTCTATTAAAGTTCCATCAATATCAAAAAATACAGCCTTTTTCATATTTCCCCCTACTCTCCTAATAGTTTATTCTTATTTAATATTATTTTTCCTGTTTAATTTCATTTTATCTCATTCATTCCCAGTGGTCAATAAATTTAATTGCATTTTAATATTATAATTGCTAAAATAGAATAAAATGAGAACAAATTGGAGGAAACCATGTTTATTGTAGAAAGACACAAACATATATTAGAATTATTAGAAAGAGACGGAAAGGTATTAGTAAAAGATTTAAGTATACAATTTGAAGTAAGTGAAAGTATGATTCGAAAAGATCTTCGAGTTTTAGAAAAAAACAACTTATTACAACGTACTTACGGTGGTGCTATTAACATAAAACGTACTATAGTGCCTGCTGAAAGCTTCTTCAATCGAGTTGAAAAAAATACAAATTTAAAAGAAACCATTGCAAAAAAAGCATATGAGCTAATTAAAGATGGTGATACAATTTTTTTAGATGCATCAAGCATTTCCTATTTTCTTGCAAAATTTCTTATACAAAATAATAGAAATATAACTTTAATAACAAACATGGTTGAAATCTCATCACTGCTTCATCTTGATTTAAAAATGCATATTATTTTTATAGGTGGAGATTATAATGCTTTTGCAGGTGGAAATATAGGTTCTCATTCTATTGAGCAAATTAAACTTTATCGTTGCAATAAATCTTTTATAGGATGTAGTGGAATAGATCTTAGAGATGGACGTATTAGTTCAGGTATATCTGAGGATGCATCTACTAAAAAAGCAATCATGAGTATCTCTAAAGAATTATATCTAATAGCACCCAATGAGAAATTCAATCTAGATGGAATTTTCAATTTTTCAAATATATCAGATTTCAATAGTATTATTACAGAAACTGCACCCAATAATTCTATAATGACTTTGCTTGAACAATACAATGTAGACTTAATACATAGTGACTTAGTATGATACTATACAATTTATTATTTGAACACTAGAAATTGAATTTAAATCTCATTTACAGGCCAAGATGGCTTCTTTTTAGATAAAACTTCATGTATGCCAATAGCCGGATGTACAGACATTCTTATAAAGGCTTCTTTTGTATGAGCCGCAGTATGAGGTGTTAAAATAACATTTTCTAAACCTAAAAGCGGATTGTCCTTTGAAGGTATCTCTCCCTCAAATACATCAACTGCAGCTCCTGCAATTTTGTTTTCTTTTAAAACACTTGCTAATGCTTCAGTATCAACAACTTCCCCACGGGCGGTATTTATAAGAAAAGCCTCCTTTTTCATAAGTTCTAATTCTCTTTTGCCTATCATATATTTTGTAGCCGAAGTTAAGGGTACATGTAAACTTACAAAATCAGACGCTTTTAACACATAATCTAAATCATCTGTGTACTTAATATTTTCACTATTAATTTCTAAATTCAAATTTCTTTTGTATTCGATTATTTTCATTCCAAACCCGTATACTGCTTTTTTAGCAACAAGTTCTCCAATAGCCCCTGCTCCAATAATTCCAAGAGTTTTGCCTTCAACATCCATTCCCAGCCTATTTCTTATTTGAAAATTTCCTTTTCGAATTTCTTTATCATAAAGAAAAAATTGTTTAGAAAGTGCTATAATAAGCCCAATTGTATATTCTGCTACCGAATTTTTATTTGATTCTTTAGAATTTGTAACTTGTATTCCGTGTTTTGTGGCAGCTTCCAAGTTTATATTATCAGTGCCAACCCCAAATTTTGATATTACTTTTAATTTGTTACCTGAACGAATAATTTTTTCAGTTATGTTTGCCATACGAACTAAAATTGCATCACAGTCTTTTACTTCTTCTATAAGATTTTTTTCTGATATATCTGAAGCTAATTTAATTTCATATCCAAATTTTCTAAGATACTCTTTCCCTTCATCATCTATATCTTCTGTAATTAAAACTTTATAACTCATATTTTAATAGCCCCCATTTTTTCTACAATTAGGGCAAATTTGCAAATCGAATTTGTTCACTATATGTTAATATGCATTTTCCCCTTTATTATATTATAATTGAAAATATATTATTTTAAATAGAAAGGATGACTTTATGGAACTAAAACTAGTAAAAAAAGCAATTAAATTTATTTTTAAGATAATACTTGTATTTTCAATATTAGGCTGTATTTTTATGTCACTAGTTTTTTATTGCAACATTAAGCCATTTAAAGATTTAAGAACACTATGGGTAACTACAGCTATGACTACCTTCAGGCACAAATGGTTAGCTACAACCTTTATTTCACAAAGTGAGATTGATAGCATTTTAAATGCAAATAAAGTTGTAACAACAAATGCCAAGACAACTACAAGTAAAATTAAGGTAGATAGTCAGTCTTCTCAGAAAGATGACATTGATTCTAATATTACTGTTAATCTTGCCAGCATGAGTACTTCAGATAATATTTCAGTCATTCCTATTAAAGGTACAAATTATGTTGGAAAACTTATGATTGTGGACAATCCGTCTCGAATCAAATTAGGAACCATTAATACCTTTGGTGAAAATCAAGTTGGTATGCGTCTGTCTTCTCTAGCAAAAAAATATGATGCAATTGCTGCTTTAAATGCCAGTGCATTCCAAGATGACAACGGCACTGGGAATGGCGGTACTCCTATGGGTATAGTTGTAAAAAACGGTAAAATAGTATACCATGATTATGACATTAAATCATTCAATATTATAGGCTTTGATTATAGTAATAGACTTATTACTGGCCAGTTTACACTAGATGATATAGCAAAAAACAATATTAGAGATGCGGTTTCTTTTGGGCCTGCATTAATTATTAATGGTAAAGCTGTTGAGATTGATGGTGATGGCGGTTCTGGTCTTCAGCCAAGGAGTGCAATTGGACAAACTATAGATGGCAAAATTTTACTACTTGAAATTGACGGAAGACAACCTCTTTACAGCGTTGGTGCTTCTGTAAAAGAAGTTCAAAATATTTTAGTGAAATATGGTGCTATCAATGCATCTAATTTAGATGGCGGTTCCTCAACAGGTATGTATTATGATGGGAAACTAATAAATAAGCCCTGTGGACCTCTTGGAAGTACTGGAGGAAGATACATTCCCACTGCATTTTTAGTTACTAGATAAACAAAATAAAGATTCTTCTTTCTATACGAAAGAAGAATCTTTATTTATTTTATTATATTCCTAATATCAGAAATAACTTTAGGCATGTCCCTATTTCCATCCAAAACATAGTCGCATTTAATTACATTGAAAACTCCAGTTTTATCCTCATGTTTAAGCCTTCTTCGTGCCATAACAAGACCTCTATCATTTTTCATTCTTTTTAGTCTCTCTTCTTTATCAACTTTAAGATAAATTATAATAACTTCGCAATCATAAAGACTCTTTTTTAACTCTACGGCTCCTTTAGGTTCTATGACATATATTGAAATCCCTTTATTTCTATACTGATTGGTGGTGCTCCAATATTTGTAATCATCAAACTCTGCATATGCAATAATTTCATGTTTTTTTAACTTTTTAAAAAAGCTTTCTTCTACAAACACATGACCTTCTTCTTCTGAGTTTCTTTTAGGTCTTGTGGTATAGCTTTTAATATAATTGTAGCCGTCACCTTCTAAATATTTTGCTATAGTTGATTTTCCTGAACCTGATTCTCCAATTAAACAAATTATTTTATCCATAAAATTCACCCACATTCAATTTTAATTATACATCATATTTTACATATTAAAAAAATAGACTAGCCATTGACTAGTCATTTTTTAAGGTTCCTTACTATACCTATTTATTGCTTCATTTAATTCTTTACTTACACTAACTACTTCTGAATCCAATAGATTACCATGTTTTTCTTTTATTAAACCTTCAAGTTTATCTCTTAAAACATCAATTTCGCAAATTTTTCCGTTCATTTCAGACATCTCTATAAATACCTCCTACCTATTTAATGTACATGCTTTATATATCAAGCTTTCATGTATATTAAACATTTTATCCAAATTAGGCATTTATTAGTCCTAAATTTTAATTTTATTTATAAAATACCAGTTTTTAAAAATTCTTTTACTTTTTTATTCTTAATTAATCTAACAACAAAAAATATTACTATTATTGCTCCAACTATTTCTGCTATAAAATAACTTGGCTCTGATAACAATCTTTTAAAGCCTTCCATAAGCCATTTTCCTTCTGGTCTTGTTGGAAACTTCCAGCCTAAAAATGGCCAATAAAATGTTGCTGGATATAGCCACATACTATCTAGTCCTTGATGTATTAGACTACATATTCCTAAAAGAAAGATTTTATTGCTTCTATTTTTATTTTTTATCATTAAAAAAAGTCCAATAACTAATAGTATACCTGAAAACAGTAGTGTATGACCAAATAATCTACTGTTATGAAATTCATTTCTAAAAAAGAAACCTCCAATTGGTTTATCAATTAAATCAGGTAGGATTGATCCTATTGCAACAAATCTATAATCAATAACCTGTCTATTTTCTTTTTGAGTTACCTTATCATAGGCTTTAAGTATCAAAGTTGTCGGTCCAACATGTCCAAAAAATATCATTAACTTCTTCCTCTCTATGTTAATATTTCTATTATTATTGCATTAATTTTGTAATTTAGCAACTGTTTCCCTAACATATATTTTTTCTTTTAGAGCAAAATAATAACATCAAATGAAAAGGAGGTAATTCACTTGGCTAGTAAAGGAAATAGAGTTTTAGTTCCAGAAGCAAAAGAAGCTTTAAACCAATTTAAGATGGAAGCTGCTCAAGAAGTTGGAACTCCACTAAAACAAGGTTATAATGGAGATCTTACTTCAAGACAAAATGGCTCCGTTGGCGGTCAGATGACTAAAAAAATGGTTCAAGATTATGAAAACAGAATAAAAACTAAATAGTTTTCTGTATCGAAGAGGAATGTTTTAAGATGATTAATATCGTTTTAAAACATTCCTTTTTAATTTAATTCATAATACATAAAAAGAAATTGCAAGGCAATCTTTTATCTTTTCCCCTACAATTCATAGGTGAAAAGCTTTAGTCAATTGCTTTGCAATTTTTTAGTACTTTGAACACAATATTACTTATTATCACTCTTATGTTTTGCTTTAAATTCTGCACTCCTAGAATGATATTTTGCACTAGTAGTATCTTTAGACCAAACTTTAGGTTCATTTCCTGAATCTTCTCTTTTAAGACTTTTATTTGTATCTTCCTTTGCCATAACAGTTCACCCTCTAACCGAATAATCCTTTATGCTTATGTTCTACTAAATCAATGGATCCAAGTACTACATGAGCTAATCCAAAACCTAAAACTCCTGCTGCTAAAGCTGGAGAAATTTTTTTTGCTACTAAAGTTGCTCCTGCTGCTGTTACTATTGTCCCTAATGCAGTTGGTACTATTCCTTCTCTAACTGTCATAATATGATCTCCTCTCTAAAATTATTTTTCTAAATGTTTTTCATCTCTTTCTCCAAATACAGCCCTTGAACTTTCATCTTTAGGACTATGTTTAATGTTTTTCTTTGAGAACTTACCGTCCTCTGCTTTATTATTAGTGGTATTTTTTAATTTATTGTCCATAGATAGTTCTCCTTCCAGATTATATTTTCCCCAATTTATATTAATAATTACTATGTTTTTTATTTATATTTTGGTAATATTTTTCACAAATAAAAAAACATGGGCTCTCTCCATGTCTTTTATACTATATAATCTTCCTTGAATTTATCTATAATATTCCAAGACTCATCATAATAATCATCAAGCATAAAATCATAATACAATTTACCACCCATGAGCCTCTTTACTATGTCTTCATTTTTATAGCCTTCTTTGTATAACTTAAACTTTTTGCAAATGGTTCTAGCTTGAGAAGGGTTTAAAAGCAACAGTTTAGTTAGTTCATCCATAAAATAATATTTTTTCAACAAAATGTTGTGTAGTTGGTTCTGAAATTTTAATTTATAGGCTATATCAACCTTTTTATTTTTATGCGGACTGTTTTTTCCTCTATGATGTTCGGCACAAAGATATACATAATTCAGCGGAAAATCAAGTCCACCTTCACACTTAAAAATAATATGATGTTTTTCTCCTATTTTTCCACAAACTATACATTTTTCATCTTGCAAAAATTAACACTTCCCCCTAATGTTATTTATATGTATAATTTTACTACTGATTTTTAAACTTCTCAATATGATTTATTTACCTTAATTTTAATACTTTAGCTTTTATGCTATTCATAGAACTAATTTTCTAATTACAGGTACAACAAACGGATCATACAATAGCCTTAAGAACAAAAACATTCCTGCTCCAATTATTCCTCCAACCACAGAACCATTTATTCTTATCCACTGAAGGTCTTCTCCAAATTTATCTTCAATAAATTCATTAAGTTTTTTATCATCATATTGATCTAGCGTTTGTTTTACTATAGATCCAATAAAATTATGATTTCTATTCATAAATTTTACTAAAGCATATTTTAAGGTTTTATCCATATGTGAGTTAAACTCTTCATTTCTAACAAGTTTATCTAAATAAACATCTATTTGTTTTCTTATGTATGAGGCTAAAATAGACGTTTCTCTTCCATCATAATTTTTTTTATTTGTGATATCATCAATTAAACTGCTTATGTCCAAGGTATCTATAAATTTTATTTTTTCATCTTCTATGTTTTCTCTATTATATTCTATTTTAAGAAACATTTGAAACAGTTCCTTTTTTATTTTTTCCCTATATTTATTTTCCTTATGCTTCATATTGTATAATTCTTTTATTAGTTGGTTACAAAAATTTTCCGATGCATCTTCAAGATTTACACTGTCAGTTTTCTCTAAAAATCCAAAACTTATTTTAGCTAAAAAATTATCAAGTTTTTCTTTTTTTAAATCCATCAATATTTTATAAATAAATAATTTTAATTTTTCATTTTTGCATTCTTCTATAACTTCATCAATAATAAAGTCTATAATTTTCTCATCATTATTTGAATTATATATGTTCTTAGTTAATACGTTAATAACATCTGTGAGACTTCTCTTTTTAATATAGTCATTTTTAAGCTTTTTACTTAAATTTAATAATTTTTCTTTTCCTTTTTCTATAATATATTTATTAATTTCTTGTTCAATATAGTCTAATATATTAACTTTATTTTTTTCTATTAAATTTACAGCACCTCTAGAAAGGTTTAACTCTGATATTTTTTCACTTATTATATCCTTACTTAACAGTTGCTCTTCAACAGCTGATGTAATACCATCTATTATCTTCACTCTATTTCTAGGTATTATTGCTGTATGGAAAGATATAAAAAGAGGTTTTTTAAAAAGTGCAGTTATTGCAAACCAATCTGCCGTACCACCTACTAAAGACGCCTCTACTACAGCAAACAAAAAATCTATTAAAAATTCATGTCCATAGAAATATTTTAATATAGCTGTCAATATAAACGCTACAAACATACAAATCAAAGTAATATTTGCTTTATTTTTATAATTCATAAAAATCACACCCTATGCTATCCAAAATGTTAGTAAATAAGTTATAACTCCAACCATGCCGCCAACTACAGAACCATTTATCCTTATAATTTGTAAATCATCTTCAACTTTCTCCTGCATTAGTTTTGTTATATCAGAATTATTGTATTTGTCTAAATTTTTCTTAACTAATTTTCCTATTTCATTGTGTTTTTCATCTATGGTCTTAAACATTACATCCTTTATAAGCTTATCTAGTTTGTAAATTTTGTCCTTATCTCTTATTAAATCAGAAAGCACTCTCTTTTTTTCTAGCTTTAAAATATCAACCCAGGTAGTTAAATTTTCACTATTAACATTTATATAATTATCTATAATACTTTTCATAAAACTCTTTAAATTTTTATTTTCTAAAATTAATTTTTCTTTATAATTTTCTATTTTATATATTAATTTTTCATCTGACTTCAGTTTTTCAACATAAAAATCAACTCTATTTTTAATAAGCATTCTGTTTTTGTTGTTTTTTATAAGTATGTCTTGTAATATAACTATTGCTTTATCTTGTATTATCTTAGACGCCTTTTCATCCGATATGCCCATTATATTTCCTAAAAATAATTTATTTACAATTTTTCTGCTAGAATTTTCTTGTTCATAATTTTTCATAGAATCAATATAAATTTTATTGATTAATTCAAAACCATCTTTACTTCTTAAGTTTACAATTATTATATTAACAAGCTTATCAATTGCTTTGTCCTCATATCCACTGGCTATTATATATTTTATGAGTTCATATAAAAATCCACTTAAATTAAATTTTTTTAATATATCTATCAATATATCTAATGAAACATCTAAAATTTTATCATTTTCCTCTACAACAAACTCACTTAACTCTTCAATAGCTTTTTCTAATATTTTATCCCCACTTTTGGATTTTAAGAAAATTGTTAGGATTAAGGATAATTCATAACTTTTAAATTTATCCTTTAATTTATCCTTATTAAGCAGGTCATTTTCTACAGTATCTACAATAGTATTTATAAACTTATCCCTGTTGTTATTTATAATATCGGTTCTAAATATTTTTTTAGGCAAATTTATACCTAATGGCTTCTTAAATATAGCCGTGATTCCAAAAAAATCTGCAAGACCTCCAATAAATGCTGCTAGACTACCTCCAGAAATTAAACCGCCAATAAAAAGGTCCTTAAATGGATACGAAATTAAAAATACTATAGCAAAAAATACAAGTATTACGTTTGCTGCTGTCCTGTTTTTACCCTTCACAATATATCACCACATTCAAAATATTCTATACTTCTATCTTTACCCTTAATTATAAATATAAATACAACTTAGTATTATTTTATCATAGCAATACTAATAAAACTAATTTTTTGTTTACAATTTGCTTTTATTGAACATATTATACTATAGTAATCTTCAGTATAAACTAATTTATAATTCAGGAGCATAAAATGAAAAAGCAAGAAGCTGCAATTTTCTCGGTGATTTCAAACTTTATTTTGATAATTTTAAAGTTAACTATTGGTATATATATTAACTCTGTAAGTGTTATATCGGAGGGTATTCACTCATCAATAGATTTACTTGCTAGCGTTATTTCATTTTTTTCTATAAAAAAAGCTAGTGAAAAAGAGGATGCTGAACATCCTTTTGGACATGGTAAATATGAAAATGTGTCTGGATTTTTTGAAGCTGTATTAATTTTGTTTACAGGAATTATTATGATATACGAAGCCATATCAAAACTCATATTAGGTAATACCATAAAATCTTTGTATTCTGGTATGTTTGTTATGGCGTTGTCCTGTATTTTAAATCTTGCAGTGGCACTATACATTTTATCTGTTTCAAAAAAAAGTAACTCCATTGCACTTAGTTCAGATGGCTATCACATTCTTACGGACTCCCTTACCTCATTTACTGTTCTTATTGGACTTTTTCTTGTAAGGATTACTGGCCTTAAATTCATTGATTCTATATCTGCTCTTTTTGTTTCTGTGCTTATTATAAAGACTTCATTTGTTTTAATTAAAAATTCCTTAAAAGATCTCGTAGATAGTAGTTTATCTAAAAATGAATTAGAGAAGATTATACGAATCTTAAAAAGATATCCAGAAATAAAGTCTTTTCATAAGCTTAGAACACGAAAAAGTGGTGAAACCTTTGAAATAAATATGCACTTATTGTTTGATTCAAATAAGTCTCTATTAGAAGTTCACGAGGTATGCAATTGTATAGAAAGTGAGCTTGACAGGGTTTTTCTTATTTCAAATACAACAATTCATGCTGAACCATTTATTACAAAGGAAAACAAAGTTTATGTTTTAGATAGTAACAAAAGTTACAAATAAACCTTGTAACTTATTTTCCTTTGTACTATAATTTGTGTAGATAATAAATAATAATTTAGCTAGGGGTGCCTTTAGGCTGAGAGATGTTTGTGCATTAACCCTTTAACCTGATCTAGATAATTCTAGCGTAGGGAAGCAGTTTACTTTAACTGTTGTAATTTTAATTACAGTTTTTATTTTTAAAATAGAAGCTTCCTTATGGAAGTTCAAGGACCCCCCTAGCTATAACTTAGGAGGTCCTTTTTACATGGTATCATTTATAAAAAACATTATACCGTCACTAATAACAAATCTTAAAGAGGTATCAGCGCACCCTACCTCTGTAGTAACTCTAATAGGTGTTTTGATTTTGGTTTTAGCATTTATTAAAATTAGAAAAGTTAAATTAAATACTAAGATGATAACTCAAATTGGTATTGCTTTAGCTTTATCAGCTGTACTTCAGCTATTTAGGTTGTACCATTTTCCTCAAGGAGGTAGTGTAACTCTTGGAAGTATGGTTCCAATACTCATAATTGCTTTTGTATATGGACCTGAAGTTGGATTTCTTGCTGGATTTTTACATGGAATGTTAACTTTAATTCTTGATCCATATATACTTCACCCAGTACAGCTTTTATTTGATTACCCTCTTCCTTCTATGGCACTTGGACTTGCAGGTTATTTTAGAAATAAAAAAGTACTTGGTAGTATTGTAGCTGTATTTGTGAAGTTTATATTTCATTTTATATCAGGCGTTGCATTTTTTGGAAGTTTTGCTCCAAAAGGTATGTCTGCTATAGTTTATTCATTAACTGTTAATGGATCATTTATGTTTGTAGAAGGTGGTTTATGTGTAGTAATAATCGCTATCTTACCAATAAAAATGCTATCTACAATGTTAAAAAAGAATGGAGCTTTAACTTAAAAAGGAGATGTTAAGTATGGTAATTGCAGATATAGCTGTTATGCCCTTAGTTCCAGCTGTTTCAGAAGAAGAGTTGTACAAACAAGTTGATGCTGCTATTGATTATATTAAAAGCAGCGGATTAAAATATGAAATTGGTGCTATGAGTACAACCGTTGAAGGTGAATACGATGAAGTGTTTGATCTTATAAAAAAGGTACATAGAATACCTTTTGAAGTTGGCAGTGAAAGAGTCATAACAGTTGTAAGAATCGATGAAAAAAAGGGTGGACTTACTATAGATGAAAAACTTAAAAACCACCCTGACGACAGAAAATCATTTTAAATTAATAAAGGTGCTTACTAGATAAAAAATTTAGTAAGCACCTTTACTTTGATTCAATATGAATATTTACAGCTGTTTTTTGATCAAATCTTTAATTACCTCTCCACCAATTATCATTCCTGCCACTGGTGGCACAAAAGATATGCTTCCTGGAATTTGCCTTTTAGCTAAACATTTTTTACTTCCTCCAGTACAAACACAACCTTCTTTACATGTAATAACTTCATCTACCTTTGGTTTTAGTGGCATTTCTTCTGAATAAAGTACTTTTAATGATCTTATTCCTCTCTTCTTAAGTTCTCGCCTCATAACCTTTGCTAGTGGACATATTTTAGTCTTATATATATCTGAAATCTTAAATTGAGTTGGATCAAGTTTATTTCCTGTACCCATACAACTTATAATTTTAACATTATGGTCTCTGCACCACATTACTAAAGCAATTTTTGAAGATACCGTATCTATGGCATCTATAACATAATCTGCATCTTCTCCAATGATTTCATCAATGTTATCTTCTTTTACAAAAGTCTGATGAAGGATAACTTCACATTTAGGATTAATACTTAAAATTCTCTCCTTCATAACTTCAACTTTTGGTTTACTTATGGTTTTAAATGTAGCATGAATTTGCCTATTTAAGTTTGTAAGACAAACTGTATCATCATCTATTAATACAATTTTACCTACGCCACCTCTTACTAACGCTTCTACTGTAAAACTTCCTACTCCACCTATACCAAACACTACCACTTTGCTATCTTTTAATTTATCTAAAGCTTCTTTACCGATAAGAAGCTCTGTTCTTGACAAAGAATGTTGGGGCATATATTTTACATCTCCTTTTATAATTACCTTAATCAGCATTTTATAGTATATCATATCTGCATTTATCCAATCAATAAGTTATTCCATGAATAATATTGTACTAATTTCGTTTCGGTTTACATATCATATTTTAGAACTCTGTTTATGAAAGGATGATATCTCTTTGAAAAAATTATTATACATATTTTTTATAATCATCTTATTATTAAATCTAACAGCTTGCAATAATATTAAAACTTTTAAGGAGAAAAAACCCCATAAAAATTATTATACAGATTTGCTGATTACTGATATAAAAAGCCAAAATAAATACCTAATAATTTTGCTTGATACTAATTTTTATAAAAAAGTAACCATGGACAAAGCTGAATGTGACCTAATAAAAAAATCCATGTTAGCTTTAAATAATGATAATTTTATAGATAAACCTAAGGATATACCAAATAAAGCTTTATATAAAATTTATTTTACATTTAAAAATCACAAATTTGTTGCTGAAATATATAATAAAAAATACATGTGTCTTTACCCTTGGGACGGTTCTTATGAAAAAGATTATATTAACATGGACAGCCTACCTGCAGCTTACAATCTATTTGAGTTTTGCAAAAGTATAATCCCAAGAGATTGATTTTTAATTAAACAGTTTTACAGCATCTTTTTCTTTCTTATCCAAGTTTTCTTTAAGTTCTATTATTCTAGTCCTTAGAATTGGATGTAGTTTGTATGGTACTAAATCACATAATGGTGCCAATACAAACAACCTTTCCTGCATTCTTGGGTGGGGAACTACTAATTTTTCACTAGATAAGATTTCTTCATCATACAATAAAACATCTAAATCTATTGTTCTTGGTCCCCATCTTAAGGTTCTTTCTCTTTTTAGTTCCTTTTCAATTTTTAACAGTTCATCAATTAAGTTCATTGGACTTAATAAAGTTTTCATTTCTATAACACAATTCAAAAAATCATCTTGCTGAGTGTACCCAACTGGTTTAGTCTCATACATTTTAGAAATTTTAATGTTGCCATTGCCATTAATTTCACTGATTTTTTCAATAGACTTATTTATATTTTCCTCTCTACTACCCATATTCGACCCGATGCCAATATACGTTGTATGCCAAAATCTTGTTATTTCAACTCCAGCATAATCTAGAGGTTTTCCAATAGGCGCCCAAGGTTTTTTTATATTAACCTTAACTCCATTAACCAAATTAAAAGTATTAAGTACAAATGTTGCAACATTTTCCGCCGCCGCTTCAATCAAATCAAATTTTTCTTCCTTAAACTTAGCTTCTACTCTTTCACATATCTCAGCATAATTTACAGTTTTATTTAAATCGTCAGATTGTCCAGCCATGCTTAAATCCATGTATAATTCTAAAGATATTAAAAATCTTTGGCCCATTTCTTTTTCTTCTTTGTTTACTCCGTGGTATCCATATACTTGCAAATCCTTTATAAATATTTTATCCATTAACTTTTCACTCCTACTTTCTAATTATAGCATCCGTCATCATAGCAGCTCTTTTATTTTCCAAAACATCATGAACTCTAACAAAGGCACAACCTTTCATTATTCCAATTACAGTAGTTGCAACAGTGCCTTCTACCCTTTCATTTGCAGGCAAATTAAGAGTGTTTCCTATAATGGACTTTCTTGATGTCCCTAGAAGTACCGGATATCCCATATTACATATGTCTTCTAATTTTTTCATAGTTTCAAGATTTTCCTCATAGGTTTTAGCAAAACCTATACCTGGATCTAAAATTATGTTTTCTATCTTAACACCAGCCTCCGTTGCAATTTTTATACTTTCTTTAAGATCCTCTATAATATCTTCTATCAAGTTATTATAATTCTCATTTTGTCTATTATGCATAAGACAACAAGGTACATTATATTTTGCTGCAACTTTTGCCATATTAATGTCTTTTTTAAAGCCCCAAACATCGTTAATTAAACTAGCACCATTTTTAATTGCCAGCTCTGCAACTCCAGCTTTATATGTATCAATTGAAATTGGCACGTCAAACTCACTTGCAATAGCCTCTATTATAGGCACTACTCTTCTTATCTCCTCCTCTTCTCCAAGCGGTGTATAACTTGGTCTTGTAGATTCCCCTCCGATGTCTAATATATCAGCTCCAGCAGCTATCATTTCTCTTGCATGTTCAACAGCCTTATCTATATCATTAAATTTCCCACCATCTGAAAATGAGTCTGGTGTAACATTAAGTATTCCCATTATATATGTTCTTTTTCCTAATTCAAAATCTTTATTTCCGATTTTCATAATGTATTTCTCCTTACTTCATAAATTAATATTTTACTTCTAAATTCTTTTTTTCATCATTCCAATTACATTTTTCTTTAGCATTACAAGAAAAACAATTTCTGGAAAGTTTATCACTGTCATAAATTATTTTTCCAAGTAATGAATTTTTATCATCCTTTTTTCTATGTTCTTTAATGGCGGTAACTATTTCACTTATTTCTTCTTCTTTAAATTTGCATTGTTTTAATATTTCAGCTGCAATTTCAGCACTAGCTAAATCATGTGGAATTCCACTTTCATATTGAAGAAATTTACCAATATCATGAAGTAATGCTGCTGCATATATAACTTCTTTATCTAAATTAAGGTTTCTTTCAAGCTTTAATATATAAGCAATTCTTGCTACATCAAAAAAATGTTTTTTATTATGCTTACAAAACTTTCTTTTTTTCTCATGCATTTTTATGCTTTTAACACATTGCTTATATTCTTCATTTTTTATTATGTTTGTAACTCTTTCCATTTGTAATTCCATAAAGTTAATTCCTCTCTTTTAAAATAGAGTTCTTCAATTATTATAGTATATAGTATATAATGTTTCTAATACAATAGGAAAGAAGTGATTTAATGTATTTCAAAGGAGATTTTCACACTCATTCAACTGAATCAGATGGTAAGTTTTCTCCAAGTGCTTTAGTAGAACTTGCGAAAACTAAAAACATAGATATTATGGCCCTTACAGATCATGATACTACTAACGGAATTATAGCTGCAATTTTATCAGGTAAAAAAGAAAATATTAAGATTATTCCTGGAATAGAGCTTTCAACTCGTCACAATAATGAAAGCATTCATGTGCTTGGATATTTTAAAGATGACTCCTATAAATCTGATAAATTTCAAAATGTCTTAACTGAAATTACAACTTTTAGAGTAAAAAGAGCTAAGCTAATTGTTGAAAAACTTAATGAGCACTTTAACATTATAATCGACTATAAAGAAGTATTAAAAAATGCTGGAGGGGTTGTGGCAAGACCGCACATTGCAAAAGCCATAATTGATGCCGGCTATAATTATTCTCTAGACTATATTTTTAATAATATAATAAACGAAGATAGCCCTGCTTATGTCCCAAATAGAAAATTAGAACTTCATGATGGAATAAAATTATTAAAGTCAATAAATGCGTTAGTAATACTTGCTCATCCAGTTCTAGTAAAAAAGACACCTATAAAGGACCTTATGAAATTTGATTTTGATGGAATAGAGGCAATTTATCCACTTAATAAAAAAGAAGATACAGAAAGATTTTTGAAGCTTGCAAGTGAATTTAATAAGCTTGTTACTGCTGGTTCTGATTTTCACAGTGGTACTATAGAAGACACAAAACACGGAAAACTAGCTTCGGTTTATTTAGAAGAAAAACATTTAAATAAGTTTTTAAAAGCACTTGATGTTATATAACATATCTACAATAATAAAAATTGCAAAATATGAGCAGAGCAAATTTAAAAACTCTCCACTAATATTTTGCAATTTCTTATTACTTAAAACTAACTATTTAATATCCTTCAAAAATGCCACATATGCATTTACTGTTTCATATATATCTACTTTGCTTGCAATTTCCCATGGTGCATGCATGTTAAGTAACGCAACTCCACAATCTATTACTTCCATTGCATATTCAGCTAGTATATATGCAATTGTTCCACCGCCACCTTGGTCAACTTTTCCAAGTTCTGCTGTTTGCCATGACACATTATTTTTATTCATAACTTCTCTTATTTCTGCTACAAATTCTGCATTTGAATCATTACAGCCATATTTTCCTCTTGAACCTGTATATTTATTGAATACAACACCTTTTCCAAGATATGCTGCATTTTTCTTTTCCATTACCGATGGATAATTTGGATCAAAAGCAGCACTTACGTCTGAAGAAAGCATTTTTGAGTTAGATAATGTCCTTCTTAGTTTAATGTCACTGTAATCTTCAGTTTGCGCTATGATTTCTGCAGTTGCATTTTCAAAAAATCTTGAACTCATACCAGTTGCACCAATGCTTCCAACTTCTTCTTTATCAACTAGTATAGTTACGCAGGTTTTATCTGTTTCTTTAAGTTTAAGCATTGCTTCAAAAGAAGTAAATGCACATATCCTGTCGTCATGTCCATAACCCATAACCATACTCTTATCAAAACCGTAGTCTCTTGCCTTTCCTGCTGGAACAACTTCTAATTCTGCTGATACAAAGTCTTCTTCATCAATTCCATATTTTTCATTCAATATGTTTAATACATTTGCTTTAACTCTGTCCTTGGCATCTTTATCTTTTACTGGAATACTTCCTATTAAAATGTTTAGGTTTTCTCCTTCTATTCCTGTAGAAAGCGGCTTTTTAAGTTGATCTTGAGCAAGATGAACTAAAAGATCAGAAACACCAAATACTGGATCTGAATCATCCTCCCCAATATTGACATTTATCACTTTTCCATCACTTTTTACAATCACTCCATGTATTGCTAGTGGTATTGTAACCCATTGATATTTTTTAATACCACCATAATAATGAGTTTCAAAATGTGCTAAATCTGTGTCTTCATATAGTGGATTTTGTTTTAAATCAAGTCTAGGAGAGTCAATATGTGCTCCTAGTATTTTCATTCCACTTTGAAGAGGTTCCTTTCCAATTAGGTACAATGCTAAATTTTTGCCTTTATTATTTGCATAAACCTTATCCCCTGCTTTTAGTTTTATGTCTTCACTAATTATCTTATTTAGATCAACATAACCCTCAGCTTCAGCAAGTTTTACAAATTCACTTACACATTCTCTTTCCGTTTTGCATTTTGATATAAATTCCTTATATCTCTCTGAAACCTCAAATACATTTTTTAAATCTTTTTCCTCATATTTTTCCCATGCATATTCATATTTTTTTCCTAATACATCCTTTTTAGTTACCACTCAAATGTCCCCCTGTCATATATTCCTTTATAGGATATTCTATCACATATTATAGATTTTAAAACCTCTTCTTAAAATTTATAAAGTTTTTCTCTGTGATTATTCCGTCAATTAAGATATCATGTTCCTCTTTTGGAACATTTTTTAATATTTGAAATTCATATCCAATTGCAATTTTTTTAATATTTGATCCTTCAAAAAACCTATCATAAAAACCACCACCATAACCAAGCCTTCCTCCAAAATTATCAAAAGCAAGACCTGGCACTATTGCCATATCAATGTCATTTATTGATGTGGCTTCTTTATTTATATCTGGTTCTAATATTCCCATTTTACTAGGTATAAGTTCTTCAATGGATTCTATATATAAAACCTTCATACCTTTTTCTCTGTTAATTACTTTTGGTACACATACTTTTTTACCCAAATCAAAAGCGTGTCTTATTATTCTATGAGTATCTACTTCATTTTGAAAACTAACATAACTAAATATAACTTTAGCCGATAAAAAATATGGATTTTGTGTAATATTCTCGAAAATAAAATTATCTAAATTTGCTTTTTCAGTTCTAGATAATTTGTCTCTTTTATTTAACATATATCTTCTTATTTCTTCTTTATTTTTTATCTGCAATTCCATCCATTCTTTCATTTATAGTTTGAACTGGAGTTATATTTGAAGTAAGACTATATCTATAATTTGCTGCTGCCGCTTCAATAATTACTGCTAAGTTTCTTCCTGGTCTTATTGGGATTGTCATCTTTCTTATAGGTACATTTAAAATCTCAATATATTCACTATCTATTCCAAGCCTATCATAGTCACGTCCCTCTTTCCACTGTTCAAGGTACATAACCATGTCTATTGTTTTTGAATCAAGTACAGAACTAAGACCATATAATGCAGGTACATCTATTATCCCCATACCTCTTACTTCTAACATTCCATTTGTAATGTATGGTGACTTTCCATTTAGTGTTCCCTCAATAGCTTTAATATCTACAGCGTCATCTGCTACAAGTCTATGTCCTCTCTTTATAAGTTCTAAGGCAGTTTCACTTTTCCCTATACCACTTTCTCCTGTTATAAGTATTCCAAAACCATAGACATCAACTAAAACACCATGCATTCTTGTTTCTGGTGCTAGTTTTTCATCTAGATAATTCATTACTTTACTTATAAAACGCGTTGTTAAAATATCTGTTCTCAGAATCCAAACATTATGAGCTTTTGCTTCTTCAATAAATTCTTCGTGAGGGAGCAAATTTCTAGCAAAAACTATACAAGGAGTATGAAATTGAAAAAACTTTTTTAACCTCTTTTTTCGAATTTCAACTCTCATTGCATCTAAAAAACTCCATTCTGCATTTCCAATCACTTGAATTCTTTCATTGGCAAAATAATTATAAAATCCTGAAAACTGAAGTCCAGGTCTGTTTATATCACTTTGGCAAACCTCAGCAGTACTATCTCCTTTTACAATTATATCTAATTTTAAATCTTCAGCTATTGTTTCAATTTTAACAGGCATTAATCAAACCGCCTTTCATTATTTATAGAATTATGTACACAAAATATATTAGCTTGTAATTTTTTCAATGTACCTTAAAGCATCTTCAAAATTTGTTGAAGATGCCTAATATTATTCTACCACTATTTTGCTTTTATTCAAGTCATGTATTGCTTCAACAAATCTTATTGTTCCAGTTTTTGAGCTCATTACAACTGAATGTGTTGTAGCCACTTCATTTTTAGAATAAATAACGCCTTTAAGAAGGTCACATTCCGTTATTCCTGTGGCTGCGAAAAACACATCATCCGATTTTGCAAGATCATCTATACCAAATATCTTATGTATATCATCTATGCCCATTTTTTTGCATCTTTCAATTTCTTCTTCACTGTGAGCTACAAGTTGAGCTTGCATTTCTCCGCCCATACATTTTATAGCTGCTGCTGCTATTACACCTTCTGGCGCACCGCCAATTCCCATAAGCATATCTACACCAGTTTCTTCAAATCCACATGCAAGTGCTGCTGCTACGTCACCTTCGCCAAATAGTTTAACTCTTGCTCCAACTTCTCTTGCTGCATCTACAATGTAATCGTGTCTTTCTCTTTCTTGTACTATTATAGTAAGTTCAGTAATATCTTTATTTAATGCTTTTGCTACATTTATCATATTTTCTTTTGGGGATTTTTTAATATCAATAGCACCTTTTGCTCCTGGTCCTACAACTATCTTTTTCATATACATATCTGGTGCATGTAGAAGGCTCCCCTTAGGTCCCATTGCTACAACTGCAATTGCATTAGGCAGACCTTTTGCTATTAAAATTGTACCATCAAGTGGATCAACTGCTATATCCATTTCAGGCATATTATCTTCACCAATTCCAACTTTTTGACCTATATATAACATAGGTGCCTCATCAAGCTCTCCTTCACCTATTACAACTGTTCCTCTAACTGGCATCAATCCAAAAGCCTTTTCCATTCCATCAACTGCAGCCTGATCTGCTGCCATTTTGTCGCCTCTACCCATAAGATTGGCTGATTGTATTGCAGCCGCTTCTGTAACTCTTACAAGAGCCATACTTATATCCATATTTAACATTAAGAAATTCCTCCTAGAATTTAAATTAGGCATACAATCCAAAATAAACTAGTACTCTAACTAGTTATTTTTTAAATATGTCTTATATATAATACATAAAGTATATATGTGCTATACAAATAACTAATTTCCACAAATATTATATCATATTTAATTATGGTGTTGAATAAATAATATTTAATTTTCTTACTATCATAAAAAAATTTAATTTATAAAAAATAATATAATTTATAATTAATTTTTTCCATAATATGACATGTTTCTTCATTTACATATTATTCCATATAGCTTTTTTCAACAGGCTTCTTTATTTTACATAATTTGTATTTTGCTATTTTTGTATATACTTACTCATATCTTGGCATTATTTGTAATTTTATAATTTTTTATGACTACGGAAAACATTTTACACCTTATTACTATTTTGTTAAAATGAATTTACAACAAAATAGTAGTTATTTTAGTATAGAGGAGAGGATTACTATGAACCCAGAACTCAAAATTTTAAACCTAGAGATTGACAAAGCTAGAACTATATTATATAAGCTTACTAATAATAAAAGCCTTACTGATAGTAATGTGGTTTTTTGTAGTCAAAAATTGGACAAGCTTTTAAATAAGTATCACGAATTATTAAGCTAAAAATTTAAATTAGCTACATTAAGAAACTTTAAAAGATTTCTTAATGTAGCCCCCTATTTTTTTATAATTACATTAATGCTCCAAATAGCCTAAAGAACCCTTCTTGAAATTTAATCCATGTACTTCTAGACTTATACCATTCCATTGTTACAAGCTTACTTTTATTCATATCAATTTTAAAAATGTCTGCGCATTTTGATGAAAACTTTCTATCATATATAAATGCATTAACTTCAAAATCTAATCTAAAACTCCTTATATCCATATTTGTTGTTCCTATTGTTGAAACTTGACCATCTATAACAACCATTTTGGAATGTAAAAAACCTGGATATAAATAAACCTTAATTCCATAATCCATTAAAGCTTGAATGTATGAAAAAGTAACCCGGTAAACCATTTTTTTATCAGGTATTCCTGGTATCATAACCCTTACATCTTTTCCTGACATTGATGCAATTTGAAGAGCTTCAAGAAATGATTGATCCGGTATAAAATAAGGAGTTTGAATAAATACAGATTCTTTTGCGCAATTTATCATCTTTATAATTCCTCTTTTAATCTGCTCTCCATTAGCGTCAGGTCCACTACTTACAATTTGAACTGCAATTTCACCTGATTGCTCTATTTTAGGAAATAACTTTTTCCTCATTTTTTCTTCATTAATATTTTTTTCATTTGAACAATAATACCAATCATTTATAAATTTCACTTGTAAAACTTGAACCGCTGAACCCGTTATTCTAAGATGAGTATCTCTCCAATGAGTTTTTTTTTCACCGAGATCCATATATTCATCACCAATGTTCATTCCACCTAAATACCCAATTTTACCATCAATAACTACAATTTTGCGATGGTTTCTAAAATTAGCTCTAAGGTACGTGCCTAATTTTAAAGGAAAGAATCTATTAACTATTCCCCCAGCTTTTATTAAATCTTCATACATACTAAAAGGCGTAAGGAAGCTTCCAAAATGATCATAGATTATCCTTACATCAAGTCCTTCTTTAGCTTTCTTTGTTAGTAAACCAACTATTCTTTTACCTATATTATCATTTTTAATTATAAAGTATAATATGTTTATGGATTCAGTAGCCTCTTCTATATCCTTAATAAGCGACTCATATTTATCCTTTCCATTGGTAAAGATAGTAATGTCATTGTCTTGCGTTAATATACTTTTGCTTGCATTAATATGCATCTCCATAATGTCATAATAATTTGCATTGTTTGCATCTCTAAAAATTACTTTGTTATTTTGCAGCAAATATTTTTGCTCAAATAAAAATTCACTATACTTTTCATCAATTTCTTTTTTTCCCTTAAATACCTTTTGCTTGCCAAATCGCATACTTCTACCAAAAAATAAATATAATATAAATCCGAGTATGGGTAAAAACGTGAATATTAATATCCACGTGCTTATTTCCACTGTGTTTTTTCTTTCTACATATATTGCTGTTATGATAAATAATAAATTAATAATCATTATGAATTCAAATGCATGTAAAAAAAAGAGTATGTTCATTAAGTATCCTCCTAATACGAATATTGTAACAACTTCTTTGGCATATAAATCAAAATATACTAGGCTATTTTTTAATATGTCTTAAATGAATTATAACACTTTTTTACAATAAAAGTGTTAATTTTTATATAGAAAGCACTGTTTAGAGCTGTACACCTATTTTTACATAAAAAAGTGGATTTAAAAAAATCCACTTTATATCTATATTCTAACCCTTTGACATCTTAATATTCCCTTTTTCATTGAAAACTTCTTTCCAGGCTTTTTCAGCTTCTGGAGCAAAATCATTTGCTAATTTATCAAGTTGTCCCATAAATTCTGGATCTTTTAGCATCTTTTCTGCACTTGGATCTGTCACATGAGCACCAACTTTTTCAACTATTTTTCTTACAACCTTTGTATTATCAATCATCATACATGGCATAAGCATGTTTTTATTGTAAGGTTGGCTTTTTCTAAGCACTTTAAAAAACTCTGTCTTAAATGCATCTAAAATGGGTTTGTCCTTAACATTATAAGTTGAAAAATGTGCAAATATACAAGGTTCAACTTCTTCTTTTGAATTTATATGGCAATAGTATTTTCCTGCAATACAACCACCAACGTAAGGTGCATCATTGAAGAAATCAGCTGCAAAATATGGCTTTGTAACTCTTATTTTTCTTACTCTTTCTCCAAGCGTTAACCTTTGACTTGGTGTAAGCATCATACTTACATCTGGTGATTCACCAATTGGCATGTATATGAAATACCAACCTATTTTAGCTCCTTTTTTTACTAGCATATCAATAAATTCATCTGAAGTTACTGTGTCCATATTTGCTGTTGAAGTTGCAGATGAAACTCCAAATAACATTCCTCTTTCTCTAAGTAAATCCATGGATGACATAACTTTTTTAAATACGCCTTTTCCTCTTCTAGCATCTGTTTCTTTTTCAAAACCTTCTAATGAAAACATAGGAATAACATTGCCAAGTTTCTTTAATCTATCTGCTATTTCTGATGTTATAAGTTGACCATTTGTAAATGGTGAGAACATAACATCATTATACTTTTCATAAATATCTAACATATAGTCATTTATGAAAGGTTCTCCTCCAAGGATAATTATATAATATACTCCAAGATCTCTAGCTTCACCTATTATTCTATCAAGCTCCTCGATTGGAATATCATCTTTTTTACTATATCTAGCAGCATAACAACCTGAACATTTTAATGTACATCTCATGGATGGACTTATTAAAATTGTAAAAGGAATCATTGTATCCTGCTCTTTTAAATATTTAGCTCTTTTTTCTCCGCCAAACCAAACTGCATTAGCAAAGAAATTCACAAAAAATTTCTCTAAACAATGTTTATCAGTTGTCTTTACTATGTCTTGTATAAGTGTATTAACAGCTTCATTGTTAGTATATAAATCATATACGGCATCAATTTGTTTCATGTCTTCTGGTTCAGTAATGGTATGTTTTATCATGTCAAAAATTCTTTCAACATTCTTTTCGGGATCTTTTTCTAGTAATTCAACGATCTTTTTTACAAACATTTCTTTTGTACGGTTTTTAACTTTTTCTACTACGTTCATCTTTCATTCCTCCATAAAGTGTATAAATCATAACATGGAAACCACATACGCTGTAAAAAGTTCAAAAAGTTCAATTACATTTCTTGGATTTTTCCCAGTAATATCTTGAATCTTTTCAAATCTATAGTTTAATGTATTCCTATGTATATGTAGCTTTTCAGAAGTAGAATTGACTTCCCCATTATTGTAAACATAAGCTGCTAATGTCTCCAACAGATCCGCCTGTTTTCCTTCCTCCTTAAGCTTCTCAATAACGTTGTTAAATTTATAGTCATCTTTAAATTTTGCAAGCATAGAAATGAAGCGCAAGTCTTTATATAAAAAAATGTTTTTACTACTTTCTAATTTTTTCCCTATATTTAACGCTGTAATAGCCTGTTTCACAGAGTTTGAAATTATATGCTCTTGTAGCCCTAAACCAATATCAATACCATTGTAAAGTTCCAAATCCAGACATCTTTTTATTCTTTTAATAGTAGGTCTATCAGAATTCATAAATACAACTATTGTATTTGTATTTAACAATAATATATATTCATCTTTCTCTAGAAAGTGTTTAAATGCATTCTCTACCTTTTTAGACGATAGCTCATTAAAACCTATAACTACTGGAATGTATGAAATATTAAGATCTATTCCAAGAGATAAACCCCTTTCAAGAAAAGCTTCTGAGTATTCTTCTGTTTTATAAGAAAGTTCATACAAAAATTTTTCTATCTGTTCTTCCTTTATTTTACGCTGATTTAGCGAATGTTCTTGGTTAATCAAAAGTTCAGCAGTAACACTCACAAGCTGACTAAATTCCTTTACCACCTTTGGGTTACCTGCTATTCCTATGACTCCAACTATGTTTCCTTCGGAAAAAATAGGAGAGTTAACTCCCTTTTTTACAGCTAGAGAAGAGGCATCGTCATAAACTTCTATCATCTTGCCAAGTTTTAGTGCTTTTTGAGCACCTGAATGTACCTTATACATTCTTTCCTTGTCTCCACTACCTATGATGACACCCTGCTCATCAGTAATAATAACATTGTAGGGGATGACACCCATCATCTTATCCACAATTTTTTGTGCTAGCTGTTTTGACAAATTCACCATAATGTCTCTCCTCTTTGTAAAAATATAAATATATTAAAACCTCTCTAAATTCAACTATTTATATTAAGCTTTGAAAAATTTTTGCAATTATTGGTGCTATAATAACAGTTATTAGTCCAGTTAACCCTATAGAAAGGCTACTCATACCACCTTCAATTTCACCTAGTTCAATTGCCTTTGATGTACCGATAGCATGCGATGAACATCCTAATGCTATTCCTTTCGCTACTTTATCCTCTATTCTAAAGACTTTAAAGACTACTGGTCCAATTATTGCCCCAAATATACCCGTTATTATTATTGCTGCCACCGTTACAGATTGAATTCCACCAATTTGCTGTGAAACTGCCATTCCAATTGGTGTAGTAATAGATTTTGGAATCATAGATAAACCTAATTTTTTTGATATTCCGAATAAATTGCATAATAGTACTATGGTTATCATGCCACCAATAGTTCCAAAGGAAATTCCTGCGACTATGGGTAGTGCATATGCCTTTAACAGTTTTATCTTTTTATAAAGTGGTACTGCAAGAACTACAGTTGCAGGTGAAAGAAGAAAAGTTATAAATTGACCACCATCATTATATTCTTTAACACTAACGTTAAAACATTTTAAAAATATAATTAATAAGGCTATACTTATTAAAAGTGGATTCAAAATAGCCAATTTAGTTTTTCTGTTTATAATACATCCAATTTCAAAGGCTACTAGAGAAATCATTATCGAAAATAATGGCATAGATATTAATTCTTTCAAGTTGTTCAGCTCCTCTTAAATAATTGAACAGTTATTCCTGTGATGACCATTGCCACAATAGTAGATATAATGACTATAATAATTAAATAAGGCCAACAATTTTTTATTGTGCTTGCGCTCGTAATGAGTCCAACACCAGCAGGAACAAAGAAGAAAGGCAAGTGTTCCAATAAAAAATCACTTACTGTTTCTACAGCTTCAAGTTTTATAATTCCAGTACATAAAAAAACTACTAGTAGTATCATCCCGATAACATTGCCGGGAATTGTTAAGTGTAAAGATCTACTAAGCAATTCTCCCAAAAAACAAAATATAAGAACAATTGCAAATTGTCTTATGAGCTTCATGAACGTTTCCTCCTTTCTTCTTAATACACGCATCTTTGTTCATTTGCATCAATGTCGAATTCATAAATATAATTTTAAACCAATTTTCAACTATATTCATTAGTCAACTGATTTACGTTTTTTTTATTTTTTTGTGCATCTGAACAAAAAATGCTGTAGAAATCGTATACAATATTTTTATTTGTGCCTATTTACTATATATTGTATACAAATTTTTTCATATTATAATATTATGTAAGCTATATTACATATATTATAATAATGTTTTTTTCATATTTAGACAATATTTTATATAAAATATGTAATTAAAAATCATTCTAATTTCTTTGATCCATAAATATGTGAAAAAATGAAAACAGGAACTATAACCCAAACCACCATCACTAATAAACTGAAACCCGAATAAAATAATCCTTTACCATTGATAATATTTTTGATTACTAAATCCATATTGGATATTCCTAACAGTAATAATATTTTTGATGTTACCACATTTATATTTTCTACAATTGGAATCATATATAAAAGAGATATTATTATAATAGAACAAATCATAGCTTCAGGTTGATTTCTACACATAAGACCTATTAGTGTGCCAATTAAAATAATTCCAACTAAAGAAATAAACATTAGAATTGCAATTTGCAAAAAGGTTGTAAATTTTAATTTAAATGCAAATAGCGAAAGCATGTTAGATAATAGAGAGAAAAATAGGCAATGTAAAAGTTTACCTACTAAAAATTCATAGGAATGTACCGAAAATAATATAAGGGCATCCAGAGTTCTGTTATCTTTTTCTTCAGTAATAAGATATGGTGGCAAAAACAATCCAGAAAATATAATTCCAGAATTAATGCATATGTTAATTTTAAGACTGGGATCATTAAATATATTAGAATAAAATATAGTGAAAAAAGTCGGTAGAAATAATATTATTAATACGATAGGATTTCTATAATAATCTTTTAATTCTTTAATAATTAAGGCTTTGACTGTTTTTTTAGTGAAACGCATTTTAACACCACCAGCTCTAATATAATTTTTTTGTTTTATAAATTAAAATGAATAGTAAGGAAGGTATAATTAACCATATAAAAACTATTAATAAGCTGTATCCAGAATAAAGAAGTCCTTTCCCATTTAAAATATTTTTTATCATAAAATTCATAATTGAGACATTGATAAGATTATTAATGTTGTTAAAAGTTTTCATAAGCGAAAGCATAGGCGCTAACAGTAAAATCAAAACAAATGGGAGAGAATACATTAAAGATTGTATAGAATTCTTAGATATAATTCCTATAAGGGACATTAAAATCACTTCACTAATAATTACTATAAAAATCAATATGCACAATGAGGGAAGATATCTAAAATTAACTTTAGCTAGTAGTAACATACAGGTACTTGTTAACATTGTTATTAGTACTGTTGGTAAATTTTTACCAAGAAGAGATTCTAGAGAGCTTATTCCAGAAAGTATTAAACTATCCAGTGTTCTTTTTTCTTTTTCTTCTACGATATAGAAAGGAGGAAAAAGAGTACATGAAAATGAAATATTATAGTCTAATGCTAAAGCAATATTAAAATAACTTAAGCTGCTACTACCATGCTTAAATCTATGAATTAAAAAAATTATAAAAAACACTATTAAAGAAGCACTAAGTACAATTAAAGTGAATGGGTTTTTATAATAATCATTAATCTCTTTAATAAATATAGCTTTTATATGCCTAATTGATGACCTCACTTCAATTTCCTCCCTGTGACTTTAAGAAATATTTCTTCAATGCTTGGCTCATAAGAATGTATAGACTCAAGTTCATCTGTTGCAATCCATAATCTTATCTTCTCAGCATTTTCTGCATTTTTACTCAAAAATATCTTATTATCCTGACATTTTAGTTTAACTTGAATAACTGGTTTTGCATATTTTAATTTTAAATTTTCGGGGGAATCAACTTCCACAATGGTTCCATTGTTTAAAAATGCAATACAATCACACAGTTTGTCTGCTTCTACCATGTCGTGCGTTGTTAGAAATATTGTTGTTCCTTCTGAATTTATCTCTTTCAAAAGATTATGTATTTCGTTTGAAATGAAAGGGTCCAGTGATGAGGTTGGTTCATCTAAAAACAATAATTCAGGTTTATTTATTATAGACCGAGCTAAAATTAATCTTTGTTTCATTCCTTTAGAAAGTTTTTTAACAGTCGTTCTTTTATCATTACCTAACCCAACTCTCTCCAAAATATCTTCTATAGATTTTTTATCTGCACCACATATATCAGCAAAAAGTTTCAAGTTGTCCCAAACTGTAAGCCTTTCATAGACACCACTATTGTCACTTAAAATACCAACTCTACTTAATATACTTCTATCAAATGAATAAACATCATTATTAAGAATAGATGCCTTACCAGAGGTAGGCATAATTTGAGATGTTAATATTTTTATTGTGGTGGTTTTTCCAGAACCACTAGGACCTAATAGACCAAATATTTCATTTTTCCTCACATTAAAAGTAATGTTATTTAAAACTACTTTATCTTTGAAAACTTTTCTTATTTCCTTCATAAAAATTACGTTTTCCATAATTAGCCTCCATTTTAATATCAAAAACAAATTAATACCAAGTAATAAAAATTATTTTTGGTTTCATCCAATTTTTTAATATGATTTTAATTAATGGGATATATTTTATCATTATACTTAAAAGGATAATGATAGTAAAATTTATATTTATTTATATAATTGTATATTGTTCAACATGTCATTAAAATTATTACATTCAAGATATCTATTTTCTAATCAATAAATATATTAATTTCCATAAAAATTTTTTTGCATTTTTTCTGCTCACAAAAATGTCTATTTCCAAGCTTGTATTTTAAATTTGCATGTTTGTCAAACTAAAGTCCATAGATCAAAAATAAGCAAGTCTACACACTCTGTAAACTTGCTTATTTTCTTATATTATTATCTGTTATATTAACTGAATAAGTCATTTGAACATAAACTATCTTTATTAATGTGAAAACTTAGTAACGTATTTAACTATTTAGCATATCTACATTTATATGGATTGTATTGGTAGATTTAATCATTCCATATGGCATCTCTTGATCAAGCTGAAAGACATGAGCTTTTATATTTTTCATAAAAAAATCCCCTCTCTTAAATTAAATTTATTGCTAATAATAAATATTTTTCACATAGATTTTCCTTAGCTTGCTTTAAATACATAAGTGCTAGTTTATTATAAATATACTTCAGTTCGCATTT
Organism: Clostridium acidisoli DSM 12555; assembly: GCF_900176305.1. Taxonomy (GTDB): domain Bacteria; phylum Bacillota; class Clostridia; order Clostridiales; family Clostridiaceae; genus Clostridium_I; species Clostridium_I acidisoli. The sequence continues at coordinate 967,930 of NZ_FWXH01000002.1, forward strand.
ATTTTCAGTGGTTTTTAATATCTCTGTAATTTTAAGATAAACCTTTTCTAACTTTTTATTATCATCTATTTTATCGTATACATCGGCTAATAGAAGATTTCCTTTTAATAAATATTCTAAGTTTTTATACTCATCTGAATACTTTAATCCTAGTTCTAATTTTTCTATAACATCATCAATCAAATTTTGTTTTAATAGGACCTCTGATTTTTCTATAAGTGTAGATCCTAAATTTGCTCTATCTACCTCAATTCTAAACTTTTCAGACATTTCAAAATATTTCATACTTTCTTTAAAATTATTTTTAGCAGCATATGCTCTACCTAAATTAACATATGCATAACCTAAAAATACATTTTTGTCATCTGTAATCTCCGAAAGTAATTCTTTGTAAGTTTCTATTGCCTTATCATAATTTTTTTTGCTTCATAACAACCCGCTTTAATACCATGTCCATAAATATAAAACGCATGTGATTTATCACTAATTGCCAAATATTTTTCAACGGTTTCTAAGGCTAAATCTATCTTATTCAAATATTTATAAGCATTAGCTAAGTTATATAAAGACATCTTTTGAACTTCTGGATTGTCATAAACAAAAGCATAATATTGACTTAAATTGAAATAAACTATCGCTGTATCATGTTGAGCATTCTTTCCTTTGCATGAACCCATTCTAAGATAAATCTGTGCCAACTCTTCATTCTTACCTATAGTTTTATATATTTTTATAGCGTTATGATAATTCACACAAGCATTATCATAATCTTTCTTTTCCTCATTAATTTGTCCAATTTTAAAATATGTTTTAGCTCTAACTCTAAGTAAATCGTACTTTTCTGATAACTGCAAAATCTCGTCAATTGTATTTTGATTTATCTCGTCGTTTTTTAATTGGCCTAAACAATAAAGCTCAGCATCTTCATTGGGAGAACGCATTAGATAATCAGCATCTACATTCAAAATAACATTAAGTTCATTAGCTTTTTGTTTAAATTTTTCCGCTAATTTAATGGCTGTAGCATAACTTATGTCTTTCTTACCTGTTTCAATCATACTTATAAGTCCTCTACTAACCTTTTCCGTTTTCAAATTTTCCTGTTTTAAATCTAATTGTTCTCTTAGTTTCTTAACCTTTTCACCCATAGTTAAAAAATTCATTCCCTCACCTTTTACCACAATATTCTATATATGTATAATATACAACTATCCTGAAATAAAAGCAACATTTTTAAGTGTGATAATGTTTTTTATTTTATGATAGTCTTATGTGCTATTTAAAAAGGCTTACCTTCAGTTACTTTTTTAACTATTCACCTTAAATTCTATTATAGTAATCCTTGCACCCAACTATATGAAATATAAACAACACTGCAAATATTAAAGTTAACATTGACCATATTGGCAAGTCTTTAAAATGTCCTGCATTAACTAGTCCAATTATTCCTCCTATCACATAAAAAACAGTAGCTGCTATAGTCATACCTTTACTTCTATTTGACATAATTGACACTATTCCAGCTATAAGCATACATAATGCTAATAAAAATCCAGCCAACCAACTTATATCTTTTGCATTTCTTACTTCCACAGCATGTGATTGAAAGACAACAAATACAAATAAAACAATACTAATTATTCCAATTACTTTTTTCATGAAATTCCCTCCTAAAATAATAGCTTTATGTTATATTATAACATTTTATATATAAATTACAAATGTGCTAGCAAGTAAATTAATTTTAACTAGAAATTATTACTTTTTTAATACAAGCTTTTATTCCAAATTATATACTTATATCGAAAGAGGTGGTATTATTATGAAAAAAATCAAAACTAAGTTTTCTTTGCTAATAATGTCTTTATTCTTCCTTGTAGCTACTGCCATAAACTTTTTACCTATGCACACTAATGCTTTTACTATGGCGTCTACCAAAAATACTGCTAGTACCGTTACCATTATTAATGACTTCCAAGGGGTAGCAAATTACATTCATGAGTACAATAAACTACCTAGCAACTATATAACCAAAGAACAAGCTGAAGAATTAGGCTGGGAACCTGGTTTTAATTTATGGGATTATGCACCAGGCTGCAGCATAGGAGGAGATATATTTACAAATAGTGAAGGTGTACTTCCATCCGCCCCTGGACGTGTTTGGCATGAATGTGACATAAACTATAATGGTGGACATAGGGGTGCTGATAGATTAGTTTATTCTAATGATGGATTAATTTATGGTACTTCAGATCATTACAATACATTTACGCAATACTATTAGTGAACAAGGTGATTATTTATGAATATTATTGAATTGAATGGTGCCGAATTTAAAACTAGAACAGAACTTCATATGATACTAAAAAAATGCTTGGATTTGCCAGATTATTATGGTGCTAATTTAGATGCATTATGGGATTGTATTACTACCGATGTTAAACTTCCAGTTAAGATCGTTTGGAATGATTTTAACAAGAGTAAAGAAAACTTAGGTGATTATTCTTATTCTGTAGTAAAGCTTTTTAGAAATGCTTGCAAATATCATAAGGATAAATTTACATTTATTTTAAATGAATGAGTTCTAAATCTTGAAACTAATCCTTAATGAAGTATAGTCTTACCATTTGTAATTGACGTAAAGTTTATAAAAATAAGCAAGTCTACATTCTCTGTAAACTTGCTTATTTTCCTATATGGTAGCCCCAACGGGAATCGAACCCGTGATTCCGCCTTGAGAGGGCGATGTCTTAACCGCTTGACCATGAGGCCATATCATAACTGTATGACATGAAAAACTCCATGTCATACATTAATTAATATCATATCAATATTATTCCCATTGTGCCGCTGTACTTAAAAGTCACACCCGCATCTTAGCAGGTGGGTTTCTCTCAAATTCCTTCTGCCTACTTCGCCTAAGTTGGAAGCTTGACATCTATAATTGTTATTGAAAATCCCTAAATTTATATGTCGGTTGAACATATAAGCCTTACGAACACCTCAGGATTGGTACGTGTATTATTATAACATTTTTAAAGTTAGTTTCAAACTTAAATTATTTTATTTTAAGCCATTGCATGGTTTTATATCCAATATACTCTATGTTTCTAACAAATGCTACCATTTACTTTTATTTTTATATTTTTAAATCGTCAACTGCTTTTTCTACGTCTATTTCTTGACCTCTATTAGCAAATTCAGCTATAATTTCTGCATATTCAATTTGTTCTTCATCAATGTCGTAAGTTATGAATTGTGCCTCTAAATCAAATTCCTCAGAACAATTTTCAATTATTTCACCAACATTATCAACTACTATATCATTTAAATAAGGTATGAAAAATTTATTATACCAGATTTCGCCTTCTGATTCCTCTTCACATTCGTCATTAGCATAAGCTGATGCTGCTTCAATTTCAGAATCATCAAAATCATAATAAAATCTTACAATTAAACTTTCATCCTTATATTTAATTTCTTCTACATCCTCAAAGTCATTTGATTTTAAATACTCTATTACAGTTGTTTTTTCCATTTAAATACAAACCTCCTTATATTACCTAATTACTTACAGAAAAACTTTTTTAATATTTATAAGCTTTTTTGGTTAAATTTAATATCAAAAGCTTATTCCTTAACTATGATAACACATATAAGGCTATTTTATAAATAATTATATTTTTTTATATGCATGTTTATTTATTATGGTAATTTTGCAAATGTTCTGTATATTTTTTTAAGTCTTTATATTTTTTCTAATTGCTATATAATCAAACAGTAGTCAAACAATACGTTTACTTTTGGAGGTATGAGAAATGGATGTTAATTTAATAGGCGTTCCATTGTTTTATGGATCTGATAAAAAAGGTGTGGACCTCGGCCCAGACAAATTGAGAGAGAACAATATAATTAATGTTATAGAAAGTAACCATCATAAAATATATGATTTAGGCAATTTATATGTACCAAAAGTTGCTGCTGAAAATAAATACTTAACAAATGCTGACATGAAATATTTAGCACCAATTGTTGAAGTAAATAATAATTTAGCTCAGCAAGTTTACACTTCACTTAAATCAAACTGTTTTCCATTTATAGTTGGAGGAGATCATTCTCTTGGCATGGGTAGTATTGCAGGTGCAAGTAAATACTATAAAAACCTTGCTGTAATATGGGTAGATGCTCATGGAGATATAAATACGGATAAAACCTCTGACACAGGAAATGTTCACGGAATGCCTCTAGCAGCTTCAATGGGCATAGGATCAAAAGATCTTACTGATATATTTTATGCTGGCATAAAAGTTAAGCCTGAAAATGTATTTATTATAGGTGCAAGATCCCTTGATAAAGGTGAGCAGGCTCTTACTAATGAAAAAAAACTAAATGTATATTCTACTAAGGATGTAGCTGAGAAAGGTATCAAACCAATATTAGATGAAATCTACAACAAACTATTATATAGTAATGTGGATGCAGTTCATCTTAGCTTTGATATTGATTGTCTTGATCCTTCATTTGTGCCTGGTACAGGTACTCCTGTTTCCGATGGAATGAATGTTGACGATGCTAAATATCTAATAAAATATCTATTTGAGACAAATATGATTAAATCCATGGATTTAGTTGAATTTAACACTCTTCTTGATAAAGGTGATACTACAACTAGATTGGTTTTAGATTTGGTTAATTGGACATTTAAGTATATGTAATCCTAATATTAAAAGACCTTCTGGCATAACCAGAAGGTCTTTTATCATCCTCTTTTTTGAAGATGCTTTCGTAAACTATTTATCAATTTTTACTATTTATAATAATTCCATAAATTTCTCTACAAACTCGTCTGCAGCTTTGTATTCTTTTTCTGCTGGTACAAATTTAAATTTTAAACCTTCTGGTACTACTTTAAATTTAAGACTTTTAAGTCTTTCTGTAAGCATTGGCACTCCTTCACCGCTCCAACCAAACGATCCAAAGGCACCAGCTGCCTTTCCTCTATTTGTTATAGCTGAAACATGTGAAAGTAAATCCCAAGAAGGTTTTACAGCATCTTGGTTTATTGTAGGAGACCCTATTAATAATCCGCTTGCAGCTTCTACAAGACTATTAGCCTCTTCTGGATCTATTTCGGTTATTTCATGTACCTCTGCTTTAACACCTTTTTTATTGATAACCTCAGCAAGATAGTTTGCCATAGCTTCTGTATTTCTATAGGCGCTTATATAAAATATTTGTACGTTTTTTTCACTTGTTTTTACCTTAGCCCACTCTCTGTAAAGTTTAATATATTTGTCAACATCATTTATGTGTAGTGGTCCATGACTTGGTGCTACTATATCTAGCTTTAATCCCTCAATTTTATCTAATCCCATATTAACAAATCTCTTAAATGGGGACATTATAACATCAAAGTAATATTTCATTTCAGTTAGATAATCACCTGCACATATGTCCGCTATAGAATTTTCAGGGCAATAATGACACCCCATTACATCACAAGTAAACAATGTTTTTGCACCTTCAGCATATGTAAACATAGTATCTGGCCAATGTAAATTTGGTGCTGATATAAAGTTAAGTTTTGTTTTTCCAAGATCAAGTGTTCCAAGCGCTATAGCATCTTGATTTTTAAAGTCTTTATTTACAATTTCCTTTGCATAAGTAATTGCTGCCTTTGATGCAATAACTGTTGCCTCTGGATACGTTTTTATTAATTTAATTAAAGAACCACTATGGTCTAGTTCTGTATGTTGAACTATTATATAGTCAACTTTTCTTTCACCTATAACTTCTTTTATGTTTCCTAAAAATTCATCATAAAATCCATTTTTTACGGTATCAATTACTGCTACTTTTTCATCATCTATTAGATAAGAGTTATATGTACTTCCCTTTTTAGTTTCCATTATTATATCGAAAACTCTCAAATTTTCATCTTTTACTCCAACCCAATAAATATTTTCCTTAATTTTCTCGCTACTCATCTAACCAACCTCCTAAAACATTTCATACTTATTCTATCACACTGAAAATTTTTTTCAATTGAGCATGTTCACAAGTTTGTTACAGCTATCATAAAGTCCAATACCTCAAATTATATTATCAACGGCGAAATTTTATCTTCAAAACATACATATTCAAGATGCAACGCTCTTGTAAGTGCAACATATAATATTTTCTTGTCAAGTTCATTTTCTCCGTAATTTTTTTCGTTACAATTGTAAATTACACTGCAATCAAATTCAAGGCCTTTGGTCATATATGAAGGAATTATTATTTTTTCTAATTTTACATTTTTATCTGTATCTTTTATAATGTCCCATTTATAACTACTATGTTTCTTTAGAAATGTATTTATATACTTGCATTCCTCATAAGTTCTTCCTATAACTGCAACGTTTTGTTTTCCACTTTCCTCACACATTTTAACAATGTCGTCCAATGTTTTTGCAAACTCTTTATTTCCTTTAAATTGAATAATCTCTGGTTCTTTTCCATGTCTTAAAACAGGTTTTGCAGGTTCTAAACAATTCTCCTGCTTAGATAACACTTTATTGGCAAAATCAATTATTTCCACAGTAGAACGATAACTTTGAGTTAGCTGAACATAATTTGCAGAATCATTAAATACATCCTTTATGAGCTTCTCCCAGCTGTTTATTCCCTTATAGTAATAAATGCCCTGACCAGTATCACCTACGATTGTAAATGAATCATTTAATGCCATATTTTTTATAACTGCATATTGAAATGCGCTGTAATCCTGCGCTTCATCTATAACTATATGTCTAAAAGTGAAACCTTCTGGAACTCCCTCAATTTTAAACTTTAAGTACATAATTGTAGTTAAATCATCACTGTCAATAATTCCTTTTTCATTATTGCTTTCAAATTCGTTTATTACATATTCCCAAAGGTTTTTAGGTACTGACTTTTCTGCGACTTTTTCTAAAATTTCCTCATCCTTAAGCATTTTGTGTAATAACGCCTTTGTATCTGAATGTTTCCATTTTTCGAAATATTCCTCTATACCTTCTTTGGAAAGCTTAATGATTTGTTTCTTCTTAGCATCTCTCTCATCATATATTTCTATTATTTTTTTTCTTCTATCTGGACTGTCTTCTACAGTTTTTTTAATTCTTGCTATAATATATTCATAATTAAAAGACATCTTCTCAATAAGTTCTGGCAATCTCTCTTTAATTTTTATTTTAAAATACCTCTTTATTTCATCTTTTCTTTTGTCTAAAGGTAAATGTGCCATATCTTTTATAAATAATCTTTTTATTTCAGCTGCTTTAAAAATAGTAATGCCGTCAACTTTAATATCCTCAGTTTCAGCATCTTGAATTTCAATATATCTTATGTATCTGTCTAAAATTGTTTTGTAAAGAAGTGACCCTTTAAGTCTGCTGCTCTCTGTCAAATAATTTTGCTTTTCCTTTGATTCAATTACAGCGGAAAGTTTTTTGTCTTTAGTTAAGACCTTTCCTTTAATTTGAAGAGTTTTTACTGCAAGCTCCTCAAATGTAAGCTGCATAACCTTATCAATACCAAGACTTGGTAAAACCATTGATATGTAATCTAAAAACAATTTGTTTGGAGCAATAACTAAAATATCTTTTCCACTTAAAGTTTTGTTATATTTATATAAAAGATACGCTAATCTATGTAATGCTATTGTAGTTTTTCCAGAACCTGCTGATCCTTGCACTATAAGTGGTAAATTTTTTCCTGCCCTTATTATATCATTTTGTTCTTTTTGAATAGTTGCAACAACATCTTTAAGTTTGCTACTTACACTTTCTTCAAGATTTATTTTAAGGAACTCATCTGTAAGTGAATTTTCATTATCACCAGATTTTAATATTATCTCATTTATTCCTTCATCAAACGCATCAGTTAGTACACCATCTCTTATTAAAAATTTACGTTTTAAAGTTAATTCTCCATCAATAAATCCATCTGGAATTTCATAAGATGTTTCACCTTGTGTTTTACTATAATAAAGGTCTGCAATTGGAGCTCTCCAATCTATTACAATTTCATCTCCAGTTTTGCTATCTCCAAGACCGAATTTTCCTATATAAAAACTTTCATTATCTTTTCTTTTTTCTTTAAAATCAATTCTTGCAAAATAAGGTTGATCTTCTGCTTCTATGTATTTTTCTAAATTTTTGTGAGTTATCTCATATAATTTTTGGGATGTTTCTAGTTCTTCACTATATCTCCCCCTAGATTCTTTCTTTAACTCAGCAATTTTTTTCTTAAGTTCATTATCGTTTTCATCAGCTAAATGTATTTCTTTTTGTATCCAAGTTTTAGTGTCCTTAAGTCTCTTTTTTTCAAATTGAAAATCACTTTTTTCTATTGCCATTTCAGCACCTCATTTCGTAAGAAAATTTTGTATATGCAACTTAATATTATATATCTACCGATTAATTTATTCAATAGTTGCACTGTTTATTTAATGTGCCTTAAACATAATTTTCTTTTCCTCTTATGGATACCTCTCCAGATATAAGTTCTTCAATTTCTCCACTCTCATATTGCACTACCAAACTTCCATTTGTTTTAATATCAAGTGCATTTGCTTTTTTTGCTTCACCTTTTTTTATTACTCTTATTTCTTTTCCAATCAAAATAGATTTATTTTTACAAATTGAAATAGATTCTGTAATATCGTCTTTCTCAACATAATTTTCATATAATCTTTCAAAATTATTCAAGATGTACCCCGTAAGCTTTTTCCTATCAACTGCCCTCTTTGTCTCTAATTTAAGCGAAGTTGCTACCTTGCTTACATCTTCTCCAAAATCTTCACTATCCACGTTTACATTAATACCAATTCCAAGCACTACATAATTAACCATTGTAAGTTCACAGCTCATCTCAGTTAATATTCCACATACTTTTTTATTATTTATTATTATGTCATTTGGCCATTTTATGAGGCTTTCAATTCCCATATTTAAAAGTGCATTATTAACTGCAGCTGCTCCAATTTGAGTTATTAGTGAAACTTTCATTGGTTCAACATCTGGTTTTAAAATAATCGACATCCAAATTCCTTTATTTTTTGGTGATACGAAATTTCTTCCGAGCCTTCCTTTTCCACCTGTCTGTTCTTCACTTATTACTACCGTTCCATGTTTTGCTGCTAAAGCTAGGCTTTTCGCTTTCTCGTTTGTGGAACCTACAGTGTCAAAATGAACAACATTCCTTCCAATAGTTTCTGTTTCTAGTTGATCTTTAATTTCTTCATAAGTCAGAATATCCGGACATTTAAGGAGTTTATACCCAAGTTTTGGCACAGATTCTATTTCATAGCCTTCTTCCTTAAGCTTATTTATATACTTCCAAATGGCAGTTCTAGTTACCCCAAAACTTTCTCCAATATTACTTCCAGATACATATTCATCTTTATTTTTTTTTAATAATTTTAGCATATCACTTTTCAAAATTTTACCTCCTACTAAATATATAAAAAATTCTACTTACAAACTGAACAAAGAAAAACACCATAACGAATATCAATGGGAAAAAATATCTGCTTTGTCCTTCTGTTATAAATTGAGTTATGCTGAACATATAAAACAACATCAAAAGATACAGTTCAAATTTATAATTTATATTATTCTCATTATTTTTCTTTTTAAATATATCTATAATTTTCATTACACTTAATATAAGAATATAAAAAAGTGCCGGTATAAAAATCAATTTTCTTATTAATTTAACACACTCTTGTAATAAATTTTTTTGTCCGTATGTGAAACCAGAACCTGGAAAAGTCCAAAAGGTATCTTCTGCCGCAAAATATGTATTTTTAAGTCTCATAAAACCTAGCTCCACAAACCTTTTAGGATGTGTTTTTATCCATTTCATAGCTGCAGCCTTAAATATTTTACATCTAACAGCTCTATTACCATTTTTATACGCACTAGTTTTTACTACAGAATTCTCCACATCACTTGAAGACATCCATCCACCAGTATTATTTTTAGAATTGTTATTTATGTAAAGCACCACTCCACTATTTGTTGAAACATATGTCAATTGATTCATTAATTTTGAGTTTCTATATATAAGTGGAGATATTGTTAAAAGTGCAAAAACGAGCACTATTAAACTAGATATAACAGTTTTCTTTATTTTTCTACTGCAAATTAAATCCACTAAAAATATTCCAAACACATATTCTAAAAATGACGCGTGTATAATTGTAATATAACCAGTTATAATTCCAATAAATATATATCTATATTTAAACTTACTTAAATATAAATGTGTTACTAAGAGTAACGCTGTTGTCATTAATATTTCCTTAGCTAAAATGCTGTTATAAAATATATTATTAGGAAACAACACAAATAATAAAAAAGTTATCTTTCTGACATCTTCTCTTATTTTTATCTTTTTTAATATTTTATAAAACAAGATATAGGATATAAGTGTTAAAACAATGTTAAATATTTTTGCTTTAATTATTCCTGTCCCAAATATAAAATAAACAATTCCTAAAGTTATTGGATACCCAATTGCCTGTCTTGTATCTCCTAAGAAACCACCCTTTGATATATCATTTGCTAGCTGGTTATAATAATTAAAGTCGGATATTGGTGTAGTCTTAATAAATATTACCCATAAAGCACTTAATATTATTCCAAATATAATAACTATATAATAGTAATATTTTTTTAATTTATCTACTAAAAGCTTCATAAAATCCCTCCTCTTCGTATATTACCTAAATCAATAAAAATAGCGCTTCCTTTACACGAGGAAACGCACTATCTCCATATTTTTGGCCTAATTTATACACATGGTAAATTTTTCAGCCTCTCTTAAATGCAGATTTCACCACTCGCTTTGCAACATCAAAAAAGCTTAATGAAGAAACCATCTTATTTGGATCAACATACTTTCGAACGCAACGAAGTACTTTTTTTGCTTCTTTAGAGGAAAACGTATAGGTACCATTTTTCTTTGTTTTTATCGCATATCGTGGAATCCACTTTCCTTTTAATAATACGGAGGCAATGACACAGTCAACTTCTTCCCAAGGAATTTGAATATATTTATTAGTATTACGAGAATTATAAAACTCAAAGCCTTTATCGCCAATCATGATTTTTCCATACTCAGAAAGACCTGTAAAGGCTGTTCCATCAATTACTAAATCCACATTTTTATTGAGTGATTGAACCATATGATTTACCTCTTTTCTACTTATACACACATTTGTTTTTATTATATATTTATTATATATTTTTTATTCGTTTCTATCAAGCTGATGATGTTTTAAGATTTTAATTTGAATTTTCTTGGATATCTACAATGTTTAATTACCATTTTAACTATTTTATATTTTAACAAAAGCCTAGACTAAAAAGCCTAGGCTAAGTTAAAAATATTACATTAAGCCGATTAAGTGGAATACGATACCTATTGCGAATAATCCAAGGATTATAACAATTGGTGATACTTTCTTCTTAAGTAGCCACATACAAATAAATGTTATTAATAATCCTGCAAGTCCAGGAATTAATGAATCCAAGTTGTTTTGAAGTGTTGTAATCTTATGATCAGTTAATGATAACCCACCTGCTTGTTGCATTAGAGCCTGTTTAACTCCATTTGTTCCAGCTGGAAGTTTACTCCAATCAATGAAGGCACCTTTACTTAACTGAACTGAAGATACTACTGGTGCAAATTTAACTGATACCCATCTATTAACTAGTGATCCCAAAATAAACATACCAAGGATGGATGCTCCTTTTGTAACGTCTTGTAGTATTCCACCTGTTAAATCATCAGTAATATGAGAGCCTGCTTTGTATCCAAATTCTTGTGTATACCACATGAAGCCCATACGGATAATATTCCAAGCAACAAAGAATATTATTGGTCCAAGAATGTTACCACTAATTGCAAGAGAAGCAGCTAAAGCTCCTAAAATTGGTCTAACTGTAAACCAGAAAACTGGATCTCCAATACCTGCTAAAGGTCCCATCATACCAACCTTAACACCTTGAATAGTTACGTCATCAATTGGCGCACCGTTTGCACGTTCTTCTTCTAGGGCTAATGTTACACCAATTATTGGCGAAGCTAGATATGGATGAGTGTTAAAGAACTCTAAGTGACGTTTCATTGCAGCTACACGTTCTTCCTTAGTCTTATATAATTTTTTAATTGCTGGAATTAATGTGAAAGCCCAACCACCACTTTGTGTTCTTTCATAATTCCAAGAACCTTGGATGAAAGTTGAACGCCACCAAACAGAAATACGATCTTTTTTTGATAATTTTAATTCATTTGCCATTTTCGTGTCCTCTCCTTTCTTAGTATCTATCGATAATATCGCCCAATGGATCACCGGTATTTGAGCCACCACCATTACCTGAGCCGCCTTGTTTGCTAAGCGTTAAGTAAATAAGAGCTAAACATACTCCGATTGCACCTAGTCCGATAAGTGTAATTTGTGAAACAGTTGCTAATACAAATCCGATTGCAAAGAATGGCCATACTTCTCTTGTAGCCATCATGTTTATTACCATTGCATAACCAACAGCAACAACCATTCCACCACCTATTGCTAAACCATCTGTTAACCAAGTAGGCATAGCTTGAAGTAATGAACGAATAGGGCCAGCACCAATTGCTAATATCAATACTGCTGGGATTGCAATACGTAAGCCCTGCAAAATAATAGCAATGACATGCCACATCTCAATTTTCCCCAGATTTCCTTCTTCAGCAGCAGCATCCATAAAATGTATAATAGCTGTAGCGATTGTACGAGTAATAATTGCTAATAATAGTCCTGCAACTGCTAGTGGAACTGCAATAGCTATAGCTGAAGAAACCCCTGCTTTACCTTGACCACCAAGAACTAAAATGATTGCAGATGCAACAGCTGCTACGGCAGCACCGATATTTGCCCAACCTAAGGCAATCATTTGAAGAGTACCGCCTAGGATCAGGCATGGTACTAAATTACCTGTAACTAAGCCGATTAACGTACAAGCAACTACTGGTTGATGGAATTCGAATTCATCCATAACACCTTCCATACCAGCTAGAAATGCTACGAATACGACTAATATCATTTGAATAATATTTAGATTCATGATTATTAATCCTCCTTTTTATTTAAATAGCTAGATTATTTTAATTTATTTAATTCCTCTTGTGCCCTCTTTAAAATTTCGTCCATATTTCCGTTTGAATCACCTGGAACCTTACGAACATCAAAATCAAGTCCAGCTTTTTTAAGCTTATTGAAGGTATCAATATCTGCTTGATTAAAAGCAAGCACTTTGTTTGGTTGAACTTTACCTTGAGAATGAGCCATAGAACCAACATTGATTGTCTTCAAAGGCACACCACCTTCTACTGCTCTAAGTACATCTTGTGGATTTTCAAAAAGAAGCAATGCACGTTGACCACCAAAATGCTGATCATCTTTTGCAAGTTTAATCATTTGATTAATCGGAACAACATGAGCTTTAACACCAGGAGGGGCAGCTTGTTGAATCAACTTTTTACGAAGATCATCTTTAGCTACTGCATCTGACACTACAATAATTCTTGTAGGCTGCATAGTTTTTGTCCAAGCAGTCGCTACTTGACCATGAAGTAAACGAGAATCAATACGAGCTAAAACATATTTCATTAAACCTGGTGCACCTGCATTAGATTGTCCTGCAGAAGCTACAGAAGCCTTACCAGTATCTGCTGGTTCTAATTCTTCTGGTTTAACTTTAACTCCTTCTCTAGCTGTTTTTAAGATATTAGCCGCAATTTCCTGTGCGGATTCCATTGAAAGACGTGAACCATAGGCTTCAATTACCATTGGAAGATTCATACCAGCTACAATTGCCCACTTATCTTTGTGTTCTTCAAATAGACTGCTTGCTTGGTTGAATGGTGTACCACCCCAAAGATCAACTAAGAATAAAACCTCATCTTGGTTGTCAAAGGACGCAATTGCATCTTTCATTTTTGCTTTAACATCATCAGGAGCTTCACTAGGCATCAACGTAACAGCTTTTACGTTTTCTTGTTCTCCGAAAATCATTGTACCAGATTGCAATATGCCTTTAGCAAATTCTCCGTGACTAGCAAGAATAATTCCTACCATCTTTATACCTCCTATTTTTTATTTGTTACAGAAAAATTTATATAAAAGTTCTGAAGAACCTGTAACCAAAATTAATGATATCGCTTACATTTAAAACCAATTAAACTTTATAGTTTTGACATTAAACTTACTTTTAAATCTGAAGAAACTTTTCTTATTTCTAGTTCAATACCTCTTTCATTTAATTTCTTGAAAGCTTCAATATCTTTATTATCTACTGATACTGCATTAGTTATTTGCTTTTTTCCAGCTTTAAATGACATAGCACCAATGTTTACACTGTTTATTGGTACTCCACCTTCAACCATTCTTAAAACGTCAGTTGGATTAGTGAATAGAAATAGTACTTTATCCTCTTGGTTTTTTGCATTGTTATAGACCCTTATTGCTTTATTAATTCCTACAACACTTGCTTTTATTCCTGGAGGTGCAACTTGCTCCAAAAGCATCTTCCTAATTGGATTCCTTTCTACATCGTCATTACATACAATTATTCTTTGACACTTTGTGTCTTTTGCCCAAATTGTTGCTACTTGACCATGTATTAATCTGTCATCGATTCTTGTAAGTACTATATTCATTGTAAATCATCCTCCTCATCAGCACCTTTATTTGGTCTATGTGTACAAATGTCACATTTTTGTTTTCCAAATATCATTTCTGATGATTTCAATATTTCTTTTGACAAACTACTATAAGTCCCTGTTCTAATTGTTATTACGTTTACATTTTTTGAATTTCATACTTCTAAGTTGTTACACTTATATATATAGCAATTGTCGTGCCAAAATAGTGTATTGTTTTTTATATTTCTGTTAAATCTTTTAAAATAGCCGTTTTTTTATTTCAATTTTTTTAATATTTTAAAACACTAATACACTTTTTCATAATTTTAATACTCTAAGTCTATATATAGTATTAAAATTTCTAAAATAAATTAGCTATATAAAAAAGTGTATCCTATTGTATTAATTAATTTAAATACTTACTCAATCATTTCTGATAAATAATATATTTCATCTTGATTTAAGCTTATATTTAAAGATTCTTTAAATATAATATTTGCTTCTTCTATAATCTTAACTAAATTAGAATTTAACTTTGTTATATCTCCTTTGTATTTAAGTCCATCCCTTATAACCATTCTTTCTAGCGAGCAACCAATATGGACCATTATTCTTATTCTTGTAGCATTATTAAAATTAATTTTTGTTTTTTCTTCTAATACACTTACAAATTGATACAATACACTTATTATCTTTGATGGGTTTAAATACGTTAAAAATTGATTTAAACTGTCTTCGCACAAGTCTTTTGCAACTATATTGCCATGATTACCTTGCACCTTAAAATTCTTTTTCTGTATTATATTCATAATTACATTTTCGCCTTGCCCGCTAATCAGCTCTTCAAGGGAAATAAACGGTGCATCTATATTGGGATTTACAATACCAACCGATGCAATAATATTATGTTTTTTCTTAATAGTTCTTATTGTATTATTTATATCCTTTACACTCACAGGCAAAATTTCAATTTCTTCTTTTGTTGTATTAGTAACAATGTTTGTCACAAGCTCTTTTAGCTTCACTGCTGTCCCTTCACCTGTAGAACATATTGTTACAATCACATTTTTCTTACCTGAATGATTTTCTGTTTCTTCTTCCAAACTACTGTATCCTCTAAAATCTTTTAATGTATTGTATATACTATCTAAATCCATATCCAAAATATTTGCTTTTCTAACAGCCTCAAGTACTAAAGAAGTTGTTACCATATCTATTGTCTTAACCTTTAAATCAGTTTTCTCCATTATTATAGAATCAAAATTTGCAAGGGATCCCATGTCAACTAATAGAAGTATTCCTTTTCCCATATCAATTTCTCTAGCTTTTTCTATTATATCATCAAGTATTTGGGTTGGATTTACTTCAAGTGGCATATCTATTGCCTCTATTACTCCCTCTCCTAATAATTGCTTTGTAACATTTACCATACTGCTAGCTGTGCTACTACCATGTGCTGCTACAATTATTGCAACATGTTGATTTGTTTGTTCTTCAGTAATTGAACTAATTAGAAGTGTCAAATATATCACCTCAATTTTAGGTACAACTACATCATATCTCTTTTCAAGCATTCCTTTAATCTCAACTGCAATATTAAATTCTGTTCGCTTGTCATTTATTATTCCTTCTATATTAGTATATTTAAGATTCTTGTGATTACTTAATCTATTTAAAAATGAGCTTAAATGAAGACTTAATGCATACAAAAACCTATCATTTAAATTTCTTTTTAATTTTTTTTCAATTTTATTCATTACTTCTTCAGAAAAATCAAGTATATCCTCATCTACAATTTTTAATATTTTATTCCTACCATCCTCATCATTTTTTACTTTATTGTAAAATGATTTAATATGCACATTAATATCTGTAGTAATAAAATTATTTATGTATTCATCATCAGCTCCACCATCTTTTAAAATTGCAGCTTTATCTTCTATTATTTTATATAAGTTAAATGGAGGATCATATGGATCCTTATCAATTAACATATTATGCCCTTCTGGTGTTATTATTATTTGCGAATCTAAATACTCAGATATGGCCTCCATCTCTTTCCTTTTACCACTTAAGTGAAACAAACCACTTTTTATATCTGATGGAAGTGATTTAAAATTTATTTCAATATAATCCTTATTATTAATACTCTTTAAAAAAGCAGTTGCACATACAAGCTGTATATTTGATTTCATCTGTCCGATATTACCATATGAAGTACTGCCTATAATTGCCTTAACAGCCTCATCTTCTATCTTGATTACTTTATTTACTCTGTGTGCCTCATTTGATATCAAAAACTTAATCAAATCAACTTTATCTTTTATAGATCTCTTTTCAAAACTAGGAATTGTTATTATTATAGGTATTCTTCTTATAAAGGTTTTTAAAAGCGATGAATTAGGATCTTCTGTAGTTGCCCCAATTATCAAAACAGAAGACTCTCTATTTCTTTCAGTTTCCCCTAATCTGTTAAACTTTCCTGTATCCATAAAATAAAATAACATTTCTTGGCCTTCTGGAGGAAGCCTGTGTATTTCATCTAAAAATAAAATACCTCTGTTTGCCTTCTCAACAATTCCTGCTTTTTCACTATCTGCTCCCGTGTACGCTCCTTTAATATGACCAAATAGATGCGAAATCAAAAGTTGTGGATTGTTATAATAATCAGCACAGTTAAACACTATAAATGGAGCATCTTCACTCAATCTATTTACGTATTTGGCTTGATTGTACATCATGTTTGCAAATAAAGTTTTACCAACACCAGTTTGACCAACAATTAAAGTATGAAGACCATTAGGTGGATATAATATAGCTGCTTTTGCCTGTTCAATTTGATTTCTTAAACTTCCACTTGCACCAATAAGTCTATCAAATGGGGAGTTTTCTTCTGCAATTGTTTCTACTTCTTTTTCTTCCCCTATTATTTCATCTATAGCTTTTATTTCTATGGGTCCCTCTGAAAGTTTTTTACCTAGCAACCTCTCAATACATTTTTTATCAATATATAGTACTGGCCGAGTTCTTATCTTTATTATTTTACCCTGTCTTGATAGTTCATTTAATTCCATACTCACGTTATTTCTTAATATATTTAGATTTTCAGATATTTCTGTTGAACTTAATCCAATTTTTTCCTTAAGAGTATCAATATCAAAGGTTTCACTTTGCTTTAAAATATAATCATATATCTTTTCTATTCTTTTCAATTAGATTTCCTCCTATAATAATATTGATACACTATTTTTATTGTATCAATATTATTATAGAAGTTATATGTATAAGTTTCAATGCTACAATTTTATGTATTAGTGATTTGTTTAATAAATAAAATTTTTTATTCGTAATAGTTAGAAATTGCGAAGTAAGTAGGTTAAAGAATTAACGGTAATGCCGTTAATGGTGAGAGAATTTGCTTTCAGCAAAAGGTTTATGATGATTTTTCTACGCTATGCTGCGAAAAATCTTTGAACTTAAATGTATAATAATCTGAAGTATGTTGCCATTCATTTTTTTGACCGAAGGTCGTAATGTTTAGCGTATGAGTATTTATTAGCATATTAACCAATAATATGAACACTAAAGGCTACGCCTAAAAGCAAAACCTACGGTTAAAATATATTGTAGAGTTGTCTCTAAATATTAAGACATATAAACTTTCAGGTGGAGCTTTTTGCCATCTGAAAGTTAGAAATCGTTATCCAGAGACGTAGCAGCCGTTATCTCCCACTTTGAAGAAGATGGGAGTGTTACGGATGGTAGTCATCGGATAAATTAATTATTTTTCCGACCTAAGGAGGAAAAATTTCCTTGACCTGTTACGTAAGTAACTTCTCTCACCTTTTACGGCTTTAGCCTCGTCAAATCTTTCCTCTAGCCGAAGGCTTTCTTTAATCTTTTTATCTAGCTTTAGCTACGATAAAATTCTTTAGTCCTTGCTTCGTAATCTCTTTGTATTATGATTCAACATAATTACTCAGCAACCTGTATTAAGTATAAATTTATCTATAACTTTTGCAACTCCGTCATTATCATTAGTATCTGTTATATAATCTGCCTTGCTTTTAACAAGTTCTGTGCCATTTCCCATTGCAACTCCAAGTCCAGCATATTCTATCATGGATAAATCATTTTGACTATCTCCAATAGTTATTATTTCATCCCTTTTAATATTGTAGTATTTAGCTAGAGCTTCAACTGCTTGTCCCTTTGATACACAACTTGAAGTTATCTCAATATTTTTTTTACTTGAACTTACGATTTCTAATGTTTTTACTTTTTTAAATTCTTCTTTTGAGCCATTAAGTTTTTGTTCATTAATATTTATTATTTCACATTTTATAATATCTTCATCGTTTTTTTCTATATATTTAAGTAATTTATCGGTTGATATGTATTTTATGCTCATTTTGCCGTCTTCAGCATTTATCATTGACTTTAAGAAAAGATATTTTGTTATTATATACACAAACCTACTAGAGCAAATTATACTATTGTGAGTATTTAAATTTACTTTTAGTTTATGTTTTTCACAAATATCTATAATTTTTTTTAAATTATAAGCTCCAAGCTTGTTTTTATAAATAACTTTATCTTCTGTTTTTTCTTTTATAATCGCTCCATTAGAAGCTATAACCGGTGATTTTACTCCAATTAAATTTGAATAAAAAGCAGCATTATTATACACTCTCCCAGTAGCAATAACAACATGTACACCTAATTCATGTGCTTTTCTAATAGCATTTTTTGTATATTCGCTTACTATCTTCTTTCTATTTAAAAGTGTTCCATCCATGTCAATACACAATAATTTATATTTCATTTCTATCACCTACACAATTTATTTAACTTCTGCAAATGTACCTATTTTAGAATTATAACATAAAATATTGTGCTTCTATTTTAACTACACTTTAAGTTTATATTAATTTTAACTGTTGAGAAACCATATTGCAAAATTCAAAACTCCTGCAAATGAAACCCATAAAATATATGGTATCATTAACCAGCCTGCAATTTTGTCAATTTTAAAAAATTCAAAGGTTGTTAGCATTATAAATACAAGTAACAAAAGCAATTCTACAAACGCAAGCCCATATAGTCTAAATCTAAAAAATATAATTGTCCATAAGAAATTTAAAAACAATTGTATTCCATACAATACTAGTGCTTTTTTAGTATCTTTACCTGCTTTTCCTTGCTGACATATTCTATATGCAGCAAGCCCCATAAGTATGTATAAAACTGTCCAAACAATTGGGAACACCCAGGCCGGTGGTGCAAATATTGGTTTTGTAAAAGTTTCATAATCTTTCATATTACTCATTCCTAGGAATCCACTTAAGCCCCCTACCGCTAAAGCTATAAATACACTTAAAATAAGATCAACTATTTTAACTTTCCCACCTACTTTTAATATCCCAAACACTTTGATGCACTTCCCCTTTTTATTATTTAGTAACCTCATGAAATTATATTTATTGAGCATCCAATTATATACCTAAATCAAGTGACTTTTTTCTCCAGTATAACAAATTATTAATCTATGAAGAGCTCTAGTGCATGCTATATAAAGCAATCTTCTATCCAATTTGCTGCTATAATTTTTATTTGATACATCATAAATTATAACCGCATCAAATTCTAAACCTTTTGCCATATAAGTTGAAACAATAACTGTACCCTTTTTAACTTCTCTATCATTTTCACTTAGTCCATTCACCTTAATTAATTTGCTTAAATTTTTATATGCTTCATTCTTCTGTTCTTCCGTTTTACATATAATACCTACAGATTCAAAACCATCCTCATAACATTTTTTTAAAGCACTAACTATCTCATTATTAATGTCATTAAAATTATTCTTATGGAAGATTAGCGGCTCTTCTTCATGCCTTATAAAAGGTTCTATTCCATCGCTACTTTCTAATAATTTTCGAGAAAATAAATTTATTTCATAAGAAGATCTATAACTCTTTTTTAAGGATAATTTAGTCCATTTATTTTTGTTTAATATATGAATTATTTCATTATATATATTATTGTTTTTTTCTTTTTCAACTATTTGATTATAGTCACCTAATACTGTGTATCTTGCATTTTTAAATAGCATGCTAAATATCTTATATTGAATTGGATAATAATCCTGTGCTTCATCAATAACAACCTGCCTAATCTCTTCATAAGCTTCATTTCCGCCTATAATTAATTTAATATATAATATTGGGGCACAATCTTCAAATTCCACGTATCCATTTTTAATTCTACTGTAAGTTTCTGATAACACCTCTTCTATATTTTGTGGCAGTTTTATTCCATATGAAAGCCTATAAAACAGTTCTTTTTTACAGAACAGTATTTTATACATTTCAAAATAATCTACAATTGTAAAACTCCTTATATCTCTTAATGTGCTTTTGAATTTTTTTATTGATAAAAGTCTGCTAAAAGCTTTTGCATCAAATTCATGCCAAGGATACTGCCTAACAATCTGTTCAAGTTTTGATACTCTTCCTTTTCTCATAGGCTGAATTTTATATAATATCCTGTTCTCCATTCTTTTAAGTCTTCTACATATAGGCATATTAATTTTATTATTAAGAAACTCATTTTTTAACTCTTGTCTTGTTTCTACAATAGTTCCATCATAAGAAATATCCTTAAAATTTATTAAATTATGTTCATAATATTTTATAAATCTATCTAAAATTGTAACAAAATCCATAGAGCCTTTAAATGTAATATTGTCCGTTTTCGTTTTCCTTTTATCAAAGTTTTTTTCATTAATTATATTTTCTAAAACTTCATTTCTAGTTTGTATTTTAAATCTGTTTCCAAAAGTCTTCTTTATTATTTCATCATAAGTTATTTCCCTTACATTTTCTTCTCCAAGTTCAGGTAAAACATCAGAAATATAGTTACTAAAAATAGAATTGGGGGATATTATCACTATATTATTTGATTCTAATTTTTTTCCTAAATAAGCATAAAGGAGAAATGCAATTCTGTGCAAAGCTATAGAAGTTTTCCCACTACCAGCTGTTCCTTGAACAATTAATAATTCATTTTCAATATCTCTTATAATTATGTCTTGCTCTTTTTGAATTGTTTCTACTATATTTTTCATTTTATTTGAGGAATTATTACCCAATACCTGCTGAAGTATTTCATCATTAATTCCAGTACTGCTGTCAAAATAATATTTTAGCTTTGATTTTTCAATCTTGTATTGTCTTTTTATCATAATTTCACCATTAATATTTCCAACTGGTGATTTATATGTTGCTCCTCCTATTTCATGCCTATAGAACATACTAGCTACAGGTGATCTCCAATCATAAACATATATTTCGTTTGTTTTATTATCCATAATATTAAATCTGCCTATATATATTTTTTCCTTTTCTTCATAACTATCTTCAATAAAATCAAATCTTCCAAAGTAGGGGGATGATATACTTTTTTTATATTTTTTCAATTCCTTTTGACCTAAATAAAAATTTCTATTGGCCGTCTCTACTGCAAAAAGTTGAACATTAATATCTGCCATCTTATCACTGTCATTAGAAAAATGTGCGCTATTTTCCCACATCTCTTTACCTGCTGCTCTAAATTTATTTAATTTTTCATCAAACTCAATTTCAAGTGTTTTAATACTGTCCTTTACAAATTTTAGAGTGTTGTCTAGATACCTTTCTTCTAATTCCTTTTCATTGTTCAATTTTGACATTATATCTTCCTCCAAAAAAACTATTGACATTTATATTTGTTTTATGTTATGATACTATTGATAATTATAAATATTTTTATATACATGTCTAATTATTAATTATAAACAAAAAGTGCACTCATGTAAACCATGAATACACTTTTATTTTTTTGAGGATTTATTCCTCAATCATATATATAAGATTGTCTTCTACATTATATAACAGCGGAGCAATTAAAATGCTTGGATACAATTTTCTTAATCTGTTAACTTCACTTATAGCAAAATTCACTTCATTACCAATTTCGCAAATAGGAGCAAAACTATTAAAATAATCTTCAGCATGAATTGCCTTCCATCCCGTAGCCTTTGTTATTCCATTAACTATAGCCTCTTTTCTTCCTGCTAAATTTACCATGCCGCAATCACTATGTACAATTATGGCAATAGCTTTAGCCCCTCCAAATCCAAGAGCATATGAAACATAAAAATCGCTATTATGTAAGTTTCCGCCGCCTGTTCTAATTACATAAGCAAAATTCTGAGGAATATTAATTTGTATTCTATTATCCATACAAGTACCAATTAGCAATTCCGGAACTTTAACCTTATCACAACTTTTATTTAAATTATGATATTCTAGAAGTTTACTAATTGGAGTGTTTTTATATTTATTCAAAATATCATCTTTATATGTTACTTTTATAAGTTTATTCATAGTTCCTCCATTAAAAACACTAAATTTTTAATAGATATTATATCATAAAATTCAATTATATCCTATGCTTCTAATGCTATTTTAAAATCTTTTATTAAATCCTCAATATCCTCAAGCCCAACCGAAACTCTTATTAAGGTATCTTTTATTCCAAGTTTTTCTCTTTCTTCTTTGGGTATTGATGCGTGAGACATTTTAACTGGATAAGATACAATTGTTTCAACTCCTCCTAGGCTTACGGCTACCGCTGCAAGTTTTACATTTTTCATAAATTTTATTGCAGTCTCTACAGTTTTTGTTTCAAATGAAAGAACGGCACCGCCACCTTTAGCCTGTGAAAAATGTATGTCACTTCCTTCATGTGTTTTAAGTCCTGGATAATACACTTTCTCTACTAAATCCTGCTCATTTAACCATTCTGTAAGTTTTGCAGCACTTTTTTGCTCTTGATCAAGTCTAACTTTAAGAGTTTTAAGTCCACGTAAAATTAACCAAGAATCTTGAGGTCCAAGTATTGCTCCAAAGGCATTTTGAACAAAATACACTCTTTCTGCCAATTTCTCTCCTTTTACTGCAACAAGTCCACCAACAACATCACTATGCCCGCTAATAAATTTAGTAGCACTGTGTACTACTATATCCGCACCAAGTTTTATTGGATTTTGTAAATATGGTGACATAAATGTATTATCCACAATAACTATAATATTGTGTTCTTTAGCAATTTTAATAATTGCATGAAAATTTGTGATCTTTAATAGTGGATTTGATGGTGATTCTAAGAATATAGCTTTTGTGTTTTCCCTTATATGTTCTCTTACTTCATCAACGTCTGTAGTATCAATAAGACTAGTCTCTACATTAAATTTGCTCAAAAATTGTGAAGTTATTCTATAAGTTCCACCATATACGTCTTTACATGCTATCAAATGATCTCCAGAAGCAAAAATTGATAATACAGAAGAAATTGCTGCCATACCAGACGAAAAAGCAAATCCTCTGTCTCCACCTTCTAGAATGGCAATACTGTTTTCAAGTGCCTCCCTAGTTGGATTTCCAGATCTAGAATAGTCATATTTACCAAAATCATCAATATCAAACTGGTGAAAAGTTGAAGTTTGATATATTGGTATACTTATAGCTCCTGTACTTTTATCTATTTCATTTCCATTATGGATAAGTTTAGTTCCAAAATTCATGTATAAAACCTCCCGTTATTTGTTAAAACTTTTATTAAGATCTTCAATTAGATCATTTATGTTTTCTATTCCTACTGATAATCTTAAAAGTTTATCAGTAACACCAATTTTGTTTCTTATTTCTTCTGGTATAGCTGCATGAGTTTGCAAATAAGGATATGTTATAAGGCTTTCCACTCCTCCAAGACTCTCTGCAAAGGAAATAACCTGAACATTTCCAAGTATTTTTTCAACTGTTTCCTTTTTCTTTACAGTAAATGATAACATTGACCCAAAACCACTTGCTTGTCTTAAACATATTTCATGCCCTTTATTTTCTTTAAACCCTGGATAAAAAACTTCTTCAACTTCACTACATTCTTTAAGCCAGTTTGCTATCTCAATAGCATTTTGTTGCTGCTTTTCTAATCTTACTGGTAATGTTTTTATTCCTCTTTGAATTAACCAACTATCAAACGGAGAGAGCGTTGCTCCAATAGAAACCTGAGCAAATCTAAGTTTTTCAATAAGATCCTCTCTACTTGCCACTAATAATCCAGATAGTGTATCGTTATGACCACCTAGGAACTTTGTTCCGCTATGAATTACTATATCAGCTCCAAGGTCTAACGGTTTTTGAAAATATGGAGTTAAAAATGTGTTATCAACTATTGTTATAACTCCATTGTTTCTTGCTAATTCTGATATCTTTTTTATATCACTAATTTTCATCATAGGATTTGACGGTGTTTCGATATAAAAAGCTTTAGTATTATGCTTAATTGCTTTTAAAATCTCCTCTAAATTTGTTGTATCAACATAAGTTACCTCAATCCCATAATTTTTATATACATCTTCAAATAATCTGTAAGTTCCTCCATATAAATCATCTGATATGATAACATGGTCCCCAGGCAAAAATAATCTCGCTACAGCATCTATAGCTGCCATTCCTGTAGAAAATGCTAAGCCCTCTTTTCCACCTTCAAGTCTTGCAATGGTCTTTTCAAGTTCTTCTCTTGTAGGATTTTGAAGCCTTGAATAATCATATCCAGTACTTTGGCTTAGACCTGCATGTTTAAAAGTTGCAGTTTGATATATAGGAACACTTATACTTCCAGTATTTTCACTCCATTCACAACTTCCATGAACGGCTATTGTCTCAAAATTTTTACAGTCTCCACACATAAATTATGCCTCCAATCATAATGTAATTTATAAAATAAAAAAGCTGCCTTTCATAAGAAAAGCAGCGCACCTATACAAAATCCGCGTCTTTCCTTATCTTCCAGAAATAAATTTCTGCAGGAATTAACACCGATGCATTCGAATGAGAATGCCGGTTGTTGGGTTTCATAGGGCCAGTCCCTCCACCTCTCTTGATAAGAACAAGATTGTTTATATATTTAGTTATTATATAAATAATATACATTTTATCACTTTTAGTCAATACTTTTATTTAATATTTTGATTTACCATTTGCATTGTAATTTATATTTGTATATAATGTACATTATAGTACTTAGTATATTTTTTATAGTGAGGTAATATATGAACAGTAATATAAATAATGAAACACAGGATTCTTGCATTAATGAAGTTTGCCCTGTAGAAACTGCACTTAACATAATTGGTGGTAAATGGAAAGGTGTCATAATATACAGGTTACTTGATGGCAAAAAAAGATTTAATGAATTAAATCGAATGCTTCCCAAAATTACTCACAGAATGCTTACGCTTCAACTAAGAGAACTTGAACGAGATGGAATTGTTAAAAGAACTGTTTATGCTGAAGTTCCACCGAAAGTTGAATATGAATTAACGAATTTTGGTCTATCAATTAAACCAATAATATCAGCAATTTATAACTTTGGAGTTGAGTATAAAAACCTTAAATAAAGTTTATTCGTAATATAAAGAAATTGCGAAGCAACTGATTAAAGATTTTTACTCTACTACGTTAGTAAAAAGGTGAAAGATTGCCAGAGTGGCAAAATTAAGGAATTAACGATAATGCCGTTAATGGTGAGAGAATTTGCTTTCAGCAAAATGGGAAAGGATGATTTTTCTACGCTATGCTACGAAAAATCTTTGAACTTATAATCTAAAGTATATTGACATTCAACTTTTGACTGAAAGTCTTTAGAGTTCGTTCATAAGTATTTATTAGAGTATTAACATAACATGAACATCAAAGGCTACGCCTAAAACCAAAACCTACGGTTAAAACATATAAGTCCATTCACTTTAAGCTGTAAAATTCATCTTTTACCTGTTACTTAAGTAACTTCTCTCACCTTTGACGGCCTTAGCATCGTCAAAGCTTTCATCTAGCCGAAGGCTTTCTTTAATCTTTTTATCTAGCTTTAGCTATGATAAAATTCTTTAGTCTTTGCTTCACAATTAATTATATTCCGATTCCATTTAGTATGTAGTTCATAACATTATCAACAATATCATCAATATTTTCCTCGTTTTTTGAGACTTCATATATTGAACAAGAACTTAAAATTCCAACAAACAAATATGTTATCAACATAGAATTTCCTTTTTTTATCATTTTTGCATTAATGGATGTACTAATAAAACTTTCAATATAATTAATATAGTTGTTAACTATGTCTCTTAATTCAAACTGTCTTATTTCTTTCCCCCAAAGCTGACTTGCAACAACTTTAAAAAAGTCTCTATTTCTATTTACAAGGCTTAGTTGAGTTTTAAAAACAGTTCTTAGTTTTTCAATTTCTCCATCCGTTTTACTTACTGATTCATCAATTTCTTCTTGAATAACTTTCATACCTTCAGAAATTATATATTTAAAAATTTCTTCCTTACTTTTGAAATAGTAATATAAGGTTCCTTTAGCAACCCCTGCCTCAGAAGCTATTCCATCCATAGTTGCTCTATCATAACCATTAATTGAAAAAACTTTAATCGCAGAAGTAAATATCAAATTTTTTGTTTTATTCATATAATCACCCCAAAATAATCACACATATGCCATTCACATGGCGTCAGAAGCAAATCCCCGCCTTAGTGTAATTTTCACTTTATTTAGACTAGTCAGTACAATAACTTTCTTCTTTATTATATACTATTAAAATAAAGTAAATCAATATATTTTAACAATATTTGTTATAAACCGCATTTTACTTTTTTATTCTAAAGTATCAAAGCTATACCCCTTTGATTTTAGATATTCAATTATTTGTGGAAGAGCTTCTGCAGTTGTTGTTTTTGCGCCGGCATCATGCATTAAAATTACAACGGTATTTTGTGTAGTATATTTTTTCAGATTACTTAATAACGTTTTCACAGGTAAATTGTATCCATTCGCATCTCCAATTGCATCATTCCAATCAATAAACCTATATCCAGCACTAGTGACCGAAGCTCTAAACGGTTCTAATTTAGGGCCAAAAGAACCTCCTGGAAATCTAATAAGTTTTGAATTGTAACTTTTACCCAATATTGACTTTAAAACCTCATCGCATTTATTTAAATCATTAATAAAGCTTTCAGTTCCCTCTTTATAATTTAATTGATGACTATATGTATGATTTCCAATAACCTCACCACAATAAAATTCATCTTTTACTAAATCAGGATGTTTCTCAGCATTTTTACCTATTAAAAAAAACGTAGCCTTTATATTGTTTTTATTCAATATGTTCAATATTTTTTTAGTATTAAGTGATGGTCCATCATCAAAGGTTAGATAAGCAACTTTTTTGCCACCATTTGTCTTGACAGTCCAAGGAGTATACTGCCCTGCATATTGATTTTTATCATCATTTTTAGATATGCCAATTTCAGGTCTATTCAATATATAATTATCAGTCCGTCCATATTTTAATACTGTAACATCATTTATTTTATTATGCTTATAACTAAAAAAAACAATTAATATAATTCCATAAATCAATATAGATGTTATTATTAGATTTTTTTTAGCTTTTTCTTGTTCATCTTTCTTGTACATAAATAACAGCTCCCTGTATATAATGACTTATTAATTGCTCTTGTTATTATACATTTAAAGTGCTATTTTTATGTATCTTACTAGTGATGTTAAAAATCAAGTTACTTAATTATTATTTCATAAGTCACATATACTTTTTGTAAAATAATTTGGGGTGTCTCAACTTAACAAATTGCCCTGCAATTTCTTATAATTTTGAGACACCCCATTTATTCAGTTATTTTTATTAATTCCAAAAACTAAAGTTCATGTATGTTGGAATTTTGTTTGCTGCAAGTTCTTGTCTCATCTTTGATATAGCACTATTAACTTCTGATCTTATAGCTGCTTGTTTTGATGTATCTACAATTGATATACTTCCACCAATAGGAGCCTTAAGATTTTTTGATGCAAATGCTTGTGCATTGGTAAATGCTCCAGCTGTCATAAGATCAAGCACATAGTCACCTTTTAGGTTACCTAACCCCATACCATTTGTAAGATTTATTGTTCCTGCACCGTTATTTTCATCAAAACCTTTTGCTATATTGTCAACGGCTAAGCAATCTTTAAGATTCCTTACACCATTTGTCTGATCACCATACTTTGAAGAACCTGATCCCATTTTGAAACCGTTTCCATTGCCTTTTGATTTTCCAACTGTCATATTTGTATCTACGGGAAGTCCATTTGCCTTGTCATATGCTCCAGTAAATATTGTAGGATCACCAGAATGATATGCTACGCAATATTCATAAGTAACGTCACTATTACCTACGCCAAAGCTGTCCCAAGCATCATCAGAATTTTCGGCAGATACACAATGTGAAAATACATTACCTGTTCCAAGATAAAGTTTTGCCGCAAATCCATCCGCATTTCCACCACTTGTCAATATGTCAAAATTTCTATAAGCTACAGATCCAATTACATGGTTATTATTGGGACGTACATGAACCCCTGCTGTCTCAAGTCCATCACTACCTGAAATTTGTAGTCCTGCATCCCCATTATATCTAAATACACAATCAATAATTGTATTATCATCAGGTTTACCAGGTACTATCTGGGATACTGGAACAGATGAACTATAGTTAGGTTTTATTAGCATCCCATTGTCATATGCTTTTTGGATTATTAAGCCTTTTATTGTATACTGTCCACCAGTAATTCTGATACCTGCAAATGCGTCACCAGTTGCCTTAGGACTAACTATTTTCGATGCCTCTCTAAAAGATGTAAAGTCTAACACTGGTGTGTATCCGCTTGCTGCTTCAATAGTAATTCCTGAATTTATTTTGTCAAGTACAAGCTGACTTTTACAGTCAATCAAATTTGATGCAATTTCTATTTTCTGACCACTGCT
This sequence comes from Clostridium acidisoli DSM 12555, assembly GCF_900176305.1. Lineage (GTDB taxonomy): Bacteria > Bacillota > Clostridia > Clostridiales > Clostridiaceae > Clostridium_I > Clostridium_I acidisoli. The sequence continues at coordinate 997,582 of NZ_FWXH01000002.1, forward strand.
TGCTGAAGAGGCTGCTGCTTTTAGTTGATCAAAATTTGAGACTGTAATATCCCCCCCAGCTGCTCCAAATACTTTTGGTATAGGAGTTAACAATAAGCTGAATGCCATAGTCATTAAAAGTCCCATCTTTGCTGATTTTTTAATTTTTTTCATAACAATACCCCCCAATTTTTTATTTTATATCATTAGAATTGTCCCTAACGTTTATAAAATGTAATTTATAGATTTGTATAATTGAAGATTTTATGTTAACGTTAACATTATTACCACATATGTTTCATCTACAGAGTACACCCATACTATATAAATGTCAACAATAATTTTATATAAAAAGTTGCAATAAGTAATTTTAAAATCACCTCTTTATTTTTTAATGTAAAAAAGGAAGATCATAACTGCTCCTCCTAAAAATCAAAATACTTCATACTTATTTTTTTAAACTCATGTGTACTGTATAATATGTTAAAATCATTAATATGACTAACATTAGAAATATCTTCAACTATCTTTTCACATTGACTTTTTGTCTCTCCATGAATCATAGTAAAAATATTATAAGGCCAGTTAGGACGTATAGGACGTCTATAGCAATGACTTACTTCTTTAAACGACACCATAAATTGAACTGTTTCCTTGATTTTTTCATCTGGAACTTTCCATACTACCATTGCATTAGCCTTGAAGCCAGCATTTCTATGATTTAAAATAGCACCAAACCTGCGGAGAATTCCTCTTTCTGAAAGTTCTTTAATTTTTTCTAGAAATTTTTCTTCTGAAATTCCTAATTCTTTCGCCATGTCTTTATATGGTTCTGACACAAGTGGAATATCCTCTTGGACCTTCCTAATAATCTTTATATCCAATGAACTTAACACCTATTATCACTCCTTAACATGGAAAGTAGCCTTGATTTTAAATACATCAATACAAGGTAGCTCTAATATATCTTTAATACCTGTATGTATTTTAATACCTTCTAAAAACTTTTTAATCTCTTCTTTCGAGACAGCTGTAACCGTAAACCATAAGTTATAATCATTATTTCTTTCATAATTATGTGTAACACCTCTATAATTGCTTATAAAATTTGCTACCTCCATGATTTTCTCTTTAGGCACTTTTATGGCACATAAAAGGCTGTAATACCCTAATTTTTTAGAATCAAAAATCCCTCCTATTCTCCTGATATATCCTTCAGCTTTTAAGTTATCAATTCTATCAATAACTTCCTTTTCATTAAGGTTAAGTTTATATGCAATTTCTAAAAATGGTTTAGTAGTATTTAAAGGAAATTCAGTTTGTAGCAAATTAAGCATTTCTTTTCTTTCCTTATCTAACACCTTTAAGCCTCTCCTCTTTAATAGAATGTAAACACCAATTATCTTCTGCCATAATATCCCCATCATTATAAAAAGTTGCACGTGCTCTACACCCACCACAAGCTTTTTTATAATTACAAATACCACATTTGCCTTTATAATCTATAGTTCTTAATTTCTTAAACGTTAAGTTATCTTTCCAAATTTCACTAAATGGTTTTTCCCTAACATTGCCAATAGGCATATTCAGATAAGCACATGGCTGAACATCTCCAATAGGACTTATTATGCAATAACTTATTCCAGCTAAACATCCTTTTTTAAATCTGGTTTTTACTTCATTTTCTGCTGCAATTCTCATAAACTGAGGTGCACAAGTAGGTTTTAACTCTATAGATACCTCTTTTTGCTTTAACATGATATTCTTTAATGTTTTTTCATACTCTCCCCTACTTAGTGCTTCAGCTTCTATGTTTTTTCCTCTTCCTGTTGGTACCATAAAAAATATATGATGCGCTACCGCACCCATACTAACAGCAAAATCTGTTATATCTAATATTTCATCCTTATTCCATTCCATTACAGTTGTATGTATCTGAAATGGCAATTTTACTTTTTTGCAATTTTTCATTCCCTCTATTGCTTTTTTCCATCCACTTGAATGATTTCTAAAATCATCATGTTTTTTACAATCTAAGCTATCTAAACTTATTCCCACACCCATAACCCCTGCTTCTTTTAATTTTTTAGCCACTTCTAAAGTTATAAGCGTACCATTACTCCCAAGTACTGCCCTTAATCCAATTTTTCTCGCATATTCTATTAATTCATAAATATCATTACGCATAAGTGGTTCTCCACCTGAAAAAATCATTATTTTAAAGCCAGCTTTTACCACCTCATCTAAAAGTTTTTTTCCTTCTTCAGTGCTTAATTCCATTTTAGCTTCATTGCCAGAATCTCTGTAACAATGTTTACAATACATATTACATTTATTCGTTGTGTTCCATGACATAATCATAAAAATGACCTCCTCAAATTAACTTTGCAGACTTAGGTACACCTATTTCATCATTAGTTAGATAGCAAGCTGGATCTGACGCCCAAAAGTCACCGGTTACAGCTTCAGCTCTTGTTCTGAAATTTCCATTACAAATATCAATCCACTTACACTCACTGCATCTTCCTTTTAGAATATTTTTTCTATTTCTTAGTCCTGTTATAATAGGGCTAGAATTATCTGACCAAATGTCACTAAAATTTCTATTTTTTACATTTCCTAATGTATACTTAGCTGTAAATTGATCTGGATGAACCTCTCCTTTATAATCAACATTTGCAATGGCTATTCCTGATCGATTTCCACCATTAAACTTCATAAGCCTAAGAATATTATCTGCTGAATTAGGATATTTTTTTCTAGCCGTCATATAAAGATAAACTGCATCAGCGTGGTTATCTACTGTAAGTATCTCTACTCTATTCCCTAATTCCATAGTTTTTTTAATAATTAAATCCATTGCTTTTCTAGATTGCTCACTGGATACATCCTCGTCAATCATAGAACTTCCTCTCCCTGAATACACTAGATGATAAAAACAAACACGATTAATTTTTTCATCCTTAATTAGGCTAAATATATCTTCTAGTTCATTATAATTATGCTTATTTATAGTAAATCTAAGTCCAACTTTTTGCCCTACTTCCTTGCAATTTCTAATTCCATTTAATGCACTTACAAAAGCCCCTTTTGATCCTCTAAACTCGTCATGCCTTTCTCTCATTCCATCTAAACTTATACCAACATATCCAACTCCACATTCTTTAAGCTTAACCGCAGTTTTCTTATCAATAAGCGTTCCATTGGTTGAAATTGTACTTCTAATGTTACATTCCTTTGCATATTTAATTAATTCAAATAAATCCTTTCGAAGTAATGGCTCTCCTCCTGAAAATAATATTACAGGAACCTTAAATTCACGCAAATTATTGATGAATTTCTTTGCCTCATCAGTACTCAGTTCCTCTTTATAGGTTTTACTATCAGAATTTGCATAACAATGTTTACATTTTAAATTACACGTTCTAGTGCAATTCCATACAACTACAGGTCCAACCCCTTCCCTAACACCATTTTTTTGTATATTGGCCCCACGAACATATCTTAATTTATCTCCAAAACTCTCAGTTCCACATAATAACCTAGATACTCCTATCATATTTTAACTCTCCAATTGTTTTTCTTATATATTTCCCAATTCATCATTTAAATAAACCTATAATAAAATGAAAATAAAAAAAGCCATGTTTTTATAATTCATGACTTTTTTAATATTTTACGGCTACTGTGTGCAATTTAAAAAATTAACCTTTGAAGCATTAGAGGATATTTCATTAATCATAACAAATTTATATCCATCTTGTTTGAGTTTTGGTAAAACATTTTTTAAAGCATTAATCGTCTTTAGAGGACAGGCTTTTGCCCCCCTTCCATCGTGTAATAGTATTATGTCTCCAGGTCTCACTTTGTTAATAAGTTTATTTTTAATATAATCTTCACTTACTAGTCTACTCCAGTCCATTGCATGTATTGACCATAATACAACTTTTAAGTTATTTGTTTTTGCGCAATGAAATGTTACTAGATTAAAAATCCCCCACGGAGGTCTAAAAAATCTAATTTTTAAATTAAGTTCATTCATGATTCTCACAGACTTAGAAAAGTCTTCTTTTGTTTTATTTGGAGGCCTAAAAATAGCATTCATATGTTTAAGGGAATGTAGTCCAATATAATGTCCATCCTTTTGTATTTGCTTAATTATATTGGGGTATTTCTGAGCGCTTTCTGCAAGAACAAAAAAAGTGCATTTTACATTATTTTTTTTAAGTACATTAAGAAGTTCCAGAGTATATCTTGGATCAGGTCCATCATCAAAAGTAAGAGCAACTACTTTTTCTTTTGACGGGATTCTCTTTATTATTTTTTTTGAAAATTTTCTATAATACAAGTTAGGTAATATTATATAGCTCGTTATTACGCAAAAAATAAATAATTTCATTTTATACCTATCCCTCTATCTATGTATTATTGCAAAATCAGCAATAACAACATCTTTATGTCTATTTATACGACTTTTTTATTAATTATATACTCAAAATATTAAAATAAGGTTAAATCTGTGTTTTAATTTTTTACTTTTTATACAGGAATGAATATAATAATATATGATTGTATTATTTATCTACTATTTGAGAGAAAAATTCATATTAACTAATGAAGGAGACATAAAATAAAAATGAAAAAAACTAAATTATTTCAATATGGTTCCATGGGTAGCTTATTAGCTGGATTATTTGAAGGTACCCTATCTATTAATGAATTGCTAAAACATGGAGATATTGGTATAGGAACCTTTACTGATTTAGATGGAGAACTTATAGTACTTGATGGCAAAGCTTATCAAGCCCGTGAAGATGGCAGTTTTGGCTTTGCTAAAGGTGACCAAACAGTTCCTTACTCAATAGTTGGAACTTTTGAAGAATATAAAACACTTGTTTTAAAAAATAGTGTATACTCGGATACATTAAAAGAAATGATTTTATCACATTTAGACAGTAAAAATGTTTTTTCTATGCTTAAAATAACTGGAGAATTTCAACACGTTCACGTTAGAACAGTGCCAAAACAAGAAAAACCTTATCCTAAACTAATTGATGCAACTAAAGTTCAACCAGAGTTTAATATTGAAAAATGCAAAGGTACAATTATTGGTTTTTATATGCCTGAGTTATATTTAGGTATATCTGGTTCTGGTTTTCACTTACATTTTATAAATGACGATAAGAATTTTGGAGGACACTTGTTAGATTTCACATTAAATTATGGAAATTTACAATATCAAACCACAGAAAATATTGAACTTCATTTTCCTATAAACAATTCTGATTTTATGAATAATAACTTTAATTACAATAATCTAAAAGCTGAATATTCTTCTGCAGAAGAATAAGTTTTTAATTTTTAACAGTATAAAATATACAAGCCGTCATCACTATTTACTTTGTAGAAGATGACGGTTTATCTTATTTACTTTATATGCTTGTTAAAAAGCCCCTTTAATTTTTGCCCAAGCTTCATCAAACTCTGATTCATTACTTATACGGAATTCAGGTGCGACATCAAACAAGGCTTCATAAATGATTCTCATCATTTTTTCAAAATCAAATTGCCCATCTTTTATATTCCAATTAGATGTCCCGTGAAAAGCTTGCAAAAACAGAATGAATAAAAGTTTATTATCCATGCCTGTTCGAAATTCCCCTGAATCTTTACCTTTTTGTATCATAGGAAGCACAGTGTCGTATAAAATTTTTATTTTTTCATCCTTAAATGCACTAACTTTTTCAGAGATGTCTTTTATAGAAAGCTGCTTAAAAATCTCAGGACCAGAAGTTGTCACAAAGTCAATTAAATGTTGGAAAACTATCCACACCTGCTCAACATAATTTTCAGCATTCATAATACGGGCAAAAATTTCAGGAGTAATTTCATTTTCAAAATTATAATACTCCTCTAGCAACTCATCTTTAGATTTAAAATGGTAATAAAATGTATGCTTATTTATTGATGCAGCACTACATATTTCATTAATTGTTACGGCATCAAACCCTTTTTCACGAAATAAAGGAATTGCTACCTGAATAATTCGTTGTCTTGTTTTTATCTCAGCCAAAAGAAGCCCCCCTATAGAATTTGTTTATCCATTCGCTACCATCCGTAGAACTCCCACTTCTGAAAGTGGATAGTTAACGGCTGCTACGCGCTGGACTTTAGTTCAACTAACACTCAGATGTGGTCAACCCAAAACCCCACCTGAGTGCAAGTTTCACTTTATTATAGAATATCACGTTTTTTAATTTATCGTCAATTTAATCTCAAATGTATTGACAAATTTATTACACCACAATATCATATTTATTATACCTCGGTTGCAAAATATTAAATTATGCATTTTGCAAAAAAAGCCTTAGGTAAACTAATTATATGAGGAGTGATTTATATGTTAAACAAAAAAACTGCCGTTATTACTGGTGCATCTAGTGGTATTGGTCGTGCCATTGCAAACAGTCTAGCTAAGGATGGCATGCATGTTTATATTACTGGGCGAAATAATGAGAAGCTTGAACTTGTTCGTTCCCAAATCGAAAATTCTGGCGGAAGTGTCAGTGCCAGTGCTTTTGATATACGAGATATAAATAAACTTCAAGATTTTATTAAGAGGGCAAAAGAAGAAACTGGACGTTTGGATGTAATGGTCAACAATGCTGGCCTACACATTCACGGCAAAATAGCTGAAACTGATCCAGAAAGCTGGCGTGAGATGATTGATGTTAATATTTTGGCACTGCTAGCTGGTTCACAATCAGCTATTCATGCAATGCGCCAAAACTCCGAAAATGGAGGAGGAAATATCATAAATATTTCTTCTGGTAATGCCAAAGAACCTGGAAAGGATTTTTACAGTTCCACAAAACACATGGTAAATTCACTCTGTGAAGCATTAACTCAAGAGCTTGCAGATGAACCAATACAAATAACTAATATTATGCCTGGTGCAGTTGCCACTAATTTCGGACGAAGTGCGGATCCTGCTATGATACAAGGACTTGCTTCAAAACTTGGAATTAATGCAGAAATCAAGAAGGGCCAGCACCTTTCTGATGAACTACTTAATCGCATACACTCAGCCATGGAACAAATCTTTTTAAGCCCAGAAGACATAGCAAATGCCGTAGTATATGCCCTAAAGCAACCTAAAAACGTTGTTATGCGCGAAATGTACATGTGCGCTCCAAAAGTTTATTTAGGGAAAGATTTTTCTTTCTAAACAATGGTTAGTCTTGATGGTTCAGTTTTAAACGTAGCTATACCAGGAATAGTTAAATATTTTGGTAGTACCTTGTCAACTATGCAATGGACTATAACCGGATATGCGCTTTCTCTTGCTACTGTTATTCCTTTAGCTGGCTGGATTACCGACCGATTTGGTGCAAAACGAATTTTTATTATTGTTATTGGATTATTCACCATAGGTTCATTTCTCTGCTCTCTCGCTACTTCTCCTAGTCAACTAATTATATTTAGGATTATTCAGGGTATTGGAGGTGGCATGGTTATACCTATAGGCTTAGCAACTATTTATCATTTAGCACCAAAAGAAAAATTAGGCTCCTTAATGGGTTTATTAGGTATGCCGCTGTTACTTGCACCTGCTATTGGTCCTGTTGTTTCCGGTTATATTTTACAATATAGTTCTTGGCAGTGGATTTTCCGTATTAATTTGCCTATTGGAATTATAGCTATTTTAATAAATATTAAATACTTACCAAATTTTCATAGAAAAACTGTGCCCTCACTTGATATTCGGGGAATGTTACTAGCACCTATTGCCTTTGCAATGCTAGTTTACGGTGTAAATGAAGGAAGCAAAAGTTGGTCTTCCATCAATACCATCACAGGTTTAACAGTAGGCGGTATTGCACTAGCTATTTTTATTTTTGGGGAGTTACACCAAAAGCAGCCTTTAATTGAACTTAAAGTATTTGGTGCTTCGGAATTCACTCGTGGTATAATTGTATTATGGACTTTTCAGATTGTGTTTTTTTCAGTACTTATACTGGCTCCTTTATTTTTACAGTATGTTAAAGGTTATAGTTCACTTAACACAGGATTTATGCTTTTGCCACAGGCTCTTGCAATGAGTATTATGATGCCTATAAGTGGACATTTATTTGATAAGATTGGAGCAAAATACTTAGCACTTATTGGAACAGCACTTGGTACTATAGTATTGTTTATGCTTTCTAGAATATCTGCTGATACAAGTGTAACCTATATTGTAACATGCCTTATAATGCTTGGTATAGCTGGAGGACTTACTGTAATGCCACTTAATACCCATATTCTTAACGCAGCCCCTGAAAATTTAGTAAGTAGAGTTACTCCACTTACAGGAGCTTTTCAACAAATCATTTTATCTTTTGCCACAGTCATAATGACAGGTTTTTTGACTTCACGAACCACTTATCATCTAACTAATACTATGAATAAGCTAAATGCGGTTATTTTTTCCTATGACGATACGTTTTTACTTTGCTGCAGTATAGCTGTTATTGGAGTTATTTTCAGCCTTTTTGTTGGCAAATCAAAGAAAGTGTAACTTATTGTTGCGATTTAAATAGCAGGTTATAGTTCAGATTTTACCTGCTATTTAAATCACAATTTATAAATCTATATCACTGGTAGCTTTTGTCTACTTATATCCGTTTTCCTTACTTATTGCCTCATCTCTAATTTCTTTTCTCATACCATCAAGTGCTTCTTCTCTTCTCTCATTTTTTTCTGTTAATGTTTCTTTCGTTCTTTTGTCATCTGTTTTTTCAATCAATTCCTCTGTTCCTCGAACATTTTCAATTGTTTTATCAATATTATATTGAATTTTATCTACATTATCTCTTCTGTCATCTGGTTTATTTCTCATAATTTTATATCTCCTTTATCTTATTTAATTAAGGTATATGAAACGTAAACACCTTTCTTTTTATTATGTCTATGAATCCCATTTTTATGCTACAAAAACAAACTGATTCAAAGAATAAAAATCACATTCTCACTTTAAATGTAATTTTTACGTCATGCAACAATTTTATATATATAAAATAGACAGCCATCTCCAGCTGTCTACTGCACCTTAGAGATTTTCATTGTTCTTAATATCCTTGCGTGTTATCGCTAGGTAGCAAACAAGTCCAAGTATTATAATTGCTAATCCAAGACTTACCGCCCCAGTTCCAAGTCCAAGACCACCACGACTCGAAGTCACCCCCATCCAATCTGCAAATGAAGCCCCTAGCGGACGTGTAACTATGTAGGCAAACCAGAATGTGAAAATCTCATTTATACCAAACAACGAGTAAGCCAGAGCCGGGATAGCAATCAAGATTGTAAACAGTACTCCTGAGAATAAATAACCAAAGTTCATGGTTGTGGCAGTCATGTCTCCAACAGCGGTTCCAAGTGCAAACGTAGCCAATACGGTAGCCCAGTAAAAAAATTCACGACGCCGAGTATATACGCTATGTATAGATAGAGTCTTTTCACTCAAATACCATGTTACAAATATAATTACCAAAGCAACAACAAAAAATATACTTGAAACAATATATGGAATTCCAAATCCAACATGCAAAACATCAGCAGCCATTGTACCAAAAATACTTACCATAACTACATTTAACCAATAGATCCATGCCACATATCTACGTACTGAGAATTGTAGTGCCAATGAGGCTACTAGCCCAAATCCAGCTATTGCTACAGCAATTACAGGATTTAGCTGATGTGCCAGATAGTCAGATGCTACCTCGCCCATTCCTGTAGCTAACACTTTTATAATCCAGAAATAGGCCGTAATTTCTGGAACCTTATTATGTTTAGACTGCAATATCATCTTCTTTATTACCTCCATTTTTCTTTAATAATATCCATTAGAATGTACGAGAAATGTTGCTTTATAATTGGTAATTTTCCAAAGAAATATCCTCCTCATAAATGTTGTAATGTTTTTCATTATGGATACTAAAAATTAAAATTGCATTAAAAACTTTTAAAAAAATTAAGATATCGTATTTAATAAATTCGAATGGATACATAAATAAAGATGATGTTATTACAGATCAAACCGCTTCAATAGATTTGACAGTGGCAAAGTTAAAATTTTACATAAAATTTAACTTCTTTTATATTTTTGACAATCAAAAAATAATAATACTGTTATTATTTAGTATTGTATTTATTTATAGCCTTTTTTCTTAACTTAACGCCAAGTGTTTCTTTTACAAATCTATCAATGATTTCTTCTTTAGTAGCCTTTCCTTCAACAATATTTATATTATATCTCTTACATAATTTACTTAAGTCAGATTTCTTTATATCACAAGTTTTTATATAAGCAATTGCACCTTTAACACTAGTCATAACTATTATACGTTTATATATTTCATCATTAGTCATAATTTTTGATTAATGGCTAACTGTACATTATTATACAGTTCCATTAAATTTCCACTCCCTTCAATCTTTGATTTTTTCAATCTCTACTATCCACGTAAAATTTACAATATGTTCGCTATGAATTTTACACCCTAATAAATTAATACATTTTTCTAATTCTTCTAAATTAGTATAGTATTTGTTATCAATTGCACTCCACAAATCTTGTCGCCCTTTACCATACAAGTTATTTTTACATTTCTCCCTTTCAATGTTATTTTCAAACATAAAATCTGAAATAATAATTTTACCATCATCTTTTAGATATTCTAACATGTATTTAATTGCTTCTTTTTTTTCATCATCTTTTATACTATGAAAAGCATACGTTGTTACCACAATATCCACATCATTTTTTCTAAAAGGCTTATCTAAAAAATTACCTAATTTAAATTTCATTTTATTATATTTTTCTTTAGCATATAATATCATTTCTAAACTTTGGTCTATTCCTATTACATCCATTTTATCACTTAATTCACCACATAAATTAGCAGTTCCACAACCTATGTCAACTACACTTAAAGCCCCATTTTTAATTATTCTGCTTCTTATTTCAGATAAAATATCATCATATTTTTCAAATAAACCTAATTCATCATTTTCTTTATCTTTAACCATTTTATCAAATCTTATTGCCTTGTTATTAGATTCCATCATGTCTTTCCTCCTTTGTAGAAAATTTTAAGACTAGCCTAATGTCAATAATATGCTAAGCTAACCTACTTTTAAATTGTTACACAAACACTTAAAAACTACAATAGGATGCGCTTAATAAATGTACATAGCTTTTTTTAACTCTTGCATTATATATCTTTTAGATATATAATGCATATATCTTTTAGATATATAGGAGTGAATTAAAATGATGAATGAACTTTTTATTTTAGGTGAATTAATGGAAGAACCTCAAAGTGGTTATGATTTACGTAGTGCCATGCAAGCTTCTTTAGGACGCCATCGTAAAATCAGCTATGGCGTAATTTATCCTCTACTTGAAAAATTAGAGAAGGACGGTCTTGCAGAAATAACCGATGTGAGCTCAGAAGGAAAAATTAAAAAAATCACTACCATTACAGAGAAGGGTAAAAAACGTTTTTTTGAACTAATGAAACAGCCTGTACCAAATGGCGCACATAATGCTGATATTTATTTAATAAAACTTGACGTTATGCAGCATCTTTCTCTAGATGAACAATTTGCTCTATTGGATGAGTTCTATAAAGAACAAAAGTACATTATAGAAGATACACAATATTCACTTAAAAGATTAACCGAGAAAGATTCAAAAGATCACTGGTATGCAAGTAAAAAGCTAGAGTTAAGACTACAAGAGGCCAATGTGGCACTTGAATGGATTGAAAACTTTAAACAAGAACTAAAGAAAGAATGGTGAAAAGAATGTCAAAAGAAATAAAAATAGCCTTATTAATGGCTGCTAGTCTCTTTATGGAGATTTTAGACGGAACAATTGTAACTACTGCACTCCCTAAAATGGCTCAATATTTTCATACGGGTTCGTCAACAATTTCTCTACTAGTCAGTGTTTATTTGATTACCGTTGCAATTTTTATACCGTTAAGTGGATGGATGGCCAATCGATTTGGAAAAAAGAGAATTTGGATTATAGCTGTTGTTATATTTACTGTTACATCCTTAAGTAACGCATTAGCACCCAATTTTTATTTTCTATTGTTAATGAGAATTTTACAAGGAATTTCTGGAGCACTCATGACTCCTACTGCAAGACTAATTGTCTTAGAAAAGACACCAGCCTCAAAGTTGCTCAAAATGATTAGTTACCTAATTTGGCCTGCATTAATAGCTCCTGCAATAGCACCACTGGTTGGCGGCTTTATTGTTACCTACTGGACTTGGCAGTGGATTTTCCTTATTAATGTTCCAATAGGTTTAATTATTACATTAATAGGTATAAAACTAATTGATACAGACAATTTGAATAAATCATCTGCTTTTGATCTATTAGGTTTTATAGAAATTGCCTTTTCCTCTGGAATAATTCTAGTCGGAGCCGAACTAGCAACTCATGGAAAAAATTATTGGTTTAGTGCTTTAATATTAATAGTTTTAGGAATTATATTAGGCATTATGGTTTTCAAACATTTGAAAACATCACCCAATCCGTTATTTTCACTTGATTCGTTAAAAATAACTTCTTTTAGAATCTGCCAGACAAGTGGTTCTATTTTGTGGTTATGTGTTGGGGCATTACCTTACATACTAACAATTTTTTTACAAACTGTCTTTCATTGGTCTGCAGTAAAAGCAGGCAGTTATGTATTATTCATTTTTATTGGAAATATTGGAATAAAACCTTTTACGAACCCAATTATTCGTAAACTAGGCTATAGAAATGCCTTATTATCCTCTTTTGGAATGGTGTTTATTACATCGATTGCTTTAGCATTTATTCATACCAATACTTTTCCTATTTGGATAATGTTTCTCGCATTAATTTCAGGTGTAGGACGTTCATTAGCCTTAACTGCCTACAATGGATTAAGTTTTTCTGAAATAGCCCCTGAAAATCGAAATAGTGCAAATACTATAAATGCTGTCACTTCAACATTGGCCCAAGGAATGGGAATATCCCTTATTACGGTTATTGTTAATTTACTACAAATTTTCGTTTCAATTACTACTGCATATGAACTAGGTTTTATATTTCTTGCTCTATTGATGTTATTTCCAGCAATTGAAGTACTCTTTCTACCTAAAAATATTGGACATGCTACAATCAGATAATCCTCTTAAACTTTCAGATATTAAAAATAATTTATGTATATATATATTATTTTTGATTATGAAGAATGTTGTTATTATTGTAACTTTATTTATATAAAAACATACAATACAAATATAAATAACTTTATTTCTCGGAGGAGTATATGTTTTATAGAAATGAAAATGACACTTCTACTTTAGACACTAAAAAACAAGATGATGCAACTACTCAATATACACAACCTATAGGAGATACTATTGATACTATTAATTCTTCTATGTACGATGATAACCAATCAATGAATTGTCCTTTTATGAATAGACAAAGGCCATCTTATCCTGCACAACAACAACCTTATCCTAGACGTCGTAGACGCCGTAGGAATCGTAGGCGCCGTAGACCATTTCCTTTTTTCCCATTTATTTTTGCTTACCCATATCATGATGATTACTATGATGATTATTATGACGATTATTATGACGATTATGACGATTATTATGACGATTATGATATGTATTAATACTAAAATAATACAAAATGATACTATAGCAAAAGGGGAACGTTACTCAACGTTCCCCTTTTGCTATAGTATCATTCTAAAAATAACCAAGTCATAACTTAGCTATTTTTCACGTTCCTGAAATTTATTTTTCCAAAATCATTACATTTTAATATTTAAATTCCATGTTAACCTCTAACCACCTGTAATAGTATTATCAAAACTACATACATATAGTAAAAAGGAGATGTTATATATTATGGCAAACAAAAGTAAAAATAAAATATCAACAAAAGAAGCCTTAAATAAACTTAAACTTGAAGCTGCTCAAGGAGTTGGAATTCCGTTTGAAGGAAGACCTAATGAAAATGTTATTCCAAGCCAAAATGCTTCTGTCACTGTAACCACTAAAAAACACTTTAAATAAATTTTATTTTTTATTTAATCTATATTGCACACATGCCTAGGCTTGTGTGTTTAATTTTTTGTCATTTTTCAAATATCTTTAACAACCGTAAATAATGATTTGCTTCACGTAAAGTATGATCACCTAATAATGGTATTATTATTGACTTAATCTTGCATTCTATCAATCCTTGGGTACCTTGTGCTTTAAATTTACTTATTTCTACAGTTGCTTTTAGGCTATCATCTGTAACTTTTGAAATGGGCATTGTATTCTCCATAGCTTCTCTCGCTTCTTTTGTCAATTTATCAAACTCATTTCCAAAGTTATTTGCAATATCTATAAGTTCATTTTCAGTTGGATCCAGAAGTCCACGAATAAATTTTGAGTGCTCAGCCATAATTCTATTCCAGAATGTTTCTTGTTCATAAGCCTCTCGTTCTAAATTAATTTGTTCACGATTTTGCAATCTTTGAACTATAGAAAAATAAAATTTTGCTTCTCTCATAATATGATCTATAAGTAAAGGATAATTAACTGTAAATATCCTACAGGACAGAACATCTGATAATACCATAGCCTTAAACTGTATTAAGGATTTAACTAAATCCTTTGATCTTTCATTAAGCATGTATACTCTTCGCTCAAGAACATTACTATCTCCTTTTATATTGCTACCCTTTAACCCTTCTTCTGCTTTCGTCAAACCAGTCGCAATATTTATTCCTGTAAAATATGACGAAACCATTTCAGCCTTTAGAGTAAACGGGGTTACCACTTCACCAGACTTCAGTACATTAGGCCTAACAACACCATTAGAAAGCGATACAACATCTGCTAAAAATCTATCGAAGGCCCTTCTAAATGAATCCGCTTCATCAATAAACCTTGAATTCTTTTGTGTAAACCCTGCTTCTAAAAAAAATGAATGTTCTTTCATAATTCGTGCAAAGAAAAGATGTAATTCAAGAGATTGTTGTATAAAACTAATACCTGATAACATAATCTACCTCACTTAATATAATAATTATTAACTTTTATTTAATATACTAATTAAGCTTTAAAACTATTACCTATGGTACGTTATATAATATAGCATTACACAATTAATTTTTTACAATAACATCCTCAATAATTCCATATATTTATAACTTTAAATCTAAAATATATTAGCATCTTTTTTATTTGGCCATTCTCCTCTATGCTTCAGAGTATTAAATGCTGGTCCTTCCACATTACTACCATCATAGCTAAATCTAGAACCATGACAAGGACAATCCCAAGTTTTTTCTGCTTCATTCCATACTAATTCACAACCTAAATGAGTACAGGTTATATCAACCATATGCAAATCACCTTTCTCATCACGATATGCACCAACCTTCTCACCATCAACGATAATTATTTTAGCTTCACCAATATTAATTTCTACATCTTTAGGCGCTTGAGCAATTTTACCCTTTATAAGCTCCTCTGCTACATCCACATTTTCACATACCAATTTTGTACCTGAAGCGGATATATCAAATCTGGATGGATTATACACTGGTGACCATGGACTTTCTCCTTTTACAATTAAATCTGTTAATATATTTGCTGCTGCTGTACTGTTAGTCATTCCCCACTTGCCAAAACCTGTAGCCACAAATATATTAGAAGTTTTAGATGAACAATACCCTACATAAGGGACATCATCTACAGTCATGCAATCTTGTGTAGACCATCTATATAATATTTCTTCTAAATGAAAAGATTTTTTTGCAAAATCACCTAAATTTTTATAATGTATTTGGGTTTGACTCTGGTTACCTGTTTTATGCTTTCCTCCACCTATAAGAACAATTTCACCATCTTCATCCTTTTGAGAACGAAGAGAATGTACTGGATCTTCAGCAGTTATAAACATGCCCTCTGGAAATTTTTCTTTAATTTTAATTCCAAGTACATACGATCTTTCTGGATATATCCTTGCAAAATACATTGATCTTCCATCATAACAAGGAAAATGTGATGCAATAATAACTTTATCTGCAATTACCTTTTTCCCTTTTTCCGTTAATACTGTACACTTATCTGCCTCTTTAATATCCACAACCTTAGTGAATTCAAAAATTTCACTCCCACTTCCAGGTATTTCTTTTGCTATTGCAAGTAAATACTTTAAGGGATGAAATTGAGCCTGATTATCAAATTTAATAGCAGCTTTTATATTAAAAGGAAGTTGTATATTATCCTCATAAGATGCTTTTATTCCTAGCCCTCTAGCAGCCTTTACCTCATTTTCAATTTTTCCTATATAATAATCGGATTGAGTATATACATATGCAGGACGCCAACAAAAATCACAATCAATGTTTTTTTCCTTTACCAAATTTGCAATAAATTTAATAGCTGATTCATTAGCTTCTGCATATTGCCTTGCTTTCTCTTCTCCAAATTTAGATATTATTTTATCATAAATCAAATTATGCTGTGAAGTTATCTTTGCAGTTGTATGACCTGTCGTACCATGAGCAATCCTGTTAGCCTCTAGTATGGCTACCTTTAGACCCTTATTCTTTAAAAGGAATGCCGCAGTTAATCCAGTTATTCCACCACCAACTATAGCAACATCAACATTTATATCATCTTTTAAAGTATGATATTTTATTCCATTTGTAGTTTCAATCCAATATGGTTCATGAATGCTAGAAAAAACATCTAAATTATACACTTTTTCACTTTCCATTTTAACCTCCATATTTAAACTTTTTACTGTATTGTCTGTATAAATATCACGGTTTATACTTAAAAATTTTAAGTATATAGGTAAATGAATCATTTAAGATAAAAGCAATTTATGCAAAAAAGTCTAAAGATATATCTGCAAATCTTGTAAGAAAACTTTTACGGACTTTACTAATTCTGCGACCTATAAAAGTAAGAAAACATTGGATAAGTGGCTTAAATACGCTAAGTGGATGAATAGGTTTAATGGTGTTGCAACAAAATACATAAGTAATTATATTAAGTGGTTCAAATGGCTTCAAGTATTTGATAAAGATATAATAAAGGCTAAAAACTTTATAGTTCAAAGCAATGTAGCATATTCATATACCAAAGTAAAAGATTTAAAAAATAGAGAACCAATGTATGCGTAATATTTTGTAATTTATGTTATAATAAGTGTTATACAGGACTATAATCTAATGAACAATAGTTAGAAAAGACGAACTAACTAAAATAGAAATGTTATAGAGCAAAAAACTAAAAGGTGGGGTAAAATGAATGCATTTTTGACAGTAATACCACTAATACTTATTAGGTATGGGATTTTAAGTATAATAGACAAAGAATCACTTAAACGTGCGGGTTTCTTTGCTCCATTAATCGGAAGAGAAAAAGTAGCATTCTGGGTTTATCAAATTACAACCGTCCTTATTTTACTATACCTATTATTACTCAAAATCAAAACTAACTCTGATTGGTTTTACATAGGTTTAGTAATATATAGTTTAGGAATTATTTTATATGCTGTATCTGTAGTAAATTATGCTAAGCCTAAAATGAATGGAATAAATTTAAACGGATTATACCGAGTATCCCGCAATCCTATGTACATTGCATATTTTATTTATTTTTTAGGGTGTGTATTGCTAACACATTCGTTGATATTACTTGCATTATTAATCGGTTTTCAAGTATCCGCACACTGGATTATTCTTTCAGAAGAAAGATGGTGTATTAAGAAATTCGGAGAAGAATATATAAAATATATGAACAAAGTGAGACGTTATATTTAGACAGGTATGCTATAACTCTATTATTCAATTTATGGTTTGTGTTCTTCTTATATTATTCACCAAGGAGAAAACTTGCAATTTCATAAATTTCTAATATTAAGCATTATAGGTGGACAATCCAACCTATAATTTTTTAAGGCTATATTTCAACATTATATTAAAACATAGCCTTATGTAAAAGTAAATAAGTGGTAGCGATTTGGCTATTCTTGTCTTTTACTTATTTATTTCTAAAACATCCATTATTTTATCTGCTTGTTGCTGTGTGATAGTTTTATTTTCTACTAATTTATTTAAAGTCTCTTTTGACTTTTCTTTACTTTCCTTACCCACATTGTTTACGTTTGACATAAGAGCATTCAATATTGTTGTAGCCTGATCTTTAGTTATTGTGGCATCATTTACTAATGTTTGAAGTGCACTATCATAGCTTTTTTTAACTTGGTCTTTATTGGGTTCCTTTTCAACTAATTTTTGTGCTGAATTTTCAGAATTAGAATAACTTCTATTATTGCATCCAGAAATTAAACATACCGGTATAACAAAAACTAACAGTATGATGGCTGGCTTTTTTAAAGTTTTAAGTTTTATCACTTTAAAACACTTCCTCTATAAATATTTTATTTACATAACCTACCTGCTGTTAGTATGTCGTAATCTTCTATATTTATGCACTACTAATATAATAGCGTGCCTTCGATTGTACTTTTTTTATGTAACTTTTTATATACTTATAACATAGTATATAATACAGACATATTTATTATTTCGTTACCTACTTAATAGGAAAAAATCCCATTGGCTACTACTTATTATTGTTTAAAATATTATAAATGTATGATAGATTTAATAGTGAAATTTTAATATATGTCTGTATATTTTTATGATTTTTGGATATAATACTTTTTAAATACATGCTTGTATTTTATATAAATTTTACATTGAGTTTACAAAAAAAGAAAGCCTAAGATTAATCCTCCTGGGCTTTCTTTTTTATGTCTTATAATTTTTTAACTTAATAAAAACATGTGTACCTACAATTTATTATTATTCTTTTCATTTATGTAAATATCAAGTGCTTTAATTCCTCTTTTAGCAAGTTTTACAAACAGCACGAACCCATAAATAAAAAATCCCAATAAAACTAAAATAATTATTAGATTAATTATGCTGATAATTCCAGTAGCATACATACCTTGCATACAAAGTTCTCCTTTCTAAACCGATAGTTGTATTGTAATATTTTACTATAGTTGCCTAACTTTTATGAATATTATATCACATTATTATTGATAAACTTTATTTTACATTTTTTATTTTTTCAGTAAGTCTCTTATTTCTCGAAGTAATAAAACCTCCTCGGACGGTTTTAATTCTGTTTCAACAATTTCTGATTTCTTTTCTCTTTTAAGCTTATTTATTAATTTTATAAATAAGAAAATAGAAAACGAAACAATTAAGAAATCAATACTATTTTGAATAAAAGTTCCATAGTTAATGGTAACTGCTGAATCTTTTCCGTGAGCTTCTTTAATGACAACTTTTAAATATGTAAAATTAACTCCGCCAGTTAGTGTAACTACTAATGGCATAATTATATCATTTACCATAGAGGTAACTATTTTGCTAAAAGCACCTCCAATAACAACACCAACAGCCAAATCTACTACATTTCCTTTAATTGCAAATTCCTTAAATTCCTTTAACATAGTAGCCTCCTCCTAATAAACTTTCATTTTATCTTCAGAAAATATTTTTTGTATAAGTTATTATCCTATAAAACATTAACAATTACAATTGCAATTATGTAAAAGAAAGAACAATGTTAATTTTACATAAACAATCCTAATATTTAAGTCATTAATATTGAATTTAGGGCTGTAATTTACTACAATTAAGTTTGACTAACAAAGGATGGTGAAATTATAAATGACAATTATACAAACTTTAATATTAGCAATTGTACAAGGAATAACAGAATTATTTCCTATTAGTAGTGCTGGACATTCAGTACTTACTCCTTATGTTTTAGGTTGGAAGCTTGACCCTGTATTCTTAAAGGAAAAGTTTCTTCCATTTGTAGTTATGATGCACTTAGGTACATCTATCGCACTTTTTATCTTCTTTTGGAAAGATTGGAAAGAGATAATAAAATCTATTTTTGACAGTAAAGATTCTAAAAAATTATTATTTTTAATTATTGTAGGAACAATCCCAGCAGCAATAATAGGATTTATTTTTGAAAAGAAATTAACAGCATTATTTGGAAGTGCCCTAGTTGCCTCTATATTTTTAATTGTAAATGGAGTTATATTATTTGTAGGTGAAAGTACTGCTTCAAAGGGTAAAAAAGATATAGAAGATTTAAGTTACAGCCAAGCTGCAATAATAGGTCTATTTCAATCATTGGCACTTATTCCTGGTTTTTCAAGGTCTGGTGCTAGTATGACTGCTGGGTTTGGTATGGGTCTAAAACATGAAGAATCAGCTAGATTTTCAATGTTACTTGCTACTCCTATTATAGGCGGAGCAGCAATACTTGAAGTGCCAAAACTATTTAAATCCGCTAATCGTCCACTATTACATACTTCTATTATTGGAGGAATTGCAGCTGGTATATGTGCCCTAATAAGTGTTACTATATTGATGCGCTGGTTTAATAAAAAGGAAGTTAATGCTATGCGTCCATTTTCTTTTTACTGTTGGATAGTTGGAGGATTGATTTTAATATCACATTTTATTTAGAATTACAATAAATTTTTATATTTTATCAAGCCATAAAACAGCAATTTTAAATAATCCTTTATAAGAACGTATCGAAAGGTACGTTCTTTTCACAAAAAAATTGAACCTCTCACATTATGTGAAGGCTCTTATATAATGTAATTTATACTTGCCTCATTGAAATATTTTCTTATATTTTCTTTAAAAAATCTTTTCATATAATTTATTTCTTCATCTTTGTAAAGGTATTTACCATATCCAAATTGACCAAATTTAAATTTTCTTGTCTCCTCTTCCATAGGTAATATTGTTTTTGGATATACTGTTAAGATATTCTCTTTTGCCCTTTTAGTAAACCTATGAGATATTATTTCAAAAGAGATATGCGAATTGATAAAGTTACTTCCAATTTTATCTATGATACCTTTATATTCGTCTTCCCAATTAGGATACAAAAACACAGGTGCAATTATAAATCCCAAATTATATCCAGCATTTAAAACTTTCATTGCTGCTTTAATTCTATCCTCTACTTTAGGAGTCCCATGCTCAAATTGTTTTATAATTTTATTTGTATTTACACTAAATCTTACGGTTGTTCTTCCATTATGAGTTAAATTAAGAATATTCTCTACATCTGTAAATTTAGTTACAAATCTAAAATATCCGTTATTACTTTTCCCAAAATGAGTTATAGCTCTTCCAAGATTTCCAGTATACGGTTCAACAGGAATCGGATCAGAAGTCGCTGCTCCTTCAAATATTGTAGCGTCTGGTAATCTATCTTCAATATATTTATCTGCATTGTTCAATATTTCGTCTATGTTTACATAAACCTTAGTATATGGCTTTTTACCCATTTGCGTATTAAGATAACAATACTCACACATCCCCATACATCCGCTTACTAATGGCAACTGATAATGTGCTGATGGTTTACATGATTGAAATTTATAAGATTTTCTTACCCCTACTACCAAAGTATTCTTCCCCTCAAAATACATTTTAGAAGCCGTATCTTCTGGTATTTGTGTCACCCTTCCACTTTTAGAATATATTAATTGTATATCTTTATCTTTAAAATACTCTAAAATATCTCTTCCTGTTTTGTATTCTAATGCTGCTTTTTCAAATATAATTCTTTTAGGTTGAAACAATATTATTCACCTCAGAAATAGTATGCTTATATACTAAAAAATAATACTATAAAAAAATAGCACTTGGAATTAACCAAATGCTTAAAATATATTAAAGGGGTAATCATGTAGGTAATTATAGCACTAAGCTTTATTTTTTGCAACAATTTTAATCTATTTTATGTTAATTATTGTTTAATAAAAAAATAGCACCTGGAATTAACCAAATGCTTAAAAATATATATTAAAGGGGTAATCTTTATGTTTACATTGTAGTGTTTATTTATGACAGTCTTATGTCAAATTTAAGTATAGTCTGTAAAGATTTAATTACCCACTGCAATAAGATAATTTTTATATATCCATTTATTTAAAAACATTTATATATTCGTTTGCTTGACTTGGTGTTAACACGCCATCTACCCTTATTAACACATTATTTTTTTGTTCTATGTATTGTGTTAACATAGGCATTGATTTAATAACAGTTTCTAGATACTTTTTCCTGCTATCTGCATCTGCTTTATTCTTAAATAATTCAATAGAACAATCAACATTAGAATTTTGTGATCTACTATCACTCCATGTAATTTTTTCAGTATATTGGTTTGGTCTTCCTAAAAGTTTATTAGGATCATTTTCTGCTGTTACAGTACTTATATTGGTCATGTATTGTCCTTCTTTTTCTTTTAGTTTATTTACAACCAATTGTGCGGTAACTTTTATTTTAGGTTTTGCCTTTGCCTTTTTAGAATTACTTGCTACAGTATTAGTGCCACATCCTGCTAATAAAATAAGTGCTAATAAGCACAATGTTAAAATTTTAATATGTCTTTTCATGATTTTAAGTCACTCCCTATAAAGAATTTTCTATTATATTGTAACAAATAATTCACAAATTAACAATATATGAATGCCTTTACAATTGTCTGCCAAACCGCAGATATGAAGTTAAAATGCGTTGTTTTTATGTAAAAACATAAATAACACAGACTTTCTTTAAAACATTGATATAACTGAATCCTATAGAGACATAAGCATTAGGGCTGTTGGTTTAAATATCTGTTATAAAAATGATAATTTATGAGTTTATGTAAGCATGATATACTTTAAGTATATCAATAGACCAATGTGATTAATTTGGTTTTGAGTTGTATTAATTTATATTAAACGGAGGTAGGAATATATGAATACAGATTTTCATATCATTGACATGGAGACATGGCCAAGAGCACAAACATATACTTATTTTACAGAAACAGTATCAACACTTATTTATTCTATTAGCATAACAATGGATGTCACAATCCTTAGAAATACATTAAAAAGTAAAGGATTGAAATTCTTTCCTACATATCTTTACCTGGTAACCAGAGCTATTAGAAAACAAAAGGAATTTCTTATGGCAATTCAAGATGATGTGTTAGGATATTGGGATTGTCGAGCTCCTTTTTACCCAATATTGCATGAGGATGACAAAACAATAACATTTCTTTGGACAGAATATGATGATGATTTTGAGGCATTTTATAAAATTTATATTTCAGACATGGCACAGCATGGAGAGAGTCATGGTATTATGTCATCAAAGGGAACACCACCTTCTAATAACTATATCATAGCTTGTAGTCCATGGTTTACTTTTAATAGCTTGTCCATGCATTTGCAAAATGCAAAGAATTATTATGCACCAATCTTTGAATCTGGAGGATTTACTGAAGTGAATGGTATAATTACTATGCCTTTATCTATTACTGTTAATCATGCTGCAGTGGATGGCTATCACATAAAGATATTTTTAGATGAATTACAATGGACAATGAATCATCCTGAAGAATGGATTAAAGGTGCAGAAGTTTATCATAAATAATAAATATTACTATTTTATAACCAATTTTACTAAATGTTAGCCATCTCCATTTAAGCCTTTAACTTTACTGTTTATATTTTAGAATCGTGACAATAATTAAGATGTAGCCAAAATTAAACATTGTCCATATAAGGTCGTGCGAAAGGTGGGTTCTTATCAATACTTATTTTCCTTCATATAGAATTGTTTCAAGTTCATTCTTTTTAAACATACAATAAGACTTAACTGTGTTTAAAAGTGTGTTAAAAGCAAAATACAAGCTTCATTACATTTCTGTAAATCAGCTTGTATTAATGGTTCTGGTGCACCCAGGGAGACTTGAACTCCCGGCCCCCAGATTCGAAGTCTGTAACTCTATCCAACTGAGCTATGGATGCATATATTATTGTATTGTATTAAAATAAGCTCAGACCTAAACCATAAGTTTAACTCTAAGCCTTTTCTTCTTTTGTTTATATGGAGCGGGTGAAGGGAATCGAACCCTCGTAATCAGCTTGGAAGGCTGACACTCTACCATTGAGTTACACCCGCATGTATGGAGCGGAAGACGAGATTCGAACTCGCGACGTTCACCTTGGCAAGGTGACGCTCTACCACTGAGCCACTCCCGCAAAATTTAATATTACTTAAGTAATTTACATTCTATGTTTTAATCTATAGGAATTCGAATTCTTGTGTTTAAACAATAATATTGTAACATAACTAATTAATTGGTGCAGGTGAAGGGACTTGAACCCCCATGCCGTAGGCGCTAGATCCTAAGTCTAGTGCGTCTGCCAATTCCGCCACACCTGCACATTGGTGGCTTACCGGGGAATCGAACCCCGGACAACATGATTAAAAGTCATGTGCTCTACCAACTGAGCTAGTAAACCATATTTAATTTTGGCTGGGATGGCAGGATTCGAACCTACGAATGCAGCAGTCAAAGTGCTGTGTCTTACCGCTTGACGACATCCCAATATTTAATTTAAATGGGGTGGATAAAGGGACTCGAACCCTTGACATCCAGATCCACAAACTGGCGCTCTACCAACTGAACTATACCCACCATATGGTGCGCCTTCAGGGACTCGAACCCTGGGCACCCTGATTAAGAGTCAGGTGCTCTACCAACTGAGCTAAAAGCGCATATAATATTTAATAAGTTTTTAATGGTGCGTTTTAAGGGATTCGAACCCCCGGCCCACGCCTTAGAAGGGCGTTGCTCTATCCAACTGAGCTAAAAACGCATCTTTTGGAGCGGGTGAAGGGAATCGAACCCTCGTAATCAGCTTGGAAGGCTGACACTCTACCATTGAGTTACACCCGCATATTTTTATGTGGTCGGGGTGACAGGGATTGAA
>NZ_FWXH01000046.1 GCF_900176305.1 Clostridium acidisoli DSM 12555
CTCAATTAAAAGTTTGATTAAGCTCATTTCGCTTAATTTATTATCTAATGTTATTTCTAACATCAAAAGAATTTGCTGGTTTACTTAATTCTTATACTCTGTTTAATTTTCAAAGATCACTGCGCTGTCATCTGACAGCTTATATAGTATATCACGGTTTCAAACTCTTTGTCAACATGTTTTTTTATGTTGATTTGCAGCTTGTCACTTGCGACGTGTTTTATAATACCATAAATATATATACTGTTTTGTCCTTTAATCTCTATCTATTTAAATTATACCACAAATGCTCCATATTTTTCGTGAATTCGGTTGTTTATGATTGTTGATACACTAGGTAAGGTATACATATAAATACCTCCTATTTTAATACAAATCATTTCATTAATATACTGCTATATTGTTATCCTTCTATTATTTTATAAAAAGTTATGTGGTCTTTCCATTGACCATTTATAAAAAGATACTTCTTATTTACTCCAAGTTCCATAAAACCTGAACTCTTCAATACCCCTTGTGATCTTACATTGTCTAATAAGGTAGATGCCTCTATTCTATGAAGTCCCATTTCCTTGAATGCATATTCCATTAATATCTTTAATGCCTCTTTCATGTAACCTCTTCCTTGATATACTCTATCCATAGAATATCCAACGATTCCACTCTTAAATACACCAAATACAATATTTGACAGTTGTATCTTACCTATAAGCTTATTATCCTTATATATTCCAAAACAAGCACCTACACCATTTAAAAATTGTTTATAATTTTCAACTAATATTTGCTTTTGAGCTTCCAAGGAATAAAAGCTTTCGTCTCTACTAGGTTCATATCTTCTAAGGTGTTCCTTGTTTCTAATATAATAATCAAGCATATCGTTTGCATCATCAACATTTAATATTTTTAAATTTATATTTTTCCCATATAACCTTAAAATATTAACAGTACTGAGAATACTATTTGTGTTAGAGTCTATTCCAAAAACTATTTCATTTTTATATATTTTATTGTAATAAATGCTGTTGGTTAATATTCCCTCAAGAGTGAAGCCTGCACTTATGAAAGGTCTTGTACTAATTTCTTCATCTACTATAATATTAATCTTATTTATGTTTTCATTTTTAAATAGTGATGTTATAAACAGCTTAAGACTTTCCTCTAAAAATTGCGCACCTTTATAATCATGCCTATAAAATTTTATTCTAGCAAGACAATATTTATTTTCTTTAGATATATCAATTATAGTTATTCTTCCTATAGTTATTCTAAGTTTATCTCTAATTATATATTCTCTTGTTTTACCATTTGCAAGTTCCATAGTTATATTTGACTCTTTAATCATTGTCTTCTCCCATTCAATGAAATACTTATTTATAATATCGTCTATTATAATTTTTTCTTCACTTCACTATAATAATTTAAACATATAACAGCTAACATTATATCATATGTTCCATTTTTAACTTTTAAAATAATTAAAATACCTTTACAGCATACTATTAATAAATCATAATATGTTTATGATTTATTTAAGGACATAATTGTTTTTTAGAAAGGTATATGGTGATTATTATGA
Source organism: Clostridium acidisoli DSM 12555 (assembly GCF_900176305.1). Classification (GTDB taxonomy): domain Bacteria; phylum Bacillota; class Clostridia; order Clostridiales; family Clostridiaceae; genus Clostridium_I; species Clostridium_I acidisoli. The sequence goes on from NZ_FWXH01000046.1 coordinate 1,580, forward strand.
ACAAACAAAATTTAAGCAAGCTTAAACTTTTCCTTGTAGGACTACAGAATAGGTTCACTGAAAATAGTTCTATATTTAATGGTATAACCGTTAAATATACTGCTGGTTTGAAAGAATTTAATGGTATTGGCTTATATGAGAATGATATTATAAAATATAATTTTAATGGAAAAACTGAATGCTATTCTATTGAAGATCTTTTGGACAAAATAATATGTGAAACTGAAAAATATGATGCGGTGGAATTTACGTACAAAGAAAGGGGTACAAATGTAGTTATTACTGCAGATAACAAGAATGTAAGGATGTCTAATGTTTCTGTTAAAGAAGACAATGATGCTGATAAGCCTCTAAAAACTTCCTCACTTCTAAATCGTAACTATTATATAAAAGTTGGAATGGCAGATGCTCTATTAAAAGAAATCGGAATAATGACTAAAGATGGTAAAATCAAAAACGACAAGATTAGAAAATATAATCAAATAGATCGGTATGTTGAACTTCTAGAAGGCATTTTAGATAAACTTCCCAGAAATAAAATTATAAACATTTTAGATTGTGGTTGTGGAAAATCTTACTTAACTTTTGTACTTAACTATTATCTTACAGAAGTTAAAAAGATAAAATGTCACTTTATAGGTCTTGATCATTCTGAAACTGTAATTTCAGCTTCTAAAAATATGGCAAACAATCTTGGATATAGAAATATGGAGTTTCATGCCATGGACATTAAGGATTATTGTCCTAACAAAAATATAAATGTGGTTATTTCACTGCATGCCTGTGATACTGCAACAGATATGGCATTAGCCCTTGGAATACGTCTTGAATCAGACGTCATAATAGCTGTGCCTTGCTGCCATAAAGAATTTTTAAGTCAATACAAATATGAGCCATTTAAAGATATAACCAAATATGGTGTTTTTAAAACAAGACTTGCTGACGTTCTTACTGATGGTATGAGAAGCCTTATGTTAGAAGCTAAAGGTTATGATGTTTCTGTAGTTGAATATATTTCACCTCTTGAAACTCCTAAGAATCTAATGATACGAGCTTTAAAGGTAAAAGAAGATAATGACGCATTAATGGATTCATACATAAATCTTATGTCTACTTTAAATGTATACCCAGCTTTATATGACTTCTTAAATAACTGGTAAAAAGCATGTTTCATTTACAAAATATTTATTTTTTTTACATTTTCAATACTATATTTATGGTAGAATATAAGTTAATATAAGAAAAAACCTCACAATTAGGATGGTGGTAAATTTAATGAAATTAGCTTTAAAAAAAAGAACGATACTCTTAATTGTATTATGTCTCATTGTAGGTTTTGGCATTGCATATAGGATATATGTTCTACCTAACTCCTCTTCAAAGACTTGGACAATATCAAAAACTGAAGATGGTTCTAAAAAGTTTATATCCAAAGAAACCTTGGTTAGTGCTATTAAACAAAAACAAAAACTTATAACTACTGAAGTTGAACTTAATGAGAAGATAACAGTTGATAACAGTTGGGGAGATTGGAGTATATTTAAGAAGATACAAAACATAAATTTTGTAGGTACTGGTCTTTATTCTATAGATCTATCCACTTTGAGTAGTAAAAATATAGATATAAAAGAAAATACCATAACTGTAACCATAAAAAATCCAGCCATTGAAATGATAAATATAAATCATGACAAAACCTCTTATGAAGATACTGATAAAGGTCTTCTTAGATTTGGAGAAATCAAGTTGTCCACCGAGGATCAACAACTATTAGAAAAAACAGTTGAATCTAAAATGAGAGAAAAAATGTTAGAAAAACAATATTATAATACTGCAATATCTAACTCTGAAAGTTCTATGGTTAACTTAATCAAATCAATAGTTAATACTAAAGGCTCCATTTATACAGTTAAAGTCAAATTTTCTTAAAGCAAAAAGACTACAGTGCACAAGCTGTAGTCTTTTTTACAGTGCAGTTATACCCATTAACTGCATGTTAAACTTAGGTAAACCTTTTCCTTTATTAATCCCGTAGCTTTACCTATTTAGTTTATTGTATTAAAGTCCCCATCCCCCAATAGGTAAATAACACATAAACCATTTTTAAACCCATGAAAACATTAATAAACCCATAATTAAACTTTTATATCCCAACTGTCCTCTCGCCTCGAGTACCCCGTGGAAAAAAGTGAATAATGTATATTTGTTGTGTACGTTTACATTATATCACATGATCCTCGTGTCCACAATATGCTAAACTCAATTTTTAACATATTTTATAATTTTTTTTGATTTTTTAATTTATTCTTATTATATCTTTTATATCCTCATACAATCCTTTTACACACTTCTCACCTTTAAAATTCACACAATTTCCACAGCTATTGCATGATTTTCCTACACTCATAGCTGAAATTTTGAGTTTAGGATTATACTCCTCGCAGTTTTCTGCAACAACACTCTTCATTTCATTTTCTATCATAAATAAGCACCACCTAAAAAAAATTTTACACATACTATTTCTAGTATGTGTAAAATTTCTTAAGTTATACTTATATTAATTTTATTTTGAATATATACCTGTATATTTTGAATTTAGATAATCAATAAAATATTTAGCTGTGAGCTCTTCTCCAGTTACTTTTTTAATCAAATCTACTGGCTTATAAATTGCTCCATATTTGTGTATATTGTCTTTTAGCCAATTATGAACTATATTTAGGTTTCCTTTAGCTATTTCAGTAAACAACTCAGGTATATTTTCCTCCATTTTTTTTAAAAATTGAGCACCATATAAATTTCCAAGAGCATAACTTGGAAAATATCCAAAGCTTCCATCTGACCAATGAACATCCTGAAGCACACCTTCAGCATCATTTTCAGATTCAACGCCTAAATACTCTTTATATTTTTCATTCCAAATTCTAGGTAAATCTTTAACCTCAATATCTCCATTTATAAGGGCCTTCTCAATTTCATACCTTATTATTATGTGTAAACTATATGTTAACTCATCTGCTTCTGTTCTTATTAATGATGGATTAACATCGTTGATTCCATCATAAAACTCGTCTAGTGTTACACCTTTAAATTGAGGGAATATTTCTAAAGCTTTCGGATAAAAAAACTCCCAAAACGCCTTACTCCTTCCTATAATGTTTTCATAAAATCTAGACTGAGACTCATGAATACCCATAGATGCACCTGTAGCTAATAAAGTTCCTTGTAAATCATCAGGGATATCTTGTTCATAAATTGCGTGCCCAGATTCATGAATAAAACTAAATAAAGCTGATCTAAAGTCGTTTTCGTAATAATGAGTGGTTATTCTTACATCTTTATTGCCAAAATTAGTGGTAAATGGGTGCACAGATTCATCAAATCTACCTGCCCCTTTATAGTCATATTCCATCTTATCCATTATCTTTTTAGCAAAAACTTCTTGTGACTCTTTACTAAAACTCTTAGTAAAAAACTCCGTATTTGGCTTATACTGTGATTCTCTAATTTTTTTCAAAAGTTTTACAATAGCATCTCTAAGCTGGCCAAATAGAGCATCTAACTTTTCTGTATTAATACCAGGCTCATAAATATCTAAAAGAGCATTGTATTTATTACCTTCATATCCCCAATACTCTACGAACCTTTGATTATATTCAACCATCTTTTTTAAATGAGGTTCAAAAATTTTAAAATCAGATTTCTCTTTTGCTTCTTCCCATGCCGAACCTGATAATGATCCATCCATAACGTAATCTTTGTACTCCTTTTCAGGGATCTTCTTAGTTCTTTCATATTCTCTTCTAATGTTTGATATAATTGCCTTTTCCGTGTCATTAAGTCCATCTATGTCTTTGAAATACTCTATATACCCTTTAATTTCTTCTGATGTAGAGAGTTTATAACTTTCTCCAGACAAATAGCCTAACATCTGACTTCTATACTGTATTGCTTTTTTCGGCATATTTATCATGCTATCCCATTGTAGTAATGCTATAGAACTATTAATATATTCTATTTTTTTCAGATATTCTCTAAGCTCATTTAATTTATTTTCTACACATTTGTCCATATTCTCACTACCCTTTACTTTTATTTATGCAAGTATTGATTCTGTTTCTCTACAATATCTTGTAGTTAAGCACTGTCCTAAATTTCTTGGACACTTTTTGCACATACAATCCTGCACATTTTTATCGCAATTACCTTCCAAAAACTCTGGACAATATTTGCAATTAGCTTCTTCTTTAATCACTATTACACCTCATTTTTGTCTATTTTCTAGTTCCTTGTATCTATCTCTGTAAGTATCCATTATTTCGCTAAATATATTACCACTGGCTTCTGGAGTATATGTGATTGCATTTGCACCAGCATCTATGGTTTCTCTTATAGATTCCTCTGTATTGCCTCCTGTTGCTATTATGGGGAATTCAGGAAATTGTTCTCTTATCATCCTTACTATGTGAGGGGTTCTTTTAGCACCAGAAACATTTAAAATTGTAGCTCCTGAATCTATCCTTGATTGTATATCTTCATATTCTGAAAGCACACTTACTACAATTGGTATATCAATTGTTTCTCTTACCTGCCTTAATACTTCATTTGGAGTTGGGCCATTTAATACAACTCCCATAGCCCCTTTAAATTCAGCATCTAGAGCCAGATTTATAACCCTTTTCCCTGTTGTAAGTCCTCCACCTACCCCGCAAAAAACTGGAACATCGGCAGCCATTAGAAGTGCCGATGTTATAACAGGTTGTGGTGTAAACGGATAAACTGCAATTACAGCGTCTGCATTCGTATTTCTTATTATTGCAACATCAGTTGAAAACACAAATGATTTTAATCTTTTGCCGAAAACCCTTATACCACTGGCATTTCTTATTATTGATGGCAATTCTATCATGTGACTTCTTAGTGTACCTTTTACATCTGGGACATATTTATTTGCCATTATCTCACCTCTACAATAAAATCTTCTCTAACCTTTACATATATTATAAAATCATATTATCACTTTATAGATTAATTTTCTATATTTAAAATATTAATATTTTTCACATTTTTTAATATCGTTGACAAATCCTTCAATTAGTTATATTGTTTATTTATATTTCTTATACTTAAAGATATCTTATAAAAAAATTATAAGGGGAGTGAATACTTATGGACAAGAATTTTGTAACTACAGCCTTTGACTTTCAAGGATATAAAGTAATAAAAAACCACGGAATAGTAAGAGGAATAATTGTTCGTTCAAGAAGTCTATTTGGTAATATCGGCGCTGGCTTTCAAAGCCTTGTAGGTGGTGATATTTCACTATATTCTAAGCTTTGCGAACAAACAAGAGAGGACGCTTTTAAAAACATGCTTGAACATGCTAGTTCTCTTGGGGCTAATGCCATTATTGGGATGAAATACGATGCCAATGAAATTGCATCAGGAATAACAGAAGTTTTGTGTTATGGTACTGCTGTCACTATAGAAAAAGAATAAGTACATCATGTCCAGAATTATTATAGCATGCTTCTAATTCCGGACATTTTTTATTTCTTCTAATACCATTTTTACTACACTTTTACCTATTGTATCTTCGCCCATTTCATCTATAGCATTTTCTATATTGGTCCATCCAGCCCAATCTACTTCCTCTGAGCTAATTATTTCTCCAGCCTCATATTTCGCCATAAACGTAAGCATTACTATTTCTTTAGCTTTTAGATAGTAACTTCCTAAATATTTTGGATCTTTTGCGATTATGCCGGTTTCTTCCTTAACTTCCCTTAAAACTGTTTCTTCAACTTCTTCGCCATTACTTACATATCCAGAAACAAGAACCTTAGAATCTTTAAATGTATAATTTTGTCTAAGCATCAATAACATTTTATTGTCCTTAACCACAGCAACTATTATACATGGTTTAGGAGTATCGAAATACATAATATCATCTATTGGACAGTATGGCACTCCACCTTCATCATAACTATATTTTTCTTCAAGCCGTCCTCCACATATAGGGCAGTATATAAACTTCATAATAATTATTCCTCCTGTTTACTTTATTCATCCTCAAAAAATATTATAATTAAAAAAATCCATAATGTATATACGCTTTCAAATTTACAAAACTACCTTAATTGACTTAGTTAAAGTTATATTTTCCATACCAACCTCACATTCATATGCAAAAATATCAACACCTGCTTCATTTGCCTTTCTAAGTGCATCCCCAAAATTTTTATCCATTATATCATATGGCATAAATTGTTTCATATTATCCATTTGTAATAAAAACAAAACACCTGCTGAAAATCCCTGCTTCTTAGCTTCAATAAGTTCAAGTAAATGCTTGCACCCTCTCTCCGTTGGTGCATCTGGAAATTTAGCTATACCTCTATCCTCTAATGTAACCCCCTTTATCTCAAGATAATATATGTTTTCTTTATTATCTGTAAGTTTAAAATCAAATCTGCTATTGCCAAAGGTCTTTTCTCTCTCTATTTTCTTATATTTTTCTAGTCCACATATATTTCCTTTCTTTAAAGCCTCCTCAACAACCTTGTTAGGTATTTGAGAGTCAATATTAATAAGTTTATCTCCTTTAAAAGCTGCAATTAAATCATATTTAGTTTTTCTATTTATCCCATTTTCCTCTCTTAAAAGAACTGTACAGCCCTGTATCAATATTTCTTTACATCTTCCTGTGTTGGGCACATGTACCATCACAACTTCATTATTTAGTTTAACGTATGCCTTAAATCTATTAGGTCTATTTATAAACTCCGCACATAAAACATTTTTATCTATTCTCATATTATTACATTCTACTCCTTATTACATACATATTAGTATACTATTCCACAAAGTATACTACAAATGTGTATATATTAACACACCCTGTTGATAAGTTATGCACAATTACTGTTTTTAATGCTAAAAGCTTTTCATACAAGGGTTTAGCTTTGTAGATAACTTATCCACATTATAAACACCACTATATGTTGATAAATTTATTAATTCAAGTACAAAATATACGCTTTTAAAAAAATTATTAACAGAAATGTGTTTATATCTATTAAAAAACTGTGGATAATATAAAAGTTATCCACAGTTTTTATTAATATATCCTATTTTTTGTTAAATCAAAAAGTAACCTCTTTAAAAGAAGTTACTTTGGTGCGTTTTAAGGGATTCGAACCCCCGGCCCACGCCTTAGAAGGGCGTTGCTCTATCCAACTGAGCTAAAAACGCATATTATGGAGCGGGTGAAGGGAATCGAACCCTCGTAATCAGCTTGGAAGGCTGACACTCTACCATTGAGTTACACCCGCATATTGTATTGGAGCGGAAGACGAGATTCGAACTCGCGACGTTCACCTTGGCAAGGTGACGCTCTACCACTGAGCCACTCCCGCATATTAAATTTGGTGCAGGTGAAGGGACTTGAACCCCCATGCCGTAGGCGCTAGATCCTAAGTCTAGTGCGTCTGCCAATTCCGCCACACCTGCACAGACAATTTTTAATAAGCAAATGCTTAGTTAAACAATACTGTAAAACCAAGCATAAGC
>NZ_FWXH01000008.1 GCF_900176305.1 Clostridium acidisoli DSM 12555
TAATATGTTGAACAATAACATAGGATGTATTTAAATTTTAATTTATTGTATTCTGTTGTCAAAGCTATTAATGTTGAACAATAACATAAGATGTACACATCTAGAGTTTGCGCGAGAGTGCATATGACTTCATGAACAAAATATTTAGATGCCAAAGAAATAATGTATTAAACCAATTATGAACAATAACATAATATGTATTTAAATAATTTTTTGATATATTTTTTTATAGAATTTGAATATCAACATGTAATGTAGAATTTAAAGGAACTGCAATGATTGTAACAATGCCATTGCAGTTCCTTTTTTATTAATCATCAAATTTATTGATATATTTTTTTAAAAAAGTATTGAAATTCCATTTATGGAGATATAAAATATAATTATAAAGCAATTTACAAAAGATTAAGAGTAATAAACAAATGATATCCTCCATAAAATATTTGATTTAATGTAGGTATTTTATAGAATTGAGATTTTAATATTGCAGGGAGGTGAATAAAATTGATAAAAGTATATGAAATTTCTTTAAAAGTATATCTTCTTGAAAATATAGAAGAAAAAAGTGTTCTTCAATCAATAGCAGAACTAATAGATAAAAGTTTTACTAAAAATTCAGAATTGGCAGAATTTCATGAAACAAATACCTACAAAAAATACGTATTTAACGCATTGTACCCAATTGAAAGAAACAAAGTTTATTTTAAGGGAAGAATATATAGTTTTCAAATAAGAACTGTAGATGAAAAGCTGTGCAGTCATTTTGAAAAGGTGCTTGTTAATGAATATACTGATAAATTTAAGATTCTCACAGTGAAAAAAAGAGTTGTTTCTCAAAAGAATATAGAAAAAATATACACCATTACGCCGTGTATAGAAAAGTTCGAAGATGGCTATTGGAAAAATAATCACTCTGTAGAGGAATTTGAAAAAAGATTAACAGACAATTTAATAAAAAAATATATTCAAGTTACTGGTAAAAAAATTGATGAAGACATAGAAATATTTAACTTGATTGAATTTAACAATAAGAAACCTATATCGGTTAACTATAAAAGTGTTAAACTTCTTGGCGATAAAGTGACTTTATATGCAGCAAATAATTCATTAGCACAAGAACTTTTATATTTTGCACTTGGTGTAGGACTGTTGGAGATGAATGGCAGAGGGTTGGGATATGTAAACTACAAATGGATGTAGGAGGTGATAAGAAATGCTTAAGGATTGTATGGATAAATTTTATGGCATTTATGATGAAGACAAGGAAGATTATATTTTTGAAGATTATTATTTAAAAGAAGGAACTTATCTATTGGTAAATGAAAATGGAGATGTAGAAAAAGAATTTAAGGTTACTAAGAATAATAATGATAAGACCTATGATTACTACGATAAGTTTGCAGAAATGGATTATTTGTCAAAGCTAATTGATATGAACAAGCCAATCGATCCGAGTAAAGTAATTCACAGCAATAATTATTTGTCTTTTTTTATAAAGAAGGACAGCATAAAGGAAAAGCTTACAGAAGATATTATAGATGCATACTATGATATACTTCTAAATCCTATGAAAAAATATGAAAAAGATAAAAATAAGAAAAAAATGTATAAGGAAGTTGAAGAGGAATTTGGAAAAGTTCATGAAGAAAAACTTCAAAAAAATAAAACATGGATTAAAGAACATATAAAAAATTTAATTAGAGAGGAAAATAAAGAAAAAAATTATCTTAAGATATTTTTTGAGGCGGATATTGAGGAATATAGAAGGGAAAGTAAAAAGTATGTAATTCCCAATATATATAATAGCACTCAGTACAATATAAATATTAAAGGCATAACCTATGGACTTCCAAATGACAATATGGGGCTTAATGCTAAAAAGCCATATCTTGAAAATAAATCACGTAAAAACACACTTCCATATTTAATATCCACTGAAGAGGTAAGTAAGCAGAAAAAGTTTTTTGATTACTTAATGAATAATGCAAATCAAGGAAAAAACAATGTATATGTAAGTGACGATAAAATAAAGTGCCTGCCTAAAGGACAATTCCTAGAAGAAGATTTTAATGGACATTTTTTGAGAATACAAAAAGGAAAAGAACTTGAAATTCACGATTTTGATAATATAGTGGGAATGAGATTTAAAATAAACAATTTGCAAGTTAAAATGGTAATCCCTATAGACTATTCGAAGATTAAACAAACTTTAGACTACGGTAAGATAGAGAATCTTAAGGAGCTTGAGGCTAATATAAATTCCACCTTTTTTAATAAGTTTTTATCTGGAAACTATTTTTCAAAGCCAAAGGATATAAGATTAAATGATTTTATAGTTAAGGAAAATCTACTAATGTATAGAGAGGCTTTTTTTGCATGGTTTTACAAGGGAAATTCAAGTGTAATAGAGCAGAGTTTTGACAAATTAACCATGTGTTTAATAAAAAATTCAATAAGTAATGAATATTTGATAAAGGCTAAAGAACAGTATAACCTCAGAAGTGGGGTGCTAGAATATTTCAAAGGAGTGAAAAACATGGCAGATATTACAATGGAATTATCTAATAAGCTTAGAAAAAAAATAAATAATGATACTACAGATAAAATTGAAAGTGATGATGAATATTATTTTGCTGTTGGACAGGCTGTAAGTTACTTAATATCTTTAAATAAATCAAGTAAAAAAATGCATTCTCTTATAAATCCAATATTAAATTGTAAAAGCAATGAAAGATTAAATGGAGAGATAATTAGATTATTTCAAAAGTATGATTATGCTATAGAAAAGAGAAATTTAAGATTTAATAATTTAGGAACGATGATTTTAGGCTATATACCAGAAGGAAAACTAAATGAAAATTTACTGATTTCAGGATATCTGTATAGCAATCTGATATATGAAAAAAGCAAAACTGAAAATGGAAAAGGTGAAGTTGAAGGAGGAAAAGATCATGAATAAAAGAGTTTACGGAATTATAGGAATAAAATCTATTATGGCAAATTGGAATGCTGATTTTAGTGGACATCCAAAATCTATATTTAATGGTGACATTTTTGGAAGTGATAAAGCGTTAAAATACCCAATGAAAAAGATGTGGGATGAAAATGGAGAAAAGGTTCTGTATATAAAATCCTTAAAAATTGAAGAGGATAAAAAGGAAGGCGTAAAGGTTAGACCCAAATCCCTAAAAGAAAGATATGAAGAGATATTTGAGGTGAAGGATTTAAAAAAGGAAAAGGATAGTAAAAAGGTTATCACAAATTTATTTAGTGCAGTAGATGTGAAAAATTTTGGAGCAACCTTTGCTGAAGAAGGAAATAATATAGCTATAACAGGGGCAGTGCAAATAGGTCAGGGCTTTAATAAATATGAAGATACAAGTGTTGAGGAGCAGCAAATATTGTCACCATTTAGGGATGCCAGCAAGGAAAAAAATAATACTGGAGGAGAAGATGATAAAGAGGCTGCTAATTCAACTACTTTGGGAACTAAAATTGTAAGCAGCGAAGCACATTACTTTTATCCTTTTGTAATTAATCCACTTGCTTATAAAGATTATGTGAAAATGGAAGTGACAGAAGGCTATACGGAAGATGACTACAATAAATTTAAAGAAGCAGCAATAATATCAGCAACAGCCTTTAACACGAACTCTAAGCTTGGTTGCGAAAATGAACTTGCAATATTTATTGAAACAAAAGAGGATTTATATTTGCCAGATTTAGCTCAATATATTCGTTTTGAAAAAGGAGAAAGTAAAAATGTTATAACTCTAGGGTTTGACAGCATATTAAGCAAGGTTTCAGATAGAATTTTAAGTATTGAAGTATACTATAATCCACTAACTACTGAATTTGCAAATAAGCTAGAAAAAACAAAGTATTTTAATATTTTTACAAGGGAAGTGCTCTAAAACATGAAAGCTTTAAAATTTATACTGAAAGGACAAACGGCTTTTTTTAAGAAACCAGACGTAAATACATATTTGTATTTTACCTATGGAAATATTCACAAAATAGCAGTTTTAGGTATACTCGGTGCAGCTTTGGGCTTTGGGGGCTATAATCAGCAGGATAAAAAAGCTGTTTATCCAGATTTTTATGAGAAGCTTAAGAACATAAAAATAGCTATAGTGCCTTTAAATGAAAGAGCGTATGTTCCTAAAAGAGTGCAGAGCTTCAATAATTCCGTTGGATATGCCTCAAAAGAAGCAGGAGGAAATCTAATAGTTACAGAGCAATGGCTTGAAAAACCGCGTTGGGAAATATATGTGGAGTTAAATTCAAATATTTATGGCAATGAGATAGCGGAGAGCTTTGAAAAAAATAGTTTTGTTTTTATACCTTACCTTGGAAAAAATGATCATTTTGCTGATATAGAAGATGCAGAAGAAGTTGAACTTAAGGAAGAAAAAGAGGCTTATAAGCTTCACAGCCTGTTTTTTAAAAAACACTTTGAAATATTGAAGAGCGATGGCTTAGATATATTTGAAGAAGAAGAGGTTACTTGGAAATACGAAGAAAGATTGCCTGTACTTCTAGAGAAAAGTACAAATCAGTATATAACAGAGAGAATGGTATTTACTAATGCAAGTCTTGAACTAAAAGAGAAGTGTACGGTTTATTCATGTGATGATAAAAATCTATTTTTATTTTAGGAGGCAACCATGTATTTTGAGGATGTGAAAAAATTTGATATAGAGAAAAATATTTCGGATTTAGATGAACTTTATGCTCATTTAAAGAAAGATGGAAGAGAGAAGCTCAAAGCTCATATAGATTTAGTCTACAGTTATTTTTTTAAGCTCTGCGCAGAAAAAAATTTAGATGATGTGTTTTTACGACTGGAGAGAAGTTTTTTTAAACATTCAGATAAAGTAGCAATAGGGCTTTGGAAGGAACTAATAGTCAATACAATATACATGCATGATATTGGTAAGGTTAATGAACAATTTCAGCTTTTTAAAATGAAAAATGCGAAATTCAATGATATAGATACTCTTACTGTGCACTCTAAACATTCAATGCTTTCTGCATGCATATATTTTGATTACTATTTAGAAAGGGTTAAGGGTATAGAAAAAAGCAGTTCAAGTACAATTATTTTGTTTTTAACATTAAATTCCTACATTATATCAAAGCATCACGGAACTTTAGAAAACTTTGCAGAGTTTAGAGAAAAGTTTTTAGATGCGTTTAGTGATTATAAAGAAAAAGCAGCTTTATATAGAAGCTATAAAGGGGAACTTAAAGAAAAATCTGATGGTTTTTTTCAAAAAGTATATAAAAATATAGAAAAAGCAATGGTGGATATTGAAAATGACAAAAAGTGGAAATCCATTGAAGTATATATTTATTCAAAGCTTCTTTTTTCTCTTCTTACAGCTTCTGATTTTTACGCAACCTCAAACTACAGTACTGGCAAAAAAATAGATCATATGGGGACTATTAAAGATATAAATAAGTACTACTCTATTTATAAAAATAGCAAAATATATGAGAAAATACAGCTTCACAAAGAAGCTTTAAAAGGAAATGGAGAAAGTCCCTTTGGGAAGAATGATATAAATAGACTTAGAACAGAAATGTTTTTGGAGGCAGAGGGAAATTTAGAGAAAGCAATTAATGAGAGTATATTTTATTTAGAAGCACCTACAGGAGCTGGAAAAACTAATACTTCAATAAACTTAGCTTTTAAATTGATTGAAAAGTGTAAAAGTTTAAATAAGATTTTTTATATATTCCCATTTAATACTTTAGTAGAGCAGACTAAAAATTCTCTGGATGATATATTTGAAAACAATAATGAAATAAAAAGAGAAATTGCGGTCATAAATTCTATAACACCAATAATGACAGAGGATAAGGAAGAGGACGGCAAAGAGATATATAATAAGGAGTTAAAGAAAAAAGTAGATTATGATAAATCACTTTTAGATAGACAATTTTTTCATTATCCTATTGTGTTAACTACGCACATAAATCTATTTACACACTTATTTGGAAACAGCAGAGAAGCGGTGTTTCTAATAGCACATCTTGCAAATAGCGTAATTATCTTAGATGAGATACAAAGTTATAGAAACAATCTTTGGAAGGAAATAATTATATTCTTAAAAAAATATGCAGAGGTACTTAATATTAAAATAATAATAATGTCTGCCACCCTTCCAAGACTTGATAAATTAACTGATTCAGATAAAAGCTTTGTGCAGCTAATTAAAAATAGGAGTAACTACTTTGAAAATTCACTCTTTAGGAATAGAGTTAAATTAGATTTTTCCTTGTTAAACGAAGAAGATCCAATAGAAAAGATAAACGAAAAGGTTATAGCTATATCAAGAAACTCTAATAAGAACATATTAATTGAATTTATAAATAAGAATGCGGCTATGAATTTTTTTAAAGCTTTGCTTGAAATCAATAAAAATGAAAAGCTAGAAAGAAAGTTACTGCTTATAACTGGTGATGACAATAAAGCTGAGAGAAATAAAATAATAAAACAGGTTAAAGCAGAAAAAAATATAATTCTTGTAGCAACGCAGGTTATAGAGGCTGGTGTTGACATTGATATGGACATCGGTTTTAAGGATATGTCTATACTAGATGCAGAGGAGCAATTCCTTGGAAGAATAAATCGTTCCTGTAAAAAAGATGACTGTACAGTATACTTTTTTAATTTAGATAAAGCTACTTATGTTTATAAGAGAGATTATAGAAAAGAAAAAGACATTACGCTTATAAATAAAGAAATAAGAGATATGTTAGTAAACAAAAACTTTTCTAAATTTTATGATTTAGTTATGGAAAGAATAGAAAAAGGTTTAAAGAAGGAAAATGATAGGAATATTGATGAATTTAGAAAAGAAATGATTTTTAAATTAGATTTTAAGGGTATAGAAAAAAGAATGCAGCTTATAGAAGATGAGGATAAGGAGTATCAAATTTTTTTAAGCAGAGATATAGAACTTGAAAATGGTGAAATCTTAAATGGGCATGAAGTTTGGGAGGAATACGTTGAGTTATTAAAGGACAACAAGCTTGGGTATGCTGAAAAGAAGGTTAAACTTTCTATAGTAAATGAAAAGATGAATTATTTTATATACAAGGTAAAGCATTTATCAATTTCATACAATGATTTTGCTGGAAATATATATTGGATAAAAAATGGAGAAAATTATTTTACAGAAGGTAAGTTTGATAGAGATAAGTTAAACAAAAGTGAGACAATTGGATGTGATATTCTATGAAAATAAATGGAACTCTAATAAATTATTACTTTCATTGCAAACGGCAATTTTGGCTTCATGGAAATAGAATCAATCTTGAAGATAACAGTGAGGATGTTCGCATTGGTAAAATTCTTCATGAGCTTAAAAGCGAGGGTAAAAAGAATACTGAAATTTCAATAGATAATGTAAAAATAGATAAGATAACTGATGAATATCTTGTTGAAATAAAAAAATCTGATGCTGATATAGAGGCTGTTAAGTGGCAGGTTATTTTATATTTAAAGATATTGAAGGACAAAGGCATTGAGAGAAAAGGTAAAATTGAATTTGAAGAAAAAAACAAACAAAATAAAAAAATATTATATGTTGAGCTTACGGAAGAACTAGAAAAAGAATTAGAAAAATTAAAGATAGATATGGAAAAGCTTATGGAAAGTGAGATGCCTCCCAAAACCTATGAAGTTAAGAAATGCAAAAAGTGTGCATATTATGAATACTGTTATGTATAAGATGCTAGAGTGAAATTCAAGCGACTTAAAATTCAAAGGATTGTGGATTTATATGAATAATTAGCAACCGATAAAATAAGCTGATGAGGAAGTGGAAATAGTGGGCAGTGGAACAAAATATATAATGAGTATGGGGGATATTAAAAGAAAAGATAATTCCATATTATTTAAGAATGAAAAGGGTAATTCTTATTTGCCTATAGAATCAGTAAAAGAAATATATTGTATGAATGAGGTAAATGTAAATAGCAAGTTTTTAGATCTAGCCGCCAAAGCAGGTATTACAATTCATTTCTTTAATTATTATGGATATTACAGCGGAACCTTTTATCCTAAAGAGAATCTTGTAAGCGGTAATTTAACAATAAAGCAAGCTGAGGCGTTTTTAAATAAAAGGAATGTTATAGCAAAGGCTTTTGTACAGGGAATTGCAGATAACATATATGAGGTTTTATATCACTATTACAGACATGGTAAAAGCGAACTTAAGGAAACTTTAGATTGGATAAAAAATTCTGTTCCTTTGTATTTGCAAAATGATAAGATAAGTATAAAACAGATACTTAGAGTGGAAGGTGAAACTTGGCAAAGATTTTATAGCGATTTTAAATATTTTCTTCCAGAGGATTTTGTGTTTAATAAAAGAGTAAAGAGACCACCAGATAATCCCATGAATGCTCTTATCTCTTTTGGTAATTCTATTTTGTATTCTAAAACAGTGGCTCAAATTTACAATACTCATTTAAATCAAACTATAAGTTTTTTACACGAACCTTCTGAGGGCAGATTTTCATTAAGTTTAGATTTATCAGAAGTATTTAAGCCAGCCATAGTATATAAAACTATATTTGAACTGGTCAATACTAAAAAACTTCAGGTTACTAAGCATTTTGATAGAAAATATAATTATTGTTTATTAAATACCGCTGGAAAAAAGATATTTGTACAAGCCATAGAAGAAAGATTTGATGAGGTTTTTCAGCATAATAAATTAAAGAGAAAGGTATCCTACAAAACTGCAATAAAATTGGATGGATATAAACTTATAAAATTTATACTTGAAGGTAAAGAATTTAAGCCTTTTAGCCTGAAGGAGATGGTTTAGTGCGGAAAAACTTTAATTTTAATTATGCCTTTGTGTTTTATGATGTAAATGAGAAACGAGTAAATAAGGTGTTTAAGGTATGCAAGAAGTATTTTCATCATCACCAAAATTCTGTGTTTAGGGGCACAATAACCCCAGCTAATTTCATAAAATTAAAAAGTGAAATTAATAAGATAATTGAAGGTACGGACTTTGTAACCATAATAAAGCTTATAAATGGTGATTGCTTTGATGAGGAGACCTTAGGTATAAATGAAAAAAATACAGAGGATTTAATCCTTTAAATTACAATTTTACAACTATAATCAGATGAATTTTTCCAACCGCCATAATAAATTAAAGAGCTTCAATCTATTGTAAATCAATGCTTTGGAGCACTTTTTATATGCTTTTTTCCAAAAATGAAAATCGGTTGGAAAAATTTCAGGGAAAGTCTTTATTAATGCGGGTTAAGAGAGTATAATGAAAATAGAGAATGGCTTATTTTCAGTAGTTGAACATTAACATAGGATGTATTTAAATTATATGAATCTGTCTTAAGATGCGTTATCTGTCCATTAGTTGAACATTAACATAGGATGTATTTAAATCTTTTTCTACAGTAGCATATCCCCAGACTTCTCGTTGAACATTAACATAGGATGTATTTAAATTGCTTATAGTAATGCTGTTAAACGTCTTGGAGAATGTTGAACATTAACATAGGATGTATTTAAATAAGACTGTAAAGCAAGCTTGTTTGACATTGAAATGTTGAACATTAACATAGGATGTATTTAAATGCATTAAGCACTTCAAGCGGATATATAATTGAAGTAAGTTGAACATTAACATAAGATGTATTTAAATGACGGTGAATATACTATCCCTATTAGTTATCTTTTGTTGAACATTAACATAAGATGTATTTAAATCCCAACACAAAAACCAGTTAGTTTGTTAAAAAAATTGTTGAACATTAACATAAGATGTATTTAAATGTGGAACAGGTTAGGATAGTATCGGATGATTAAGCAAGTTGAACATTAACATAAGATGTATTTAAATGCAAATATGGCAAATAGAAACGGAAAGAGAAACAGTTGAACATTAACATAAGATGTATTTAAATAACTTGTGGTGCTTCTATTACTTTAGCTAATATAGTTGAACATTAACATAAGATGTATTTAAATGTTAAAGGTGGCATTATGCAACCTCAGACAGACTATGTTGAACATTAACATAAGATGTATTTAAATCTTGGGAAACTACCATCCAAAGGAGAAATACCTGAGTTGAACATTAACATAAGATGTATTTAAATTTGCTTCTAGCTTTGTAACTTCCATATGGAATAAGTTGAACATTAACATAAGATGTATTTAAATAGTATCGAATGGCATGATAATAGCGGAAAACCTGTAGTTGAACATTAACATAAGATGTATTTAAATCCGCAGAGCAACGAAGAAAGACATTTGCAACACTGTTGAACATTAACATAAGATGTATTTAAATCCACATGTGTATATTTTTGCATTATGCATATGACTGTTGAACATTAACATAAGATGTATTTAAATTGTTTTCCGTCTACAATAATCCATTCGGAAATATGTTGAACATTAACATAAGATGTATTTAAATAAATCCTAGACATTTAAATATGAACAATAGAGTATTTGTTGAACATTAACATAAGATGTATTTAAATTGTGCAATATTATTAATGTTTACATTTAAAGAACTAGTTGAACATTAACATAAGATGTATTTAAATTTTTCTACAGCTTCTAATCCATCTGCCATAGCTTCTGTTGAACATTAACATAAGATGTATTTAAATATATCTATGTATTGAGTTATTATTTGGGGACATTGTGTTGAACATTAACATAAGATGTATTTAAATTATGCAACCGTACTAGGACTATGTATACCCAAATCTGTTGAACATTAACATAAGATGTATTTAAATCGATAAGCCTGTAGATGAAATGGACAAGTACGAAGTTGAACATTAACATAAGATGTATTTAAATCATGATGATATAAGCTTACAACTAGAACAAAAATCGTTGAACATTAACATAAGATGTATTTAAATTATAGAAATTTATAACTTAGCTATGGAACTAGGCTTGTTGAACATTAACATAAGATGTATTTAAATTATGGCTACCAATTGCTTTAGCTTGAAGAAAATCAGGTTGAACATTAACATAAGATGTATTTAAATTACAATGTAATGGTTATTTTCAAAATAATTTTTTAAGTTGAACATTAACATAAGATGTATTTAAATTCTTCATATTTTCTATTTACTGTATCAAAAATTATAGTTGAACAATAACATAAGATGTACACATCTAGAGTTTGCGCGAGAGTGCATATGACTTCATGAACAAAATATTCAGATGCCAAATAAATAATGTGTTAAACCAATTATGAACAATAACATAAGATGTATTTAAATTGGTGTTAACCATAAGTAGATTTCTTAGCAATCCTAGTTGAACATTAACATAGGATGTATTTAAATTAAGTTAGATTTACGGCAGTATCAGTTATTTGTCTGTTGAACATTAACATAAGATGTATTTAAATTAAAATGAATTGCTTATACTATTTTCAATAGCAATTGTTGAACAATAACATAAGATGTATTTAAATTTATTTACACCCTTTATAATGTAATCTCCCTCGGGTTGAACAATAACATAAGATGTACACATCTAGAGTTTGCGCGAGAGCGCATATGACTTCATGAACAAAATATTCAGATGTCAAATAAATAATGCGTTAAACCAATTATGAACATTAACATAAGATGTATTTAAATCAGGATATTATAAGGAATTCCTCACCTCCTACCCGTTGAACATTAACATAAGATGTATATAAACTTTAACAGAAAAACTACATCGTATATAATCATCCATTGAACTCATCCATAAAAACACCCACAGGTATTAAACTACTTGTGGGTGTTTTTGTCATGTGATTTGCACTCATTTATATTACAAATGTCATATGGATAAGTGCAAATACTCACTAACTAGTGCGGAAATTTTTTTGTATGATATAAGCATAATAGATAGTAAATATAACTTGGTTAGGAGGATACAAGTATGTTATTAGAAATCCAAAATTTAAAAAAAAGATACAAAGATTTTGTTGCGGTAGATAGCCTTAATTTAAATGTTGAAGAAGGTGAAATATATGGACTTTTAGGTCCTAATGGTGCAGGAAAATCTACAACTATAAATACTATAATAGGTTTAACAAAGGTAAATGGAGGACAAATCAAAATCTTTGGAAAGAAATTTAATGGTACAGAAACAGACATAAAAAAACAAATTGGTGTTGTGCCACAGGATATAGCAGTTTTTGAAGAATTATCAGCTTATGAAAATGTAGAGTTTTTTGGTAAATTGAATGGGTTAAGAGGCACTGTTTTAAAGGAAAGAGTTAAAGAAGCACTTGATTTTACAGGACTTTGGGACAGAAAAAAAGACAAACCAGGACAATATTCAGGTGGTATGAAAAGAAGGCTTAACATTGCATGTGCAATTGTTCACAGACCAAAGCTTATTATAATGGATGAACCAACAGTAGGTATTGATCCACAATCTAGAAATCATATATTAGAATCAGTAAAAAAATTAAATGAAATGGGATCAACGGTAATATACACTTCTCACTATATGGAAGAAATAGAGGCACTGTGTAGTAGAATAACGATTATAGACCATGGAAAAGAGATTGCAACTGGAACAAATGAGGAGCTAAAAGAGTTAATTTTGAATGAAGATAAAATAGATATGGAGTTGTCCCATATTAATGAAAAAATAGTTGAACAAATAAAGTTAGTAAATGGAGTAAAAGCTTGTGAAGTAAATGGAAATGAAGTAGCAGTGACATCAGAAAAAAATAGTGAAAATATTAGTGCCATAACAGCTAAAATAGCTGAGGCAAAAAGTAAAATAATCTCCATAAATGTTGAAAAGCCAACATTAGAGAGAGTGTTCCTAACATTAACAGGAAGAAAGCTTAGAGATTAAGGAGGAATGGTTTGTGAACTGGTTATATATAGCGTTAAGCACAATTAAAATAAAGGTTCGTGATAGAAAAGCATTCATAAGAACTATGTTATTACCAATTGTTTTAATTTTAATTTTAGGCACTGCATTAAAAAGCACAGATGCTTTTTCTGTAAAAGATTTTGGAAAAACAACTGTTTATTATCTAAATGATGATAAAAACGAAATATCTAAGAATTTTGATACCTTTTTAAATAATAAGGAAATAAAAGATATACTGGACGTTAAAGCTGTAAGTTCCTATGAGCAGGGGCAAAAACTTGTTAATGCTGGTAAAGGTACTGCACTTATATATATTAATAAAGATTACTCTAGTAATATTGAAAGTGATAAAAAAGGAAAAATACAGTTATATGAGGACAAAACCAATAGCGTAAGAAACGGCATAATTGAAAATGTAATTGATAGTTTCAATAGTGGAGCAAACACTACAATGGTTTCTTCTAAAATAGCTAAAAAAAATATAGGTTATGAAACTAGTGAAAATGTTAGTGAAAACTATTTGGATATAGCTGGTAAAACACCAAGAGCAATTGATTACTATGCAATTACAATGTTAGTTCTCACATTAATGTATGGAACTAGTTATGGATGTGTAGACTTAGATGAATTATTTTTTAAGAAGGTAGGGGAAAGGATAAAGACAACTGCAACAGGCACTATGCAGCATTTGGTAGGTTTAGTATTAGGTGAAATATTTTTCTTAATGCTTCAAGCAATTGCATTAATTTTATTCACTAAGTATGTGTATGGAGCAAACTGGGGAAGCAATCCAATTACCGTTTTACTTGCTATGCTTGGCTTATCAACCTTAGCAACTGGAATTGGAATAATGTTTGGGGCAATAATGGGCGATGTAGATAAGGGAGCTGGGCTTCTAAGAATACTTGTTCCAATATGTACGTTTGTTTCTGGAGGATACTATAAGGTATCCATAGGTGACAGTGCTTTATTAAATTATGTTCCCAATAAGTTAGCACAAACCTCACTTTTTAATACAATTTATGACGGGTCAAAGGTGGTAGCTCAAAACTCAATAATAACAATGTTTATAATGGCAGCCATTGCTTTAATAATAGCAGCAGCTGCTGGAAGGAGGAAGCTTGCATGACCATATTTTTTAATAATTTGAAGAGGATATTTAGAAAAAAAACCAACTTAATAATTATGTTTGTAGTACCAATTGTAGCTATTGTTTTAATAATTAAGATGATGTCTGCTAGTACCACCGCTAATTTAAACATTGGGCTTGTAGATAATAGTAATACAAAACTTACTGCTATACTTAAACAAAGTTTAGAAAAGCAGGGAACAATAACTGTAATTTCAAAGAGCCAAATAAAAGATATGATAATAAACCAAACAATTGATACGGCAATAGTCATTCCTAAAGACTATACAAGCGATATATTAAGCCAAAAGGATAGTAGTAAAATTCAAATGTACAGTATTAAAGGAACATCAAACGCCTCATCCGTTCAGTATTTTGTTAATAGTTTTACCGATGCAGCTAAAAATATAGCTAAAGCATCAAATGGTGATAACACAAAATTTTATAATGGCTTAAAGGACTATCAAAAAGGAGACTTTTCAAGAGAAGTCAAATACACTGATGGAAAAATGGACTCACAAGAAGCTTCTTCATCAACTTTAGGTTATTTAATTATGAGTATGGTATATTTAAGCACAATGGTAACTACACTTATTTTGAAGGATAAAGAATATGGAGTTTACAATAGGTTGTTTGCCAGCGGAGTTAAATCAGGCAAATACATGTTAGAGTGCATATTGAGCTTTATAATAGTTATGGTTATACAAATAACTGCAATATTGTCAATAATGAAATATGGATTTCATAGTGCTATAGGACCATCAATATTTAATTTGTTTGTTGTATTAGCTTTGTTTGGAGTAGCATCTGTTGCTTTGGGAGTAGCTATTTGTAGTAATGCTAAGAACCTAAATCAAGCAAATGCAACTATTGGACTTGTAGCAACACCTATAGTAATGCTTGGAGGATGTTTCTGGCCAAGAGAAATAATGGGGAGCACGCTTCAGAATATATCAAATTTTGTTCCAACAACCTGGGCAATGGATGCAGTTTCAAAGGTTATAAGTGGAAGTTCACTTATGGATGTGTCAAAACAATTAGGAATAATACTTTTATTTGCAGTTATCTTCTTTGTTATAAGTATAGTGAGGAAGGTGGATGTTGCAAACTAAATAGTTTAAAATTTAAAACACCGCATTATTCAGAAATGAATTTTGGGGTGTTTTTACGTGGTAATTTAACTAGGTTAATTGAAAAACTAACTTCCGCTGTTATAGTTTTAAAAGAGTTTGTTTTAGGCGAATCACTTATTAAGG
This sequence comes from Clostridium acidisoli DSM 12555, assembly GCF_900176305.1. GTDB lineage: Bacteria > Bacillota > Clostridia > Clostridiales > Clostridiaceae > Clostridium_I > Clostridium_I acidisoli. The sequence continues at coordinate 15,299 of NZ_FWXH01000008.1, forward strand.
TTTTGAGAAAGATAGTTTTTTACGTCTTTTACACTTTTATTGTTACCAGAATTATTTATTTTTTCATCTATGTTGGGGTAGTTAATAAACGATCCATCTACCTTTTGGAAGTAAACAGTGGCTAATTGCGAAACACCATTGACACCATTGTAATCAACAATAATGATTATATCTTTTAATCTGTCTTTGTTCAAATCTACAAAGGAAACAGCATTAACATCAGCGTTATATGGAAGAGATGGATTAAAATCAAAAAGAATATTTCCTTTGGTATCCGTTAAATAAAAAACAACAGGTATATGATTGCCAGCTGTAAGTTTTCCCGATACAAATCTGACATTTCCCCATGAATTTAAATTTACCATAAAAGACTGGTTTTTTAAAAGACTAAATCCTTTTATACTACTAAGATTATATGGTATAAATTCAAAGGTTCCTTCCTGAGGTTGCATATCAGTATTTTGTGATTTAGCTGTAAGATTAATGGTGGCTTTTATTTCATCATTTTGATTAAAAACTAATATAATAGTTCCTTTATTTCCGTTAGAATCACTTAATTGGCATTGGGCTGTGTTTTTATTAATTGTTCCAGTAAAATTTTTTTTGAAATCATATGTAGTAGGTACAGCCCCACCATACAATGAAGATAAATATCCTGTTATTTTCCCATTTGCAATGCTAGAAATGCAAAACGAAGTATTATAATTGCCATTTTTCTTAATCCAAGTTTTTCCGATGTATTGATTATAGTTAATTGTATTATTTCTTGTAACTGTGTTATTAGTTGCAGATGCATTTGTAGCGGAACTTGAATTTGAAGAATTGGAAACTGTCTGACTGCCATTTGTTTTATTTGAGGACGATTGTTCATTTTGCTGTACTTTATTACCGCATCCAGCTAAAAGAACAGAAGCTGTGATTATTACTAAAAGTATTTTTTTATTCATATTTACCTCCACATATTTTGTTTTTGAGAATATAAACATGTTATGGAATTTCCTGTGATAAAATTAATTATAATTGTATCATGTCTTTTATAAAATGTACATCTGTAAACAATGGAATACTAATTATCATAGTGATAATAACATAAAAGAATTACAATCAATGAAAATACACAATAAAATTATATTTTTTATATTATTTTGATAAAATAATTGACAATTGATTAATAAAACAGTACAATAATAAACAAGTTAGTTATTTACATTTAATAGTCTTTATAATTTATTATCAAATTAATATTTTAAGGGGGTTCTTTTATGAATGGAGTAAATTCAGGCGATACAGCATTCGTCATCTTCTCAACCGCACTAGTTATGTTAATGACTCCAGGTTTAGCATTGTTTTATGCTGGAATGGTAAGAAAGAAAAACGTATTAAGCACTACTATGCACAGTTATGTGGCTGTAGTAATAGTATCATTACAATGGATACTAGTAGGATATACTTTAGCTTTTGGTAAAGATATCAGTGGAATTATAGGTAATTTTCAATTTGCAGGATTAAAAGGTGTAGGATTTGTACCAAATGCAGATTATGCAGCTACAATACCTCATCAAGCATTTATGTTATTTCAACTTATGTTCGCAATTATAACTCCAGCGTTAATTTCAGGAGCAATTGCTGAGAGAATGAAATTTATGTCTTTTGTAGTGTTTTTAGTACTATGGACTACATTAGTATATGATCCATTAGCACACTGGGTTTGGGGAGTTAATGGATGGATAAGAAATTTAGGAGCATTGGATTTTGCAGGTGGAGATGTTGTTCATATTAGCTCCGGTGTATCAGCTTTAGTAGCCGCAATAATGCTTGGAGCAAGAAAAAGAAAAGAAACAGTTACACCTCATAATATTCCAATGACAGTACTTGGAGCAGCATTACTTTGGTTTGGATGGTTTGGATTTAATGCAGGAAGTGCATTAGGTATAAATAATTTAGCACTAAATGCGTTTATTACTACAAATACAGCAGCTGCAGCTTCAGCACTTGCTTGGGGAGTCTGCGAATACATTCATAGAAAAAAGGTAACTACTTTAGGTGTTGCTAGTGGTGCTGTAGCAGGATTAGTTGCAATAACACCAGGTGCTGGCTTTGTTAGTCCATTAGCATCTATACTAATAGGATTAATTGGTGGAGTAATATGTTTTAGCTCAGTTACTTTCCTAAAAGCAAAATTAGGTTATGACGATGCGCTTGATGCTTTTGGATGTCATGGCATTGGCGGTATCTGGGGTGGAATAGCAACTGGTATATTTGCATGGAAGGGTATAAATACTGCTGGAGATAATGGTGTTCTTCATGGAAATATAGCTTTACTTGGAAAACAACTAGTAGGTATAGGAGCAACAATTGTATATGCAGCAGTAGTTACATTTATAATATTAAAGGTAATTGACGTTGTTATGGGCTTAAGAGTAACTGAAGAAGAAGAACAAGCAGGATTAGACGTTTCATTACATGGTGAAGATGCATATGGTGGTTTAAATTAGTATAATAGTAATATAGAGAGGGGGCTTTATTATGAGCGAAAAGCTTGCAAAGATAGATATTATTACTTCTCCAAGTAAATTCGAAGATTTAAAGGATGCTTTAAATAACATTGGTATTACAGGTATGACGGTGTCAAATGTTTTAGGATGTGGAATGCAAAAAGGACATAAGGAATATTACCGTGGAAATACCGTGGAGATGAATTTGCTTCAAAAAATAAAAGTGGAGATAGTAGTTTGTGATGTACCTGTGAAAGAAGTAGTAGATGTAGCCAAAAAAGTATTACACACAGGTCAAATTGGGGATGGCAAAATATTTGTTTATGATGTTCAGAATGTAATTAGGGTAAGTACAGGTGAGGAAGGCAGAGATGCTCTTCAATACAAAGAAAAATAATATGAAGGTTTAAAGAGGTTTTCTTAGAATTGTGTAAATAATTCTAGGAAAACCTCTTTAATTTTAAATATGTTTAAATAAATTATAGGTGTTTCAAAAGTTAGTATAAGTGAATAAACTAAAATAAGACTGTTAATAAAAAATCAATAAATACAACACATATATATATAATACGTAAAAAATATTGTATGTTATTAATAATAATACTATAATAATAATATAATTATTAATAATATCGTAAATGGCAGATTGCTAGACTTTGCTTTGATTTAGAAAGGGGATTTTTCAAATGGTAAAATTTATTGAAAATTATGGTTCCAATGCATTTACAGATGCAGTTATGAAAGAACGTCTTCCAAAAGCTACGTATAAAGCTTTTAAAAAGACGGTTGAAAAAGGTACAGAACTTGATTTAGAGGTAGCTAATGTAATTGCTACTGCGTTAAAAGATTGGGCTGTTGAAAAAGGGGCAACTCATTTTACTCACTGGTTCCAGCCTTTAACTGACACTACAGCAGAAAAACATGATGCTTTCATAGCACCAAGTGGAGATGGAACAGCCTTACTTCAGTTTTCAGGAAAAGAATTGATTAAAGGAGAACCAGATGCATCATCATTTCCATCAGGTGGTCTTCGTGCGACATGCGCTGCAAGAGGATATACTGCATGGGATGTAACATCACCTGCTTTTGTAAGGGATGGATCACTGTATATTCCAACTGCATTTGTTTCATATACAGGAGAAGCTCTTGATAAAAAAATACCACTTCTTCGTTCAATGGAAGCTCTTTCAAAAGAATCAATTCGTATATTAAGAATACTAGGAAATACTACAACTAAAAAGGTGTTAACAACATTAGGGCCGGAACAGGAATATTTTTTAATTGATAAAAAAATGTATGATAAACGTCCAGATCTTATCTTTACTGGAAGAACATTATTTGGTTCAAAATCTCCTAAAGGACAAGAATTAGATGATCATTATTTTGGATCATTAAAACAAAGAGTTTCTGATTTTATGAAGGACGTAGATAAAGAACTCTGGGAACTTGGAATTTCAGCTAAAACAAAACATAATGAAGTTGCTCCATCACAACATGAATTAGCTACAATTTTTATAGCAACAAATGTTGCAGCTGACAATAATGAAGTTGTTATGGATGTTATGAAGAAGACTGCCTTAAAGCATGGATTAGTTTGTTTATTACATGAGAAACCTTTTGCAGGCATAAATGGTTCAGGAAAACACAATAACTGGTCTGTAAATACAGATGATGGAGAAAATCTTTTAAATCCGGGAAAAACTCCAAATGAAAACACTCAATTCTTATTATTCTTAACTGCAGTTATAAAAGCTGTAGATGAATATTCTGATTTACTTAGAGCATCAGCAGCAAATTCAGGAAATGATCATCGTTTAGGAGCTAATGAAGCACCACCAGCAATTATTTCTATATTTTTAGGCGACCAATTAGAGGATATAATTGAACAACTTGAAAATGGTCCAGCAACTTCTTTGAAGACGGCTTCTGATTTAGATCTTGGAGTTTCAACGCTTCCAGTATTATCTAAAGATGCAACTGATAGAAATAGAACATCTCCTTTTGCATTTACAGGAAATAAGTTTGAATTTAGAATGGTACCATCATCAGGTAACATAGCAGATTGTAATACGGTATTAAACACAATAGTTGCCGATGTACTTTCTGAAATAGCTGATAGGCTTGAAAAAGCTTCGGATGTAAAGGCAGAGAGCCAAGCTATATTAACTGAAATTGTAAAAGAACACAAAAAAATTATATTCAATGGCAATGGTTACTCAGACGAGTGGGTAGTAGAAGCAGAAAAAAGAGGTTTACCAAATGTAAAAACTACTGTGGAAGCAGCAAAAGCTTTAATATCAGAAAAAAATATAGCGTTAATGGAAAAATTCGGGGTTTTAAGTAAGGAAGAAATGCATTCAAGGTATGAGGTAACTCTTGAAAACTATGCAACTACAATAAGCATAGAAGCAGCAACAACACTTTTGATAGCAAAACGTCAAATTTTACCTGCAGTTGTTAAATTTGAAACTAGCTTAGCTGAGTCAATTTCAGCTGTAAAAGCAGCAGGGGCTAGTGCTAGTGTTCAAAAAGAACTTTTAATTGAAACTGACACTCTTTTAAGCTCATTAAAAGCTAACATAGCTGCACTTGAGCTATCAGCAGAAAAGGCTGAAGGTTTAGATGGAGATGCTTATGATAAAGCACATTTCTATAAATTTGATGTATTTGAAAAGATGGGAGCAGTGAGAGAAGTAGCTGACAAACTCGAAACTATTGTCGATAGTGAACTTTGGCCATTACCAACTTACGGTGAACTTTTATTTACAGTATGATAAACAAGGGGATTTGATTATTCATAATAGTTAGAAATTGCGAAGCATAGGTGAAGGGTTTTCACCTATGCTTCGCTTGTTCACTTCCTTGAATTTATTTAATATTAAAAATTATGAATGCATCAATAAACATACTTACTGCACCTATAATGTAAAAAATTCTAGATAATTTCGCATTTTTCCCAAATATGAGACCTAATACAATAAACAATATTCCTATTAAATTAAACAGCAATGATAAACTTTTAATATTTATTATAGTCACCTCCATTGTATATTTTATAAACGCAACATTTATATTTATTGTCTTAAAAATAACATAACATATCCAATATATAATTCCAATAAAAATTATCATTAATTCCAAATTTTTTATTTTAATCATTTATAAGGAATGGAAAATCGTCAGAAATGGCGGTTCTCTTTATTATGGACTTTAGTCTGCTGAAAATGCTAAGAAGGCGAAACAATAAAACAACCGTTATGCGGGTGCGGCACAGGAGCTATACGAAAAATAATATACAGTTAATACAAAGAAAGTTGATTATATCATATATAGTTGATTATTTGTAAAAAATGTACATTGAAACAAATAAGAGATATAATAGTATAATAATTAAAATTTCAGTATATAGTGAAACAAGTTGGGATGCAGGCTACGGTGAATAATTAAAAGGAGGAAGGGACATTGAAAAAGCTAGTTTATGTTGTAGTAATATTAATTTCAATGTTCTCTTTTTTTATGTTGTTTAGTGAATCTGAAATTAAATGTGTAAATAGCATAAAAAATATTGAGGGAACTTTAGATAATAGTTATAAGATAACAATTCCTAATGTAGTAACGAATGAAAATCAAAAAAAAATATATGCAATAATGAAGAAAGATTTAGATAAATATAAAGGAAATATATACTACTCAAGAGAAAATGAAGAAATTAAGAACGGAAAAACCATAAATAAGTTAGTAAAATATGTATATTTCAATAATTTAAATTATTTTACCAATTTAAGCTTGTCAGAAGGAAGAAGTTTTAAAATAAGTGAAAATGAAAGCAACTTATTTTTATCCACAGAGAAAACCAATGATAGCAAACAAATAGGAAGAATTGCATCAATTGATAATGAAGACGTTGTTGAAGTGAGGGCATTATCAAATCTTGCTGATACAGGATTCTTAGATGGTTATTGCTATGTTCAATTTCAAAAAGCAGGCGATTTAAATAATTTTATTAAAGATTTAAATAAAGACTTAAATATAAACGGAGTAAATAGAGCAATAAGTGATAATTATGAACAACATAACTTTTCATATGAATGGTTTATAATTTTGGGATTGTACTTTTTCTGTATGCTTATAATAGTATATGACATATTAAAATCCTATAAAAAAATAGCAATAAAAAAAATGCTGGGTTTTACTAAGTTAGATATATACACATCATATCTTAAAAGAGTAGTGTTTATTCAAATATTAGCGCAAATTATAATAACAGCAATTTTATGCTTGACTAAATTCCAAAATTACAATAAATATGTAGGTATATTTTTAGGAACTTTATTTTTGAATTATATTGTTGAACTTATATTGTTGATATTTTTTGTGAGTATACCATTTATATATATAAATAAAATAAGAATATCAGCAATGATTAAAAATAAACAGCCAACAAAGGAGATATTAGTATTCAATAATGTTATAAAAATAATATTCATAATAGGTTTTTTTATAGTAATGAAATTTATTATGCAAGATTTTAGTGCATTTACAAATATATATTCTAAATCCTTTGAAAAATGGGATGAAGTAAGTAATTATGTTGTTCTGCCAGAGATAACTAATGCCACCCATGATTTTAGAACATATTTGGGAAGCAATAAGTCATTGAATGATCAAAAGCAGATATATACATATTTCAATAAAAAAGGTGCTATATTGGCTGATTTTAGTGAATTTACGCCGATGGTTAGACCAATGAGATTAAAAGAAACCAAATATCCATATGAAAGTGATAATGTTTGGGTTAATGAAAACTATTTAAAATTAAATCCTATTTATGATATAAACGGAAATGCTGTGAGTATTTCAGAAAATGATGAGAGGGAAATAATACTGGTACCAGAAAAATATAAAAAATATGAAAAAGCTATTATAGCTAAAAATAAATTTTGGAACAGTGGATATGGCAATGATACATTTGCACAAAATAGACAAATAAAAATTATATGGATAAAGAATAATCAATCGATATTTAGTTACAATTTAGATGTAAGTCCTAATAATAATAATTGTGTAACAGATGCTTTTGTAAACATTAGAACTGAAAATAATGGTGGATTAAGCGATTATGCTATTGTATTTGGATATAGTGGCAACCCATTTAAGATTAAACTAGATTCTAGTATTAGTGTTGATAAAAATATAAGGCCTGAATTAAAAAAATATGGTTATTCTCAGTATATATCTAAAATTTCAAAGGTAAATGAGATGGTAGCAGCTGATAGCTCTACAGTAAAACAAAAAATGTATCTATATCTAGGAATAGCTTTATTACTATTAATAGGTTTAATTTTAATTATATTGCAGAATGTATTTAATTTTTTCAATCAATATAAACAATATCTAGCAATTAGGTATTTACATGGATATGGTATTTTTGAAAAGTATAAAGAATATTTTGCTTTAATGTTAGCTAGTTGGATATTAATATCTGCTGGTTTATATAGCTTTAGATTAGTTGATTTATATTTTCAAATAAAATTATCATTAATTATAATTTTATTTGAATTGATAGCATCAATAGTATTAATACTAATTCAAGAGAAAAAAAATATAACTAATGTTATAAAAGGGAGTTAGCTACATGGGTATAATTGAATTAAAAAATATAAATAAGCACTATGGAGAACATAAAATTTTAAACAACTTTTCTTTGGATATAAATAAAGGAGAAATGGTTGCAATTACAGGAGCTAGTGGCCGTGGGAAAAGTACAATTCTAAATATAATGGGATTACTTGAAGGTTTTGATAGTGGGGACTATTTAATTGACGGTGAAAAAAATGTAAAAGTAAATAGCAGAAGATCTGTTAAAATTTTAAGAGAAACTATAAACTATTTATTCCAAAATTTCGCATTAATTGATGAGGAATCTGTAGGTTATAATTTAGAATTAGCTCTAAAGTATGTTAGAGCTAATAAGACTGAAAAGAAAAATATGATAAAAAATGCATTAAATCAAGTTGGGTTAGATGGCTATGAGAAAAAAAAGATATATGAGCTTAGTGGAGGAGAACAACAGAGAGTCTCCATATCAAGATGCATGCTAAAGCCATCAAAAATAATATTAGCAGATGAACCAACGGGCTCATTGGATGAAAGTAATGTTAAGTTAGTATTAAACTTATTAAAAGTTTTAAATGAGAAAGGAAAAACAGTTATTATTGTAACGCATGATAAATTTGTTGCTAGTAATTGTACTAGAGAGATCTCTCTTTGAACTTTAACCAGTTGCTTGGCAATTTCTTTGTATTGAGTAACAAAAAAGATTCAGACCACAAATTGTAGTCTGAATCTTTTTTATAGACTAAGCTTTTGCAAGAGCTTGATCTAAATCATATATAAGATCATCTGCACCTTCAACACCAATTGAAAGTCTAATTAAATCAGGAGTAACTCCAGCAGCTTTTTGTTCTTCTTCATTAAGTTCTGCATGGGTTGTACTTGATGGATGAATTACAAGAGATTTAGCATCTGCAACATTTGCAAGTAAAGAGAATAATTCAACACTATTTATGAATCTTTTACCTGCTTCAAGACCGCCTTTTATTCCAAAAGTGAAAATTGAACCTGCACCTTTTGGTAAATATTTTTTAGCTAAAGCTTGATATGGACTACCATCTAGTTCAGGGTAATTTATCCAAGCGACTTTTGGATGTTTGCTCAAGAAAGCAACAACTTTTCTTGTATTTTCAACATGTCTTTCAACTCTTAATGAAAGTGATTCTAAACCTTGAAGGAATAAAAATGCACTTTGAGGGCTTAAAGTTGCGCCGGTGTTTCTAAGAAGTTGAACTCTTGCTTTTAAAGCAAATGCAGGAGCACCTAAATCGGCATAAACTAGACCGTTATAGCTTTTATCAGGAGTTGTGAAATCAGGGAATTTGCCGCTAGCTCTCCAATCAAACTTACCTCCATCAACTATAACTCCACCGATTGTAGTTCCATGTCCACCAATAAATTTAGTAGCAGAATGAACTACTATGTCTGCACCAAATTCAATTGGTCTTACAAGATATGGTGTACCAAAGGTATTATCAATGATGAAAGGTATTTTGTTTTCATGAGCAATTTTTGCTACTGCTTCTATATCTAAAACATTAATTCTTGGGTTTCCTATTGTTTCAGCATAAACAGCTTTTGTTTTGTCTGTGATAGCTTTTCTAAAGTTTTCAGGATCATCTGGATCAACAAATACAACTTTTATGCCAAGTTTCTTTAAAGTTACACCAAATAGTTCATAAGTACCACCATATAATGTAGTAGCTGCAACTATTTCATCACCTGAACTAGCAACGTTTAATATTGAATAAGTGATTGCTGCTAGACCTGATGCTGTAGCAAGACCTGCAACACCACCTTCAAGTTCTGCAACTCTTTTTTCAAAAACATCAGTAGTTGGGTTCATGATTCTTGAATAAACATTACCTGGTTCTTTTAATTGAAATAGGTTAGCAGCATGATCTGCATTTTTAAAAACATAAGATGTAGTTTGATAAATTGGAACTGCTCTTGCACCTGTTGTAGGATCTACTTCTTGACCTGCATGTACTTGTAATGTTTCGAAGGATAATTTTCTTTCACTCATTATAATCTCTCCCTTTAATATAATTTATATATTTAAATTTTTTTATTAGCAGTAAAAAATTTAGTTAAGTATATTTAAATCATAAGGTGTTTCCTGATACACATAATAATTTAACCAATTTAAGAATAATAAATTTGCATGACTTCTCCATTTTGATAGAGGTGTTTTATTAATATCATCATCAGGAAAATAATTTTTAGGTATTTCTATATAAATACCATTGGAGGTATCCCTTATATATTCATCTCTTAGAGAAAAGGTATCATATTCAGAATGCCCTGTAACAAAAATCTGACGGCCACCTTTTGTTGCAATTATATATGGACCAGCTTCGTCTGATTCGGCAAAAATTTCAAGTTCAGGAACATTGTTTATATCTTCTTTTAAAAATTCTGTATGTCTAGAATGTGGTACATAAAAGTCATCATCAAATCCAAAAAGTAGTTTTACATTTTTTTTATTTATTTTGTGAGAAAAAACTCCAAATAATTTTTTATCTAAATCATGTTTAGGAATATTAAAGTGATGATAGAGTCCAGCTTGTGCACCCCAACAAATATGGAAGGTGGAGTATACATTTGTGAGGCTCCAATCCATTATTTCAGTTAATTCCTCCCAGTAGTCTACGTCTTCAAATTTAAGTTGCTCAACAGGCGCACCTGTTATTATCATGCCATCAAATTTTCTATCTTTTATAGCATCAAATGTTTCATAATATTTAAAAAGATATTCATTAGAAGTATTCTTTGATAAATGTGATTTTGGATAAATTAATGTTATATCAACCTGCAGCGGTGAATTGCCTAGAAGTCGTAATAATTGTGTTTCAGTAACAGTTTTGATAGGCATTAAGTTTAATATTACTATATTAAGAGGACGTATATCTTGTTTTACAGCACGATCTTCGCTCATTACAAATATATTTTCCTCTTTTAATATTTTAGCAGCAGGAAGATCATCAGATATATTTATTGGCATAAGATTCCTCCTTAATTTAAATAAATCTTACTTATCATATATGTATAATCGGTAATGGAGGGAAAGTATCCTGAAAATAAAAAACATAAGTATAATAAAAAAAGTTGTTTTTCGATAGGGAAAAACAACTTTGAGAAGTCAAAATCTTTTCCTTATCTTTCAGAAATAATCTGTTGGAATTAACACCATACATTCAAATGAAAAATGCTGGTTGTCGGGTTTCAAAGGGCCAATCCCTCCACCGCTCTTGATAAGATTTATTTAATTTATTACATACTATACCAAAATAATGTATTTGTCAATAAAATATTTTTAAGAATTTTGTTTGATTAGATAACTGTAATATGAACCACTTTTTATAAGTTCAGAGTGATTTCCTTCTTCAACTATTTTACCATTTTTCATAACAATTATCTTATTTGCATTTCTTATTGTAGAGAGTCTATGGGCAATTACTAGAGTGGTTCTGCCTTTGGAAATATTGTCTATGGCCTTTTGTATTAGCTTTTCAGTTTGAGTGTCTATGTTAGCTGTAGCTTCATCAAATACAAAAACAGAAGGATCATGTGCTAATGCTCTTGCAAAGGATATTAATTGTTTTTCACCAGCTGAAAGCGTATTACCTCTTTCCATAACAGGTTCATCTATACCATTTTCACAGTTAGAAATAAAGTTATTAAAAGAAGACATTTCCACAGCTTCATTTATTTTTTGATCCTCAATTTCATCATTTAAGGTTATGTTGCTTTTTATAGTACCAGAGAATAAAAAAACATCTTGAAGTACAACTGCAATATTTTTTCTTAGAACCTTAAGTTTTATATCATTTATATTTATACCGTCGATTAAGATTTCACCTTTTTGGACCTTGTAAAAGCCATTTATGAGACTTATTATTGTAGATTTTCCAGCCCCTGTTTCACCTACAAAAGCCACAGTTTCACCTTTTGCAACTTTAAAACTTAAATCTTTAAGTATCCAGTCAGTGTTATTGTATGCAAACCATACATTTTTAAATTCTATATTTCCTTCAATTTTATCTAGGGAAAGACCGCTATCTAGGTCTTCAAGGGTTTTATTTTGATCAAGTAATTCAAAAATTCTATCTGCAGAAACTAATGCTGATTGTATCGTAGTATATTGATCTGCTAAATCAGATATTGGATCAAAAAATTGTTTTATGTAAGTTGTAAATGCATATAAAACTCCAATTTCAAGTGTATGATTTCCTATTTTATTAACCCCATAAAAAAGTATCAAAGCTATGGTTAGATTTTCAAATAACTGAGTACCAGGTTTAAGAATGCTGTTTAACCTAACCTGAAGTAAAGTGCTTTTAAAATAGTGATCATTTAGGTTTTCAAATTCCTTTTTCTTCTCTAATTCTGCTCTAAACAGCTGTATTAATTTCATACCAGATATGCTTTCGGCCATAAAACCATTAATTTTTCCTATTAAAGTTTTCATATTCAAAAAATTTGTTTTTATCTTTTTCTTAAGTAGAAAAAGAATTATAGACATAATTGGTAGGACAGAAAGTGAAATTAATGCAAGCTTAAAATTTAACATAAACATTGCATACATTATACCAATTAAAAGAAACACGTCTTGAAATAAGTTTAATATTACATCTGTATACATGTCGCTTATAGCCTCAACATCATTAGTTGCTCTAGTTATAAGACGACCTGAAGAATTTTTATCTAGGTAGCTAAGGGGCAATAATTCTATTGTTTTAAAAACGTGGCCTCTTAGATTTCTTAAAATATCTTGACCAACCTTATTTATTAAGTTTTCCTGTGTATATGCAAAAAAATTTCCTGAAATTGATACAAGTAAATATAATATTCCCATATTTACTATTGAGTATAAACCTTTAGAAGGAATATGTTTTATTAGGAAATCATCTATAACAAGTTTTAGTATATATGGTTTTATTATCAATGATACGTTTATTAGTAAAACGCAGATTGCTGCAATAATTATTCTCCTCATATGGGGGATTGTAAGCTTTAATAATCTTTTTAAACTACTTTCATTACGATGTTTGTAGTCCACGTTTTCCATCATTAGATTGTTCAATGTAGATTTCATAATATTCACCCTTTTGTTTTAATAGTTCCTTATGAGTACCATGTTCGCATATATGTCCGTTATCAATTACTATTATTTCATCAGCATCTTCTATTGTAGAAATTCTATGAGAAATTATTAAGTTTGTCTTATCCTGACGAATGATTTTTAGGTTAGATAGTATTTGCTTTTCAGTTATAGTGTCAACTGCAGAAAGTGAATCGTCTAATATCAAAATTGCAGGGTCTTTAATAATAGCCCTTGCAATTGAAAGACGTTGCTTTTGTCCACCGGAAAGATTTACGCCTCTTTCTCCAAGCAAGGTTTCAAACTTATCATTAAACTTTAATATACTTTCATACATTAAGGAATTTTTTGAAGCATTTTCGATTGCTTCCATTGGATATATATCTTTAAAAAAAGATATGTTATTTTTTATTGTATCAGAAAATAAAAAATTATCTTGAGGAACAATAGCCATGTTGCTTCTTAATACTTCAAGTGGAATGGAGTTTATGTCTTTATCGTCAATAAATATATTTCCTGGCTCAACATTATATAATTTAAATAAACTGTTTACTAAAGTGCTTTTTCCGGAGCCTGTTTTACCTATAATACCTAACGTTTTACCTTTGTGTAATTTAAGGTTTATATTGTGTAGAACTTTTTCTTCTTCAGAATTTGGGTAAACGAAGTCAAAATTCTTAAATTCAATATAACCATTAAGTCTTTGATTTTTATGTGAGGAGGGGACATCCTTAATTTGAGGTTTTATTTTGAAAATATCATTTAATCTTCCTAGAGATGCCATTCCTCTTTGATATATATTTATAACACGCCCAATTGATATTATTGGATTCATAATCATAGTAAGATAAGTGTTGAATGCTATAAAATCACCTAAAGATATGCTTTTATTTATTACCATATTTCCACCAATAATAAGATTCATAACAAAACTTATACTAAAAGAAACTTCAATGACAGGAGTCAAAAGTGAAGAAGCTTTAACCATACTTATGTTCGAATCAGAAATTTCTTTGTTCAAGTTTTCAAAGTTTTTTATTTCATCATTTTCTTGAACATAGGCTTTTATAACTCTTATTCCGTATATGTTTTCTTGGACTTTATCAGATATATTAGCAAAGTTTTCTTGAACCTTTCTAAATCTTAATTTTATAAGTTTACCTATCTTTGTAGTGAATATTATTATAAAAGGTATTGGTATAAGGGTCATTAATGTAAGTCGAATATCTATGGCGGTACACATTGAATATATAGAAATAACGCATAATACAATGCCATTAATGGACAGCGCAGTAGCAGGACCAAAAGTCATTCTTACGGCGGATATATCGTTTATTGCATATGCAATTAAATCACCAGTTTTTCTTTTACTGTAAAATTCAGGTGACATGTCTTCAAAATGGGAGAATAGGTTTTGACGAATATCACATTCTAACTTTCTAGCATTGGCTATAACTAAATTTCTCCATATATATGTAAATAAAAATGAACTTATTGAGATTAAAGCAATATAGAAAATATTTTTTAAAACCATTGGTTTATCAAAACCATTTATTTTTAATAAATCAATAGTGTTTCCAAGTATTTTTGGAAAAAGAGTTTGTACGTATGATGATAAAATCATAAATATTATTCCAACAATATATGAAAGCTTATGTTTTTTAAAAAAACTAAAGATTATACTGTCATTCAATTTAAAACCTCCTCGGTATTTATAAGCTATATTTATTTTAAACATAATCCGAATAAGTTTCAATGAAGTTTAGATATATTGAAAAAAATATATATATCAGCTTTGATTCGCTATTTTTTCATGTGTAGTATTATTTTTAACGCAAATAAAAAATCCTGAAAATTTTACAGGATTTTTTATTTGTTTTCATGTAGTTTAAATATATAATAAATAATATGGGTATTAATCGGGAACACTGTGTAAGTATAAATTATTTTATACTTCCTGCAGTTACTGATTTTATAATTTGTTTTTGTGCGAAGAAGTAGAAAACTATAACAGGGATTATATCAAGTATCAAACCAGATAATGCTAAGTTCCATTGCTTTGTATATTCACCGAAGAAAAAGAATGTTTTTAATGGAATTGTAAGTGTAGTAGGCTTATTAATTACCAAAGAAGGTAATAGATAATCATTCCAAATCCAAACAGTATTTAATATTGCCACAGTAACGGATATTGGTTTTAGTAGAGGAAATATTATATACCAAAATATTTGAAATTTATTACATCCATCAATCATAGCTGCTTCATCAAGTTCTTTAGGGATACTCTTTAGAAATCCATGGTATAGGAAAATTGACATTGAAGCACCAAAACCTATATACATAAAGATTATACCACCTACATTTAGAAGATTAAGTTTTCCCATGAATCTTATAAGTGGAAGCATTACAGCTTGAAAAGGGATAATCATAGAAGCTAAGAACATCATTAACAGAATATTACTTATTTTGCTCTTAGTTCTTTCTAACATCCAAGCAGCCATGGATGAAAATATGATGATTAGAACAACACTAGTAATAGTAATGAAGAGTGAATGAAACAATGAATTTCCAAAGTCTAATTCATTAAAAGCCTCTTTAAAATTGTCTAGAGTATAAGTTATTGGCAATGATAGAGTGTTTTTAAACAATTCTTGTTTTGTTTTGAAAGCATTTACTATAATTATATAAAAAGGAGACAAAAACAATAAACCTAACAAAGTACTTAATAATGTTATTATAGATAAGGAGACAATCTTTCTGTTTTTTTTGTTCATTACGCTTCCACCTCACCTTTCTTTGAAAAATATACTTGAGTTAATGAAATTGCACCAACAACTAAGAAGAATATAACTGCTTTTGCTTGAGCTACACCCATAAGATTAAATTGGAAGGCTGTATTGTATATGTTCATAGCAAGCATCTCAGTTGAGTTAGCAGGTCCACCAGCTGTTAATGATAAATTTTGATCATAAAGTTTAAAAGAGTTAGATAGTGTAAGGAATATACTAACAGTAAAAGCAGGTCGTACTAATGGTATGGTTATATTTTTAATTTTTTGCCATGGTGAAGCACCATCAATTTCTGCAGCTTCATTTAATTCAGGCGGAATATTTTCTAATGATGAAATATAAATTACCATAAGATAACCTGACATTTGCCAAGCCATAATTATAACTAAACCAGCTAATCCAGTTTTACTATCAGATAACCAACCTAAAAGCCAATGCTGATGAGTGGCAGATCCAATAGCGGAAAATACTTGGATAAATATAAACTGCCATATAAAACCTAATATAAGTCCACCTATTAAATTTGGCATAAAGAATATTGTTCTTAAGAAATTATTTAATTTAGACTTTCGTGTAACAAGAAGAGCGAGTCCAAAACCAAAACAATTTAAAACGATAATAGATAGAATAGTAAATTTAACTGTAAAAATGAAAGAACTTGTGAATGTGGTATCCTTTAAAGCCGTGACATAATTTTTAAGACCAACCCAAGTTACATTTGATGTAATTCCATTCCAATCTGTAAAAGAGTAATATATTCCTGTTATAAGTGGTATTAATTGGACTAAAATGTAAGCAATAAGAATTGGAGCTAGAAAAAACCAAAACGACATATTTTTTTTCTTCATTACCCTTCCCCCTTAATTGTATTGTACTAAAGTAGTTCTAATAAAATCCTGGATGATACAG
Source organism: Clostridium acidisoli DSM 12555 (assembly GCF_900176305.1). Taxonomy (GTDB): domain Bacteria; phylum Bacillota; class Clostridia; order Clostridiales; family Clostridiaceae; genus Clostridium_I; species Clostridium_I acidisoli. The sequence continues at coordinate 32,209 of NZ_FWXH01000008.1, forward strand.
TTGATATTCCAGGATTTTATTAGATTTTAATAAGTTTTATTTTCTTGCAGCAGCCCAGTTGTCTTTTGCATTTTGAACTAATTGATCCCAGCTTAAGTCGCCAGAGATGTATTTTTGAATATCAGCGCCTAATTTGTTTTGACCCCAACCAGTAGGATAGCCCATAAATACCCAAGGAATAGTATTTTTATCATTGGAATATTGTAGAATGGCTTTTGATATTGGATCATCAGGTTGTAAATTACTTGCTTCATATCCTTTAAATGCAGGTATAAATTGGAAATCGTGGATTATCATCTGTTTTCCTTTATCAGATGTATACAACCAATTTAAAAAATCTTCAGCAGCTTTTTTTGTAGCAGTATCTTTATCTTTATTTATAGCCCAGTACATTGGTACACCAACAGGAACAGCACCATCTTTTACGCCATCAACTGGTATAGGAAGTAGTCCCATATTTTTAGCTAAATCTTTATCTACTCCATTAACAGTTCCATAAATCCAGTTACCTTGTTGAATTATAGCTACTTTACTTAAAGAGAACTTTTGTTCAACTTGAGTAGAATAATCTACACTGTTTATGGACTTATTTGTTCCATCTGGTTTGTATCCATATTTAATTTGTAAATCTAAAAGTTTTTTTAGTGCATCATTATATTTAAAGTCTATGGTTTTTGCATTAAATGCAGAAACACCATCTTTTAATTCAGGTGCAAGAACTGCATTGGAAAGATGAAGTCCTGTTACCCAAGTTTCTTTTCCAGGTAAAGCAAAAACAGAATCAATACCTAATGCGCTTTTTTTCGAATCTAAAGTTTGTACAGCTTTTTCTAAATCTGCATATGATTTTATTGATGAAGCATCGATTCCTGCTTTTGCAAATATAGCTTTGTTATAAATAAAGCCATATCCTTCTAGATCAAATGGCATACCGTATACTTTACCATCTTTTTTTACTGCATCTAAAGTTCCATCATATGCTTTTGAAATCCAAGGTTGATTAGATAAGTCTTCAAGTTTGTTTTTCCAATCTACAGTATCTTGTGGTCCACCAATATTATATATAGTTGGTTCGTCCCCAGAGGAAAATTTAGATTTTAATGCTGCACCGTAATCCTGACCACCCCCAACAGTCTGGACATTAATTGTAACGTTTGGATGATTGCTTTCGTAATCCTTTACAGCCTTTTCAAGAGCAGTTTTAGCTTCAACTTTGAATTGAAAAATGTTTACAGTTACGTTTTTGCTGTCAGAAGAACTACTACTTCCGCAGCCTGCGAGTAATCCTGTACCTAGAGCTAATACACAAGCAAGTGCCGTAAGTTTTTTGATTTTTTTCATACATACCCCTCCAAGTTTTAATATGTTAATGCAATCGTTTGCATCTACATTTATTATATTTAATTTATTTGTATATGTCAAACATATTTTTATATTAAATTTCAATTATAAAGTAATTATTGGGTATTAATATAGATAAACCTAGCAAATTTATAGCGTTTTCAAATAAATATAAAAAGTCAAAGAAAAATAACCAAAGTTGATTAATAAATCGTCTTTGGTTATTTTTCATAAATGATTTTTAAAGAATTTATCTTATTTTAAATTTAATACAATGGCTTTGGGTCTACTCATAGCCTCAATACTATATCTAATTCCTTGTGTTCCCATGCCAGAAGATTTGACGCCAAGGAATGGAAAATGATCTGGGCCTCTTTCAGTTTTGTTATTAATTTGAACGGTACCAACTTCTAGTTTTTGTGCCACATAGAAGGCATCATTTACATTTTCAGTAAATACAGAAGATTGGAGACCATATTCGGACTGATTTGCAATAGAAATACCTTCATCCATGTCTTTAATACGTATTATTGGAAGTACTGGACCAAACGGTTCTTCCCATGCGAGTCGCATAGAGGTACTTACATTATCAAATATAGTAGGATAAATTAAGTTTTTATCACGCTTATTTCCAATTAAAAGTTTTGCACCTTTAGCTATGGCATCATCCATTAATTCTTGAACAAAATCTGCGGCTTTATTGCTAATTAGGGGCGTAACATCGGCACCAGCATCAGGATTTCCAACTACTAATTTCTTTACTTTTTCTTCGATTAATTTAACAAGTTCATCAGCAACTTCATTTACAACAAGAACTCTTTTAACAGCGGTACATCTTTGACCAGAATAACCAAAGGCACCAGAAACAATGTTCTTAGCAGCAAGTTCTAGATTGGCATCTTTAAGAACTATGGCAGCATCTTTTCCGCCAAGCTCCATAAGAATAGGGACCATATCAGCTATTTTAGCAATATGTCTTCCAACCTCAGTACTTCCAGTAAAATTAATAAAGTTAATGTCTTTATGGGTAACTATGTAATCACCTATTTCAGATCCCTTACCTGTTACAACATTAAGAATTCCAGCGGGAAGTCCAGCCTTATTAAATATCTCGGCAAGATATAATGTACTAATTGCACCTTGAGTAGGTGGCTTTAATATAACGCTATTACCTGCTATCAGTGCAGGTGCAATCTTTGAAGTTGAAAGATTAATAGGATAGTTGAAAGGAGATATTGCTAAAACTACACCTAAAGGTACTCTAGTAACAAAAGACAATTTATTTTTATTGAATCCTGGAAAATTATCAGCACCAATTGTTTGACCTTCAAGATGTTTGCCTTCGCTAGCTGTAAATTTTATAAAATCAACTGTCCTCTTGACTTCTGAAGTAGATGATGCGGAATCTTTTGCAATTTCTTTTTGAAGAATTTTTGAGAGCTCATCAACATGCTCCTCCAGTAAATTAGCCGCATTGTAGAGGATTTCTGCCCTCTCATTAATTGGTTTGTTTGCCCAAGCTTTTTGAGCGGATTTTGAGTTTTCAATAATTTTATCTACTTCTTCTTTGGAAAACGCTTGAACTTTTCCAACTAGACTATTATCAACAGGAGAATATATTTCTATTGTTTTTTTAGTTGTACTTTCAATCCATTCTCCGTTAATTAAACTTTTGTAAGTAGTTCCTTCTGAAATATTTTCAAACATAAAATTCACCTCGCATAATTATATTATAATCTAATAATATTTTTATTATTTCAAAAATTTATAATTGTATAACAATAAATATTGATTATTATATAATAATCATAATATAAACAAAAAATTAAATCAATAATTATTGAAAAATATGTTAGAAGATATAAACATTTACTCATAAATTTGTTGACAATAAAATACATATGATATAGAATTACTACTAAACAAATATGTAAAATGTGTATAGATATTCTGACTGGAAAACCAGAGGGTATATTTCTAATAATTTAGATTAGAAATATGCTCTTTTTTTTACTTTTTAGTTAAGGAGGATTTTTAATGAGCAAAATAAATTTAAAAGCTCCAGAGGTTCAAGTTCGAGAAGTTAGATTAGGCTCAATTACAGCATTTAAAGGGACTGCAAAAGAACTTGTAAAGCTTGGGCGTTCTGGAAAACTTAAAGATGGTACAAGAAGTTTCAGTCAATGCATGGGATGTAGTTCAGGAAATGCATTTTGCCAACTTGCTATGATTAAGGACGCAGCAATAATTAATCATGCACCGGTTGGATGTTCAGGAGATTTTTTCGGGTTTAATTTCGTATACAGAGTTGGCCAAATGGATAGAGAACTTCCTAGTGTAAATGGAAGATATTTTAGTACTAATTTGGAAGAAAAAGATACTATTTTCGGTGGAATAAATAAATTAGAAGGAACCATTCGTGAAGTCTATAAAAGAGTGAAGCCCAATGCTATATTTATAACCACTTCATGTGCTTCTGGAATTATAGGAGATGACGTTGAAGCAACCACAAATAAATTATCAGAAGAGCTTAAAATACCTGTCGTGTCATGTTTTTGTGAAGGATTCAAGTCAAAAATTTGGACCACGGGATTTGATTCTGCTTATCATTCTATAGTTAGAAAGATAGTAAAACCGCCTAAAAATAAAAGTAATAAGGTTAATATTATAAATTTTTGGGGAAGCCATATTTTTGATGGATTATTAAATAAACTTGGATATGAAGCCAAATATATTGTTCCATTTTCAACAATAAAGGAATTAGAGAATATATCAGAATCGGCAGCAACAATCCAAATTTGCACTACGCTTGGAACATATTTGGGCGCAGCACTTGAACAAATTTATGGAGTACCTGAAATCAAGTCACCTCCAGCTTATGGCATAGAAGGAACGGATAATTGGATTCGAGAACTTGGGAGGGTTTTAGATAGAGAGGAGCAAATTGAAGATATTATAAAAAGTGAACACGAAAGAGTAATTCCTAAACTACAAGAGTATCGTGAAAAGCTAAAAGGTAAAACTGCATATATTACAGCAGGTGCAGCACATGGGCACGCTATTATTGCTTTGCTTCGAGAACTTGGATTAGATGTTCAGGGGGCTGCAATATTTCACCATGATCCAGTTTTTGATAACGGGGATGCTGAATCTGATGCGTTAGCACATGACGTAAGAACTTATGGAGATATCCATAATTATAACGTATGTAATAAACAAGCCTATGAATTAGTTAATATATTAAACAGAGTTAAACCAGATATTATGATTGCAAGACACGGAGGTATGACAATTTGGGGAGCTAAGCTAGGAATACCAACACTTCTAATTGGGGATGAGCAATTTAGTTTTGGATATCAAGGAGTATTAAATTATGCGGAAAGAATTTTAGAAACTCTAGATAATAAAGAATTTGTAACTAATCTTGCAAAGCACAGTAGTATGCCTTATACAAAATGGTGGTTAGAGCAAGATCCATTTACTTTTCTTGGGAGGTATACGCATGTTAAAAATTATTGAACAACCAAGATTTTCATGTGCACTAGGAGTACAACAATCTGTAGTAGCTATTAAAAGGGGTGTTCCAATTTTGCATTCAGGTCCAGGATGCAGCGGTAAGATAAGTAGCCTTATAGGTCAAGGGGAAGGTTATGCAGGAGGGAACACCGTACCATGTACGAATTCTAGTGAAACTGAAATAGTATATGGTGGGGAAAAAAAATTAAGAAATGTAATAGAAGGAGCTTTTAAAGTAATTGATGCGGATCTTTATGTAGTTTTAACAGGATGCACATCAGATATTGTTGGTGATGATGTGGAATCCGTAGTATCAGCTTATCAAAAGCTTGGTAAACCTATAGTATACGCGGAAACAGGCGGTTTTAAAAGTAATAATTATGTTAGTCATGAGATAGTTGTTAATGCAATTATTGATCAGTATGTAGATAAATTTTACACCGATAAAAAAGTAATTAAGGGACTTGTAAATGTTTTTGCAACTGTACCATATCAAGATCCATATTGGAATGGAAATTTGGAAGAAATAAAGAGAATACTTCAAGGAATTGGACTTAAAGTTAATATTCTTTTTGGTAATGAATCTGATGGTATTGAAGAATGGAAAAGTATACCTTATGCCGAATTCAATATTGTATTAAATGCGTGGGTAGGAATAAAAATTGCAAAACATTTAGAAGAAAAATATGGAACTCCATACTTTCATTTTCCTTACTTACCCATAGGAGGAAAAGAAACATCTAATTTGTTAAGAAAAATAGGTGATTTTGCTAAATTAGATAATAAAGTTGTAGACAAGTTTGTAAGGGAAGAAGAAAAAAATTTTTATTCATTTATTGAGAGAACGGCAGATTTTATGCTGGAGTTTAGATACGGACTCCCTAGGAAATTTTATACAATACTAGATTCTTCATATGCAATTGGATTTTCTAAGTTTTTATTAAACGAATTGGGGATTATACCAGCAAAACAATTTATTGTGGATGATACGCCAAATGAATATAAAAAATCTATTGAAGATGAGTTTAAAAATATATCAGAATTTAGATCCTGTGAAGTAACATTTTCTATTGATGGGGGGGAGATTCAAGAAAAAATAAGAAATGAAGAAAATAAGAATAGATCATTGATTTTAGGTAGTGCATGGGAAAGAGATCTAGCTAAAGACATAGGAGCTGACCTACTTATTATAAGTCCTCCTATAGCATATAGATTAGTGCTTAATTGCGGATATGCAGGTTATAAAGGTGGACTTAGAGTTGTTGAAGATATATACAACACAGTGTTGGACACTTATAGATAAAAATAAAAGGAGTGTTAAAAATGGGAGAAAACAATTATGGGTTTGATACTTTAAAAGTAAGGGCTGGGTATAATCCACATAAACATAATTATGCAGTATCTGTTCCTATATATGAAACTGCATCATTTGAATTAGGTAATACAGAAAGAGCTGGAAAACTTTTGAGCTTTTCAGAACTTGGATTTATCTACTCTAGGGTTTCAAACCCTACAGTTGCAGTTCTTGAAGAGAGAGTGGCTTCACTAGATGGTGCAGCTGCGGCTGTAGCCGTAGGTTCAGGTATGGCAGCTGTTACTTACAGTCTTTTAAATGTAGCAGAAGGAGGAGGCAGAATATTAACAACACAAAAACTTTATGGAGGAACAATAGACAGCTTCAATAAATTATTTCCTAAATATGGTATACAAATAGACAGATTAGAGGAATCAGATAATTCAGAAGCATTTAGAAATGCTATTAAAGAGGACACTAAGGCTATATTTATTGAAACAATCAGTAATCCAAATGCTTCTATAGCTGATATTGAGACTTTGGCTAATATTGCACATGAAAATAACATTCCTCTAATTGTTGATAATACATTTGCCACACCATATTTACTAAATCCTATAAAATTTGGAGCAGATATAGTAATTTATTCAGCTACTAAAGCGTTAGGTGGTCATGGTAATGCAATTGCTGGATTAATTTTAGACAGCGGAAATTTTAATTGGGGCAATGGCAAGTTTCCGCAATTTGATGAGAAATATCACAATCTAAGAGATAAAAGCGGAAATCCTAGAAGTATATTAAAAGTTTTTCCAAAGGCACCATTTGCTTTTAGAGTAAGGCTAAATTATTTAACATATTTTGGAGCCACTTTAAGCCCATTCGATGCTTATTTAATTTTAATTGGACTAGAAACACTTTCAGAAAGAGTACAAAAACAGGTCTCAAATACAGAAAAAATCATCAAATATTTAGAGAGTAAGGATAAGGTAAGCTGGATTAAACATCCTTCAGCAGAAGGAAGCCCTTATAAGAAATTAAAGGAAAAATATTTACCAAAGGGAGCTGCATCAACTTTTACTTTTGGGTTTAAAGGATCATTAGATGAAATTGATAAATTTATTGATGCATTAAAAATATTTAGCTACCAGGCGAATTTAGGTGATGCAAGATCATTAATAATAAATTCTCCAAAGACAACGCATGGAGAATTGACACCCAAAGAACAAGGACTGGCAGGAATAACACCAGATACTATTAGAATTTCAATAGGGCTAGAAGAAGCAGATGACTTAATTTCAGATTTAGAACAAGCTTTTGAAAAAGCATTTATATAACAAAACTAAATAAAACCTTAAAAAAAGAAATCGTCAATTTTAAAACCAATTGAAACAGGAGCCTTGTTTACTTTTTTAAAAAGATGTATAATTTTGTTATATTAACTTAAAAGAGGCGATTGAGATGGCAGATAAAACTAAAAAGAGTTATATAGATAATTTGGTTAATTCTATAGAAGATTATGTTTCAAAGGGAAAAGAAGAGGAATTAAGAGAAAAGATATCAATGACTATTAAATCAAAAATATTTTCAGAAGATATTGAAGAATGCTTAAACTCAAGAGATTTTTCAGACGTTGGATTATTAGATAATTCAGTAGAGGATATTTCGTTTATGTTTTCAACTATATTTCCAATATTTATTGAAAGTAGGGGAGCTACTTTTAGACTTTATAAACATAAAGTTGAAATAATGCTTTCTGATAAAATGAAGGACAGGTTTATATATATTTTTTCAGAAGGAAGACTTACTTCTGGGGAATTTAAATGCTACAAACTTTATGAAGATGAATATGTTTATATAGTTAAAAGAGTAATTGAAAACATACCTAAATTCAGAGAAGCCATAAAAGAGCAAATAGAAGATCTTGATGAAGGTATGGGAGAGCTTGCAAAGAAGAAAACAACTTCAAAAAATCAGCTTGATAAATCGAAAGAAAATTCTAATATATTATTAGAAATGTTAAAATAACGTATTGACAGTAGTAAGAAAAAGATGTATATTTATTAAAACATTAATTAAATCAATGAGCGGAAGTAGTAGATATGAGAATTTAGTTAAAGCGAATTTGGAATAGTGAAAGCCAAATACTGTAGCTTATATTGAATGGATCTGTGAGATGCAATGTGAAATTATAGTAGCAGTAGCCGGTAGTCTACCGTTAAAAGGACGAGGTATCGATTAATATCTGTACCTTGATTGAGATAGTTTTTACTTAGGTGGCATAACGAAATTTAACATTTCGTCCTTTATTGGATGGAATGTTTTTTTATTTAGATTTTATGCATAATTATGCCGAATAAGTATTTAAACTAAAATGGGTGGCACCGCGGTCACTTCGTCCCATTAGCAGGATGAAGTGGCTTTTTTGTTTTATCAAAAAATAAGAGTTGAGGTGAATCTAATGTTTAATTTAACAGAAAATGAATTTCTAAATCACAAAAAAATAGGAAAAGTTTTTCCTATTACTCTAAAGATTAGTGGAGATGAATTAACTCCAATAGGCATATATTATAAGCTAAATGGGAAAAGAAAGTTTCTTCTTGAAAGTGTCTACTCAGAAAACAAAATAGGGAGGTTTTCATTTCTAGGAATAAATCCATATATGACAATAAAAAGTTATAAGGATGAAATAAAAATACATGATCACAATGGCGAAAATACTGTTTACGGAAAGGTTTTAGATTATATAAAGAGATATGTAGAAGTTGATTATGATAGTACGTTATTTCATGTGCCATTTACAGGAGGTGCTGTGGGATATGTAGGTTATGATGTAATAAGACAATATGAAAAAATTCCAGACAATAATTTAGATGAACTAAAATTACCAGAAACTTATCTTATGTTTTATAAAACTTTTATTTGTTATGACCACTTTAAACATGAGATATATATCATTTATAACGTGTTTCAAAATGACAAATCAGACTATAATTCTATAATCTTAGAACTCAATAATATAAAAGAAAACATAATGGATGACAATAAAATGCATGCATTTGAAGAAACGGTATCAGAAAACACCTTTGAATCGAATGTGAATGAAGAAGAGTTTAGCAAAATGGTTAATATGGCAAAGGAATATATAAAAGCTGGGGACATATTTCAAGTTGTGTTATCTCAACGCTTAAAATTTAAAAATAGAGGTACATCCTTTGACGTGTACAGAAGATTAAGGGCTAAAAATCCTTCACCATATTTATTTTATTTTGATTTTGAAGAATTTCAAGTCGCAGGATCTTCTCCTGAAATTTTGGTCTCATGTATAGATGGAGAAGTAACTACAAACCCAATAGCTGGATCAAGACCAAGAGGCAAAGATGAGGAGGAAGACGAGAGGCTAAAATTAGAACTTATGTCAGATGAAAAGGAGAGGGCGGAACATCTTATGTTAGTGGATCTTGGTAGAAATGACATAGGAAAGATAAGTGAATTTGGAACGGTTAAAGTTGATAGATTCATGGATATTGAGCTGTATTCGCATATAATGCATATCGTCTCAGCAGTATCTGGAAAATTAAAAAAAGGCTTAACTTGTTTTGATGCACTTAGCTCATGTCTTCCAGTTGGAACAGTATCAGGAGCACCTAAAGTAAGAGCTATGGAGATAATTGATGAACTTGAAAGTCTTCGAAGAGGTAGTTATGCAGGAGCAGTAGGATATTTTTCTTATAATGGGAATATGGATACTTGTATAGCTATACGAACTATAATTTTTAATGATGGATACAGCTATGTGCAAGCAGGAGCGGGAATAGTTTATGATTCTGATCCTAAAACTGAGTATAAAGAAACTTTAAATAAAGTGATGGCAATGAGGGAGGTGATTTAAATGATACTGTTAATAGATAATTATGATTCTTTTACATATAACCTTTATCAATATGTAGGAGAAATATATGAGGATATTTTAGTTAAGAGAAATGATGAGATAACTTTAGAAGAAATAAAAAATTTGAAACCAGAAGGAATAATTATTTCACCAGGACCAGGAATACCAGAAAAAGCTGGAATATGCATAGAGGTTATAAAAAAATTTGCTGGCAGTGTACCAATACTAGGAATATGCCTAGGACATCAAGCTATAGGTTATGCTTACGGAGCAAATGTAGTTAGAGCAAAAAAAATAATGCATGGTAAAACTTCTAGAATTAAACATGATGAAATTGGTATCTTTAAGGGAATAAAAAGTCCATTAGAAGTCATGAGATATCACTCTTTAATACTAGACACAAAAAATTTTCCCAATGAATTAAGTATTACAGCTAAAAGCCAAGATGATGATGTTATTATGGCAGTTAAACATAAAATTTATGAAGTTTATGGGTTACAGTTTCATCCTGAATCCATAAAGACAGAGTTTGGAAGAACCATGATTAGAAATTTTGTGGAGGGGATTTGCAATGTTAAATCAGGCAATAAAAAAATTAGTTGAAGGTGAAAATTTAAGTGAAAAAGAGGCATATTCAGCTATATATGAAATTATGAGTGGAGAAGCTTTAGCATCACAGGTGGGGGCATTTTTAACTGCCATGAGAATAAAAGGAGAAACAGTAGAAGAAATAACCGGAGCAGCTAAGGCGATGAGAGATAAAGCCTTACCCTTAAAATTAAATTCAAAATATGTAATTGATACTTGTGGAACAGGTGGAGATGGGAAAAATACATTTAATATATCAACGGCAGTGTCAATAATTTCAGCATCAGCTGGAGTTAAAGTTGCTAAACATGGAAATAGAGCGGTTTCTAGTAAAAGTGGAAGTGCAGATGTTCTTCAAGAATTAGGTTTTAACATAGAACTCTCTGTTGAAAAAGCCAAAAGACTTATCGATGAAAATGGTATGGCATTTTTGTTTGCACAAAAATACCACTCAGCTATGAAAAATGTGGGACCAATAAGAAAGGAATTAGGTATTAGAACAATATTCAACATTTTGGGACCACTTACTAATCCTGCGTTTACAAAGGGACAAGTTTTAGGTGTATATAGTAAGGAGTTAACAAATACTTTAGCAGAGGTATTATTAAAACTTGGTGCTGAAAAAGGAATGGTAGTTCATGGAGAAGATGGACTAGATGAAATATCCACAAGCACTATAACTTATGTAAGTGAAATCAAGGATGGAAAAGTAATAGATTATGAAATTGATCCAAGAAAATATGGTATTGAGAGGGGTGAATTTAAGGATATATTAGGAGGTAATGCTAAAGAAAACGCTGAAATAATAGTTGATATATTTAAAGGTAAAAAAGGACCTAAAAGAGATATTGTTGTTATAAACAGTGCAGCAGCTTTATATGTAGGCAAGGCAGTAAAAGACTTGAACGATGGGGTTAAGCTTTCAGAAGAACTTTTAGACAATGGAACTGTCTACAAAAAAATGCAGGAATTAATCAAATGTAGTAATGAAGAAAAGGCATATTAGGAGGTGTATTAAAACTTGATTTTAGATGAAATTGTTAGTTATAAAATGAAACAGCTAAAAGAGGAAAAAGAAAACCAACCACTCTATAAATTTGAACATAAGATAATAGATATTAATACAAGGAATTTTAGAGAAAGTTTAAGTAAAGATGGTATGAGTATAATAGCTGAAATTAAAAAAGCATCGCCATCTAAGGGAATAATAAAAAAGGATTTTAATCCAGAAGTTATTGCTAATATTTATGAAAAAATAAATATTGATGCAATTTCAGTATTAACAGAAAAAAAATTTTTTAAAGGAAAAGATGAGTATATAAGACTTGTAAAAGGAGTTACAACTAAACCTATACTTCGTAAAGATTTTATAATTGATGAATATCAAATATTTCAAGCAAAATACATTGGAGCAGATGCAATACTTCTTATCGTTAGTATCCTTAAAAATAAGCTTAAAAGTTTTTATAAGTTAGCAGAGGAGCTTGGACTTCAGTGCATTGTTGAAGTTCATGATAGGGCAGAGCTTGAGATAGCATTAGAAGCTGAAGTGCAGATAATAGGAATAAACAATAGAAATCTTAAGGACTTCACGGTTAATCTAAAAAATACAGAAGCATTAATTAAATATATACCTGAGGAAAAAATAATTATTTCAGAAAGTGGCATACAAACTTCAGAGGATATATTATATTTAAATTCCATTGGTGCAAATGCAGTACTTATTGGTGAAACATTTATGAGAAATATAGAGGATATAAAATCAATAAATGATTTTATATCAAAAGCAAAAGGTGAATAGAGATGACCCAAATAAAGATATGTGGATTAAAAAGAATGGAAGATGTGGATTATGTAAATGAACTTTTACCGGATTATATTGGTTTTGTATTTGCAAAGAGTAGAAGACAAGTAGATTTAAAACTGGCAAAGACTTTAAGTGAGAGGCTTAATCCTAAAATAAAAAAGGTTGGCGTTTTTGTTAATGAAGACATTGATAAGGTGAAAGCAGCTATAAACGGTGCCTCTTTAGACATACTTCAATTTCATGGGGACGAGGATGGAAAATATTTATCAAATTTTAAAGACTTTATAGTGTGGAAAAGTAAATCTATAGACATATCCTTGGAAAAAATATCGAATAAGTTTATAGCTGACCTAAATGAATACAATATTGATGCAGTGGTGTTAGATAGCAGTGAAAGAGGCAAAGTTGGGGGAACAGGTAAAAGTTTTAATTGGGAACTTGCAGCTGAAATTAATTTAACTTCAAAACTCATATTAGCAGGCGGATTAAGTATTGATAATGTATGTGAAGCAATAAATATTGTAAAACCATACGCAGTTGACATATCAAGTGGAGTTGAGACTAATGGGGTTAAGGACTTTAATAAAATAAAGAAATTTATAGAAAAAGTGAGGAATATAAAATGAATGGTAGGTTTGGAAAGTTTGGAGGACAGTATGTCCCAGAAACCATAATGAACGCAGTAATAGAACTTGAAGAAGAGTTTGAAAGTGCAATGAAAGATGAAAAATTTATAGCTGAATTTAAATATTATTTAAAAGATTATGTTGGAAGAGAATCGCCACTTTATTATGCAGAAAATTTAACAAGAAAATTAGGTGGAGCAAAGATATATTTTAAGAGAGAAGATTTAAATCACACTGGTGCTCATAAAATAAATAATGCATTAGGACAAATACTTCTTGCTAAAAGAATGGGCAAGAAAAAGGTAATAGCGGAAACTGGCGCAGGTCAGCATGGAGTTGCAACAGCCACTATTGCAGCTATGTTTGGCATGCAATGTGAAATCTTTATGGGTGAAGAAGACATAAGAAGGCAAGCTCTCAATGTATTTAAAATGAAGATATTAGGGGCAAAAGTTACAGCGGTAACAGCAGGAACGGGAACCTTAAAGGATGCAGTAAATGAGGCAATGAGGCAATGGGTAACTTGCATTGATGATACATTTTATGTAATAGGAACTGTTATGGGACCACACCCATATCCGGTTATGGTAAGAGAATTTCAAAGGGTAATTGGAGACGAAGCTAAAAGACAAATTGTAGAAAAGGAAGGAAGACTTCCAGATTATATATTAGCATGTATTGGTGGTGGAAGTAATGCCATGGGCATTTTTTACCCTTTTGTAGATAACAAAGATGTAAAACTTATAGGTGTTGAGGCTGCTGGTCGTGGAGTGGATACAAAGGACCACGCTGCAACTATAACCAAGGGATCGGTAGGCGTAATTCATGGAATGATGACTTATGTACTTCAAGATGATGATGGACAAATACTTCCAGCATATTCAATTTCGGCAGGTCTTGATTATCCAGGGGTAGGGCCAGAACATGCTTATTTGCATGACATAAAAAGAGCTGAGTATGTATCCATTAAAGATGATGAAGCAGTAAAGGCATTTGTAGATATATCAGCTATTGAAGGAATAATACCAGCATTAGAAAGTTCACATGCACTTGCTTATGCAATAAAGCTGGCGCCTACACTTTCAAAAGACAAACTCATGATTGTAAACATATCCGGAAGAGGGGACAAGGATATAAACACTATAGCAAATGTAATGGGGGTAAATCTGAATGAATAGAATAGATTTAAAGTTTAAGGATTTGAAAAACAAAGGTGAAAAAGCGATGATATCATTTATAACTGCTGGAGATCCTGATTTTAAAATCACAGAAGAGCTTGTATATGGAATGGAAGAGGCAGGCGCAGACATTATTGAACTTGGAATTCCATATTCAGATCCAATAGCAGATGGTGTAACCATCCAAAAATCATCGGCAAGAGCTCTTAAAAATGGTACAACAATATCAAAGATAATGCAGTGTGTTAAAAACATACGAGTAAACACTGAAATACCTTTAGTGTACTTAGTTTATTATAATTCAGTATTTAAGTATGGAATAAATAGATTTATTGAAGAGTGTAAAAAAGTGGGAATTGATGGAATTATAATACCGGATCTGCCAATTGAAGAGAGAAAGGAAATTTTAAATATTGCAGATAAATTTGAAATAGCGTTAATACCATTAATAGCTCCAACTTCAAAGGAAAGAATTGAAAAAATAGTTACTAATGCTAGTGGATTTATATATTGTGTTTCAACTAATGGTGTTACGGGTACTAGAAGTGAGATAGATACAGATATAAAAGCATACATGGATACTGTGTCAAAATTTACAGATATTCCAAAGGCCATTGGATTTGGTATATCAAGTGCTAAAATGGCTAAAGAACTTAAAGAGTATTGTGATGGGATAATTATTGGAAGTGCTATTGTTAAAAAAGTTGATGAAACAGAAGATACAGAAGAAATGCTCAAAAATGTTAAAGGATTTGTTAGTGAGGTTAAAAAAGTGTTACGCTAATGGCTGTTAAGCTCTAAATAATTTCACTTTGCTTTCAGGAAAAGCATAATAAAATGATTCTTCTTCGTAAGTTAGAAGAATCATTTTTTTTAAATAGTTTCTGGGTTAAATTAATTTAAATATTTTAAAACCCATAGGTTCTAAGCTTAAATCATTGTATGATTTTTTTCTCTGTGAAGTAAAAATATCTATGGCAATATGGTCTAGAGATATATTAATACTACGTTCTTCATCATTATTATTAATAGCAATGAGTATGGACTCACTCTTATAACTTCTTTTAAAAATCAATACATTGTCTTTGCAATAAAGTGTTTTGTAATCGCCATAAATTAAAACTTTATTATTTTTTCTAATAGATATCATAGTTTTGTAAAGGTTAAATAACTCTTTGTTTTGTTTTTCTTCTTCCCAAACCATACATTTTCTACATTGGGGATCGTCACCACCATTAAGGCCTATTTCATCACCATAATAAATATATGGAACTCCTTGATAGCAAAATTGAAATGCAATTGCAAGCTTCATCCTTTCTATATTATCGTCACACTCCGTTAGGAATCTCTTAGTATCATGACTGCCAATCAAATTCCAGAGTTGTCTTGTTATGCTGTTCATATAAAGTGTCCTGTTAAAAGATAATATATCGTCAAACTTTTCAACACAGATGCTCCTATTAGCAAAAAAATCAACTAAAGCATATTTAAAAGGATAATTCATTATGCTGTCCATCTGATCTCCTTTTAAGAAGGAATTTGCTTCATGCATTATTTCGCCAATAATAACAGCATCTTTATTAGCTCCTTTAACAACTTTATTAAAGGCTCTCCAAAAATCATGGTCGATTTCATCTGAAACATCAAGTCTCCAACCATCAATCCCTATTTCTTTTATCCAATATTCTCCCACATCCAATAAATACTTCCTTACTTCTTTATTATTAGTATTAAGTTTTGGCATTTTACTAACACCATTACCAAAAGTGTAGTAGTTAACCTTATCTGTACTAACTGGATAGTCATCAATAAAATACCAATCTTTATATTTTGAAGCTTCTTGATTTATTAATAAATCTTTAAAGGCGAAGAAATCACTTCCTGAGTGATTAAATACGGCATCAAAAATAATTTTAATCCCTTTTTCATGACATTTTTTTACTAACTCCTTTGCTGTATCCAAGGTTCCAAATTGAGGATCTATATCATAGTAATCAGCAGTATTATATTTGTGATTTGAACTTGATTTAAATATTGGAGTTAAGTAAAGCAAATTAACACATAAGTCTTCTATATAGTCTAACTTATCAATAATTCCTTTAAGATCTCCACCAAACTTAGAATTGATAGTTACGGAACTACCCCATGTAGAAGTATTTTCTGGGTCATTTGCAGTATGTCCATTATAAAAACGGTCTGGAAAGATTTGATATACCACGGATTCTTGCAGCCAGATAGATTCTTTATATAAATCTCCAGGTGCCAAATAAGCAAATTGAAAAGCTGTGAATTCCTCTTGAACTTTCTTGGAATCTCTAAAACCTCTTTCATCAAAATACACTTTTGTATTATTAGTATCAATTAACTCAAAGTAATATCTATATCGATTCCTTTTTATAGATATTTCAGTTTCAAAATAATCAAATAAGTTAGCTTGAGCTACAATTTTCATTTCTTTAACATAATAAGGAGTTTGCGAATTATATCTATCTCTATAATATAGATTACATTTTTTTATATCATTTTTTGCTGTACGTATTCTTATTAGTAGTGTGTTCAAATCTTTACCATAGGCATAAGGTGTTTCCGTAATATGATATACTGCATGTCTATTCATTTATATCAACCTCACTTTTATATATGTTTAACGTATTTATGGTGAAATTATAGCATAATTATTTAGTAGTAATTGTATATAATTAATAAAATATGTATATATATCGTACTATTTTATATACAATATTGAAGTAGATTTTTAAATATGCTAATGTTATATCACAGGTATATGCAAAAAAATAACAAATCTATATTATAGCCTTTTTTGGTTTATTGGTTTAGAACTCTGCTTATTTGAAATTAGGAGGTGTAAATATTGCTAGAAACCTTTGAATCTGATAGGTATATTTTTAATAATGACATATCATTTTTAATTGAGTCAAAAAACATGGGAAAAGTATTAAAAAATTTAAAGGAAAAACATCTGCAGGAAGAAAAAAATGGACAATCGATTAGGAATAAAAAAAATGATTTAATTATTTGGAATGCTATATACACTAAGGAAATTATAAAAAATGGAGTATCTAAAAGTGCTCTACACCCTTTATATAATAAATTCTATGATAAAATTCAGATTATTACTAAGTTAGAAGAACTACAAGAACTAGAAATTAGCATGGCAAATTCATATTTTTATATTCTAATAAACGACATTCAAGTAACTGATAATTTTACGATTAATAAAATGCTTCAATACATACATGTTAATATTGAAAATTACTTGTCTCTTGATAAATTATCTAGAGATTTAAATATCTCAGCAGGTTATGCAAGCAATTGTTTTAAAAAATATATGGGCATTTCAGTTATGAGATACGTGCAGAAAACAAAAATAGACAGGGCAAAAAACTTACTATTAAGTACAAATAAAAGTATTTTATATATTGGAATTTTATTGGGTTTTTATGATCAAAGCCATTTCAGTAGAACCTTTAAATCAATAGTGGGAATGTCACCAACTATTTATAGAAATAGAAATTATTCTTAAAAATTCCAGATTAATGTTGACTAATATATTTAAAAAGCATATAATTAAGGCAAATGTTGCGATCGTTTGCATAACATATTTTTACATGCAACATAAGTATTAGGATAATTATATAATCATAAACAAGACCGACGTGTTCATATTATTTATAATATTGGACATGAGTGAGGAAAATCCTTTTGATGTAGTTTGAAGAGCTCTAAGCCTTAATAAGCAGGGAGTTTTACAAAAATAGCTATATAAATTATTTATAGGGGGAAGAATCATGAATAAAAAAGTAAAAACAATATGTTCAGTTCTATCAGCTCTTTTATTAGTAGCAGCTTTGGGAGGCTGTTCATCAAGTACTAGTTCTACAACAAAATCAGGAAAACATCTTATAGTTTGGTCACATTTAACAAAACCAGAAATTACGGAATTAGATAAAGTAGCTCAAAAGTGGGCTAAGCAAACTGGTAATACGGTAACAGTTCAAATGGATTCATTAGACCCATCAAAAAGTCAACAATTTTTACAAGCAGCTAAAAGTAGTAAAGGTCCTGATATTATGTATGGAATGGCCCATGACAATTTTGGAACCTTCCAAAAAGCAGGGCTATTGGAGCCAGTTCCATCAGGTATAATCGATACATCCAAATATGTGGACACATCAATTAAGGCAGTATCTTATGACGGAAAAATGTACGCTGTTCCGATGAGTATTGAAACATATGCATTATTTTATAACACGGATAAAGTTCCAACTGTACCAACAACGGTAGATGATTTAATAACACAAGCTCAAAAAGTTGGATTGCAGTATGATATTAACAACTTCTATTTTAGTTATGCTTTTATGGCTGCTAATGGAGGCTACGTATTCAAAGATAAAGGAAAAGGAGCTTTAGATGCTAACGATATAGGTCTTGGAAATGAAGGATCAGTGAAAGGATTACAGACAATTCAAGATTTTGTTACAAAATATAAATTTATGAGCGCCGACATAAAAGGTGATAAAGCAAAGGCAGCATTCCAAAATGGAACAATTGGATTTTATATAAGTGGACCATGGGATGTTAGTGACTTTACAAAAGCAGGTGTTAAATTTGCAGTTGCACCACTTCCAGGAGGAATGCCTTCATTCGTTGGTGTGCAAGCATCATTTGTAAATTCTAATTCAAAGAATAAAACAGAGGATTGGGAGTTAATGAAATATTTACAAGAAAATAATGAATCAGTAATTAAAGCAGGCAGCAGAATACCAGCACTTAATTCAACACTAGATAAACCAGAATTTAAAGATAATAAGATTACTTCAGCTTTCGTTCAACAAGTTAAAAATGGTCAACCAATGCCTAATATTCCAGAAATGCAAGCTGTATGGACTCCAGTTGGAAACGATTTAACATTATTAACTCAAGGAAAATTAACCCCAGAAGCAGCAGGAAAAACCATGCATGATCAAGTTGTACAAGGAATATCAATAATGAAATAGCTTTATAAGGAGAGTAAAACTCTCCTTATAAAAATTTAAGGACATAATGTTATCAAAATATAGATTACAGGAGGGTTATTAATGGTAAGTTTAGAAAAAAGAAAGAAATCAGATAAACCAGTTATGAAAAAGAATCTATACGATAAAATAAGACCATATGTATATCTATCCCCTGCATTAATTTCAATATTTATATTAGCTTTTTTGCCTATTGTCTATACTGTCTATATTGCCTTTACAAACTACAACTTAAATCATTTGAGTGATTTTCATTTAATAGGTATAGGAAATTTTGTATCAATTTTTAATGGACCATTTAAATCAGTATTCTTTCCGGTCTTTGGATGGACAATTATATTTGCGGTTATTGGAACATTTGGATCCTTCGCTATAGGCTTGTTTTTTTCAATATTGCTAAACAATCCTAATATGAAAGAAGCAACTGTATATAAGGGACTTTTAATTTTACCTTGGGCACTTCCAGCAACTATTGCGACTTTAGCTTGGCAAGGACTACTAGATCAGAAGTATGGTGGAATTAATATCTTATTAAAAGATTTACATCTTATTACTACAGGAATTCCATGGCTGACGAACCCATTTTGGGCTAGAGTAGGGATTTGTATTGCAACTCTTTGGCTTGGTTTTCCTTATATGATGAATGTATGTATTGGAGCACTTTCAAGTATTCCTGATGCTTATTATGAAGCAGCAGAAATTGATGGGGCAACTAAGTTTCAAAAGTTTAGGAAAATTACACTGCCATCAATAACATCATCATCGTTACCACTTTTAATATCTTCTTTCTCATTTAATTTCTCAAATTTAGGTGCAGCTTACCTTATCACACAAGGGTTACCAGCAAGAGCTAGTACTCAATTTGCTGGATACACAGATATACTTGCATCAACAACATATAAACTTTCTACCCAATATACAAGATATGACATGGGAGCAGCATTTTCAATAATATTATTTTTAATTATTGGTACAATTAGTTTTATAAGCTTCAAATTTTCAGGAGCATTTAAGGAGGTAGATTAATTATGAAAGTAAAAACTGATGAGATAATAAAAAATGATTTAGTTTATAAACATAGATTAAGACCAAGCGAAGCAAGGGATCTTTGGATTTCAAGAGTTATAATTTGGATTTCTATATTGATTGTTTTGTTTCCTGTATTTTCAGTAGTTACGGCTTCATTAACTAAAGGTGATACTTTCTTTTCCACTACATTGCTACCTAAGGCAGTAACATTTAGCAATTATACAAAGGTTTTGCAAGGAACTGATTTTAAAATATGGATGAAAAACAGCATGATTTTATGTATATCTGTTGCTCTAATACAATTAATAATCAGCATTTTTGCATCATATGCTTTTTCAAGAATGAAATTTAAAGGAAGAAAAAATGGACTAATGGCACTGTTAATTCTTCAAATGTTTCCAACTACTATGACTGTTCCTGCAATTTTAGGTGTGGCTTACAAATACGGATTTATTGATCAATTTTGGATTCTTATTTTGCTTCTAGCAGGGGGGAGTGCATATAATATTTGGCTATTAAAAGGTTTTATTGACAGTCTTCCTAAAGAACTAGATGAGGCCGCTAAGGTTGATGGGGCTAGTCACTTTCAGGTATTCACTAAGATAATACTTCCATTATCAAGACCAATGTTAGCTGTTATATTTTTGTTCAGTTTTGTTAATGTTTATAGTGAATTTGCATTTACTAGTGCTTTAATGAAGGATGCAAGTAATCAAACTTTGGCAACGGGGTTACAACAATTTATATACAATCAATTTTCGGCCAATTGGACTCAGTTCTCGGCAGCAGCATTTATGGCAACACTTCCAGTAGCTATTTTGTTTATGTTATTACAGAGATTTATTGCTAAAGGTCTTACTGCTGGTGCGGTAAAGGGCTAAATAAAATTGTATTATTGTAATTTAACAATACAAACGGTTGTATTGTTAAATTACTTCTATTTTATAACAAATTCACGGAAGGAAACATTTAATATGAAGATTAATAAGAGAGGATTAACTGATTTTTATAAAGCAACCTCTAAGGAATATCTATTAACTAATGGATTAGGTGGATTTTCAGCAGCTTCTATATGTGG
The DNA here is from genome assembly GCF_900176305.1 of Clostridium acidisoli DSM 12555. Lineage (GTDB taxonomy): Bacteria > Bacillota > Clostridia > Clostridiales > Clostridiaceae > Clostridium_I > Clostridium_I acidisoli. Next base: position 53,591 of record NZ_FWXH01000008.1, read on the forward strand.
GTGTAATATAAATAAATACAATGCATTACTTGTAGCAGCGCTGGTGCCTCCAATAAATAGAAGAGTATTACTCTCAAAATTAGATGAAACTATTTATATAGAGGACAAAGAATATAAAATTTATACAAATCAATACGGTCCCAAAAAATTTGAAAATGGATTTGTATTTCAGCAGGATTTTGAATATGATTATTTTCCTAGGTTCAAATATATTCTTGGAGGAATCATAATTGAGAAGAAAATTACCATGGTATATGGTGAAAACAAAACAGTAATTAGCTATAGTATAAAAAATATAGATAAACCTGCAAAGGTTTCTATTGGTGTTTTAGTGAATAATAGAGATTGTCATGAGATAACTAAAATGTATGATTTTCAATGTTATCAAAAAACTAATAAAAATGGAACTAATATAAAATTTGATATAAATGACACACAAATTTTTATTCAATCAGATAAGGCTTTGTATAGTGAAAAAGAAAAATGGAGTGAAAGCTTTTATTATACAGAAGAGAAAGAAAGGGGCTTTGAAGCCAGTGAATATAATTTTAAGGCGGGAATCTTTGAAATTTCATTAGAACCTATGGAGAAAGTTAATTTTACTATTGTAGCTTCAACTAATAAAATAGAAAACACTGACGGAGAAAGTTATTTTATTAATGAATTTAATAGAAAAAATGAGCTTATAAAAAAAATCCCAAATTGTGATGAAAAAATGAAAATATTAACACTTTCATGTGATCAGTTTATTGTAAAAAGACAATCTACAAAATCATCCACAGTAATAGCAGGATATCCTTGGTTTACTGACTGGGGTAGGGATACAATGATAGCTTTTACAGGACTCACATTAGTAACAAGGCGATATGAGGATGCAAAAGAGATACTTTTAACTTTTTCAAAATATATAAAAAATGGTTTGGTTCCTAATATGTTCCCAGACAATGGAGAGGAACCTTTGTATAACACAGTTGATGCTAGTTTGTGGTATTTCATTTCGGTTTACAACTATATTAAATATACAGGAGACTATGATTTTGTGAAGGAAAATATATTTATGCATTTAACAGATATATTGAAATGTTATATAAATGGAACTGATTTCAATATTGGTATGGACAAAAAAGATTGTTTGCTTACTGCTGGAAATAAAGATACACAAATTACATGGATGGATGTTAAAATAGGAAATTTTGCTGTTACCCCTAGACATGGCAAAGCAGTAGAAATAAATGCTTTATGGTATAACGCTATATGTATTTATGTGGAGCTTTGCAAAAGATTTAACATAGAATGTAAAATTTATGAATCTATTAAAAACAATATTAGTAATAATTTTTTAAAACAATTTTGGAATGAAAGTAAATGCTATCTTTATGATTATATTAACGATAAAGAGGTTAATGATGATATAAGACCTAATGCAATTATTGCTATTAGCTTACCATTTGAAATAGTGCCAAAGAAATTTGCTGTAAAGATAATTAACAATGTTTTTGAAAAATTATATACAATTTACGGACTTAGAAGTCTTAATAAGGAAAACCCAAAATATAAAGGTGAATACATTGGAAATAGTGAGATGCGAGATTTGTCATATCACCAAGGACAAGTATGGACATGGCTTATGGGACCGTTTATATCTGCAGTTAATAAATATTATACAGATAAGGAATTTACAAGAAATATTTTTGAATTATTTTATCAGCAAATAGAAGACAAATGTGTTCAAAACGTTTCTGAAATATTGGATGGAAACTATCCACACAGGCCAAGAGGATGTTTTGCTCAAGCATGGAGTGTGGGAGAAATGCTTAGGGTTTATTATGAAGATGTAAAAATATAGATTATAGACCCTAATAATAGTATTTTCGCATTGACATTGATATGGAATTTATATAAAATGATTGTATGAAATCGATTGTATAATATATGAATCTAGGATGTGAAGAATTATGAGTGTCACTATAAAAGATGTAGCTAGAGAAGCAAATGTATCACCATCAACAGTATCAAGAGTTATTAGTGGAAGTGCTAGAATAAGTGAGGAAACTAAGACAAGGGTTAGAGAAATAATAAAAAAATTAAATTATCATCCTAATGTTGTTGCAAGAGGACTTGCCAATAAAGTAACTAAAGTTATTGGTGTAATACTAACTAGTGAAGCTGATGATTTATATAAAAACCCTTTTTATATACAGGTTATGACGGGTATAAGTGAGCATGCCAAAAAAGCAGGATATTATATCATGTATACATTTTGCGCGACTTATGAAGAGGAACTTAAATGCACTAAGGATTATGTAAATGGAAATTTAGTTGATGGAATAATACTTACAACAGTTAAAACAAATGATGAATGTATTCAATATCTAAAAGAAATAGATTTCCCATTTGTTGTAATTGGAAGACCGGAAGATACAAAACATGTGTTATGGGTTGATAATGATAACTTTCAGGCTATGTATAATGTTGTAAATAACCTGCTATTTAGAGGATATAAGAGAATAGCGTTTATTGGAGCTAAAACTGAACGAAACATGTCAAAGGATAGACTAGCAGGCTACGTTAAGGCTCTTATAGTTCATGGAGTTACATTAGATATGCATCTTGTAAAAGAGGCAGGAGATTTCAAAGAAAAATGCGGATATAGAGCTATGAATGAAGTTTTAGAACAAGAAGTGCCATCTGCATTAGTTACAGTAGATGATCTTTTAGCTTTCGGTGCAAGCAGAGCTTTAAATGAAAAGAATTTAGACAAAGTGCCAATTGTTGGCTTTAATAATATTCCACTATCAGAATATCATAAACCTGCAATATCGTCAGTGGACATTAATGTAAGCAAAGTTGGATACTATGCCTCAAAATTATTGGTAGACAAACTAAAAAATGATATTAAGGAAAATCATTATATTATTGAAACTAATTTAATTGAAAGAGAGTCAACGAAATACGATAAACTATAAGTTTAAAGCAAACCATAAATTCCAATCCTAAATATAGCTAAAAGTATATTATTTAATTCATAGATATACTTTAAAGCTACGTCAAAAAATATTAAATGGAAATCCTAAATAAAATACTTATTTATCCAAAATAAAATCAAATATAACTATATATATTATTGACTAAAGAAAATATATAGTTTATAATAGTAATAAATGCAAACGATTGCACATATTACTGATATACTTACCAAAATAATTAATTTGTAGATAAAACTAAAGTTAATATAGGGAATAGATGGTATATATGTTCATAAAAACGGGAAAAAGTTATTATTTTTTTATAGATGCAAACGATTGCAAATTAAGGGGGTGAATTATTTATGGGAAGGTATTCAATAATTAAAAATAAAGATGTACAAGAGATAATAGTTGATAATGGAATAATAAAATTAGTAATTGTACCAGAACAAGGTGGAAGAATTGTAGAGTTTTCGAAAAACAATATAAACATATTGTTTAGAAACGAGAAATACAAATATTCAAAAGGCGACATTAAGAAAAAAAGAGAACAGGAAAATTGGATTAATTTTGGTGGATATAAAGGTTGGTGCGCACCACAAGGTAAATGGGGGTGGCCACCATTTTTTGAAATCGATTTAAACACATTTTCTTATAAAATAGCTAAATGTGAAGACAGTATTTCAATTGAATTAAAAAGTATTAAATTGAAAGAGTTAGGGCTTCAGTTCATAAGAGAAATTATTATTAAGGATAATTGTGATTATATAAACATAAAAGAGACAATTGTAAACGTTGGAAATGATGAAGCCAATTGGTCAGTATGGGCTAATACACAAGTATTAACTTCCGGATATTGTGAGGTAGGACTCAATTCAGATCCCTATTTTGGAGGAGTAACTTTATATCAAGATTTTGATATGCCAACTACTAAAAATTATAATATCTATAAAAAAAACAGCAATAATAATTTAAAAGTAATTTGTGATAATAACGCTAAATTTAAAATAGGAGTGGTTACTGATAATGAAGAAATAAAATACTATTATGTTGCAAATGAGAATGAAAAACTTTTGTTCACTATTAAATTTAACTATGAAGGAAAAGTTGTTTATCCACATGGAAGTAATGTGGAGATATTTGTGGATGATGAACTAAATTATTCTGAGATAGAGGTACTTGGAGGAGAGAGCAGGATGAAACCAGGGGAAAGTAAAAGTTTAGAGTTAGTTTGGAGGCTTGAATCGATATGAGTAAAATAGAAGCATGTATATTTGATTTGGATGGAGTAATTGTGGACACAGCTAAATATCATTATTTGGCGTGGAGGAAACTTGCTGAGGAATTGGGATTCCAATTTACTGAAGAACAAAATGAAAGACTTAAAGGTGTAAGTAGAATGGAATCTTTGGACATACTTTTGAAACTTGGGGAGGTTAAGGTGAGCAGCGAAGAAAAATCCAGGCTGGCAGAAAAGAAAAATAGTTATTATTTTGAATATATATCAAACATGAAAAGCAATGAAATTTTGCCTGGAGCTGAAGAATTTTTAAAAATAGTAAGAGAGAAAGGAATTAAAACGGCGTTAGGATCAGTAAGTAAAAATGCATCTACAATATTAGATAAACTTAGTTTAAATGACTATTTTGATGTAATAATTGATGGAAATAAAGTGACACATGCAAAACCTAATCCTGAAGTGTTTTTATTAGGAGCCAAGGGATTAAATGTGAACCCTAAAAATTGTGTTGTCTTTGAAGATGCTAAGGTAGGAATTGAAGCTGCTATAAATGCAGGAATGTATTCTATTGGCATTGGAAATAGCAAAATTTTAAGTGAAGCAAATTTCGTTATAAATTCATTAGAAGAAATGAAGCTTGAAAGATTTAATTTGTTATAAATTTTTAATTTAGAATGGAGGGCTTATAGTGAAGAGATATTTAGGTTTAGACCAATGGAATATTATAGAAAATGACTTTAAAGATGAGAATAATAAGGTATCAGAAAGTATTTTTAGTTTAGGAAATGGATATATGGGACAGAGAGCAAATTTTGAAGAAGGTTACTCAGGAAGCTCTCTTCAAGGAACATATATGGCAGGTATTTATTATCCCGACAAAACAAGAGTCGGATGGTGGAAAAATGGATATCCAGAATACTTTGCAAAAGTTTTAAATTCTACAAATTGGATTGGAATTGACATATATATTGGAGATGAAAAACTTGATATATCAAAATGTGATGTAAGTGAGTTCAGTAGAATACTTAACATGAAAGAAGGGTTTTTATACAGAACTTTTATTGCTAGGCTTAAGGATGGAAATGAAATAAAAATTGAGGCAAAAAGATTTTTAAGTATAGTAGACAAAGAAATTGGGGCTATAGAGTATTCTATAACAAATTTAAATTTTAATGGAGATATAACTATATCACCATATTTAGATGGTGATATTAAAAATGAAGATTCCAATTATGATGAGAAGTTTTGGGATGAAATATCAAAGTTATCTGAAGATAAAAATTCATATCTAACTATGAAAACAAAAAAATCTAATTTTTATCTTTGCTCAGGGATGAAATATGATATTTTTAAGGATGACACAAAGGTTAAATTTAATGCACAGGTAAACGAAAAAGAAAAGTTTATTGGTAATACAATAAGGTTAAATTTAAATAAAAATGAAAAAGTAACAATTTTTAAATATGTGGCAAATGTTACTTCTAGAGATGTTAATATAGATGATATACAGTCTGTAACAAAGAATATACTAAACAGAGCTTACGATAAGGGTTTTTATAAGTTATTAGAAGAACATGCAAAAGCATGGGATAAAAAATGGAAAGAAAGTGACATAATTATTACTGGAGATCTAGCTGCGCAGCAAGCAATTAGGTTTAATATTTTTCAATTAAATCAGACCTACACAGGTGAAGATGATAGACTTAATATTGGACCTAAAGGTTTTACTGGAGAAAAATACGGTGGAAGCACATATTGGGATACTGAGGCGTATTGCATTCCATTTTATCTATCTACTGCAAATCAAAAAATTTCTAAAAACCTTTTAATATACAGGTATAAGCAACTTGAAAAAGCTAAAGAGAATGCAAAAAAATTAGGCTATAAAAAAGGTGCATTATATCCAATGGTAACTATGAACGGTGAAGAATGTCATAATGAATGGGAGATTACCTTTGAAGAAATACATCGAAATGGAGCAATAGCATATGCTATATACAATTATGTAAATTATACTGGAGATAAAGATTATTTGACTGAATATGGTTTAGATGTATTAGTTGAGATATCAAGATTTTGGGAAGAAAGAGTAAATTATTCAGATGCAAAAGGTAAATATGTAATTCTAGGAGTAACTGGACCAAATGAGTATGAAAACAATGTAAACAATAATTGGTATACTAATAGAATAGCAGCATGGACTATGGAATATACATTAGAAGTTTTATTAAAATTAAAAGATGAAGCGCCACAAAAATATAATGATTGTATTAAGAAGCTTAAACTAAAAGAATGTGAAGTCAATAAGTGGAAAGACATTATAAAAAATATGTATTACCCCATGGATGAAAAATTCAATATATTTTTGCAGCAGGATGGATACATGGATAAGGAGCAAATATTGGTAAAGGATTTACCTAAAGAAAATCTTCCACTAGGTAAACATTGGTCTTGGGATAGAATTTTAAGATCATGTTTTATAAAACAAGCAGATGTTCTTCAAGGATTATATTTTCTTGGACATTTATATGATGACAATACAATAAGAAGAAATTATGAATTTTATGAGCCAAGAACTGTTCATGAATCATCTTTATCACCATGTATACATTCGATTTTAGCATCAAGATTAGGCATGAATTATAAAGCTTATGAAATGTATCTTCAAACATCAAGACTAGACATAGATAATTATAATGATGATACAGAAGATGGTTGTCACATAACTAGTATGGCGGGAACGTGGATGTCAATTGTTGAGGGGTTCGGAGGCTTAAAAGTAAAAAATGATGTATTGACATTGAATCCTTCTATACCTGAAAAATGGGAGACTTTTTCTTTTAATATTATGTATAGAGGTTTTTTGCTTAAGATAAGGGTAGAAAAAAATCATGTTAAAATTAGTAATGATAGCGATAAAGAAATACAAGTAGTAGTTAAAGATAATTTATATACTATTTTAGGGAAAAAGGCTATAGAGATTTAATAAGATTAGGACAAAGAGTTTAACATTAATTAATACTTTGTTAAACTCTTTTATAATTCTGCAATTATATTTCCAATCTCAGTTAAGTCATATCCGCCAATTCCACTTAATTCTGTTTTGAAAGATTCTGAACGTATTATTTCTATAATAGCTTGAAAAGGTGGTTTAGCTAAGTCTTCTTTTTTTATAACTAACTCATAACGTTCTTTTTGAAGTGGAATAAAATCAATATCTTTAACTTGAAGGCCGTTTTTTTCATTTCCAATTGCAACGTCGGCACCATTTCGGGCAACTATACTAGCAACTGTAAGATGAGATAGACATTCTCTATCGTAACCATCTATATCATTCCCACTAATGTTTAGAAGACGTAGATGTTCATCTAAAAGAATTCTTGTTCCGCATCCCTTTTCTCTGTTAACAAGCTTCACGTCTGGACGTTTTAAATCTTCCCAAGTTTTAATGTTTTTTGGATTTCCTTTTTGAACATAGAAACCTTGCATCCGGCAAGCAAGATGAATTATTATACATGGAACTCCGGGGAGCATTCTTCTTACATAAGGTATATTGTATTCACCAGTATCACCGTCCCAAAGATGAGTAGTGGCTACTTGAATTTTTCCAAAATAAAGTGCAAGTAAACCATTATAACTACCAACATATGATCGGTAAGTTCTTACTCCATCAGGGTGATATTCTAAGTATCTGGATAATATATCTAGAAGTATATCCTGACCACAGATTACAAATCCATTGTTTGGAATCATGTTTTCATAATATATGTCGGAAGGACTGGTATAGGATATATTGTTATCATCAGAATTTTTTGTGAAATTCTGATGTGAGTTTTTTGATCTATTTTTATATTCTTCAACATCTTTTACATCAATTCTAATTTTTTTCCCAACCTTATATCCGTTAAGTTCCCCTCTTTTTATTAATTCATAAACTGTATTTTTGGTTATGCTTAATATTTCAGCAACCTCTTGAGGTGTCAAAGCTTTATCTTCCAACATAAAAATCCACCTTCTTAAATTATTAAAATATAAAATTATTTGAGAGTTTATTGATATATTAATATATATAATACAATATTAATATATATTAATAAAAAAAACAACTTATAAATTATTAGAAGCTAAATTTGGAAACAAAAGGGAGAGAGGGATGTTTAGCAATTTATGTTAAACATCCCTCTATAGAAAATATTATTGAAACTAAATATCTATTTAATGCAAAATTTGCAAAATAGCAAAAAAAATTTTAAAATTATAAATCTTTACAAAATTATATATAAAGCAATCAAAATGTTAAAAACAGTATATACAAATACAATAAGATATATAACATAATAAAACAATATAAAAATAAATTATGCAAACATTATATAACATAATAAAACGTAAGTCAATTGCATAAAATGGTTTGATAATGAAAGCGCATTTTCATTATCAAATTGATATATAATTATAATTTAATTGACATTTAGTCAATAAAATTATAATTATATTGATAAATTAATAATTTAATGATTGATTTATTAAAGGGTTTATGATATATTTTGATAATAACAAACCTAGCAAGGAATTGTTATAACATTTTTTTATTTTAAGGGAGGAATAGGAAATGAGACAAGTAGCTATTTATGGAAAGGGTGGAATTGGAAAATCCACAACAACTCAGAATCTTACAGCAGGTCTTGCTGAAATGGGAAAAAAAATAATGGTAGTAGGCTGCGATCCAAAAGCAGATTCTACAAGATTATTACTTGGAGGTTTAGCTCAAAAGTCAGTACTTGATACCTTAAGAGAAGAAGGAGACGACATTGATATTAATGCAATAATGAAAAGAGGTTATGGTAACATAAACTGTGTTGAATCTGGCGGACCAGAACCAGGAGTTGGATGTGCAGGTAGAGGTATAATAACTTCAATCAATATGCTTGAACAACTTGGCGCTTATGAAGATGATTTAGATTATGTATTTTATGATGTACTTGGAGACGTTGTATGTGGTGGTTTTGCTATGCCAATACGTGAAGGTAAGGCACAGGAAATATATATAGTTGCAAGTGGAGAAATGATGGCTTTATATGCCGCTAACAACATTGCAAAAGGTATTTTAAAATTTGCAAATAGTGGTGGAGTTAGATTAGGTGGAATAATCTGTAATAGTAGAAAAGTTGGTAATGAATATGAATTATTAGATGCTTTTGCTAAAGAGTTAGGAAGTCAACTTATTCATTTTGTACCAAGAAGTCCAATGGTAACAAAAGCAGAAATAAATAAAAAGACTGTTATAGATTTTGATCCAAAGGCAGAACAAGCTGATGAATATAGAACATTAGCACAAAAAATTGATGATAATAAGATGTTTGTAATTCCAAAACCAATGACTCAAGAAAGACTTGAAGAGATATTAATGGAATTTGGTCTTATAGATCTTTAATAGACAAAAAATCATTATAAAATATAAAATTATTTTTGGGGGGCAAATTTTATGTTAATGATAAAGGCAATTATAAGACCAGAAAAAACAGGAATAGTTCTTTCTGAATTATGCGATGCAGGTTTTCCAGCGGTAACAAAATATGATGTAGTTGGTAGAGGTAAACAAAGAGGCGTCAAAGTAGGAAATGTACATTATGATGAAATTCCTAAAGAAATGCTTATGTTAGTTGTAAATGATGATGATAAAGATGATGTAATTAAATTAATAATGAGAAATGCTAAAACAGGTGAGAAAGGTGCTTTTGGAGATGGAAAGATATTCGTAACACCTGTTGAAGAAGCATATACTATTAGCTCTAATTCAAAAGTGCTTTAGCTTAGGAGGGGTCAAAATGAAAGAAATTACCGCTATAATCAGAATGAATATGATTGGTAAGACAAAAGAAGCCCTTCTTAAGAGTAGTTTTCCATCATTTACTTGTAGAAAAGTAGTTGGAAGAGGAAAAAAGAAGGTTAATTACACTATGATTGATGATGATGCTGTTTCAAATAAAGTTATAGAAAATAAAAATGAGTTAGAAGAGATTTCAGAAGTGCATAGACTTATTTCAAAGAGAATGATAACCATGTTAGTTAATGATGAGGATGTACAGGAAGTTGTTGATTTAATAATTGATGTTAATAGAACTTCAAATCCAGGAGACGGAAAAATATTTATATCTCCTGTAACGGATGTGGTAAGGGTTAGAACTGGAGAAGTGGATGCAGAGGCATTATAAAAATTAAGAGAGGTGAACTTAATAATATGATAGAAGATATGAATAAAGTTGTTGATATAGCGCTTGAAAAATATCCAGCTAAAGCTTTTAAAACTAGAAAAAGTCACATTGTTATTAAGACTAAGGAAGAACCCCAACCAGTTATTCAAGCTAATGTAAGAACAGTACCAGGAGTAATCACAGCTAGAGGCTGTTGTTATGCTGGTTGCAAAGGGGTTGTTATGGGACCTATAAAAGATATGGTTCATATAACACATGGTCCTATTGGATGTGCTTTTTATACTTGGGGTGGAAGAAGATTCAAATCCAAACCAGAAGAAGGTGGTCAAAACTTCAATGAATATGTATTCTGCACAGACATTGCAGAAAGCGACATAGTTTTTGGTGGTGTACCTAAATTAAAACAAGCAATAAAGGAAGCTGTTGAAATTTTTCATCCAAAAGCTATAGGTATTTATGCAACATGTCCAGTTGGACTTATAGGTGATGATATAATGGCGGTTGCTCAAGAATCTAAGAAGCTTTATGGAATAGATGTTCTTGCTTTCAGCTGTGAAGGATATAAAGGGGTAACACAATCTGCTGGACACCATATAGCAAATAATACTGTTATGAGTGAAATTATAGGAAAAGGAAATCATGAACACAAGAATTATTCTATAAACATTTTAGGCGAATACAATATTGGTGGAGATGCTTGGGAAATGGAAAGAGTACTAAGTAAAATTGGTTATAATGTTGTAGCTACTCTTACTGGTGATGCAAGTTATGAAAAAGTTCAAAATGCTCATACAGCAGATTTAAATTTAGTTCAATGTCATAGATCAATTAACTATATTGCAGAAATGATGGAAACTAAGTATGGAATGCCATGGATTAAATGTAATTTTATCGGTGTGGATGGAACAATAGAAACATTAAGAGATATGGCTAAATTTTTCGATGATCCTGAACTTACTAAAAAAACAGAAGCTGTTATAGCAGAGGAACTTGCTGAAATCGAGGGAGAAATGGAATATTATAAGGACAAACTTGATGGAAGAACCGCTTGCCTATATGTTGGTGGTTCAAGATCTCACACTTATCAAAATTTACTTTCTAGCCTTGGTGTAAATACTATTGTTGCAGGTTTTGAATTTGCTCATAGAGATGATTATGAGGGAGACGAAGTTAGACCAACAATTAAAATTGATGCGGATAGTAAAAATATTCCTGAAATAACAGTTAAACCAGATGAAGAAAAATATCGTGTAGTAATACCAAAGGAGAAAGTTGAACAACTTAAAAAAGAAGGAGTACCAATAGGTTACTATGGTGGTATGGTCAAGGATATGGATGATAATACATTGATGATCGATGATATGAATCATCATGAAATGGATGTAATATTGAAAACATTAAATCCTGACATGTTCTTAACTGGTATAAAAGAAAAATATATAATTCAAAAAATGGGAGTTTTGTCAAGACAACTTCATTCATACGATTATACAGGTCCATATGCGGGTTTTAGGGGTGCACTTATATTTGCAAGAGAACTTGCCGCAGGAGTTCACACTCCAGCTTGGGGTTATGTAATACCACCTTGGAAGAAAGAAGCGTTATTAGAAGGTAAAGTTGTTGGAGGTGAAGAGTAATGCTAGATGCAACACCAAAGGAAATTAAAGAAAGAAAAAGATTAAGAATAAACCCAGCCAAAACATGTCAACCAGTAGGAGCAATGTATGCTGCACTAGGAATCCATAATTGTCTTCCTCATAGTCATGGATCACAAGGTTGCTGTTCGTATCATAGGACAGTACTTTCAAGACATTTTAAGGAACCAGCAATGGCATCTACAAGCTCATTTACTGAAGGTGCTAGTGTATTTGGTGGAGGAGCAAATGTAAAGACCGCTGTCAAAAATATATTTGCATTGTACAATCCAGATATAATAGCTATTCATACAACCTGCCTTTCTGAAACTATAGGAGACGATTTACCTACTTATATAAGAGATATGGAAATACCAGAAGGTAAAATGGTTATTCATGCAAACACACCAAGTTACGTTGGATCACATATTACTGGCTTTTCCAATATGGTAAAAGGAATGGTTGAGTATCTCTCAAAAAATACTGGAGAGAAAAATGGAAAATTCAATGTAATACCAGGTTTTGTTAGTCCAGCAGATATGAAAGAAATGAAAAGAATATTTAAATTAATGGATATACCATATAATATGTTTCCAGATACTAGCGGAGTTTTAGATGCGCCTAATACAGGAAAATTTGAAATGTACCCTAAAGGTGGAGCAACCATTTCTGATATACAAGATGCAGGAAATTCAGAAATGACTGTAGCTTTTGGAAACTATGCTTCTGAACTTGGAGCAGTTACTTTAGAGAAGAGGTGTAAAGTACCATTTAAAACACTTCATACTCCAATTGGAATAGATGCTATGGATGACCTTCTTATGTTTTTAGCAAAAGAAACAGGAAAAGAAATTCCTGAAGAACTAGAAATAGAAAGAGGTCAGTTAGTTGATTTAATGCTAGATAGTTACCAATATTTTCATGGTAAAAAAGTAGCAATAGTTGGAGATCCAGATTTAGTTATTGCACTTTCTCAGTTTGTAATAGCATTAGGCATGATACCTAAATATGTGATAACAGGTACACCAGGACCTATATTTCAAAAAGAAATTAAAGCTATGATGGCAGAAGCAGGAGTAGAAGGTACTGTTAAAGCTGAAGGTGATTTCTTTGAGGTACATCAATGGATAAAAAATGAAGGTGTAGATTTGCTTATGTCTAACACATATGGAAAATTTATTGCTAGGGAAGAAGATATTCCATTTATAAGATTTGGTTTTCCTATAATGGATAGGTATGGACATCAATATACACCTATGGTTGGATACAGTGGTGCAATAAAACTTGTGGAATCAATGAGTAATGTTATGCTTGATAAAATAGAAAGAGAATGTTTAGAAGAAGATTTTGAAGTAGTAAGATAACTGAAATTTATAAGGTGATTTGGATTCAAGATAAATTTTCTTGAATCCAAACTTTAATATAGCTAATTTACTTTACTTTATTGGAGGTGAAGTTATGGAGAGTAAAATGCATGATTATAGTAATGTAACAAATCAAGAGGATGATAGGCAAGAGAGAGGAAAAAATTTAAAAATTATAACTCAAAGGGAGAAATCAGTCTGTTATAACTCAAAAAACAAACAGGGATTAATGAGCTGTGAAACAAATAGTGTAGCAGGAGCAGTAAGTCAAAGAGCATGTGTTTATTGTGGAGCAAGAGTTGTTTTAAATCCCATAACTGATGCATATCATTTGGTTCATGGACCAATTGGTTGTGCAAGTTATACATGGGATATAAGAGGAAGTCTTAGTAGTGGATCTGAAGCTTATAGAAATAGCTATTCTACAGATCTAAGAGAAACTGATGTAATTTTTGGAGGAGAAAAAAAACTTTCAGCAGCAATAGATGAAATTGTAGAAGAACATCATCCTAAAGTAATATTTGTTTATTCTACTTGTATAGTTGGAGTTATCGGAGATGACACAGATGCAATTTGTAAAGCAGCAGAAAAAAAACATTCCATAAGAGTTATACCAGTAAAGTCTCCAGGTTTTGCAGGTAATAAATCCACTGGTTATAGAGCGGCATGTAATGCACTTATAAACCTTATGGGGGATAACAAAAATGAAGAAAAGATAAATGCTATTAACTTTTTGGGGGATTTTAATTTATCAGGGGAGATTTGGATTGCTAAAGGGTATTTAAAAAAAATAGGCATCGATGTATTAGCAACATTTACTGGTGATGGAAAGTATGATGAAATAATACAGGCACAAAAAGCAAAATTAAATATTGTGCAATGTGCAGGGTCCATGCATTATTTAGCAGGGAGAATGGAGGAACTTTATGATATACCATATATTAATATAAGTTTTATAGGTCTAGCTGATACAAAAAGTTCTATTTTAAAAATTGCAGATATAATGGGCGATGAAAAAACTTTAAAAAGAGCTGAGCAGCTAATTGAAGATGAAGAGAAGAACATTGAAAAGGACATTGAATATTACAGGGGGAGGCTTGCTGGTAAAAGAGCAGCAATTTTTGTTGGCGGAGGATTTAAAGCAATATCTTTAATTAAACAATTTAGAGACCTAGGAATGGATACAGTTATGGTTGGAACTCAAACTGGAAAGGCAGAGGATTATGAAGTAATAAGAAGCATAACATCTGAAGGAACAGTAATACTAGATGATGCAAACCCATATGAACTTGAAAAGTTCATACTAGAACAAGGTGCAGATATATTGGTTGGTGGAGTTAAAGAGAGACCACTGGCTTATAAGCTAGGAATTGCTTTTTGTGACCATAATCATGAAAGAAAACATGCTTTAAGTGGATTTGTTGGGGCTGTAAATTTTGCAAAAGAGATAGATTTAACTGTAAATAGTCCCGTATGGAACTATGTATAAAATAAGGAGGTGACTTTGTTTTGAAAGGTAGAAATTCTGTAAATTTAAATGTAAATCCTTGTAAAATGTGTATGCCTATGGGCGGTGTCATGGCATTTAAGGGAATAGAAGGGAATATGGTAATTTTACATGGTTCGCAAGGTTGCAGTACTTATATTAGAAGACATATGGCAACCCATTATAATGAACCAATAGATATTGCATCTTCATCATTAACTGAAAATGGAGCAGTTTATGGGGGCTCAGACAATTTAAAAACAGGAATAAGGAACATGGTGAAAATGTATGATCCAAAGTCCATTGGTGTTATGACAACTTGTCTTGCAGAAACTATAGGAGAAGATATAAAAAGAATAATTGAAGAATTTTCAGATGAAGAAGAGGAAAATGATATTTATAAAAACATTAAAATAATAACAGCACAGACACCAGGTTATGGTGGAACTCAAGCAGAAGGCTTTTATGTTGCACTTAGGAACATAGTTGAACAAACAGCTGAGAACAGTATAAAAAATAATAAAATAAACATTATATGTGCAAATCTAAATCCTGGTGATGTCAGAAATATTAAGCGTATACTTGAGTGTTTTGAAGCAGAGTATACAATACTACCAGATGTATCTAATACATTAGACTCACCTCATGACGCAGAATACAAGAGATTACCAGAGGGTGGTACAAAAATAGAAGATATAAAGAAAATGTCAGGAGCTCTAGCAACTATTGAAATGGGGGAAACCATTTTAGAAGAAAATTCTCCTGGAATCTATTTGAAAAACAACTTTGGTGTTCCATTATATAAGTCTGGTATTCCAATAGGAATAAGGAATACTGATAAATTTGTTAAGTTAATATCGGAAATAACAGGTAAACCCATTCCTAAAAAGCTTAAGTTTGAAAGAGGAAGATTACTAGATGCTATGATTGACAACCATAAATATGCTGGAGAGGCTAGAGGGGTAATTTATGGGGAACCAGAACTAATATTATCACTTATTAGGATATGTGTAGAAAACGGAGTGTTAGTAAAGATTGTTGCAACGGGCTCAAATAATAAGTTTATAAAGGAACAAATAGAAAATGAGTTGAAAAATCAAAAAGAAGAAACCATTATTCTTAACGACAGCGATTTTGAAACCATTGAAGAGAAGACAAAACAAATGAATATAAATGTAATGATTGGTAATGGTGATGGAAGAAGAATGGCCTCAAGACTTAATTTGAAGATTGTTAGAGTTGGATTCCCTATACATGACAGAGTTGGGGCTCAAAGAAAGATCATTACTGGATACAATGGTGCAGCATTTCTAATAGATGAGATTTCTAATGTAATTCTAGAGAACACAGAAAAAAATTTCAGAGAGTATTCATATGATAATTATTATACACCTTTAAAGGAGGCGGAAGATAAAATGATTAAAGAATTAAAAAGTGAAATACCTATTGCTGAAAGGACGTGTACACATCCATGTTATGGTGATAATGCACATCAGTTTGCAAGGATGCATATACCAGTAGCACCTAAATGTAATATAAGCTGTAATTATTGTAACAGAAAATATGATTGCATGAATGAAAGTAGACCGGGAGTTACAAGTGAAGTACTATCTCCAGAAGAGGCTTTAGAAAAGTTTAAGTTAGTTAGAAGCAAAATAGGAAATCTTACTGTCCTAGGTATAGCAGGACCAGGAGATGCACTTGCGAATTTTGAGAACACTAAAAAATCTATTGAACTTATAAAAGAAGAAGATCCTACAATTACTTTTTGTTTATCAACCAATGGTCTCATGTTACCATTTTACGCTAATGATTTAATAGCTTTAGGTGTTACACATATTACAGTTACCATCAACGCTGTGGATAAAAAAGTAGGAGCAAAAGTGTATAAAGAAGTAAACTATTTAGGTGAAAAGTACACTGGAGAAGAGGCTGCTGAAATACTTATTAGAAATCAATTCGCAGGACTTAAGTATTTATGTTCTAAAGGAATTGTATGCAAAGTTAATATAGTTATGATTAAAGGAGTAAATGATGAGCACATACCTGAAGTTGTAAAAAAAGCAAAAGAATGTGGAGCATACATGACGAACATTATGCAGCTTATTCCTGTAGCAGGAAGTGCTTTTGGAAATATGCCTCTTACAAGTAATATTGAACTTAATGATATGAGAAAAAAATGTGAAATTGATCTTAAACAAATGTATCATTGTAAACAATGTAGAGCAGATGCAATAGGCACCCTCGCTCAAGATAAGTCTATAGATTTTAGAAATTTTTCTTGTAGCAAAGGATGTAGTGGTGTCTCAGAAAAAGAAGAGACACAAGTTATAGATAAAAAGAAATATAAATTTGCAATTGCCTCTAAGTCCGGTATCAATATAGATCAGCATTTTGGACATGCTAAAGAATTTCAAATTTATTCGTATGATTCTGGAACTATAAGATTTATTGAAAAAAGAGATGTGGATCAATATTGCACAGGTACTGAAGATTGCGATGATGACCATGAAGATAAGATATCTAAAATAATTAGGACTGTAAAAGATTGTAATGCTGTATTAGCGCTTAGGGCGGGGATGGAACCCAGAGAAAAGCTATCTAGAAAAGGAATTGAAATTTTTCAAATGTATGAACCAATAAATGAAGGTATTAAACTAGCTGTAAATAAATTAGAGGAAGGTATGGAGGTAAAAGCAGATGAGAAGAAAGCATAATAAAAAATTTTTCAAGCTGGTATTTATAATTGGAATAATTGTATCTTTTATTATGGTTTTGGGTGGATGCGGAAGTACTACGAGTAAAACTAGTGCAGTACAATCCAATAAAAAAGAGGCGCCTAAAAAAATAACTGTATTTGCAGCTGCAAGCCTTACTGAAAGTTATAATGAAATAGCTAAAGATTTAAAAAAAGATAAAAATATAGAGGTTTCTTACAATTTTGCTGGAAGTCAACAATTAGTAACTGCAATTGATCAAGGTGCTAATGCAGATGTATTTGCATCAGCTGACACCAAAAATATGGATAAAATAAAGACTGATGGAAAAGTTGATAAAAGTAAGATATTTGCAAATAATCAGCTGATTATAGCAAAATATAAAGGTAGCAGTATTTCGATAACTTCGCTTAAAGATTTAGCAAAAGATGGTGTAAAACTTGTAGTTGGAGACAAGTCTGTTCCTTGTGGCTCTTATTTTTACAAAGCATTGGATGCTGCACTTAAAGATAATACTATAGATCAGGATACGTATAATAAGATATTAAAAAACATAAAGAGCAATGAACTTAATGTTAAGGACATTGTGAGTAAAGTCACACTTGGAGAAGCAGATGCTGGTGTAGTTTACAAAACAGATGTAGTTAAGAGCAATAAGGATAAATTACAGGTGGTAAAGGATTCAGAATTTTCTAAGCTTAAAATTGAATATCCAGTTGCAGTAATCAATAGCTCAAGTAATAAAAATGCAGCACAGGAATTTATAGATTATATTACAACGGGTAAAGGGAAAGATATACTTAAAAAGTATGGATTTATAGTAAAATAAAATTTTGGAGGGTGTCTAATGATAAAGAAAGATGTAGAATCAGTTGAAACTATAAAGGTAGATGTACCTAGAAAACTGTCAATTAATACATCTTTCCTTATGGAAAAGATGCTAGCTCCTGGTTTATTTGGAATAATGGTTATTTATCTCGTAATATTAATATTTCCAATATTATCAATGATAAAATTTTCAGGATTACAACACTTAATAGAGGCTTTTAAGAATAGTGACAATATAAGCACAGTTTTTTTAAGTATAAATACTTCACTAATTGCACTGCTTTTTACATTCATATTAGGTACGCCAACAGCTTTTTTCATAAATGGCATGACCAATAAATTTATTTCAAAATTATTAGATATAATTGTGGAAATGCCAGTAGTATTACCACCAGCAGTTGCTGGAATAGCACTTTTGTTAACCTTTGGAAGTAATGGTGTTGTAGGAAGATTTTTAGTAGCTCACGGAATAAATATAATTTTCACACCAGTTGCGGTAGTAATTGCACAGTTCTTTGTGTCTTCAGCCTTTTATGTAAGGGTTCTAAGAGATGCGGTAAGAGGTATTCCAGACGAAATATTCGAAGCAACATACGTTATGGGTGCTGGAAAAGTGGAAACTATATTTAGGATTGTAATACCAATGTTAAAAAAATCTATAATTTCAGGATTAATACTTGCATGGATAAGGTCCATGGGCGAATTTGGTGCAACACTTATGTTTGCAGGCAATATATTGCACAAAACAAGTACAATACCACTACAAATATATACTTATATGCAGACAGATGTACAAACGGCCACAGCATTTGCAACAGTTCTATATGTATTATCCTTTGTAATGCTTATACTAGTTAGGTTTACTCAAAAAGAAAATTAGTTGGAGGGATATATATGTCTGTAATTCTTGACAAAAGTAAAAAAATTATTATAGATAGAACTTTGCCTGAAATAATAAAAAAAATAAAAAATATAGATGGTTATGAAGTTTTAAAATTTATAAAACTATTAAAGAAAATAGGTGTTGATTTTATCGAAATTGATCAAAAGACACTTTTAAGCTTAGTTGAAATCCAAAATAGTAGCCAATATATTTATAGGGTTGAAAATCAGTCAGATTTAAAATTTTTATATAAATATGAATTTAAATATGTGGTATTTGATTATAGTTTGGTAAATGAGTTTTCTGAAAAATTATTAGGAAGAAAAATAATTTTAGAGATTAGCATAGATGATTTAGATGAATTGTTTTTGGATGAAAATAAGACGATATTTAATAGGTTTAATATAAAAATTTTAAGAATTAAAGATATTAAAAATTGTAATTTTGATGGATGGAGTGAGCTAATAAAAGATATTAAATGTAGATTTTTTGTAGATGTAGATTTTTGTCCGTCTGATATTTATAGTATGGGAACAGCCATAGCCATTGAAGCATGTATTGATGGAGTAGAATCTATAACAGCAACAATAAATGGAAAAGGGGATAGTTTTGCGCCTCTAGAAGAAATAATTTTAGGGCTAAAGGTCATAAAAAATGCTACTGTAATTGGAAATACAACGTCTATAGATGATCTTAAAAAGTGCTATAAAGCAATAACAAAAGAAAAAATATACTCAATGAAAGCAATACTTGGTGAGGATATATTTAAATATGAATCGGGAATACATGTTGATGGAATAGAAAAAAATCCAACAAATTATGAACCCTATAATCCTATTGAAATTGGCACTAATAGAAAAATGTATATTGGTAAACATTCTGGTAAAAAAGCAGTTATGGTAAGGTTAAATGAACTTCATGTAAAATCTAATAATATAAATATAAATACCTTATTGGATGAAATAAGAGATAAAAGCATAGAGCTTAGGAGAAATATTTATGATGAAGAGCTAATTGTTATGTGCAATCATCTATTAAAGAAAAGTGGTGGTATTTAATGAAAATAGTAGATACAACTATGAGAGATGGAGAACAAAAAGCAGGAGTTGCATTTGGTGTAAAGGAAAAACTAGAAATAGCTAAGATTATAGATTCCATGGGAATATATCAAATAGAGGCTGGCATTGCAGCAATGCAAGGAGATGAAAAGAAAAGCATAGAAAAAATGATGGAGCTTGGATTAAATAGCAAAATATCTTCTTGGAATAGAACAAGTATAGAGGATATAAAGAACTCTATGGATTGTAATGTTGATATTATACACATATCCGTTCCGTCATCTGACCTTCAAATAAAATCTAAACTAGCAAAGGATCGGAAATGGGTAATTGAAAGTATAAAAAAAAGCATTTATTTTGCCAAAGAAAAAGGTTACGAAGTAACTGTTGGACTTGAAGATGCTTCAAGAGCTGATATAAATTTTTTAATTAAACTCTCTAAGATTATATATGAAGCTAATGTTAATAGAATTAGATATGCAGATACAGTTGGTATTATGTACCCAAGAATTATGTATGAAAGAATAAAAACCATTAAAGAAAATGTACCATTAGAAATAGAAGTTCATACACATAATGATTTTGGAATGGCTATAGCCAGTTCAATTGGAGCTGTAAACGCTGGAGCCGAATTTGTTAATTGTACAATAACTGGTATTGGAGAAAGAGCGGGGAATTGTAATTTCATTAATTTTATCAAATCATATAATGGAACGATTAATGAATGTGTATCTAATGAAAGATTACAGTTTTTAGAGAGTATGGAGAAAAAGATAAAAAACATTATTTCTCCTAAATATAGTAATTAGTTTGTCATATAAAATATGTTTTCTGGGAGGATGATTATTAAATTGACTGAGATAGCTATTTATTTAAATGAAAATGATGAAACGGAATCTATTTATGAAAAAGGTAAAATAAAAGTATTTTCAAATGTGAATAAATCATGGAAAATTGAAAAGGAAATTTCTTTTAACGTGGATAAGAAAAGAACTCAAAGTGATTTGCGTAGGAATACTAATAGTCTTATAAAAAATTTAGGGGATTGTAAAATTATAGTATTTAAAAACATTTCAGGTTTACCTTATACAATTCTTAGAAATTCTGAGTTTACAGTTGCAGAAGCCGATGGTTTTCCTTCTGAAATACTAGATGAGATTGTGGATGAATTAAATGTAAATAAGGAATCTTTAAATTCAATAGAACCGATACCTATGAATAAAGAAGGGTGCTATATTTTAGATTTGAATGAACTACAAAAAAATAACAATGAAGTTACCTCAAAACAAGCATTGCTACCTTTTCTTCAAAATAAAAAATTTTACGAGCTTCAAGTTATATGCTCACATATACCACCTTGGTTCGAAGAAAAATTAGACTCACTTAATATGAATCAAAAAGTAACAAAAAACGATACAAATAATTACAAAGTTATAATTAGTCCTAAAACATGTACTTGCAAATAATATTTCACATATGGACTTATAAATACAGGATTGTCAGAGGTGAAATTGAAGTTAAAAGTAGATAATATCTGTTAATTTTTCAAGATTACCTCGAACAATCTTTGTAT
The DNA here is from genome assembly GCF_900176305.1 of Clostridium acidisoli DSM 12555. Classification (GTDB taxonomy): domain Bacteria; phylum Bacillota; class Clostridia; order Clostridiales; family Clostridiaceae; genus Clostridium_I; species Clostridium_I acidisoli. The sequence goes on from NZ_FWXH01000008.1 coordinate 75,555, forward strand.
AGTCATATTTAGATTTGCAATCTTGTAACAACTTCTCCGCCTTCAATATGCTTATCAAAAATTTCTTCTACATCATCAGCAGTCAAATTTCCATACCAGACTCCTTCTGGATAAACAACCATTATTGGTCCTTTATTACAAATTCCAAAACATCCAGTATTATTAACCATAACTTCTCCAGATAGGTCACGTTCTTCAATTTCTTGCATTACTGAACTAACAATATCTACAGAACCTTTCGAATAACAAAAACCTTGTTGCTTTCCGTTAATTCTACAACTTGTACAAATAAAAAGATGATACTTAGGATTAATCATCAAATCAACCTCCATAATTCATAAATATAAGTCAACTTTACCATTAAATTATAATTATTTCAATAGTATTATTAATATTTTGATATTAAAAAACGTTATTTATTATCATTTTCCTATTAACGCTCAATGGGATTTTATAGGTATTTAATATATTACATATTAATATTTATAAAGTTTACAAATTATTCTCTTGTAATTAAACTGTAATGTGATAATGTCATATTATAGAATGCTTTACGAGGAGGGATAAACTTGAATAAGTATAATAAAATTTTTAAAGATTCATATGGTATAGATAGATTATCTAAATACCTTTTAGCAATTGGAGTAGTGTTTTTGATAAGTAGAATAACTTTATTTCCTGGAATAGTTTTAATAATTTATGCGGCTTGGAGAGCAATCTCTAAAAATAAATATAAAAGATATCAGGAATTACAGGCTTTTGATCATGTATTTGAAATAATAAGACAAAAATTTTATAGAATAAAATATAAGTTTAATGAATATAGACAATACAAGGTTTTTAAATGCCCAGAATGTTCACAAAAGCTTAGAGTACCTAGAAAAAAGGGAAAGATAACGATAACCTGTAAAAATTGCAATAAAAAATTCAAGGGAAGAACTTGATTAAACATAAATATAAACTCAAGATTTTAAAAACACTAAGTTACTTAAAATCTTGAGTTATTTTTTTAAAATATGCCTTACATTTTACTGAGGAACAATAACTGACTCATCAATAAACTTATCAATCATGTCAACTAGTTGTTCAACCTCAGGTTTACTAAGTTGTGCATTAGCACCAACAGAGTCTCCTTTATGTCTTAAATTATCAGTAATAAGTGAAGAGAAAATAATAACAGGAAGTTTGCTTAAAATAGGATTTTCCTTTATAGTTCTAGTTAAAGTAAGACCATCCATTTGAGGCATTTCAATATCCGTAATAAGGACTTGTACATCTTCTATAAATCTATCTTTTTTATTTTCAGCTATTTTATTCAAACAATCTAAAGCTTGTTTTCCATCGTCAAAAAACTTTAGGCTTGTAAATCCAGCTTTTGTAAGCGTATCAGAAAGCAGTCTTCTTATTAATGGAGAATCATCAGCTAAGAAAATTTTTATATTGCCTCTATCCTTATAATCTACGTTAACTATTCTATCTGTGTTGATGCCAGTACTTGGATTTATATCTGTTACTATTTTTTCAAAATCAAGCATAAGTATAATTTTTTCGTCCATTATAATATTACCAACTACTAGTGAATTTACAGAAATATCATCAGGCTTTAAAATTTCATTCCATTTTATACGATGAACGCCAACAATATCATCAATACTAAATGCCACTTTGATTTTATTAAATTCACAAACTATAACTTTAGACAAGGTATCAGTCTTACTTTGTTTATCAAGTACATATTTTAAATCAACTAGAGTTAATATAGCATTTCTTGATAGTATAAGACCGGCAATAGATGGGTGACTTTCTGGTAGTTTTGTTACTGTACTAGATTGTACATCTAATATTTCCTTTACTTTTATTACATTTATAGCATAATGTTTGTCACCTATTACAAATTCTATTATTTCAAGTTCACCGGTACCCGATTCTAGTAATATGTCATTACTCATAATATCCCCGCCTTTTTATTATTAATCTACATAATATGTGTTTCGTATATAAATGCACTAAACTTTATATACGGTTTTTATTGATTTTTCTTGGATTTAAAGCTTGATGAACGAAAAGCAGATGATCCACCATCAGTTCCTAAATCATTATAAGATTTATTTTTTATATTTTCTTTAATATTATCAATTTCAAGTTTTTTATCATATTCATCTTTATATTGAGATTTTCTTTTAGCATCAAATTTATTTGTTTCATCAAGAATTACTTCGTATCTTAGAAGGTATTCCTTTTTTATTGAAAATGCATGAATAATTGAGGCTATCCAAAGAATAAGAAGTAACAAAGTACCAATATTTGAAATAAATTTATTTGAGAATGAAGATAAATATGAACATGGATAAATTAATAGATAAACGAAACCAAATAAAAACCATTCTCTTTTTTTAACGCGTAATCCCATAATGAAAAATGGCACAAAACTTAATATTCCAAAGAAGAAAGTAAAATAAATGATTCTACCATGTTTTTTTTCGAAGGGAGTACCTGATTTTGTAAAGGACAATTGAAAACACCTCCATATTAATTAGTTCCATTATAGTATATTATACCATTTAGCGCAATTTGCTTAATTAGATTTAAAGGAATTATTAGAAAATTGTATAATTTTAAGGATAAATAGCATTTATGATATAATGATAATGGAGATTTCATTTAAAAATTTAAGGGGGATAATTATGAGTTATACAATTGGAAAGCAAAAAAAAATAGCTCTTATTGCACATGACAATAGGAAGCAGGCTATAATTGAATGGGCAATAAAAAATAAAGAGGCTTTGGGAAAACATTTTCTTTGTGGTACAGGTACTACTGCAAAACTTATAGCAAAAAATACAGGTTTGCCTATAAAAGAATTTAAAAGCGGACCTATGGGCGGAGACGAGCAAATAGGTGCATCCATTGTAAATGGTGAAGTTGATTTTATGGTTTTCTTCTGGGATCCACTAACTTCACAGCCACATGATCCAGATGTTAAGGCGCTTCTTAGAATTTCAGTTTTATATGATATTCCTGTAGCAATGAGCACATCTACTGCTGATTTTCTAATGAAATCACAGCTTATAGATGAAGAATATGAAACACATGAAATCGATTATTATAATAAGATTAGAAAAGAAAATTTTTAATAGACAAAAGTGTAACCAATAATGTAACTAAATGTAACGAAAATAATAACAAATGAAAAAGATATGGATATAACAATACAATATAAGTCATTTTTGGAGTAAGAAGGCAGAATACGGTCATAAACAGAAATTTACAATTTTTCATATTAGAATTATGATAATCCTATAAAGAAATAGGAGGGTTAATATGGAAAATTGTGATTTTTTTCAAGACTTTAAGGCTAATATAATTAGTCAATATAATGATTGTGATGCTTATAAATTATTATGTAGCAGCCAAAATTATGATCCGAATAAAGAATTAAAAGTGGAAGATGATATGGAGAAAGTACCATTTATTACAACAACTCTCTTTAAGAAATCTGCCAACATGTACACAAAACTACTTAGAACAGAACCCAAAAATTTGGATAAATGGACGGTATCTAGTAGTACTAGTGGTGATCCAAGTATTGTTGGAAGAAGCAAGCAAGATCTTTTGCAAATAAAAAAGTTTGTTGAACGTGAAGGACAAACCTTAGACTCAACAAGTCAATATAATTGTGTTTTTTATCCGGAACCAGAAGTTATGAGAAAACACAAAAGCATTCAAATATTAGACAAGCCTACCGAATCATATATAGGAAACATTCTTGATACATTCTCGTTTAGTGAAAATACTAATTTCTTATTACATCCATATAAAGGTGAATTTTCAATTGATATGGAGGATTTTTTAGAATTTCTAAAGGAACACGACAAAAAAAATCAACATATATCCTTAAGAGGTTCAACTTTGTTACTTTATAATGCAGTAGAAAATTTAAAAGATAAAATGAAACCGTTTCAACTAGGTGACAGATGCACAATTCACACTGGTGGCGGAGGTTGGGATGGTAAAAAAGGAAGTGTAAATTTAGGTATTAAAATCGAAAGATCAAAATTTGTAGAAGAAGTTTCTACTTTCCTTGGTGTACCTGAAGAAAACTTTATTGATACGTATTCATTTACAGAAAATACTTTTCCTATAACCGGTCACTATTCTAAAAAATATAAAAGCTATCTTTTCCATATACCAAGTTGGGGTAGAGTTATTCTAAGAGACATAAAGACATTAAAACCAGTTCATAAAGAAGGTCAAAGAGGATTAATTCAAATGCTTAATGCATATGGAACTTCTTCTTTTGCAGGAGCATCTATAATGGTTGATGATATAGGTGAAATTGTTTCTGAAGACAGATGTCCTGAATGCGGCTTTAATGGAATGACAATAAGGATAATCGGCAGAGTGAAGGGATCAGAGGCTAAAGGTTGTGGTGCTACACTTAATATAAAGGAGGTCGAAAATGTATGAGTGTTGATTATATGGAGAAGAATATATTAGTAGAAAAAGAAGTAGAAGATTATAAACATGAAATTTTGATTTCAAATGAAGAGGATATAAAATATAAAATTAAAGAACTTAAGGAAAATAAAAAAAAGGCTCATGATATACCTATTGAAAAGACTATAGATATTTTAGATAAGTGTGCTAAGCTGTGGCTGAATAAAGAATATTCAACCAAACATATTGAAATGCTTTCAAAGATTACAAATCAAAGTTATGAACTTGTAGCGTATGAATTAGAAGGAACTATGAGGATGTTACTTAGGGAAAATATTGAAAAAAACATTTCAGAAGAAATTGGCGATTGTAAAATAATGGACGAATGGGTTAGGACAAGTTATGGAAAGGTTCATAGACAACCAAGAGGGCTTTTATTTCATAATGTGTCTGGAAATGCTTTTGTGGTTATACCTATGAGTATATCTATGGGCTTATTATCAAAAAATTGTAATTTAGTAAAAGTTTCTAAAGACGAGCCGTATTTTGCTTATATGTTTTATAAAAGTTTATGTGAAATCGATGAAAGTATAAAGGATAGACTTTCTATAGTATATTTTGATAGCAGTAATGAAAATATATATGAGACTGTAGTAAAAGAAAGTGATTGCACAGTACATTGGGGTGGAGAATATTCAGGTAAAATTATGGCAGAGTTGTGCGCAAAATATGGAACACATTTAATAATGCATGGTGCAAAAATAAGCTTTGAAGTTATAGACAAAGTAGATGATATGAATGAAGTGACAAAAAATGTAGCTAGAGATGTAGTCTTGTGGGAGCAAAAAGCTTGCTTATCTCCTAGAATAATATTTATAAACAAAAAATTAGATACGGTTAATTTTGCAGAAAAGTTAGCAACTTCACTAAACTTTTTAAGTGAAGTATTTCCCAAGGCATATCTTAATGCATGGAGTTCTGTAAAGACAATTCAAGACAGACAATATTGCTTGCTTAAATATGGAATAAATAAAGGACAGAAAGTAACTCTTTTTTCGTCGTTTAATGCAGACTATACCGTAATTTTAGAGGAAAGTTTGCCTGATAAAGAAGATATAGATAGATGTTTTAATAGATTTGTATTAATTTCTCCTTATGAAAAAAAGGAAGATGTTTTAGGGTATGTAGAAAAAAACTTAAAGGAGTACTTGCAAACCATGGGATACAGTGGAGACGATGAAAAGTTTATAGAAGAAATTACGTCAATTGGTGTGAGTATAGTAACAAAACCTGGGGACATGTCGGCACATTATCCGGGTACATCACATGATGGTCTTCACAATCTTCAAGAGATGACATATGTTGTTAGTAGTCAATTAGATAATCCAGATGAATAAAAGGTTTAATTATTGAACAACATATATACAAAAAATAATAATTCTGATATAATTAAGAAAATAAATTAAATTAAGTAGTTAATTTAGGTAAAGGAGTGGTTTATTATGAAGAAAATATTAATAGAGGTTTTATACAACTAATTTAATATGGAGTCATAAGCAAAAATGTAATTAAATTGGGTGCTTATTGACTTGAATTTCGAATTAACCCCTTAAGCCTGTTTATAATATTGTTTGAACGGTTACGCGGTATGGTTATCGCGTTTTTTTTATGTTCAAAATACCACGGGAAGGTTATTTCCCGTGGTATTTTTTTGCACTTTTTAAGGGGTAAACTAAAAAAGAAAGAGGTAAAATTAATGAAATTAAGTAAATATGGATGGAATGAAAAATTAGAGCAAGCTTTTAAAAAATATTATGAACTTGGAATGAATCCAGGAAGAGTTTTTGTAGAAAACAAAAATATTTATAAGGTATATACAGAAATAGGAGAAATAGAAGGCAAGGTTTCTGGAAAATTTCAATATGAAACTGTTGGAAAAGATGAATTTCCAGCGGTTGGAGATTGGGTAGCCGTAGATATAAGAGAAGAGGAGAAAAGCGGAACTATTCATGAGGTATTAAAAAGGAGCAGCTGTTTTTTTAGAAAAACAGCTGGAGCTGTTACAGAAGCACAAGTTATAGCTTCTAACTTTAATTATGTCTTTATAGTAACGTCGTTAAACTTTAATTTTAATCTTAGAAGAATTGAAAGGTACCTTACTATAGCTTTAAATAGTGGGGGCATTCCTGTTATTATTTTGAGCAAGGCAGATTTGTGTGAGAATGTTGAAGAAAAAATTCAAGAGGTGAGAGATATAGCTTTTGGTGTTGAAGTCTACGCAATTAGTTCATTAAATGGTGAAGGAATAAATGATCTTTTAAATTTATTACAATCAGGTTTAACCGCAGCAGTAGTAGGATCATCTGGAGTTGGAAAATCAACTTTGTTAAACAAATTGGCAGGGAAAAACCTTATGGAAACAAGTGAGATAAGGGAAGAAGATTCAAAGGGAAAACATACAACTACCAAAAGACAACTCTTTTTATTACCATCAGGTGGCATAATAATTGACACTCCAGGAACAAGGGAACTTGGCTTGTGGGATACTAAAGAGAGCTTTTCAGATGTATTTAATGATATAGAAGAACTTTCAACTCAGTGTAAATTTAGAGATTGCAAACATGAAAATGAGCCAGGATGCAACGTTAAGGCAGCTTTAGAATCTGGAATTTTAGATGAAAAGCGTTTTGAAAGCTACAGAAAATTGCTTAGAGAAAATATATATATTGAAAATAAACAAAAACAAATAAATAGAAAAAGAAGAAACAAATAAATAATTATTTTTCATGTGTATTGTTAAATTGGTAAAATTTAAATTGACAAAGATGGAAAGGGATGTTAATATAAAATATATTAATCATATATGAATAATATGTAAAGTTTAAATATTGTGGTTGACCAGAAGGCTGGAGACTAAGTACTTAAAAGTATTTAGTCTCCAGCTTGTTTTATCTATTCGCTACCATCCGTAAGACTCCAACTTATCAAGCATTGAGTTAACGGATGCTACGCGCTGGACTTTAGTTCAACTAACACTCAGATGGTGTCAAAACCAAAACCCCATCTGAGTGCAAGTTTCACTTTATTAAGAATTAGGGGGAACGAAAATGAAGATTAAGAGAAAAACAATTGCCATTATTTTAATTTTAGCCTGTATGCTTCTTATAGGGATTGGATGTGATAGTTCAAAAAACGCCGCATCTAATAATAAAAAGAATATTTCTGCAAAAAATACTTCTAAATCATCAAAATGTAATGAAGCTGATTGCAATATGACAAATTGTACTGATGGAGGTAACAAACAGGATTCAATGGAAAACACTGCACTTGAAACAACAGGAACAACCAAAACTATTAAAATTAATGGAATGAAATGTGCACAATGTATAAAAAGAGTAAAAGCATCATTAGGTAAAATTGATGGAGTAAAAATTGTAAAAGTTGATATTGGAATTGCTGTAATTAACGTTACGAAGAATGTAGATGACGTTACTATAAAAAATAGTATTGAGAAAAATGCTCAAGGTAAGGACACAGGATATAAGGTTTTAGGCATATCATAAAGGTGGATAAATTTTATGTATGATGGATTAAAAAATTTAGTTTTGCTTAAATATTTACCTGAATTAGGTAAAAATCCAAGTGCTGGGCTGCTATTTGTTTTTGGAGTACTTACTTCAGTTCATTGTGCTTGTATGTGTGGTGGGATAGTCATTTCACAAAGCATTAAAAGTGAGGACAAGAGGTTTAGTCTTTCAGCAATTCTTTATAATTTGGGTAGAATTATATCATATACAACAATTGGTGGAATTGTTGGTGGATTAGGACAGATAATTAGCTTTAATGGTGTACTTAAAGGTATTGTGCCAGTTGTAGCAGGTATATTTATGATTATTATGTCAATTAATTTATTAGGCATATTTTCTTTTCTAAGAAGGTTAAATTTCACAATTCCTTCAGTTGTAGCTAAAAAAATTTTTAATGGGAATAGTTACAGTCCGATAGTTATAGGGCTATTATCAGGACTAATGCCTTGTGGGCCTTTGCAGATGATACAATTGTACGCATTAAGTACAAAAAGTTTTATTTATGGAGCGATTGGTGCATTTATCTTTTCAATTGGTACAGTTCCATTGCTTATTATATTAGGAACAGTAGCAGGGGCACACACAATTTTTATAAAAAAATTTTCAAAAATAACTTTAAAATTTAGTGCAATGATTATATTAGTGCTTGGGGTGGTAATGATTTCAAGGGGGATAACAATAGAAGGAATAGATTTTAGCTCAAATAAGGTTGTTATGAATGAGGACACAGTTTTTGCAGTAGTCAGAAGTGACAAACAAGAAGTAGAAACAAAGTTAAAACCAGATGCTTTTCCACCAATTGTTGTGGTTAAAAACATACCTGTTAAATGGGATATGGTTGTTTCAAAGGAAGATTTAAATGAATGCAACAATGAAATACAAGTCACAAAATTTGGTGTGAAAAAGAAATTTTTAGTAGGACATAATATTATGAAATTTACACCTAAAGAAACTGGAGAGTATATGTTTACTTGTTATATGGGGATGATAAAGAGCAAAATAACTGTTGTAAATGATATTAAAGAGCTAGAAAATTTGAAAAGAAACACAAATTAGTATTATCATAATATTGACATATATTCAAAATGATGATAATATTGTAGCAAACATATATAAATACTTGGAATAATGCTCACTGGAAAACCAGAGGCTTTGTATAAACTTACATTTATACAAAGCCTTATTTTTATATATAAGATTGGAGGTATAGTAAAGTATGTCTATTAACATTAAAAGGATTGAAGCTGAAACAAGAGAAAACAGACTAGGTTCTATTACTGGATACACAGGAACAATAAAAGATTTAGTGAGGCAAACGAGTTGTGGGTGCCTAAAAAACAAAGAAAGATGTTTTAGTCAGGCAAGCAATTGTAGTTCGGGATGTGCACAAGGATATCTTTCAGGGATAATTGATGCAGCTATTGTAAATCACGGTGCCATTGGATGTTCGGCAGATGTGATAGGTGAAAATACAACTCTAAAATGGGGTCAGAATATAAGAAACTTGGAACACTCAAATGTTAAGATTATAAACACAAATATGACTGAAAATACAACGGTATTTGGGGGCATTGATAAGCTTAAAGAAGGAATTTGGGAAGCTTATAAAAGATTTAATCCAAAAGCAATATTCATAACTACCTCTTGTGCATCAGCAATTATAGGAGATGATGTTAAGAGTATAGCTGATGAGATAGAAAAGGAAATTAAAATACCAGTTGTACCAGTATTTTGTGAAGGCTTTAGATCTAAAATATGGGCTTCTGGTTTTGATTCAGCATTTCACGCAGTATTAACTCGTATAATAAAACCACCTAAACAAAAAAGATCTAACATAGTTAACATGATAAATTTTAATGGAAGTGCAAGGGATTATATAATAGAAATTTTATCTAACATCGGTTTAGTACCTCAGTTTGGACTTAGATATAGTACTATAGATGAAATATCTAGAATGTCAGAATCAGCTGCGACCATAAGCATATGTGGAACTTTAGGAAGTTATTTAGGTAATGGACTTGAACAAAAATTTGGGGTGCCATATGTAAAATCAATACAACCTCATGGAATAGCGGGAATGGATAGCTGGCTTAGAGCTTTAGCAAAAATAACAAATAAAGAAAAAGAAGTTGAAGATTATATAAAGAATGAGAAATTACGTATTGCTCCTGAACTTGAAGAAATAAGGAACAAACTTAAAGGAAAAAAGGCAGTTATAGGTATGGGACCAAGTTTTGCACATAACTATATAAGAGTTTTGAAAGAACTAGGAGTAGAAGTTATTTGGGGAATATCGTGGCATTTTGATCAACACTATGATCATGGAAACATTCCTGAGTCAACTGTAGCATTATCAACCATAGAGGAAGAAACTCCTATAAGTGTTTGTGATCAACAAAATTTTGAAATATTAAATCTTTTAAATAAATTAAAACCTGATTTATATGTAGCAAGGCATCCCGGAACTACAGTATGGCCTACAAAAATGGGTATTCCTTCAATAATGCTAGCAGATGAATATAGTGCATTTGGATATAGAGGAATTATAGATTTTGGATATAGACTTATTGATACTTTAGCAAACAATAGTCTTGCACAAAATTTATCAAGCAGAATAAAACTTCCATATTCCAAGTGGTGGTTTGAACAAGATGCATTTAAATTCCTAGAAAATGAGGTGGGATAATGAGTGAGGTAGTTCAAGAACCAAGACATGTTTGTGCGCTTGGCGGATTTGAATCAGTACTTGCCATTGAAAGAGCAGTTCCAATAATACATTCAGGACCTGGGTGTGCAGCTAAACTTTGGGCTACCTTAGGAGTTCATAATGGGTGCCAAGGAACAGGGTATATTGGTGGTCACTCTATTCCATGTACTTCAGTTTCTGAAAAGGAAGTTGTATTTGGAGGTATAGAAAAATTTAAGCAAATTGTATCAAATTCTTTTCGTGTTATGGATGCTGATTTGTTTGTAGCATTAACAGGGTGCACTTCAGATATTGTTGGTGACAATATTGCTGAAGTCGTAACTAAATTTAAGGATGAAGGCAAACCAATTGTTTATGCAGAAACAGGAGGTTTCAAAGGAAATAATTTCTTTGGGCATGAGTTAATAATTGATTCAATAATTGATCAATATTTAGAAGAAACTGATGAAAAAGAAGCAGGACTCGTAAATGTTTGGGCAACAGTACCTTATCAGGATACCTTTTGGACTGGTAATTTTGAAGAATTAAGAAAGCTTCTATCAGCTTTAGGAGTTAAAGTGAATATAATTTTTGGACCAGGAAATGGAATAAAATCCTTAAAGAAGGTGCCTAAAGCCCAATATAATTTACTTATTTCTCCTTGGGTAGGTCTTAATAATGTAAAACACCTTGAAAAAAAATTCGGTACTCCATATTTGCATTACCCTATACTTCCTATTGGTCCAACGGAAACAGCTAAGTTTTTAAGAACTGTTGCTAATTTTATTGGAATTGATAAAAAAATAGTTGAAAGTGAAATAAAGAGGCAAGAAGACAGATATTATTACTACATTGAGAGGGCAGCGGATATTTTATTAGAAACAAGAATATTGCCAAAGCACTTTGTTACCATAGCAGATGGTTTCTATAGTCTTGGAATTTCCAGGTTTTTGGTTAATGATTTAGGACTTTTGCCTGAAAAACAATTTGTTACAGATAATACGCCAAAGAAGTACATGAAAGCTATAGAAGATGAATTCAAGAAATATGTTAATGGAATTAAAGCGGAAGTTGAATTTACAATTGACAGTGGGGTTCCAATAAAATATTTGAGAGAAAAAAAGTTTAGAAGCAAACCATTAATTCTTGGTAGTGCTTGGGATAGGGTTATTTCAAAAGAAATAGATGCCTATAGAGTTTCAATATCAACACCAATCAGCGACAGAATGGTGCTTAGTAGAACTTATGTTGGTTATGAAGGGGGACTTAGGTTAACAGAAGATATATATTCAGCAGTTCTTGATGATTTTCAATAATTAATGAGGTGATATTATGGTTGCAAATTTAATTAAAAAATTGGGTAAAAAATTATACAGTTTGCTAGCTGTTTTTATATTCTTACTGATATGGGAGGTAGCACCTAGAGTTGGATTAGCAGATCCTATCTTTGTTCCACCATTTTCTAAAGTTATTTTAGCATTTTTCCAATTAATAATAAGTGGAGAAATGTTTAAGGATGTTCTAATAAGCTTACAGAGAGCAATAATCGGATTTGGACTTGCGCTTATAATAGCAGTGCCATTAGGGCTTTTAATTGGATGGTTCGACAGAATTGAAAAATTTTTAGATCCACTTCTTCAAACTTTTAGACAAACATCTGCACTTGCCTTACTTCCAGTGTTTATTCTTATTTTTGGTATAGGAGAGGTTTCTAAAGTAGCTATTATATTTTGGGGGGTTCAATGGCCAATATTGTTAAATACCATTTCAGGAGTTAAAACGGTAGATCCACTTTTAATAAAATCAGCTAGGTCTATGGGAGCATCACCCCTTACTCTATTTATAAAAGTGATTTTACCAGGAGCTTTTCCTTCTATATTTACAGGTATTCGTCTAAGTGCGACTTCAGCAATTTTAATTTTAATTGCAGCTGAAATGATTGGATCAAATTCTGGACTTGGGTTTTTAATTTATGAATCACAGGTAAAAATTGAAGTACCTAATATGTATGCTGCTATTCTTAGCATAGCCATTTTAGGTCTTGTTGTAAACTATTTGCTTGTATTACTTGGTAAAAAAATTATGAAGTGGAATGATGACACATCTATAATTAATGAATAGGAGTGAATATTATGGTTTTAAATAAAAGAAAAAAAATAAATTTTAAAGGTGAGGAAAATAATTCTGAGTACAGAATAAAAGCGGAAAATGTTAGCCTTATATATAAAATCAAGAATGAAGAAAGTAAAAAGAGAAATGATTTAATAGTTCTAAAAGATTTAAATCTTAATGTAAAAAATGGTGAATTTATATCAATTGTTGGTCCAAGTGGATGCGGAAAATCTACATTTCTAGATGTAATTGCAGGCTTAATAAATAAAAGTTCAGGAAAAGTTATAATTGACAATAAAGAAATAAATGGACCAGCCCTTGATAGAGGTATTGTTATGCAAGGATATGCACTTTTCCCTTGGCGTACAATTCAAAAAAACGTTGAATTTGGTTTGGAAATAAAAGGTGTAAATAAAAAGGAAAGAAAAGAAATAAGTAAAAAATTTATAGATTTGGTTGGGTTAGAAGGTTTTGAAAATAGATATCCACATGAATTATCAGGCGGAATGAAGCAAAGAATAGCAATTGCTAGGGCACTAGCCTATGATCCAGAAGTGCTTCTTATGGATGAACCATTTGCAGCAGTTGATGAGCAAACTAGAGAATCACTGCATGTAGAGTTACTTAGAATATGGGAAAAAACAAATAAGACGATAATTTTTGTAACACATAGTATTGAAGAGGCGGTATTTTTATCTGATAGAGTAGCTGTAATGTCAAAAAATCCCGGAACAATTAAAGAAATAATTGATGTTAATTTGCCTAGGCCAAGAGATAATGGGGATCTTAGATCATCACCAGAATTTAGCAATATAAGGCATAATATATGGGAACTATTACAATGCAATGAAAAACAAAATATAACAAAATTTGAAAAAATAGCTGAAATAGTTTAGAAAATTATTAAATATAAATAATAGGAGTGCTTCAGATGATAAAATTGAAAGTTATGAAAAAAATTCTTCCAATAGGAATAGCAATAATGATCTCTTTAAGTTTTATAGGATGCTCATCCAAATCAGATAATTATGTAAAGACTTCGGATGGGAAAAAATTGTTTGTGGTAAGAATGCCTACACAGACAGGGTTTAATGAATTTGATATTGCTGATGAACTAGGTTATTTTAAGGAGGAAGGAATACAATTAAAATATACAGGACTACTTAATGCGGATACTAGTGAGGTTCAGTCAGTATTAACTGGTAATAATGATGTATTTACAAATCATCCAAGTACAGTTGTAAGAGCAATACTTGCTGGAGCTAAAATACATATAGTTGCTCCAGGAATGGTAGATAATCAAAAATTCGTTCATATGGAGTATATTGTAAAGGATGGAGGTCCAGTATCAACTGTAGAGGATTTTAAAAAGGTTGCTGCCACTAGAAAAATTAAATGGGCAGTATCAAGCACAGATTCTTGTCCCGATATAATAGCGTTAGAATGGGCTAAACAAAATAAAATTTCAAAGGATAAAATAAACTTTGTAATTATGCCAGATGAACAGCAAGAACAAGCAATAAAACAAGGAGCAGTTGATATAGGATGTTTACATCCTCCATATGGAAAAAAAGCAAAAAATGATTGTGGAACAAAAGATTTGTTTACTAGTTATGATGTAGTAAAGGGACCGGCTGGTGGCTCTTCAATTCGTGGATTTAGTGATAAATTTATAAAAGCACATCCAGAAGTTGTAAAAGGGTTTACAAAAGCAATTGTAAAGGCACATCATTGGATAAATACTCATCAACAGCAAGCTATAGCAATAGAGGCTAAAAGGCTTAAAATGAAACCAGAAAACATGAGTATATTCTGGTATGATGAAACTAACTATATTCAGAAAGCATACATTCAAACTTGGATAAATATGATGGTAGATGACGGAAGCCTAAAGAAGGATCAAGTTAAAGCAACAGATATATACACTAATGCCAATAATCCTTATCATACTGCTCAGTAAGTATTTAAATTAAACAATTTTTCCATCGATAAATTTTCTATACTGAATAGCTTCAATTAAATCTATTGGAGCTATGTCTTTTCTTTCATTCATATCAGCTATGGTTCTAGCAACCTTTAAAATTCTAGTGTAAGCTCGTGTACTTACTTCAAAATTTTTAAATAGTGTTTTTAATATATTAGAGGTGTCAGTGCTTAATTTACAATATTTATCTATATGTTTTTTTTGCATTTCTGAATTGTAATGTATATTTTCATGACTAAATCTGTCTTTTTGAATTTGCCTTGCTAGAGTAACTCTTTTTCTTATTTCTTTTGAGCTGTCTGTTTTTCTGCTTTTTTCTATCTCGTCATAATTAAGTGATTTAACAGGAGAGAATATATCTATTCGATCAAGTAGAGCACCAGAAAGCTTAGAAATGTACCTTTTCCTTTGATATTCAGTACAAGTACATTCCTTATTAGAACCATAATTTCCACAGGGGCATGGATTTAATGCAGATACAAACATAAAATTAGCAGGATAAATTACATTTCCAGTAGATTTAGAAAATTTTATAACTCTATCTTCTAAGGGCTGTCTCAAAACTTCAAGAACATCCTTTTTGAATTCAAGTAATTCATCTAAAAAAAGTATACCATTATGTGCAAGAGAAATTTCGCCTGGTATAAGGTTACTTCCACCACCAACTAAAGCTATTTTTGAGCTTGTATGGTGTGGATTTCTAAAGGGGCGTTTAAATATTAAATTTTGATTTTGAACATTTCCAGATACGCTGTATATTTCAGTAACTTCAAGAGCTTCTTCATAATTTAGGGGAGGCAGAATTGTAGGTATTCTTTTGGCAAGCATAGTTTTGCCTGAACCGGGTGCTCCATATAAGACTATATTGTGCCCACCAGATGCAGAGACCTCTATGGCTCTTTTTGAAGATTCTTGGCCTACAATATCATCAAAATCTAAATCAATAGATTCATTTTCAAAATTTTGGCTATATTTAAAAGGCAAAGAATCTCTATATTCAAAATAATCAATAACCTGTGATAAATTGTCAAATCCAAAAATTTTAGAGTTTTTTACAATTGAACATTCAAGTGCGTTGTCTGTAGGAACAATTATTTTCGATAGATTATTTTTAACACCATAGGTTGTTATGGGAAGGGCACCCTTAATTCTTTTGAGATTTCCACTTAAAGATAATTCACCTACTATTATATATTCATCTATGAAATCTGAACATATTTGATTTGTAGCAGATAAAATTCCAATTGCTATTGGTAAATCAAATAAAGACCCTTCTTTTTTTAAATCAGCAGGAGCTAAATTAACAGTTATTCTTTTTATTGGAAAAGTATAACCTGAGTTTATTATGGCTGAACGGACTCTTTCTTTAGATTCTTTAACAGAAGTATCAGCTAAGCCAACTATATTAAAAGCAGGAAGTCCAGCTGAGATATCAACTTCTACATTAATAGGATAACCACTTATGCCTGTAAAACTTGCTGCATTTATTTGAATTGTCATTTATAATACACCTCTTTATTGGTGATTATTGACAATAAAATAAGAGTTAAACATAAAACAAAGTATTTTAGATGTAAATCTTAGAACACTTGTGTTAAAAGATGAACATACACATTTGAATATGTTTATGAAATCGGACTAGGGCTAGAAAATATGAATTGATTGGGATATAATAAGTTTACAAATAGAAGGAGGGTATACAGGATGAAGAAAATAATATTTGCAGGAGGATGCTTTTGGGGCGTAGAAGCATATTTTAATACTATTGATGGAGTAATAAATACAAAGGTAGGGTATGCAAATGGTTACACAGAAAATCCTACTTATGAAGAGGTTTGTAACAATGGAACAGGTTTTGCAGAAGCGTGTTATATAGAATATAATGAAAATTTAGTAAAGTTAGAAAAGCTAATAGATGCATACTGGAAGGTTGTAGATCCAACCATAAAGGATAGACAAGGACATGATATTGGGACTCAATATCGTACAGGAATATATTATTTGGATAAAGAAGATTTACAAACAATAGAAGCATCAAAAGCAGCTGAGCAGAAAAAATATGAGGCTCCTATTGTAACAGAAATATTGCCACTTAAAAACTTCTATGATGCTGAGCAATATCACCAAAAATATTTAGATAAGAATCCTAATGGGTATTGCCATATACCAAGGGAATTGTTAAAAAAATAAAATGTTATGTATATTAAAAACACTTAGGTTAGCATTTATGCACTTACTTAAGTGTTTTGTTCAATTATCATTAACAAAGATTACAGGAGATGAAATCATTTTGGAAATTATAAGCTCTATTTTTTATTTTGTTTTAGCTGGAGTATTTGAAATTGGAGGAGGGTACCTTGTATGGCTTTGGCTTAGAGAAGGAAAAAGCATAATCTTTGGAGTATTTGGAGCAGCATGTTTAATTGTTTATGGAGTGATACCAACCTTACAACCACCCAATAATAATTTTGGGAAAGTATATGCCGCCTATGGTGGAATATTTATAGTTTTATCAATTTTGTGGGGCTGGAAGGTTGATAAGGTTATGCCAGATAAATTTGATTTGATTGGCGGAGGCATTGCACTAATTGGAGTTCTAATTATAATGTATTTCCCAAGAAATTAATTTTAAATCATTATAATACATGAAGAGCTACAGCAGCTAGTAGTACAAAAGCAAGAACCCTATGAACTTTAAGCCAAGCACCTCGCATATTTTTATTTATATAAAAACCATAAAAACCTAGGAGAACGACAACTAGCATTATGATTCCAGCTAGTATTCCTGTTGATTTAAGTCTCCCTGAAGAATAAGAAACGTAAAAATGAAGAACTAAAAATATTAAAGCTAGAGTTCCAAGTATCTTATGATATTTTACAATAAGTCTCATAAACTTTCTGTAAATATTTTTAAAATTATTTTTATCGGACTTTAATTTATTAATAAAAGTTTTATTCACATACTTTACGAAAAAATTTAATATTGCAATGCCAAAAAAGATACCAGTTAACATTCCTAAAGGACTAATTAAGTGTTTTAAATTCATAAATATCACACCTTTCGTTGCTTTTATATATAAACTTAGCATATGTATTCTACAAAAAACAAGCATTTCCTTTAAAACATTTTATAATTAAAGAATATTTTATATGATTTGTAAAACAATATAGTAGAAAAATAGATTACGATAGGATGTGTTTATAATGGCAGTAAATAATGCAATGACAGCAGATTTTTTACGTTCTGCTTACGGTGGAGAGAGCATGGCACATATGAGATATTTAATTTGGGGGGAGGAGGCTAATAAAAATGGATTTCCCAACATAGGGAGACTTTTTAATGCTGTTGCAAATGCAGAGTGGGTTCATGCAAGAAACCATTTTAATGTGCTTAAGGATGGAATAGGTGATAATTCAGTAGTAGCTGGAGCGGTATTTGGAAATACAGACATAGTTCAAAATCTTCAAGGTGCAATTGATGGAGAACTACATGAAGTAAAACAGATGTATCCAGTATATCTAGAAACCGCTAAATTTCAAGTGGAAAAAGGAGCAGAAAGATCCTTCCACTATGCTCTGGAGGCAGAAAAAATACATGCAGAATTATTTAAAAATGCACAGGAAAAGGCAAAATCAGGAGCAGATATCGGTAGTGATAAAATATATGTATGCCCTGTATGTGGGTATACAGAAATTGGTGATAAGGTACAACAATGTCCGGTATGTGGTGCTAAAAAAGAAATGTTTAGAAACTTTTAATAGTATTTGTGTATAACATTAAGACACGGCGAAGCATCGGTGAAGAGTTTTATCAATGCTTCGCCGTGAAAAGTTTAATGGTGATTTTTTTCGATATGTTATAAAAAACTTTTGCACTTAGTTAATATATTATTAATATATTAAGTTAATGCATAAACACATCTTTAATTATAATATAGATAGATAATATAAATTATGGTATAATCTACAAATAAAGTGACGCTTATACTTAGATATGAATTGTATGGATGAAATAAAATTAAGGGGAGATTTTATGTGTAATATATATTTTTATTATTCTATTAAAAGTTATAATAATGCAGATCCAGACATAACGCTTAGAGGGGAAATAATAAAGACAACAGGACATAATTTAATTATTAGAGATAGTGATGGTTATGAACAAATAATACCTATGTATAATATTGTAGCTATAGTTTACGATGGAAACTATATAGAAACTTCTTATGAATTAAAACCTGTATATGTATACTATTCCGCTAAGGCATACGATCATTCAAAGCCTGAGATAGAGTTTAATGGAAAGGTACAGGCCATCAATGAAAATAATATAATAGTAACAGGGGAACAAGGATTAATTCATATAATATCTACTTTCCCTATAGTTGCATTCGTTCATGAGGGTGGAACTCATTATGAAATTAAGTGAAGTAGATTGGTATTTGGTTTATAAAAGGTGGACTGCAAATACAGGAATATTTGACTATCTTTTTAAGTCATCACCATTTGTAAGCGCAAAGTATATGGATGAATTTGAGCTTAAACTTGATTATGAATGTAATGTACCAAACAATGTTAAGAAAAAACTAGAGAATAGCATAATAGATGAGCATACTATAATAATTGTAGATACCAGCACGGAGATAGGTATGGATATGGCAGTGTTATTAAACAATCAGTATAATGTTTGTCCTATACTGTCCTATAATTTTTTATTTCATCCATACGGAATTGTTGGAGATAAAGAACTTATAGAAAAGCTTATAGATTATTCAGAGAAACTAAAGACAGTTGAACCAATAACACATGCTTTTATATTGGATAAAAACAGATATATTAGTGGACTGAATTTGGAGAATCCAATGATATTTAATAATCAATACGAAATAACTGAAGAGGAACTCCCGGAGGTAGCGATGCTTATAGCATTGAAAAAGGACAGGCTCAATTTTTTATATTCAGGTAAGATTAAGGAAGATATAAATTGCTATTTGGAGTATTTAAAGAAAAATAGCATTATTGTAAACACTATTGATTTAGGAGATGTATAGCATGAGCGATAAAGAAAAAAACAGTAAGACAAAGGCTATAGCCCTGGCTTTAGCAGTATCAGTAGCTATGGTAAATCCAATTTTGCTTTCAGGGTGTGAGGCAAAGAATCCATATTCAGTAGTAGATGAAGATGAAATGAAAAACAATCAAGACCAAAATAGCACTGTAATTTATGGCGGAGGGAGTTTATCACCATTTATTTTTACTAATGCTACAACTAATAATATGTTTAATCAGCAAGCAGTAGTAAACAAAAGTTCAGGAACAGGTTGGACGGGTGGTGGTTGGAAAACTTGGACCTCTTCAAGTAGTGGAGATTACTCAGGAGTTCATGCTTCTGGATTTTCAAGTTAGTGAGAGGTTTATATTATGTATGATAAATTATCTGATAAATTTTTATTTCAATATTTCATGCTTCATTCTAAAAGAAAAGATAATATTTATTCAAAAAATCCTTTTTATATTACAAATGAAGAGTACAGGCAATTTGTAGATACTTCAATAGTTTTAAATGGGCTAGTATTGAGGATTATAAATAATATAAACAGTACATTTTCGGATTTTATAGAATACATACCAGATTTTAAATACAAGGAACAGATTCTTAACTTAAAAAGGCCTTTTCAGAAAGTTTTTTGGGTAAGATATGATGGCTTTCTTAAAAAAGACGGTGGTATATTCTATAGCGAATTTAATTATGACAAGCCTTGTGCAGAAAGAGAAATACTTATTACAGGTGATATGAAGGTCTACAATAATATAAATGCTGAGTTTAGAGACTATTTGAAACAGGCTTTAAAATGTGCTATTGAAAGACAACCTAAAAAGGAAATGTATAGAGTTGCTCTTCTTGCTGATCCATGCCATTATGAAGAAGAATTATTAACCTTTTTACTTAAAAGTGAATTAGAACTTGACAATGTTAAATTTATTAGAGTTGGACCTAAAAATTTATGTGTTGAAGATGATGAGGTAATAGCCTTTAAAAAGAAAATAGATGTAATTCTTAGATTATTTCCTACAGAATATAGCTGTGAAATAAATGATTTTAATAAAATACTTCACGCATTTGACATGGGTAGGGTAGATATCATCAATGATCCAAGAGTAATAATTGGACAGTGTAAGAATCTCTATACATATCTGTGGAAGTTAGTAGAGAACAAAGATTCTAGATTATCAAAAGAAGAAATTAACACAATTTTAAAAACACTCCCATATACAAAAAGTTTTGACAAGCTTTACAAAGAGTATATCCTTAGACATAAGGATGAAATTGTTATAAAGCCTGTATACGGAAGATACAGTGTAGATGTATTCATAGGAAATATGTATTCACAGGATGAATGGATTGAAGTTTATGAATATGTTAAAAATTGTAACAAGCCGTTTATTATTCAAGACTTTTGTGAAATAAGGAATAGTGATACCTTTTATAGTCCAGATGGCAATTTTTTATTTCCAGTAAAAGCATTTGCTAATATTGGTTGTTTTTTAATTGAAGGTAAATTTAGTGGAGCAGCAATTAGATGGAGTGATGGATACTTAACTGAAGATGAGAATACTTTTATAACTCCAATTGGAGTAAAAAGTGATGTGATTCAAATTAAGGCAATTGATGTTAAAAATAGAAAGAATCTTTGGAACAAGGTAACTGAAAGAGCAATGTTTGAAGCTGATTTTACAGGAAGATATGCTATGAATAATGAATATATAAGTTTAGATTATGTAGAACTTAGAAGACAAAAGTATGAAGAACTTGTATACGCTACGGAAAAGTTGTCACAGATACTGGATAAGACTCAAAACATAGTTCTAGATAACATAGAATATTTTGCAGATATATTAGGAATAAGAGAATTAAAGGGAATTGCTAAAGATAGATTTACTAATGAATTTGTATTTTTAGCTAGAATGGATTGGGCTATAGATTTCGCTGGAAACTTAAAGCTTCTTGAAATAAATTCAGAGACCCCGGCAGGGCTTGTAGAAAGTATGTTTTTAGACAAAATAATAATAGAAGAGTTAAATATAAGCAAGGAAAGCAGCAATGAAGATTTAAAGGAAAAAATAATAAGGCAATTTAAAAAGATTGTTGAGGACTATAAGGCTATTCATATTATAAAAATCATAGGCATATTGTCCAGTACATATTATGAGGATTGGTACACAGCAAATGCCATATATAAGATTGTTAAGGATTTGCCTTATGAGTTTGTGATAGGTAGCATTTATGATTGTAAGGTTTCGGAGAATGGAAAACTAAGTTTATTTGGCAAAGAATTAGATGCCGTGTACAGATATTATCCATTGGATTTCTTTAAAAAAGAAAATATTGGACATTTAATGGATGCATTGAAAAATACACTATCTATTAATCCAGTGCATACAATTGTTTCGCAATCAAAAGCATTTTTTGCAGTTATGTATGAATTTTTAAAGCAAGGACTGTATGATGAAGAAGAAAAGAAAGCTATATTAAAATATATACCAAGAACAAGTGTTGAAGTAGGTGAACTTAATACATTTGATTACATTATAAAACCAGTACTCTCACGAGAAGGCATAGGTGTTAAATTTGCTTGTGAGCTTAAAGAATTGCCAGAAGAAAATTATATATTTCAAGAGAGAGTAGAGATTTTAAATTTAGAACAGAATGTGTATAGTAATATGGGAAAGAAACGCGACTCTGTTTATCCTATAATTGGTACATATATAACAGGAAAAGAGTTTGCAGGTATATATACAAGGCTAGGTAAACTTGTTACAGGAAACACGTGTATGTATGCGCCAACTTTTATTGAATGAGGTGATTAAAATTTTGAGTAATAAAAAATACAATAAGTATACAAAATATAAATCCCAAAATAAAATTACAGATAGTACAGTGGGTAAAAATACTAAAATGAATATTATAATTGCTATTGCTATAGGTATTGTGGTAATTGTGGCTTTGATTATTATGAATCCTACTCATCTTGAGGCTTTAGACGGATACACGGAAACTAATCAGCAACTTATTGGGACTTATGATTTAGTGCCAGAGGATAGCTATTATGTTGGTACTGGAACTCTTAACGGAATAGTACATGCTAGGTTTGAAGCACGGCAAAATGGAAAAATTTCAGATACTGTAGATGTTACTAAAAAGTTTTTCAAAATTGTGCACAAAGATGTTGGTGCTCTAAACGGTAAAGTTGAAGCTTACAAGAGAACTTATAAAAAAGGTTCAGATATAAAGACACATTTTTATTATGTATTATATGTAGATAGCAGTAGCAAGATTAAAGATTGTGGCACGTTAAGTACAGATGAGGATGACAGTGATGATTAATAAGGAGATGTTTTTTCATGAATATGGATATAGAGTATATACAAGGGGATGTTGAATTATTACATGAAGTAGGATTATTATGGGAAAAATTAAATGAACATCACAAAAACAATTCCAAGCACTTTAAAGAAAAATATTCAAAATTTACATTTGAAGATAGAAAAAAGGGATTAATAAAAAAGAGTGCTAATGGAAAATTAAAGATATATATGGCAAAGATTTTAAATGAAGTTGTGGGATATTGTATAAGTTCTATTAATGATGAAAATGTGGGAGAAATAGAATCTATATATGTTGAACCTAAATTTAGAAGCTTTAGAATAGGGGACAAACTTATAACTAGTTCATTAAAATGGATGGATGAAAGTAAAGTCTCATCAAAGATAATAGGGGTATCAGCCGGAAATGAGAAGGTTTTTGGATTTTATGAAAGATATGGGTTTTATCCAAGTGTTACAATACTTAAGAGACCATTAGAAAGGTGATTTTATGAACATAAGAGAAATTGATAAAAATGATAACAAAAGGATAGAGGAAATAATAAGGGAATGTCTTATAGAATTTGGTGCTAATAGAGATGGATTCGCTTGGGCTGATCCTTATCTTTCAAAGTTATCTGAGTTTTATAAAAATCAAAATAGAGAATATTTTATAGTTGAACACAATGGAAAAATTTTAGGTGGATGTGGCATAGGTGAAGTGGTAGGAATTGAAGGTGTATGCGAGCTTCAAAAGATGTATTTAGTAAAGGAAGCACGTGGAACTGGCATTGCAGGAAAACTAGTAGATATTGCGCTTAAATTTGCTGAAAAGAATTTTTCAAGATGTTACCTTGAAACCTTAAACTCCATGGAAGCTGCTAATAAGTTTTATAAAAAGCATGGATTCATAAAACTAGATAAACCTATTATTGAAACAGAACATTTTGGGTGTGATGCGTGGTATATAAAAGAATTAGGATAATTATATGCTTATGAAAGAGGGAATGTGTACGTGGAAGTATTTAAATTAAAAGTTATATTGAATAAATTTATTGGAAGAATATTAACTTTAGTAGGAATAATTATTGCATGCTTTTTTTTAATTATGACCATTTATATATTTTTTTCAAAAGACTCAGATGGTAGTAGAATTTCTACTAGCATAACTTGCTTAATTTTAACTCTTATAGGTATTTTTATGTTTATAAAAGGGAGAAGTAAAAATAAAAAAATGAACAGGCTTCATATCTATAATGGACTAATTTCAGATGCTGGCAAAACCAGTATTGAAGATATAGCTAAAATTGTAAAAAAGCCAACAAACTTTGTGGCCTTAGATTTGCAGCAGCTCATTATGAAAAATTATATAGCAGGTATATATATTGATTTAAATTCTAATAACATTGTTTTTAAAAAATCTGACAACGAAAAAATTTTAAAAATAAACAAAAAGCTAGAAGCTTTAAAAACATTTAAATATCATGATTTATATAGAAACCATAAATATAAAAAAATTAAATACAAAGTTATATTGGAAGTTTTAATATACGAAAATTTAAAAAAATATGAAAAAGCAGAGCAAACCCTCTTAAATATTATTGATAATAACAAAGTGGAATTGGATTTGTGTTATATACATTTAGGTAATATATTTATAAAAATGAACAAGTTAATTGAGACCTCAAATTGTTATGAAAAAGCTCTTCACATTAATCCTGAAAATCAAGAAATAAGAAATAAAAAAGACAATATAACATATAAAATTTCTAGTGACTTTATAAATGAAGGCAAGGCTAAAAAAGCAGTAGATTTTTTATTGAAAGTTTATGAAAGAGAAGGAGAAAGGGTATCTGTTAGTACTATAAACAACATAAGCTGGGCATACAATGAGCTTAGAGATTATGAAAATGCATTAAAGTTTAGCAATATAGGAATTGAAAAGGATAATAATGATTACTATATCTTAACGAATAAAGGAAATGCATTGTTTGGACTTAATAAAAATGAAGAAGCATTAGAGATTTATGACAAGGTAATTGGAATAGCGCCAACAACTTATCCTTATGGATGGTTTGGAAAGGGAATAAGCAATTATTATTTGCACAATTACTATGAAGCTGAAGTTGCTTTTAAAAAATATATTAACATTAAACAGTCACAAGATGCGTACTATTATTTATCCGAAAGTTTGCATGCACAACATAAATATGAGGAAGAAATAGAATTTCTTAATTCAATCATAAAAAAATCAAGAAATATAGCGTGGTATTACAATTCTAAAGGTTATGCTTTATGTTTTCAAAACAAATTTCATGATGCCATTGAATGTTTTGACAAGACAATAAAATTAGATGAGAATTTTGCAGATGCATATTATAGTAAGTGTAGAATTTTTTGTGAATTTAATGTTATTGATGGTGCATTAGACATGTTTAAGAAAGCAGTGGAGCTTGATAAAAAATTCAAGGATGTTGGAAAAGAAGACAATATGTTAGACATAATACGCAGCTTTAAGGAATATGAAAAAATTATTAATGAATGTATATAAAACATTAAAAGCGGATTTTTAGGAATTCGCTTTTAATGTTTGTATAATTAATTTTCAAGAGCTTTTTCAAATACTGCAGTTACTATATCCTTTGAAGGAACACCTTCATGTAATTTTACGTTATCAACATAATATGTAGGAACATAGTAATAATCATATTTCTTTGAAATCTCAGGCTCAAGTTCTTCATCAATTATTTTAATATCAATATCCTGATATTTAGGATTTTCACTCTTTAAGGTATCCATAAAAGAAAGCGCTTGTTTACAGTACGGACACCAACTAGTTACAAACATAGTTACAGGTTTCATGTTAATCACCACCTATATAAATTATAATAACTATTACAAAACAATTATTACAATTTAATAATAAAACGAAATCTGTAATTTTTCAAGGGGTAACTAAATAAAAAGTATAAATGCTGTCTAAATTTCAGAAAAAATATCATTTTTTATATTTTCATTGAAGGTTTTAGCTTTAAGCATTGAAATTTCAAATTTATATGGAGGTTTTTTATCTCCTAGGTCATTAGAAAGATATGGTGTTTCTAAAATTTTTGGAACATTTTTTAGAAGTTCATGGTTTGCAACATAACATAAGGCATCAAAACCTATATGTCCAAAACCTATCATCTCATGTCTATCTTTTCTACTTCCCATAGGGTTTTTACTATCGTTCAAATGAATTACCTTTAATCTATCTAGTCCAATTATGTTATCAAATTCATTTAAAATTCCATCAAAATTATTTACAACATCATAACCGGCATCATTTATATGACATGTATCAAGACAAATTGTAAGTTTATCATTGTATTTTACTCCATCTATAATACGGGCAAGTTCATCAAAGGTTTTTCCACATTCAGAACCTTTACCAGCCATAGTTTCAAGAGCAACATTTACAGTTTGATCTTTGGTTAATACTTCATTAAGGCCTTCTATAATTTTTTTTATTCCAATATCTTCTCCTGCACCAACATGGGCACCAGGATGTAAAACAAGGTTTTTCGCCTTTTTTAAAGCAGTAGTTCTGTTAATTTCTTCTCTTAAGAAATTAACTCCAAGTTCAAAGGTCTCTGGCTTTATACTATTGCCTATATTTATTATATAAGGAGCATGCACTACAATTTCATCAATTCCACTACTGTTCATTTTTTCTATTGCCTCATTAATTCTAAGCTGATCAATTGGCTTTCTAGAAGTGTTTTGAGGTGCTCCTGTGTATACCATAAATGTATTTGAACCATAAGAAATGGCTTCTATTACAGAGCCTAAAAGCATATTTTTTCCACTCATCGAAACATGTGAACCTATTTTTAACATTAGTTATCACCTCTACAAGGCACATTCAAAAAATATACTGGTATGAGAACTAGTTATTTTTTTGAATGCGCCTAAATTAATTTGTTATATAATTGTAACACTTATGAATATTAAATAAAATACAAACTATTTATTTTTTAAATATGCTTTATGTAGAATATTGTTTGAATTTCTTAATTAAGTTTTAAATAAATAGTTACAAGTGGGAAAAAATGTTTTAAAATAACAATATGAGTAAATATAAGGATTATAAAAGTAAATATAGAAAATAAAGTCTAATAACATTAAAGCTATTAAAAAATTATATTTAGAGAGTTAAAAAAACTTTGGGGGAGTTGTGATGGGTGAAATGAGCACTGATAAAAACATAGATATAGATTCATTAGAACTATGTGATCTCATGGATATAGATTTGCTTCAAAAATTTCAGGATAATTTCGCTAAAAGTATGGACATAGCAAGTGTTACAGTAGATAGAAAAGGGAATCCAGTAACTAGACCCAGTGCCTATACTGAATATTGCATTAATTTTATACATTCCACCTATGTTGGGGATCATGAATGTGCAAAATCTCACCGTGTTGCTGGGGAAATAGCAGCTAAATCAGGAAAACCATATATTCACGAATGTCATGCAGGGTTAGTAGATTTTGCAATGCCCATTATGGTATGTGGCAAACAAATAGGAACTATACTTGGAGGACAAATTTTAGATTCAAGCCTAGATGAGACTAAATTTAGGGACATTGCAAGAAGAATTGGTGCTAACGAAGAACAGATTCTTAAATCAGTGAAAAAAGTAAAGGTCACAACTAGAAAAAACATTGAAGCTGCTGCAGAAGCACTATTTATAATTGCAAATGAACTTTCAAAATTCGGTTATGAACAATTGAAATTGAAAGGTACATCTGAAAAATTGGAGTTTGAAATATTGCGAAACAATATATTGTTAAGACAAGCAGAAGAATGCAATAAATTAAAAACTCAACTATTTGCAACGGTATCACATGAATTAAAAACACCACTGAATATTATATTCAGTTCTGTACAACTTTTGGAAAATATCTATGACAAAAATAAATGTCCTCCTACAAATGATACATTTCTTAAATATTCTAACATAATGAAACAAAACTGTTATAGATTAATTAGAATAACAAATAACATAATTGACATGAATAAGATAGAACTTGGTTTTTATACCATGAAATTTAAAAATGAAGATGTTGT
The DNA here is from genome assembly GCF_900176305.1 of Clostridium acidisoli DSM 12555. Classification (GTDB taxonomy): domain Bacteria; phylum Bacillota; class Clostridia; order Clostridiales; family Clostridiaceae; genus Clostridium_I; species Clostridium_I acidisoli. The sequence goes on from NZ_FWXH01000008.1 coordinate 103,834, forward strand.
TAAAGTGATTGAAGATATAAGTTTATCTGTAGTAGAATTTGCAAATTTAAAGAATTTGGAACTTACTTTTGATACAGATGTGGAGGAGAAGGTAATTTCTTGTGACTCAGAGAAGTTAGAAAGGATTTTGCTAAATTTGCTGTCAAACGCTATAAAATTTACAAAATATGGTGGGAGTATATATGTAAATATACATGATGAAGGAGACCATATATTTATTTCTGTAAAGGATACAGGTTGTGGAATACCTAAAGATATGTTAGAAAATATATTTGATAATTTCGTTCAGGTAGATAATTCATTGACAAGAGATGCAGAGGGTAGTGGAATAGGATTATGTCTTGTAAAATCGCTAGTTGAAATGCAAGATGGTAAAATTGAAGTAAAAAGTGAATTGGGAATTGGAAGTGAATTTATTATAAAATTGCCTGTAAAAATTAATGAGAGTGTAGGTTTTGTAAATAATAGTGAAAGCTTAAACGATAATGTGGAGAAGATTAAAATTGAATTTTCTGATATATATGTATGAATATATATTGGCGGTTAAAAACTATGGTAGAAATAGCACAACTATCATAGTTTTTTACGTTGCTGAAATTTAAGTAAAATTTGTATGAATATACTATACAGGTTATATAAAACATTGCAAAAACAATTATATATCTATAAAAGTATTGACTTTTTGATAATAAATAGATAATATTATTTCTAATTTATCAAAATGATTAGCAAAATTAAAAAATAAAATTTATTATTATACAAAATATAAACTTTTTAATAAGGGAGATGAAAAAAATTGTTCACTTGTAAGGACATGTTATTAATGCCAGGTATGGAAAAGATGAAGCTAGTGGCCGGAGGCGGAGGAGTAAATAGAATAATAACTTGGGTTCATGTAATTGAATTGCCAGAAGTAGTTGAATGGGTAGAGGGTGGAGAACTTCTTTTTATTACAGGTGTAACAATACAAGATAACAAGGAGGCCCTTTTAAAGCTTGTTAAGGATGTGGATAAAAAAAAGCTTTCTGGACTTGTTATAAACGTAGGACCATATATTAAAAAAACACCTAAGGAAGTCATTGAGCTTGCAGACAATCTAAACTTTCCAATATTTGAATTGCCATTTGCAGTAAAACTTATAGAAATAACCCATATAATATGCAGAGAAATTTTTGCCAGTAAAATTCAAGAAGAATCTATAAACAGTTTTATGAATGAGCTTATATTTGGCAAAGTAGTTATAACCGATGAAATCATAAATAGAGCGGTAAATTATGGTTATAACCTAAAAAAGAGTTATTATGCATTGATGGTAAACATTGATGATTTCAGCATTTATCTTAAAAAGAACAATATAGATAAGGAAGAAAAAATACTAGAAATCAAAGAAAATATAATGCAAATAATTGATGGTGTTATAAAAGAGTACAACAAAAAGTATATGTACATGATCCAAGGAGAGTCCTTTTATTTTATGATTTCTGCGGATAAAAATTTAAAACGTATAGATTTTTTAGACAAAATAGCAAGCTCTATTAATAGCGAAATGACAAAAAACTTTAAATGTCTAACTGTAAGTATTGGCATAGGCGAAAAGGCAAACGGCTTAAGTGAATTTAAATGGGCTGTAATGGAAGCTAAGAATTCAATAGAAATAATTAGAAAATTAAAAGGAAAAAATAGCATAGGTAATTGTAAAAAACTTGGGATTTATAAATTGTTTCTTAGTATGGAAAATCAAGAACCAATGATAAATTTATATAATGAAATTTTAGGAAAATTAAACAGCTATGAAAAAAGTGATTCAAAGGATATGTTGAATTCTCTTCAAATATATATTGATGAAAACAGGAATATAGGTAATGCTGCTGAGAAACTTTTTATCCATAGAAATACTATGAAATATAGAATAAATAAAATAGAAGAAATACTTGAATGCGATCTTAAAGATGATAAAACTATGTTTAATATAATGTTATGTCTTAAAATAGGGCGTTTTCTTGATTTGGATTGATTAAAAAATGACTGGAATTTAAAAATTCATGAATAGTGCACAAAAAAAGTTCAAAATATTTGTTTAGCATGGACATAGGATTTAAATTAACAATATGATATTATAATCCTATCAAATTTGATGATTTAATAATTTTATCTTTAAATATTGATAAATATTTATTGTAGAGGTGAAAAGATGAGTTATTCTATTTTTCAAAGTCCTGTGAAAATAATTTATGGAGTAGGTTCTATAATTTCAGTTGGAAAAGAAGCTGTAGGTTATGGGAAAAAAATTATGATAGTTACAGGAAGGAATTCTTCTAAAAGAACTGGAGCACTACAAAAAGTTGTTGAAAGTCTTAAAGAGAATAAGCTAGAGGTTTTAATTTTTGATGAAGTTGAATCAGATCCAAGTGTAAAGACTGTAAGGATAGGAGCAGAAAAAGCCAAAGCAGAAGGTATAGATACAATCGTAGCTTTAGGCGGAGGAAGTGCACTGGATGCAGCTAAAGGAATTAGTGCTATGTGTACAAATTCAGGAGACATTACAGATTATGAAAAAAATCCGCTTGATAAATTAGGACTTCCTATAATTGCAATACCCACAACTGCTGGAACTGGCAGTGAAATTAGCAAATTCACAGTAATAACTGATACGGATAGAAAGATAAAAATGTTAATTGGAGGAGAAGCTATAATTCCTAAAGTTGCAATTTTAGATCCTTGTCTCACAGTTATGATGCCAAAACATGTAACAGCAGCAACAGGAATGGATGCACTCACGCATGCAATAGAAGCATATATTTCTAAGGTTAGTCAACCTATGACAGAAATATATGCCATTAAAGCTATAGAACTTATAAGTGAAAATTTACCCAAAGCTGTGTTAGATGGTGAAAATATTAAGGCAAGAGAAAATATGCTCATAGGACAAATGTACGCTGGTTTTGCATTTAGCAATGCTTCGGTAGCATTAGTACATGCTATGGCAAGGCCACTGGGTGCCTACTTTGATGTGGAACATGGCCTTGCAAATGCATTACTTCTTCCAATGGTAATGGAATTTAACAGGCCTGCATGTAAGGAAAAATTAGTTAAGGTTGCAGTAGCTATGGGAGAAAATGTAGAGGGTTTATCAACAAATGATGGCAGTTACTTAGCCATAGAAGCTATAAAAAATTTATTTTTAGAGACAGGGCTTCCAAAATCCTTAAGAGAAGTTGGGGTTTTGAAGGAAAGTATTAAAGAGTTAGCTGAAGATGCTATTGTAAGCGGCAGTGTACTATTTAATCCTAGAAAACCAAGTTTACAAGAAATAATAAATATTTACGAAAAAATATATTAATTTTAGGGATTAGGGGAGGAAAAAATAATGTCAGTTTTAGAGTGTAATAACGTAACAGCAGAAGAAATAAAGAATTTTGATAAGAAATATAATCTTCATTCTTGGAGTGCTCAAGGAAGTTTAAATCCTCAGGTAATAGAAAAAGCAGAAGGAATTTATTTTTGGGACAGTGAGGGTAAAAGATATTTTGATATGTCTTCTCAGCTTGTAAATTTAAATGTAGGGCATGGAAACAAAAAAATAATTGGAGCTATTAAAGATCAAGCAGATAAAATGCCATTTATGGGACCAGCATATGCTGTAGATGTAAGATCTATATTGGCACAAAAAGTAATAGAAAAGGCTCCAGATAATATGGGAAAAGTTTTCTTTACACTTGGAGGAGCAGACTCAAATGAAAATGCAATTAAAATAGCTAAAATGTTTACAGGAAGAAATAAAATATTTTCTAGATATCGTTCATACCACGGTGCTAGTTATGGGGCTGCAAATTTAACAGGTGAACCCAGGAGATATACTTGTGAGCCTGGAATACCGGGATTTGTAAAATTCTTTGATCCTTATATTTATAGAGCCGGTATTGAGTTTAAAAGTGAAGAAGCCGCATCAAAATATTATGTAGATAAATTAAGAGAGCAGATAATATATGAAGGAGAAGAAAGTGTTGCAGCAATATTTTTAGAAACTGTAACAGGAAGTAATGGAGTAATAATACCTCCAAAGGGATATCTTAAAGGCATAAGAGAAATATGTGATGAGTTTGGAATACTGATGGTATGTGATGAGGTAATGACAGGCTTTGGAAGAACTGGTGAGTGGTTTGCCTGTAACAATTGGGATGTTAAACCAGACCTTATAACCTTTGCTAAAGGTATAACTTGTGGATACGTACCACTTGGAGGTGTATTAGTAGATAAAAAAATATCAGAATATTTTGACAATAATACCCTTATGTGTGGTTTGACTTACAACGCTCATCCTCTTAGCTGTGCAGCTGGAATTGCAACTTTAGAGGTTTATGAAGAAGAAAAACTAGTTGAAAATAGCAAAGACCTTGGTAAAATACTTGGTAAACTTTTAGAAGATATTAAGGAAAAACATCCATCAGTTGGAGATGTAAGATATATTGGGTTATTTTCAGCAGTTGAACTTGTCAAAGATAAAGTAACAAGGGAGGCACTAGTTCCTTATGGTAAAGATCCAGAAAAAATCATGCCAAGAATTATTGGAATGCTAAAAGAAAAAGGTTTTTCAACTTATTCCCATGAAAATAACATAATGATAGCTCCACCACTTACTATTACAGAAGCAGAGCTTAGAGAAGCAATAGGAATTTTTGATAAGGTAATGTGTTTTGTTGATGAATATATAAAAAAATAAAAGAGGATGTGGTAAAAATGCAGAATATTAGCTGTGACAGAAAAAGAATGGAAGATAAGATTGTTACATTTAGTAAATTTGGAGATACCGGAAAGGGTGGAGTAACAAGGTTAGCATTATCAGAAGCAGATCTTCAAGCAAGAGCAGAATTTTTCAGGAGAATGAAAACAGTTGGTGCAGAAATTTTAACAGATGATATGGCAAATGTGTATGCAACATTTAAAGGAACGGAAGATCTTCCACATATTGCAATGGGATCACATTGTGATTCGGTAGTACAAGGTGGAAACTACGATGGTATTTTAGGTGTATTGACTGCAATGGAGGTAGCTGAAACAATAGTTACAGAAAAGATTCCACACCGTCATCCTATTACAGTTATGATATGGACAAATGAAGAAGGGGCGCGCTTTGATCCTGCTATGATGTCATCAGGTGTTATTACTGGTAAATTTGATAAAACCAAGATGCTAGCGTCAAAGGATATAGATGGAATAACCTTTAAAGATGCCTTGGATGCAAGTGGATATAAGGGTGATGAAAAAAACAGAATGAATGCTAAGGATTATAAGGCTTTTTTAGAACTTCATATTGAGCAAGGGCCAGTGCTTGAAGCAGCAAAAATGGATATCGGAGTTGTAGAAGGCGTTGTTGGAATGGTGAATTATGAATTCCAATTTATAGGTCAGGCAGGTCATGCCGGAACTGTTCCACAGAAAATGAGACGGGATGCTCTTTTAGCAGCTTCTGAGGCTATTCAGTATCTTCATAGAGAACTTGATAAACTTGATGATAAGCTGGTTTACACTACTGGTAGAATTGTTTGTTCGCCAAATGTGCACACAATAATACCAGATGATGTTAAATTTACATTGGATGCAAGACATCAAGATCCAGAAGTAGTAAAACAAGTTGTTGAAGTTATTAGAAGAATTCCTTCTGAACTTGCAAAGTGTAAGGTTAGCTACAAAGAATTGTGGTCACGTAAGACTGTTAGCTATAATAATGAATTCGTAGATTATGTTGAAAAAAATGCAAATCTTTACGGTTATTCTAATATGAGAATGTACAGTGGTCCTGGACATGATGCTCAGTTTGTAGCTGACATGGTACCTACAACTATGATATTTGTTCCAAGTATTGGTGGAAATAGCCATTGTGAAATAGAAAAAACAGAACTTGATGACTGCTTAAAAGGAGCTAACGTGCTACTACAAACGCTCTTAGATATAGATAAAAAGTAATTTTAGAAACTTATAGTGAATCATTTGAAAATTTACAGTGGTAAAAATATAAAATCAGGAGTGATTATAATGAAAGAAGAGATGTATGAATTAAAAGAAGACGTGAGTTCAAGTAGCCTATATAATGAAGATTTAGCACCAATAAAATTAAAGGATAGAAATTGGAATACTTATAATTACACAGCACTTTGGGTTGGAATGGCCCACTGTGTTCCTACTTATACTATGGCAGGAAGCCTTATAGCACTTGGCATGAGCTGGCTTCAGGCACTACTAACAATAACACTTGGAAATCTTATAGTTCTAATACCAATGCTTCTCAATTCTCATCCAGGAGCAAAATATGGAATTTCATTTCCTGTTTTCGCAAGAGCATCTTTTGGAACTAAAGGAGCTAATATTGTAGCAGTGCTAAGGGCAATAGTTGCCTGTGGTTGGTTTGGAATAAACACATATATAGGAGGAAGTGCCTTAAATGTTTTAGTTTCTGCATTGATTCCAGGATTTAAAAATATAGGAGGAAGCTTTCAAATTGCAGGTTTATCACTTTCAGCTGCAATCACATTTATGATATTTTGGGGAATTGAAATATTCGTAATATATAAAGGCATGGATTTAATAAAGAAATTTGAAAACTGGTCTGCACCATTAGTTATGATTTTGGCATTTATATTACTTGCATGGATGATAGTGGCAGCAAAAGGATTTGGACCATTATTAAGTACTCCAAGTAAATTTACAAGCACAGGACAGTTTATGAAAGCATTTATACCATCACTTACGGGCACAATAGGATTCTGGGCAACGCTATCACTTAACATACCAGACTTTACTAGATTCGCTAAAAGTCAAAAACAACAGATGAAAGGGCAAGCAATAGGACTGCCAGTAACAATGACAATATTTTCAGCTATGGGAATAATGATAACTTCTGCTAGTACTATAGTATATGGAAAAGCAATGTGGGATCCTGTAGAAGTTGTTTCAAAATTTACAAATCCAATTGCATTATTTATAGGTTTCTTTGGAATAGTTATTGCATCACTTTCAGTTAATATAGCTGCGAATACAGTATCACCAGCTTATGATTTTTCAAATTGTTTTCCAAAGCATATAAGCTTTAAAACAGGAGGACTTATAACAGGTATAATTGGCATACTAATAATGCCATGGAGACTTCTTGCAGATCCATCAGGATATATTTTTACATGGCTTGGAACTTATTCAGGAATACTTGGACCAATAGCTGCAATAATAATTTGTGACTACTGGGTTTGTAGAAAAACAAATCTAAATTTAAAAGATCTCTACAGTACTACTGGAGAATATTCATATAAAAAAGGTTTTAATCCAAGTGCAATAATTGCCTTAATAATAGGAGTTTTTGGCGCACTTATTGGAAAGATAGTTCCTAGTTTAAGCGGTGTATCTGATTATTCTTGGTTTGTAGGTTTTGCATTAGCTTTTATAATTTATTTTGTATTAAGTCCTACTAAAAATATAGTAAAAACCAATGAAGAACCAAAGGAAGAGATAATATAAAAAAATAAAAATGAGGTGAAGTCATAATGGATAAAGTAATTAAAAATGGAACCATTATAACTGCTTTTGATACTTATAAAGGAGATATAGGAATTGAAGGCGGAAAAGTTGTTATGATAGCAGCTAACATAAATTCTGATAATGCTGAGGTCATCGATGCTAGTGGTAAATATGTGCTTCCTGGCGCACTGGATGTTCATACACATTTGCAAATGCCTTTTGGAGGAACTATATCTGCAGATAGTTATGAGGCAGGTACTAGAGCAGCAGCATGTGGTGGGGTTACAACTGTTTTTGATTTTGCACTTCAACAAAAAGGTGATGGAATCATACAAACGGCTGAAGGAAGAAATAAACTTTGTGCACCCAAGGCTTGTGTAGATTATGCCTTTCATGTAGCTATAACTGATTTAAGACCTGAGGTACTTGATGAGTTTAAAGCCGCAGTTGATTTTGGAATATCAAGCTTTAAGGTATTTATGGTTTATAAGAAAGAAGGCTTGATGGTAGACGATGGAGTAATGTGTAAAGTATTAGAAAAAGCTAAAGAAGTTGGAGCTATTATTGCTGTACATGCTGAGAACCCAGATCTTATTGATATGAGAACAGAACAATTTTTAAAAGAAGGAAAAACATCAGCATGGTATCACTATCTTTCACGTCCAGAATTTGTTGAAGCTGAAGCTGATATTCGTGCTATCCATTGGGCAAAATCCTTAAATACACCATTATACCTTGTACATCTTGCAAATAAACAGGGTATGGAAGAAGTTAAAAGAGCAAGAGATGAGGGTTATGAGATATATGCAGAGACTTGTCCTCAATATCTTCATTTCACAAGTGATGTATATAAGAGGGAGGACGGAAGAAACTTTGTCTGTTCACCTCCAATGAAAGGTCAAGAAAGTCAAGATGCATTGTGGCAGGGAATAAAAAGTGGTGATATAGCTACAATTGCTACAGATCATTGTCCTTTCCAAAGTTATGAAAAAGATTGGGGAAAAGATGATTTTACGAAAATACCTAATGGTTGTATGGGCATTGAAAATATGTATCCATATATGTTAAGTGAAGCAAATAAGGGAAGATTGTCCTTCAACAAAGTAGTTGAACTATGTTCAGCAAATCCTGCTAAAATTTATGGATGTGCACCTGAAAAGGGAACAATAGCAGTGGGTGCGGATGCAGATATAGTAATATATGACCCTAATAAGGAATTTACAGTTTCAAAAGATAATATGCATTCAGATGTAGACCATACTATTTGGGAAGGCACAAAATTTAATGGGTACATTGATATGACTTTTTCAAGAGGAAATTTGGTATTTAAAGATGGAGAATTTTTAGGAAAGCCAGGATGGGGAAATTTTATTAAGAGAAAAGCAAGAGTTTAATAAGTTTGTTCTAAATAGTGAGAAATTGAGAAGTACGTGCGAATGGTTTTCACCTATGCTTCGCGGTGAAAAGGTGAAGGGTCGCCAAAGCGAGGTGAAGGGTTTGACAGGCGCTTTGCTAGTCAAAGGTGATGGGTTTTCCGTGGAAAAAAGCTATGGATGATTTTTCTCCGCGATGCTACGAAAAATCTTTGAATTAATAAGTTATAATCTAAAGTATTTTGCACTTCATTTTTTGACCGAAGGTCATGGACCTCGAGTTTAAACTTTGTGTAGTACTAAAAACTTAAGTAGATAGCTGTTTCCATGAAGCTTCGCCTAAAACCCAAACCTACGGTTTAAAATATATAAGTCCAATTACTTTAAACTATGAAATTCATCTTTTACCGAATGCAAAGTAACTTCTCTCACTTTTGACGGCCTTGGCCTCGTCAATCCTTCCATCTAGACGAAGGCTTTCTTTAATCTTTTTATCTAGCTTTAGCTATGATGAAAATCTTTAACTTGCACTTTGCAATTTCTAACTATTATGAATTTAACTGTTATATATTGAGAAAATCACAATAATAAAATTTATACAAGTAGGAGGAAAATATGGGGAAATTAAATGCTATTATGCTAAGAGAAGAAGCAGCAAGATGTTTATTATGTCATGAACCACCGTGTAGTAGTGCTTGTCCAGTTAAAAAAAATCCAGCAGCTATAATTATGTCTTTAAGGATGGATAACTATAAAGGAGCTGCTTTAAAAGCAAATAAAGCTTTAGAAAAAAGTGGGCAGTGCGGAGAAGCATGTGAAAATAAAATGTATTGCCAAAGAAAGTGTACAAGAGGCAAGATTGACAGACCAATAAAAATAAGAATGATTCAAGAAAATTTAGCTGATGGTTACTAGAGCCATAATATTCCCAGCTGCAACAAAGTAGGAAATACAAGGAGGCTGTAAAATGAGTAAAGATTTGTCTATAGAATTTTGTGGAATTAAGTGTGAAAATCCTTTTTTTCTTTCATCTTCTGTAGTTGGAAGTAATTATGAAATGTGTGCAAAGGCACTAGAAATGGGTTGGGGTGGAGTTGTTTTTAAAACAATAGGTTTTTATGTGCCAAATGAAGTCTCACCACGTTTTGACGTGATAAGTAAAGAAAATACGCCCTTTATGGGCTTTAAAAATATGGAACAAATTTCAGATCATACGCTAGAACAAAATTTAGTTTGGTTAAAAAAATTAAAGGCAGATTATCCAAATAAGATAATAGTTGCATCAATAATGGGTGAAAATGAAAATGAATGGACAGAACTTGCAAAGCTTGTAACAGAAGCTGGTGTTGATATAATAGAGTGTAATTTTTCTTGCCCACAAATGACTAGTGAAGCAATGGGAGCAGATGTAGGACAAAATTCAGAATTAGTTAAAAAGTATTGTGAAGCAACAAGAAGAGGAACGCATTTACCAATACTATCAAAGATGACACCTAATCTTGGAAACATGGTAATACCAGCAGCGGCATCAATTGAAGGAGGGGCAGACGGTATTGCAGCAATAAATACAATTAAAAGTATAACAAGGATTGATCTTGATACACTTACTCCCTTTCCAATAATAAATGGAAAATCAGCGGTATCAGGGTATTCAGGTAAAGCTGTTAAACCAATAGCATTAAGGTTTATTAATGATTTGGCTCAAAATGAAAAGTTGAAGAATGTCCCAATAAGTGGTATGGGAGGAATAGAAACTTGGAGTGATGCAGTTGAATTTTTAAGTCTAGGAGCTACAAATCTACAGATAACAACATCAGTAATGCAGTATGGGTATAGAATAATTGAAGATTTGATAAGTGGTATTAGTTTATATATGGAAGATAAAGGTTTTGAAAAACTAGAAGATTTAGTTGGAATAGCGTTAAAAAACATAGTTACAGCAGATAAATTAGATAGAGATTATGTTGTATATCCTAAATTTATTAAAGAAACTTGTGTTGGATGTGGAAGATGTTATATTTCATGTTATGATGGGGGACATCAAGCAATAAAATGGAACAGCGAGAGTAGAGAACCTTCAATAATAAAAGAAAAATGTGTGGGTTGTCATTTATGTGTCAATGTATGTCCTGTAAGTGCAATAGAAAGTGGAGAAAAAGTATATAAATAATTCGATTTTTCTATATGAAAATCAAAGCAAAAACATCTACCTAGGAATAAAATTCTATAGGGGATGTTTTTTTTATCTACAATATTTATAGTAAAGCTAATAAATATTATTTAGTATCTTGCAATAAATAGTACTAAGTGATATAGTATTTATATTGGGAAATATAAACAGAATTCTTAGTTTTAGGTGGAGTTTTTAGGCCATAGGTCATCCATCTGAAACTTAGAAATCGTTATCCAGAGACGTAGCAGCCGTTATCTCCCACTTTGAAGAAGATGGGAGTGTTAAGGATGGTAGTCATAGGATAAACAGTTAACTGTGACTTGGGAGGAGTATGATTATATATGAATACACAATTAAAAAAAGGTATTCTTGAGCTTTGTGTGTTAGCTGTGTTAGATAAAAAAGATTGTTATGGATATGAATTAGTAAATGAAATTTCAAAAAGCATTGAAATTTCTGATGGTACTATTTATCCAATACTTAGAAGACTTAATAAGGAGGGCTATTTTACAACCTATCTTCAGGAATCTCAAGAAGGGCCTCCTAGAAAGTATTATAGGCTAACAGAACTTGGTAAAAGTACAAAAGAAGAACTTTTAAAAGAATGGTTTGATTATGTGAAAGAAGTCAATAGTATTGTGATGGAGGATGGGTTAAATGAATAAAACTGAATTTTTACACATCTTAGAAGCGGCTCTTAGTGATTTCAAAGATGAAGAGAAAAAAGAAATATTATACGATTATGAGGAACATTTTAGAGTAGGTGAACAAAATGGTAAAAGTGAATATGAATTAATAGAAGAACTAGGTGACCCCAATAACATAGCTAATCAATACAGAACATCAAGTAAACAAGAAAATAATGAAGTTCCAAAGGATAAAAAAGAAGAAGATAATCCAATTATTGTACCTATAATTGCTGTTTGTGGTTTGTTATTATTCAATCTTATATTCATTTTGGGGCCATACCTTGGTATAGTTGGCGTAATTATAGGGTTACTCTGTGCAGCTATTGCAATAGTTATCTCTGGAATTGGGATTATAATAGGAACTATTTTAGCACCGCTTTTTCCAGTATATATTAATGTACCAAGTGGAATATCAGGTATTGGAATAATATTTCTTGGAATTGGAATCACGGCACTTGGTTTATTATTTTTAATAGGTATGTGGTACGTATGCAAATATTTTTATAGGGGAACAGTTAAATATATAAATTGGAATCTAAAAATTATAAAGGGTAGGTGACAACAATTATGAAGTTTATTGAAAAATTTAATATTAAGAAAGTAGTAATATATCTTTTAGGAATAATGTTTGTGACATTGGGACTTGGGACTTTGATAATATTGGGAACAGGTACAAATTTAATGAAAGGAACACATTCTAACCATACTAGTGTAAATGATTCTAAAACTTCAAACCTTTCTGGTATAAATGAGATATATGTGGATGTTTCTTCTAGCGATATAAATATAATTCCAGAAGGTACTTCACAGCTTAAAGCCCATTTATATGGAGATATGACCTCAAACAATAAGTATACAAATTCAAAAATTCAATGTTATAAATCTGGTAACACTTTAGTTATAAAGCAAGTTGAACCTCACATCAATTTTGTTTTTTTTAGCTCAAATCTTAAACTTGATGTATATATTCCAGCTGATTACAATAAAGATATTAAGCTAGTATCCTCTTCAGGAGACATAAACGTTAATGATTATAAACTTAATAAGCTTCAATGTAATCTAAGCTCTGGAAATTTAAAAATGAACAATATTAATGCGGATACTTTTAATTATTTAAGTAGTTCAGGGGATTTAAAAGCTGACAAATTAACTACTAAAACCACCACATTGGATTCATCGTCAGGATCTATTAATATTAATGCATTTAGTGGTGATTTAACGGCAGAAAATTCTTCTGGCGATACAAATATAGAATATGCAGATTTTAACAATAATATAAATGTGCACTCTTCCTCCGGTGAAATTGCACTTACACTTCCTAAGTCTGCAGAATTCGATTTAGATGCTGTGGCAAGTTCTGGGGATATAACAACAGACTTCCCAATAACTGTTTCTGGAAAAGATGGTGGACACAAACTTCAAGGCGTTGTAGTAAATGACAAAAATAAAATTAAACTTGATGTTTCTTCTGGTGATATAAAAATACTTAACTAACTTTTATTTATATTTAGTTTATCTTTAGTTTATTAAAAAGTAATGGGTTTATTTTATAATGAAATTATTGGGTATATATTTAATAAACTCTTAATAATTTAATAAACTTTTATTTAACTTTGAATTGTTATAATGTTTTTGCGAAACTGTTGAAACAATTCAAAGTTAAAAAGTACAACTGGAGGTGTTACACATTACGGGTATTTTTAAAAAATTTTCAAGTCATATAAAAGATAAATATTTAATTGAAAGCGTAATTTTAATCATCATTTCAATAATATTATTAAAAGTACTTTTTATAAATCCAATCATAGGTAAATGTGATAATGGAGATTTTGACAGGCTGATGACGTATGGAGGTATTTCAAATATATCAAAAAATTATAATGATATTTACAATAAATTTCTTCATACTAATTATTTAATAACAAGTCCGAATATATTTTTTGTTTTTGGAAAGGATTGGGTTTCTGAAAGCATATTATTAAAAATTGCAGTTGTTATTTTCTTATACGCACATAATTTCAGCAACTATATTTTTGATATAAGATATTTGGCATTTGTTTATAGTTCAATATTTTTATTAGGAGTATTTTTGATATTAAAATTTAATAAACTATCACCAATCTTAAAGTGCATCAGTGGAATTTTTATTATTTTGTTTTTTACAGATGTTTCTTATATAGAATATTTTAATTCATTTTTTGGAGAGGCGGGAACAATAGTTTTTTTCTTTTTAAATATTGGAACATATTTGATGTTAATAAGTAAAGAAAAACCTAAAATAAGATATTTTGTTTATTTTTTTGTAACATCAGCATGCTTTTTAACCTCTAAATCACAGGAACTTCCACTACTTGTTTTTATGCTTATAGTTTATTTAGGATTGTTTATATTCTATAAAGGAAAGCAATATAGAAAGTGTATTTTGATAGGTTCAGTTATTGTAACTATGGTTTGTGCAATGGCATATTTTTCATTGACCGATACTATGAATGAAAATAATATATATCAATCAGTTTTTTTAGGAGTTCTGAGAGGTTCAAACCATCCTAGAAAAGATTTAACTGAACTTGGCGTTAATGAAAAGTTTATGGCCTTTTATGGCAAATCTTTTTATAATAGAAAATCCAGTAAGGACCCATTAGGAAAAGACATGTTAAGGGAGTTTTATCCTAAGATATCTCCAGTAAAAATACTAGATTTTTATATTAAGCATCCTAATAGAATGTGGGAAAAAATCAAGGATTCAGCTAGTAATGCTTATAGTTTTTCGATTCCAGGTTCATGGAATTTTACTAAGGATGAATATTCTACTAATAAATTCATGAACACTTTTAGAACCAAACTTATAAAAAGATATCCTAAGTTACATCATAACATTTATGCTTTTATAGGGTTCTCAGTTATATATTTTGTAATATGTATATTTTACTTTATAAAAAGCAAGGAAAGAAGTGTAAGACTTTTAACATTGATGCTATTATTTATTTTAGCATCAGGAAGTTCTCAATTTATTTTACCAGTTATAGGATCTGGATATGGAGACTTTCAGAAACATTTATTTTTATTAAATTTGTCCTATGATATCATGTTTGGAGTTGCCATAGTTTGGTTTGCACATGTTATAGAGGTTATGTTTTTTAAGCTGAAGTATGGATTTAATGATAAGTTGACTTATAATATAAAGAAATTGTGAAGTAAAGTGAAGGGTTTTATCCTTGCTAGGCTCGGATAAAAGGTGAAGCGTTTACTGATAAATCAGTAAAGGTAAAAGAAATTTTTCCTCCTACGTCAGAAAAATAATAAATTTATATGTCTTAATTCCTAAAGATAACTCTGTTATATATTTTAATCGTAGGTTTTGATCTTAGGCGTAGCCTTTGGCCATTATAAAACAGTTTAATATGCTAATAAGTCCCTATGAATTGAATACTGGTGACCTTCGGCCCCAAAATGAGAAACAAAATACTTTAGATTATAGATTTTAAGTTCAAAGATTTTTCGCAGCATAGCGTAGAAAAATCATCCATAGTTTTTTTTCACGGAAAACCCATCACCTTTGACAAGCAAAGTGCCTGTCAAACCCTTCACCTCGCTTTAGCGACCCTTCACTTTTTCAGCGTGAAGCATAGGTGAAAACCCTTCACCCGTACTTCGCAATATCTCACAATTATGAAAAATTAATTATCAACAAACCTAAAGGTTAAAAAATTCTTCAAAGGTTTTCTCTACATAGTAGTGATCCAGTACTCCACACAGTTCTCTTATTGAATGCATTGCAAGCAGAGGAGTTCCAATATCAACAGAACGTATACTTACATGAGAGGATGATATTGGTCCTATTGTACTTCCCCCAGCCTCATCAGATCTGTTTACAAACTTCTGAAAAGGCACACCGCAGTTATTACAAATTGCTTCATATACTCCAATACTGTTGCTATCAGAGGTATACTTTTGTTGTGAACTTATCTTTATAACAGGACCATCATTTATAATTGGTCTGTTAGTAGGGTCACTTTTTTCACTCTTATTAGGATGAACTGCATGAGCCGCATCAGCAGAAATCATGAAGGATTTATTTAAAGCTCTAAAATAATCCTCACGGTCGCCTCCAAAACATATTACAATCCGTTCTAATATATTTGATAGAAACTCAGAATCCGCACCTTGTTTAGTTTCACTTCCAATCTCCTCGTTATCAAAGCAAGCGAGAACATTTGTTGTATCAGTTATATTTGAATTAATAAGAGAGTAAAGCCCAGCATGAAGCATTTCTAAATCATCAAGCCTACTTGATGAAACAAATTCATCATTAAGACCTATTAAATTTCCTTTTTGAAATTCATAAAGATATAAATCGAAGTCAAGTATGTCCTGTTCTTTTATCTTTAATTCTCTAGTAATAGTATGGATCAAAATATTGTCTTTTTCAAGAGAAGAGTTTACCATGCTCATTAGAGGAAGCAAGTCAATTTGTTTATTTAGTTCTATACCTTTGTTTATATTTCTATTCATGTGTATAGCTAAATTCGGAATAATTAAAATTGGTTTTTTTATATTAATTAGAATGGTTTTGGGAAATAATATATTATCACCTTTTACAGTTACTCTACCAGCTAAGGAAAGAGGTCTGTCCATCCAAGTATTTAATATTGGACCTCCATAAACTTCGGTGTTTAATTTTATATATTTACCTTCTGATGTCATTTCAGGAGAAGGTTTAATTCTAAAGCTTGGTGAATCAGTATGGGCACCTATTATTTTAAATCCTTTTTTTGCAACTATTCCATTTCCAACAGTAAAACCTATTAAAGCTGAGTCGTTTCTCTTTACAAAATAGCGGCCACCTTTTTGAATTTCCCACCTATCGCCTTCATTTAATTCTATAAAACCATGTTTATTTAAAACATCTTTAATGTTTTTTACAGCGTGAAAGGCTGAAGGACTTTCGTATATGAAATCTATTAGATCCTTTGCCAATACAATTTCTTTATTCATTGTAAACCTCCTGTGATTAACTATTGTCTAATTTATTATGTTTTTGTTATTGAACTTTATACACTATTGTAAAACATGATGTAAAATTTAACAATGTTATTATACTAATTTTCTAATTTATTGTATAATATAGTTTAATATTAATTATTGAAAAAGTACAGTCTAGAGGAGTGATTAACATGACTGCAAAATTTATAATATCACATTTTATAAAAAATCATGAGGATATAAAGAATAGGAAGGTAAGACAGCAATACGGAACTGTAAGTGGAGTTATTGGTATAGTTGTGAATTTAATACTTTTTATAATAGAAATTATACTTGGAGTGTTAACAAATAGTATCGCAATAATAGGTGACGCAGTTCATAATTTAGCTGATGTTACATCATCAATAGTAACACTTGTTGGTTTTAAACTTTCCAATAGACCAGCAGATAAGGAACATCCATTTGGACATGGAAGAATGGAATATATTTCGGCATTAGTAGTATCATTTTTAATTTTAGTAGTTGGACTTCAATTTGTTAAAACTTCATTTGATAGAATCTTGCATCCACAAGAGGTAAGTTATAATATTGTGACTTTTTTAATTATAATTTGCGCAATACCATTAAAGCTTTGGCTTAGCTACTTTAATAAGTCTTTAGGGAAGATTATTAATTCAGCAACACTTGAAGCTTCAGGAGCAGATGCTTTAAATGATGTAGCAATATTAGGTGGAGTAATAATATCATTAGCCGCTGGATATGCTTTTAAAGTTGATATAGACGGTTATGTTGGTTTAGTCGTAGCAGTATTTATACTTTTATCAGGTTTGTCCTTAGTAAAAGAAACATTGAATCCACTTCTAGGGCAAGCGCCAGATCCAGAGTTAGTAAAAGAAATAAAAACTTCAGTAACTAAATATGATCACATTCTTGGAATTCATGATCTTATAATACACAATTATGGACCGGGAAGATCTATGGCGTCACTTCATGCAGAAGTTCCATATAATATATCAATAATGAAGATTCACGAAGTAATTGATAGAGCTGAAAAGGAACTTTCGAAGAAACTTAATATGTTTATTGTAATTCATATGGATCCGGTATACACAGATTCAAAAGAAGTGAATGATGCAAGAAAAACTGTTGTAAAAGTACTTCAACAATTTCCTATTGTGGACTCACTACACGACTTTAGAATAGTTGGTGAAGGTGAAAACAAAAATTTGATTTTTGATATAGTAATAAGTTTTGATAATAAGGTTACGGACGAAGAGGAAGAAAAATTAAAATTGGATATTGATGCAGCAGTTAAGGTTGAACATCCAGGATATGATACAGTTATAACAATTGATAGAGATTATACCACTTAGAAATGAAACAAATTATATGTTTTTAATATAAAGAAATTGCAAAGCATGGGTGAATGAAGAATAGTCACTTTTACTTTGCAATTTCTTTATATAATATATTTTTACTGATTTTTGCTTCGCTCTAAATCATCGCCTCTTTGGTTTTCACCATTTACATTAAACTTGTTAAATTCATATTGTTTTTTTTCTTGAAGTTGTTCTTTCATTGATATTTCTGCATTTTTATCATGATCTTTAACACTTTGAATATTTGATTTTGAACTATTTAAGGATTTAAAATTAGTCAATGTAAAATCTCCCTTCAAATAAAATCTTTATAATAGTTTAACCAAAACAAATATTTATATTAAAAAAATTTAACTTTATTAGTTAGAATGAGAACAAGGATATGGAAGTTTAAAATTTGCTTTTGTAATTTTAAAGCTGCAATTGTTAAGGTTATAAGACTCAAAGTTATTAAAGATAACTGTATCGGAATCAAAACTTATTTTAAGTGGGATAATTTCCATAGAAACATCGTCTATAACACTTTTCTTTAAAAGTGGTCTATAAATAGATTTGCTTCCAGAAGCTTTAGTAACCTCTATCTGATCTGTGGGAGTTATAAGTGATATTAAAACTCCATCTTTTGAAAATTTTACAGAATTTGAATCACCATGTATACCTAAAGCCGTTGAATCAAATGCATTTATTATACCTATTTTAGTCTCTATAGGAGTTGGACTTTTAGGCTCAAATGAACTTAAAGAACCATTTTCGAAAAATGAAAGACCTATTCTGGAAGACACTGTTCCAATAGGGGAATTAAGCGTAACGAAATTTTTAGGCCAAAGAGTGATGCTCTTTATTGTGCCACTTTCAAAAAAGCATAAGCTAATCAGTTTACGACTAAGCTCTCCAGTAGTTAAATTTAAAGAGATATCTTCAGCTAAATTATATTCGTCTTCCTCTGACCAATATGCTGTTATCTTGCCATTAAGAGGAAATACACGCTTAATATTTCCGCTTTTATAAAAAGTAATGAGTTCGGCAGGTATTATGCCAATAGGAGTATTTATTTTAGTTTGTGCCTGTAAATATATACTTTCAATATTTCCATTGGTGTAAAATGACACTGATTTTATATATTTATGTCTTTCACTGTTAGGCTTATAAAGAGGAGTTAATTCTCCATAAGGGGTTTTTAATATGATTTTTCTATCTAGGGTGTATTCATTAACAGTATCATTTTTAGTTTGACTAATGTTAGTTATTCCTTGTAATTCACCATATTTAGTAATAATATTTTCCATAATAACCCTCCTAAATTTAGTATTGTATTAGGTCATAATAGTTAGATATTGCGAATCAAGAGTTAAAGATTTTCATCATAGCTAAAGCTAGATGAAAAGATTAAAGAAAGCCTTCGGCTAGATGAAAGAATTGACGAGGCTAGAGCCGTCAAAGGTGAGAGAAGTTACTTACGTAACAAGTAAAGAAAATTTATATATCTTAGTATATAAATATAACTCTACAATATGTTTTAACCGTAGGTTTTGCTTTTAGGCGTAGCCTGTGATGCTAACATTATAGCTAATATTCTAATAAATACGTATGCATTGAACACTACAACCTTCGGCCAAAAAAATGAAGTACAAAATACTTTAGATTTATAAAATTAAGTTCAAAGATTTTTCGCAGCATAGCGTGAAAAATCATCCTAACCCTTTTGCTGAAAGCAAATTCTCTCACCATTAACGGCATTACCGTTAATTCTTTAATCTTGCCACTCTGGCAATCTTTCACCTTTTTAC
>NZ_FWXH01000037.1 GCF_900176305.1 Clostridium acidisoli DSM 12555
TCAACCCAGTAGCTATGACAGACAACTTAAGATTCGCTATAAGAGAAGGCGGAAGAACAGTTGGTTCTGGTGTTGTTACTTCTATAACTAAATAAAGTTCAATGTTTTGGACTGGGCTTAAACCTAGTCCTTTTGAAAGGCTTAAAATCGCTTAATATTTCATGCTTGCATTTTAATATATTTATTGACATGATTGCTTAATTGTGATAAATTATTTAGGTAACACATGTTTAAGAGACTTATGTAATGTATAAGGCATGAAAACCGGGAGGTGTAGATTGTGAGAGTTAAAATAACTTTAGCATGCACAGAATGTAAACAAAGAAATTATAATACAATGAAAAGTAAGAAAAACGATCCAGACAGACTAGAAATGAGAAAGTACTGTCCTTTCTGCCACAAACATACACTTCATAAAGAGACAAAATAGTTGAGGCCTACTAGTAGAATTATTTTTGTAGGATGTGAATAAAATGGCTGACAATGGGAAAATTGAAGAAATGAAGGAATCACCATCAAAAGGGTTAATTGGCTTTTTTAAAGAGCTTAGGGCAGAAATCCATAGAATAACGTGGCCATCTAAAATTGATACTAAAAAGGCGACTATTTCAGTTACTGTATTTTGTGTAATTTATATTGTAATAATTGCTATTTTGGATTTTGGTTTTGATAACCTCTTTAAGGTGATCTTTAAATAAGGTGTAAAGGAGGTTACGGGACTAGGATTATATCCTAAACCCAAACAATATGGGAGAAAAAGCTAAATGGTATGTTGTACATACTTACTCAGGATACGAAAATAAAGTAAAAGCTAATATAGAGAAGACAATAGATAATAGAAACCTTCATGACTTAATTCATGATATTCAAGTTCCCATGGAAGAAGAACTTGAAGAAAAAGACGGTAAGAAAAAGGTTACGCTTAAAAAGATATTTCCTGGATATGTTCTGATAAAAATGATAATGACCGATGATTCTTGGTATGTTGTTAGAAACACAAGAGGAGTAACTGGATTTGTTGGGCCAGGATCTAAACCAGTAGCACTTACTGACGATGAAGTTGATTCTATGGGGATTTCTGAAAGACCTGTTAGTATTGATATTGAAGTTGGAGAAAATGTTAAGGTGGTAAGTGGTCCTTTAGAAAACCAAATTGCTTTAATTCAAGAAATAAACGCAGAGAAGAGAAGACTTAAAGGTTTAGTTAACATGTTTGGCAGGGAAACTCCTGTTGAACTTGATTTTAATCAAATAGAAAAATTAGATTAGATAAGACGTAAATCTTATCGAGTAGTGAGATTTTAAATTGAGCTACATCATTATAGGAGGTGTAAATTCATGGCTAAGAAAGTAGTAGGATTGATAAAACTTCAACTACCTGCAGGAAAAGCAACTCCAGCACCACCAGTTGGACCAGCACTTGGACAACACGGTGTTAACATCATGGCATTCTGTAAAGAATACAACGCTAAGACTGCTAATCAAGCAGGACTTACTATACCAGTTGTAATCACAGTTTATCAGGACAGATCATTTAGTTTTATACTAAAAACTCCACCAGCAGCAGTATTAATAAAGAAAGCAGTTGGAATTGAGAGTGGATCTGGTGTTCCTAACAGGACAAAAGTTGCTAAAATAACTAAAGAACAACTTAAACAGATAGCTGAAACAAAGATGCCAGATTTAAACGCAGGTTCTATAGAAGCTGCAATATCTATGGTTGCTGGAACAGCTAGAAGTATGGGCGTAGAAGTAGTAGATTAGTTTCTAATTCAGTGGGAGGCAAAAACCGATAATACCACAAAGGAGGATTTTACAATGGGAAAGAATTATGTTGAAAGTGCAAAACTTATTGACAAAAATGTTCTATACACATCAACTGAAGCAGTAGAGCTTACTGTAAAGACTTCAAAAGCGAAGTTTGATGAAACAATAGAACTTGCTATAAGACTTGGAGTAGATCCAAGACATGCAGACCAACAAGTTAGAGGAGCAGTAGTGTTACCTCATGGAACAGGAAAAAAAGTTAAAGTATTAGTTTTTGCAAAAGGTGAGAAAGCAAAAGAAGCAGAAGCAGCAGGAGCTGAATATGTTGGAGCTGACGAACTAGCAGCAAAAATTCAAAAAGAAAATTGGTTTGATTTTGATGTAGTTGTAGCTACTCCAGATATGATGGGTGTAGTTGGTAGACTAGGTAGAGTATTAGGACCAAAAGGATTAATGCCAAATCCAAAATCAGGAACAGTTACTTTTGATTTAACTAAGGCTGTTGCAGAAATAAAAGCAGGTAAAGTTGAATATAGAGTTGATAAAACATCTATAATACATGTTCCAATTGGAAAAGCTTCATTTGGAGCAGAAAAACTTGGAGAAAATTACCGCGTTTTAGTAGAAGCTGTTATTAAAGCAAAACCAGCTGCTGCTAAAGGTCAATATATAAAATCAGTTTCAGTAAGTAGTACTATGGGACCTGGAATTAAAATTAATCCAGTAAGAGTATTAGATTAGTATTGACTTATTGCTGAATATTTGGTATAATTTCAAAAGTTGAATATGTAAACACTCCGTAGATAGTAGGTGCGTATAGCGTAACGGGAAACCAACCTGCCGAGGATTCCGATATATGATTATATATGGTCTCTTCGCGCTGCGGAGAGGCTTTAGTTTTTAATATAGCAGTTTTTAACTGTGAGGAGGTGGACACACAGTGGCAAGCAAAATTAGACAATTAAAAGAAGAAAAAGTGTCAGAAATAAAAGAAAAATTAGAAAAAGCTCAGGCTGTAATTATGGTTAAATATCAAGGATTGACAGTTGAAGAAGATACTGAGCTTAGAAAAGGCTTAAGAGAAGCTGGTGTAGAATATAAAGTTTATAAGAATACATTAGTAACTCGTGCTGCTAATGAATTAGGTTTCGAAGGTTTTGTAGAATACTTAGAAGGACCTATAGCTGTAGCTTTTGGATATGATGATCCTACTGCTCCAGCAAGAATCTTAAATGATTTTGCAAAAACACATAAAGTGTTGGAATTAAAAGCAGGTTTAATTCAGGGTGAAATGTTTGATGAAGCCAAGATTAAAGAACTTGCATCTGTTCCATCAAAAGATGTTCTTATTGCAAAGTTACTTGGAAGCTTCAAAGCTCCAATATCAAATTTCGCTTATTTAGTAAGTGCTATTAAAGATAAAAAAGAATCAGAGTCAAATGAATAATTAAGAAAGAATTTCGGAGGTGCTATAAAATGACAAGAGAAGAAATAATTGAAGCTATAAAAGGTATGACTGTTTTAGAATTAAATGAATTAGTGAAAGCTTGTGAAGAAGAATTCGGAGTTAGTGCTGCTGCTCCTGTAGCTGCTGCTGGTGCTGCTGGTGCTGGTGCTGCTGCTGAAGAAAAATCTGATTTTGATGTTGTATTAGTAGAAACTGGTGCAAACAAAATTAAGGTTATAAAAGCAGTTAGAGAAATAACTGGTTTAGGATTAAAAGAAGCTAAAGAAATAGTTGATGGAGCTCCAAAAACTATTAAAGAAGCTGTAGCTAAAGAAGAAGCTGAAGCAATGAAAGCTAAGATTGAAGAAACAGGCGCAAAAGTTGAATTAAAGTAATTTGATTTTCAATTAATGGCACTCATTGAGTGCCATTTTTTTGACTAAGAAAATAAAAGCATAATATGAAAAATATTTATATTTTGTATTGACATAGCTATTATAGTGTGATAACATATTTAAATGCAATGAACTATTTAATGACGTTTTAATAAATTTAATATAGTATATGAATTAATGTTAGTTTTATGGTTATACTAACCAAATAGTAATGTAAAAATCCAGAAATGTAATTCCATGGGCGAAGTGCGTTTTTGGTTATTTTAGTTTATACAAGGGGTGAAAGCTAATGGTACATCCTGTCCAAGTAGGTAAAAGAACAAGAATGAGTTTTTCCAAGCAACATGAAATTGGAAAGATGCCAAATCTCATAGAAGTTCAATTGGACTCTTATGATTGGTTCTTAAGAGAAGGACTTGAAGAAATTTTCGATGACATCAATCCAATTCAAGATTATACAGGTAATCTTGTTCTGGAATTTGTAGGCTACAAGCTTGATATGGAGAACATCAAGTATTCTGTGGAGGAGTGTAAGGAGAGAGACACTACATATGCAGCACCTTTAAAGGTTAAAGTGAGACTACTTAACAAAGAAACAGGTGAAGTTAAAGAGCAAGAAGTATTTATGGGTGATTTCCCATTAATGACTGAACAAGGTACCTTTGTAATTAATGGTGCGGAAAGAGTTATAGTAAGTCAACTGGTAAGATCACCAGGTGTTTATTATGATTATACAGTGGATAAAACTGGTAAAAAGTTATATTCATCAACTGTAATCCCTAATAGAGGAGCATGGCTTGAGTATGAAACAGACAGTAATAGTATTATTTATGTAAGAATAGATAAGACTAGAAAGCTACCTATTACAATATTAGTAAGGGCTATGGGACATGGCTCTGACGCAGACATTATAAATTATTTTGGTGAAGAAGAAAGACTAAAAGCAAGTATAGAAAAAGATAACACAAAAACTAAAGAAGAAGCCTTATTAGAAATATATAAAAGGTTAAGACCAGGTGAGCCACCAACAGTTGATAGCGCTGTTTCTCTTATTGACTCGTTATTTTTCGACCAAAAAAGGTACGATTTATCAAGAGTTGGTAGATACAAGTTTAATAAAAAATTAGCAATAAACCTTAGAATTGCTAATAAAGTGTCTGCAGAAGATATAATCAATACTGAAACTGGAGAAATAATTGTTCAAAAAGGCGAAAGAATAGACAGAGAAAAGGCTATGGAGATAAGAAATGTTGGCATAAATAAGGTCGATATTATTGTTGATGATAAAGTAGCTAGAGTTATAGGAAATAATTTTGTTGATATAAACCATTTTATAAAATTTGATATTTCTGACTTGAACATTAAAGAATTGGTTTATTATCCAATTTTAAAGGAAATATTAGATAATTTCAATGATGAAACATCAATAAAAGAAGAAATCAAAAAGAATATTCATAAATTGGTACCAAAGCATATAGTCAAAGATGATATATATGCAACTGTAAGTTATCAAATGGGATTAGCTTATGGCATT
This sequence comes from Clostridium acidisoli DSM 12555, assembly GCF_900176305.1. Classification (GTDB taxonomy): domain Bacteria; phylum Bacillota; class Clostridia; order Clostridiales; family Clostridiaceae; genus Clostridium_I; species Clostridium_I acidisoli. Next base: position 5,144 of record NZ_FWXH01000037.1, read on the forward strand.
GGTAATGTAGATGATATTGATCACCTAGGAAACAGAAGACTTAGATCTGTAGGTGAACTATTACAAAATCAATTTAGAATTGGTCTATCAAGAATGGAAAGAGTAATAAAAGAAAGAATGACTATTCAAGATCAAGAAATTATAACACCACAGGCACTTATAAATATAAGACCTGTTGCAGCTGCTATAAAAGAATTCTTTGGTAGTTCACAACTTTCACAGTTCATGGATCAGACTAATCCATTATCAGAGCTTACACATAAGAGAAGATTATCAGCCTTAGGACCAGGAGGTCTTTCAAGAGAAAGAGCTGGATTTGAAGTTAGAGACGTTCATCATTCTCATTATGGTAGAATGTGTCCAATAGAAACACCAGAAGGTCCTAATATAGGTCTTATAAACTCTTTAGCTACATATGCTAAAGTTAATGAATATGGCTTTATAGAAAGTCCATATAGACTAGTTGATAAGAAAAATGGAAGAGTTTTAAATGAAATTAGATATTTTACTGCTGATGAAGAAGATCCGTTCCTAGTAGCTCAAGCAAATGAACCACTGGATGAAACAGGACATTTCATTGACAGTAAAATAATGGTTAGAATGCAGGATGAAGTATTAATAGTTCCGAATACTGATGTTGACTTAATGGATGTTTCATCAAGACAAATTGTGTCAGTTGCTACAGCTATGATACCATTCCTTGAAAATGATGATGCCAGTCGTGCACTTATGGGTTCTAACATGCAGCGTCAAGCAGTACCTCTTTTAAAACCTCAGGCACCAGTTGTTGGTACGGGTATAGAGTATAAAGCGGCAGTTGATTCTGGAGTTTTACCTAAGGCAAAGCATGCAGGTGTAGTTGATCATGTTAGCGCAAGTGAAGTTAGAGTAAAAAGAGACGATAATGGTACTATTGATACGTATAAACTTCTAAAGTTTAAAAGATCAAACTCAGGTACTTGCATAAATCAGAGACCAATAGTAGATAAAGGTGAAAAAGTTGAAGTTGGTACAGTACTTTCAGACGGACCTTCAACAGATTTAGGAGAAATAGCATTAGGTAAAAATATCCGTATAGGTTTTATAACTTGGGAAGGTTATAACTATGAGGATGCGATGCTTATTTCAGAAGAGTTGGTTAGAGAAGACGTATTTACTTCTATTCATATAGAAGAATATGAAGCAGAAGCAAGAGATACTAAACTTGGACCAGAGGAAATAACTAGAGATATACCTAATGTTGGTGATGATTCGCTTAAGGATATAGATGAAAGAGGTATCATAAGAATTGGTGCAGAAGTTCGTTCTGGTGATATCTTAGTAGGAAAAGTTACTCCAAAAGGAGAAACTGAACTTACAGCTGAAGAAAGGCTTTTAAGAGCTATATTTGGTGAAAAAGCAAGAGAAGTAAGAGATACATCACTTAGAGTACCTCATGGAGAATCTGGAATAATAGTTGACATAAAAGTATTTACAAGAGAAAACGGTGATGAATTACCACCAGGAGTTAATGAACTTGTAAGATGTTATATAGCACAGAAGAGAAAAATATCTGTTGGAGATAAGATGGCAGGAAGACATGGTAATAAGGGTGTTATTTCAAGAGTTTTACCAGAAGAAGATATGCCATTTTTACCTGATGGAAGACCGCTTCAAATATGCTTAAATCCACTAGGAGTTCCTTCTCGTATGAATATAGGTCAGGTACTAGAAGTTCATCTTGGATGGGCAGCAGCAAATCTTGGATGGCATATAGCTACTCCAGTATTTGATGGTGCTACTGAGGCTGAAATAGTTGAATGCCTAACAAAGGCAGGATACGATGAAGACGGAAAAACATGGTTATATGATGGAAGAACTGGAGAAGCTTTTGATAGTAGAGTTACGGTTGGTTATATGTATATATTAAAACTAGCTCATCTAGTTGATGATAAGATACATGCAAGATCAACAGGTCCATACTCATTAGTTACTCAACAGCCATTAGGTGGTAAAGCACAATTCGGTGGACAGAGATTTGGAGAAATGGAAGTTTGGGCACTTGAAGCATACGGTGCAGCACATACGCTTCAAGAAATCTTGACAGTAAAATCTGATGACGTTGTAGGAAGAGTTAAGACTTATGAATCAATAGTCAAAGGTGAAAATATACCTGAACCAGGTATACCAGAATCCTTTAAGGTTCTTATAAAAGAATTACAGGCTTTATGTCTTGATGTTAAAGTTCTTACAGATGAACATGAAGAAATTAAATTAAAAGAATCTGTAGATGAAGAGCTAGAAGAATTAGGTGTAAACATCGAAGGAAGTGAAGATGGTGTTCCTCCAGTTCCGACTGATGATTATGTCGAACCAGAAGAGCAAGAGCCTGAAGAAGATATAGAATTAGATTATGAAGATTTACCACTAGAAGATTTTCAAGAGGGATTAGAACTTGAAGATTTTAATGATGAACACTAATTATGAAGGGAGGATGTACCCTTGGAATTAAATAATTTTGATGCTTTACAAATAGGATTAGCTTCACCAGAAATGATTAGAGAATGGTCTAGAGGTGAAGTAAAAAAACCAGAAACAATAAATTATAGAACTTTAAAACCCGAAAAGGATGGACTATTCTGTGAGAGAATATTCGGACCTATGAAGGATTGGGAATGTCACTGTGGAAAATATAAGAGAGTTAGATACAAGGGCATAGTATGTGATAGATGTGGTGTTGAGGTAACAAAATCCAAAGTAAGACGTGAAAGAATGGGGCATATAGAACTTGCAGCCCCAGTTTCACACATTTGGTATTTTAAAGGTATTCCATCTAGAATGGGATTAATCTTAGACATGTCACCTAGAGCATTAGAGAAGATACTTTATTTTGCTTCATATGTTGTATTAGAGCCAAAAGAAACTCCTTTACTAAAAAAACAACTGCTTAATGAAAAGGAATATAGAGAAGCAGTTGACAAGTATGGTGAAGAAAGTTTTGTGGCAGGTATGGGAGCAGAATCTGTTAAGAAATTGCTTGAAGAGATACAATTGGAGCAATTATCAATTGAATTAAAAGATGATTTAAAAACAAGTACTGGTCAGAAAAAAATTAGAATAATAAGAAGATTAGAAGTTGTTGAATCTTTTAGAAAATCAAGCAATAGACCTGAATGGATGATAATTGATGTTATACCAGTTATCCCACCAGATTTAAGACCAATGGTTCAGCTAGATGGAGGAAGATTTGCTACTTCAGATTTAAATGATTTGTATAGAAGAGTTATTAACAGAAATAACAGACTTAAGAAATTATTAGATTTAGGTGCACCTGACATAATAGTTAGAAATGAAAAAAGAATGCTTCAAGAAGCAGTAGATGCACTTATTGATAATGGTAGAAGGGGAAGACCGGTTACTGGACCTGGAAATAGACCTTTAAAATCGCTTTCTGATATGCTTAAAGGAAAGCAAGGTAGATTTAGACAGAACCTTCTAGGTAAACGTGTTGACTATTCTGGACGTTCAGTTATAGTTGTTGGACCTGAACTTAAGATGTATCAATGTGGTCTTCCACAAGAAATGGCATTAGAATTATTTAAACCTTTTGTCATGAAGAAGTTAGTTGAAAGCGGAGTTGCACATAATATAAAGAGTGCTAAGAGAATGATTGAAAGAGTTCAGACTCAGGTTTGGGATGTACTTGAAGAAGTTATTGAAGATCATCCAGTACTTTTAAACCGTGCACCGACTTTGCATAGACTTGGAATTCAAGCTTTCCAACCAATTTTGGTTGAAGGAAGAGCTATAAAATTACATCCACTTGCTTGTACAGCATATAATGCTGACTTTGATGGTGACCAAATGGCTGTTCATGTACCTTTATCTGTTGAAGCACAAGCAGAAGCAAGATTTTTAATGCTTGCAGCTCATAATATATTAAAACCATCAGATGGTAAACCAGTATGTGTACCTACACAAGATATGGTTTTAGGATCTTATTATTTAACAATTGATAAAGATGGCGTAAAGGGCGAGGGAAAAAGCTTCTCATCACCAGATGAAGTTATTATGGCATATCAGCTTGGAGAAATTGATATACATGCAAAAATTAAAGTTAAGTTATTCAAAACAATAGATGGAAACTTAGTTTCAGGAATTATCGACACTACACCAGGAAAACTTTTATTTAATGAATCAATACCACAAGATTTAGGTTTCGTTGATAGAACCATTCCTGAAAATGAATTCAAGCTAGAGATTGATTTCCTAGTAGGCAAGAAAAATTTAGGAAACATTATAGATAAGTGTTACTTAAAACATGGGCCAACTAAAACTTCTATTATGCTAGATAAGATAAAAGCAAAAGGATATCATTATTCTTCAATTGGAGCGATAACAGTAGCAACTTCAGATATGACTGTACCAGGTGATAAGAAAAAATTACTTAGTGATGCTGAAAAGGCTGTTGATAAAATTGAGAAATTGTATAGAAGAGGATATATATCCGATGATGAAAGATATGAAAGAGTAATTGATATATGGACTAAAACAACAGAAGATGTTGCAAATGCGCTTATGGCTAATTTGGATAGATTTAACCCTATATTCATGATGGCAGATTCAGGAGCCAGAGGTTCAAGAAGTCAGATTAAGCAACTTTCAGGTATGAGAGGACTTATGGCTAATCCTTCTGGTAAAATATTAGAACAGCCTATTAAGGCATCTTTCAGAGAAGGTCTTGACGTACTTGAATACTTTATATCAACTCATGGAGCTAGAAAAGGTAATGCGGATACAGCGCTTAAAACTGCTGACTCAGGATATCTTACAAGAAGACTTGTTGATGTTTCACAGGATGTTATCGTAAGAGTTGACGACTGTGGTACAAAAGAAGGATTTGAAGTTTCAGAAATAAAAGAAGGTAGTGAAGTAATAGAACCTTTAAGCGAAAGACTTACAGGAAGATATAGTGCTGAAGACATTATAAATCCTAAAACAAAAGATATTATTGTTCATAGAGATGTATATATGAATCATGACTTAGCTGAAAAGGTAGAAAATGCTGGCGTTAAAAAGGTTAAGATTAGATCTGTATTTACATGTGACTGTAAATTTGGTGTTTGCGCAAAATGTTACGGTATGGACATGGGAACAGCACAGAAAATTGGTATTGGAGAAGCTGTTGGAATTATAGCAGCACAATCAATAGGAGAACCAGGAACTCAGCTTACAATGAGAACGTTCCATACTGGTGGTGTTGCAGGATCTGATATAACACAAGGTCTTCCAAGAGTTGAAGAGCTTTTTGAAGCTCGAAAACCAAAAGGTCTTGCTATAGTAAGTGAAATATCAGGAAAAATTAGATTTGAAGATACCAAAAAGAAGAGAGTTATATATGTTGTACCTGATAGTGGAGAAGAAATTAGCTATGATATACCATTTGGTTCTAGCATAAAAGTTGCAAATGGTGATATAATTGGTGCAGGAGATGAAATAACAGAAGGTTCTATTAATCCTCATGATATACTTAGGATTAAAGGAGTTAATGCTGTTAAAAACTATCTTCTATCAGAAGTTCAGAAAGTTTATAGACTACAAGGTGTTGATATAAATGATAAACATTTAGAGGTAGTTGTTAGACAGATGACAAGAAAAGTTAAAATTGAAGAATCTGGAGATACTGAATTATTACCAGGTACAATGATTGATATTTTCGATTTTAATGAACAAAATCAAAAAGCAGAAGCTAATGGTGGAGAAACTGCAAAGGGAAGAATTGCTCTTCTTGGAATAACAAAAGCATCACTTGCAACAGATTCTTTCTTATCAGCTGCATCATTCCAAGAAACAACAAGAGTACTTACAGATGCTGCAATCAAAGGTAAAGTTGATCCTTTAGTAGGACTTAAAGAAAATGTTATTATAGGAAAACTTATACCAGCAGGTACTGGACTTACAAAATATAAAAATATATCTTTAGACACGGAAATTCCAGTAAATGAAGATATTTTGACTAAAGATGTTTAGAACAAAAAAGATACATTGACATAAAAAGTCTTAGATGATAAAATATAAATCGTGTGATTTGTATAGAGAGTGTTATTATACTCTCTATACCATATTCATAAGGGGGAATAGTTTATGGTAAACAGACTTAGCGGGAAAAAGGTCGTAGGTATAAAACAAACTATTAAATCCATAAAAAATGGAGAAGGCAGTATTGTTTATATTGCGAAGGATGCTGACATTAAGTTGGTAAATTCTGTTGAGAAGTTAGCCATGGAGAACTCCGTACAAATTGCTTATGTTGATACTATGAAGGAACTAGGAAAGCTCTGTGGAATTGATGTAGGAGCAGCAAGTGCACTAATTTTAGAATAGTTTCAAATTGATACGCTTATATCTAATTTAATATATAGTATAAGAGAGAGAAGGAGGTGTAATTATGCCAACTATCAACCAATTGGTAAGAAAGGGCAGAAAGACAACATTAACTAAATCAACTGCACCAGCACTTAAAGAGTGCCCACAAAAAAGAGGAGTATGTACTGTAGTTAAAACTCAAACTCCAAAGAAGCCTAACTCAGCTTTAAGAAAAGTTGCAAGAGTTAGACTTACTAATGGATATGAAGTTACTGCATATATTCCAGGTGTAGGCCACAATTTACAAGAGCACAGTGTTGTTCTTATAAGAGGTGGAAGAGTTAAGGACTTACCAGGTGTTAGATATCACATCGTAAGAGGTACATTAGATGCCGCTGGTGTTGCTAACAGAATGCAAAGTAGGTCAAAGTATGGTGCTAAGAAACCAAAACAAAAATAGTTTTTATTAACTTAGTGCTAAGTCTTCGGCATTAACATATATTTTGATAATAATTTAATATTTCAAATCGAAATGTTATAAGTATATTATAAAATTTGCAGAAGTACAAAGCGCTTTGCGGCAGAGATGTCGAGTACCTATGAACTTAAATAATTTATATTAAGGAGGGAAGAAAAGTGCCAAGAAAAGGACATATAGCTAAAAGAGATGTATTACCAGATCCAATGTACAATAGTAAGGTTGTTACTAAACTTATCAATAGTATAATGGAAGATGGAAAAAGAGGAGTAGCACAAAAAGTATGTTATGCAGCTTTTGAAAAAATAGCAGCTAAAACAGGAAAAGATGCTATGGAAGTTTTTGAAGCAGCAATGAACAACATAATGCCATTACTTGAGGTAAAGGCTAGAAGAATAGGTGGAGCAACTTATCAAGTTCCTATAGAAGTTAGACCAGAAAGAAGACAGACATTAGGAATTAGATGGATGCTTGATGCAGCAAGAAAAAGAGGCGAGAAGAACATGAACGACAGACTTGCTGGCGAACTTGTAGATGCTTCTAATAACACTGGCGCTGCTGTTAAGAAAAGAGAAGATACTCATAAAATGGCAGAAGCTAATAAAGCATTTGCACATTATAGATACTAATAAAAACAAAAATATGCAAAACTGTTTTGGAAATAGCCAAAGCAGTTTTGTCAAATTTTAGTTTACAAACTGAGAGGAGGAATAAATAGTGGCTAGAAAATATCCTTTAGAAAAGTTCCGTAATATTGGTATTATGGCTCATATTGATGCAGGTAAGACTACTACTACAGAACGTATATTATTCTATACAGGTAAAACTCATAAAATTGGAGAAGTACACGAAGGTGCTGCTACAATGGACTGGATGGTACAGGAGCAGGAGAGAGGTATAACAATTACATCTGCTGCAACTACTTGTTATTGGAATGAACACGAAATCAACATTATAGATACACCTGGACACGTAGATTTTACAGTAGAGGTTGAAAGATCATTAAGAGTTCTTGATGGAGCTGTCGCTGTTTATGATGCAAAAGGCGGAGTTGAACCACAATCTGAAAACGTATGGAGACAGGCAAACAAATATAATGTACCTAGAATGGCTTATGTAAATAAGATGGATATATTAGGTGCTGACTTCTTTAGAACTATTAACATGATGAGAGAAAGACTTCAAGCCAATGCAGTTCCAATACAATTACCAATAGGTAAAGAAGACCATTTCACAGGAATAGTTGATCTTATTAAAAATGAAGCAATAATATATGAAGATGAACTAGGAACTCAGATGGAAGAAACTGAAATACCTGAAGATATGAAAGAATTAGCAGAAAAATATAGAAATTCATTAATAGAATCAGTTGCTGAGTTAGATGAAGATTTAACTATGAAATATCTTGAAGGTGAAGAAATCACTGAAGAAGAAATAAAAGCAGCAATCAGAAAAGGCGTTATTGCTAATGCATTTGTACCAGTTACATGTGGTTCTTCATACAAGAACAAAGGCGTACAACAGATGTTAGATGCAGTTGTTGACTTTATGCCATCACCACTTGATATACCAGATGTTGTAGGTGAAACTTTAGAAGGCGAACCTGATACAAGAAAAGCTAGCGATGATGAACCAATGTCTGCTTTAGCATTTAAGATTGCAACTGATCCATTTGTAGGAAGACTTGCATTTACAAGAATTTATTCTGGAATAATGAAGAGTGGTTCTTATGTATTAAACTCTACAAAAGGTAAGAAAGAAAGAATCGGAAGATTAGTTAAGATGCATTCTAATCACAGAGAAGAAGTTGAAGAATTAGAAGCAGGAGAATTAGGTGCTATTGTAGGACTTAAATCTACTACAACTGGAGATACACTTTGTGATGAAGATCATGCAATAATACTTGAAAGCATGGTATTCCCTGAAACAGTTATTGACGTAGCTATAGAACCAAAAACAAAAGCTGGTCAAGAAAAGATGGGTATAGCATTAGCAAAACTTGCAGAAGAAGATCCAACATTCAAAACTCATACAGATCAAGAAACTGGTCAAACAATTATATCTGGTATGGGAGAATTACATCTTGAGATAATAGTTGATAGACTTACAAGAGAATTTAAAGTTGAATGTAACGTTGGTAAGCCACAAGTTGCATATAAAGAAACTATCAGAAAAGCTGTTAGAGCTGAAGGTAAGTTTGTTAGACAGTCTGGTGGTCGTGGACAATACGGTCATTGCTGGATTGAAATGGAACCAAGTGAAGGCGAATATACATTTGAAAATGGTGTAGTTGGTGGAGCAATCCCTAAAGAATATATACAACCAATTGATGATGGTATAAGAGAAGCATCACAAAGTGGTATTGTAGCAGGATATCCAACTATAAACTTTAAGGTTAAGGTTGTAGACGGTTCATATCATGATGTTGACTCTAATGAAATGGCATTTAAGATTGCAGGATCTATGGCATTTAAAAATGCTATGGCTAAAGCGGACCCAGCATTACTTGAACCTATGATGAAGGTTGAAATAGTAGTTCCCGAAGACTATATGGGAGATGTAATGGGAGACGTTAATGGTAGAAGAGGAAGAATAGAAGGCATGGAAGCCCAAGCTGGAGCTCAAATAATAAGAGCATTCGTTCCACTATCAGAAATGTTTGGCTATTCAACTACTCTTAGATCAAAAACACAAGGTAGAGGAAACTACAGCATGGTTTTTGACCACTATGAAGAAGTACCTAAGAGCATTCAAGAACAGATAATTGGAGAAAGAAAATAATTAGGATCTTAAGGAGGAATAAATAAAATGGCAAAAGCAAAATTTGAAAGAAACAAACCACATGTAAACATAGGAACAATAGGACACGTAGATCACGGTAAGACA
>NZ_FWXH01000018.1 GCF_900176305.1 Clostridium acidisoli DSM 12555
TTCAAAGGCAGTTCCTGGATCCACCCCATTATCTGGGTCTCCGTCCTCAGGATCATAAATATATCCACATACTACACAAACATATTTTTTCATATTAACTCCTCCTACCTCATATTATTTTGTTATATACATTATAAAAATAAACGAAATTTATTCATAATAGTGTGAAATTGCGAATCAAGTTGGTTAAAGATTTTTACTCTACTGCGTGAGTAAAAAGGTGAAAGATTGCCAGAGTGGCAAGATTAAAGAATTAACGATGATACCGTTAATGGTGAGAGAATTTGCTTTCAGCAAAAGGACTAGGATGATTTTTCTACGCTATGCTACGAAAAATCCTTGAACTTAGCTGAAATTCATCTTTTGCCTGTTACGTAAGTAACTTCTCTCACCTTTGACGGCTTTAGCCCTGTCAATTCTTTCATCTAGCCGAAGGCTTTCTTTAATCTTTTTATCTAGCTTTAGCTATGATAAAATTCTTTAGTCTTTACTTCGCAATTTCTTCATATTACTTAAAAACTTTATTAAAGATTTGCATCTCCATCCTGCCAATCTACTGCACACATACCACCGGATTGTAAAGCCTTTAATACTCTCAATGTTTCATCCACACTTCTACCAACATTTAAATCATGTACAACGGAATATTTAAGTACTCCTTCAGGATCTATTATAAACAATCCTCTAAGAGCTATTCCCTCTTCCTCAATATGGATTCCATATTTCTTGCTTACTTCATAAGTTTTATCTGATGCGATAGGAAAATTAATCTTACCTAATCCACCATCTTCTTTACTTTTATTTATCCAAGCTTCGTGTGAATATTGACTATCACAACTAGCAGCTAAAACATCTGCATTTAATGCCTTAAAATCATCGATTCTCTTACTAAATCCAGTTATTTCTGTTGGGCAAACAAATGTAAAATCTAAAGGATAGAAAAAGAAAACTAACCATTTTCCCTTATAATCTCCTAATTTTACTTCAGTAAAACCACTTCCATCACCTTTAACTGCATTTAATTTAAAATCTGGTGCTAATTTTCCTACTAATCTTTCCATAAAAATAACCTCCCATTTATACCATAGTTGAAATACGTAAGGTGCTCTCATTACACCTTTCATTAAAATTTCTCATTACCCATACCATTATTTTTGAATTAATTTATCTATTTTAGCCTTATCAAAACCCAATACAATGTTTCCATCTATATTTATTACTGGCACTGCTGATTGCTCAGACAATTTAAACATTTCTTCTCTGCCTTCCATATCATCAGCTACATTTACATCAACATATTCTATATTTTTTGATTTTAAATATTCCTTTGTTTTTTTGCACCATGAGCAAGTTGGTGTTGAATAAATTTTTATCATAATTATCTACCTCCGTTATTTTTGTTTAATTCTACAATATATTTTTCAGCATTTAAAGCTGCTATAGTCCCGTCGCTTACAGCTGTGGTAAGTTGTCTTATCTGCTTGTTTCTTACATCTCCAGCTGCGAAAACACCTTTTATATTTGTCTCCATATTCTCATTTGCTTCAATATAACCCCATTTGTTTATATTAATATAATCTTTAAACAAATCTGTTTTAGGTACATAACCTATATAAACAAATATTCCATCTGAATGTATTTCACTTTGTTCTCCAGTTTTAACATTCTCTATTAATATTTTCTCTATATTCTTATCTCCAACTACATGCCTAATTTCACTATTCCAAATAATATCTACATTTTCATGTTTAAACAGTTCCTCTTGATTTGCTTTTTCAGCTTGAAGTGTATCTAGCTGATGTACTATAGTAAGTTTCTTAGCATATCTTGTAAGATAAGTAGCTGCTTCAATTGCTGAATTTCCTCCGCCTACTACTACAATGTCCTTACCATCATATAAGGCTCCATCACAAAGTTCACAATAATGAATTACCTTACCATGCAAAGCTTTTTCCTCCTCAATTGGAAGTTCTCTTGGCTTTGCTCCAGTAGCAATAATAACCGATTTAGCTTTGTAAATTACATCTTCAGTTTCAATAATTTTCTCATGGTCTGTTAAATTTACAGATTTAATATAACCAAATTCGTTTATATTTACTCCAAGTTTTAAAGCATGGTTTTCAAATTTACTAGCAAGTTCATCTCCTGATATAAAATCAAACCCAGGAAAATTTTCTACGCTATAACTATTTTTTATTTGTCCACCCACTAATTCATCCTCAAGAACTATCGTATCTAGTTTAGATCTTACAGCATATATTGAAGCTGTCAGCCCTGCTGCACCTGCACCTATTATTACAAGATCAATTTGTTTTTCTTCTTTCATAACATACACCACCATTCCTTAACCCGATGATAATTTATAGAACAACTTTCTTTAATTCATTTCTTTATAATCATTATTAATTAATAATAATTATCTTTAAGATTATTATATTCCTTCTGGAAAACAAATGCAATATTAAATTTTATATTTTTTGAAATATTTTATTTAGTATTTACAAAACATATAAATATATTTAATTTGTATCAATTGAATTTTATACAATCTAATTATCTATAAATTATCATATAGAATCATTATTGTCAACATATTTAAATCATATATAACACGAATAATTTATTCATGAATATCATATTATTGTAAGTTAAAAAATAAGAGGTGAAGTTTAATAATGTATGAAGATTCCAATTCTCATAATAGAAAACATTCTGATCACATGCAAGCCAAACCATCAAACATGGTCCTTGCTAGAGCATATATCCCAGATCAGCCGTTTATAGGTTTGCTTCCACTTGATGTAGCTTTTAAGAGAGGCACAGTATTTCCTAATCTGGATGTAACTTACCCAAGAATTTAGTTAATAATTGGAGGATGTAAAATGGAGAAAACTTATAATGATTTACCTAAAAAAGAGCTAATAACAAAAATTCATCAGCTTAAATTTGCTGCTGTGGATTTAAATTTGTATTTAGATAATCACCCTGGTAATAAAAGAGCATTAGATGATTATAATACTATAACAAGAAGATTGATTGCTGCTATAGATCTTTACGAATCGAAATATGGTCCTCAAACAAATTTTGGAGGATCTGAGAGTAAACATCCATGGGCATGGGTGGATGAGCCTTGGCCTTGGGAAATTGGAGAATAGGAGGATTGCTATGTGGAATTATGACAAAAAACTTGAATATCCAGTTAAAATAAAAAACAAAGATTTAAAAATGGCAAAATTTTTAGTAGCTCAATATGGTGGACCTGATGGAGAGCTTGGAGCCGCTTTAAGATATTTAAATCAACGTTATACTATGCCAACTGGTAAAACTAAAGGACTTCTTACAGACATTGGTACCGAGGAATTAGCTCATGTTGAAATTATTTGCGCTATGATATATCAGTTGCTAAAAGGAGCTACTCCTGACGAATTAGCAGCAGCAGGACTTGGTGCTAATTATGTACAGCATGATAATTCTCCTTTTCCAACAGATGCTAATGGAGTTCCTTGGACTGCCACTTACATTGCAACTTTAGGTAACCCAGTTGCAGATTTACATGAAGATCTTGCCGCTGAACAAAAGGCTAAAATAACTTATGAGCATCTAATAGATCTTACAGATGACTATGATGTAAAAGACGTTTTAAAATTTTTGTGGGCCAGAGAGGTTGTTCATTATCAACGGTTTGGTGAAGCGCTAGTTGGCGTATACGATTTGCTAGATAAAAAGAAGTTTTATTAATTTTAGCAACATAAAAAAGAAATGTACATTTTATATTTAAAAAGAGAGTTACTTAAAGGTGACGAATGTCACCTTCTTAATACTTTAATCAATTAATCACTAGTTTGTAGCCAACACCTCTAACGGTTTTAATAATTTCATGTTCTTTATCACACAGTTTATCTCTTAAATACCTTACGTAAACTTCTACAATGTTTTCATCACCTTCAAAGTCACAACCCCAAACCTTTTCCAATATAATATTTTTACTAAGAACTAAACCGTTATTTACAATTAGGTACTTAAGTAAATTATATTCCGTAGGAGACAATTGTAAGATTTTATTTTCAAAATATATCTCATGTGCCCCATCATCTATAGCGAACTTTCCTATATTTAATTTAGTGCTTTTACATATATAATTATTTCTAAGTCTAGCATTTATTCTAGCTAGTAATTCTTTGAAGCTAAAAGGTTTTATCATATAGTCATCAGCACCTAAATTTAGCCCCTTTACTCTATCATCAATATCACCTTTAGCAGTAAGCATAATTACTGACGTTTCAATGTTTTCTTTTAGTTCTCTACATATTTCATACCCATTTCTTCCTGGTAACATTATATCCAATATTATCAAATGAGGTCTTAACTCCATAGCTACCGTTATAGCTTCTTCTCCATCGTAGGCAGTGTAAACTCTATACCCTTCAGCCTCTAATCCCATTTTTATAAATTCAACTATACTTTCTTCATCATCTACAACAAGAATGTTAATTTCTTCGTTACCTTTTATATCCATAAAATATTAACCGTCCTTAACAGTATTAAATAAAATAATATTAATTCTTAATATAAAGAAATTGCGAGGCAACTGGTTAAAGATTTTTCCTCTACTGCATGAGTAAAAAGGTGAAAGATTGCCTGAGTGGCAAGATGGAAGAATTAACGGTAAGGCCGTTAATGGTGAGAGAATTTGCTTGCAGCAAAAGGTTTATGATGATTTTTCTACGCTATGCGTGGGAAAAATCTTTGAACTTAAAATATATAATCTAAAGTATATTGCCATTCATTTTTGACCTAAGGTGGTGGTACTCAATGTATATGTATTTATTACATGATTAACCATAATATGAACACCTAAGGCTACGCCTAAAAACAAAACCTACGGTTAAGACATATTGTAGAGTTGTCTCTAGATATTAAGACCTATAAATTTAAATTCATGATTTTTCTGACGTAGGAGGAAAATCTTCCTTTCCCGGATGCGTAAGCAACTTCTCTCACCTTTGACGGCTTTAGCCTCGTCAATTCTTCCATCTAGCCGAAGGCTTTCTTTAATCTTTTTATATAGCTTTAGCTATGATAAAATTCTTTAGTCTTTGTTTCCAACTTTCTCACTACTATGAACTTTCACTTCTACCTACTATTTTACCACAAATCAAAGACTTAGATATACTTAACAAACTCTGAAACTGGTTTTCTATATCCTCTTAGTCTTATATTATTAGGATCTTCTTTCCCGATTGTTATAAGAAGTGCTGGCTCATAGTCATCTTCTATATGAAATAGTTTTTTTGTCTCGTTAATGTTGAACCCAATCATAGGACAAGTATCCCATCCTTTATCCTTCGCAGCAAGCATAAACATCATAGCTGATAGTGAAGCATTCCTTATAGCCTCATCTCTAGTAAAACTCTCTCCTCTGCCTTCATACATATTGTATATGTCCTGTACAGTTCTACTATATGATATTTCATCTAACATACCTAGCACTTTCATTGGTTCGTATATTCTTTCAGTATCTTTATACGCTTTTTTGTTACCAAGTACTATAATTGCAGCTGATGCAGTATGTACCTTGTATTGTGGACATGCTTTATCTCTAAAAACTTCCTTCATTCCTTTATCCTTTATAACAAGATATTTAGTATGTTGTAGATTAAAACATGAAGGTCCTAGAATAACCTCGCTAAATATTTCATTAAGTTCACTTTCTGTTATTTCAACACCTTCAATAAAATTATTTGCCGATTTTCTTGCATTTATTAGTTCATGAAAATTTGAATATCCCATATCATTAACTCCTCTACTATTAATTAAAATCTAATTTGCCAATTATACGTGCTTACTTTATATAAGTATAATACTAAAAATAACAATTCATTGTCAACAATTTCTTATTTCGTAATATTTAAACTTTACAAAATTTCTTGATGCATTTTACAAAGTCATATATTATAAAACTATATAAACTACAAGTTGGTGATAAATTTTGAATGAAGAAGCTATATTAAAGATTAAAAAAGGTTATCTAAATGAAAATTTTAAATATTTTCATTTAAAAGATAAAAAGAATATGAAATTTGAATCTCATTATCATGATTTTAATAAAATTATAATATTTATTTCTGGTACAGTAAATTACTTAATTGAAGGAAAATCATATAAATTAAAACCTTGGGACATTATTTTTGTAAATACCAATGAGGTTCATAGACCTATTGTAAGCCCTGATAATCAATACGAAAGAATAATAATATGGATAAACAAAAAATTTTTAAATAGCTATAATACAGCGAATACAGAATTACTTACATGCTTTAAGATTGCTTCGGAAAAAAAACATAATTTATTGCGACTAGATATACACAATATAAATAGGTTAAAAATACTTTTACAGACACTTGAAACTGAAAATAATAATCATGATTTTGGAAGCGATATTTTAAGGAACTCAGTATTGATTCAATTGATGGTTTATATGAACAGACTATTTCTAAAAAATAAAATTGACGATTATGAGATTGATGTTGAATACGATAAACATATAGTTGAGATAATAGAATATATCGGAAATAACTTAAATGGTGAATTATCCATTGAGAAGATATCTTCAACCTTCTATATAAACAAATATTACCTAATGCATAAATTTAAGGAGCAAACCGGATTTACACTTCATAATTACATTCAACAAAAAAGATTACTTTATGCAGTGTCACTTATAAGAAATGGTGCTCAAATATCAACAGTATATCTAGAATGTGGTTTTGGTGACTACTCAAGCTTTGTTCGTGCCTTTAAGAAAATGTTTGAACTTTCTCCAAAAAACTATTATAAAGCCATTCAGAATTTATAGAATCGCTTTATAATAAATTAATCTTTTTTCTTTGCAAATGATGTATTCTTTACCATCACTAGTATTGGCATCATACAAATTAATGCTACAAACCCGCAGCCAAAGAAACCTACATTAGGATTAAATTTTTCTGTTATTGCACCTGCAAATAAGTTTCCAAAAGGTGTAGTTCCCATATTAGCTAAAGTATATACACTCATAACTCTTCCTCTATATTCATCACTAGTATTAATTTGAATAGTTGAATTGGCTGATGCGGAAAATGCTACTGTAAAAAATCCTACTATTGCAAGCATTATACCTGATAAGCCATAAGAATGAGTAAACAGCAGTAATATTTGAAATATGCACACTAGAACAGAACTTCCAAATAACATCTTCTTACTAGGCCCCTTTTTTGCCCTAGTTGCAACTGATATTGCCGCTATAAAAGAACCTACTCCCATTATGGAAAGTAGAAAGCTGTATCCTGCTGCCCCTTCATGTAAGACTACTGTTGCAAAGGATGGAATAATAACATCTGAGTTCATAGAGAAAGTCCCAACTGCAAACACTGATAGCACTGTAGCTAAAATTATCTTATTTGACTTTATATGCTTTAATCCTTCTTTTACATCTGATAATATACTTCCTCTTTGTTTGGATTTTTGTGAGTACTTTGGTTTGATAAGAATTATCCCAAATATTACTGCTATAAAACTCGCTCCATTGAGAAAAAAGCATACATCTGTTCCAAACTTCACCATCATATATCCTGCAAAGGCAGGTCCTGCTATTCTAGCAACATTAAAAACCGATGAATTAAGACCTATTGCATTTACAATACTTCTCTTGCCTACCATCTCTGGTATAAATGCTTGTCTTGTAGGCATGTCCCAAGCATTTACACACCCCATTACTACAGCAATTAATAATACTTGCCAATATCTAACTTCCTTACTCCATACTAAAAATGCAAGTATAAATGCAAGTATCATTAGACTGCTTTGTGTAATTATAAGGACTTTCTTTTTATTAAACCTATCTATAAACACTCCTGTAAAAAGTGTAAATAAAAGAACCGGTGTAAATTGTGCAACTCCTAGTAGTCCAAGTAGTAAGGGCGACTTAGTAAGGGTATACACAAGCCACTGCTGTGCTGTTCTCTGCATCCATGTTCCAAGAAGAGAAATACATTGTCCTGTCCAAAAGTATCTAAAGTTATTTTCCTTAAATGCAGGAAAGCTTTCTCCTATACTCTTTCTTAGATTTGATAAACTATTCATCTGTCTTTTCATCTCCTGATAATATTTTGTTTAAAAATTCCTCCTCAAGCTTATAATGTGCTAATAAATACTTTCTTATGAGATGCCGCTTCGTTGGATATAGTTCCTTTGACTTTTCAAAGGTAGTGTTGAACTCATCTAAAAACTCCTCTAGTTTATTAAGTCTGTTTTCTATAAGCTTATCAAATTCATCTTTAGGTAAAAAATTTCTACAGGATAATCCTATACTGAGTTTAAAATAGTATTTTTCAATATTTTCAATTGTTTTCCGCGTAGACTCAAAGAACTGCTTATTACCTTCTTCAGTCAAATGATATCTCTTTCTTTGAGGCATATTTCCTTCTTTTTCGAAAGTATATTCTAAAAGACCCTTTTGACATAGCCTATCAAGTACTTGATATATAGCTGTACCTGAAATTTTAACCCAGTGTCTTAATTGTCTTTTTTCAATTAAACGTTCAAGTTCATATGCATAATATGGTTTATCCTTTATAAATTTAATTAAAATTAATTCTACATCTGATAGCATTATTATCACTCCTATGTTTAATACTACTATTAATAGTACTACTGTTGCTAATAGTAGTCAAATTACAACTACTAATTAATTAATAAGAGATTTCCTGTAAATCAAACAAAAAGAAGTGTCGCACTATCATTTACTTAGTGCGACACTTCCCTATTTTAATTTGTACTAGCCTACATCTTCTCCATCAGAAAATTGGCTATTATAAAGATCTGCATAAAATCCGTTTTTCTTCATAAGTTCATCATGATTACCTTGTTCAATAACACTTCCGTTTCTCATAACAAGAATAACATCAGCATCACGTATTGTGGATAACCTATGAGCTATAACAAAACTTGTTCTTCCCTTCATTAAGTTTCCCATAGCCTTCTGTATAAATATCTCGGTTCTAGTATCAACACTACTTGTAGCCTCATCAAGAATAAGTATTCTTGGGTTAGCAAGTATGGCTCTAGCAATTGTTAAAAGTTGTTTTTGACCTTGAGATATATTTGATGCTTCTTCATTAAGTATAGTGTCATAACCTTCTGGAAGAGTTCTTATAAAGTGATCTGCATGCGCTGCCTTTGCAGCATTAATTATATCTTCTTCTGTAGCATTATCTCTTCCATAAGCTATATTGTCTCTGATAGTTCCATTAAATAACCATGTATCTTGTAGCACCATACCAAACATGCCTCGAAGATCTGCACGAGTCATTTCTCTAGTATCAACTCCATCAACTGTAATTCTACCATCATTTATTTCATAAAAACGCATAAGCAAGTTTACAAGAGTAGTTTTTCCTGCACCTGTTGGTCCAACAATAGCCACTGTTTGACCAGGTTTAGCCTCAAGATTCATATCCTCTATTAATGTTACATTTTCCTTATAACCAAATTTCACATGTTCAAACTTAACTTCACCTTTTGGTAATTCAATAACCTTTGGTTGTTTGTCTTCAGCAATTTCCTCTACTTCTTCTAATAGCTCAAATACACGTTCAGCAGAAGCAACTGTTGATTGAAGAATATTTGCTATATTAGCTGTCTGAACTATTGGCATTGTAAATTGCTTTGAATATTGTATAAATGCTTGAATGTCTCCAATTTCGATTTTCTTTTTAATAACAAACATTCCACCAACTACGCATATAACAACATACCCAACATTGTTTATAAAATTCATTACAGGCATTACAATTCCAGATATAAACTGTGCTTTCCAACCAACTTCATACAATTCATCATTGATTTTCTCAAATTTTTCAATAGATTCTTGTTCTCTTCCAAAAACTCTTACAATATTGTGACCTGTATATATTTCCTCTACATGACCATTAAGTTCTCCTATTGCCTTTTGTTGACCAGCAAAATACTTTTGTGATTTTTTTGCAAAACCACTAGTTGCTATACCGCAAATTGGCAATGTTACTATTGCAACAAGTGTCAGTATTGGGCTTATTGTTAACATCATAATAATAACGCCTAGTATGGTTACAACAGAGGACACAAGCTGCGTCAAACTTTGCTGAAGTGTTGTTGATATATTATCCATATCATTTGTTACACGACTTAGTATCTCACCATGAGTTTTAGAGTCATAATATTTTAGTGGTAATTTGTTAAGCTTAGTACTCAAATCCTCACGCATGTCATATACAATGTTTTGAGCTATTCCAGCCATAACATACTGCTGAACAAAAGTAAATAATGCGCTTACTAGATATAGTCCAATAACCATTAGTAATATATGTCCAATATAAGTAAAATCTATTTTTCCACCAGTTTCGCTTATAACCTTTGCTATCCCTGCTTTAATAGCTGCAAGTCCACCCGAAACCTTAGGATTAGGAGTCTTACTCATACTTGCAATTTTCTCTAGGGATACCTTTTGTGTATTTAATTTTGCAAGTGCTATTTTACCATAAACACCTTCATAAAGCTTGGTTGTTGCTTTTCCCATTATCTTAGGGCCGGCAATACTAAAAATTGTACTACAAATGGCCATTACAAATACAAGTATTACCTTAACTAAATTAGGTTTAAAATATGATAGTAGCTTTTTTATTGTTCCCTTAAAATCCTTAGCCTTTTCTACTGGAGCGCCAAAGCCTCCCATTGGTCCACCCTTTTGTGGACCATGATTGGTATTTTTCTTTTCACTCATGCTAATTCCTCCTCTGAAAGCTGTGAAGATGCAATTTCCTTGTACACTTCATTGCTATTTAAAAGTTCTCTATGAGTTCCCATTCCTACTATTCTTCCTTCATCTAAAACTATAATTCTATCTGCTTCCATAACTGTACTTATTCTTTGAGCTACAATAATTACTGTTGACTGCTTAGTTTCACTCTTTAATGCAGCTCTAAGTTTTGCATCAGTTTTAAAATCAAGAGCTGAAAAACTATCATCAAATACGTATACTTCAGGTCTTCTTACCAATGCACGTGCAATAGACAAACGTTGTTTTTGTCCACCAGAAACATTACTTCCTCCTTGGGCTATTACTGAATCAAAACCATCTTTCATGTCTGTAATAAAGTCATATGCTTGAGCAACTTTTGACGCATGTTCTACTTCATCATTACTTGCTTCTCTATTTCCAAATTTTATATTATCAGATATAGTTCCAGTAAATAATACTGCTTTTTGAGGAACAAATCCTATTTTTGATCTAAGTTCTTTTTGTGAAAGCTCTCTTGAATCTACTCCATCCACTAATATACTTCCACTATCAATATCATAAAAACGTGGTATCAAATTAATTAAAGTTGACTTTCCAGAACCAGTTCCTCCAATTATTGCAGTAATTTCTCCTGGCTTTGCACTAAAAGAAATATTGTTTAAGGCAGGTTGTTCTGCACCTGGATAGCTAAAAGTTACATCTTTAAATTCAATATATCCTCTTTCAGCACCTGAATTTTTTGTGTTTTTAGAATCTACAATTTCTGGCTTCATATCTAAAACTTCACTAATTCTAACAGCAGATGCTTCTGCACGAGGAATCATGATAAACATCATTGCTAGCATAAGGAAAGAGAACATAATCTGCATAGCATATTGAATAAATGCCATCATATCTCCCACTTGAAGACTACCGCTATCAATTCTTATTGCTCCAAACCAAATAACTGCAAGTTGTGTAACATTTAATATTACCATCATAAATGGCATTAACCCTGCCATTATTCTATTTACTGTAAGTGATGTGTCCCTTAACTCTATATTTGCATTATTAAATTTCTTCTTTTCCTTATTTATGTTGTTAAAAGCACGTATAACTCTTATACCTGTGAGACCTTCTCTGGTAACAAGATTTAATTTATCTAGCTTTTTCTGTATAGCCGTAAAATATGGTAATCCTTTTAAAAGAAAAATTCCAATTACAATAATTAAGAGTGGCAGTGATACTGCAAAAATAAGTGTGAGCTTTGCATCTTTATGTGCAGCTAAGATGATACCTCCAATACACATAAGTGGTGCACTTATCATCATACGCATTATCATTACTAGTAGTTGTTGTACTTGAACAATATCATTTGTTGTTCTTGTTATCATTGAGGCTGTTCCAACTTTATCAAATTCATGTAAAGAAAAATTTTCAGCCTTAGTAAAGATCATACTTCTAAGTCTTTTTCCAAACTTGATTGCAACTTGTGATCCTATAAAATTAGCTATTATAACACATATACCATCACCTAAGGCTACCAAAATCATTGTTTTCCCTGTATTTAAAATATAAGTGTTATCGCTTTTAGCAATACCATTATTTACAATATCGGACATCAACGTTGGTAGATAAAGTTCTGCTAATGATTGAATAAAAAACAATACTATTACTATTACTATTGAAAATAAAAATGGCTTTAAATACTTAATTAATTTTGTCATATATGATCATCTCCGTTCTTTAACTATTCATTTTAATTTCACTAAAATAAGTAACTGCATCAGCTAACAAATCAGCTAGCTCATTACCTCTTTCATTTCCTAAATATCTTACTAGTCCTTCTATCATTTCATTAAATGCCTTAAAAGTCTTCCTTAGGACATCTTCACCTGCTTCAGTTAGTTTAATTCTAACTGCTCTTCTATCGTTTTTATCTGCATTTCTCTCAACATACCCTCTAGCTTCTAAATTATTAATTTGTTGAGTTATTGTTGGTGATGCTACTTTAAGTACACGGCTTAGCTCCGAAGTTTTAATTCCAGCTTCATCTGAACTAATATTTTTTTTTATACAAAACACTAGCATTGCCTCACTATGAGTTAGTCCTTCAATTGGACTTCCATGCTTGCTTATACGTCTAAATTCATTTATTGATTTTAAAAGTTTTTGTGCTGTTAAACTTATATCCTCTTCCACTCTCTCACCTCCGCATTCACTATAATACCTCAAATAGTTTAATTAGGTAGCCTAATAATCTATATTGTTTACTATTAACATACCTAAGTATATTGTTTTTTATTTTTAAAGTCAATACAAAAAATTTATTTAATATTTTTTTAATAATTTTAAACGTTACCATAAAAATATCATATTCTATTGCTTAAATTATCCCTTTATTAACTTCCTTATTCGTAATTTTTATTGTGGATATTCCTGCAATTGTTACAATAATTCCAGATGCTAAAACTATGGAAGTAACCACATACATTTTAGATATGATCCCACCTATGAAATATCCAAGAGGAACTGTTGCTCCTGCTATCATTCCAAAAACACTACTCACTCTCCCCATAATTTCATTTGGTATAAGCGTCTGCATAATAATACTTAATGAACTATTAGTTATTCCAAATGAACATCCCAATAAAAGTAATGATATTGCTGCCGTTATTAAGTTTTTGCTTAACGCAAAACTTATCATAAAGATGCCTTCTCCAGCAACACCGATAGTTAATAAATAATAATGCTTTATCTTTTTAGTTATAATTGGAGAGATTAATGAACTAGCTATACCTCCAACAGCTATAATTGCAATAAGTAATCCATATGCACTGCTATTTGATTTTAATATTTTAGATGAATATATTGGTATATATATGTCCAAAGGCGCCGTAAGAAAATTAACAATAATTCCTGCAACAATCATAAAGAAAAATATAACTTTAGTATTAATGCAATATATAAACCCTTCTTTTAAATCTTCAATAAAACTTTTTATCAAATTATTGTTTGTTTTTTCTTTATCTTTGGAAACCGTTGCTACATTAATAAAAATTTCAAAAATTGAAGATATAATAAATGAAATACTGTTTATTATAAATAATATTTTTACCCCTGTTACCGCAATTAGTACTCCTGCCAAAGCTGGTCCTACAATTCCACATGAAAACCTTGTTAATTGATTCATAGAATTTGCAATAGGTAAGTCTTCTTTTTTTACTATGGAAGGTATCACCGCATTAATTGAAGGAGAGAAAAATGCTCCTATTGAAGCTATTGAAAATGATATTGCATATATAATCCAAATTTTCAGTAAACCGCTTAAACTTAAAATAAAAACAACTCCTATTAGAATGCCGCTAATTATATCACATATAATTAGTATTTTTTTTCTGTTAAATCTATCTGCAATTACTCCAGCAATTGGACTTAAAAGTACAATTGGTACTTGCGAAAATATTAAGGATATTCCCATTTGAACTGTAGATCCTGTAACAAGCATTACATACCACATTACTGCAATAGAATACACTGAATCTCCAAATATGGATATACTGTGGCCTAACCATAAAAATAAGAAATCTTTGTTGTTAATCAAATTAAATTTTTTAATCATTTTAATCCTCCTATTATTCTTATAGAACTTTATTGAATTCGATAGTTATCGAACTATATAGTTAAAAAAATTTATTTCGTATTATATAAAGAAATTGTAAAGCAATAGTGAAGGGTTTTAACGATTGCTTCGCACGTTAAAAGGTGAAGCGTTTATGTATAAATCCATAAAGGCTAAGGAAATTTTTCCTCCTTATGTCGGAAAAATAATGAATTTAAATTTGTATGACTTAGTATTTAAAGATAACTCTACTATATATTTTAACCGTAGATTTTGCTCTTTGGCGTAGCCTCTTGTATTTATACAAGAGTTTAATATGCAATAACATTTATTCATGGAACACTACGACCTTGGGTCAAAAAAATGAACGACAAAATACTTTAGATTATAGATTTAAATTCAAAGATTTTTCGAAGCATAGCGAAGAAAAATCATCCATAGCTTTTTCCCACGGAAAACCCATCATCTTTGACTAGCAAAGCGTCTGTCAAACCCTTCACCTCGCTTTAGCGACCCTTCGCCTTTTCACCGCGAAGCATAAGTGAAAACCCTTCACCCGTACTTCTCAATTTTTAACCATTATGTACTTCATTCAAGCATTTTATCAATAGCATCACATATTATTTGTTTCATATTCTCTGAATTAAATGTGTAATATATTCTATTTTCTACCTTAGATTCTTTTATAAATTTATTATAAGTTAGTGCATTTAAATGATATGATATGGTTGAATTAGAAAGTTTTAATTTTTGTGCAATCTCTTTTCCATAATAAGGCCTTTCATTTAACAATTTAATTATATTGAGCCTTGTTTCATCTCCAATTGATTTAAACATCTGTACATTTGATAATATAGAATGTTTATCCTCTAGGAAACAATCTTGATATTTATATCCAATTAAATAGTAACTAGTATTTTTACCCACCATATATGACCTTAATGATGCAGCCTCGTAAAAATATGATATTCCAAAAACATTTTGTTGTAACCTATCGTAATCCCCATTTGTTAATATTTTTACATATTCTTTGCCATATCTTTTTATATTCTTTATTATAAGCTTTTCGTACTTTTCTAATTTGGTGTTAATAAATTTGGGCATATCAATATAAACATTTTTATAGTACCAATCTAAAAGTTGTAAAAATTCATCTTTCATTTTATCTGGATTAATAAAAAATTGCAGTAACTCCCATTTTTTATCTGATGGTATACAAATTTTATTATTAATGAAATCAATTGCCTCTTTCTCATCTGTAATTAGTTTTTCTGTTATCTGAATTGAATCTTTCTCATATTCTTCTAAATTATAACCTGTACTTATAAAACAAGATAAAATTTTGCTACTAGTCATTTTCTTAACATTATTTAAAAAAGTTGGTATATCCTCTGTTTTATTTTCTATAATGAACTTAAACAAACACATACCATAAAATGTTTCCCAGTCAAAAAACATCCGTATCCTTTTATAGATTTCTTCAGGTATTTTTTCACGAGTATTTTTCACCCAATTTATTATATCCTCATTAAACTTTAATTTTTTTGACTTAGCCACATCATTTCTCAAAAATTTTTCATTGCAATTAAGCCTAAAAATACTTGCCAAAAAATCAAATACATCTGAATGAATGATTTCTACATTATCAATAATTTTAATTGGTATCGCCTCCAAATAATTTTATAGTATATATATTTATTATATTTCGATATATATCGAATGTCAATTTTATGCATAATATTTTTTTATTTATAGGTGCAGAATATATTAATTTAATAATTTAAAGTAGCAAATAACTACAATGTTATAATTATTTCATTATTTTAATAAGAATAACCTTTCACCCATTGACATAAATATTCAGTTTGTTATAATGGATAAAAAGTTACTAATTGATAAAATTTATTAAAAAGGAAGAGTAGGTGAGTTGTAATGTCAAACTTAATCATGAAAAGTTCAAAAGTTGTATATGGTTTTTACTTTAGCTTGGGCTACTATTTTAGCGCAGGTTATTACTTTTGCACAAAAAAATTGAATAGATACTTTCATGATGAGTTAATAGAATTACAGGTCATTTAAAAATACGTTAATTTTAAAGTATAGATTAACAAAGAGAAGACTCATTACGGGTCTTCTCTTTTTTTCTACTTAATCCAGATAATATTTATCTTAACTTTAAAACACAATACAAAATAAGGGGGCAATTACTATGATAATTGTAATTAAATCAGGAGTTCCAAAAAATGAAATTGAAGAATTCAAATCAAAATTAGAAGGCAAGGGGCTAATAGTTCATGAAGATTTTGGGCAGGAGTACTGTATATTGGGTCTAATTGGGGATACTAGCAGCATAGATCCTAAACAAATTGCTGCATACAATATTGTTGAAAAAGTAATAAAGGTTCAAGAACCTTTCAAAAAAGCTAATAGATTATTCCACCCAGAAGATAGTTTAATAGATGTTAATGGAATTAAGATTGGAGGAGGAAATTTTACTGTAATAGCTGGACCTTGCTCTGTTGAAAGCGAAGAGCAAATTGTTGGAATTGCAGAAGATGTTAAGAGGGCTGGTGCCGGTCTCTTAAGAGGTGGTGCTTTTAAACCAAGAACTTCACCTTACAGTTTCCAAGGTTTAAGACAAGAAGGATTAGATCTTTTAAAAATTGCAAGAGAAAAAACAGGTCTTCCAATAGTTACTGAAATCATGTCTGCTGATATGATTGAACGTTTTGTAGAAGATGTTGATTTAATTCAAGTTGGCGCAAGGAATATGCAAAATTTCGAACTTTTAAAAGAGCTAGGTAAAACAAATAAACCAATTCTTTTAAAAAGAGGCCTATCTGCAACTATTGAAGAATTATTAATGTCAGCAGAATACATCATGGCTGGCGGAAATGAAAATGTAATATTATGTGAAAGAGGTATAAGAACCTTCGAAACTTACACAAGAAACACTTTAGATTTAAGTGCTATACCAGCTATAAAAAGACAAAGTCACCTACCTATTATTATTGATCCTAGCCACGCTGCCGGAATGTGGTGGATGGTTGAACCATTATCAAAAGCTGCGGTTGCCGCTGGTGCTGATGGTCTTATAATTGAAGTACACAATGATCCTGCAAATGCATTATGTGATGGTCAACAATCTATAAAACCTAAAAAATTCGAATCCCTAATGTCATCATTAAAAGAAATAGAAAAATTCAAATGGAGATTTGACATAAGTGAACTCGGACTTTAATATAACCATCGTTGGTCTTGGACTAATAGGGGGTTCCTATGCAATGGCTCTTAAGGAGGAGCTTAATCCTAAAAATTTATGGGGTGTTGACATAGATGCTAAGACAATTGAAACTGCTAAAAATATGGGTATTATAGATGATGGTTTTAAAGATGCTAAGATTCCTTTAGAAAATTCTGATATAGTCATAGTTTCTCTATACCCAGAACTTGCAATAGATTTTATAAAAAGCAATATACAAAATTTTAAGAGAGGTGCAGTAATCACTGACACCTCTGGTATTAAAGGCAAGGTTGTAGGTGAAATATCCTCTTGCCTCCCTGACTACTTAGACTTTATTGGAGGCCATCCAATGGCTGGCAGAGAAGCTAAAGGTCTTTCTTATGCTTCAAAAGATATATTTAAAAATGCTAACTACATACTTACTCCAACTGAAAAAAACAAGAGTGAAAACCTTGCTTTAATAAAAAACATTGCATTAACTATAGGTTGCTCAAATGTGGTTTCAGTAGATCCAGAATCTCATGACAAAATAATCGCTTATACTAGCGGTCTACCACATCTTATTGCTGTATCTCTAGTTAGTTGTAACAATTTTGGAAATACTCAAAAATCATTTATTGGTGGGGGCTTTAGAGACACCACAAGAATTGCAGAAATCAATCCAGATCTTTGGTCTGAACTGTTTATTTCAAATAAAAACAACATAATAGAACAAATTGATAAATTCCAAAGCAATCTATCAATTTTAAAAACAGCTATCGAAAATGAAGACATGATTAAAATAAAAGAAATTTTTGATTCAGCTAGTAAAAAGAGGAGTGAACTAAACAGTAATGAATAATATTGTAGTAAATCTTTCTCATAAAAGCTATCCTCTCTATATTAAAAGAGGATTAATAAATCAAATTGGTGATGAAATTGCAAAAATATATACTGGTAAAAAAATTGCAATCATAACAGATGAAAATGTTAATGCACTTTATGGCAAAGTAGTAGAAGATAGTTTAAAAAACAGTGGTTTTAATATTAAAACTGTTGTACTAAAACCTGGCGAAAGGAGTAAATCAGTAGAATCCTTATTAGAAGTTTACGATAAGCTATTGGACTTTGGTATAACAAGAGGCGATATTATAATAGCTTTAGGTGGCGGTGTAATTGGTGATTTAACTGGTTTTGCAGCATCTACTTTACTAAGAGGAATACCTTTTATTCAAATTCCAACATCACTACTAGCACAAATCGATAGTAGTATTGGTGGCAAAGTTGCTGTGGATCTTCCAAAAGGTAAAAATTTAATAGGCAGTTTCTACCACCCAGAAGCTGTGTTTATAGACCCAAATGTACTTAATACATTAAGTACAAAATTTTTACATGACGGCATGGGCGAGGTCATAAAATACGGTGCCATAAAAGATGCTGACTTGTTTCGTAAATTAGAAAATTTTAAGGACGATCATGATCTCCTAGCAAATATAGATGAAGTTATTTATACGTGTTGCAGCATAAAAAAAGTTGTGGTAGAAAAAGATGAAAAAGATACTGGTGATAGAATGATGCTCAACTTTGGTCACACCATTGGTCACTCCATAGAAAAATACTTTAATTTTGAAAAATATACTCATGGCGAAGCAGTTTCTATGGGTATGTATTTGATTACAACAAAAAGTGAAGCTTTAGGTATAACTGAGAAAAATTCAGCTGAAAGAATTAAAAATTTGCTTATAAAATATGAACTTCCTTATGAAGTTAAAAATCTTGACAAGTCAAAAATTTTAGAAACTATAGCTTTTGATAAAAAAAATAATAAAGACAATATAAATATAATTTTACTAAACAAAATTGGAGATGCATTTATTAAGAAGATAAAAAGTTCTTCTATGATAGATTATATTTAGAAAGGCGGATATGAAAAATGAACTGTGTTAAAATAAGTCCATCAAGGCTTAGAGGTGAAGTAACGATACCACCATCAAAAAGTTTAAGCCATAGAGCAGTTATTTCAGCAGGACTTTCAAGCGGTGAAAGCATAATAGAAAATGTTATGTTTTCTCAAGATATAATTGCTACCTGTAGTTGCATGGAAGCATTAGGTGTAAACATAGAAAAAATTAAAACTGGTGATAATATTTATACACTTAAAATAACTGGTTGTAAATCTTTTAAGCTACAAAAAAATGAAATTGATTGCTTTGAATCGGGTTCAACTCTAAGATTTTTCATACCTATTTCTTTAATTAATGAAAACAATATTACATTTAACGGCAAAGGCAAACTTGTGTCCAGACCTTTAGATGAATACTATAAAATTTTCGAGAAACAATCTATAGAATACACTAATGCTTCTGGTAATTTGCCTCTAACAATTGATGGACACCTTAAAGCTGGTGCGTTTGACATTGCTGGCAATGTAAGTTCACAATTTATAACTGGACTTCTATTTGCACTGCCACTTCTTAAAGATAATTCTGTTATTAAAATCATCGGTAAGCTAGAGTCAAAAGGTTATGTAGATTTAACGTTAGATATTTTGAATAAATTTTCTATTGAAGTTATTAATGATAATTACCATAGTTTTTACATAAAAGGCAATCAAGAATATAAAAGTAAAAATTACAGAGTAGAAGGCGATTTTTCTCAAGCTGCTTTTTGGCTTGTAGCAGGTGCTATAGGTGGAGATATTTCTTGCCTTGATTTAAATGCAAATTCCCTTCAAGGTGACAAAGAAGTTTTAGATATTATAAACCGTATGAATGCTAATGTTAGTATTTATGATAATAAAATCAACACTAAATTAGCTTCTACAAAACATACTATTATAGATGGCTCTCAATGTCCTGATATAATTCCTGTACTTGCAGTTCTTGCTTCAGTAAGTGAAGGAACTACTGAAATTATAAATGCAGGAAGACTTAGAATCAAAGAGTCTGACAGATTAACTGCAATTACAACAGAACTAAAAAAACTAGGAGCAGATATAGAAGAAAAAAATGATGGTCTAATCATAAATGGGAAACCTCAATTAAACGGCGGTGAAGTTGATAGCTGGAATGACCATAGAATAGCTATGTCTCTCGCTGTTGCTGCCCTTAAATGCACAAATGACGTAATCATAAAAGATAGTAGTTGTATAAATAAATCTTACCCTACTTTTTGGGAAGACTTTAGAAAATTAGGAGGAAAGATAAATGAGTGGAACTTGGGGTAAAAACATTAAACTTTCAATTTTTGGTGAATCACATGGCAGTGCTATTGGCATTACTATCGATGGTTTAGAGCCTGGCCTTGAAATTGACATTGAAGCTGTAAAAAAAGAAATGGACAGACGGGCTCCTGGTAGAAGTCCTCTTGCAACTGCTAGAAGAGAAAGCGATACCTTTGAAATTCTATCGGGATATTTTAATGATAGAACTACGGGAACTCCACTTTGTGCCATAATTCGTAATGCTGATCAACATTCAAAGGATTATGGTGATTTAAAGAAATTGATGCGTCCAGGTCATGCAGATTATACTGGGAATGTTAGGTATAAAGGTTTTAATGATTACAGAGGTGGTGGTCACTTTTCTGGGAGGATTACAGCTCCTCTAGTATTTGCAGGTGCTATTGCTAAACAGATTTTAGCTAATAAAGGCATAATAATAGGAAGCCACATTAAGAGTATTGAAAAGATCCAAGATGCTTCTTTTGAGGAAATTGATTTAAATGAAGACCTTATAAGAAAGCTGTCTTACGAATCCTTTCCTGTTATAAATAAGTCATCAGGAGATAATATGCAAGAACTTATACTTAAGGTAAAAAAAGATTTAGATTCTGTTGGTGGTATAGTTGAAACTGTAATTTTAAATTTACCTTCTGGAATTGGTTCTCCATTTTTTGATTCAGTTGAATCCCATTTATCTAGCATTATATTTTCAATTCCAGCCACAAAAGGCATTGAATTTGGAAAAGGATTTGATATATCAGCATTAAAGGGCTCAGAAGCAAATGATGAATTTTATATTGAAAATGATATTATTAAAACAAAGACTAATAATAATGGTGGCATATTAGGTGGTATAACAAGTGGCATGCCTCTTGTATTTAGAACTGCAATTAAACCAACAGCTTCGATCTCAAGGGAACAACATACCGTTGACATAGAAGCTCATAAAAATGCAACGCTCTCAATAAAAGGTCGTCATGACCCTTGCATAGTTCCAAGAGCAGTTCCTGTAATAGAGGCTGCCAGTGCTATCGCTATACTTGATTTAATGCTTGACATTAGATAATTTAAGGGAAGGGATATACTATGAAGGATTTAGAAACACTAAGAAAAGAAATTGATACTATAGATGCACAATTAATTGCCCTTTATGAACAAAGAATGGATGCGGTAATGGGTGTTGCAGAATTTAAAAGCAAACACTCAATTCCAATACTCAATGACTCAAGAGAAGCTGAAGTAATCAAGAAAAACCTTAAACTCCTTCAGAATATGGAGTACGTAAAACCTACCGAAGAACTATTAAAATCAATAATGACTATTAGTAGAAATTTTCAGTCCAAGAAAATATTTTCTAATACTGAAGATGATAGTGTAACTTCATGTGATAAATTTCAATATACTACAAAAGATGATGAAGCTACGGGTAATTACACAATTGGCTTTCAGGGCGTTCCTGGATCCTTTAGTGAAGAGGCTTTAATATCCTATTTTGGAGAAACGGTACAATCTAAAAATTTTAATGAATTTGAAGATGTATTTGAGGCTCTAAAAAATGAAGAAATTCACTATGGAGTTTTACCAGTAGAAAACTCTTCTACTGGAGGTATAAATGAAGTATATGACCTTTTAAGAAAATATGGCCTGTATATTGTAGGCGAAACGTGCATAAAAGTGTCTCATAATCTTTTAGGTGTTAGTGGTACAAAAATAGATGATATAAAAGAAGTGTATTCACATCCTCAAGCTTTTGAACAGAGTAGCACCTTTTTTAAAGAGCATCCTAATTTAAAACTTATCCCATACTATAATACAGCTATAAGTGCAAAACTTGTTTCAGAAAAAAATATACGTACGATTTCCGCAGTAGCCAGTGAAAAAGCAGCTAAACTCTATAATCTTGAGATAATTGCAAAAGATATTAACTATAATACTCACAATTATACAAGATTTATAATAGTTAGCAAAAATCTTGAGATAAATAAACAATGTGATAAAATTAGTGTTGTTATAACCGTACCCCATAAAACAGGTTCTCTTTATAACATATTAAGTAACTTTGCAGAAAACAATTTAAACATGATGAAGATAGAATCTAGACCAATAGAAGGTAAACCATGGGAATACTTTTTTTATATAGATTTTGAAGGTAATATAGCTAACACTAAAATTCAATCAGCTTTATCTTTAATAGATGGGAATTCCAGTTATTTTAAACTTTTAGGCAATTATAAATGTACCACTTTATAGGAGGTTTTTTGAATGACTACTTTATATGGACTTATAGGTGAAAAGCTAGGGCATAGCCTGTCTAGCATTATACATAAAAAATTATTTAAACTTCTAAATATGGATTCAGACTATAAATTATTTGAAATAAACAAACCTGACCTTAAAGCTAACTTTATTAAACTTAAAAATGAAGGAATACAAGGTTTAAATGTTACAATTCCTTATAAAGTTGATGTTATGGATTTTTTAGATGATATATCAAATGAAGCTAAATCTATTGGTGCTGTAAACACAGTTTGCTTTGAAAATCATAAAATAATTGGCCATAACACAGATTATTTTGGTTTTGCACGAATGCTAGACAAAAACTCCATAAAAATTAAAGACAAAGTTGTTGTTATTCTTGGAGCTGGCGGTGCTGCAAAAGCTGTAATTCAATATATCTCAAACACCTCTGCCAAAAGAACAATATTAGTTAGCAGAGATCCATCTAAGGTCTCAAAAAATTTTAAAAATGTAGAATTTATGAACTACAATCAATTAAACGACTTAGACTGTGGTGATGTTGTTATAAATTGTACGCCTGTTGGCATGTATCCTAATGTAAATAATTCACCTATCAGTGAGGATTGTATATCAAAATTTTCTGTTGCTGTTGATTTAATATATAACCCATCTGAGACAAAGTTTTTAAAACTAGCACGAGAAAATAAACTACAATCTGTTAATGGGCTATATATGCTTGTGGCACAGGCAATTTCAGCTGAGGAACTTTGGAATCATATTAAAATTGATGATAAAATTATTGATGAGATATATAAAGATTTAATTAGAGATACAAATTCCTGAATTTTTTAATATTGTTCATAATATGAAGAAATTGCGAAGTAAAGTGAATGGTTTTAACGATTGCTTCGCACGTTAAAAGGTGAAGGGTCGCCAGATGGCGAGGTGATGGGTTTTATCCCTGCTAGGCGCGGATAAAAGGTGAAGTGTTTATGGATAAATCCATAAAGGCTAAGGAAATTTTTCCTCCTACGTCAGAAAAATAATCAATTTAAATGTCTTAATATTTATAGATAACGCTACTATATATTTTAACCGTAGGTTTTGCTTTTAGGCATAGCCTCTGGTGTTAATATGATAGTTTAATACGCTAACAAATATTTATTCATTGAAAACTATCGACCTTCGGTCAAAAAATGAGGGACAAAATACTTTAGATTATAGACTTAAGTTCAAAGATTTTTCGTAGCATCGCGGAAAAAAATCCTCCTTAGCTTTTTCCAACGGAAAACCCATCACCTTTGACCAGCAAAGCGCATGTCAAACCCTTCACCTCGCTTTAGCGACCCTTCGCCTTTTCACCGCGAAGCATTGGTGAAAACCATTCGCCCGTACTTCGCAATTTCTCACTATTATGTACAAAGAAGGATGGTTAGTATATGAATAAAAACTTAGTACTAATTGGAATGCCTGGTTCTGGTAAAACAACCTTAGGTGATCTACTCTCTAAAGAATTGAAACTTAAATTATATGATGTAGACAATTTTATAGAGAAAACTGAGAATAAAAGTATTCCTGAAATATTTGAACTGGGCGAAGAACACTTTAGAACTATTGAAACTAAAGCTATTGAAGAAATTTCTTTGCAAACCGGAGTTATCATCTCAACAGGTGGCGGTGTTGTTAAATCTCCTTATAACATGAAAGCCTTACGTAAAAATGGGTTGATTTTTTTCATAAACAGACCCATTGAAAATATAATTTCTGATATAGCTACTGATAGTCGTCCACTCTTAAAAGATGGGACGAAAAAGGTCTATACCCTATATAATGAAAGATATAAATTATATAAAACATACTGCGATTATGAAATCTTAAATGATAAAAACATTAATGACAGTGTTTCTAAAATTAAGGATATACTTTTAGAAAGAAGTGATTTTTTATGAAAATATTAGTTATAAACGGACCAAATATAAATTTTTTAGGAATTAGAGAAAAGGCTGTGTATGGCTCTAAGGATTATAATGCTCTTTGTGAGTATATAAAAAATGAAGCTAAACCCTTGAATGTAGAAGTAACTATTGTTCAAAGTAACCTTGAGGGAGAAATCATTAATTTTATCCAAGATGCATATGAAAAATATGATGGAATTGTTATAAATCCTGGCGCATATACACACTACAGTTACGCCATTTTTGATGCATTAAAATCTGTATCTATTAAAACTATTGAAGTACATATTAGTAATATTCATAAAAGAGAAGAATTTAGAAGAAAATCTGTAACTGCCCCTGCTTGTGTTGGCCAAATTTGTGGATTTGGTTTTTATGGATATATTATGGCAATGATGGCACTTATAGAAGCAGTTAAGAGTTAAAAGTGACAAGTTAGTGAAGATTTTTCTGCTGACTCAGAAAAGTCGAAAAATTAGGAAGGTAAAGAGATTTGTCACACAAATCTCTTTACCTTCCTTTTGTTCTTAAATTGAATTTCTGCCATAATCAGAAATTATTCCTTATATGTTCACAGTTATTTGGGAACTGCTATATCATCGTGCCAGTCTTTCAATAAAGGCTTTAACATCTTTAATTTCTAAAATATCATTTTTCTTAAAACCTCTCCCAGTATTTTGAGTGGTCATATTAACTTTTATATTAACTGGTCCAGATTCACCATTAGTTTTTAAATCAACAAGAAACTTATCATATCTTTCCTGCTCACTACCTTCATATTTACAAGTATCAAAATTAAAGCCAAAATTTGTTGAATAACTATATTCAATGTTAAAATCATCAATTCCTGTACCTGTAACTTTTAGTTTAAATGTTTTCACTTTTGCACCTCCAAAATTTTTAACTAATGAAGCGCATATAGATTTGATTTTCATCAATCCATATGCGTTACATTAGTTTATGAAAATTATTTCAAAGATAAATCACCCTATTTTAAACTTGTAAATTATCATCACTTTCAATAGCTAATTCACTCTCACGTTCTTCTTTAAGATACTGAGCATCTTGAATTTTAAAGAACGGTAAGTATATTGCTGTTGCAATTAAAATTATAACAATCTGTAGTACTGCGCCTCTCCAACCTGCAACTATAAGTCCTGATATTATTGGTGGAGTAGTCCATATTGCCTGTACTGCTGTAAAACATGGTACTAAACCACTATATATTGCAAAGTAGGTAAGTAAACCAGAAATTATTGGAACTATTAAAAATGGTACAAACATAAACGGATTAAGTACTATGGCAAAACCAAAGAGCACTGGTTCGTTTATATTAAATAAACCTGGAACTAATGCCAAATTACCTAATGTTTTTAGACGTTTTGACTTAGCGAAGAAGAACATTGCTAAAACAAGTCCTATTGTTATACCTGAACCACCCATGGTAAGAAAATTATCTTGGAATTGTTGAGCAATTATGTGAGCATTTCTTCCTGCTCCAGATGCTATTAATTTTGCACCAGTTTTAACAACATCTTGATTTCCAAGAGCATTTGCCTGGTATATTGCACCCATAACACCACTAACAAGAACTGCGCCATGAACACCGAACCACCAGAAGAAAGAAATTATAAATGGTATAGCAATTGCTCCACCAAGTGAATCTGTAAGTCCTTGCATAGGAATTTCTAGTACTTTGTAAACCCATTCAATTGCAGTACCTCCAGTAACAACACCGAAGAAGATATAAACTAATGCTGCAGCTGTCAGAATTACTGCAGCAGGAATAAGTGTAGAAAATGCATTTGAAACACCTTCTGGTACACTGTCTGGCATCTTAATTCTTATATCTCTCGTAATAAACCATGAATAAACATATCCTGTAAATAATCCAACTAATATAGCCGCAATCATGCCCTTTCCACCAGTCCATCCAGTAGGAATAACTCCTGAAAGCTTATCGGCATGTTTCATTACAACTCCGCCCACTTTATCGCCAACATTAATAGCTAAGTAAGTAGGTGATACAACTAGAAAAGCTACAATTCCAAGCATTCCTGCTGAGAGTGAATCACATCCCTCATTTTTTGCGTATTGTGAGGCTACTCCAAATACAGCTATAATTGCCAATATATTGAACGTTGCATCTGAAACTTGGTTAAGTGGAGCTGCCCAACCCGCACCAAATAAACCTGTCATCCAAGAATTCCATGCTGGTATTGGGAAGTTGGCTAACAATAAGAATATGGAACCAATAAGTGAAAATGGCATAGTTATCATAAAGCCCTGTGAAATTGCCATAATAACTTTGGAATTAGCGAATTTCATCACTGGTGGTAAGATTTTCTCTTGAAACGAATCAACTTTACTACTCATTTTATAATTCCCCCTTAAATATATGTTTATTTGCCTAAAAACCCTAAGACATACATTAACTGATTGAAAAAAGAATCCCTATATTTCGTGAAATATATCTATTATTGCGAAATTCACATTGAGTAATCCTTCCTACAAAGTTAAATATTTTCGCCTCTCTCTTCAATAATCTTCTTGTACCAATAGAATGAGAGCTTTTTCTTCCTTTTTAGGTTATCCTTTTGATCCACATAGATGAAGCCATATTGTTTTTTATATCCATTTAGCCAACTTAATAAATCAATTGCAGACCATGCATAATATCCTTTTAGATTAATTCCTTCTGAAATTGCTTTCTTAATTGCTTTTAAATGTGTTTCTATGAATTTTATTCTAGCAACATCTACATCTTCGCCTTCTATTATTGGGTCTGCATCACCTAAGCCATTTTCGGTAACATAAAGTTTAATATCACCATAATCTGACTTTAATAATCTTACCCCTTCTAAAAATGCATCAGGTGCTATTTCCCATCCCCATTTTGTATAATTCTTATCAGGCATTGTAACGGTCCTATATACACCATCGAAAGATGCACTTCCAGGTGCTCCATCTCTAGTTTGCTTCGAACTTTCTCCAACATCATTGTTTTTAATAACTCTTCTAGGCTGATAATAGTTCAAACCTATAAAGTCATTTTTAGGAGCAGCAGATTTTATTACTGCTAGTTCTTCATCAGTCCAATCAGGAACTATTCCTTGCTCTTTAAGTTGTTTCACCACATATTCAGGATAAGTGCCTTTCAGTACTGGATCATAATACCATGCTATTTCATACTGGTTTGCATGGTAAGCAGCGAATACGTTTTCTTCCTTGTTATCTACTGGGAATGCTGGTGAAAATACATGAGTAATTCCTATCTCGCCAAATTGTCTTAACTTTTTATAAGTCTCAACAGACCTAGCATGAGCAGTTACCACGTTGTGTGTTGCCATGAAATATTTTTTAGGATCATTTTTTATTCCTGGTGGATGTGATCCTTCTAGATATCCATGACCACAAAATACGATTGTTTCATTAAATGTAATCCAATGTTTAATCCTGTCCCCAAATGCTTCAAAACATACTTTAGCATATTTTACAAAAGCATCAATTGTATTCTTATTTAACCAACCTCCTTCCTCTTCTAAAATTTGTGGCATATCCCAATGGTATAATGTTGCAAAAGGAACAATGCCATATTTTAAGCATTCATCGATTAAGTTGTTGTAGAATTCAATTCCTTTTTCATTTAC
Organism: Clostridium acidisoli DSM 12555; assembly: GCF_900176305.1. Lineage (GTDB taxonomy): Bacteria > Bacillota > Clostridia > Clostridiales > Clostridiaceae > Clostridium_I > Clostridium_I acidisoli. The sequence goes on from NZ_FWXH01000018.1 coordinate 28,707, forward strand.
CTCTCCACGGCCATCAGGTATTATCCTTGCCCATGAAATAGAAAATCTATAGGAATCTAGTCCCATCTCTGCCATAAGTTTTATGTCTTCCTTATACCTGTGATAATGATCTATAGCAACATCACCATTAGTACCTTCAAAAGTTTTACCCGGGATTTTTGAAAATACATCCCAATTAGTAACACCTTTGCCATCTTCGTTCCATGCACCCTCTACTTGATATGATGCAGAAGCTGCGCCGAAGAAAAAATCTTTTGGAAATTTCATATAGAACCTCCTCTTCACATTAGTTAATTTATGTTTTGGTTATTTGCTAGCGAGTTTTAATGCTTGCTCCAATACTTTAGCACCATTCATCATTCCATAATCTGCGGTATTTATCATTTCTATTGGTACAGAATTCTTGTCACATAAAATCTTTGCCTTTGGTAATACGTATCTAATTTGAGGTCCCAATAATACTACATCAGCCTCACCTATATATTTAGCCATCTGTCCTTCTGGATATGCATTAATAGTAGCGTCAATGCCTTTACTTGCAGCCTCTTTTCTCATTTTTGAAACTAACATACTAGTTGACATACCTGCATTACAAAATAATAAAATTCTAGTCATACTAATCTCTCCTTTATTTTTTATTTATTTGATAAAGAATTAACTACCTTTCTTAAATCTATAATTTCCAAAATCATATTTTTTTCTGATATCGTCGTCATCAAGTGATCTTGTGAATGCACAAATAATATTGATACATTTAAAGGTTTACCCTCCGCTTCTTGTTGAAGCATTTTAGTTTGTATATCATGTGCTTTACCAATTGATTCATTTGCTTTTGCTATTAAGCCATCTATTTCATCATATTTTTCTGTTTTTGCACAATTAAGGGCTTCATATAGATAAGCTCTAGCTTCACCTGAATATATAATTATGTTCATAACTATCTGTTCAATATCCATTTTGTACTCCTCCTTTTCCCATTGTCATTTATTTTCTCCTTACACTAATATTATAAGCAATTACCGTGCCAAAACACTATTAATGGTTTAAATCTTGTATTTCACCCTATATTTTTTTAAATTATTATAGTGTTTCAATTTATAACGTAGTGTTTCTATGTAAACATTTTAGTGTTCAAACACAATGATTTTAACATATAATAGCATTATTATTTTTTATACTATATAATGTTTTTATTAACATTTAATAAACAATAGGAGGTCCATAATGAACAGAAAAGAACTAATATATGAGAAATTACTGGAATTACCCGATAATAATGGAATTGATGCCCAAAATTTAGCCTCTATTTTAAATATAAGTCGTTCAAATGTTAGTCATGAGCTTAATACTCTTTGTAAAGAAGGTAAAATTTACAAAACATCGGGAAGGCCTGTTTTGTTTTTTGTTTCAAACACTATAAACACTACTATAAATAAAACAAAATTAGATGAGTTTGTAAAAAATAATATTAGTCTAAGACAGGCTGTAGAACAATTAAAAGCAGCCATACTTTATCCACCTAAAGGCATGAACTGTTTAATACTTGGAGGCACTGGTGTAGGTAAGTCCATGTTTGCTTCACTTATGCATGACTATGCCATTGAAATGAATATTAAATCAAAAGATTCTCCCTTTATAACCTTTAATTGTGCCGATTACACAAATAACTCTCAGCTCCTAACTTCCCAACTTTTTGGGGTTAAGAAGGGAACTTACACTGGTGCAGATTCTGATAAGGTTGGTTTAATTGAAAAATCAAACGGTGGTATATTATTTTTAGATGAGGTACATAGGCTTCCACCTGAAGGCCAAGAAGCTCTTTTCGTATTCCTTGATACTGGTACCTTTAGAAGAATGGGAGATGATGAATTAAGAAAATCTGATGTTCTAATAATATCTGCAACTACTGAAAATCCAAATTCATCCCTTTTGAAAACCTTCACAAGAAGAATACCTATGTGTATCACTCTTCCTTCTCTTAGTGAAAGAACTTTAGAAGAAAGACTATATCTAATTCGAAGCTTTTTTAAATATGAAAGTGAGAAATTAAATAGGGTTATTCATGTATCCTTAAATACAATGAGAGCTTTTTTATCATATGATTGTACAAATAATATTGGCCAACTTAAAAGTGACATTCAACTTGTTTGTGCTAAGGCTTACTCAGAATTATTAACAAATATAAAGACAGATGTTCGAATAAACAGCAATAGTTTACCACTATATATTAAAGAAGGGCTTTATAAAGAAAAAGAGCATAGAATATTATGGAATAAGCTAGTTAGTGAGGAAATAGAATACTTTAAATTTAGCACTAATGATGAAAATAATCAGCAACATTCTGATAGAGAAAATGATAGTATCTATGACATTATAGAACAAAAATTGGATAAGTTAAAATATAAGGGCATTCCTGATATTGATATTGAAAATATTTTAGAAAAAGATATAACTAAGTATTTTGAAAAATATATAACTGGTGTATCTGAGGAAATAAACAGAAAGAACCTTTTAAATATATTAGGTGAGGACATACTAGACTTTGTAGATAAAGTAGTTTATCAAATAGTTACTTCTCTAAAAAGAAATTTAAACAATAATGTTTATACTGCTTTAGCACTCCATATCAATACTTTGATTACAAGAGTATACAATAATAAAACAATTGTAAATCCGCAGCTTAATAAAATAAAAACCCTTTATCCAGCTGAATATGCTATAGCACTACACGCTAAAGATCAGATTGAAAACCATATTCACCATGAGATTCCAGAAGATGAAGCTGGATATTTAACCTTATTTTTAGTAGATGATGACAAATATTCTCAAAAAGGTATAGATAAAGTTAATGTTATCCTTATTGCTCATGGAAAATCAACTGCAACCTCTATGGCTGATGTTGCCAATGACTTGCTTGGTGAAAAATTTGCTATTGGCATTAATTCACCAATTGAAGTTAAGCCATCAGTAGTACTTGAGAATTTAAGAACTATAGTAAGAAAAAATTTTACCACAAGTGGTTATATACTTTTAGTTGATATGGGTTCACTAACTACTTTTGGTGAAATAATTGAGAGTGAGTTTAAAGTTCCTGTAAAAGTTTTTCCACTTGTATCTACCTTGCACGTAATAGAAGCAACACGAAAGGCTTTACTTGGTCTTTCAATCGATGACATATATGATGATGTGTCATCAATAAACTCTTATGTCTATGTAAATAATAAACTGCAGGAAAGCGTTACAGATAAAAATAAAATAGTAATAATTACTGCATGTCTCACAGGTGAAGGTGGGTCTTTAGCATTAAAAAGTTTTTTAAAGAATAATCTTAAATATGACAAAGAATTATTCGAAATAATTCCGTTAAACTGTTTAGATAAAAAATATTTTAAAGAACAACTGATTAAAATACAAAAGAAAAAAGAAATACTATTTATCATTACCTCTTTCCCTATAGATGTAGACATTAAGCAGTATAATATGTATGATGTGCTAAGTATGAAAGTCATGGATAAATTACAAGAATGTGTTGATACAAAATCGGTTATACTTAAAATGTCTTCTATCATAAAAGAAAACATTGATAATATTGATGGTAACGAATTGTATGAAGACATATCTCAATTTATAAGTCATACTGAAAGTAAATTAAAGATTAAATTAGAGGACGATACTCTAATTGGGATAACACTACACTTAGCCTTTGCAATCAGTAGACTAAAAAAGGGGAACATTTCAATTGAATATCCTGGCAAAACTGAATTTATACAAGAAAATATCATTATATATAATATTATAAAAGAAAATTTAATATTTATATACAATAAGTATTTTATTGATGTAGACGATAATGAAATATGTTATATAATGAATTTTTTCTCTCATCGTAATTCTCAAAATTAATTTTGATTTGGAGGCCTAAATATGAAACCCGCTACAATAGAAAGAAATTTTAGAAAGATAAAAAATCAGTTTAGTCAAACTATGGAAGTGGTTAAACATACTAAGCCGGGTTCTCTTTGGGAACATGAAGCTGCAATAAGAAAAAAACTTAAGCAGTTAAAAGAATTAGAAAATGAAAATTTAAGAGATTTTCAGCCTGTTTATGAGGATTATATATCTCTATTTAATGATGTTTCAAGAGTGCTACTGAAGAATTATAATCTTCAAAATAGTACCAACTTTATTTTTGAAGATGTAATTGAGCATAATTACAGTAGTTACATGAAATCTGGGATTATAAGTGTATTAATCACTGAACATATTCCAGATATTATATCAAATGAATTTGATAAAGTTTTTCCTTCAAATCCTAAAAATGAATATAAAGCTACAAGAAGTTTAAAAAGAAAATTTGTACTTCATCTTGGTGAAACCAATACCGGAAAAACTTATAATGCTATGGAAAAGCTTAAAATGGCCTCAAATGGTATTTATCTTTCTCCTCTTAGAATACTAGCTTTAGAAAACTATGAAAAGCTAAACAATGAGGGTATTAAGTGTAGCTTATTAACTGGTGAAGAAGAAATTATTGTGGAAGGTGCAAACCATATATCATGTACCATAGAAAAATTAAACATAAATAAATATTATGATGTTGCTGTTATAGATGAAATTCAAATGATTGATGATGATCAAAGAGGTGCGGCTTGGACAAAAGCTGTTTTAGGTATAAAATGCAGTGAGATCCATGTTTGTGGTTCCATTAACTCCATTAAAATTTTAAAGAAAATACTTGATGATTGTGCCGATGAATATGAAATTAAAGAATACAGACGTAATATCCCACTTAAAATGGACTACAAAACTTTCTCATACAGTAACGCTTCGGAAGGTGATGCACTTGTTACATTTTCTAAAAAAAATGTATTGCGTCTTGCATCTTATTATTCAGAACTTGGCATAAAGGCCAGTATAATTTATGGAGATTTGCCTCCTGAAGTTAGAAAAAAACAGTATGAACAATTCATAAATGGAACAAATAAAATATTGATTACTACTGATGCCATAGGTATGGGGGTTAATCTTCCAATAAAAAGAATTATATTTATGGATATAAAAAAATTTGACGGCAATGAAATTAGGTATTTAAATTCAGGAGAAGTAAAACAGATAGCTGGCAGAGCTGGTAGGAAAGGAATTTATGATATTGGTTACGTGGCTACCTTTAACAACGTACAGGATTTTATAAGTGAAAACTTGAAAGTTAATGATAGAGAGATAGAACAGGCTGTTGTGGGACCAAGTGATGAAATTTTAATGGTTCAAGAATTATCTCTTAGAGAAAAACTTGCTCTATGGAGTACTAAGGCTGAAAAGGTTCATTTTTATAAAAAAATGGACATAACTGAATATCTAATGGTACTTGATAGCATCAGGGACTATAAATTAGATGAGCGCATTCAATGGAAGCTTTTAAGTGTGCCATTTGACATATCTAATAAGGATTTATTAGATGCATTTTTGAATTACATTGATGAGGTATTTTTGACTAAGAGACTTTATTTATCAAAACCTAAATGCTTTTTAAAGAGCTTATATGAGCTTGAAACCTACTATCAAAAAATCAATTTATATTATTCATTTTCTAGGTGTTTTGAGTTAGACTTTGATAATAATTTTGTAACTGAAGAGAGACTTAACGTAAGTGAAAGCATAAACAATATATTAAGAAGCATCTGATTAAGTTAAATGTTTCTTAATATAACTAGCACTCAGATGGTGTCAAATCACCAACACGAGTGTTAGTTTAACTTTATTTTATATCTACATCTCTATAACTTATTATGTTGTCTATTATATACATAGGTCTATCTTTTGCCTCATCAAAAATTCTTCCAATATACTGCCCCATAATTCCAAGACTAATAAATACTAAACCAAACATGAAAGTGTTCAATGATAAAATTAAAGATAAATCTAAAATGTTATGTTGGTATATTATGTTTCTCATAATTATTACAATAGTGGAAATTAACCCAATAAGAGAACACGCCGTACCAATGTAGTTTACAAATATAAGTGGCCTATGTGATAGAGATGTTATTCCATCCATTGCTAACTTAATCATTTTACCTAGTGGATATTTTGTTTCACCTGCAAACCTTTCATGCCTAACAAACTCAACGTAGGTTTGTTTAAATCCAACCCAACTTACAAGCCCTCGTACATATCTATTTTTTTCTGGAAGTGATGCTAATGCAGCGCACACTTTTTTATCAATTAGTCTAAAATCACCAACATCAACAGGTACATCTACACTTGTCATGCTTTTTAATATTCTATAATATGTTTTTGCTGTGAACTTTTTTAAAAAACTTTCACCTTCTCTTTTAATCCTTTTACCATATACAACCTCATAACCTTGTTTCCACTTTTCAATCATTTCTAAAATAACTTCTGGAGGATCCTGAAGATCCGCATCTATTACCACAATTGCGTCCCCAACGGCCACATCCATACCAGCCGTTATTGCTGCTTGATGTCCAAAGTTTCTAGAAAAATTTATTAGCTTAACTCCTCGATCTTTATTACAAATAAGTTCCGCTTTTTTTCTTGTTGCATCTATGCTACCATCATTTACGAATACAATTTCATATTTCTCTCCAGTTTTATCCATAACCTCTTTAAGTCTTTTATAACTTTCAAAAATAACAAGTTCCTCATTGTATAAAGGTACTACAACGCTATAAACTATATTGTTTTCCATAAAATTCACCTCAATTAATGTTATTAAAATAATTATAATAAATAATTATAGTTACAATGTAGAATGTCTATGTGAATTTTATGTGATAAAAAAGCAGTCAACATCACTGCTGATTGCTTTTAATAGGATATCTTATTATAAAACTTACACCTACTTCTCTATTTACGGCTTTTATTTCTCCACCATAAAAATCAATTATTTTTTTAGATATTGCAAGTCCAAGGCCAAAATTTCCCGTTTTATCCTTATACAAATTATCAAATATGCGTTCTATGCTTTTGTTTTCAATATTACTTCCATCATTGTAAATTTCTAAGATGGCAAAATCATCCTCTTTTTTAAGCCTTAATATTATCTTGTCTTTTGCATACCTAAGAGCATTGTCTAGTATATTCTCAATAGATATTTTTATCTTTTCTTCATTACCAAACACAACAACATTGTTTTCACTTAACTCTAGTTTTATATCAAAATTAAAAACTTCAAATCTGTCTACCATTTTGCCAAGAACACTATTTAAATCTATACCCTGATTTTCAATATTATTCTCTAGCACATAATCAAGTGTATTTAAATATAACATCTGTCTTATCTTTTTTTCAAGACTTATAGCTTCATCTTTTATTATTTCCGCCGTCTTTTCAACAGAATCTATATATACTCCATCAATAATAGCTTCTGCATGGCTCATAATTACCATAACCGGTGTCTTTAAATCATGTGATATGCTTTGAAGAAACATCTTTTCATTTTCCTCAGCATGTTTTAGTTCTTTCTGCATACTATTCATGCACTTAGCAAGGCTACCAATTTCATCATCACTTTTAATTTCAATTGATTTATTCCAATCTTTACTAGCTATTCTCTTTGTATAATTTTCAAGTTCTTTAAGTGGTTTTGAAATATACGACGCTACAATTTTTGCTGTAAAAAAACCTATTATTATGAATGCAATTCCAAATATAATAATCTGGTATAAAATTCCGTTATCTGCCATATAGGGCATATATGTTATAAAATAAGATTTCTGTCCTGTATCAGACTTTATAGGACTTATTATAAATAAAAATTTCATATTATTATGATACTCTTTAAATTGTTTTTCAGATGTAACGCCCTTTACATAGCCGGTCATCCATGTTTTTTCTTCATTATTTCTAGGTTGTGGACCTTCTACTGGTTTATTAACATCTTTAATTTCAGATTTGCCTTCTTGTATGTTTACAACAAAATTTTCACTCCCCATTAAATTTCTAAATTTATCGAATCTTAAAGGTTGATTAAAATTGTTATTTTTAATTAACATCTCATGATATGTTTTTAAATCCTGTATTTTTGCACTTTCATCAAAAGCTCTAAATGCGAATAAATATAAAAATGTTATGCAACATATTATTATTAAAATCATTATTGTAAAGGTCATCCATATTCTCATTGTTAACGATTTTATTTTAAGCATTTTCATAACCTAATAACCAACTTATATCCATATCCATATACAGTTTCAATTGATAACTTATTTACTTTTTTTCTAAGTCTTCGTATTGTATCATCTACAACTCTGTCAGATCCAAAATAATCATTTCCCCATACATTTACTAAAATTTGTTCTCTAGAAATCAAGTTGTTTTTGTTTTCAGCAAGATAACTTAACAACTCAAATTCTTTATTTGTAAGCTGAACCTCATCACCTTTGAAAAACACTAATCTCTGCTTTTCACTAATTATGTATTCTCCAACACTTATATCTCTCTCATCACTGTCAGTATCACCGTATACTCTCTCCATAAGCTTATTTGTTCTTATTACTAATTCTCTTGGTAAAAAAGGTTTAGACAAATAATCATCACTTCCAAGTTCTAACCCAACTACTCTATCTAGTTCTTCATTTCTTGCTGACATAAATATAACTGGAGTATCTTTATTGTTTTGTTTTATGCTTTTAATCAACTCATAGCCATCTATACCCGGCAGCATTATATCTAATATCCACAGGTCAGGCATATCCTTTATCCTGTCCTTAGCAGAATTACCATCATGAAAAGTTGTTACTTTATAACCTTCCCTCATAAGATATTTTTCAAGCAAAATATTTAAACTTCGTTCATCTTCAACTAGATAAATTATTTTGTCCAAACTTATCACCTCAATGTTATATTGTTAATCCAATAACTTATATTTTACCACATTATTTTTAAAATATTGTAAACCAATAATGTGAAAAGTATGTGAAATGTTGCTATTAACATGAAAATGCTATATAATTAAAAGTAATTATTAAAAAATATTAATTATCTGCAAAACGCATTAGTAGAGTGTTAAGGATGTGTGTATTATGAATATTAGAATAAAAAAAAGAAACGGGGAATTCGAACCTCTTTACGTTGAAAAAACAAAAAAGATGGTAAGCTTTGCTTGTAACGGGATTAACGATTGTGATCCACTGGAATTAGAAATGGATTCTAGAATTCAATTTAGAGATGGAATGACTACAAAAGAAATTCAGAAAATTTTAATTCAAACTGCTATTGAAAAAATAATTCAAACCGAAAGTGATATTACCGGAAATACTATAAAAAAGGCTAACTCTAATTGGCAATATGTAGCTGCAAGACTTTTAATATATGATTTATATAAGGAAGCAAGAATAAATAGAGATTATGATTATTTTGGTTATGGTAATTATTTTTCTCTAGTAAAGACTCTTACAGAAAAAAATTTATATGGCAGCTACTTATTAGAAAACTATACAGAAAAAGACATAATGGAACTTGGATTATATATACAGCCAGCAAGAGATAATCTTTTTAATTATGAAGGTTTAAAGCTCTTAAATGATCGATATCTTATAAAAGGTTATAGTGATGAAATTTTAGAACTTCCACAAGAAAGATTTATGACCATAGCAATGCATCTAGCGATTCCAGAAGGAGATAAAAAGCTCTATTACGCTAAAAAATTCTATGACATATTAAGTGAACTTAAAGCTACTGTTGCAACACCAACTTTAGGCAATGCTGGGACTCCATTTTTTCAGCTTAGCAGTTGCTTTATATCTGTAGTAGGTGATAATCTTTGGTCAATTTATGATGTGAATCAAAAATTTGCACAAGTTTCAAAACACGGAGGTGCCCTTGGTATATATGCTGGTAAAATAAGAGCTTTAAATAGTGAGATTCGTGGTCACAAAAATGCTTCTGGCGGTGTCATTCCTTGGGTTCGTTTGTACAATGATACAGCAGTTGCTGTAGATCAACTTGGAAAACGAAAAGGCAGTGCATCTATCACTTTAGATATTTGGCACAAAGATTTATATGACTTCCTTGATCTTAGAACGAACAATGGTGATGATAGAAGAAAAGCTCACGATATATTTCCTGCTTTAAGCATTCCAAACTTATTTATGGAAAGGCTTATAGCTAGAAAAACTTGGTCTCTTTTTGATCCCTACATGGTTAAAAAATTTATGGGCTATAGTTTGGAAAACTTTTTTGACGACGGCGATGACAAAGCCTTTACAAAAAGATATCTTGAATGTGAGGCAAATGAAAACATCTCAAGAGAAACAATAAAAGCCCTCGATATAATGAAAAAAGTCATGAAAAGTGCTGTTGAAACTGGAACACCCTTTATATTCTTCAGGGACACTGTAAATAGTGCTAATCCAAATAAGCATAAAGGAATGATATATTCTTCAAACTTATGCCATGAGATTGCTCAAAATATGAGTGAAAGTGAATTGTTAGAAGAAGTCATCTTATCTGATGGTGGTGATGATGAAGTTATTACAAAAGTTAAAGCTGGAGATATGGTTACTTGTAATCTAAACTCTACCAATTTAGGAAAGATTAAAAAAGAAGAGCTTAAAGACATAATACCTTTTCAAATTAGAATGCTTGACAATGTAATTACCTTAAACAGCCTTCCAGTTAAAGAATCTGAAATCACAAGTAATAAATACAGAGCGGTTGGACTTGGAACTAGTGGATATCATCAATATCTAGCAAACAATAAAATCAGATGGGAAAGTGAAGAACACCTAACCTCTGCGGATGAACTCTTTGAAGAAATTGCATATCAAGCTATAAAGGCCTCCATTGAACTTGCAAAGGAAAGAGGCGCTTATCCTGCATTTAAAGGCTCAGAATGGCAGAGTGGCAAATATTTTGATAGAAGGAATTATACTTCTGATAGATGGCTTAAGTTAAAAGAAGATGTAAAAAAATATGGTATAAGAAATGGATATATTATGGCTGTGGCTCCAACTGGCAGTACATCCAACATTGCAAATACAACTGCTGGCATTGACCCTGTATTTAAAAAATTTTTCATTGAAGAAAAGAAAGGCAGCTTTACTCCTAAAACTGCACCTGATTTAAACTTTGATAATCAATGGTTTTATAAAGAAGCTCATACTATCGATCAACAATGGAGCATAAAAGCTTGTGCTGTGCGTCAAAGACACATAGACCAAGCTCAGTCCTTTAATTTATATATTACACCTGAAGTTAAAGCAAAAGATATCCTTGATATGTATGTTGAATCCTGGAAAAAAGGAGTAAAGACTATTTATTACATACGGAATAGATCCTTAGAAGTCGATGAATGCACAAGCTGTTCAAGTTAATATATAAAGGAGTATTATTATATGCTAAAAAAGAAAATATTTAATGAGTCAGGTGTCCGCGGCACTGAATCAATGATTAACGGAAATACCACAAACTTAAGAGAATGGAACAGAATAAAATATAGTTGGGCAAGTGATATGTACAGAACAATGCTTAATAATTTTTGGATTCCTGAAGAAATTGCCTTAAATGAGGATATAAAACAGTTTCCTTATCTTGCCGATGGTGAGAGAAGAGCTTTTGATAAGATAATATCCTTTTTAAACTTTCTTGATTCAGTGCAATCTGAAAATTTACCTAATATATCTAGATATATTACTGCTTCAGAGGTTTCTTCACTTTTAAGTGTTCAAACTTTTCAAGAAGAAATTCATGCTCAAAGTTATTCCTACATTTTAGATACAGTAACAAATCCCGTTACTCGTGACAAGATATATGATGAATGGCGAGATGATGAGCATCTTTTAGAAAGAAATAAATATATTGCTGGAATTTATCAGCAGTTTAGCGATGAGCCAACTGACGAAAATTTCTTTAAGGTTATCATGGCAAATTATATTCTTGAGGGAATTTATTTTTATTCAGGTTTTAGCTTTTTTTACACTCTTGCAAGACAAGGAAAAATGACAGCTACAAGTACAATTTTTAAATATATAAATAGAGATGAAATAACACATCTGGTACTTTTTCAAAATATAATAAAAGAATTAAAAAAAGAAAATGAAAAATTATTTGATGACAAGCTTGAAAAAGAATTTATATCAATGATGAAAATAGGTGTTGAACATGAAATTAATTGGGGCACGTATGTAACTGGAAATGAAATTTTAGGACTTAACGATGCTCTAATTGATAGCTATATCAAGTACCTAGCAAATCTAAGACTTATGGCTATTGGCATTGAGCCTATATATAAGGACAACATGAATCATCCAATGGAGTGGATTGATGCTTTTTCAAGATTAAACAGTACAAAGACAGATTTCTTTGAAGCAAAAGTTACAAATTACACAAAATCTGCTGCTTTTGATTTTGAAGATTTAGAGTAAAGTAGTTGTATTAGTTTGTTGAATTGAAAAAGGAAATTTTTCCTACTACGTCAGAAAAATAGTAAACTTAATTTATACATCTTATTATTTAAAGATAACTCAAATATGTATTTTAACCACAGGTTGTGCCTTTAGGAGTAACCTGTGGTATTAATATTTCTGTTGCTTTATTCTCATGTCTATACATAATTAATATTCCTCGTTTATAAATCTAGCTCTTTTAATATCTGTTTATCTGTTTTAATAAATTTATTTAATCTTTCTTCTACTTTGAATAGGACATCGGTAATATCATCTGTATTTTTTAGATGCATTAATGAAAAATATAGACACCTAATAAAGTTTTTTGTGTTAACCCTTGTAATATATTGTTCACGGCTATACTCTGACTCAATACACTTTGATAGCCCTTCAATCCAATGAATTAACCTATCTTTAGCTAGTAAACCTTTTATTAGTATCACAAAAACAACTCTAGTCATGCGTTCATCTTCTTCATTACTTAAAAAATACTTTCCATTATATAAAACTCTCTCTAATGCTTTTAGAATATCTAATAAGACCACTTCGTCAGTTTTTTTACTTATTGCCAGTTCGAGCATCGCATCAGCTCCATGAGCTGCTCCATGGGCCCATCCCATATTATCCAAATAACCACGCAAATCATTTTCTTCATTATAGTACTTAATTAAGCTATTTTTAATTTTTATAAATTTTTCCGTATTTAAAAATGATTTTTGCCTTTCTTTCCCTAATAATAAATCTACAATAAGTACTGAAAATGTTCTTGTAAATACCGTATTATCATATTCATTTCCTATATGAAAAAACAAATGATTTTCATCTAATATTATATCTAGTATATTAATAAGTTCTTTATTATTAAAGTAATCTTTTTCATAAATCCAATTGCAAAATGTAAAATAAATCAAGTCATCTCTTAATTCCGGATTAATATCTCCTATGTATTTAAGCATACATTTTGCAAAATCAATTGCCTTTTCGCCCTCATTAAGCTTATACTGGTTATGCTTAATCCTCTCTAAATTTAATATCAGTTCTTCTTTCTCTTTAGTCATACACTCTCTCCTTTTTTATTGAATTGTAGCTCGTCATGTTTTTCCATAAAGCTTTACAAATGTATTGTACTCCCTTTTAGTGTAAATAATCCACATTAAAATATATAGCCACCCAATATAATTATCCTATTGGGTGGCTATATATATATTTATTTATCTAATTTAAGCTTAGCTAATGCTTCTGCTAATGCTGAATTTATTGGTTCATCATTTTCCTTTTTCATTTTTTTCATATAATTTGATACATCTTTTTTATTTAACTTACTGCCTTTATCTTTAAATCTCTTTTCAAAGGAAGAATATTTTTCTCTAAAGTTACATGTTGTACAAATGTATATTCTGCCATCTCCTTCTCCACGAAGTTCTAACTTCTTATGACATTCAGGACATCTTACATTTGTAAATCTACTTAAACTTTCCCTATGCCCACATTCTCTGTCTTGACATACAAGCATTTTTCCATTTTTACTGCTGACCTCAAGCATATATTTTCCACACTGTGGACACTTTTTACCCGTAAGATTGTCATGTTTAAACTTATCCTTACTTCCCTTTACGTCATCTACAAGCTTTGTGGCATAATCTCTCATGTTTCCAATAAAAGTTTTACTGTTTAATCTCCCCTTACTTATTGCTTCAAGATCTTTTTCCCATTTAGCCGTAAGTATTGGTGATTTTAAATCCTCTGGAACTAGTTCTATAACTTGTTTTCCTTTTGAAGTTGGGTGTATATCCTTACCCTTTTTTTCAATATAGAAGGTTTTATAAAGTTTTTCTATTATATCAGCTCTTGTAGCAACAGTTCCAAGTCCACCTGTTTCTCCTAACGTTTTAGCATATTCACTTTTTATATTTATATATTTTTGTGGTTTCTCCATGGCTGATAATAACGTTGCTTCATTAAATCTTGCTGGTGGTTTTGTCTGTCCACTATGAACATTAACTCCAGTTAAACTTATGCTATCTCCTCTATTAAGTTTCGGCAAAGTCTGTTCTTTAATTCCTTCATTTGAATCTTCATTGTCCTCAAAGCTTTCGCCTCTATCATAAACAGCTTTCCAGCCCTTTGACTTAATTACTTTTCCATGTGCTATAAATGTCTCACCGCTAATCTCTGCCTTTATTGTTGTTTGCATAAATTCAAAAGGTGGCAACATAACACTTAGAAATCTCTTTATAACTAAATCATAAATTTTTAATTCCTCACCACTAAGTGCCCCTAAGCTAACCCTTTGCTCTGTTGGAATTATAGCATGATGATCTGAAATCTTAGTGTCATCTACAAAACTTTTATTTGTTTTTATGCCACTTCTAAGTATTTCTGACGCAAATTTGCTGTACTGTCCTATAGATATTGCCTTAAGTCTTTCACCAAGGGTTCCAACAACATCCCTAGGAATAAATCTTGAATCTGTTCTTGGATATGTTAAAAGCTTATGGTTTTCATAAAGTCTTTGCATTATAGACAAGGTCTGTTTGGGTGAATATCCAAACATTCTATTTGCATCTCTTTGAAGTTCTGTTAAATCATAAAGTCCTGGTGCGTAACTTTTCTTATCACTTTCATGTACATCTGTTACTTCGCCCATCTTTCCACTTATCTTATTCGCTACAGATTTAGCTTCTTCTTCATTAAATGTATTTATGTTTCCATCTTTTTTTTGCCATTGAAGTTTAACGCCCTTAGCAATTCCTGAAATACTATAAAAAGTTTTAGGCTTAAACCCTTTTATTTCTTCTTCTCTTTCAACAATCATTGCAAGTGTTGGTGTCTGTACTCTCCCTGCCGAAAGTTGTGCGTTATATTTACATGTTAAAGCTCTTGTTACATTTAACCCTACAAACCAATCTGCTTCTGAACGTGATACCGCTGAAGCATATAGATTTTCATATTCCTTGCCACTTCTAAGATTTTTAAATCCATCTAAAATAGCTTTATCTGTAACAGAAGATATCCAAAGTCTCTTTAACGGCTTTTTTATATGTGCCTTTTCTATTATCCATCTAGCAACTAATTCTCCTTCACGCCCAGCATCAGTCGCTATTATAACCTCGTTTACATCTTTTCTGTTTAATTGTTCTTTTACAGAATTAAACTGTTTACCACTTTGCTTTATAACTACAAGTTTCAAAAACTTTGGAAGCATCGGTAAATCTTCCATTCTCCATGCCTTATACTTATCATCATAAGCTTCTGGGTTCGCTAGTGTTACAAGGTGTCCTAGTGCCCATGTTACTATATATTTTTCACCCTCTATATATCCATTTCCCTTTTTAGTGCATTTTAAAACTCTAGCAATGTCTCTTCCAACTGAAGGTTTTTCTGCTAGAACTAATGATTTAGTCATAGAAACTCTCCTTTCAAGCTAACCTAAATAGATTATAGCATACTTCTCAGTTGGACATAAAAAAACTTCATTTAGTCTAGCTAAATGAAGTCAATCATATTATTGGTTTTTCGCTTAATGCTAGCTAGCCTCATCTAACATATCATCAGTCTTAGAAATTTTTTCTCTAATGCCCTTTACAACAATAAAGCCAGCAAATACTATAGCTGAATATCCTGCTAATGGATATAGTATATTTACTAACTTATCAAAAGGAATTATCCCACCAAATAATGTAGCAACAACTGTTAATATTATAGCAATAATATTAAACTTCTTAGTTCTATCCTTTGCAAATTTTCTTACTGTAACTAAAAGAAATGATGCCACAGCTGAATATATACTTACAACTATAAGTACTGAAAAAATTAATCCTAAAGCTGGTGATATGTGCTTTGCAATTGTAAGTGTTGGAACTTGTTGTCCTGCTATTAACTTATCATAAACAACTTCAGCTATAGTTAAAAATATTATTGCAACGGTAAAGGCAACAGTACCTGTAAGTCCTGCTATTCTTGCTTCTTTTTCACTTCCTGCAGATGCTCCGCAGTCAACTTGGAAAGGTATACTAACCATCAATGCCAAAAATGCATATAGTGCTCCTGACCATGCCCAATTTGATGAAGCTGCTTTAAAGCCTAGTGTTGGCATAAGCTTACTTGCATTTGTTAATGTACCTGGATGTGCAAAAATTGTAGCAACACCTGCTATACCTACAATAGCTACAAATAAAATTTTCACCGGTCCTATAACCCCTATTATATCAATAAGCTTTTCCACTCCAAGTAGTGTTGTACCTAATGCCAAAACTGCTATAATACCTGTCCCTACATATGTTGGAACACCATAGTATTGATTTATTGTCGCTCCACCACCAGCTAACATTACTACACATATAGCATATACTAACACAACGCTATACCATATATAAACTTGTCCTATAATTTTTCCACAATAGTATTCAAATACGTTATATGGATTTTCAAACTTCTTTTTTTGTCCAATTCCAAATAGTGTATAAGTTAGATAACTCATTATAATTAGAAATATAATTGCTGCAAGTATACCTTTAGTTCCACTTGCTCCGAAAAATTGTAAAACTTCCTGTCCTGTTGCAAAACCAGATCCAATCCAATATGCACACAAGGCTCCTGCCAATAGTACTACTTTTTTGATATTAATTGATGCCTTTTCCAACTTTATCACTCCTTTTATTTAGCTTTTTTACTAAGCTATATTTACAATTTAATTTCTTTGCGTTATACTTTTCCTAGTAATCAGATTTGTTTTTGATTATAAATTAGCTTATTTCTTTTGTCAACAAATTTCTACTCATATTTTTATATTTAGACAAATATTATTATTTTATATTTTTTCACGTGTACTTTTTATGACTTTAATATGCTTATCTCCTTACTATATAACTAGAAATTTAGTCTTCTTTGCTATACAATGTTATTAACTTTAGTAAATTATGAAAGGGAGTATGATTACATGAGTATAAATGAACCTATATACTGTTCTATTGAGCATCACGCAACACTCTTTGCTTTATTCTCAAAACATACTATTGAAACCTTTAAAGAAAATGGATCTGGTTTAATTTATAAAGCAGTAGATATATATGGACATGAACGTGGAAATAGAATGGCTGAAAGAGCCGTAGAAAATGGAGATTCACTTAATTTTGTAAATAGCCAAGCCTACGGTGAATGGGCCCCCCAAAAAGGTGAAATGGAAATGTGCCTTATTAGCACTAATCCCGAATTCATAAATGGCGTTACAAAATGTCCTTGGTGTGCTGCTTGGAAAAAGCATGACCTTTTAGAATATGGAAGAAATTATTGCATCAATATAGATGACGCTGTGTTTAATGGCTTCAACAGTAATTTTCACATGAGTGCCACTAGTAACTTAAGCTTTGGTGATGATCATTGTGAATTTCATTGGCAAACTCCATTAACTGAAAAAGCTGCAAAAGATCTTGCTAATAAGAAAAAAGATTTAGGAGCTAGCTGTACTAGAGACTTTAACTTTCATACAGCACATCTTCTATATTCCTTTAGCAAAACAATAAGAAATGAACTGTCCAGTGATGGAAATTTAATAATTTCTAAAGTTTTAGATGACTATGTAAAGCTATTTGGCCATGAATATTTAGATGTATTGGAAAGTGAATTTGGGGAGGAATATTTTTATGCTAAATAATAAAATTTCATTTATTGGTGGCGGAAACATGGCGGAAGGCATAATCCGTGGCTTAATTTCAACAAGTGTATTATCAAGTGACAACATAAAGGTTTATGACATTTTGGAGGAAAGATTAGAGTATCTTTATAATACTTATAAAGTACATTATTCCACAACAGCTGCTGATGCCGCTAAAAATGCAGATGTACTCTTTATTGCTGTTAGACCTCAAGATATTTTTAAGGTTACAGAAAGCTTAAAAGACAGCATTTCTGAAAATACTACTATTATTTCAATATGTGCTGGAATAAAGCTAGAAAAGTTAAAAGAACTATTTGGAGCTAATCATAAATTAGTTAGAGTTATGCCAAATACAATGATTGATGTACAACATGGCTATAGTGCTGTAAGTACAAACGATAAAGTTAGTAAGGAAGATAAAGCTATAGTTCAAACTATTTTAAGTTCTCTTGGCCAAACTATGTTCCTTCAGGAAAATATGTTTAATGCCTTTACTGCTTATAGCTGTGCTGGTCCTGCATATGTTATGTACTTTATTGCTGGTCTTATTGATGCTGGCGTCCAATCTGGATTTTCACGTAAGGATGCAACTTCTATTGCCCTTGAAAACATTATTGCTTCTGCTCTTACAATCAAAGAAACAGGAAAACATCCGTATCAAATTACAGACTCCATGACTTCACCTGCAGGAATAACTATCGATGGTCTTCACTACTTAAGTGAAGCTGGTTTTCATGGCATAGTTATGTCTAGCGTAAAAAGTGCACTTAACAGGACAAATGAATTAGAATAAAAAAACGGAGGTATTCCTATTACCTCCATTTTTCTTTATTTTTATTATAAAAGATCTTCCCTCTCTGGTGTAAAGGTCTCAAACATCACTGTATCTAAGAGAGCTATTGCTCCATGTTCTATATTAGGTTCAACATAATAAGAATCACCAGCATTTAATACTGTTTTTTCACCTGCTATAGTTACTTCTAAGCTACCTGACAAAATGTAGTTTACTTGTTCATGTGGATGTGAATGGCTTGGCCCGACAACTCCATTCTTCATATTTACCTGCGTAGACATAAGCTTTTTCCCACCTGCAAAAAATATCCTTTCAAAACCTTCTGGTCCAGTGACAATCCTAGTTTCACTTTTTTTAACTATCATAATTAAAACTCTCCTTTGTTTTAATATCTATATAATTTTATTTTAAATTATTCTAAAAGAAATAACTACATAAATTATAAAAAAACACATTTTTTAATTTAAAATGTGGAATCCAATATAAATGCTAATAGAGCTGTTTATTGGAATTTTACAATTCACTATAAACAGCTCCTTAACATTTTCTTTTTTATTTAAGCCTTATTTTCTCACTAGTTTCTATTTGAATAAGGACGCCATCCTGAATGACCAGTGTTATTGAGCCATACTTTATGGTCTTTACTAGTTGCAATATTTTTTCTATATCACATTGTGAAACAGTGTCCTTTTTTTTATAAGTTCTGTTTATATCTTCAACCATATCTTCCTCCTCAATTAAATTACTATGTCAATTCTAAGTATTAGTCCTATGTCTTATAAAGATTTAACCGTGTGAAAAAGTTTCAAGATCATTTCGTTTTCCATAAAGTAAACTTGATAAATCTTTTTTCCCTGGTATTCCGCAGGCATCGGCACGGCAATGTTTGCAATGTCTAAATACCTCTAGATATTTTTCTGCTTCAAGTCTTGCATTATCAAGCTGCTGGCAAGTAGGTGCAGGAACATGACTAAGATCATGTTGCGGAATCAGTGGTATAATATTATACAGTGTTGCGCCTGCTTCTTTAACAGTTTTTGCTGTTTCTTCTATGTGTTTATCATTTATTCCCGGTACAAGCACCGTATTAACTTTTACTATTACACCTAGTTCACTTATCTTTTTTATTCCCCTTAATTGTGCATCTATAAGGATTTTTGCTGCTTCTTCCCCAAAATATACTTTACCATCTAATATTACATTTGAAATTATTTGGCTTTGAATTTTAGGGTCTACAGCGTTAACAGTTACAGTTATTGTGCTAACTCCAGCTTCATAGAGATCGTCAGCATAACGTTCAAGTAAAAGTCCATTTGTACTAAGGCATTCAACTAAATCTGGATATGCTTCATGTACAAGTCTAAAGGTTTCTATAGCATATCCTGTTGCTAAAGTATCACCAGGACCCGCTATTCCAACAACCGTTATTTCTGGACAAAGTTCAAGTGCTTTTTTAACCGTTGCTACTGCATCTTTTGGATGTAGAATTCCATTTGCAACTCCTGGTCTATCCTCATCCTCATTACAATCTCTTTTGCAAAACTTACATTGTATATTACAAGTTGGACTTACAGGTAAATGAACTCTGCCATATTTTGTGTGAGCCTCTCCCCCAAGGCATGGATGTATATTGGACAATTTCTTAAATTTATCATCCTTATTTACTTTGATTGTATTGCTAGACATATTTACCACCCTTTCCTATACTTAGACATATTTTTTGAATGCGCCTTAATTAAATCTTGTAAGTACTACTGAATATATATCCTCTAAAAGCTTAAGACCACCAGCATATCCTACATATGAACCATTTATAACTAGTCTTTCAACTATAGGCCATGAAATTGTAAGATAGTGAGCATTAGTCTCTTTAGCAACTTGTTTCTCCCATGAACTTCCTAAAATAAGTGGATAGCCAAAGAAATCTGCATTCTTAATTTCCTCATGAATCAAATATCCATCCGTTGAAAATTCCACCTCTGCTTCTATACCATAGTTCAAAGTTTTAAATTGATTTCTTATCCAATCTCTATATTCATTTGGCGTATCATCAGTTATATACTGTTTTGATGGAAAAAGTCCTAAATCATTTACTAAGAATTTTGTAACTGCAAGGGAATATTGTGCATCCGAAACAACTACAAATCTTTTTGACATTACACGTGTCTCTAGAAAAACATCTGCAAACCTTTCAATATAGTAGTAATATTCATCCTCATGTTTATCAATTATCTTCTGAGTTTTTTCATCATCTATTCCCGCAAACTTTCCTACTTCCCTTAAAAATTTAGTTGTCTCAAATGCTCCTATTGGTATAGTAGGATAATGTAAATAAGGTGTACCAAATTTTTTTTCTAGAAGTTTAACAGTTTCAATTCCAACCCATGGTGATACTAATAAGTTAAAATCTGCTTTTGGAATTTTATCTATGTTTTCAAGTCCTCTCCCTTGACCAAATATTGTATTGGGTATTAGTCCTAACTCTTCCACAAGTTTTTCTAGTGCTCTTAGATTTCCAAGCCAAAAGGGATCATGCATTGGAGGACCTGACCATATGTTTACAAGTCCTGTGATTTTTTCATCAGAAGGTTTTAGATACTGTTCAATAATTGCTTTTATTACCCAGTCATGTCCATTATAGTTGTTGCCTTTAAACCCTGGAGTTGATGCATATATTACAGGTTTGTCTGAATCTTTAAAAGAACGAACTACTTCAAATGCATCATCACCTATAATTTCAGACGTACAACTAGTCAATACTACATATAAGTCAGCGTCTATAACCTTAAGGGAATTTTCTATAGTCTCTTTTAATCTCTTTTCACCTCCAAACACAACTTCTTTTTCACTTATATTTGTACATGGATATATATGTGGTGAAAAATATCCAGAACTTCCTACACTACCATTTAACTTTTCTGCACAACCAGGACCTGAATGTAATATTGGTATAGCCCTAGTAATTGCTTGAACTGTTTGCATTGCTGTCATTGCGCATTTATATCTTGGTTGGTCTAATATTTTTGTCATTATTTTTGCTCCTCTCTTAGGAATTTTCCATTTTGTTGTTTGTACCACCAGTCTGTATACGGAAGTTTTACTCTTGCAGCAAGATTTTTTTCAAAACTTCTATTTTTTATTGTATCAAGGAGTGAGTGTGCAAAATTTAATGTACCTTTATACCCAAAAATCATATATTCATCTGCAACATATAGTGCTGGTATCCCCTGCTTTATGGCCCATACTGTAGTTCCTGGATGTCTTGAAAAATATATATCTGGTTTATATTCATTAAGTATATTAAGTATTTCAAAATTTTGTTGATCCGCTATACTTAATTTAAAGTTATTTGGTGAGTTTTCCAATAGATAGTCTAATGCTGGTGGAACCTTTGCATTATCATACTTCTTATCATAATGCCATGCTGCTGCCCATACTACCTCAACTCCAAGTTCTTGAAGAACTCTTGTTACTTCAAAAGTGTATCCTGGTCCCATTCCAAGTACTGCACGAAGTCCCTTCAGTTCTTTTTTGACTTCTTCAATTTTAGGAAGATACTCTGCTCTTTCTCTTGCTATATAATCTTCAACTTGCTGTTTTTTATCTATTACCTCGCCAATTTGCCTAAGCCAAGTTTCAAAACCTGTTACTCCTAATGGATTTATTGTTCTTACATAAGGTACTCCAAATTTCTCTTCTAATCCATTTCCTAGATATGTTCCTAAAGTACCACATATGCAAACTGTAGCTAGTGATTCTGAAAGCCTTGACAATTCTTCTACTGTTGAATTTTGATACAAGAAAAGTGGCTCTACATCAAAATTTTTAAATATTTCAATTATGTCCTCCCTGGCACTTTCAAAAAAATTTTTAAAATTTATAATGTTTCTTTTGGTTTTTGCTGGTTTAACAATACTTGAAAGCACTGCATGATCGGATTCATCAAAGCCAGAGGCCCATATTCTAGATCTAAATCCTTCACAGTGTACAGGCGCTATAGGTATTGGAAGTTCTGCTTTTAATTCATCAACAACGCTATCAACATCTTCACCAATTATGCCTGTTACACAAGATGTTCCTATAAATATCGCTTTAGGTTTATACCTTTTGTAAGTTTCTAATATTATTTCTCTAAGACTTGTTGTTGCACCAAATACTGTATCCTTCTCATTCATATCTGTGCCTATAAACACAGTAGCATTAGTTACTCCTCTTTTTTTTGCAAGTTGATCATTTGATACAGTTACTCCTGGTGCTATAGCCGTACATCCTGATGGTGCATGGTTTATTATTGCTATATCTCTTATTCCAGAAAGTTGACCTAGTGCACATCCAGCATTACAGGAGCTTGACTGGCTAAAACATCTGTCTCTATTTTTAAGTCCTCCACACTGCGATTTCTTTACAAGATCATGAATGTTGCCATTGTAACCTGTTATAGAACCTAGTCTAGCTTCTCTCGTTGGAACATTTGATCCATTTAAATTAAATGCCATTTGAAAATCCTCCTTTATTTCTTTTCATTTTTTGTTAATTGTTATTATATAAATCTTCAAGAAATGTTAAACATCCTCTATAACCAGCGTAACCCTTGTTAATAATAAACGTTTCTGTATTTGGATAACTTACTAGCGTAGTGAATATGTCCAATTCATTTCCTATTTCTTTTTCAAAACTACTTCCCATAAGGAGTGTAGCTTCATCTTCAAATTCTCTTATTAATTCACTTATTTTCCATTTATCAGTTTCAAAAACAACCTTAGGTTTTCTTCCATATTCTAAATTTGCAACTTCTTCTATTTTTGCATGATAAACTTTAGGAATATCATCTGTTATTACTGCAAGTAATGGTACTTGACTGTAGTCATTAGCTAAAAATTTTGTTACTCCTATTACTGTGTTTGCATCTCCTACTATGATAAATCTATAATTTGAAACTACACCTATATTTCTCTCAAAATGGCTATAAACATAGTCCTCTTCCTCTTCAATTACTTTTTCTACATCATTTCTATCTAAATTTAGCTTTTCTGATAACTCTCTTATAAATTTTGAGGTAGCCGTTGGTCCTATAGGTAGCCCAGGATATCTATAGGTATCCACATCAAATTTATTCTGATAAGTTTCTGCTAAATCTTTTAAAAGCCAAGGTGACAAAACAACATTAAGTGCTGCTTCAGAAGATTTTTTTATAGTTTCAATTCCTTGATGTTCAGTAAAAAATGTATTAACTTTTATCCCCAATTTGTTCAATATTCTTGTTAGTTCTTCAAAATTACCTTGCCAAAAGATGTCCTGATGTGGAACTATTCCAAAAAGATTAATTGTTTTTTCTTTTTTTGGTGAAGTCTCAGTTAAAGCATTTACTAGTGCATCTAAAGTAATCTCATATCCATAGTAGGTATCTCCTTTAAATCCAGATGTTTGAACATTTAATATAGGCACACCTTTTCTCTTGAATTCATTAACAACACTATCAACATCATCTCCTATGATTCCAGAAGTACAACCAGTTAAAACCACATATAAATCTCCATCCATTACTTCTAAAGAGCCCTCAATTGTTTCTCTGAGCCTTTGAATTCCTCCGAACACAACTTCTTTTTCAAACATATTTGTGCTAGGACATCCTATTCCTCCTATATACCCAGTTTTTTGACCTATTGACACTTGTAGTCCACAGCCAGGTCCCGCATGAAAAATAGGTATAACCCTCTCCACTCCGGTCGCCACTGCAAGGGCTCCTCCAAGTGCACAGGAAGTTCTTGGGTTTTCTATACATTTGCTCATTCTTCATTCCCTACTTCCTTGAAATATTTAAAAGCATTTTCTGAATACCACGAGTTTTTATATGGAAGTTTTTTATGTTTTGCAAGTTTTATATTAAAGCTTGGATTTTCAACCGCATTTTCTATTTTTCGCCCTAAATATAGCAGTCCATTGTATCCAAAAGTTGGTCTTTTCGATTCCAAAATGTGTGTAGAAGGTACTCCTAATTTTGAAACCCAAGTTGACATTCCAATAAATAATTCTGGCTTCAATTTATTCACTAAGTTAGATTGTTCAAAAGGTTGCATGTTTGCAATATCAATAATAAAATCTCCACCATGAATTTCTTCAAGCTGCTCAAAGTTTTCAATTAATGCCTCTTCATAAGTAGGTGTTTGTATGCCAACAAGCTTCATGCCAAAATCTTCTATTAAAGTTGCTGCCGCAATACCCCTACCAGTACCTGCACATATGAATACTCTTTTTCCTCCAATGTGGTCTCTTATCTTTGCAATTTGAGGAAGTACTCTCTCATGCTCTTTCTCTATATATTTTAAAGCTATGTCTTCTTTTCCAACTAATCTTGCAACACTTAAAAACCATTCGTCTGTACTCCGTATTCCTATTGGCATTCCTGTTTTTGAATATGGTATATCATAATATTCTTTAAGATGTTCCATAAATTCATCTGCAAATACTTGGCATACTGCCACAGAATATTCAGCTGCAGGTATCCTCTTTAGTTTTTCCACACTTGAATAAAAAGGTATATAATTAACATGCAAACCTAAAACTGCAAGTAAATTTTCCATTTCAAGTTGATCTTTATAACCAATGGATGTAGTTGCAAAAACATTTATTAATCCTTTTTCCTTCTTTGGTTTTTCTCCTTTGATTATATATTTTTCAATTGCTTTAAATACCGTGTCAAAACCTGTAGCTGGAACTCTTGATTTGAAACCTTCACAATGAATTGGAACAACAATTGCATTAACTTCTTTTTGAACTATATTTGCAACAGAGTCAACATCATCTCCAATAATTCCAGAAGCACATGAAGTAAATATAAATATTATATTTGGTTTATATCTGTTTTCAAGCTCTAAAACAGCTTCTTTAACCTTCTTTTCTCCTCCTAATACCACATCTTTTTCATCTACATTAGTGACAATGTATCTAGCGTTTCTTATTTTTTCAATCTTTCTATGAAATTGTCCAACTTTAAAATTATCATTCATAAATGAAACACAGCCTACACAACCATTTGGCGCATGTACAACAAAAGCGGCATCTTCCATAGATAGAAGTGCTGCAATGCTGTTTGTTTCCTGGCATTGCGTTGCCTGAGCAAAAGTTCTATCTGCGTTTTTTAAACATCTTTTTTTAAATTTATTAGAAAGATTACTACTGCACCCACCGCCATCTGTAAGTGCATAGGGTCTATCTTCACGATTTTTTGCTATAATGCCTGCCATTTTATCACCCCTTCTGTTTAATCTGAGTTATATTGTATAACTCCATTCAGGAACTATTCTCTTTAAGAACGTTCTTGTTCTCTCCTCCTTAGCATTTGTAAATATTTCTTTTGGTGTTCCTTCCTCTACTACAACTCCACCTTCCATGAATATAACTCTAGTGGCTATGTCATAAGCAAAGGACATTTCATGAGTAACAACAATCATTGTTATGCCCTCTTCAGCAACCTTTTTCATAACCTCAAGCACATCTCCTACAAGTTCTGGATCTAATGCTGAAGTTGGTTCATCAAATAAAATCACTTCTGGATTAAGTGCAAGTGCTCTTGCTATCCCAACACGTTGCTGCTGACCCCCTGAAAGCTGACACGGATAAAAATCATATTTATCTGAAAGTCCAACTTTATCAAGTACTTTTTTACTTATTTGTTCTGCCTCCTTCTTTGGAACCTTTCTTGCTATTACTAGACCTTCCATTACATTCTCAATGGCTGTTTTATTATTAAAAAGGTTATAATTTTGGAACACCATTGCTGTTTTTTTTCTCACATTAAATATGTCCTTTTTAGTGACGTGTTGAAAATGGATTTTATCTTCTCCTATTATTAATTCTCCATCATCTGCCTTCTCTAAAAAATTAATACATCTTAATAATGTAGTTTTTCCTGAACCACTAGGTCCAAGTATTACAATAACTTCACCCTTTTCTACTTTTAAATCCACACCTTTTAAAATTTCGTTTTTACCAAATTTTTTATATATTGACCTAATTTCTATCAACAAAATCACCCCCTATTGAATGCATAAAACCTTTTTTCTAGCGAATAAAATATTTTTTCAATTATTATACACATAACCCAATACACAATTGCTGCTGCTACATAAGCTTCAAGAAATTTGTAGTTTGAATTGGCTGTTATTAGAGCTCCATTCAAAAGGTCGGTTACTGAAATCATAAACACTAGAGAAGATCCCTTTACAAGCCCTATTAAATTGCTACATAACATGGGCATTGCAACTGGCAAAGCTTGTGGTAATATAATTCTTATTAGTGTTTGGGCTTTTGTAAGTCCAACAGAATAACCTGCTTCATATTGGCCTTCTTTTACTGCTATAAGTGCCCCACGTATAGCCTCTGAAATATACGCTGTTGCGAAAAAGCTTAATGCAATTAATCCTATATAAACTGAATTTATGTTTTTTGCACGTATTGCCAAATGTAGGCCTTTAGCAATACTATCAAAGCATTGAAGTACTGCAAAGTATACAATTAGAAGTTGTAGTACTACAGGAACACCCTTTACAATCACCACAAAAACTTGCAATATCCTTGAAATAAACTTTATATTATACAATCTTACAAGTGCAATTATTGTTCCTAAAATTGTACCTACAATAAATGGTACTAATGCTAGTTCTAATGTTATTGGTATATACTTTATTGCCGCTTTGAGTGCAACTGTAACCATAAAATTTGTATCAAATTGACTACCCATCTAAACACCTACCTAATTTATAATTTACTAAGCAAAGACTTTCTTTCAATTAGCCCGCTGACTTTTTCAACAATTACTCCTAATATGAAAAATATAATTCCTGCTGCTACATATCCTTCAATAGTATGATAGGTTCTTGCACCTAAAACTTGAACCTCACCCATAACATCAACTATTCCTAACGAGAATGCTATAGCAGAATCTTGAAGAAGTCCTACAATAGTAGTTGATATACTTGGTAATGCAGTTTTTAAAGCTTGTGGTCCTACAATCCTATAGAAAGTTTGAATTTTAGTAAGCCCTACTGAATATGCCGCTTCGGATTGTCCTATTGGTACACTTGTTATTGCTGATCTAATGATTTCTGACATAAAGGCTGCAGTGTTTAATCCATAAGTTATTATTACAAATATAAGCTTATCCCACCTGTTTATGTTGATTCCAAAATTCATAAGTATAGCTGGCAGTCCGTAATAAACTATAAACATCTGAACAATTATAGGTGTTCCTCTTATAAAGGAGATGTATATTGCTACAATTTGATTTAATATTAAAATCTTATGCAAACGAATTAATGCTAATACTGATCCCAAAATCATTCCAACTATAGTTGCTGTGAAAACAAGCAATAATGTAATATGAAGTCTTGATAACAGTTGTGGTAAATATTCAAATACCAATTTACCATCAAAATACTGAGTCACTATACATTCCTCCTTTCGTTTTATTAATTGTTAATCATTATGTGTATAATCTCCACCCAATGTTTCTTTTGAAATTTTCTCTAGTGTTCCATCTGCCTTCATAGCTTTTAATGCTTTATCTATATCTTTTTGTAGTGTTGTATCCGATTTTCTATATAAATAATAAGTACTTGAAGATGAAATTGGACTTCCAACTGTTTTAAGTTTATCTCCAAAAGTTTTATTATATTGTTCAACTAATCTTGTAACTGATATAAAAGCATCTATATCACCAGCTTCAAGACTTTTTATTGTCGTTGCTATATCTGCTGATGAATATACAAGTTTAATTGCGTCTCCATGAGTTTTGTTATATTGTTCTAAAGTATATGCATCATTACTTCCTTTACCTACTTGAACCTTTTTTCCTTTTAAATCATCAATTGAATTAATGTCTGTTCTATTCTTTAAGTCAGTTATTCTCAAAATAAACGTTGTATAACTCTCATTTGAGAAAAGAAATTTTTGTTCTCTTTCAGGGTTTTTTTCAAACTGATGTGCTCCAACGTCAACTTTTCCAGATTGTAAACTTAGTAATACATTTGTAAAATCCATTGGTTGAAATTGAAATTTATATTGTGGTAATCTTTTGTTTACTTCCTTCAAGACATTAATTTCATAACCTGCTGGTTTACCATTTGCATCTAAATAGCAATAAGGTTTAAATGCATTTCCTGTTCCTATAATCACCGTTTTAGGATTACTTTTAGTGGCTTCAGAACTGGTTTTATTTGCTCCGCAGGCTGTTAATAATACACCTACTAGCGTCGCCACCGTCAATAATTTCATAACCTTAAATTTTTTCATAAAATATCTCTCCTCTATTTGTAATATCTTTATTAATTGCTGTCTAAAAAATCTACAGCTGACTGTGCTAATAATGCCGTTCCAATTGGCAATGCTTTTTCATCAATATCAAATTTAGAATTATGAAGTGAATAATTTTTTTTGTCCCTAAATCCTACACCTAGAGATACAAATGCTGATGGAACAACCCTTGTATAACATGCAAAGTCTTCTCCTAAGAGAGTTTTGGGAATTAATTTAACAAAATCTTCTCCAACAATTTTTACTGCCGAATCTTTTACAATTTCGATCATTTTGATATCATTAATTAATGGAGTTCCACCTAGTTGCAATTTAAAATTGTAAGTTGCTCCATATGAGAGAGTAATAGCTTTTATAATGTTTTCCATCATTTCACCTATGTTCTTGCTTATGTCCTCACTAAACAATCTAAGTGTCCCTGTTAATGTTACCTTGTTAGCTATTATATTGGCTTGACTACCCCCGTTTATGGTTCCTATAGTCATTACAAAAGGCTCCAGTGGATCTATTCTTGAGGATTTTATTGTTTGTAATGAAAGTATTAATTCTGATGCTACTAAAATTGCATCTGTGGCTCTGTGGGGTAATGCTCCATGACCACCTTTACCAATAATATCTATTTTAAATGCCCCTCCTGAAGCATAAAACTCTCCGGGTCTATATCCAACAGTTCCTGATAAAAGATTAGGATCTACATGTAAACCAAATACTGCATCTACCTTTGGATTTTCTAGAACGCCTTCATTTATCATATCCTGGGCACCACCTAGTGAACTTTCTTCACTAGGTTGAAAAATAAATTTAACAGTTCCATTTATAGAATCTTTCATTTTGGATAATATTGAAGCTGAGCCTAAAAGTATTGCTGTGTGTGCATCATGTCCACAGGCGTGCATTACATTATCATTGTTAGATTTAAATTCAAAATCATTTTGTTCTTGTATAGGTAATGCATCCATATCGGCTCTTAATGCAACTGTTTTCCCACTATTGTTACCTTTCAATATTCCTACCACACCAGTTTTACCAACATTTTCAATAACTTCAATTCCAAACTCTTTAAGTTTTTTAGCCACAAGTTTTGATGTTTCAAATTCACGTATAGCAAGTTCTGGATTTTTGTGTATTGTTCTTCTAATTTCTGTTATATCTTTTTCTATTTCATAAGCTGATTGTCTTATTGGCACCTTACCATTCACCTTCCTTTTCTGCTTTATCCATTCTCTACCATTTTATTTTGTATAATCTGCTCCTAAATACTTAATAGAAATTTTTGATAATGTCCCATCTTTTTTCATATCTTTCAATGCATTATCAACATCAGTCTTTAATTTGCTTTCATTTTTTCTATACACTTGATAAACATCAGTATTATATATAGGCTCTCCTTCTAATTTCAAAACATCTCCAAAGGACTTATTATACATATCTACCTGCTGTGCCCATGAAAAAAACGCATCGATTTTTCCATCTTCCATAGATTTTATTAAAGTTGCTGTATCTGGTGATCCGTAAATAAGATTTATCTTTGTTCCATGTTCTTTATTATAGTTTTCTAAATAGTTGGCAGCATTAGATCCTGTACTGACTTGAACATTTTTGTTATTTAAATCTTTAATAGATTTTATATCATTTCTAGTTTTTAAAACTGTCAGCTTTACGATGTCGTTAGCATATCCTTGAGTTCCAAAAAGATAATTTTTTTCACGTTCTGCATTTTTTGCATATTGATGTGCTGCAATATCTATTTTTCCAGATTGTAAGCTTATTAAAATATTTGAAAAATCCATTGCTTGATACTCAAATTTATATTGTGGAAGTCTTTTATCAACTTCTTGCAAAACAGCGACCTCATATCCTGTGGGTTTTCCATCTGCACCTAGATAGCAATATGGTTTAAATGCATTTCCGGTTCCTACGATTACTGTTTTGGGGTTTGAGACACTACTCTTATTAACTTCTGCTGTATCTTTTCCACATGCGGTTAATGAAATTACTGCTATGATCCCTAGTGTAAATAATTTAATGATTTTTGTTTTTTTCATAAAGATTACCCCCGTATATTTATATTATTTGCACTCCCTCAGTTGTTTGCTTTTAAAAAGCTTACAACCTAATTTCTTATTTATAAAAAAAATCTTCACTAATATAAGACTAAGTGAAGATTTTTTATCCTTTAGCCTTATCTTTCAGGAAAACCTGCTGGACTTAGCACCATGCATGCGAATGAAACACACTGGTTGCTGAAACTTCATTGGGCCAGTCCCTCAGTTTCTCTAGATAAGAAAATATTAAATTTTAATAATAAAAAAGACCATGTTAAACCACGCTTTATAGAAATAAAACATTGTTAAACATAGTCTCTAGTTTGTCTAGTCGACTGTATATATCCAACTATTCTTATTTGTTTAGTTGTTGTTATTATTATAATTATCTATTCTGCTTTTGTCAAACGTTTTTTAAATTTTTTTAAATATTATAAAAAATTTATGTTTTACCTACTAAATTATAATCTAAGCCTTGTACTTTTAGTA
>NZ_FWXH01000010.1 GCF_900176305.1 Clostridium acidisoli DSM 12555
TAGCGGAGAAAAATCATCCATAGCTTTTTCCCACGGAAAACCCATCACCTTTGACCAGCAAAGCGCCTGTCAAACCCTTCACCTCGCTTTAGCGACCCTTCGCCTTTTCACCGCTGAGCAATGGTGAAAACCCTTCACCAATACTTTGTAATATATCACTATCATGAACAACATTATTTTTAAGATTTACACATATTAATAATGCTCTGCATATATTATAGTGAAATCAAAAAAAGAGGAGAAAAATGATGTATTACTGTAATTATTACAGGCATCAACAGCCAGAAGAAACATACAATTCTAGTAATGAAGACTCTGATAGTGTTTATGGCTGTGAAGAGGCTGATCAATTTGAAAATTTTGAAATTCCACCTTTTTGCCCATATAGGTATTGTCAAATGCCGCCTTATGATGATCCTTATAGAAAACATGGTCCAGGACATGGAATGGATCAAGGACCAGGATCTGGTCATGGTCAAGGGATGCCTCCTGGACCACCACCAACTAAAACACCAAACAAACCATCAACACAAATGGGCGGACCTGGAGTTAAAGCCGTGGATCCGGGTTCATTAAGACCATGTGTATATAGGTTTGTTTATATATGGCCTAGAAGAGGAAAGTCTTTTTGGGCATGGCTCACTTATGTAGGGAGACAATCAGCGTCTGGTTTTAAATGGAATGGACGTAGATGGATATATTTTGGAATAGATTTAAGAGATATACAAAGTTTTCAATGTTATTAAGAACTTATGACATAAGGGGATTAAAAACAATATAAAGAATATATTTAGTCACTTCTTTCATATGTATTAGCTAGCATTCAGGTTGGAATAAAAAACAATCCGAATGCTAGTTTCAATTTAATTGGAAATCTTTTTCAATTGTAAAAGAATCTATAATTAAGAAACTTGGATGTGAATATGGTAAATGATATAATTATTAAAAATGAAGTAATTATATAATAATAATTAAACAATTAAATTGAGAGGAGAAAAACATATGAGAATAGGGAATGGAATTGAAATGCTTGAAATATCAACTGAAGTTATGGGAAGACCAGGTACTATTAATCCAACATTAATTTGGGACAATGATATAACAATTCTTGTAGATACTGGATTTCCAGGACAACTACCATTAATTAGAGCGGCAACTAACAAGGCAGGGGTTTCTTTTGAAAAAATAGGTAAAATTATTCTTACGCATCATGATATTGATCATATAGGAAGTCTTAGTAGCATTGTGAAAGAATTAGGGAACAGTGTTAAAGTGATTGCACATAAGGAAGAAAAGGCATATATACAAGGGGATAAGGTGCCACATAAGTTAGCTAAATTAGAAGAAAACATATCTTCTCTTCCTGAAGAAATGAAAGGAAGATATAAAATGATGAAGGAGGGTTTTCAAAAGTGTAAAACAAATGTGGATCAAGTAATAGAAGATGGTGAGGAATTGCCTTATTGTGGGGGAATTATTACTATTTATACGCCTGGTCATACAATAGGACATATTTGCTTATATCTTAAGCAAAGCAAAACGCTTATAGCAGGAGATTTGTTATTTGTTGAAGAAGGAAAGCTTTCTATGGCACCTACAGCGATTAATTATGATAACGAATTAACCAATAAATCCTTAAAGAGGCTAACAGAGTATGATATAGAAACAGTAATATGTTATCATGGTGGAGTATATAGGGATAATGTAAATAAGAGCATTAAACAATTAGCAAATCAAGGAAAATAGAAAAAGTATCTTTTAGTATTACAAAAGAATAATTAGGGGGCAGACATGTTTGAAATTAAAAGTTCTAGATTAGCATTAGACTCATTGTGTATTTATAGAAATTTACTTAAAGATCCAATTATAAAAAAGCTGAAATTATTACTTGAATATATTTGCTTGGATGATAAGGAATTATCGCAATCCATTAATTTATATAATGATTTCTTGTACAGTTTATTGGATAAAGATGTGGATTCTTTAGAAGATTATATTGTAAATAAAATCATATTCGATGAAAATTCATTTTCAAAAAATGTTCATAAACTTAATGCGGATAAGAAAAAAGAATTAATTAAAAATGCAGTGTCGTTGGATTTGGAAAATCTCCAAATTTTATCAACATTAGATTCAAAAAATATTAAAAATTATTTAATAAATTATTTTAAAGATGAAGAATTTAAATATATTATAGAGAAATTACCTGATTGGCAAATAAAATGTGAGTATGTAGACAATAAAGTAAATCACGAAAATATAAGAAATATTAAACAAAAACTATTTAAGTCTAATAGATGGGGTGGTTTAATTTACGATCTTGAAGACTTTCATATACAATATGGATGTGGGCTCTTTGCTGAGTTTAGAGCTTTTGTATGGGAACATTCAGCAGAAAATGGATATTTTAATGGGGTAAAAAATCCAGATCCTGTTGAGCTTGAAGATCTTATAGGATATGAAAATGAAAGACAAGTAGTAATTGAAAATACAGTTCAATTTTTAAAAGGATTTTCTGCAAATAACGTACTTCTACATGGTGATAGAGGAACGGGTAAATCCTCTACAGTTAAGGCGATACTAAATAAATATTATAAAGAAGGACTTAGGATGATTGAAGTTCCTAAAGCCTATCTTACGGACTTTCCAGATATAATAAGGAACTTAAAGGAAAGACCTCAAAGGTTTATAATTTTTGTTGATGATTTAGTATTTGGAGATGATGAAGAAAGTTATACTGCTCTTAAAGCAATATTAGAAGGTGGACTTGAAAATAAATCATCAAATATATTAATCTATGCAACTTCAAATAGAAGACATCTTGTTAAAGAATATTTTAATGAAAGACCTGGAATTGGTGAAGAAGTTCATGCTGGTGATAGTGTTCAAGAAAAATTATCTCTTGCAGACAGGTTTGGAATTAATGTGGTGTTTTCATCACCAGATCAAAATAAATACTTAGAAATTGTAGATGGAATTGCAGCCAAAAGAAATTTAAACATTGATAAAGAGACACTTCACAAAGAAGCGAAAAAATGGGAGCTGTGGTACAATGGACGTTCTGCAAGAACAGCAAGGCAATTTGTGGATTGGATAGAAGGACATGAAAATATATAAAGGCTGTTGTGCTAATAGGGATTATTCGTCAGTTGATTCACAATCTCTTTATATTCTAAACTATCTAAGTAAATTGTATTGCTAATATTAAATATTAATTTAGCTAATATTTAATAATTATTAAAATACATATGCTTATAAAATGAAAACCATAATAATTTTATAAGCATATTGACAAAAATCTGTTTAAGTAATAGAATTTTCTAAAAATAAATAAAATTTTAAAAGCGTTGAAATTGAGGAGTAAATATATTCTGATGTTTAGAGAGAGAAGTTTAAGGTGAAAATTCTTCTGATGAATATATTGAAGGTAGCTATTGAGCTTCAAATAGAAATCTATTGAGAGTAGAATTTGGCGGAATCCCACCGTTACAAGGGATAGAAGTAGAAGTTTTTGCTTTTAACAAAGTGTGTACAAATTGTACAAAAAAAGGTGGTACCGCGGAGATGTATCCTTCGTCCTTATTTTTATTTAGGACGAGGGATTTTTTTATCTAAAAATATTGTTAGAAGCTTATAGTTTTTATTCTAATGGGGCTAAAGTATAAAAATAACAGGAGGTATTTTATATGAGATTGAGTGGGGCTGAAATCACTATAAAACTTTTGGAAAAACTGGGGATAGATGTTGTAGCAGGAATTCCTGGAGGAACAAATCTTCCACTATACGATTCACTTTATAACAGCAAGATAAAGCATATACTTGCAAGGCATGAACAAGGGGCAGGGTTTATAGCTCAAGGAATAGCTCGTTCAACTGGAAAAGCAGCAGTCTGTTTTGCAACTTCGGGACCAGGAGCAACAAACCTTTTAACGGCCATTGCAGATGCAAAACTTGATTCTGTACCTATAATAGCAATAACTGGACAGGTGGCTTATGATTATGTAGGAACTGATTCATTTCAAGAAGTAGATACGTATGGACTAACAATTCCAATAACAAAGCACAATTTTTTTGTAAGATCTGCAACAGAATTGTTTAGTATTATACCGGAGGCTTTTAAAATTGCAGAGGAAGGCAGAATGGGACCTGTATTAATAGATATTCCTAAAAATGTTCAAACTGAAGAAGTAGAATTTTATAAGTGGCCAGATTTTAATATAGAAAATTCAATAAATAATATAGATGAAAAAGTGCTTAAACAAGCAGCTGAAATGATCAACACATCAAAAAAGCCCATATTATATATAGGTGGAGGAATAGCAAATTCAAATTCCTCAGAAATTTTGTATAAGTTTGCAAAGAAAAACAGTATACCTGTAGTTTCAACGTTAATGGGACTTGGAACTTTTCCAATGGAAGATCCGCTTTATATAGGAATGCTTGGAATGCATGGTGAAAAATACACAAATTTACTTTTAAACGAAGCAGATGTACTATTGGCATTTGGAGTCAGATTTGATGATAGAGCTGTAGGAAATATAAATAAATTTTGTACTAAAGCGAAAATAATACATGTTGATATTGATGATGTTGAGATAGATAAAATAAGGAAAGTTCAAGTTTCAATATGTGCAGATGTTGATGAAGTTATGCATAAAATTATAAACATTGTAGAAGAAAACAAGAGGGAAAAGTGGATAACATATATAAATAATAAAAAAAATTCAACACCAGTATTTTTGCCAAAGGAAAAAGATGAGTTTCATCCAATGAATATAATTAAAGCTGTAAGCAGCCTTGTTAAAGAAGATACAATAATTACAACAGACGTTGGGCAGCATCAAATGTGGGTAGCAAAAACTTACCCAATAAAATCTCCTAAAACTCTTTTAACGTCAAGTGGACTTGGAACAATGGGTTTTGGGTTACCAGCAGCTATAGGGGCAGCAATTGCAAATCCTAAAAAAACTGTAGTATGTTTTTCTGGAGATGGATCGTTTCTTATGAATATTCAAGAACTCGCTACTTTAGCAGATTTAAATTTGAATGTAAAGATAATAATATTAAACAATGGGCATCTAGGACTTGTAAGGCAACAACAAGAACTTTTTTATAACAAACACTATATGGCATCTAGGTTTATAACAAATCCAGATTTTGCAGCTATAAGTAAGGGGTTTGGAATAAATTCTTATAATGTTAATTCAGATGACAAGCTTATGGAAATACTTAAAAAGGTTTTTACCGGTGAAGAACCATGTTTAATTAATATACCTGTTGAACAATTTGAAAATGTATTGCCCATGGTTGCACCAGGAGCTGGCATTTCAGAAATGATAGGCGGTGATTTAATATGAGTACAGAAAATTACGTTATAAAACTTATAGTTAATAATCATCCTGGAGTTATGTCTCATATTGTAGGACTTTTTTCAAGGAGAGCCTTTAATCTTGAGGGTATAATATGTTTGGGGATAGGTGACAGCAATACCAGTCAAATGTATTTGCTTATAAAAAATGATGAGAGGACAGAACAAATTATAAAGCAGTTAGAGAAATTATATGATATTTTAAATGTTTCGCTTCATACGGAAGAGGAGTTTCCTGTTTTTAATAAGTTATACAATGAGTTAGAGTAAATAATTTATTGTAGTTCATAGTAGTGATAAATTGCGAAGCATTGGGTGAAGGGTTTTCACTTATGCTTCGCAATTTTTTTATACTATGAATTAAACTATAAGTAGTTAAAGTTGTAATAAATCTTTTATACTGTTTATCCTTTATGTGGATTAAAAGATTTAACTCTTGAAAAATCAGCTTTACTAAATTGTTTAACTGATAACACAAAGAAAATGAAGAACATAATTAATATAATAATCATTCCTAAATAGGGGTGAATCACAAAGCCATGAATATTAAATGCAACACCAGCTTTAACTAG
Source organism: Clostridium acidisoli DSM 12555 (assembly GCF_900176305.1). Taxonomy (GTDB): domain Bacteria; phylum Bacillota; class Clostridia; order Clostridiales; family Clostridiaceae; genus Clostridium_I; species Clostridium_I acidisoli. Next base: position 5,941 of record NZ_FWXH01000010.1, read on the forward strand.
GTCATTTGTAGATAAATTTTGCATTTTTAGAGTTATATATCTAAATATTGCAGTGGTATAAGTAAGTGGATTTATATATACAATTGGGCGAAGTATTTTAGGCATCACAGTAGTAGGAATATATGCGCCGGATAAAAATGTTAAAGGCATTAATATTACATTAGTCATCATTTGAAATGTAGTTGAATTTTTAGAAACTGTAGCTAAATATAAACCCATAGAACTAAAAGTTGCTCCAACTGCAACCATTACAATAAACATCTGAATAAATTGAATAAAGTCTATTTTTAAGCCCATAAATAATCCCATAATAACAACTAGAATACCTTGAAGTACAGAGATAGTTACAGCAGAAGATATTTGACCTACAGCTATTTGCCATCTTGAAGATGGTGAAACAATTATTTCTTTCATGAATCCACCAGATATATCATCTATGATACTAGTGGAATTAGTTAGTGCAGATTGAAAAACTGTCATAATTATTATACCTGAAATTAAATAGTTAAGGGGATTGCTGTATCCAGTAGTATTAGATTTCATAACAAAAGAAAAGATAAACATAAAAAACATGGGCATTATAATTGAAAAAGCAAGTTGAAGTTTGCTTCTAGTAAAATTGATTAAGTTCCTAGTTATAATAGCTTTTATTGTTCTCATTACAATCTAATCTCCTTTCCTGTTATTGATAAAAATACATCATTAAGCGTACCTTTTGTCATTTCAAAATCTATTATAATGTCCTTAAATTTACACATTATTTCTAGAGTGTCTTTTAAGTCTAATTGTATGGAAAAGACTTCGTCTTTGAGCGTGTATTTAATAGCATGTTTTTCTAAATGTGCCTCAAGAAGTTGATTATTAGAAGTTTTAATCTTTGAAACATTTGATGTATACTGTTTTTTTAGATTATATGGAGTATCAAAAGCTACAATTTTTCCATGGTCCATAATGGCTACTTTATCGCATATTTCAGCTTCATCCATATAATGAGTTGTAAGGAAAATAGTAATATTTTTTTCTTTTTGAAGCTTGTAAATATAATCCCATATGTTGGCTCTAGTTTGAGGATCTAGGCCTGTTGTAGGTTCGTCTAGGAATAATACCTTAGGATAATGAATTAGTCCTCTAGCTATTTCAACCCTTCTTTTCATTCCACCTGAAAGACTGTTAACAGGTGCTTTTTGCCAGTCTTTTAAATCTACAAGATTTAATACAAATTCAATTCTTTGTGTGATTTCATTTTTGGGAACTTTGTAAAATTCGCAATGAAATTTAAGATTTTCTTCAACAGTTAATTTACCATCTAAGGTGAAGTCTTGAAAAACGATACCTATGTCATTTCTAACCTTATCTTTGTTTTTAGAAACATCATAGCCATTAATCTTAAGAGTTCCTTCAGTTTTATCAATGATTGTACAAAGAGTACTTATGGTTGTACTTTTACCGGCTCCATTTGGACCTAGAAAAGCGAAAATTGACCCTTCTTCCACTTGAAAAGATACATTGTCAACTGCTTTAAAGTCTCCATATTGTTTAGTAAAATTTTCTACTTCAATTATATTTGACATAACATTTATCCTCCTGTTTTGTAATTTCTAGTTTATTGTAACTAGCCATTTTAAAGTAGGCATAAAACATTTCTAAAGATTTTATAAAGAAGGTTAAAAGTTTTTTAAACACACATTATAATACACAGATTTATCCATTCACTACCATGAGGGCAAGTTTCACTTTATAAAATTTTTAAGAATCCTTAAAGTAATTTTTAAAAATACTAATTACAATATTAATTAATAAATGTATTATTAACTAGGGAGCGTGGTACTCATGATTAAAAATGCCATAATAAATTTTTTTATGGAGTGGGGTAAGAAACGTAAAGAGAATAGAATTTTTCATAGAGAATTGCATAAAGAATTTCATAAGAAACAAAATGAACTATATAAAAATAATGTTGAGCTACAGATGTATAGGAAACATGTTAAATATTCAAGAATTATTATTACTCTATTAAATTTAGTAATATGGTTTCTTATATTCAAATATTTTGGAATAAAAACCATAAGTGTTTTTTTTGCTGTGCTTATAAGTTTAGGAGCAATAATACAATTAATTTTTTTAATGACTTTAGAGAAGAGGATATTTAAACCAATAAGCCAATTAGAAAAAGGTGTTGAAGAAATTTCTAAGGGAAATTATGACGTAAATATCGAATCTAATTATAATACTGAAATTAGCAATCTTATAGATTCTTTTAATGATATGGCAAAAAAATTAAAAGAAGGGGAGAGACTTAAAGCTGAATATGAGGAGAACAGAAAAACACTTATAGCAAATATATCTCATGATTTAAAAACTCCAATAACTTCAATTCAAGGATATATTGAAACGCTATTAGAACTAGAAAATATGCCAAAGGAGAATATAAACAAGTATTATAAAATAATACATAATAATGCTGCGTATATTAACAAATTAATAGATGATCTTTTCCTATTTTCAAAGTTAGATATACAAAAACTAGAACTATATATAGAGAGAGTTGAAGTACTTTCATTTATGGAAGATTTAATGCAGGAATTTAAATTCGAACTTGATGATAGAGGAATTGAATTGTACTATAATTATAGTATTAAAGAAAAGTGTTATGTAGAGGTAGACGGAAAAAGAGTAAATCAAATATTTAAAAATATAATAGGGAATGCTGTAAAATATGGCAAAGAGAATGATTTAAAAATAAATGTATATTTATATAAAAACAAGGGTCATATATGTATTGAAATAGAGGATAATGGAATAGGGATTCCTGAAGATAAACTTGAACATATATTTGAGAGATTTTACAGAGTGGATTATGAGAGGACTAAGGATCTTATGAGTACAGGACTGGGCCTTGCAATTGCAAAGGAACTAGTAGAAGCTCAAGGAGGGTCTATAGCAGCAAGAAGTGTAGAAAATAAGGGAACAACTTTTATTGTAAAGTTTCCAATTAAAGAATAGATAGGAGTAGAAGTTGATGAAAAACATTTTAATAATTGAAGATGATATTGATATTGCAGAACTTGAAAGGGATTACCTTGGATTAAATGGATATAAAGCTGAAATTATTCAAGATGGAGCAGAAGGACTAAAAAAAGCTCAAGTTGGAAATTATGACGTTATAATAGTTGACTTGATGCTTCCTAACAAAAATGGATATGAAATTATTAAAGAGATTAGAAAAAAACAGGAAATACCAATAATTGTAGTCTCAGCTAGAACAGATGATATAGATAAAATAAGAGGGTTAGAGTTTGGAGCGGATGATTATCTGACAAAACCATTTAGTCCGGCAGAACTTATGGCCAGAATAAAGTCCCATATAAATAGATATGAAAGACTTAAAGGAAATAGTGTTGTACCATTAGAGGTTATAACGAGAGGTGGATTAGAAATAAATGTAGATTCACACAGGGTATTTGTTAATGGTAAAGAAATTCAGATGACTTCAAAAGAATATGGGATACTTGTATTTCTAGCATCTAATCCAAATATAGTATTCACTAAAGAACAAATATTTGACAGAGTATGGGGAGATGAAAGCTTTGGAGATACAGCTACAGTTCCAGTTCATATACAAAAAATAAGAAAAAAAATTGAGAAGGATTCATCTAATCCTGAATTTATAGAAACATTATGGGGAACAGGTTATAGGTTTAAAGCTTAAATTAAAAAAAGATATGTCACAATATATTATGTTAAAGTGACATATCTTCTGCAATCTACTATTTTTCAATAAGTGTTTTATAACTTTCCTCTTTTTTCTGTATGTTTTGAGATATAACGTCATTAGGAAGCTCTCCGTCAACACCTAAATAATAATGACGTAAAGGTAAAATATTTTCATCTAATTCATATACTAGAGGAACACCTGTTGGTATATTAAGATCTGCAATTCCATTTCCAGGTATATTATCAAGATATCTAACTAGTGCCCTTAGAGTATTTCCATGAGCGGCAATAATTATTTTTTTACCGTTTTTAATTTGAGGAACAATAACTTCGTTCCAATATTCTAATACTCTTTTCTGTGTATCATCAAGATTTTCAGTTGTAGGTATTTCCTCTTCTTTTAATTCTGAATATTTGTGTTCATTGCCAGGATATCTTTCATCACTTTTTTTAAGTGCAGGTGGTCTAACGTCTACGTACCTTCTCCATTTATGGACTTGTTCATCACCATACTTTTTAGCTGTTTCTGCTTTGTTTAAACCTTGAAGTGCGCCATAATGTCTTTCATTTAACTTCCAAGATTTATAAACTGGTATCCATAAAAGATCTAATTCCTCTAATACGGTAGATAGAGTTTTTATTGCCCTTTTTAAAACTGAAGTATAGGAAATATCAAATTCATATTTATTATTCTTAAGTATTTTTCCAGCTGTTTTAGCTTCATCAAGTCCTTTTTCTGATAAGTCAACATCTGTCCAACCAGTAAATCTATTTTCTTTATTCCATTCACTTTCACCGTGTCTTATTAAAACTAATTTTATCATTTAAATCCCTCCTCGTTTAATTGTATGTATAAGAACACATTAAAAATATGTGCTCTAAATATTGTATCTCTTTACATAAATTCTATACAATTTAATTATAAATTGCAAGTGATAATCATTATTATTTATACATTTTTTATTAATTTAAAATTGTATCCTCAAGTTTATTTAAATCTAAGATTTTGAATGTATTTTTATGAAAATCTATAATTTTTTCATTTTTCATGTTTATAAGCTCTCTTGAAAGGGAAGGACGTGGAATGCCTAAGGATTCTGCCATTTCTTTTCTGGAAAAATCTATTTGAAATATAAGCTTTTTTCTTACATAATAAATGTCAAGTAAAAAACTGGCCACTTTTTCGCGTATTGTGTTGTAGGAAAAATTTTTTAGTTTTTTATTAAGCATAAGAATTTTATTAGATAAAAGTCCCATAAAATTACTTAATATTATAGAATTAATGGTACATAACTGAAGAATAGCTTCTTTTGTTATGTACAATATTTTACAATCATCGGAGCTAACAATTGTAGAAGGATATTTATGTGTCTCTGAAAAAATTATAACTTCTCCAAATATATCACCAGGTAAAAACTTTGCTATGGTGACAGTTTTTCCAGATGCAAAAAGTTTTTTTACCTCTACTGAACCAGAAAGAATGAGACCTAGGTTAGAACATTCATCGCTTTCAGCTGCTATTATACTATCTTTAGGATAGAAGGTGATTTTATAGTTTACATTATGCAAAAGATTGTTAATTTCTTGTGGACTAAATTTTTTGAAAATTACACATTTATTTAAAACATCTATAAATTCTATCACCATATTCACTCCCTCTATAATTATATTTGAAAAAAGGTAACATAAGATACAGACTTTATATTAAAATATTACTATAATAAAATCATGAAATCAACGAATAAAGAGAATGTTTCAATATAAATGGAGGGTACAAAATGAAAAGGAAAATTGTAAAAATACATGAAGAAAAATGTAATGGATGTGGAATATGTGTGAAGGCTTGTCATGAAGGGGCTATTCAAATAACTGATGGGAAGGCAAAACTAATAAGTGACATTTATTGTGATGGTTTAGGAGACTGCTTGCCGGGATGCCCTGAGGGTGCCATTGAGATAATCGAAAGAGAAGCTAGTGAATATAGTGAAGAGGCAGTCAAAAAACTTCAAGAAGAAAACAAAAGTAGTACAGAAAAGATTGTTTCAGAACTAAGACAATGGCCTGTTCAGTTAAATCTTATAAATAGTAGAGCACCATATTTAAATGGAGCAAATCTTTTGGTGGCAGCAGATTGTACAGCCTATGCCTATGGAGATTTCCATAAGGATTTTATAAAAGATCATATAACAGTTATAGGCTGCCCTAAACTAGATGATGTAAATTACTATAAGGAAAAATTAATAAACATGCTCAGTAATAACAATATAAAGAGTATAACTGTAGTAAGAATGGAAGTTCCATGTTGCGGTGGAATAGTTTCAGCAGTAAAGGCAGCTATGTTAGAATCAAAGACAATTTTACCATATAGAGAGGTAATAATAAGTACAGAGGGAGAAATTCTCTAAATAGTTTATCCATTCGCTATCATCCGTAAGACTCCCACTTATGCAAGCATTGAGTTAACGGATGCTACGCGCTGCATTGGTTCAACGAACACTCAGATGGTGTCAAAACCAAAACACCATCTGAGTGTTCGTTTCACTTTATTTACAAGAATTCAAAAGTAAGTGTTATTAAAAAAATCTTGCATTAAGGCTGAAAATGTTGTATAACTTATATATATACTGACTAGTCAGTTTGTGTATGGATTGGAGGTAATAACATGAATTTGTTTAGCGTATTTAAAACAGAAGCTAAATCATTTTTGCAAAACAAAATTAAGATACTTGCATTGTTAGCCGTCATAATTATTCCATTATTATATAGCTTCAGCTATTTAAAAGCCTATTGGGATCCATATGGTGATTTGAAAAATTATCATGTTGCAGTTGTTAATAATGATTCAGGGGCAACCTTAGATAATGAAAAGGTTAATTACGGTAATGATACTATTAAAAAACTTAAGGATAATACCGATGTTGGTTTTGAATTTGTTGATAGTAAGACGGCAAATAAGGGAATCAATGATGATAAATACTTTGCATTAATCGAAATACCAAAGGATTTTTCACAAAAAATTGCTGATGCGAAAAATGGTAAAGCAATAGCTCCTACAATAAAATATGTATCAAACAATAAGAAAAACTATATTGGGACTAAAATTTCAGAAAATATTAAAAATGAAATTTTAGTTCAAGTTAAGCAGAGTATTTCAGGAAAATATGGAGAAAGCGCATTTGATTCAATTTACCAATCGAGAGATGGGTTAAATGATGCTGCAAATGGTGCTGATAAGCTCATTAACGGAACAAATGATATTCATGATGGTAATAACAAAATATCATCTAGTTTAAATGAACTTAATAATCAAGTACCTAAGTTACAAAATGGTACAAATGCTCTTGCAAATGGTTCATTAGCACTAACTAACGGTCTTGGTAGTTTGAACTCACAGGTTCCTACAATAACTAATGCAGTTGGGCAGCTTACTTCTGGTGCTAATTCCTTAAACAAAGGATTAGCTGATGCTAACAATGGTGCGGCTACACTAGCTTCAAAATCAAAAGACTTAAATGATACTTACAATAACAAGGTAATTCCTGGTTATGGACAGATGACAGATGCTCTTAAAAATGGTGCAGATGGCTTAAATAATGGGGCAAAACAAGTTCAATATGGAGTTAAGCAATTGATTGACAATACGAAAAGTAGTCAAGATGCAATCAATGCAGCACAAAAATACTTAATTGCATATTTAGCAAACAATAAAAATGCAATGAATGATAAAAACATGCAAAACTATATGAATGCTATGCAACAAATAGCTGAACAGACTAATTCATCTAGTGATGCTAATAAAGCTAGCATTAAACAATTAACAGATGGAACACAAACAATGGTTGATGGGACTCAAGAGCTATCAAATAGTCTTAATCTTAATAATGATAACTCAGCAGTATCACAATTTAAAGCAATTGGATTAAATGCTTTTAACACAGCTGGACTTCAGCCTTACACAGCTGGAGTAGATCAGTTAGCTTTAGGATTAGGGGCATTAGCACAAGGTTCTGATAAAATTTCTACTGGACTTGGAGCTTTAAATGCTAACATGCCAACACTTACAAATGCATCAAGTCAATTATATAATGGATCATCTACATTAAATAATGGTATAGATGAACTTAACTCAAAAATGCCTGCTTTAGCTTCTGGTACACAGCAGCTTGCAGACGGATCAAATAAACTTGGGGATGCTTTAACAACCTTAAATAACGGAAATAAAGACTTGAAAAATGGACTAACAGATGGAGCAAACAAAATCAATGATAATGTGAAATCATCAAGTAAAGATCTTGGAACCTTCATTGGTGATCCAGTAAAAATATCAGAAACTAATATTGATGAAATAGATAATTATGGTACAGGGCTAGCTCCATACTTTTTACCAATATCATTGTGGTTAGGTGCCGTACTTATGATGCTTATTTTAAAGATTAAAAAAGATAATTATAAAGAATTAAACAGATTTGAATTTACTTTAGGGAAATATTTCAACTATGGTATACTAGGTATAGTACAGGCAATATTATTGGGGTTTGTAGTTTTAATACTTGGAATTAAGCCTGCACATCCAGTGATGCTTTTTGGTTCTTTAATAGTAGTAGCACTTTCATTTGATGCTATACTTTATGCGCTAGTAAGTTTACTTGGACTGGTAGGAGAAGGTGTAGCAATAGTACTTTTAGTATTACAACTATGTTCTGATGGAGGTACCTTCCCAATGGAAGTTTTGCCTAAATTTTTCCAAAACATAAGCTATTTCTTACCATTTACTTACACGGTACAAGGCTTAAGAGAGTTGTTATTTGCTCAAAATATTAATAGTGCTTTAGTATTAAAAGATTTAGGAGTGCTTTTATTGTTTGGACTTGTAGCAATAATTGTTACACTAACATTAATTAAAAAAGGTGAAAAAATAAACAAACATATAGATGAAGCTTTAGATAGTTCAGCTGCTTAATTTATATGAGATAAAATAAAAGGGTATTAAAGAAAAAGGCCAGAATTTACTAGCCTTTTTTTTTATTTTTAGTGTATGTTAAAGATTTCCAGAAAAACAATACTATAACTAAAAGCGTAATTAAAGGTGAGATAAACTCTGGGACTTCAACCTTAAAGCCTTCAAGTATCATTATAACTCCCAAAAATAATATAGAATACATGGCACCATTTTTTAGAAACACATACTTTTTTATATTTTCAATATTGCCTATAGTTAGTTGCCTAACAACAATTGCTCCAAGTCCATTACCAATAATAATAAGTGGTACTGACATAGTAAAAGCAAAGGCACCTAAAACACCGTCAATTGAAAAGGTAGTGTCAATTATCTCTAAATATAATATTTTGCTTAAATCTGACATTTTATTAGTATTACTTAATAGCTGGGCTTCATTTGATTCTGCATTTTTTTTAAAACCATCTGTTATAAAAAAGGCTGAAGAACCTATGACAGCAGCTAAAGCTAACATTGGATTATATTTTAAGGAAAGTGTTACTATAAGAACTAGAATAAGAGAAACTACAGCATAAAACCAAACTCCATGCTTTAAAAAGAATTTTTCACTTGAAAGTCCAAATTTCTTATCTTCTATAAATAACCAATGTAAAAATAGAAATAAGAGAAAAATCCCTCCGCCAAGCATAAGTGGAGGTTTAGACATTTCAATGGATTCCTTTATATGTGGATTGTTAGAAAACGCAGCGGTTAATGCACCAATTGGCCCTAAGGTTGGATTGGTAATCCATACTATGAGCCAAGGTAGCATTCCTCTTACAACAAAAACTGCAAATATTATTCCGTATATTAAAAAAAACTTTTTTCCCTTTTCAGACATTGTTCCAAGGACTTCCGCATTGATAACAGCATTATCAATACTAGATACTATTTCAAAAATACATAATCCAATTAAAATAAATATTATAGAGAATATACTCATAAACCACACTCCTTTTTATTGAAAATTCTGTTATGTCAAATTATTCTGTCTATTTGTAGATTATATCAAAAAAATTTATATTACTATGTTAATATATTAATAATTTTAAAAATTATGTGGTGTATATCTATATTGAATGTTTAAATTTAAAATGATAAAATTAGAAAGTATGCTTACAATTGGAGGTAAAAGATGAAGACGTATTATGATATTGTTGTCATTGGTGCAGGTCCAGCCGGTCTTCTATCGGCAATATCTGCTAAAAAACAAGGTATTGATGATATAATTATAATTGACAGAGATGATAATTTAGGCGGTATTTTAAATCAATGTATTCATGACGGATTTGGTATAGAAATTTTTAATGAGAATTTAACAGGTACGGAATATGCCGAAAGACTTAATGAGGAAGTAAAAAAGTTAAATATTCAGTATAAATGTAATACGGTAGTTTTAAATATAGATGATAATAAAGTTGTGACAGCAGTAAATAAAAATCAGGGTATTTTTCAGATAAAGGCTAAGGCTTTAATTTATGCTACAGGAGCTAGAGAAACTGCAAATTTTAAAATTAATATTGATAAAAGCAGAAGTGCAGGAGTATATACGGCCGGTACAGTACAGAGGTTCGTTAATATTGAAGGATATGTTCCAGGTAAAAATGCTTTGATTTTAGGATCAGACAATATAGCACTTATAACAGCTGGGAGATTAGCAATTGAAGGAACAAATGTAAAAGCTCTAATTGAACCACAGCAGCATATATTAGGTGATAAAGAAAAGCTTGAATTATGGATTCATAGTTTTAACATACCAATAAAATTAGGGTATGACATTGTAGAAATTAAAGGTAGGAAAAGAATCACAGGAGTTACTATAGCTAAGTTAGACAATAATAAAATAATAGAAGGTACGGAAGAGCATATTGAGTGTGACGCTTTAATAGTTGGAGCAAAGTTAACACCTGAAATTGAACTTATAAAAAAGCTTACAATTACAATGTGTAAGGAAACTATGGGACCTAAAGTAGATAAAAATTTTCAAACAGATATAAGTGGAATTTTTGTGTGTGGAAATGCCCTTCATATAAATAGATCTGCTGATGGTGCAGCTATAGAAGGTAAAAAAACCGGCATATATGCAGCAAACTATATAAGAAAATTATGATATTTAGGAAAAATTAAAGTTGAAAAAAGACTATCTTAAAATTTTTATTTTGAGATAGTCTTTTTTACATTGATGAATAAATGTCAAGTTTATAGAGACAATATATGTTTATCTTTTCCTTGTGTTACAAATATGTGAAAGTTATAATATTAATTGGAAGGAGAATAGGGCAGTGATTATATTAGGTTGGTGATTTTATGTATAGGCTTAGTTCGAGACAAATAGATTTAGTTAGGAGATTGCTCAAAAATGAAAACGTTACAGTTAAAAATTTCGCGCAAGCACATAATGTAAGCACTAGAACAATTTATAGAGAAATAGACAACATTAATAAATTAATTTCCAAATATAAAATAAATATAATAAATACACTAAATGGATTAAGTTTAAATGGTAAAGATGATGAAATTTTAGAATTTAAATGGGCAATGTATGGTTCAGAGTCGATGACAGGATCCAAGAATAGAAAAAATTTCATAGTTGCAGAACTTTTACAATGTAAAGAGCCTATAAAAATTCAATATTTTGCACAAAAATTTGATGTGTCCAGTTCAACAATAAGCCATGACATAAAAGATGTAAAAGAATGGCTTGAAACAAAGCATATAAATGTTATTTCTAAACCAGGTGTTGGGGTATACACAGAGGGTGGCGAAGAAAATATTAGACATACTTTAGTTGATTTGCTTTATAAAAATTACAATATAGAACAATTGATTAGTTTTATACAAAATGATATAGAGGAAATAAATGAAGGTAAAAATAGTAGAATCGATGAGCTTAACAATAGACTATTAAACATAATAGATTATGAAACAATTTATCTTATTGAGCGGTCACTTTCGAATATAGAGTCAACAATGGATTATAAAATAGACGACAGATTATATATAGAGTTATCTATTCACCTTTCTTTAGCCATTGAGAGGTTAAGGAATAATGAAAAAATTAGTTTCGACAGCATTACCTTAGAAAAGTTAAAGAAGTCACAAGAATATAAAATATCAAAAATTATAGCAAAGTATATTGAGAATGAAATAGAGATAAAAATTCCAGAAGAAGAACTTGGGTATATTACAGTTCATCTTCAAGGGGTAAGGGTTGGGGGAAACAACTTAAATTTAAGTGAGAAATATTTATATTCACTTACAGAAAATGTAATAGAAGAAGCCTCAAAGATATTTGATATAAGATTTGATATGGATTGTATACTAAAAAAAGATTTAAATATGCATCTTTTAAATTCAATTTACAGATTAAAATCAGGGTATAAAATAAGAAATCCGTTAATAAGTGAAATTAAACATCAATATGGATATGTTTTCAATAAATGTAATAATGTCTTAGATGTCCTTAGAAAAGCTTTAAATGTAGAGATAAGTGAAGATGAAGTTGGATATATAAGTATGCATTTCGCAGCGGCAATGGAGAGAATGAAGGATAAAACCACTATATATAATGTACTTTTGGTTTGTGCTAGTGGAGTTGGAACTTCAAGAATGCTTGCAGCTAGAGTAAAAAAAATTAAGGAAATAAACATAGTTGCTATATCTTCAGTTTTTAAAATTGATGAAATAATAAATAAAAATCCTGTAGATTTAATTATATCAACAGTACCAATTAAAAGAGAGGACAAAAAAATCATTGTTGTAAATCCATTATTCACTGAAAGGGATATTACAAAACTTGAGGACGAGTTGAATATAAAGATAACTATAGAGAAGGAAGAAAAACGACAGCCTATTGAAAAACAAATGGAAAATGTAGAACGTATAAAGGCATATAGTTATGAGATAAGTACCATTGTAAAAAATACATTTTTCACAGAAATATGTGCGACCAATGTAAACGGTATAATTCAAGAATTATTAGAAGAACAAGTTAAGTATGGAGTAATTGATATGAAAACTTCAGATGGTATCAAGGTTATGTTAGTAAATAGAGACAAGTTAGGCACAATAATATTGCCTAATAAAAAATTTGTTATATATCATTGTGTAAGTAGTGATATTAAAGAGCCTATGATAACAGTTGGAAAGCTAAAAATACCTATAAAGCTTATAAACTTAATTGATAAAAAAGAATTGATTTATACAGCTTTTCTTATGGTAGCACCATTAAACAAAAAGGATAGTTTAGAAGTTATAGGAGATTTATCATCATCAATTATCGAACAAGTTGATTTTATTGATAGATTAAATGAAAGTAAAAATGCTGAAGAATGTAGAAAAATTATTGAGAAGACTCTTGTAAAAAGGCTTTATCTACAAATAATAAGAGTTTTTAGATAGGGAGATGAAGAAGTGTTAAATAAAAATAATTTATATAACAATAAGGGCCCATTTGCATTATTTTATATTTTATTAAGTTTACCATGGGTAATCCAAATAAAAAATTTATTATCATTAGGGAAAATAGGATCGTCTATTAAATTATCCGTATTTGCAATTGTATTTTTGGTTGCTATGTTTTTTATTCAGAAATGGTTTAAAAAAATGCTCATTCAATATCAATATAATTTAAATATATCTCTAGACAAAATGAAAAATAAAAAAATGAGGAGGAATTTAAAATGAAAGCAATAATTTTATGTAGTTGGGGTGCGACTTCAAGTTCTCTTGCAAAGGCTGTAACAGATGAGGCTAAAAAAAGAAATTTAGATATAGTGGTAGATGCTGGTGGTACAGGAGAATTTAAGAAAAAAGCAGCAAATTATTCGGTAGCATTATTAGAACCACAGGTAAGACATTTGAGAAAAGAAGTTGAAACTGCTGCAAGTAAATTTGATATCCCGGTAGAAATAGTAGACATGCAAGCCTTTGCACTTATGAATGGAGGAAAAGTACTTGACCAGATTATTAAGCTTGCACAAAAATCAGGTAAGATGTAATTAGGATAGGGGTAATACCCTTATCTTAAAATAAATATTTAGGAGGAATAAAATCTATGAAAGAGAACAGGTTTATGAAATGGATGGAAGATAGTTTAATGCCCGTCCTTGGAAAGATGGCACAAAATATTTATTTGCAATCAATACGTGATGCCTTTTGTGTCTTTGCATTGCCACTTATAATAAGTGGATCTGTATTTTTAATTATCGCAAATCCACCTACATCACTTGGATGGGGAGTTATAAATGCATGGAACAATGCTATTACTCCGATTCAAAGCAATATTATGATTGCGTTTAATTTAAGTTTTGGAATTATGGCGGTAGCGGTTGCATTTGGTACAGCTTATAGCTTGGCTTCAAGGTGGGACATGGATGAATCTCTTTGTGGTATGTTGTCACTAGTATGTTTTTTAATTGTTTGTTTCCCAGCTTCAGATATTACAAAAGTAAAATTTGGTGATGTTTTAACTTATCTTGGTGGAGAAGGATTGTTTATTGCAATAATTCTAGGTATAATAACTACTATTGTAGTAAGGTTATTTACAAAAAAAGGTTTAGTAATAAAAATGCCTGCAGGTGTTCCACCATATGTTGTAAGAACATTTAGTGCATTAGTACCATTTTTCGTAATGATTACTTTATCTTGGGCAGTAGAATGGGTTGTATGGGCAAATCTAAAAATTACATTGCCACAGTTGGTACTAAACATATTTGCACCTTTAGTTGCAGTTTCAAATAGTTATCCAGCTGCAGTATTAGAAATAATCTTAATGATGCTTTTATGGTCACTTGGTATCCATGGAATGAATGTTGTATCTTCTGTTGCATATCCATTTTGGACAGCACAATTAGCTGCAAACACTGCTGCTCGTAATGCAGGAACACCACTTCATGGAATTGTTACAGAACCATTCTTTCATATGTTTACACATATCGGAGGATCAGGTTTAACATGGCCACTTGTAATAATGTTCTTATTTTCACAATCAAAGCAACTTAAGAGTCTTGGAAAAATCGAACTTATACCAGCAATATTTAATATAAATGAACCAATAATGTTTGGTGCACCCCTTGTTCTTAATCCAGTAATGTTTATACCATTTATACTAGCTCCTGTTGCTGCAGTAACTATAAATTATATTGCGTTTTTCAGTGGAATTGTTCCTAAAATAGTAATGCAACCACCATTTACAGTTCCAGTGTTTTTCGGAGGAATTATAGCAACTGGTGGATATTGGCAAGGCGCTGCACTTCAGCTTGTAAATCTAATTGTTTCAGCATTAATATATTTGCCTTTCTTTAGAATGTTCGAAAAAGAACTTGTAGCAAACGAAAAGAAAGCAGAACTTGAAATAAGAGCTACTAATGGAGAAACAGTGTAATAAATATCAATTATGAATGGGGGCTTAACGGTGAATGAAGAAAATAAAATGGATTTAGAAAAAATTGTATTTAATCTAGTGCTTCATGGTGGAAATGCAAGAGGAAAAGCATACGATGCATTAGATGCTGCAGAGGAAGGAAATTTTGAATTGGCAGAAAAGTGTCTTGATGAGGCAGATCAGGAATTTTATGACGGACACGAATATCAAAATATGTTAATTCAAGGACAAATGGATAATGAAACACCTAATTTTCTAGTAATACATGCACAGGATCAGCTTATGACTGCTCTTTCTGAAAAAAATCTTATTAAAAGAGAAATAGAATTATATAAAAAGGTACATGAATTAGAAAATAAGGTAGAAGGTTTAATAAAAAAATAGAAATACCCTTAAATAAAATAAAATTATATTAGGATATTTCCAAAATATATACTGTGTAAATAAATTCTAACTCTTAAATACAATAATTACAATATGAAATATTAAAAAAGCTGTGAAAAATGTTTTGAGCATTTTTCATGGCTTTTTTAATATACTTTAGAAGCAAAAATTCCTATATATTCTTTTATACCTAAACTTAACTTTGACAGAGAATCTCCAGAGGGAATAAGATCATTTGTTCCAAAACTTTTACGAATGTCTGTTTGATAATCTGTTGGATAAGGAGTCACTGTCACTTTAAATTTTTTAAATTGCAGTAAAGCTCTAGGCATATGAAAAGCAGAAGTAACCAGTATAGGCTTTTTAAAACCATATTTTTGCAAAAGTTCACTAGTATACTTGGCATTTTCAGTAGTATTAATACTTCTATCATCTATAATTATGTTACTCTTTGGGACGCCAATAGATAGCAATATGTTTTCTGCTATTTTTGATTCAGTACCTGAAGATTTAAAAACTTTCCCACCAGAAATTATTATTGGCACATTCAATTTTTTATATAATTGTAGAACAGTTAAAAGTCTATTGGAGGAATAGCCAGACAAATGGCCTTTAAAATCTAAATTTGGAGTGTCAAGCGTTGCACCTCCACCAAGCATTATTATAACATCAGCAGATGGATTTCTTGGCGGACTATATTGGCGTTCAAGGGAACTAATAATTGAATCAGTAACAAGAGGTATAGAAAAAGCATAAAATATAAAAGTGAAAAGTATTAATGGTTTTAAAAACTTGCTATTAAATTTGTGTATTTTAAAACATATAAAAATTAATACCAGTATAAATATACCTGGAGGTAGTATAAAAGTAGAATATAAAAATTTTATAATATAAATCAATGCAATAAATGCTAAAGCATAAAATATGCCTAGCCACTCCTTTCATAAATTAAGACATATTTATAAATTTACCATATTCTTATTCAAGATAAAAGTATTTTATTTCTTTCATATGCATAAGGGTTAAATTGTGTCATTTTATAATACTGTGAATATTATATATTATGAAAAACAAAAGCTTAAAAATTATATGGGGGAAGTGAGTAGGTATGAGTTTAGGCTCAAAAGATATTGCTAGTTGTGGACTTTTTGGAGGACGTAATAACAATATTTTACTAATCATAATAGTCATATTTTTCTTCTTTTGTTGCTGCGGCGGAGGCGGTAATTCAGGTGGAATCTCAGGATGTGGCAGTCCATGCGGCAGGAGACGTAGAAGAAGGGGTGGCATTGGCATTGGAAGTATATCAATAGTCTGGGTAATTGTAATATTTGCATTACTTGCAGGTGGTAATAGAAATACTAATACAAATATAATTAATTTAGATACTGATGAGGGAACTGACTTTACTGGTAGTACCACAGGATTTTAATAATTAATAGCTATTGTTACCCGGAAAGGAGGTTGTATGTTTTCAAATGGTTTTGGATTTAATCGTGGAGGAAATTGCTGCTGCAATTTATCTCAGCTTACTATATTAATATTGATAATTTTGCAATTCAGTAAGAAAAAAGGATGCACAGATTCTGAAGAAGAGGGTGAAAAACAACTTGTAGATGATGGAGTATTATTCATAATAACCATATTTTATTTGTGTTGTTGTAAACCAAAAGTTTGTTAATAATTAAGAAGGGAAAATTTGCCCTACTTTAATAAAGGGGTGATAGTATGGCAACCAGTGAAGACGAGCCATTAGAAGGTGAAGAAGTTATAGATGGAAATAATGATAGTTTTGGAAATCTAGCAGGATTATTTAAAAATATAGATATGAGTCAAATAATGAGTTTGTTAGGATCTGTAGACATTAGTCAGGTATCATCTCTATTTGGTTCTATGGGAGGTATGAATTCTGAAGATACAGGTAACGACTTTGTACCTAGTGGAGGTAAAGCATATAAAGTATTAAATGCTCTAAAGCCTATGGTTAATTCAGATCAAGCAGACCTTATAGATATGATACTTCAAATTTATACTATAAGTAAAATATTGAAATAAGACATCTTAATAAAAATATATCAAAATGATGGATTATTTTTTAGATGCCGAGGAGGACTGTCTCAAAATGACTAAAATAATTTTGAGGCAGTCCTTTGAGGTTTACCTTTAAAAAGATATAAATATTTTGTTTGTATGTAAATTTAAACAAAATATAGATTAAGGAATAATATATTATAAAGTAGATTAATTTGCTTTTAAGAAGGAGGGCTGGATTATGGCATTCACGGACTTTCTGGGAGGTTCTGGAAAGGGCTCAAATTTGATTGTTTGGGTATTAATACTTGTAGTAGTTTTTGGATTTGGAAAGGGCAAAAAATTTTATAACTTTAATTTTAAAACTGAAGAGGCAAAAAAAGACAAGGAAGATTTGAAGGAAACTGAAACAATACATCATGGACATAGACAAAAAAAAGTAAAAGTTTCATCAGAAAAGATTTTTGAAAATATGTCTTTTGGAAATATAGCAGGAAATAAAACTGGATTTAAAAAACTTGTAGGTGGAAATGGAATATTTATTTTGGTAATAGTTGCACTTCTATTTATATGTAAGGATGGTAAGAAACATACTTCAGAAGAAGCTTAAGGCACATTGAGTTAACGGCTGATACACGCTAGATTTTTAGTTCAACTAACACTCAGATGGAGTCAAAACTAAAACCCTACCTGAGTGCAAGTTTTACTTTATTTTAGATAGTTTTAATTATCTAAAATATTGCTATTTTTAAATAGAGGGAGGTGGTAAGATGACGACTCATAAAAAACATCGTCACATTGTAAAAGAACCTGAGACTAATACTCCATTTGATTTTAATTTAAATAATATTATAAGTATGTTAGGGAAAATAAATATTAATGATATGGCTCCTGTACTTGAAAAAATGGCAAAACAAGAGGCCGGAGGAAACAATAAGAGCAAAGAAGAAATAATAAAGGCTATAAAAACTCTTTTAGATTCAGATAAAGGAGAACTTGTAACTATATTAATTGAGGCTTATGGCATAAGTAGAATAAGCACTAAAAAATAACATAAATTAATTTATTAATAGCACAAGTTTAAATATATTGAATAGAATATAGTATAAACAAAAGATGGAAAATATGATACGAAACATTATTAGCCAAGGGAGGGTTATTAATGAGTAGAAGATATGAAAGTGATTGTGGATGTCAAGCACCAGTATTTCCTTCAGTAGGTGGTTTCGGAGGAAAGAATTGTTGCTGCAGTTTACCTACTTTAATAATTTTAATTCTTATAATACTTCAATTTAGTAAAAAAGGTAGAAGAACAAGTTCAAGTACTTCATCATCAAGCTGTGGAGGAAAATTAGTAGATAATAGCATATTGTTTATAATAGCATTATTCTATTTGTCTTGCTGTAATCCATGTAAAACAGCTTAGTAAATTAAATTTTAAGGAGGGTAGTATGATTTTACCCTCCTTTTAAATAAAGAGGTGTTTTTTATGACAGATAAAAATAAAGAAAATAATAAGGAAATGGATCCTAAAGAAATACAAAATATGCTTAAAAATATGGATATGAAAAAATTGCAAGATACAATGAACAATGTAAACATAAATGAATTGCAACAAACAATAAACAATATAGACTTTAAACAGCTTGCAGTAATAATTAATATGCTTAAATTAATTACAAAAAATAAAGGTAATTCTTCAAAATAGATAAAAGCAATTCACATTTTTTAATTAATAGGAATAATATAAAGTATAAACAAAAGATGGAAAATAAATATACATTGACCATAGCCCAAGAAGGGGGGGGTATATATGTGTAAAAAACATGAAAATGTAACTGTTTATCAACCACTACCAGCTGTAGGCGGTAATTGTTGCTGCAACTTACCAAATCTAGTAATATTAATATTAATAGTTCTTCAATTCTCTAAAAAGGGAGGTCATGGAGGAAAATTTGATAATGGAATATTGTTCATAATAGCATTGTTCTATCTATCTTGTTGTAATCCATGCAAGAATATGTAGTTAAAAAATCTTGAGGGCGTAAAAGGCCCTCTTCTGATATAATGTATATAAATTCATAAGTAAATTTTTATTACATAATATGAAGAAATCGCGAAGTAAAGACTAAAGAATTTTATCATAGCTAAAGCTAGATAAAAAGATTAAAGAAAGCCTTCGGCTAGATGGAAGAATTGACGGGGCTAAAGCCGTCAAAGGTGAGAGAAGTTACTTACGTAACAGATAAAAGATGAATTTCCTAGTATAAAGTAATTGGACTTATATGTTTTAAACCGTAGGTTTTGGTTTTAGGCGAAGCCTTATGTAAACATATATCTACTTAAGTTTTTAGTGCTACACAAAATTTAAGTTCGAGATACATGACCTTCGGTGAAAAAAATGAATGGCAATATACTTTAGATTCTAAACCTTTTGCTGCAAGCAAATTCTCTCACCATTAACTGCATTACCGTTAATTCTTTAATCTTGCCACTCTGGCAATCTTACACCTTTTTGCTCACGCAGTAGAGGAAAATCTTTAACCAACTTGCTTCGTAATTTATGACAATTATAAATATTAAATAATTTTGTTTTTTCAGTGAACATAATATAAAATATAGATGTAATGTACAAAAGGATGAGGAGGAATAATATGTTTAAAGCAGTTATATTTGATATGGATGGTGTTCTAGTAGATAGTGAATTAGAACATTTGGTAGTTGAAACAAAACTTTTAAAGAGCATAGGCATAGAACTTGAAGAAGGTGAGCATAACAAATTTGTAGGTACTACTGCAAATTACAAATGGAGTTGTATTAAAGAAAAATATAAGATAGATAAATCCATTGAAGAGCTTATGAAACTTAATACTGATGCATATTATGACCATATTACTTCAAATGATGTATTAAAGCCAATAGATGGGGTCACTGAATTAGTAGATAATTTAAGTAGAAATGGATTCAAACTTGCAGTAGGTTCATCTTCAAACATGAATGCTATTGAAACAACATTAAAGGCAATTAAACTTGAAAAATATTTTGAAGCTGTAGTTTCAGGTCAATATGTTAAACTTAGCAAGCCAGAACCAGATATATTTTTATATGCAGCAGATAAGCTTGGTGTAAAACCAGAAGAATGTCTTGTTATAGAGGACTCACATAACGGAGTTATAGCTGCAAACAAAGCAGGGATGAAGTGTCTTGGATACATAAGCGAACATTCTGGAAATCAAGATATTTCTACAGCTGATTTGATTACAGATTCATTTCATAAGATTTCAATAGAAGACCTCAAAAAATTATTTTAGTTTTTCTAATCTAATTCTAATCTTAGATTAATAATCATATAATTTTCTCCATTTATAATAAAAGCATAATAAGATATGGAGGGATTTAAAATGAGTATTGATTTGAAATTAATTGATGAATTAAAAAAGAGAGCCGATGTAAGTTATGAGGATGCAAAAGAAGCACTTGAAAAAAACAATGGTGATTTGGTTGAAGCATTAATTTATCTTGAAAAACAAAACAAAGTTAAGACAGAGCCTGAAAATGGATTTATTAGTTCTGTAAAAAAAATAATAAAAAAAGGAAACAGAATAAAATTTATCATAAAAAAAGAAGAGAGTACAATATTAAGTATTCCGCTAACAGCAGGTATTGTTATAACAGTTTTCGCACCATATGTAACCGTAATAGGAATAATCTTAGCAATTTTTACTGGACATAAAATAAGGTTTCAAAGTGCAAAAGGCGAAGATATGAAGGTAAACGAAACTGTTGATAAAGTTACAAACATTGTAGACAAGGTAAAGACAAATCTTACAAGTGAGTAAAGTTTACCTAATTGAACAAAATTTAGTTAATAGTATAATAATGATAAGGTAGTTTAGGATGCCTTATCATTTCTTATATATGGAGGTTTTTTATGAGAGCATACAAGGTTCTTATTATAGAAGACGAACTTAAGATAGCTAGGTTTGTAGAACTTGAGCTTAAGTACGAGGGATACGATGTAGAAAAGTCTAATGATGGAAAAGTTGGACTTATAATGGCATTAAAAGATAAATATGATATTATATTATTAGACATAATGCTACCATCCATGAATGGCATAGAAGTTTTAAGAAGATTAAGAGAAAGTTGTGATACACCTGTTATAATGCTTACAGCTAAAGATGAAGTTATGGATAAGGTTATAGGACTTGATATGGGGGCCAATGATTATGTAACAAAGCCATTTGCAATTGAGGAATTACTTGCGAGGATTAGAGCAATACTTAAAACAACAAAAATAAGAAAAGAAAGCTTAGAAATTTTGCAAATAAATAAGCTTAAAATGGACTTAAAAAAGTATGTGGTATCTTATGATGATAAGATTATAGATTTGACTAAGAGAGAATTTGACTTGTTACAATATCTTATAGAAAATAAAAATATTGTACTAACTAGAGAAAAAATAGTTGAAAAGGTCTGGGGATATGATTATCTTGGAGATACTAATATTGTGGATGTCTATATAAGATATCTGAGATCCAAGATAGATGAAAAATACAAGATAAAATTAATAAACACTGTTAGAGGAGTTGGATATTTACTAAAAGATGAGATATAGAAAAGATAGATTTATAAAAATTATTAAATTTATAATGTTAATGTTTTTTTTACCTTTTCGTATATTTAGAATTTTTATTAGACTAATTAGTAAAATTAAAGAAAAAATTTCTTTAAGACTAAAATTTTCCATTACATTTAAAATAACTTCCATTTATACTTTGATTTTTGCCATCATCTATATAGTTATAAGTGTAATAATAATAAGTTTATTTTCATTATATATTGGGAAAAATGTTGAAAATAACATACAAAAAGATATTAAATTAATATCTTATAATCTAATATCTAATGAAGATATGCCCAAAGAGTATATATTAGAAATTTCACAAATAGAAGATATATCCATAGATTTATTTGATGAAAACAACAAATTGGTTTACTCAACAGATGGCAATAAAGGAAATGTCATGCTTTATAAAAAAGGAATCCATAGCAATTTGCAAAATTTAAATGGAGACTATATGCTTTTAACTAGTAGAAATTCTGCGCCATGGATAATTTTAAGCAAAACCTCAAAGTGGTATGGCAAAAATGTGGTGATTCAAATTAGGCATAATCTATATAGAGAAATATTAAAAATAATAATACTTTTCTGTGCTCTAATGCTTATTAATATAATATTTATAGTAATTACTATAAGAATAGGTTCAAAAGCTAGTAGAAAAATGCTTAAACCTATTGAGAACATGACAAATACTGTTAAGAATATAGATGTAAACGTACTTAATACAAGACTCGATATAAACGGTGCTCAAGATGAACTTAAAGATTTAGCTATAACTTTTAATAGTATGTTGAATAGAATTGAGAAGTCTTATGATGAACAAAAACAATTTGTTTCAGATGCTTCTCATGAGTTAAGAACGCCAATTTCAGTTATACAAGGATATGCAAACCTTTTGAAGAGATGGGGAAAAGATGACAGAGATGTTCTGGAAGAGGCCATAGATGCAATTAAAACCGAATCTGAAAGTATGAAGGAGTTAATAGAAAAATTGTTGTTTTTAGCAAGAGGAGATAATTCTAGGCAAAGAATAGAAATAACTAATTTTCAAATTAATAAGTTGATTGATGAAATCATAAAAGAAACAATATTAATTGATAAGGAGCATGAAATAATAAATAACCAAAATCATAACATTAATATTGATGCAGATTATAACTTGCTTAAGGAGGCAATTAGAGTATTTATTGATAATAGTATAAAATATACACCTGTTAACGGAAAGATAATTGTTGACAGTTCATTAAAAGATTCATCACAAGTAATGATTTCAGTAGAAGACACTGGTATAGGTATTAATAGAGAAGATCTTCCAAACATATTTAATAGATTTTACAGAGCGGATAAATCAAGAACAAAAAAAACAGGTGGGACTGGCTTAGGTCTTGCAATTGCAAAGTGGATAATATTAAAACATAAGGGGAGTATAAATGTTAAGAGCAAGATCAATGAAGGAACAAAGATAACTATAGTATTACCTTTAAAGCAAAATGAAGCAGCTCAAAATGAGAAAGTTGAAAGCTAAGGATATAAATGTTTTTCCTTAACTTTCAACTTTTTATTATCAATTATATATCTATACCAATCATTTTCATTAAGTATTTAGCATTTGTGGTATCTGAGCGTCCAGATCGTAATTTATAATCAAAATGAATTTTATTGTCAATATAATCTTCTCTAAAATGATAATTTTTTATCTTGCCTTCGTTTATATCTTCTAGGTCACAAAGCTCAAAGTCATGAGTAGAAATTAATCCACAACACCAAGGTTTATTTAAATGTTTTAACACAGTTTTAGCACCTATAATTCTGTCATTTGAATTAGTTCCTCTAAATATTTCATCAATTAAAAATAACATTGGTTCCTCTGTAGGTAAAAAGTTCAATATTGTTTTAATTCTAGTTAATTCCACATAAAAGGTTGATAACCCTTTGCTAAGATCATCACTTATGCGCATTGAGGTAAACACTTTTAAAAGACCACATTCAAATGCATCGGCACAGACTTCAGCACCAGTATAAGCTAATACAAGGTTTATACCTATGGTTCTTAAAAAGGTTGTTTTTCCTGACATATTAGAACCAGTTATAATAAAAATATTGTTTTCAAAACTTACATCATTGTATATCCTTGAAGTAGTTTCAATAAGTGGATGACCAAGATTTTTACCATGAATCCTTGAAATGTTATTTGAAAAAGTTGGGTAACAAAGTTTAGAGCTTAAATGAGAGATTGTAGCTAAACTTGATATTACCTCAAAATCGGCAACAGTTTCTAAATAAATTCTAACGAGACTTCTATAGTTATCTTTCCATTTTTCAAGAGAAAACAAACATCTATAATCCCAAAATAAAAGTAAATTTAAAATGAAATATAATAAAAAATTGTTTCTGAGATTAACGGCACTTATAATTGTATCTATTTTTTTTAATACAGTTGAAGCTTTAGCCTTTGTATATAAGTTTTTTTGAAGTCCATTTAAAAGTGGAGAACTAAATTTTTCATTTTCAATAAGATATAACATATTACCGTAAGCAGAAAAACTATTATTAAAGGCTTCAATGGAGTTAAGTACAGGGTACACATTTATGTAACTTATTATATTTATTAAAGCATGAAGTAAGAATAAAACAAATAAAATATAATAAAGTATAGGCAGTTTTAATATTATTGATGATATTAAACAAATTAGAGTAAGTACAGGAAGTATATTTATGACAAGTTTAAAGATATCTTCATTCCATATTTCATCTTTACTTTCTATGTAATCTAGTAGAGGATTAGAGTCTTTTGAAAATTTTTTATTTGCCATACCTTCACTTTGAAGCTTTTGACAAAATTTAATTCTTTCAGATAATTCTTTTACAGCACTTTGCCTGCCCTTAATTTTTTCTATATTTAAATCGGGTGATTTTAAAATATTTGACAATTTTATACGTCCTAAAAAGGTGGTAGTTGTATTAATTAGTTGAAATAAAGAGTTATTACCAAATATGTCTAAATCGTTTGAATAAGGATGATCTAAATCTATATATTCTTCACCAATATCATTAAATTCTGTCCAAGTTCCATTAATTCTTTTTATATAATTTTCATTTATTAATAGTAATCGTTTAATATCCTTTATTCTAGATGATATATTAAGATCATTAACTAAAAGAAATGCAAAAAGAATTATTGAAAAAACCAGACCTAAAATTGTTATAAGTGATAAATTTTTTTTTACAATTAAAAATAGAAAAAATATAATCATTATAAATGACAATAAACGTAAGGTCCCAAAAATACTGTGCGTTTTTTTTAAATCAAATTCATTAGCTTCAAGCTCTTTTTTACGATTTAAAAATGTATCTAATTTATTCATTGCTACACTCTCCTTAAATTTAATTAAAACAGTTTTTTTAAACAAGATTTACATATAAGCATCTTACCTTTATTTGCAGAAACACAATCTTTAGAACTAACTTTTTTACCACATATTTCACAGATAATCAAATCAGAAATATCACTTGAGCAATTAGGTTTCTTAGTGATTGCTTTTTTTATAAATTTATTAGACCTATTAGGTGGAGGCAAGTAATCAATAGGTTTCTCTTTATTTTTTCTTTTTATTATGGTGTAGTCTATAGAATAACTACTTTCTCCAAAAAGTTCTAGTTCAAATCGTGGATTTTCTTTATCATAAAATTCTTCTATAATCAGTCTTCTTATTTGTGCATCATTTATTATAAGTCCACTTTTTTCGATGCCATCAAATATGCTTTTGGTTATGTTATTAGTGTCAGGATGTCTTTTTTCACTTTTGTAATAAACTTTAAGAACGGCAATAAGGGCTTCACTTAAAATTATATTGGGGTTTTGTGATCTTGCTTCATAGGCAATTTGCTCTTCATAGAGTGCATATCTATCATGATATTTTCCTGAATTATATGGTAAAATAGCTCTCCCTTGTATGTTAAATAATTTAAAATTTGACTTTGATATTGGTGATCCTTGTATAATAACCTTTGCGTAACAATCTTCCATCATGAATTCTCCATTAAAAATATTTATAGAAATATTATAACATATATAAGTTACGCACAAGTTATTAAATAATTTCTTATAAATAAGTAACAATATTGTATATTAAAGTTGTTTTCTATATTAGAGTTAGGCTATAATCTTAGAAGAAGTTATAGAATGAATTTGTGAATTGGAGGAGTTTAGAATGGCGATTACAAAAAAGAAAGAGACATCATTAAAAATAAAAAAAAGAAATGAATTTATAATGCAGCTTGTTACTATTATAATGGGGTTACTTTCTATACCTGTATATATGATTACAAGGAATAAATATATTACAATAATATTAATTGTATTATGTTTTATTATTGTCTTAAGATACATAAAAAAAAGAAAAATATATGATTATGGAATTAAAGGTGAAATGGAGACAGCAAAAGAACTTTCAAAATTAAATAATAAGTATTATATTTATAATGATATAATTATTGGTGGAAAAGAAAAAGGGGCACAAATAGATCACTTAGTTTTATCACCATACGGAATGTTTTGTATAGAGACCAAAAATATGAGAGGAACAATTACTGGAAGAGAAGAAGATAATAATTGGAAACAAAAAAAGATTGGACAAGGTGGCAAAATATACGAAAAAGAATTTTATAATCCATGTAAGCAGTCCAAAGGGCATATAAATGCAATAAATAATATGCTAGTGCATGAGAATTTTCATGATATAAAAGTATACTCAGTTGTGGCCTTTAACAATAGCTCAGACACAAATTTAAAAATTGAAGTAAAGCATACTACAGTATTAGAATTAGATAAACTTATTAATTTTATACTAACTAAAAATGAAAAGAAAATTGATGATTATAAATTAAAGTCATTGGTGAAATTAATAGATAGGGTTGCGGAATAAATAATATTTTACTTCGTAATATAAAGAGATTTCGAAGTAAAAGTGAAGGGTTTTAACGGATGCTGCGCACGTTAAAAGGTGAAGTGTTTACTGATAAATCAGTAAAGAATAAGGAAATTTTTCCTCCTACGTCAGAAAAATAATGAATTTAAATTTATATTTCTTTATATACAAAGACAACTCTACTATGTATTTTAACCGTAGGTTTTGTTTTTGGTCGTAGCCTTTAGTATTTATATAACAGTTTAATATGTTAATAAATACGTATTCATTAAAAATTGGCGACTTTCGGTGAAAAAATAAGGTGCAAAATACTTTAGATTATAGATTCAAGTTCAAAGATTTTTCGCAGTATAGCGTAGAAAAATCATCCTTATCCTTTTCCCACGGAAAACGCTTCACCTTTTCACAGCGAAGCATAGGTGAAAACCCTTAACCCGTACTTTGCAATATTTAATGATTAAGAAGAAACTTTAACATTAATCTATCAACCTATTTTATATGAGATATAAAGAGAGGAATTTAAAATGGAAAAAGATATAAAAATATTAGCTATAGAAAGCAGTTGTGATGAAACTTCAGCAGCGGTAGTTATAAATGGAAGAAAAGTATTATCAAATGTGATTTCATCTCAAATTGCTATACATACTAAATTTGGTGGTGTGGTACCAGAAGTTGCATCTAGAAAACATATTGAAGCTATAGCAACAGTAGTAAATGAAGCATTAATTGAAGCAAAACTTACATTTAATGATATAGATGCAATTGGAGTTACATATGGTCCAGGACTTGTAGGAGCCTTACTTGTAGGCGTTCAATATGCAAAAGGGCTTTCATATGCACTAGGAAAACCATTAATTAGAGTTAACCATATTGAGGGACATATAAGTGCAAATTTTATTCAGCATAAAGATTTAAAACCACCATTTCTTTGTTTAGTAGTTTCAGGAGGACATACATTTATAGTATATGTAAAAGACTACGGAGAATTTGAAGTGATGGGTCAAACAAGGGACGATGCTGCTGGTGAAGCTTATGATAAAGTAGCTAGGGCAATAGGACTTGGATATCCTGGCGGACCTAAGATTGATAAACTTGCAAAGGAAGGGAATGAAAATGCAATAAAATTTCCTAGAGCAAATTTTCATGAGGAATCATTGGATTTCTCGTTTAGTGGAGTAAAGTCTGCAGTATTAAATTATTTGAACAAGATGGAAATGAAAAATGAAGAGATAAACAAGGCAGATGTGGCAGCATCATTTCAAAAAGCAGTAGTAGATTTTTTAGTTTCTAATGCCATAAAAGCTTGTAAAATAAAAAAGGTTGATAAAATAGCAGTTGCAGGAGGAGTAGCTTCAAATTCTTTTCTAAGAAAAACACTGCAAGAGGAAGGAAGTATAAATAATATAGCAGTTTTATTTCCTGAACCTATATTGTGCACAGATAATGCAGCTATGATTGGAAGTGCTGCATATTTTGAATATTTAAAAGGAACAGAAGCACCTCTTGATTTCAATGCAATTCCAAATCTTAAACTTGGAGAAAGATAAAAAAATACAACTAAATTACTAAATAATTAAAAAAATTAAATTTATTTAGTGATTTAGGTGTATATTTTTTATGCCTCTATTGTAATTTTATGTAAACTATACTACAATATGTAATAGAGATGCAGTTATAAATTATACTAAGTTATAGATGAAGGAGGATTAATCATATGTTTACTGGTATAAATATAGAAAGAAATTCATTAAATAAAAACATTAGACTAGAAAAAACATATAATTTAATTAAAAACAAATTTAGTATTATAATATTTTGTCTACTTATTATGTTCATTGCCTTTAGTTTAATATTATACAATAAACAGATCGTAAATTTAAATTCAAAAGATGTTTCAACTTTAGGCACATTGTATATGAATAGTATAATTATAGGGATTTTTGTAGGTATGTTTACTTCTCTTTTTGTAATTTTTTGGTATGAACAAAAAATTAGACAATATAAACACGACGATTCAATAAAAAGCTATGCAAGAATTTTTAGAGCTGATATCGAAAGGAGTAAAAAACTATTTAAAAATAAAAGATTTGAATTAGTTAAAATAAGTAATGTAACTATTATGAAAAATTGGCTTCAATGTTTTGGATATATATCTTCAGAGCTAAGTATAGAAGAAATACATGAGCTTGTAGACTATTATGCTAGAATAGACAAGCTTATCGATTATGAAAATAGAATAAACGGTCATTTAGAAAAAATGCAATGTTTTACACTCAAAACCTATCCATATATGAAAGAATATAAAGAATTAATTGCAATGTTTAGTTTTGAAATAAACAATTTATTTAAGGTAAAAATTGGAAAGTTAGCTTTAAAGTTAAATCATTTATCTAAATAAGGCTAAGGCTATAAAATCATATAGTTACTTTGATGAATTTTACATAAAATTATTGTATAATTAAATAAATATACATATGAAGCAAAGAGGGAAAAAATGGAGAATAAACAGAGTGATAAGTTTAAAATAAAAAGTTTAAATAGAGAGATAATAGTCGTATTGATATTTTTGTTATTAATATTAATTATAACTAGAGCTAATTTAATGATACTTCATAATTTCGTGGATATTGTATGTACTATATATGCATATAATATAGTTGCAATTATAACAAAAAGAAATAAAAATATAAGTAAGACTTTATTTTCTATAGTTGCAATTATATATACAGTGTTTGCTTTAATTGGATTAATTAACTTGATAGATAATAATATTATAAATATATCAATATATCCATTTGCCAATGAATTAAAAAAGAATGTTGAGTTTATTGGTCAATATGGAGGTTATATATTTTCATTGTTCTTATTAGTCCTATTTTTAGCCACAAATAAATTTGAAGAGTCTGATAATAGAAAATTGCATATAATAATTCTAATTAATACTGTAAATATGATTTCAGCAGAAGTGTGGTTATATCTTAATTATAATAAATACACACCAATAAATATATTTACAAATGTAATTTTGCTTTTGACATATTATAAGATTTATAATATGTTAGTGGATTTTGGTATAGAAAAACCGTATGGAAGTTTATGTGAAGATGTAAATAATTTAAATAAGGAGCTAATAAGTAAAAATATTGAACTTAAAGAAAGTATACAGAGATACAAAACTGTTATAGATTTGACACCAAATTCTATTATTATAAGTGAAAATGGAAAGTGCATTTTTGCAAACAATTCAGCATTAACTATACTTAAGGCAAAAAATGTTGAAGAAGTTATCGGAAAGGAATTTTTAGATTTTATACATAATGATAATCGTGAGGTTGTAAAAGAAAGAATAAAAGCAACAAAAGAAAGTGGAACTATATGTCCATTTATAGAACAGAAATATGTTGCACTAGATGGGACCATTACATATGTGAAAGCTACTGGTACTTCCATTCCATATGATAGTAATATAATAATTTCTATTGCTAGGGATATAACAGAGAGTAAAAAAGCAGAAAAAAGCGAGAAACGTTTAGAAGAAGCGTTACAATATGATAAGTTAAGAAAAGATTTTTTTGCTAATTTATCCCATGAACTTAGGACTCCGTTGAATGTTATATTTACTGCTGTTCAAATGTTACAAATCAAACTTAGACAAATTGAACATGCAGATGAAAGTATTATCAAGTACATAACCATGACAGAACAAAATTGCTACAGACTTTTAAAGATAATAAATAATCTAATTGATATAACAAAGATAGATTCAGGATATTTTAATGTAAATATGGAGAACTTTGATATAGTGAGGTTAGTGGAGGACACCACACTCTCCATAGCAGAATACATAGAAAGTAAAAAAATAGAGTTGATTTTTGATACAGATATTGAAGAAAAAATTATTGCATGTGATGAAGAAAAAATAAGTAGGGTTATTATAAATTTATTGTCTAATGCTGTTAAATTTACAAAACCAGGTGGTAAGATAATGGTTAATGTTTATGATAAAGGAGAAGACATAATTATTAGAGTTAAAGACACAGGGGTAGGCATTACAAAGTCAATGCATAAAATAATTTTTGAAAGGTTTACACAGGTAAATAAAAATTTGGCTAGAGATTTTCAAGGTAGTGGGATAGGCCTTTCTATTGTAAAAGCATTAGTAGATATGCATAATGGTGAAGTATGGGTTGAAAGTGAAGTTGGAAATGGAAGCAGTTTCTTTATAAAACTTCCAGCAGTTAAAGTTGAGGATGGAAAACCTGTGCGAAATTATAACTTTGTTAAAGATCAGAAAAATGTTGTTAATATAGAATTCTCAGATATAATAAAATAAATTTACATTTTTAAAAAAGGATTAAGGTTTTAGCCTAGGTTACAAGGTAAGAAATCTTAATCCTTTTTTATTTTATAATAAATTGATATTGACAGGGCTTAATTTTACTGTTAAGATTTTAGTATGATAAAGTGATAAATTAATAAAGCAAAATTGCAATGGGGGATTCTAAATGGAAGGCTTAAACAAATATATACCTGAAGGCACAAGAGATATACTTTTTAACGAATGTTATTCGAAAATTGAAATAGAAAATTTACTTAGAGATGTATACAAAAATTATGGCTATCATGAAATTATCTCTCCTACCTTAGAATTTTATGATGTTTTTAATATGAATAATCAGCCAATAAATCAAGAAAAGATGTATAAATTATTTGATAATAGAGGAAGAATACTTGTTTTAAGGGCTGATATGACAACACCTATAGCAAGGATAGCAGCTACAAAGATAAAAAAAGGCATGTTTCCAATGAAGTTATGTTACAGCCAAAATATATTTCGTGTAAATGAAATATTAAATGGAAAACTAAATGAATTTACTCAATCAGGTGTTGAAATTATTGGAGTAGAAGGCATAAGAGGAGATATAGAGGCAATATATACTGGAATAGAAGCATTAAAGAAAACAGGCCTTGAAAATTTTAAAATTGAAATTGGGGATTCAAGATTTTTTAAAGAGCTTACAGAAAACATAGAGATAGATGACTTAAAAAAAGAGACATTAAGGTTACTTATCCAAAACAAAAATATATCAGCCTTAAAAGAATTTTTAAATGATAATAAAGAGAATATAGATAAAAATATTAGTATTGTTCTAGAGAGACTTCCAGAACTTTTTGGAGGAAAGGAAGTTATAAATGAAACTATAGAGCTTTTAGACAATGCAGATAACATTACATCACTTAAAAGCATTGCGGATGTCTATGAAGTAATGGACAAATTGGGGCTCAGCAAATATATAGCTATTGATCTTGGAATGGTGCAACATCTAAATTATTATTCAGGATTAATTTTTAGAGGATATTGCATGGAGGTTGGGGATAGCATATTAAGTGGCGGAAGATATGATAAGCTGATAGAAAACTTTGGGACAGGACTCCCAGCCACAGGATTTGCCATAAATGTTGATATTGTGCTTGAGGCACTTAGAGTTCAAGATAAGATAAAAAGAGATAAATATGTAGAGAAGGTTGTATTTTGCACATCTGAAAATTTAGATAAAGGATATACCTTACTAAAAGCTATTAATTCCAGTGGAATTAAGGCGGAAATTGCACTATTTGATAATGAAAATAAGGCATTAGAGTATTGTAGCAAAATTAATTGTAGCTGTCTCATAAATATAACTGACAAAACGGAATATAAACTTATAGATAATGAGTGGTTAAAAACAGAATATAAATTTTAGAAATGGAGAGCTTGTTATTATGGAATGTATAAAACCTTTAAGAATAGCACTTACAAAAGGCAGACTTGAAAAATTTTCTATAGATATATTTGAAAAGATAGGAATAGACACTGAGGAACTTAAAAATAAAGGAAGAAGGTTAGTACTTTCAGATAAAAAAAACAATATTCAATTTGTATTAGTTAAGGCTGTAGATGTATTGACTTATGTAGAACATGGAGCAGCTGATATTGGAATAGTCGGGAAGGACACTTTAATGGAAGAGGGAATAGATTTTTATGAAGTTGTAGATTTAAAGGTTGGTAAATGCAAATTTGCATTAGCCTCCATTCCCAGTTTTAATCTAAATAAAGGTTATAACAGAAAAAAAATTGCATCAAAATATCCAAGGGTTACAAGAGAATATTTTAGAAAACTTGGTATAGATGTAGAGATAATCAAGATAGAAGGATCTGTAGAGCTTGCACCAATATTAGGACTTTCTGATGCAATAGTGGATATAGTTGAAACGGGAACTACTTTAAAGGAAAATGGACTAATTGTGTTTGATGAAATATGCGATATCAGTGCAAGGATGATTGTAAATAGAGCTAGTATGAAGATGAGAATTAATGAAATAAAAAAATTAATAAGTGATGTTCAAGAAGTAGTTAACAGGGGGTAGAAAGGTGATAGACATATTAAAAGCCAGCTCTAAAGAAGCTGAAAAATATTTTGAAAATTTAAAGAAGAGAGCAGGAAGTATTCAGCAGGATGTAGAAAAAGCTGTTTTGGAAATACTTAAAAATGTTAAGGAAAACAAAGATAAGGCCGTTTTAGATTATACAAGAAAATTTGATTGTAAGACAATAGAAAGTCTTATAGTAACAAAGGAAGAAATAAAAGGTGCATATGAAAAGGTTGATGACGAATTTATAGAAGCTTTAAAACTTGCAAAGTCAAATATCATTGAATTTCATGAGAAACAAAAAAATAAAGCTTGGATAATGACAAAGGATAATGGCGTGGTTATGGGACAATTAGTTAGAGGATTAGAACGAGTTGGAATTTATGTTCCAGGGGGAACTGCAGCTTATCCTTCATCTGTACTTATGAATGCAATACCTGCAAAGGTTGCAAAAGTGGAAAAAATAGTTATGGTTACACCTCCAGGAAAAGATGGAAATATAAATCCTGTAATACTTGTTGCAGCTGATATAGCAGGTGTTGATGAAATATACAAAGTTGGTGGAGCACAGGCCATAGCAGCACTTGCTTATGGAACGGAAACAATTAAAAAAGTAGACAAAATAGTTGGACCTGGAAATATATTTGTTGCTATAGCTAAAAAAAATGTTTATGGGTTAGTGGATATAGATATGATAGCTGGACCAAGTGAAATATTAGTTTTAGCTGATGAAACTGGAGATGCAAAATTTATAGCAGCTGATTTAATGTCTCAAGCAGAGCATGACAAACTGGCATCAGCAATTTTAGTAACAACATCCAAGGAATTAGCTACAAAAGTGCAAGATGAAATAGAAGAGCAAATTAAAAGCTTAAGTAGAAAAGAAATAATAGAAGAGTCACTTAAGAATTTTGGAATGATATTTGTAGTTGATAGTTTGGAAGAAGGTATAAAACTTGCTAATGATATTGCTCCAGAGCATTTCGAACTTATAGCAAAAGATCCATTTTTACACCTTGGAAAGATAAAAAATGCAGGTTCAATATTTTTAGGTAGCTATTCACCAGAACCATTAGGAGATTATATGGCTGGTCCTAATCATGTACTACCAACTAGTGGAAGTGCAAGATTCTTCTCGCCACTGTCTGTAGAGACATTTATTAAAAAATCAAGTTACATTTATTATAGTGAAGCAGCACTTAAGGATGTAAAAGATAAGATTATAAAAATAGCAGATGAAGAAGGCTTAACAGCTCACGCAAATTCTATAAAGGTAAGATTTTAGGGTGGTGATATAAGTGGTAAAAAGAGAAGCGGAAGTAAAGAGAGATACTTTTGAAACACAAATTGAAATAAGTTTAGACCTTGATGGTGAGGGAAATGCTGAAATACAAACTGGAGTGGGTTTTTTTGACCACATGCTTATTCTCTTTACAAAACATGGATTATTAAATTTAAAGTTAAAAGCAAGTGGAGATTTATATGTTGATTCTCATCATTTAGTTGAAGATGTGGGAATTGTTCTAGGAAAATGTATAAAGGAAGCTTTAGGAGATAAAAAAGGAATAAAGAGATATGGAACTTCATACGTTCCAATGGATGAAAGTTTAGAACTTGTTTCTATGGATATAAGTGGAAGACCATTTTTAGTATTTGAAGGAAATTTTAACACTGAAAAATTAGGAAATTTTGAAACGGAAATGGTAGAGGAATTTTTTAGGGCTGTAGCCTTCAATGCTGGAATTACCATTCATGCAAAAGCTTTGTATGGAAAAAATACACATCACATGATAGAAGGACTTTTTAAGGCGTTAGGAAGAGCGTTAAGCGAAGCAATACAAATAGATTCTAGAATTAAAGGGGTAATGTCTACCAAGGGAAGTCTTTAGGGGTGTTTTTTGATTAATTTTTTTTAGGTGAGGTGATTGTTTTGGAAAATAAAAAAATTGCTATTATAGATTATGGAATGGGTAATTTGAGAAGTGTGCAAAAAGCCTTTGAATCTTTTGGAGCAACATGTAGTATAACCTCTGATTCAAAAGAGATTTTGAGTAGTAGTGGTGTCATACTCCCTGGAGTTGGAGCTTTTCCAGACGCCATGGAAAGTATAAAAAAATTAGGCTTTGATGTTGCACTTAAAAAAGCAGTGGATAAAAAGACACCGATACTCGGAATATGTCTTGGCATGCAATTACTATTTGATAGTAGCAGTGAGATTAGAGATACAAAAGGGCTTGGCCTTATAAAAGGAAATATAAAAAAGTTTGAAGTGGATTTAAAAATACCTCATATGGGTTGGAATAATTTAAATATAATTAAAGAAAATGAACTTTTAGAAGGCGTAAAAAACAATAGTTATGTATACTTTGTACATTCTTATTATGCAAAGCTAAATGAACAAAACTTAAATGCTGATACGGTTTATGGAATAAAAGTGCCTGCAGTCGTAAGTAGCAGCAATGTGTTTGGAACTCAATTCCATCCAGAAAAAAGTGGAGAACCAGGAATTCAAATGCTTAAAAATTTCTGGAATTTATCAGTGGAGGAGAGAGATTAATGATTATATTACCTGCGATGGATATTAGGGATGGTAAATGTGTAAGATTATATCAAGGAAAATTTGATGCTTTAGAAGTGGTTGGAGAAAATCCACTAAAGGTAGCCACTTCTTTTAAGGAAGCCGGGGCGGAATACATACATATAGTAGATCTTGATGGTGCATTAAATGGTGAAGTGAAGAATTTAAATATAATCTTAAGGGTAATAAAAGAAATAGGTATTCCAGTGGAGCTTGGCGGTGGAATTAGGGACATAAAAACGGTTGATGCACTTATTGAGGCGGGATTATCTAGAGTTATATTGGGAACATCAGCTTTGAAAGATAAGAAATTTATACAGGAAGTTGTTTTTAAATATGGCGAAAAAATAGCTGTAGGAATAGATGCAAAAGATGAAAAAGTTGCAGTAAATGGATGGATAGATGTCAGTGATGTAAACTATATTGATTTTGCAAAAGAAATTGAAAAAATAGGTGTAAAAACAATTATATTTACGGATATAAGCAAGGATGGTACATTAACTGGTCCAAATCTTAAGCAATTAAAAGCTATTAGTCATAGTGTGAATTGTAACATAATAGCCTCTGGTGGAATAAAAGAGTTAGATGATTTAAAAACAATAAATAATATGGGGCTTTATGGGACTATAGTTGGTAAAGCAATTTATTCAGGAAATATTAATTTAAAAGAAGCTATAAGTGAATGCAAATAAAGAGTATATGGAGGAAAAATATGAGTAAGTATTGGAATGAATTAACTAAAAAAATAGAACCTTATGTTGCTGGAGAACAGCCAAAAGATAAAAAATATATAAAATTAAATACTAATGAAAATCCATATCCTCCTTCACCGAAGGTATTAAAGGCAATAAGTGATGCAAACAACTCTGATTTAAGATTATATCCAGATCCTGATTGTGATAAGTTGCGTGAAACAGTTGCAAATTACTACGATTTAAATAAAAATCAAGTATTTGTTGGAAATGGTTCAGATGAGGTATTAGCATTTTCCTTTTTAACTTTTTTTAGTAGTGATAAAGAAATAGTTTATCCAGATATAAGTTATAGTTTTTATCCTGTATATGCTGGGTTATATGGATTAAAAGCAAGGCTATCAGCACTTAAAGAAGATTTTTCAATAGATGTAGAAGATTTTTTAAAAGAAAATGGTGGAGTTGTAATACCAAATCCCAATGCACCAACAGGCAAATATCTAGATATAAAAGCTATAAAAAGAATTTTAGAATTTAACAATGAAAATGTAGTAATAATAGATGAGGCATATGTTGATTTTGGTGGTGAGTCCGTTGTAGGATTAATAAAAGATTATCCGAATTTATTAGTAATACAAACACTTTCAAAATCAAGAGCATTAGCTGGAATGCGTATAGGTCTTGCCCTTGGGAGAGAGGAACTTATTGATGGTTTAAATAGAATAAAAAATTCTTTTAATTCTTATACATCTGATAGAATAGCACAGGTAGCTGCAGTAGCAGCTTTTGAGGATGATGAGTACTTTAAAATTTGCTCAAATAAAATAATAAAAACAAGAGAAAAAGTAACTAAAAGACTTACTGAGATAGGGTTTAAAGTTATACCTTCAAAGGCAAATTTTATATTTGCAAGTCATAGCAAAATGCTAGCAAAAGATATTTTTATAAAACTTAGAGAAAAAGGTGTACTTGTTAGATATTTTAACAAACCTAAAATAGACAACTATCTCAGAATAAGTATAGGTTCCAAAGAAGAGATGGATACTTTTTTAGAAAAAGTTGAAGAAATAATATAATAAGGTGGTGAAAAAATGCTTACGAAGAGAATCATTCCTTGTTTAGATGTTAATATGGGAAGAGTCGTCAAAGGTATTAACTTTGTTGATTTGAAAGATGTAGGAAATCCTGTGGAAATTGCTGAATTTTACAATAAGGAAGGTGCAGATGAAATTGTATTCCTTGATATAACGGCAACTTCTGATGGTAGAAAAACAATGATAGATGTTGTTAAAAAAACAGCTGAAAAAATTTTTATACCTTTAACTGTAGGTGGGGGAATAAGAACACTTGATGATTTTAGGGATATCTTAAAGGCAGGAGCAGATAAAATATCTATTAATTCTTCAGCAGTTAAGGACCCAGAACTTGTAAAAAAAGCAGCAGAAAAGTTTGGAAGTCAATGTGTAGTTGTAGCTATAGATGGTAGAAAAAGACCTGATGGAAGCGGCTGGAATGTTGTAATTGCAGGTGGTAGAATTGATACAGGACTTGATGCAGTAGAGTGGGCGAAAAAAGTGACAGCACTTGGCTGTGGGGAAATATTACTTACTAGTATGGATGCAGATGGTACTAAAAATGGGTATGATATAGAGTTTACTTCAGCAATAACAGCTGCTGTAAATATACCAGTTATTGCATCAGGTGGTTGTGGAAATATAGAACACTTTTATGAGGTGTTTCAGAATACAAATTGTGACGCGGCACTTGCAGCTTCGTTATTTCATTATAGAGAACTTACAATTAAAGAAGTTAAGAATTATTTAAAAGACAAAGGAGTCAGTGTTAGACTGTAGGCATAAAAAAGGGGTGATATTATGGATGAAAGAATATTACTAGAAACTGTAGATTTTAGTAAAGGCTTAGTTCCGGCTATAATTATAGATGTAGAAAATAAAGACGTATTAATGCTTGCATATATGAATAATGAAGCCTTGAAAAGGACTATAGATACCAAAACAACATGGTTTTGGAGTCGTTCTAGAAATGAATATTGGAACAAAGGAGCAACTTCAGGACATTTTCAATATGTAAAAGCTATAAGTTTAGATTGTGATAATGATACTTTATTAGTTGAGGTAAAGCAACTTGGTGCAGCCTGCCATACAGGAAATAGATCTTGCTTTTTTAAGAAAGTAAATTTTTAATTGATTGGAGAAAGATTATGAAGGAAGTTATAGAAGAATTGTATGAAACTATCTTGAATAGAAAATCAAAGCCTTTAGAGGGATCTTACACAAATTATCTTTTTGAAAAGGGAGTTGATAAGATACTTAAGAAAGTAGGCGAAGAGTGCACAGAAACGATTGTAGCGGCAAAAAATGGAGATAAGGTTGAACTTGTAAATGAGGTTTGTGATTTAACATATCATCTCTTGGTGCTTTTAGCTAATGAGGATATAGAGTTAAAAGATATAGAAAATGAACTTCAGCAAAGGGAATTAAAGACCGGAAATAAAAAACCAGAAAGAAAAGAAATAGAAAATTTGTAAATTTGGTTTGTTCATAACAGTGAGAAATTGCGAAGTACGGTGAAGGGTTTTAACGATTGCTTCGCACGTTAAAAGGTGAAGTGTTTATGGATAAATCCATAAAGGCTAAGGAAATTTTTCCTCCTTAGGTCGGAAAAATAATGAATTTATATGTCTTAAAATTTAGAAATAACGTTACTATATATTTTAACCGTAGGTTTTGTTTTTAGGAGTAGCCTTTGGTGTTTATACAATAGTTTAATATGCTAATAAATACTTATTCATTGAAAACTTGCGACCTTCGGTCAAAAAGATGAATGGCTATATACTTTAGATTATAAACAGAATTCTTGGTTTCAGGTGGAATTTTTTCATCTGAGACTTAGAAATCGTTATCCAGAGACGTAGCAGCCGTTATCTCCAACTTTAAAGAAGAGTGGAGTGTTACGGATGATAGCCATCGGATAAATCTAAGTTCAAAGATTTTTCGTAGCATCGCGAAGAAAAATCATCCATAGCTTTTTCCAACGGAAAAAATATCACCTTTGACCAGCAAAGCGCCTGTCAAACCCTTCACCTCGCGTTAGCGACCCTTAACCTTTTCACCGCGAAGCATAGGTGAAAACCCTTCACCTATGCTTCGCAATCTCTTTATATTATGAAAAAAATATTCAGTGATAAATTTAGTTCTAACTATTTATCAAATTTAAACCCTTGACTTTCAAGAGTTGGCTTTACTTTTGGATAATAAACAGATTTATATATATTTGAGGTAAGAGCACTCCAGTTACCCTCTTGCTCTCTTCCAATTTCTTTTAAGTAGACTTCCATGTTGGCATCATATTTATCTATCAAATTTTTCAACTTATCTTTGTCGTAAGTTTCATTATGTTTAAAAGCTTCAAGTGGAAATCTTGGCTTTTGTCTAGAGTTATCAGATGGATAACCTATAACCAAACCTACTAATGGATAAGTATACTCCGGTAGGTTTAGTAATTTAATAACTTCTTCAGGATCACGTCTAACGCCACCAATAGGAACTATACCAAGTCCAAGAGACTCAGCTGCTATTATAGATCCTCCCATTGCAAGACCTGAATCAAAAACTCCTGCAGCAATACCTTCAAGACTTTCATGTATTACCTGCTTGTTACCCGTCTTTTCTCCAGCTAAATATGTTTTGTACATATCCATTACAAATACTAAGAATACAGGGGCATCCGCTATATAGGATTGGTTACCAGTAAGTTCTGCTAATTTTTCTTTTTTTAACCTATCTCTTACAACAACAACTGAAACTTCTTGTGAATTTATAGAACTTGGCATTGCTTGGGATGCCTCTAAAATTTCATTTAATATTTCCTCAGGAACATCTTTATCACTGTATTGTCTTATTGATCTATGATTTTTAATTGATTTTACAATAGCGTTCATATATAATCTCTCCTTATAATAATTAATGTTAATTAATAATTATTATTATACTTGGTTGTAGAAAAAAAAGCAAATCTATATTTTATATTACAATTCATAGTATAATTCCTATATTATATAAATAAAAGTTTACTTTATACGAAATATCTATTATAGGGTTTAAAACAGTAAAGAAGGTGTTTTATTTGATAAAAAATTACATGGAAGAAGTTGTTGATAAAGTTTTGATAGAAGTTTTAAATGATTATAAAGACAGTTGCCATTGTGCTATGTGTATTGATGATATAAAAGCTATGGCATTAAATAGACTTCCACCGCAGTATATATGTACTGAAAAAGGATTGTTGTATACTAAATCCAATGAACTAATGACTCAATTTAAAACAGATATAATAAAAGAAGTTATTATGGCCATAGAAATTGTAACTAAAAATCCAAGACATGAACATAGTCATAATATTATAGCATAAAAAATATTATAAAAATTTGTTGACAAAAGATATAGTTTAGAATAATATATGTATTAGAAAATATATTATTCCAATTGCTTTGATAAGAAATAGTAACATAAAAGAACTATAAGAGAGAGGTCTTTTTAGCTGAGAGAGATCTTTAGTACAATTTATGTGAATGCATCTTGGAGCACTGTTTCGAAACTTTAGTAGATTACAGCGGGTGCGCCCGTTAAAGCGTCTAGGTATGTTTGTACCGAAGTTGAGATGTCATGTTTTTATTACATGATAATTAGAGTGGAATCGCGGAAGTTACTTCTGCCTCTATAGATGGGGGAGAAGTTTTTATTTTGCAAATTTTTTTAATATTAATCATAGTATTTATATATGAAAAGTAAGAAAGGGGAATATATATGAATTCTGTAGAGTATTTTAATAATATAGCGGACAAATGGAATGTAATTAGAAGCGATTATTTTGAAGAAAAATTAAAATATAAAGTCTTATCAAAGGTAGATATAAAAAATAAAGTGGTTGCAGATTTAGGTTGTGGATCTGGATTTATATCTTTAGCACTTGCATCAGATGCTGCCTTAGTTTTTTCAGTAGATAATTCTATAAATATGTTAAAGGTACTAAAAAAGTCTGCACAGGAAAAAGTTTTGAATAATGTGTATCCATTTAAATCATCTTTGACTGATATATCATTATTTGACGAATCATTGGACGCAGTATTTATCAATATGGCACTTCATCATATTAAAGATGCAAAAAAAGCCATTTCAGAGATGTATAGAATGTTAAAAAAAGGTGGAACTGTAGTTATATCAGATGTTAAAAAGCATAATGGGGAATGGGCTAGAGAAGAAATGTTTGATGAATGGTTAGGATTTTCAAATGAAGAAATTAATGGCTGGCTTAAAGAGACAAATTTTAAAAATACAAATATAGAAAATACAGACTTATTTTGCAAAGGCTATTCAAGTAAAGGTGAATATACTAAAACCGGAATTTTTATAGCTTCAGCGATTAAATAATAGTACAGGAGGATAAAAAATATGAAAATAGAATCTTTAGTAATTCATGGTGGAGTAGATGGTGATGAGAGGACAGGTGCGGTAAACGTGCCTATCTTCCAGACATCAACATATAAGCAACCTTCTTTTGGTGAAAATTCAGGATATGAATACTCAAGAACAGGGAATCCTACAAGGGAAGCACTTGAAAAGTTGATTTCAGATTTGGAAAATGGATATGCAGGATTTGCTTTTGCATCTGGTATGGCAGCAATAACAGCAGTACTCTCTCTATTCAAAGCAGGAGATAAAA
Source organism: Clostridium acidisoli DSM 12555 (assembly GCF_900176305.1). Taxonomy (GTDB): domain Bacteria; phylum Bacillota; class Clostridia; order Clostridiales; family Clostridiaceae; genus Clostridium_I; species Clostridium_I acidisoli. Next base: position 48,426 of record NZ_FWXH01000010.1, read on the forward strand.
TAATAATTTCAAATAATATATATGGTGGAACATTTAGAGTATTAGATAAAGTATTTAAAAATTTTAATATTGGGTATATAATTGCTGATACGACAAACTTAAAAGAGGTTAAGGATAAAATAGATGAAACTGTAAAAGCAATTTATATAGAAACTCCAACAAATCCATTGATGGATGTAACAGATATTAAGGGAATAGCCGATATTGCTAATGAAAAGGAAATCTTAACTATAGTAGACAACACTTTCATGACACCGTATTTACAGACACCTATTAAATTTGGGGCAGATATTGTTATTCATAGTGCAACAAAATATTTAGGTGGACATAGTGATGTTGTTTCAGGGCTAGTTGTAGTAAATACAAGTGAGTTAGCTGAAAAACTACATTTTATTCAAAATTCTACTGGAGGGGTATTGGCACCTTTTGATTCTTTTCTGCTTATAAGAGGAATCAAGACATTAGCAGTAAGAATGGATAGACACAATGCCAATGGAAAAATTATTGCAGAATATTTAAAAGAAAGAGATGAAGTAGAAAAAGTTTATTATCCTGGATTTAGTGATCATCCTGGTTATGAGATTCAAACTAAACAAGCAAAAGGATACGGGAGTATAATATCATTTGTACTTAAAGAAGATTATGACTACAAGAAATTTTTGTCAAATCTTGAGCTTGTAACATTTGGTGAAAGTCTAGGAGGGGTAGAATCCTTAATATGCCATCCAGCTAGCATGACTCATGCAGCCATACCAGCAGAAATAAGGAAAAAGGTTGGAATTGTGGATAGTTTAGTTAGATTATCAGTTGGAATCGAAAACTCGGAGGACTTAATTAAAGACTTAGATGCTGCGTTTAAAAAAAGTAAATAGTTTAAAGAGGGTATGAATTATGAAATATTTAGAAAATATTAGAGAACTTATTGGAAATACACCAATAATAAAAATAAATAATATAGAAATTGCAAATGGTAATAATATCTTTGCAAAACTTGAAATAAACAATCCTGGTGGGAGTATCAAGGACAGGATTGGAGTGTACATGATAGAGGATGCAGAGGAAAAAGGATTATTAAAACCAGGATATACAATTATTGAAGCTACTGCAGGAAATACTGGGATTGGTATAGCATTAGCGGCAGTGAATAAGGGATATAATGTTACTTTTGTTGTACCTGAAAAATTTTCTTTAGAAAAACAAGCTATTATGAGGGCACTTGGAGCAAAGATTGTAAATACTTCAAGAGAACAGGGTATACTTGGAGCAATTGCCAAGGCAGAAGAATTGTTAAAGACAACTAATAATTCTATAAGTCTAAAACAGTTTGAAAATCAACAAAATCCATTTGCACATTATGCAACTACTGGTCCAGAAATATATAAAGATTTAGATGGTCAAATAGATTATTTTGTTACTGGGGCAGGAAGTGGAGGCACATATACAGGAATTGTGAGATATCTAAAAGAAAAAAATCCGAATATTAAAGGCATACTTGCGGATCCAGAAGGTTCAACTATTGGTGGTGGTATCGAGGGCTGTTATGAAATAGAGGGAATAGGTAACAATTTTATACCTAAGACTATGGATAATAAGCTTGTAGATGAAGTTATAAAAATAAAAGATAAAGATGCTTTTGATATGGTAAAACAAATTGCATTAAAAGAAGGAATTTTAGTTGGAAGTTCGTCAGGTGCAGCACTTGTGGCTGCATTAAAAATAGCAGAAAAAGTTAAGAATGCTAATATCGTAACGTTATTTCCAGATAGAGGAGATAGATATATAAGTAAAGGAATTTACTAATTTACAGCTCACAGTTTGTATGCTTCATAATAGTGATAAATTGCGAAGCAAAGACTAAAGAATTTTAAAGCTAGATAAAAAGATTAAAGAAAGCCTTCGGCTAGATTAAAGGTTTGACGATGCCAAGGCCGTCAAAGGAGAGAGATGTTACTTACGCAACAGGTAAAGGAAAATTTTCCTTCTACGTCAGAAAAATAGTAAACTTAATTTATACATCTTAGTATTTAAAGATAACTCAAATATGTATTTTAACCGCAGGTTGTGCTTTTAGGCGTAGCCTGTGGTGTTAGCATTATGGTTAATATTGTAATAAATACTTATGTATTGAATACCACGACCTTCGGTCGAAAAATGAATGGCAATATACTTTAGCTTATATATTTAAGCTAAAAGATTTTTAGCAGCATAGCGTAGAAAAATCATCCTAAACCTTTTGATGCAAGCAAATTCTCTCACCGTTAATTCTTTAATCTTGCCACTCTGGAAATCTTTCACCTTTTTACTCACGCAGTAGAGGAAAATTTTTAACCAGTTGTTTCGTAATTTCTTCATATTATTATTAAACATCATTTATTAAAAGCAATTATGTTATAATATTATAAAAAAAGTATACTTTGAAGCAGGATAGTCTAAATGACTGTCATGAACTAACATAGTAATACAAGAGGTGTAAAGATGAAAATATTATTAGTAAATGATGATGGTATTCATGCTGATGGACTGCACGTTTTAGCAAAAGAAATAGAAAAAGACAATGAGGTGATTATCGTAGCGCCAGATGATCAAAGAAGTGCATGCGGGCACTCAATAACCCTTGGCATGCCATTAACATTAAAAGAAGTTAAAATTAATGGAGTGAGATCAAAAGCATATAGTGTTAGTGGGACACCAGCAGATTGTGTTAGAATTGGTGTCCTTAAATTATGCAATGGTGAGGGAATAGATCTAATAATATCGGGAATAAATAGGGGAGTAAATCTAGGAAGAGACATTCTATATTCAGGAACGGTTTCTGCGGCAATTGAAGCTGGAATTAATAAAATACCGTCAATTGCAGTGTCAGCACATATAAATGTTGAAAAGATAAATTATGAAGTAGCAGCAAAGTATGCCAAAGAAATTCTCAAATGCTCAATGGAAAATTATATTGGAAGTAATGTAGTCCTAAATTTAAATGTGCCGTCAATTGAGGAAGACCAAATAAAAGGCATTAAGGTATGTAAAAGCGGTGGAAGACTTTATGAAGATCGATATGATGAGCTAGACAGAAGTAATGATGAAATAAGGTATATTGCCAATGGAGTAATGAATCAAACTTATGATGAGGATACGGATGTGTATTACTTGAAGAATGGATATGTTACATTAACTCCATTGCAATATGATTTGACGGACTATAAACTAATAGAAAAACTAGAAAAAATTATAGATTAATGGAATATTTAATGCATAATTGCAAATGATATAAATATGGTAAAAAGATTTGTATTATACGGTTTTCTTGGAATTTGTGCAGAAATATTTTGGACTGGAATGGGATCATTAATTAATGGAGACATTAGATTAAGAGGGTTCACATATATATGGATGTTTCCTATATATGGAATGATCGTTTTCCTAGAACCAATACAGCATAAGATTAAAAATTGGCCGCTTGTTTTAAGAGGGGGTGTGTATACAATTTTAATTTTTTTTATGGAATACACGAGTGGGTTGTTTTTAAGATTTCTGCTGGGTGTTTGCCCCTGGAATTATACAGGGCCTCTAGCTATTAATGGACTCATAAGGCTGGATTTTATACCAATATGGTTTTGTTTTGGTATAATAATTGAGAAGATTCACTATACTATAGATAAAATTAGTGTTTTATTGAGAACACAGTAATAAAGTTAGAATTTCATTCGGATAAAATTTACCTCCACAAATTCTCCACAATTGTAATCTATAATAAAGTTATAAATTACATTGTTAAAGGAGGAGTAGTTATGATGCGTGGATATGGAGGTTATGGGTTTCGAAGTTGTATTGGTGGAGGTTTTTTTCCATTTACAATGATATTTAATTTAGTTATACTAATTATTCTTGTGGTAGTTGGAGTTAAATTATATAAGAAATATATAAGTGGTACAGATAATTCAATTGCAATTAAAATATTAAATGAGAAATATGCTAGTGGAGATATAACAGAAGAAGAATACTCTAGGAGAAGAGAAATTCTTTTAAATAAAAAGAAAAAGTAAATCTATAGATAGGTATGTTTCAAATAACTTGATTATTTTGATACATACCTATTGTTTATATGTTGAATATGGCAAATAATATTGTTAATAGAGTGTTTGGAGTGAAGCGTATGGAATTAAGAATGACAATACTTATAGTAGATGATGAGGAAAAAATTTTAGAGGTGGTAAAGGCTTACCTTGAAGAGGATGGGTATAATGTTATTACGGCTTCAGATGGAGAAGCTGCTTTGAATATATTTAAAAATGAAACAGTTCACCTTATAATTCTTGATTTAATGCTTCCTAAAATCTCAGGCATACAAGTGTGTAGTAATATAAGAAGTAGGTCAGAAGTACCTATACTAATGTTAACTGCACGATGGGAAGAGGAGGATAAAATAGAAGGAATATCTATAGGAGCAGATGATTACTTGACAAAACCATTCAGCGTTAGGGAACTTGTTGTAAGGGTTAGAGCATTAATTAGAAGAGCATACAGAAATAAGGAACCACTTGCAGATGTTCTTGTTTTTAATTCTGGAGACTTAATAATTGATATAAAAAAGTTTTTAATTAAAAAAAACGGCTATATAGTAAATATGACAAACAATGAGTTTAAAGTTTTAAAGGCATTGCTTACAAATCCTGGACAAGTATTTTCAAGGGAAAAACTTGTTGAGAAAGCTTTTGGATTTGATTATGATGGAGTTGACAGAACTATGGATACGTATATTAAAAATATAAGGCAAAAAATAGAAGACAATCCTAAGGAACCTAAATATATTGTTACAATATACGGTATGGGATATAAGTTTATGGAGTAAGGTGGTAAAGGTTATGAAAATGTCTCTTACTAAAAAATTGGCTTTTGGATTTATATTAACAGTAATGGTTTCTATAGCTATAGTAGCAATTATATCTAATATTATGATAAATTTTAGGTTTAATGAATACCTTATAAGTCAGCAAAAAAACAAGATAAATAATGTCTGTAAAATGGCTGAGGATTTGTATAATAAGGACAATGGATTTTCAGGCACAAATACAGATGAAATAAAAAGATATGCATCCGTGGAAGATTTTTTGATAGAAATTAAAGATGCAAATGGAAATATAATCTTTAATAATAATAAGGTAGATAACAACATGGATTATATGATGAAGTCTATGATGGAACGCAAAATGGGAAATTACGTTGAAATAAAAAACAATTTAATGAAAGATAATAAAAAGATTGGCAGTATAGTTATAGGTTATTTTGACAAGTCATATATAAATAGTGATGCGTTAAATTTTAAAATAACATTAAATCAATCATTTATGTTTTCCAGTCTTATAGCTTTATTTATTGGGTTTTTGGTAAGCTTTATTTTCTCAAAGCAGATATCGAAGCCATTAATTGTTATTAATAATGTTGCAAATAAAATAAGAAGTGGAGATCTTAATGCAAGATGTAAAATAAAAAGTAGTACTAATGAAATCATAGAACTATCTGAATCTATGAATTACCTTGGAGATACATTAAAAAAGCAAGAGATGCTTAGAAAAAGGTCAACGGCTGATATAGCACATGAACTAAGGACACCACTTTCGACTTTAAAAACTCATATAGAGGCTATGCTTGATGGAATTTGGGCTCCAACTAAAGAAAGGTTAGAAAGTTTTTATGAGGAGATAGAAAGGTTAATAAAACTTGTTAATAATCTTAGAAGCCTTTCAAAGTTAGAAGAAGTAAATTTGAATTTAAGCAGGAGCAAGTTTAATGTGAAAGATTTAGTAATGAGTATAATAAAAAATATGGAATCAATTTATAACAAAAAAAATTATAAATTAATAATGGGAAATACAATTGATTTAGAAGTATTTTGGGATAGAGATAAAATAATTCAAATAATGGACAATTTGCTTTCAAATGCTTATAAGTATTTGGAATCAAATGGTGTTGTGAAAATTGATATGAAGAGGGAAAAAAATAATATTATTATTGAAGTTGAGGACAATGGAATAGGAATTCCTGAAAAAGATTTGCCTTATATTTTTGAAAGGTTTTATAGGAGCGATAAATCAAGAAGTAGGAATACTGGTGGCTCTGGAATAGGCCTTGCAATAACAAAGGCCTTAGTTGAAGCTCATGATGGAAAAATTGAGGTTTATAGTGAGGAAGGAAAAGGAACTAAGTTTGTTATAAAAATGCCTTTTATGGAGTATAGCAGTATCCTTTAAAACATATCTTGTAAAAAAACAACGAGTTCAGTTCGGCTATTAACCTGTAATTTCTCTAAAATTTTAGATACATAATTTTTTATAGTTCCTTCTGTAACAAATAGGGCTTCACTTATAGCTTTATTACTTTTCCCGGACATTAAATGTTTTGCTACTTCAAGCTCACGAGGAGTTAGTGTTTTAAGTAATCTATCTTTTTCCTCATTTTGGTTAGTTTTTTGGCTATTTATGCCGTTTAAGGCTTTAACAACTTTTTCAGTAACTTTAGGATTTAAAAGTATGCTTCCACCTAAGGCAGTTTTTATAGAATTTATTATTTCCTTAGAGCCGGAATCCTTAAGAATATAGCCATCTGCACCTTGCTTTAGACCTTCAAAAATATATTCATCTTCGTTAAAGGTTGTTAATATAATAATCTTTATATGTGGATAATTTTCTTTAACAAATTTTGTAGTAGCTATTCCATCCATAACGGGCATTCTTACATCTGTCAATATTACATCTGGTGATAGTTTTTTTAGTAGCTCAATTAATTCCTTGCCATTTGAAGCTTCACCTATGCAATTTATTTCTTCATTTAAACTTAAAATCATTTTTAAGCCTTCACGAACAATTTCTTGATCGTCTACAATAATTAAATTAATCATTTATTTCCCCCCATTTTAAAGGTAGATTTTGTGGAATTTTTCCTTCGATTGTAAAGCCGCGGTTTGCTTCAGATTCAAAAGTTATTTCGCCTTTTAGTGAGTGAATTCTTTCCTCCATACCAGTAATTCCATTAGAACGGACTATTTCCTTACAGCTTGAACCATTATTCTCTATCTTAAAAATTATATTATTTTCTAATTTATAAATATGTATATTAAAGAAAGTAGCATTTCCATGCTTTATGCCATTAGTAACTGCTTCTCTTATGGTTTTAAAAATGCAAACTTTAATTTCATTAGCAGCTCTTTCAACTTCTTCATCAAAATCTAAAGTGAACTTGTATTTAGTTGTATTTCTAAAATTAATAAAAATATTTTCAATATCATCTCTAAGAGTAGTAATGGAAGTAGTATTTTTCTTAAGTACACTAACTGCTTTTCTCAAAGTTGTTAAGCAATCTTTAGAAAGGTTATAGCAATTTTCAATAGTTGTTTTAGCTTTTTCAGGTTTAATAGCAACAATATTTTCGGCATACTCTAAATTCATGCTTAAAGCAACTAGAGAATGGCCAATAGAATCATGAAGTTCCTCTGCTATTCTAGTTCTCTCTTTTTCAATAGTAAGCTCCTCTATTTTATTTGAATACTCTCCTAATGTTAAGTTAGTTTTATTAAGCTCCTTATTAAGTTTTTCAGCCTTGATTTTTTCTGTAACTATATTTTTTATTAAGAAACAAATTAAAAGTGTAAGTCCGTAATTAGATGCTATGTTCTCAACAGTATAGAGTAAATTAGTTGAATAAAATATTCCAGCTGACATAGCAAAACTAATAAAATTAATAACTAATAAGCTTTTTAAAAATTTCTTGTTCAATAGAACTAATTCTATAGTCAAAAGAGAGCAGTATACAGTTGTGCTAATGGATTTAGTTTTGTAAGAAAAGTAACATATTATTAAGTTACTTAATATAAAAGAAAGATATTTTATTGTTTCATTTACAGTTCTTCTAAAATAATCGCTTATAGCTAAAAATACAACTAAGGCTACATTAATTATTTGTATAGGGCTATGTAGAGTAGCTTTAAAAATGGATATAAGTGCTATTGCTTGTATAATTTTTAAAGTTATAATTCTATCTTTTGAAGATGAAAGAAAATTCATAATTTATCCCTTCTGTAAACAAGTTTTCTTTATTATACCATTAAATTTTCATTTGAAGTATAGTACTTTAGTCACATATGAATTAGTGACTAAAGTAGCATAGCAAATGAGTACTTTAGTGAATATTAAAAAAAATTTATTGAAAGTAAAATATTAGTATAGTAAGAAATGATAAGGGGGAATTGTAAATGCTTGAATTAATAAATTTAACAAAAAAATATAAGAATTTTATAGCAGTAGATAACATTTCTTTTAAAGTTGAAGATGGAGAAATATTTGGACTTTTAGGACCTAATGGTGCAGGAAAGTCTACAACAGTGTCAATGATTAGTACGGTGAAAGCGCCTACAAGTGGAGAAATAAGGGTTGATAATAAGTCCCTAAAAGAAAAATCAATGGAAATAAAAAAGATTATGGGAATAGTACCTCAGGATATAGCTTTATATGAAGCTTTAAGTGCAAAAGATAATTTAGAGTTTTTTGGGTCACTTTATGGTTTGAAAGGAAAGATACTAAAAGATAGAGTTTCTGAAGTGCTAGAAATTATAGAACTTAAAGACAAAAAAGACCAGGCTGTTTCCGAATTTTCAGGGGGAATGAAAAGAAGAGTTAATATTGGCATAGCATTAATAAACAATCCAAAACTTTTAATTTTGGATGAACCTACTGTAGGAATAGATCCACAATCTAGAAATCATATACTGGAAACCGTAAAAAGATTAAATGAAGAGAGAGGTATGACAGTAATATATACAAGTCATTATATGGAGGAAGTTGAGTATCTTTGTAAAAGAGTTGCAATTGTAGATAATGGAAAACTTATAGCGTTAGGGACTAAAGAAGAACTAAAGGAAAAATTAAAAGTTAAAGATACGTTAACTGTAAGTTATAGCAAAGCTGCAAAAGATGATTTAGAAAAAGTTAAAAATATTATGGGAACTGAAAAAGTGAGGATAGATAAAGATGAAATAACACTATTAGTAGATTCAAAGCAAAGGAACATTATAGATGTTGTAGATGATATAAAAAATCTAGGAATAAAATTAACAAGTTTTAAGTATGACGAAGTAAACTTAGAAAGTATGTTCCTCCAGATTACAGGAAAATCTTTAAGAGAATAACAAGGGGGTAAGTAAAATGAATAAGCTAATACATTTATTTTTATTAGATACAAAGCTGTTATTAAAATCAAAAGTATTTTATTTTAAGTTGGTTTTATTTCCAATAGTAATGATATTAATACTTGGTTCGGTTTTTAGTAGTAGCAGTAAAACCATATTAAATTCATTTGATGTAGCATATTACAGTGATGATTCTCCTGTTATAGCGGGAAAAGAAAGTTTAAATCTTTCAGAGACTCTAAAATATTCAGTATTTAAAAGCAAGGATGTAAAAGAAATTATAAATTTAAAGGAAGTCAATAGTTATGAAGAAGGTAAAAAACTGGTTAGTGATGGAAAAGCCGTAGCTTTAGTTTATGTTCCCAAAAACTTTACTAAGAACTATTTAAATGGTAATAAAATAAACATTAGTGTTTTAGGTGATAACAATAAATCAGATTATGTTTCAATAGTTAAAACAATTATAAACAGTTTTAATAAAAACATTTCTACAATAAGAGTTGAGCAAAAAGAAATTATAGATGAACTTGCTTTAAACAAAAAAGACGTAACGGAAGATAAAGTAAATAAGCTTATAAATGATATACAAACCACAGGTAACAGTTCACATGAAATTTTAAAAGTCTCCACCAGTAGTAATGCAAAACCTATAGGAATTATGGAATATGAGTCAATTGCAATGGTAGTAATGTTCTCTATTTTAACAGCTTTTGAACTTGCGCACAGCATAGTTAATGATAAGTTAAATAATACTATGGCTAGAATAAAGTCAATGCCAACAACAAACTTACAATATGTGCTTGGTAAAGTTCTTGGAGTGGTTTTTGCCATAACAGTGCAAATGACAACGGTAATTGTAATAAGCAGAATGGCATTTAGAATAAAATTTGGTAACATATTTGAAATGTTATTAGTAACTATTGTCTATAGTTTCACTATAGGAATGATTGTATTTTGTGCGGGAGCTTTAGCAAAAGATCAGATGTCAATTTCAAGTTTTGCCACACCAATTTTGTGGGGATTCAGTTTTCTTGGTGGAAGTCTTGTTAGCAAAGATAGCTTTCCAGATAGTCTTGCTGTTATCCAAAAATTAATTCCAAATGGCAAAGCAATAAACTGCTATTTAAAAGTATGTCAAGGAAAAGGAATTTCAGATATTTATGTAGATCTTATAGAGCTTGTTGCAATAGCATTAGTGTTTTTAATAATAGCCTTATTAATGTTAAATGAAGGTAAATTCAAAAATGTTAAAAAGAAAGATACTCTTGCATTAAAAAATAATGCAATTTAAAAATTATAAGGGAGAGGGAAAAATGCAAATATTAACTATGATAAAAAACCAATTAAAACTCCTTTTAAGTAATAGAATAGCAATTTTAGCTATAATTTTAGCACCGTTATTAGTTACCTATCTGTTTTCATTTTCAAACAATGGCAGTAATAAAACAAATGTCTACTTAGTAGATAAGGACAATAGTAAAGCTTCAAAACAATTAATATCTATGATAAAAAATCATAAAGGTTTGAATGTAATTATAGATTCGGAAGAGGAAGTAAAAAGTAAGGTTGATAACAATGATATTCCTGTGGCAACAGTAATTGAGAGAGGGTTTGAAAACAATTTGAGATATGGTAAAGCCTTAGATATTAAAATGATGGAAAATTATGACAATACAGATGCAGAAAATATATCTGAAACAATTTTATCTGAAGGAAATACTCTTGAAAAAATCACTGGGGATTCAAAAAATATTTCAGAGGTGCTAAAGCTTGATAATGAAAATGTTTCAAAGCAACTTATTAATAAAACAAGTATGGATAATAGCATAACACTTTTGTATAAAACTATAAACGCAGGTCAAAAGGAAGAAGATAAAAATACTGTAACTTTAATTGGATTTATAGTAATGTTCTTATGGTTTGTAATAATACAAGGCTTTAGAACTTTAATAGAAGAAAAAGAAAATGGAACATTTATTAGGATTATAGGGGCACCAATGAATTACACAAAATATTTAATTAGTAAAATTATAGTTGCTTTAATATTAGGAATAGCAGTGACAATAGTAGTATTGATAGCAGCAAAATTTATTTTAAATGTTAGCATAGTTAACAATATATTTGCAGTAATGTTTATATTTACAATATATTTATTTGCACTAATTGGAATAGTAATGATATTTGCTAATTTTGTAAAAAAACATCAAACCTTCACTATATTTGGAGCAGTAATAATGGCATTAACAGGAATGCTTGGTGGATGCTTTTTCTCTATAGATGAATTGGCACCTAAAACAATTCAAATTATATCAAAATTTATGCCAGAAAGTTGGGCGATAAAAGCATTAAAAAATATAATGTTTAACAATTTATCTTTATATTCTCAATTGTCAAATATATTTGTACTGTTTTTAATTGGGGTTTTAGGGTTAGTAATATCAACAATATTAACAAATATTAACATGAAAACTGAAAAAAATATTTAGAAAAAGGAGAGATAAAAATGAATTCAAGATTGTTAATTGGGATTATAGAGGTAATTTTAGGTGTGATTTTAAATGTATTTATAGGAAAAATAGCAAGATTTATATTTAAAAAAGATGGTACTGGACCAAGAGCACCTCTAAGATTCGCTGGAATATGGCTATTTTTTAATGGTATATCAATTGTAACTGGTATGCATATATTATAACATATATAAAAAATTATGGTTGTTATCAATAAAATGTTATGGTAAAGTATAAGTAATATTATATAGATTTTACGGTTGAGCAAGCAGAATATGCTTGTATTCAAGAGATTTATATGTCTTCTGGGGTGGGGAGTCCGTTTTTCGGGCTGTCCATTTTTGTTTTTTGAATAATTATATAAGGGAGGAGTATTCATGGAGAAAACTTTGTTAGACATAGCATTAATACTTATTTTTACTAAAGTAGGTGGAATCATAAGTAAAAAATTTAAAATGCCAGAAGTGTTAGGTGCATTATTAGCCGGTGTTATACTTGGCCCAGTTGCACTTAATATTGTACAATATGATGATAACATTAAACTGTTAGCTAATCTTGGTGTAATTATGTTAATGTTTTTAGCAGGACTTGAGACAAATATCGAGGAATTCAAAAAAGCTGGTTTTACATCTTTTATAATTGCATTAGTAGGTGTTATAGTTCCACTTATATTGGGTATATTAAGTGCATACATGTTTTTTAATAACACATGGGAAAACATATTTGTAGGAGTGATATTGACAGCAACTAGTGTTAGTATTACTGTTGAAACCTTAACTGAACTTGGAAAACTCAACACAAGATCTGGAATAAATATATTAGGGGCAGCAGTAATAGATGATGTATTGGGACTTGTACTAATATCAGTAGTCCTTGCTATGGCACAAACAGCTGGAAGTAATACAGGATCTTTTGATATAATAGGATTGTTATTTGTTTTATGTAAGATACTTATATTCTGTATAAGTTCTATAGCAGCAATGGCATATTTACCTGGGGTATTAAATAAATTCACTAAATTTATAAAACCAGGAAGAGAATTGTTAACATTTTCTATAGCAGCTGCATTTGTAATAGCATTTATAGCTGAAGAAATTGGGATTGCATCAATTACTGGTGCCTATATATGTGGACTTATATTGTCAGCTACAACACACAAGGTGTATATAGAAAGAAATATTAAGGCTATTTCATCTGGATTTTTATCACTTATATTTTTTGCAAGCGTTGGAATAGAAGCAAATCTTAAAGGGCTCAATGCAGAAGTATTGCTTATTACATTAGTTATGTTTATAGTGGCGGTAATAGGTAAGATAGTTGGGTGTGGAGTTGCTGCAAGATTTTTAAAAATGAGTAGGAGTGAAGCCTTGCAAATTGGAGTTGGTATGGTTTCAAGGGGAGAAGTTGCTATAATTACAGCTAATATAGGACTTCAAAAACATATTATTTCTGAGGAAATATTTTTACCTACTTTAATTGTGGTTATTCTTACAACAGTAATAACCCCAGTGCTACTTAAGATCGTATTTTCTCATAAAAATGAAAAATTAGTTGATGCTTAAAGAAAAATATGCTAGAATGTAAATGAAAATAAAAATCAATAAGAAATGACTCTCATCATTTGGTGAGAGTTTAAATGAAAATTTATATCACCCCGCAGGGGGGAGGTGAAAGTGGAATAATGAATAAGGAAAAAGCAGATGCAGTTAAAGCTTTAAAAACATCAAAAGGTCAAATTGAGGGAATAATTAAAATGTTAGAAGATGGTAGATATTGTATCGATGTATCAAATCAAATTGTAGCAGCACAATCCCTTTTAAAGAAAGCAAATATGCTGATTTTAAAGCAACATATAAATCATTGTGTGAAGGATGCTTTTTTAAATGATAGTGGTGATGAGAAGGTGGATGAGATAATAGAATTACTAGGAAGATTAATGGGTAAATAAAGGAAATCAAAGAGGTATTTGATACTAATGAGGTGAGAGGAACATGGCCAGTAAAACATTAAAAATAGAAGGAATGACATGTGCAGCTTGTGCAAAGGCAGTGGAAAGAGCATCTAAAAAACTTGATGGAGTAGATGAAGCAAATGTGAATTTTGCTACAGAAAAATTAAGTATAAGTTTTGAACAATCTAAGGTTAAAGTGTCTGATATAAAAAGAGCTATAGAGAAAGCTGGATACAAGGCAATTGAAGATGAAGTAAATATAGATGTTGATAGGCAGAGAAAAGAAAAAGAGATAAATGATGTATGGAGAAGATTTTTAATATCTGTAGTCTTTGCAGTACCTCTTTTAATTATTTCAATGGGACCAATGTTATTAGCAAAACTTAATATTATGCTTCCTATGACAATTAGCCCTATGGATCATCCCTATGCATATGCAATTTTAGAATTATTATTAACACTTCCAATTGTAGTAATTGGAAGACGATATTTTATAGTTGGATACAGAGCATTAATAAAATTAAGTCCTAATATGGATTCATTAGTAGCTATTGGAACATCTGCGGCATTTTTGTACAGTGTTTATGGTGTTATAGTTAGATTTATGGGGAATAACACAATTGAATTGTATTTTGAATCAGCAGGAGTTATTTTAACGCTTATAACTCTTGGAAAATATATGGAGGCAGTTTCTAAAGGCAAAACCTCGGAAGCCATAAAAAAACTTATGGGACTTACGCCTAAAACAGCTATAATATTTGTTGATAATAAGGAGAAGGAAGTTCAAATAGATGAAGTTGAAACTGGAGACATTGTAATTGTTAAACCAGGAGAAAGGATGCCTGTAGATGGTGAAGTAATAGATGGACACACATCAGTAGATGAATCAATGCTTACAGGAGAAAGTATTCCTGTAGAAAAGAATAGTGGGGATAAAATAATAGGTTCAAGTATAAACAAAAATGGCTATATAAAATATAGAGCTACTAAAGTTGGAAGTGACACAGCGTTATCTCAAATTATAAAACTTGTAGAGGATGCTCAAGGTTCTAAGGCACCTATAGCAAAATTGGCAGATGTTATATCTGGATATTTTGTTCCAACTGTAATTATACTTGCACTTATAGGAGCTCTTGCTTGGCTTATATCTGGAAAGAGCGGAGTATTTTCACTTACTATATTTATATCTGTACTTGTGATAGCTTGTCCTTGTGCACTAGGACTTGCAACACCAACAGCTATTATGGTTGGCACAGGGAAGGGAGCAGAATACGGAGTACTTATAAAAAGTGGTACAGCGTTAGAAGTAGCTCATAAAATTCAGACAGTGGTTTTTGATAAAACAGGTACAATAACAGAAGGAAAACCTAAAGTTACAGATATAATAACGTTAAAAGATTTATCAGAAGATGATTTGCTTAAAATAGCAGCTTCTGCAGAAAAGGGCTCAGAGCATCCACTTGGAGATGCAATTGTAAAAAGAGCAGAAGAAAAGAAAATTGAATTTTTTAGGGTAGAAGAATTCAAGGCATTACCTGGAAATGGTATACAGGTTAAAATTGAGAATAGAAATGTATTACTTGGTAACAAAAAGCTAATGGATACAAGTAATATTTATATGGAGAATTTAGAAGAGGTTTCAAATAGATTATCAGGTGAAGGCAAAACGCCTATGTATATAGCAGTTGAAGATAAGTTAATTGGGATAATAGCTGTAGCAGATACTGTGAAACAAAATAGTGCAAAAGCTATTAAAAAGCTACACAATATGGGAATTGAAGTAGCTATGATTACAGGTGACAATAAAAGAACAGCAGAGGCAATAGCAAAACAGGTAGGTATAGATAGAATTTTAGCAGAAGTATTACCTGAAGATAAGGCAGATGAAGTAAATAAACTTCAAGCAGAAGGCAGCAAGGTAGCCATGGTTGGAGATGGAATTAATGATGCACCAGCACTAGCAAAAGCTGATATAGGTATAGCAATAGGCTCAGGAACAGATGTTGCTATAGAATCTGCAGATATAGTTCTTATGAGAAGTGATTTAATGGATGTTGCAACGGCTATTGATTTAAGTAAAAAAACTATTAGAAATATAAAACAAAACTTGTTTTGGGCATTTGGATACAACATATTAGGGATACCTGTAGCAATGGGTGGACTTTATCTATTAGGTGGTCCTCTTTTAAATCCTATGATAGCAGCACTAGCAATGAGTTTTAGCTCAGTGTCGGTACTTACAAATGCACTTAGATTAAAAAGTTATAAAGCGTAAAGTTAAGAAAATTTATATATGAATTTTCTAATTTAATAAATATATGTATTATGAGAGGAGAAATTAAAATGAAAAAGTTAGTATCAATTGAAGGAATGAGTTGTAATCACTGCGTACATCACGTAACAGAGGCTTTAGAAGAATTAGGAGCAAAAGACATAAATGTAAGTCTTGAAAAAAAATCAGCTGAATTTGAGAGTAATGAAAGTATAACTGATGAAAAAATCAAATTAGCTGTTGAAGATGCTGGATATGATGTTGTTAAAATAGAAAGTCTATAAAATTAATGACAATTGTCACTAATTAACTTTACTAAAGTAACTAGTGCACCCCGCTAATAGAAGCTAGAATTATATTATAGTTTTTATTAGTGGGGTGTTATTATGAGTGGAAATTTAAATGATATGTATATTATTATCATTGTATTTATATACATGATTTATTTACAGACAAAAAAGAGAAAAATAAATCCATCAAAACGAATCATAGTTGCATTAATTTTTGTATATCTTACAATTGAGTCCTTTTCAAAGGTAAAAACAGGTATTTTAAATTGCATATATCCACTGTTTTTATTAATTATGATTGGTGTTATTGCAGGAATAGCAACTGGATTAGTTGCTAAGATTTTTAAAGGTGAAGATGGAAAATGGTATCAACAAGGTGGAACAATAACTATATTAATTTTAATTATGGCTATAGTCTTTAAAATTTTATTTAGAAATCTTATTTTAAAGATGCCAGGAGGAACATTTTTAAACGCAGGAGGTTTCTCTTTTATGGTTGTTTATTCAGCCCAAATTATAAGTAGAAGCATAGTAATATTATCTAGGTGTCATGCGTTGTTTGAGTAAAAAATAGAAGATTCCTCAGAATCCTCTATTTTTTTACTATATTTGTTTCCTACGGATCAAAAGATTTAAAAGCACAAGTGCTATAAAACCACCAACTAAAGCTGTAATTAGTTGTAATACACCCATTGATACAGAAAGCTTTGATACTATTTTTGGATTTGAAATTAATTTTAAAAATACTATTAGTTTTGTTGCGGATAAGAATAAAAATAAAAATTTTAAAATAGAACCTAATATTATTCCAATAATAGCACCATATTTTTTAAATTTATTACAATTATAGTATAAGATTATAAATAACCAATTACCTATTATTATAAAAGGTATAAATGGGCCAAAAGGAGCAGGTAGTTGTCCAAGCGTCCAAGCAAGGAGTGGTGTTAGAGCACCTACCGCAAGACCTAAATATAATCCACATATAGATGCAGTTATAATGAGTACAGCATTCACAGCAGGACCTACAAAAATTTGACTAACTTGTGGATAAGCTTTACCTAAAAATTGAAAAATTATAGCAATTGCTAAAAACAAAGCTGCTCTCACAAGATTTTTTAGATTATTATTCATAAAATCATCACCCTTAAATTATATTATCTTTGTGTACAATTTATTCTAAAGTTAGTAATAATAAATGTCAAGTAAAAATGAATATCCAATGTTGACTTAAATTGAAATATGGTGCATAATATAAACTCGTAAGTGAATAACTAAGGTAGAGGTGCGTTATTTAATAGTATATCTGTGGATAAAAGCAAATATGAAACGGATAAAAAGGAAATGGCGCCGAAGTGTATAGTGGAAGCTTTAACACTATATAACTGGTTTTACATAAAACATATGTAAAACTGTCACAACCATTTTGTGGAGGGCTATCATTCAAAATTGATTTTCATACATATAATGTGTGTATTAAGTCTTGAGTGCTTTGTTTCTCAAGATTTTTTTATTTATGCCCATCTTGGAAAATTCACTTATCGGAAATATTAAAACCGATAAGGAGGAAAAATTGTGGAACAAAAATCAAATTTAAAAAAAGACATAGGTCTTTTTATTGCAACAGCTCTAGTTACGGGAAATATTATGGGTTCAGGAATATTCATGCTTCCAGCAACACTAGCTAAAACTGCAGGTCCAGGTTCAACTATATTGGCATGGCTGGTAACAGCAGCAGGATCAATTTTTTTGGCATTATCTTTCGCAAAATTAGGTTCTAAAATACCTAAAACAGGTGGACCATATGAATATTCTAAAAGTGCATTTGGAGATTTTGTTGGTTTTTTAAGTGCTTGGTTATATTGGAATGGTTCATGGATTGGAAATGCAGCAGTTGTAATTGCAATAGCAAGTTATGCAGGGATGCTTTTCCCGGCAATAGGTAGTAATCATGTGGCAGGCTTTTTATTTACAAGTTGTGTTTTGTGGATTTTTACTATAATTAATATTGTTGGAGTAAGACTTGCAGGGAAAATTCAGACAGTAATAACCATTTTCGAGATTCTATTATTTATTTTTTTCATTATAGCTGCAGGAATACACTTTGATATTAAAAATTTAACCCCTATGTTCCCTAAAGGAAAAGGAATAGAAACAATGCCAGTTGCAGCAACATCAACACTATGGGCTTTTGTAGGCCTTGAAAGTGCAGCAATTACAGCTGGAGAAATAAAAAATCCAGAAAAAAATGTAAAGAGAAGCACAATACTTGGCATAATAATAGCAGCTGTTATGTATATGGCAATAAATATGGCAGCTATGGGAGCAGCACCAAATTCAGTATTAGCTAAGAGCAATGCACCAATTGCAGATATACTATCAAAATATTTTGGAAATGGAGTGGTAACTTTTATAACAATAGGTGCAGTTATAAGTATATTAGGAACAACTGTAGGATGGCTTTTATCTACAGCTCGTGTAGCTTATGCAGCTGGAAATGATAATATATTTCCAAGTGTTTTTTCTAAGGTGCATCCTAAGTTCAAAACTCCATATGCAGCATTGATTATAGGCTCAGTACTTGTTAACATACTTTTATTTATGAATTATAATAAAAGTTTCTCATCAGCATTTTCTTTTGTGGCATTACTTGCAACATTATCATTTTTACCAATATATGCAATTACTGCAGCATCAGAAATCATGTTGATTTCAAAAAGAGGAGATAAATTTAATTTGTTTAATTTTATAAAGAACTCCTTTGTGCCTTTATTGGGTTTCATATATGCAGTATGGGCTATATATGGGTCAGGAGCAGAAACGGTAATGTACGGGTTTCTTTTGATATTACTCGGAATACCATTTTATATGTACATGTCTCTTAAGAACAAAGAAAAAATTACTGAATTAAGGAAGATAGGATAAATTATAAAACATAAATGTTTACTTAATATAAAGAGATTGGGAAGTAAAGTGAAGGGTTTTAACGATTGCTTGACCTTTTCACCAATACTTCGCAATTTCTTATTACTATGAATTTTCTATAGTTACTACCACTCGTAAGATTGCTGTTTCTGAAAGTTACACCTTATTTAAAGTGGTTTTATAAACATCTGAGTCCAATAACAGGTACCATTTTTATTTTTTGCAAGCCCTACCCCTATTTGGCTATAAGATGGATTTAATATATTTGCTCGATGTCCAGGAGAATTCATCCATGCATTTACAACAGCAGCAGGCGTTTGCTGTCCCATAGCTATATTTTCACCAGCAGAAGAAAATTTCAATCCAAATGTCTCCATCATATTAAAAGGTGAACCATAAGTTGGTGATATATGTGAAAAATAATTTTTATTTATCATATCTTGAGATTTATACCTAGCAACTCTTGAAAGTTGCCAATTTGTTGAAAGCTTTGCAAGACCAGCATTGCTTCTCTGAATATTTACAAGTCTAATAACTTCATTTTCAGCAGTCTTTATATCTTGTAAATTTGGTATATACACAGTATTACCTGGATATATTAAATTGGGATTTGAAAGCTGAGGATTCATGGATATTAATTCAGATATACCTGTTTCGTTTTTTACAGCAATTTTCCAGAGGGTATCACCTGGCGCAACTTTATAAGCTAAATTTTCACCGTATACTATGCTTTGAAATGATATTGTGAACATTAGTAATGAAGATAAAATAATTTTTTTATTCATATGAATTTAATAACCTCCAAAATATATTTAATAAACAAAATTCAAATTCATAACTATTAAGAACAAACTATAATTTAATAGATATTATATGGAGATTTAATTATTTTATAAGAAGAAATATATACCAATGTGATTTAAAGTTTTTCATAATTAAATCTTATAGTTGATAAAATTTACTAATAAAGATTATAATATAGATAAATAAACAGTTTAACATAATAGGAGGAAACACATATGGACATTAATAATAAAGTAGATATGCTTAAAGAAAAGCTTGTTGAGGCTGTTCAAGAAATTGTTAGCATTAAAAGTGTTGAAGGAGAGCCAAAACCTGGAATGCCATTTGGTGAAGGTCCAGCTAGCGCATTAGAAGCAGCACTTTCAATAGCAAGAGATTTAGGATTTAAGGTTGTAAATTTAGATAATTATGTTGGTTATGCTGAATATGGAACTGGAGATGAATATATTGCTGTTTTAGGGCATGTTGATGTGGTTCCAGAAGGAGATGGCTGGAAATACCCACCTTATGCAGCTGAAATACATGATGGTAAGATTTATGGAAGAGGTACAACAGACGATAAGGGCCCTATAATATCTGCACTATTTGGTTTAAAAGCTCTTGTAGATGCAAATGTGACTCTTTCTAAAAAGGTAAGAATTATATTTGGTACTGATGAAGAGTCTGGAAAAAGTAAAGATATTGAATATTATTTAGAAAGGGAAAAGTTGCCATTAGCGGGGTTCACTCCTGATGCTGAATATCCAATAATTAATGGTGAAAAGGGAATTACTATTTTTGATTTAGTAAAGGAATTTTCAGTTAAATTAGATGGGGATTTGAGTATTGAATATATTAAAGGTGGTAACAAAGCAAACATGGTTCCTGACTATAGTGAAGCAGGCATAAAATTTGATTTAAAAAGTAATTTAATCGAAAGTTGTGAACATTTTGCTGAAAGAACTGGTTATAATTTAAAAGCAGAAGAAAGTGGTGATTTAGTAATTATAAAATCATATGGTGTTTCTGCACATGGAAGCTTGCCACAACTAGGTAAAAATGCAATTTCGCAGTTGTTCGCATTTTTAGGTGAATTAGATTTAGGAAAATCAGATATGGGAAATTTCATAAAATTTTTCAATAAGTATATTGGCTTCGAAGTTGATGGAGAATCTTTTGGAATAGGTCTTTCTGATGAAGTATCAGGTAAACTTTCATTTAATGTAGGAGTTGTTAAAATAGATAAAAGCGGTGCTAGATTAACATTAAATGTAAGGTATCCGGTAACTAACACTTATGAGGATCTTATAAAACCTTTGAATGAAAGAATAGATGAATTTGGGATAATAGTTGAAAATATGCAACATCAAAAACCTTTATATTTTCCAGAAGACCACCCACTTATTAAAACTCTTCAAAAAGTTTATACAGAGCAAACTGGAGAAGAAGCAAAACTTCTATCAATTGGTGGAGGAACATATGCTAAGGAAATGGCTAATATAGTTGCATTTGGTCCAATATTCCCTGGTAAACCAGATCTTGATCACCAACCAAATGAGTATATAGAAGTAGAGGATTTGGTATTAAATGCTAAAATATATGCAAAAACTATACAGGAACTAGCAAAATAAAGCTAAATATATAAAAAACGTTGAATTAAAAGTTCAACGTTTTTTATTATAGATTTCCTAGTTCTGTTTTGTTAATATTAAAAGAAAGTAACTGTTTTAAGCAATCTAAAATTAAGGAAAGATGATAGTTATATACGATATTAATATCATTATTTTCATGATTGTTAATGGATATATTACAATTGTATAAGCTATTAAGACGTTCCATATTAACAGAATTTATATATAATTTGTCACCTAAGGAATTAATAATATTAATACTTAGTAGTATTTTATTGCATAATTCAATTACATTCTTAACCGTATTTATCTCAACTAATTCTTTCGATTTAATTATAAAATCGTTTTCATAATCAGTGATATGAGTTTTTAGTGAAGAAATTTCATCCATTATAGTTTGCATATCCATATAAGTATTATTACAAAATTTATTTCCACAAAATAAAATCATTTTATCAACAAGATTATTAGATGCTAGATATATCTTATTTAAATACTTTGGAGGATATACAATATAGTTAACAAATATTGCAATGATTATACCAATAAAAGTTTCTATAAGCCTATTGAAACTATAAGTGTAAGGATTTCTTCCATTTAAATTTGTCATTATAACTAAAAACACTACACACCCAATACTAGCAGATTTACTCCATTTTAAACCGTTACATATACATATTACAATTATAGTTCCAATTCCTATCAAGAAAATATTACCAGCATTTATAAGAGAAAAAATAAGCCCAGTGAAGGCACCGACTAAAGTACCAAACATTCTGTTTTTTCCTGTGTTAAATGAAGAGGAAACAGAACCTTGCATTGATATAACAGCAGCAATACACGCATAAAATGGATATTCTATTTTAAAAATTTTAGACACAAACATACAAAGACATACAGAAATAGATGTTTTTAGTGTTCTCATTCCTATAAATTTAGTAAAAGTTTTTTTTATTTTCATAATATCACCTTAAAATAGTAAAAATATATTTTATCCATCAGATACCATATATAAGACGCTCACTTTATTAAATGTAATCTTTATTATAAAATATTTTGTTATTATTAACAAGAAAATGTTTTATATTTTTAGTTAAATTGATTTATAATAATAGAATAAAGAAAAAATTTTAACAAAGGGGTGAATTTATGTCTAGTTTTTATACAAAGGGAGAAGAGATAGCAAATGCAGTTACACATGGAATTGGAACTCTGCTAGCTATTTCTGCGCTGGTTCTCCTCATAGTATTTTCAGCACGATATGGTAATGCATGGAGTGTTGTTAGTTATACAATTTACGGAACTTGCCTGGTTTTATTGTATTTGTTTTCAACTCTATATCACAGTATACCTAATAAAAAAGCAAAAACGGTACTAAGAATTTTTGATCATGCATCCATATATATTCTAATTGCAGGAACATACACACCATTTGCGCTTACTATACTTAGGAATCATGGTGGATGGATAATTTTTGGAGTCGTATGGGGTGCTGCAATAATAGGAATAACAATTAAAGTGTTTTTCACTGGAAAATTTGAAGTTATTTCTACAATTATGTATGTTGTGATGGGATGGCTCATAGTATTTTATTTAAAAACAATAATACGATATTTACCAACTACAGGGCTAGTACTTTTGGTTGTTGGGGGTATAGTCTATACATTAGGTTCTGTACTATTTTTATTTGATAAAATATCTTACAATCATGCTATATGGCATCTATTTGTTATAGGTGGAAGCACATGTCATTTTTTATGTATTTTATTATATCTTTTATAACAATAAAATTTTTTTATTATCACTAGTGAGTATATGTATCACTATTGATAATGTACTCACTAGTGATATAATGTATATAAGATATGTTTTACAATATAAAGAAAGTGTAATATCATGAGGAGGAAAATTTAATGGAAAAGATAGCTTTAATTACGGATACAACAGCTGATTTAACAGATGAACTAGTTGAAAAATACAACATAAAGGTTTTGTCATTTAGAATTATATATAAAGATAGAGAATATAGAGATAAAATTGAAATATCTTCACAAGAAGTTTATGACGGATTTAAAAAGGAAGTACCTACATCTTCTATGCCAGCACTTCAAGATATGGAAGATGTTTATGATCAACTTGAAAAAGATGGGTACACGCATGTAATTGGAATAACACTGTCTCTAGGACTATCAGGTATTTATAATGGACTTACCTTAGTTAGTAAAAACCACCCAAATATAAAATCACATATTTGTGATTCAAAATCAATATCTTTAGGAGAAGGAGCTTTGGTTGCTGAATGTGCAAAGCTTATAGAAAAAGGCAAAAGTTTCGATCAAATAGTGAGTGAAATACCCAATATACAAAAAAGAATACATCTGTTTTTTGTTGTGGGTACACTAGAATATTTAATAAAGGGAGGAAGAATAGGTAAGGTTACAGGTACAATAGGAACATTGTTAAAATTAAAACCAATTATATCTCTTGACTATGATGGTAAGTATTATACCTATGCTAAAGTAAGAGGAAGAAATCAATCTCTATCTAAATTAGTTGAAATAGCAAAAGAAATATCAGATAAAAAAAGCTGTATAGCATATGCAATGCATGGTGATGCTGAAGAAGATACCTTGAAGGTTAAAGAAGTAATAGGAAAACTACCAAATATAAAATCAATTCAGTATGGTGGCTGTATAAGTCCAGTATCTGGAGTTCATAGTGGACCAGGACTTGTTGGTCTTGTTTTAGTAGAGGAAGAATAAGCAATGAATGACTTTAACGATTTTGATGTTAAAGAAGAACAAAATAAGTTATATAAAGAATACAAAGAAAAGTTAGCTAAGTTAAAAAAGATAGAGAAAGAAAAGCAAGCGGTTGGTCAAGTTTTCACAAAAGGGCTTCTTCCTTTGTATGTGTTATATGTTTTAAGTTTAGGAGCTACAAATGGTAATGATATAGCACGGAAAATAGGTGAGAAAACTCATGGATTATGGGTGCCGAGTACAGGTGGAATATATCCTCTATTGAAAAAAATGGAGAAAAGTAATCATATAATTGGCATGTGGGATGATGAAAACAAGAAAAAACAAAAAATTTACACTATTACTAATCTAGGAATTAAGGAATTGGAAAATAAAAAGGAACTTCTTAAAAGTAAAATAAGTGAAGCGTTAGAAGTTTTTAAAATAATATACAGTGATTTGTACGAATAAAGACACCATTTAGGTGTCTTTTTTGTTAGTGCGAAAATGAAGTGAATACGTACAAATAATTTCATTTTGAACGATTTTTCATGAGTGAAACTATATTAAAAGTTACATATATCTAAAGATAATTATTTAAAATTATCAAAATAATACAAAAAACTATTGCAATAATAAAAAATAATGGTATAATTTTTATTAAATTATTAATTAATGTTTTAATGTAATTATGAATATATTTATAGGGAGGCTTTCAATTGAAAAGTATTTTTACTACAAAATCTATCGACACTTTAATTGGAGAAACAAAAGGTAAAAAGTCATTAGCAAAAGTTTTAGGGCCAACGGAACTTACATTTCTTGGTATCGGAGCTATTATTGGAACGGGTATTTTTGTTATAACTGGAGTTGCAGCAGCTACTATGTCAGGACCTGCACTTGTGCTTTCTTTTATAATAGCTGGCTTTGCTTGTGTGTTTGCAGCATTATGTTATGCTGAATTTGCAGCTATGGTTCCTGTGGCTGGAAGCGCATATACCTATGGATATGCGGCACTTGGTGAAATTTGGGCATGGATTATAGGATGGGATCTTATTCTAGAATATACAGTCGCCATAGGTACTGTAGCAATAGGTTGGTCAGGATATGCAGTTAACTTGCTTAGTGAAATTGGTATAAACTTACCTAAGAATCTTGTAAGTGCACCAATGGATGGTGGAGTTGTTAATTTACCTGCAATACTTATAGTTGCATTAATATCCGCACTATTGATAGCAGGGGTTAAACAAAGTACAGGTGTTAACAATATTATAGTTGCAATTAAACTTGTAGTTGTAGTTTTGTTTATAGTTTTAGCTGTTGGACACGTTAAACCTGCAAACTGGCATCCATTTATGCCTTTTGGATTTGGTGGAGTAGTTAAAGGTGCAGCTTATGTATTCTTTGCGTATATAGGTTTTGATGCGGTTTCTACAGCTGCTGAAGAGGTTAAAGATCCTCAGAAGGATTTACCAAAGGGAATTATTTATTCATTAGTAATATGTACAGTGCTTTATATAGTAGTTTCTGCAATATTAACAGGCGTTGTAAAATATAGTGCATATAGTAAAACATCAGCACCAGTAGCATTTGCACTTCAGCAAATAGGTATTAATTGGGGTTCAGCTTTAGTATCTGTTGGTGCAATGTGTGGAATAACATCAGTACTTTTAGTTATGATGTTTGGTCAGACAAGAATATTCTTTGCAATGTCAAGAGATGGACTTTTACCAAAAGCTCTTGGTGATGTAAGTGAAAAAACAAAAACTCCAGTACTTTGTACAGCATTAGTTGGAATCGCAGCAGCAGTAATTGCAGGATTTTTGCCAATTGGTATAGTTTCAGAGATGACTAATATAGGTACACTTGCAGCCTTTATTATAGTTTCTTTAGGAGTAATAGCTTTAAGAAGAAAGAGACCTGATCTTAAAAGACCATTTAAATGTCCAGGAGCACCATTTACACCTTTAATTTCTGCAGCAGCATGTGCTTATCTAATTTATCAACTTCAAGTTGTTACTTGGATTAGATTTGCTGTTTGGTTTGCAATTGGTATGGTTGTATATTTTGTATATAGTAGGAAACATAGCACTATGCAAAATGAAGAAGAGGCGGTTTCTTAACAAATAAAAATTAAATTAAAAACAATAAGACATTGCGGATAAAAAGCTGAATAAGCTGTTTCGCAATGTCTTATTATTTACTTTATCCATTCGCTACCATCCGTAAGACTCCAACTTATGCAATAGTTGAGAGTTAACGACTACTACGCGCTGGATTTGTTCAACTAACACTCAGGTGGGAAAAACCCCCACCTGAGTGTTAGTTTTACTTTATCTCCCCATGCTTTTCATAATCCGTAATTTGTAATATTGAATTGTCATCATTGATAAAAACCACTGTAGGTTTATGAATTTTAGCTTCAGATTCATCCATTTGGCAATAAGTCATTAAAATAACTTTATCGCCAGGCTGTACATATCTTGCAGCAGCTCCATTTAAGCATATAACTTTACTCCCACCTTCACCTGCAATAACATATGTTTCTATTCTGCTTCCATTGTTTATGTCAACTACTTGTATTTTTTCATATTCTATTATATTAGCAGCAGCCATTAATTCTCTATCAATAGTTATACTTCCTACATAATTTAAATTTGCTTCTGTAACTGTAGCTCTGTGAATTTTTGATTTTAACATGTTTAATTGCATTAGTTTCCTCCTTGTGTAAACGTAAAATTGTCAATAAGTCTTGTTTTGCCAATATACACTGCAATGGCAACTAAAATAGAAGAATTAATTATATCTACAGGTTTTAGGGTTAAACTATCTACAATTTCAACATAGTCAATTTTGGCTAAGCTTTCTGAATCTAATTTTTTAGTAATTATATTTTTTATAGCAGCAGGATCATTTTTACCCGCTAATAGAGCCTCTTTAGCTAAAGTAAGACTTTGATTTAAAACTAAAGCAGCCGATCTTTCATGTTCAGACAGATATGAATTTCTTGAACTCTTAGCTAAACCATCAATTTCTCTTACTATTGGGCATCCAACTACCTCAATATCGAAGTTTAAATCACGTACCATCTTTTTTATAACTGCAAGTTGTTGTGCATCTTTTTCACCAAAATAAGCTCTATTGGGTGTTACAATATTAAATAATTTAGAGACCACAAGGCAAACTCCTCCAAAATGAACAGGCCTTTTAGCACCACATAAACCTTCTGTTAGTCCTAAAACATTTATTGTTGTGCTTGCATCTTTGTAGTACATTTCTGAAGGTGAAGGATTAAAAATGATATTGGCTCCAGCATTACTACAAAGAGCTTCATCATGTTTTATGTCTCTAGGGTAAGATTCTAAATCTTCATTTGGTCCAAATTGGGTAGGATTCACAAATACACTTACAACAACTCTGTCATTTTCTTTTTTTGCTCTTTTAATTAAACTTTCATGACCTTCATGTAAAAATCCCATGGTTGGTACAAGACCTACTGTAAGACCTTTAAGCTTCCACTCATTTATTTGTTTTCTAAGTTCGTTTATTGCATTAATTGTAATCATTAATAGGGCTCCTTTCATATATGCTTAATACAATTTTTTTATAATGTCATCAGAAATATTAAAGCTGTGCTTTTCAGAAGGAAATATACCATTTTTAACTTCTTTTATGTAATCCTCAAAAGCGGTTCTAATTACCTCACCAGCATTTCCATAGGACTTGACAAACTTTGGGGTAAAATCTGTAAATAAACCAAGCATATCTTGATATACGAGTATTTGTCCATCGCAATATTTACCTGCGCCGATGCCTATTGTTGGAACACTTACAGTCTCAGTTATGATTTTTGCTAATTTGTATGGTATTCCTTCTAAAACAATTGAAAATACACCAGCATCTTCTAGTTTTTTAGCATCTTCTATTATATCTTTTGCTTTTAGTTCATCTTTTCCTTGAATTTTAAAGCCACCAAACATATTAACAGATTGAGGAGTTAAACCTATATGCCCCATTACTGGAATTTGAGCTTTTACTATGACTTTAACCTGCTCATACACAGTACTGCCACCTTCAAGTTTAACAGCACCAGCACCACCTTCCTGAATAATTCTACCAGCATTTTTAACTGCATCATATACAGAAGTTTGATAAGACATAAAAGGCATATCACCAACTACAAGTGCATTTTCACTACCTCTAGAAACTGCCTTGATATGATGAAGCATATCCTCCATTGTTACGCTTAGAGTATCCTTATAACCTAGACAAACCATTCCAAGGGAGTCACCAACTAAAATACCATTTATGCCTGAATTATCCATAATTTTAGCCATAGAATAATCGTATGCAGTTAACATTGTAAGCTTCTCGTTTTTTTGTTTTGCTTCTAAAAAAGTAGAGATATTATTTTTCATTATTATACGCTCCTATAACGTTTTGAGCTGTAGATTAATTACAAAGCTCATTTTTTAAGATATTGTAATTTTTTCCATAATGCTTTTTCTCAGATAAATTAATTAGGTTTAAAGAAAGACGCCTATATAAGTCTAAATCACTGGGTGGTATAACAGTTAGATGATGTTTTAAAGTCTCTAAATCACCTCTTTCAACTGGTCCTGTAAGTGCATTTAAAAATCCATGGGCTTTTATGTTTTTTATATTATTGTCTATTAGTGGCATAAGTGCATTTATAGCATCTTTTTCATTTAAACCACAGCTTTTCATATAACTACAGCCTATCTCTAAAAGTGATAAAACTAAATTAGAGACTGTAACATTTGCAAGATGATAAAGAGGTTTTTTATCTTTATCCAGAATAATAACATTATTTCCAAGTCCTTTTAAAAGCTCACTTAGTACGTATAAGTATGCATCATCTCCTTGGATTGAAAAATATATTTGGTTTAGTGATTTATAAGTAGTAAATTTATCTGAGAAAGCACACATTGGGTGGATAGAATATCCTAATGCGCCTAGAGTGTTTATATTTGAAAAGATTGAGGAAGATAATGAACCACTTGTGTGACAAATGATTTTATCTTTAAGATTGTATTCTTTAAGTTCATTCCATATTTCTTTTATAACATCATCGGGAGTAGTAATAAAAATTAAATTTGAATATCTAATTAATGTTTCTAAGTCGTTAAAATGTTTACTGTTAGTAAATTCGGCTGCTTCAGCTGCTGAATTGGCATTTTTGCTATAATAACCTGATAAGTTTAAGTTATTAATACTAAAATATTTACCTAAACTAATGCCAACCTTGCCAGCTCCTATAAAGCCGATATTAAAATCCATGGCATCACCGTCTTTATATTATAATATATAAGCCGTATATTTAGGCTAAAGGCTAACTCCCAATTGTAATGTCCCATTCAAATTGATATGAGCATAAAAAATAATCTATATAATTAACACTAAAGGTGCAGTTCAAAATGATACTACCCGAAACTATTTTAACATATATTAATTATGTATTCAAATACATATTATAGGGGGTAATTATGAATTTAAATTATACATTTTTAATAGCGTTAGCTTTATCATTAGATGCTTTTGGAGTTTCTATAAGTATAGGTATCAACAAGGCATTAATAATAAAGGATAAAATACTATTTGCAATATCCTTTGGATTTTTTCAATTTTTCTGTTCGCTTTTAGGGGCATGTCTAGGATTTATCTTTAATACGTATATTACAGCTATACCTAATATTATAGGTGGAGGAATAATAGTAGTTGTAGGAGTAATTATGATTAAAGATGGATTTGAAAATAAGGACAAGAAGTTACACTTAAATAAAATTGTGTATATTATTTTGGGTATCTCAGTGAGTATAGATGCTTTTGTTATTGGATTTACTGGGTTTAATAATATTATTAATTTTACAGAAGTGTTTTTACAGACAATTTTTATTGGATTAATAACATTAATTGTAGCTTCCATGGCGTTTATAATTTCATCCTATTTATCTAAGATAAATGTAATTGCAAAATATGCAGATTTTATGGGAGGAATTATATTAATTTTTTTTGGAATCAAGATGATGGTGTTTTTTTAGTCATATAGCTTATATATTGTGCTATAATTATAATAAAAATTGTTATAGGGTGATAAGGTGAAATACGAGACTTGTTTAAAAGAAAAAAGCATTAAAGTAACTAAAGGAAGAATTGCAATTTTAAGCATTATATATAATTCAATGCAAGCCATAACTGCAGAATATATATATGAGGAGTCTGTTAAAAATGGAAGCAATGTAGATCTTTCAACTGTTTATAGAAGTTTAGATTTATTTGTATCTAAAGGTATAATAGATAAATTTGATTTAGGTGATGGAAAGTATAGTTATAAAATTAAGGAATATAAACATAAGCATAAGATTGAGTGCAGCTATTGTCACAAAAAAGTTGAAATAGAATGCCCCATGATTTCTGTTGAGGAAATAATAAAAAACAAAACTGGTTTTGTGCTTTTAGAACATGAACTTAAAATGAAAGCCATATGTGAAGAATGTTCAAAAAAAATGAAAAATAATCATTAATTAGTTTCATTTTCATTCAAAGAATCCATATTGGAAATAGGTACTAATTTATTTACAGACCATATTCCACTGCTATTTTTATTCATAAAAAGTTTGTATTTAACAGTTTTGTGAGGAACTTTGTATTCCATTCCTTGCACTTCAAGTATAGCCTCTTTTGTGTCAGAAAACAAAAGATGGTAGAAGTCAACATTATATAATTTATATTGGTTAAACATTCCTGTAGTTAAATACTGTTGTGCTGAATATGTTATATCTTTACGTTTATTATTTTCAATGTTATGGTAAGTAGAAATAAAAAGCGTAATTAAAACTATTATACAAAGGACAAAAAGTTTCTTTTTTGAACTATTTTTTTTAATCAAAGGAAAACCCCCTATAATTTAATATCCATAATTTGTAAGTATATTATAATAAAATTATTCGATTTTGTAAATAATATATATATTGTAATTTTTAAATAAGAAAGGAATGTTATAATGAATTTTTCATCTTTAGTGTTAATGGAGAAGGACAAAGAAAATAATGCTTTTATCAGGGAGATAGGAAGCTATGAAGTTACCGATGGCGCTGAATATATAACAAAAATGTATTATGATGGTGAGGTTGTAAATATTTTTTTTGATACTAATAAAGACGTAGAAGAATGGGAGTATTCAGCAATTTTTGATTTGTTTAATTATGATTTATTTTTGGAAAAAGGTTATAAAGTAGAAGATGTGGATGATGAATACAATCCAACATGGAAGCTTACATTTGATTTTTCAGAAGATCATGAAATTATGAGTAATAAAATAAAAGAAGTGTGCAATATTATATCAGAGAGTATGGATACTGTTTTTTATGATATAAATGGTAAGCAAGAATTATACTAATTTGTTGTTTAAATTGGAAGTATAAAGAAATTACTGGCCGAGGGTTAAAGCTTTTCATAATAGCTAAAGCTAAATGAGAAGATTAAAGAAAGCCTTCGGCTAGATGGAAGAATTGACGATGCTAAAGCCGTCAAAGGTGAGAGAAGCTACCTACGCATCTGGTCGAAAAAATAAATTTCATAGTTTAAAGTGATTGAACTTATATTTTTTAACCGTAGTTATATTTTTAGGCGCAGTCTTTTGAGTTCATATGATGGTTAATGTAATATTAGAATAAATACTTATGTATTGAATATCATAACCTTCGGTGAAAAAATGAGGGACAATATACTTTAGATTATAGATTTAAGTTCAAAGATTTTTCATGGCATAGGGGAGAAAATCATCTTAACATTTTTGCTGAAAGCAAATTCTCTCACAATTAACGGCATTACCGTTAATTCTTTAATCTTGCCACTCTGGCAATCTTTAATCGTTTTACTCACGCAGTAGAGTAAAAATCTTTAACCAACTTGCTTGGCAATACATTACTAGTAAGAACAAATTTTAATAAGTAAACTAATAATAAATTTTGAAAGGGGTATTGTTATGGATGAAAATAAAAAGACTAAAACTAGGGATATGATTGAAGAAAAGTACAAATGGAAAATAGAAAAGGTATATAAAAATACAAGTGAATGGGAAAAAGATTTAGATAATTTAAAAAAGTATGTTCCTAAAATAACTGAGTATAGTGGAAAACTTGGAGATGGCGAGAAGCTTTTAGAATTTTATAAAATTGATGAGGAAGCATCTAGGCTGGCAGAAAAATTATATGTATATGCTCATCAAAGATATGATGAGGACACTACAAATACAGAATTTCAAACTTTAAAGAGTAAGATAGATTCATATCTTTCAGAATTTAAAAGTGCAGAATCGTTTTTTATACCAGAGATATTAGCTTTACCCGAAGGTTTAATACAACGCCAATTTGAAAAGTTTAAAGACCTGAAAAAATATGAATTTGCAATAAATGATATTTTAAAAATGAAACCTCATGTACTTTCAAAAAAAGAAGAAAAGCTTTTAGCAGCGGTATCAGATTGCCTTGAAGCACCAGGTAATATTTTTAGTATGCTTTCAAATGCAGATATGAAGTTCCCAAATGTTATTGATGAAGATGGTAATGAAGTAGAACTTACAGAAGTTAAGTATGGTAAATTTATAAAATCTAAAAATAGAGAAGTTAGAAAAAGGGCCTTTAATGTGCTATTTAATACCTATAAAAATTATAAAAATACATTTGCTGAAGCACTTTCATCTTCAGTTAAAAATTTTGTGTTTCAATCAAAGGTAAGAAATTATAAAAATTCAATGGAATATAGTTTAACACCTAATGACATTCCATTAGATGTTTATAATAATCTTATAGAAGCAGTAGACAGTAGCCTAAAAGAATCTCTTCATAGATATGTTAAAATTAAAAAGAAGTTGCTGAAATTAGACGAAATTCATATGTATGATTTATATGTACCAATAGTTGATAACGTAAAGGAACATATTGAATTTGAAGATGCAGTAAAAATTGTTAAGGAAGGATTAAAACCATTGGGCGAGGAATATTTGCAGATATTTCAACAAGGTGTTAACGATGGTTGGATAGATGTATTCGAGAATGTAGGAAAAAGAGGTGGTGCATATTCTTTTGGAAGTTATGATACTATGCCATATGTACTATTAAATTACAATTATGAGATGAATGATGTGTCAACTTTAGCTCATGAGATGGGTCACTCAATACATTCATATTATTCAAGAAAAAATCAGCCATATATATATGCAAATTATTCATTATTTTGTGCAGAAGTGGCATCAACAACAAACGAATCTCTGCTAATAAATCACTTAATAAATAATGAAAAAGATAAAAATAAGAAAATGTATCTTATTAATCAACAACTAGAACAAATAAGAACTACTGTTTTTAGGCAAGTAATGTTTGCTGAATTCGAAAAAACAGTACATGAAGGTATAGAAAGTGGCTCGCCATTTTCAGGAGAGGATTACTGCAGATTATGGCATGAATTAAATGTTAAATATTTTGGGCCAGAAATGTTTGTGGATGAAGAAATAGATATGGAATGGGCAAGAATACCGCATTTTTATAGTGATTTTTATGTTTATCAATATGCCACAGGTTATTCAGCTGCAAATTCATTTAGCAAAATGATTTTGGATGGAGAAAAAAATGCAACAGAAAAGTATAAAGAATTTTTAAAGAGTGGGTCTAGTGATTATCCAATTGAAGTGTTAAAAAGAGGTGGTGTTGATATGACAACGTCAAAACCGCTAAATGATACAATTGATACTTTTAATAAACTTTTAGATATGTTAGATAAAATACAATAAAAATTAAGCTAAAAGTTAAAAAAACTTTTAGCTAATTTAATTTTAATAAAAAAATTAACTATGTTTAATAAGAATAGAAAAATAAAGCGTCTTGTTAAATGTCGCATAATGTTGTAATATTGTACTAAGTACTTCAAAATTTTAGTCTTTAATTATTAGGATGCTTGTTAAGGAGAGTTTTATGAGATTAGAGTTTATGTGCAATGTTAAAGAAAATGAAGTTTTAGGGAAGAATATATATACTAGTGAAGGCACAATATTACTAAAAGCAGGTGTGAGTTTAAATAGCTTTTTTATAGATAAGTTAAAAAAGATAGGTGTTTCTTATGTATACATACAAGATGAGAGACTAGATGATGTGTTAGCAATTGATGACAAGTTAGTGGAACTTAAAAGACTCACAATTAAAAATATGTCTAAAATTGTAAAAAATGTTTTTAATAAAGATAAAAAAGGACTACATGATTCTATAGAAATTTTGGAAGAATTAATAGATTATGTTGCGGAAAATGGAGATGTAAATGATCTTTTATTTGATGTAAAAACTTATGATAATTATACATATCTTCATTGCATTGATACAGGAATAATGTCAACTTTTTTAGGTGTTAATATGAAATTTAACCATTTAGAGCTAAGGGAACTAGGAACTGGAGCAATTCTCCATGACATTGGTAAAACCAAAATTCCAAATAGCATAATCAATAAGACTAGCTCATTAACTAAGGAAGAATTTGAAGAAATAAAAAGGCATCCAATATACGGTAAGGAGATTCTGGAAAAAAATTATTCTATATCAGATAATACTATAAAAGTGGTATCTGAACATCATGAGAGATTTGATGGAAAAGGTTATCCAAATGGATTAACAGGAAATGCCATATCAAAATTTGGAAAAGTTGTTGGCGTTTGTGATGTATATGCAGCAGTTACAAGTAATAGGAGTTACAGAAAAAGATTTAAGCCCAATGATGCATATGAACTTATTCTTTCAGGAAGTGGAACTATGTTTGATGATGAAATTGTGCAAAAATTTAAAAATACATTTTCTATTTATCCTTTAGGCTGCAGGGTTATATTATCAAATTCTATTGAAGGTTATGTGGTAAAGCAAAACGTTGGTTTCCCGGATAGACCTGTAATAAGGGTTATGGATGAGAATGGTAAAACAGGTGCAAATTCATTTTATGAAATTAATCTTATGAATAGTATTAATATTACGATAATTGGCATAGCTTGATTTTCATTTAAATTTTAACGTTAACAGAATATTTATTAAATTGGAGAAACCTATGGATAAAAATACAAAAATACTTATTGAAAATCTTTGCAAATACTATAATTTTCAAATTCAACAATTTGGAGAACAAAATGCATACTTATGGGGTGTAATAGATAAAAATATTATACCAAATAGAATTTTTATATTTTTTAAGCAATCTGAGCGGAGTAATCTAGAAAATATTCTTAATAAAATTAAAATTGAAAACAAAGAAGAAATAAAATATATAAAAGTTTTAATTACTAATGATAGCTCACAAATAAATATGCTTGAAGATAACATTATTGCTTTTGATGCTAAAAATAATGATGTGTTGTACATTTCAAATTGTATTAGAGATGACGCTAAGGAAATAGAAAAAATTGTAGCTTTTCAGAAAGCTAATATGAAAGACAATAGGTTTTATATAGTAACTTACTCAATAATATTTATTAATGTTATTATTTTTCTAATATCAGTATATATGTCAAAAAATATATTTGACATAAACTCAAATGTATTGGAATATTTGGGAGCAAAAGATAATTTACTCATAAGTAAAGGTGAATATTACAGGCTGATATCAAGTATGTTTTTACATAGTGGCATAGTACATATTTCTATGAATATGTATTCACTATTTGCTATTGGACCACTAGTGGAAAAATTTTATGGAAAATTTAGATATTTTTTAATATATATCTTATCTGGAATAATTGCATCAATAACAAGTTTTATGTTAAGTCCATATATGTCTGTTGGAGCTTCGGGAGCAATATTTGGTGTACTAGGGGCAACACTTGTTATTGCATATAACCTAAGAAAACAAATTGGAAAGAGTTTTTTAATAAATGTTGTTTCTGTAGTAGTAGTAAACTTGATTTTTTCTTTCTCCATACCTAATATAGACGTATACGCACATTTAGGTGGTTTTGTAAGCGGAGTTATACTAGGAGCAATTTTATATAGAAATTATAGTTTGGATAATAAATAGCAGTTTATTGCACAAAGATATTGCGAAGCAACCGATTAAAGCTTTTTACTCTACTACGTGAGTAAAAAGGTGAAAGATTGCCAGAGTAGCATGATTAAAGAATTAACGGTAATTCCGTTAATGGTGAGAAAATTTGCTTGCAGCAAAAGGTTTAGGATGATTTTTCTACGCTATGCTGCGAAAAATCTTTGAATTTAAATCTATAATCTAAAGTACATTGTCATTCATTATTTTTCTGACGTAGGAGGAAAATTTTCCTTTATCTGTTACGTAAGTAACTTCTCTCACCTTTGACGGCTTTAGCCTCGTCAATTCTTCCATCTAGCCGAAGGCTTTCTTTAATCTTTTTATCTAGCTTTAGCTATGATAAAATTCTTTAGTATTTGATTCGCAATTTCTAAATACTATGAATTATAATTAACTATTTCCAAAATCTCATCTTCTATAAGAGTCTCTTTCTTTAAAAGTTCTTCGGAAAGTTTGTTTAAAACATTTATATTATCTGATAAAAGTTTACGACCTTCATTATAAAGTGAATTTAAAGTATCCTTACATTCAGAAGTTATATCATTTCCAATATTAGGGCCAAGGCTTGAAAGTTCAGAAAAATTTAATAAACCTAAGCTGTCACCCATACCATATTGGGTTACCATATTTTTAACAAGCTTTGTACTTTCTTTAAGGTCACTATAAGCACCAGTTGTTACAAAATCTTTGGAAAAGATCAAATCTTCAGCGATTCTTCCACCTAAAAGTACCATTATTTTTTTTGTTATATAGTCTTTGTTTTGATATAAAGTATCCTCTGGTATACTTAAAGTATAACCACCAGCTCCTTTAGTACTTGGAATTATTGTAACTTTAGATACTTTTTCAAAAGGAAGCAGCTTAAGTGATAGCAATGCATGTCCAGCTTCGTGAAATGCAGTGATTTTCATGTCTTTTTTACTTATGTGAGAACGATTTATTTTTTCGTGTCCAGCAATTACTATGGAGTAGGCTTTGTCAATGTGCTCTGATTCAATAAAATTACTTTCATCTTTACAGGCTAATATAGCGGCTTCATTTATTAGACTTTCAAGTTTAGCACCAGAAAAATATGCCGTTTTGTAAGATAGATCTTCGATGTCTATTTTACCAACAGGTTTGTTTTTTAAATGAAGGTCTATTATTTTTTTTCTGGCGCTTAAGTCTGGAAGAGCCACTTCAATATGTCTATCAAATCTTCCAGGTCTTAAAAGAGCTGAATCTAACATGTCTAATCTATTGGTAGCAGCTATAACAACTATTCCTTCTTTTTCATTAAAACCAGACATTTCTGTCAACAAAGCATTTAAGGTTTGATCTCTCTCATCAGAACCTCCAGCTTGACCACTTTCTCTTTTCTTACCGATTGCATCTATTTCATCTATAAAAATTACAGCTTTACCATGAGTTCTAGCCTTTTTAAAAAGTTGTCGTATTCTACTTGCACCTACACCAACATAAATTTGAACAAAATCAGAACCAGTCATAGCATAAAAGGGAACATTTGCCTCACCAGCTACAGCTTTAGCAAGTAGTGTTTTACCAGTACCAGGTTCACCATACAATATAATTCCTTTTGGTATTCTCGCACCGTATGAGGCGTATTTTTCTGGATTTTTTAAAAAGTCAACGATGTCGTTTACACTCTCTTTTGCTTCTTCATTTCCAGCTACAGAAGTAAAATCAAAATCTACATTTTCTACAGCAGAAATATCAAGAGAGTCTCCTGAAAATAATTTTTTTGAAGATAAAGTTTTAGATTTTAAAGACATTATTATTGTAATTATCAGAGATATTATAAGAATAGTTAATGGTAAAACATTGTACAGTGAAAAATATGGTGTTTCAGATACCTTTATATTATTTTGTAGTAAATCCTCTTTGAAGTCATTCAATCTAGGGTTATCAGTTTGATATATAGTGCCATTTTTTAACTTAACACTCATAGTAGGTGAGTTTGTAATATATACTTCAGAAACTAAATTTTTTGATACATCGCTTCTAAAATCCAAATATTTTTTATTTGAAGTATTGATGTTAGAAAAATTAAAAACACCAAGTAATATCAATGATATAATCCCAGTAACAATAGGTATCAAAATATATTTATTTTTAAATTTATTCATTTATATACCTCCGTATATTCATATGATAGTTTACATAATATAATTATACATGGGAATATGTAAAAGTCTAATGGGAATTAAATATTAAGGTGGAACATCTATACATTTACAATAGTTTAAAGCTATAATAAGAGTATTAAAATTATAAAAAAATGGAGAGGTAAGTATGAAATATTATGCAATAAAAGAAGGATTTGATTCAATAAGAAATGTTAAAATAGAGAATACAATAGTAAATACATGGAGTGAATGTGAAAGGCTTGTAAGAGGAGTGAAAGGTGCTAAATACAAAAGTTTTAAACTTAAAGATGAAGCAGAAGAATATTTAAATAACAATAATTTTATGAAAAATAACATAAATGGAGAGCTTTTAAAAGGTATAACATATGCTTATGTTGATGGAAGTTACAATACAGTGACTGGTAAATACGGATATGCAGTTGTAATTGTAAGAGATGATGTCATCATTCATATAGAAAATGGGTGTGGACTCGATAAGTCAGAAAAGAATATAAGGCAAATTGCTGGTGAACTTGAAGCGTCTATAAAAGCAATTGAATACGCGGTGAAAAATAGATTGAAACAAATAACAATTGTGCATGATTATCTAGGTGTATGTTTTCATGCCACGGGTGAGTGGGAGAGGAAAGACATGTCTTCAAAGATATATTATGAAAAGATAAACTCACTTATTAAAGAAGGTGAAATAAAAGTTGATTTTCTAAAAGTGGACAGTCATACGGGAAATTTATTTAACGAAGTAGTAGATGAATTTGCTAAAGCATCTATAGAGGTCAAAATTAAAGGAGAAACCGAAAAGCTTTTAAAAAATAATGTTATAAAAGTTCAAAATTATGAAATAAAAAATAAATTCAATGAGATACTTGTAAAATTATTAGAAGAAAAGATACACGTTGTAGTATAAGTTTGATAACAAATCTAAAATATGATAAATTGTAAATAATTTAAATCAGATTTTAATTTAATTAATGATTTGTTTTGTAATTAGTAAATGTATTATGATATAATATATTATATTATGGATATGAGCAAAAAATATGTTTATTTTTTACAAATGCATACAAGTGTAAAGGAAGATAAAATATGGAAATATTGTCTTTAGGTGAAAAAATAAAAAGAAGAAGAAAAGATCTTGACATGACTCTGAAAGATTTGGCTGGAGACAGAATAACTCCGGGGCAAATAAGTTTAGTTGAGTCGGGAAAATCTAATCCTAGCATGGACTTACTAGAATATTTGGCAACAACTCTAAATACATCAGTAGAGTATTTGATGGAAACTGAAGAAACACAAGCAGAAAAAATATGCGTTTATTATGAGAATGTTGCAGAAGCGCATATATTAAACAAAGATTTTCAACTTGGTGAGCAGTTCCTAGAAAGTGCAATGTATTATGCTGAAAAATATAATCTTGACAGTAGAAAAGCTAGAAATTTGTATCTTCGTGCAATAATTAGTACAGAAAAGAAGGAAATGGGTTTAGCCCAGCAATATTTTTTGGCTGCAAATGCTATTTTTATAAGGTTAGGATTACAAGAAGATGTAATTAACACTTACGTTAAACTTGGGAAAATAACTCTTGATTTAGAGGCATATCATTCTTCTTGTAGTTATTTTCAACAAGCAGAAAAAGTTTTTATGGAAAATGATATAGGAAATGATTATTTATTAGGTGAAATATATTATTATATAGCACTTATATATTTTAAATTAGATAATGTGGACAAATCAATGAATTATAGCTATTTGGCTAAAGAAAAATTTGCTGAAATAAATAATAAAAAGGAATATGGTAAGTCACTTTTATTGCTTTCAAAAGAATACATAAAAAAAGAAGATATTAACAATGCAATAAAATATTCAAAAAAATCATTGGAAGTTTTTAAAGAAAATAAAGATGTTGTATATATTGGTAATATAGAAAATGAATTGGGAAGACTTTTTTACGAATTTGATAACTTAGAGGAATCTTTTGTACATTTAAACAATGCTAAAGAGATAAGGCTAAAAGAAGATAAAGGTGCAATTATAGATACACTAAGTAATATATGTGATAACTATATAAAACTAAAGGATGTTGACAATTCAAGAAAGGTTCTTGAAGAGATAATGGAAAATGTATCTACCGGAGATGAGGCAAATTTAGTTAGGTATTATTTGTTAAAATATAGAGTTGACATTTTAGATAAAAATATTAAGGAAGCGGAAGATACCCTTCTTATGGCTTTGGATTATGCAGAAAAAGTATCACTTACAAAATACATTGGAGAATTATCTATAACAATTGGAAAATTTTACATTGATAATGGTGATGATAAACAAGCTGCTAAATATTTAAACAAAGGTGTAGAAGCATTTAAACAACTTGGAATGGTTAAGTATTTATAAGTATGGAAAAGATAGGTGTGAAAAACATGGAAATACTATCTATAGGTGAAAAAATTAAGAGAGCAAGAATATACAAAGGATATACACTAAAGGATATATGTTGTGATAAAATATCAATCTCTAAAATGAGTTGTATAGAGAATGGCAAAATAGATCCAGAAGGTTGGGTAATAGATTTAGTTGCAAAAAAGTTAGAAGCAGATGCTAACTATTTAAAGAAAGATATAAAACAGCAATTAGAAGAAAATTACAATGAAATATTTAGTAAGCCAATTAAAGCAGAGCATGAAGAAATATTGAAATATAATCTTGAATATGCTGAAGAATATAAATATTACACAATTGCATTTAATATTATGCATTTATTGTTTAACTATTATCTTGACATAAAAGACATAAATTCTTGCCAAGTGAATACGTCAAAATATTATAATTTATGTGTTAAGTCAGGAGAAGAGAACAACACATTAATATATTATCTTGATATAGGTAGATATTTATATATGGGAAATGAATATTTTCAAGCTGCAAGTTATTATAATAATGTTAGAAAGGAACTGCTCTTAAAAAATTCTAACAACTATAAAATGATAGCTGATTCAATATATAAAGAGGCTGAATGTTATTTGCTACTAAATAATTATGAACGCGCATATGAAATTGTTGTTAAATTGATGGAGTATATTAAATATTTAAGTGAAGAAGAATATTCATCAGAAATATATAATTTAATTGCTATACTTTGTGTTAAAGTTGGAAATGATAAGTATGATGACTATGAAAAGCGCTCTTTAGAATTATGCAAAGACAATATGACTAGAAAAGCAGGATTTTTATACAGCTATGGGGCTGCAATGATTGGTACAAAATTAGAAGAAAAAGCATATGGATACATATGTAAGGCTGTGGACCTATACCCAGAAAAA
The DNA here is from genome assembly GCF_900176305.1 of Clostridium acidisoli DSM 12555. GTDB lineage: Bacteria > Bacillota > Clostridia > Clostridiales > Clostridiaceae > Clostridium_I > Clostridium_I acidisoli. The sequence goes on from NZ_FWXH01000010.1 coordinate 90,255, forward strand.
GATAAGTTTAATTATGTGAATTTTATAATTGAGGTAATAGAAACCTTGATTAGTATAAATAAGATGGGTATGGCTCAAGAACTAAGTGAAAAAATCTTAAATTATGCTATAGATTTAAAAAATGACATATTTATTGAAAAAGCTTATTATTTTAAAGCTGTAACAATGGAGAATAATGGACAGTTTCAAATGAAAGAAATGTATATGAATTTATCTCTTGATATATTAATGAAGCTTGGGACTAAAAACCAACTTTATAAGAGATATTTGGACATGGGAAATTTATATTCCACTGTTCATAATACAGCAGAAGCATTAAAGTATTTTTCATTAGCTATTAATTTAAGCAAAAAATTATAATTTAAAACTAACTTTTTTGGTTGTGTTTTGATAAAATATTATATAATTAAAGGTGTTAGTTTATACTAATACCTTTTTATTTTAAGGAGATGGAATACATGAATATTGAGAGATTAACACTTAAGGTTCAAGGAGCAATAAATGATGCTAGGGATATAGCCATAAATAATAAACATCAAAATGTAGATGTAATACATATATTTATGGCTTTAATTTCTCAAGATGAAGGTCTTATACCAAATATATTTGGAAAGATGGAAGTTAATATTGAGAAATTAACTGGTGATACTCAAAAAGAATTAGATAGGATGCCAAAGGTTTTGGGTGGAGGAGCTGATGGATCTTCAGTTTATGTAACTAGGAAATTTGACGAATTATTTGTTAATGCTGAAAAAATATCAAAGGATTTTAAAGATTCCTATATAAGCGCAGAACATGTAATGATTGCACTTATGAATTTAAGCAAAGATGATGTTATAACATATATACTAAAAAATAACAATATTGATAAAAAAGAGTTTTTGAAGATATTGGCAGAAGTTAGAGGAAATCAAAGAGTAGAGTCAGAAGACCCAGAGGGAACTTATGATGCATTAAAGAAATATGGTAGAAATCTTATAAATGAAGCAAAAAATCATAAATTGGATCCAGTCATAGGAAGAGATGAAGAAATAAGAAGAGTAGTAAGGATTCTCTCAAGGAGGACTAAAAATAACCCGGTTTTAATTGGTGAACCAGGAGTGGGTAAAACGGCTATAGTTGAAGGCCTTGCAGAAAGAATTGTTAGAGGTGATATACCAGATGGACTTAGAGATAGAATAATATTTTCATTAGATATGGGGGCACTTATAGCAGGGGCTAAGTATAGAGGTGAATTTGAAGAAAGGCTTAAAGCAGTTTTAAAAGAAGTGGAAAAAAGTCAAGGGAAGATAATATTATTTATAGATGAAATCCACACTATTGTTGGAGCTGGAAAAACTGAAGGAGCAATGGATGCAGGTAATTTAATAAAGCCACTTTTAGCAAGAGGTGATTTGCACTGCATTGGAGCTACTACTTTTGATGAATATAGGAAATATATTGAAAAGGATAAGGCGCTTGAGAGAAGGTTCCAGCCAGTTATAATTTCTCAGCCTTCAGTAGAAGATTCTATTTCCATTCTTAGAGGGCTTAAAGAAAGATTTGAAATCCATCATGGAGTTAGAATACATGATTCTGCAATTATAGCAGCTGCAAAACTTTCTGATAGATATATAACAGATAGATTTTTACCAGATAAGGCTATAGATTTAATTGATGAAGCTGGTGCTATGATAAGAACAGAAATAGACAGTATGCCTACAGAAATGGATAATTTGAAAAGAAAGATTTTTCAAATGGAAATTGAGAAAGAAGCTTTAAGCAAAGAGACTGATAAGGCCTCTATTGAAAGATTGAAAATATTAAATAAAGAATTAAGTGATTTAAAAGATAAGGATAAAGAAATAAGTTCTAAATATGAAAAGGAAAAATTTAAAATAAAAGAGATAAAGGAACTAAAGACAAAGCTTGATGAGGCAAAAGGAGAAGTTGAAAAAGCAGAAAGAGAATATGATTTAAATAAAGCAGCAGAACTTAAATATGGGTTAGTACCAAAGCTTGAAAAGGATATAGAAGAAAAAGAAAAACTTATGAACACTCAAAATGAAAATGCACTTCTTAAAGAAGAAGTTACTGAAGAAGAAATTTCAGACATTGTTTCAAAATGGACTGGAATACCAGTATCAAGTCTTTTAGAAGGTGAAAAACAAAAATTATTAAAATTAGAAGATGAACTTAGTAGAAGGGTTATAGGTCAAGGTGAGGCAGTTAAAGCGGTTTCAGATTCTGTAATTAGAGCAAGAGCAGGACTTAAGGATATAAAGAGGCCTATTGGATCATTTATTTTTCTTGGACCCACTGGTGTTGGAAAAACTGAACTTGCTAAAACTCTTGCAAGAACGCTTTTTGACAGTGAGAATAATATAATTAGAATAGATATGTCTGAATATATGGAAAAATATTCTATATCAAGGCTTATTGGAGCACCTCCAGGATATGTTGGTTATGAAGAAGGAGGGCAACTTACTGAGGCAGTAAGAAGGAAGCCTTATAGCGTAATTTTATTTGATGAAATAGAAAAAGCACATGAAGATGTCTTTAATATCTTTCTTCAAATCTTGGATGATGGAAGACTTACAGATAATAAGGGGCAAACTGTAGATTTTAGAAATAGTATAATTATAATGACATCAAATATTGGAAGTAGATATTTAGCTAGTGATGAAGCTAAAGACGGAATAAGTAAAGAAATTAAAAAGAATGTAATGGATGATTTAAAATCACGATTTAAACCTGAATTTATAAATAGACTTGATGATATAATTGTCTTTAAACCGTTAAGTACAAAGGACATAGAAAAAATAGTAGATATATTTACAGAAGAAATAAAGAATAAATTGAATGAAAAAAATATAAAAATTATTATAGAAGAAAGTGCGAGAAAAATCATGGCAAATGAAGGGTATGATCCGGTTTATGGGGCGAGACCTTTAAAAAGATATATAGAAAATACCCTTGAAACAAAGATAGCTAGAGAGATAATCGAGGGCAAGATATATGATGGAATGACAATACAAGTTGTAGGAGAAAATGGTAATATATTAATAAAAAGTTTATAAGTATCATATAAAAAGCAAGTAAGTATATGGTATACTTTATATTGTAATAAAGTATACCATATATTTTTTTAGGAGGATGAATATGTCTATATTAGTTTGTGGAGGAGCCGGTTACATAGGAAGTCATATGGTAGCTGAACTCTTAGAAAATGGTGAAGATGTTGTAGTTTTAGATAATTTTCAAAAAGGGCACATTGATGCACTTTTAGGTGGAAAATTATATGTTGGTGATATAAGAGATAGGAAAATATTAGACAAGGTTTTTAAAGAAAATAAAATAGAGGCTGTAATTGATTTTGCTGCAGATTCTTTGGTTGGTGAAAGTGTTGATAATCCGCTAAAATATTTTGAAAATAATGTTGGTGGAACGGTTAGTTTATTGCAGGCAATGAGAGATTATGGTACAAAGTACATAGTATTTTCATCTACAGCGGCAACTTATGGTGAGCCAGAAAATACTCCAATTTTGGAAAGTGACAAGACATTTCCAACTAATCCATATGGAGAGTCTAAACTTACAGTTGAAAAAATATTAAAGTGGAGTGATAAAGCTTATGGTATTAAATATACTGCTTTAAGATATTTTAATGCTGCTGGAGCACACATAAATGGAAAGATTGGTGAGGATCATAATCCAGAAACACATCTTATACCACTTATTTTTCAAGCAGCATTAAAAAAGAGAGAAAAAATATATATTTTTGGGGATGACTACAAAACACCTGATGGAACTTGCATAAGGGATTATGTACATGTAAGTGATCTTGCAAGTGCACATCTTTTAGCATTAAAAAGGTTAAGAAGTGGAAATGAAAGTGCTATATATAATCTTGGTAATGGAAAAGGTTTCTCAGTGAAAGAGGTAGTTGAGGTTACTAGAAAAGTTACGGGACTTAATATTGAAGCAGAAATAGCTGAGAGACGTGCTGGCGATCCAGCAATATTAATAGCTTCTTCAGAAAAAGCTATAGAAGAACTTAATTGGCATCCTAAATTTAATTCATTGGAAACAATAATTGAAACTGCATGGAAATGGCAAAACTCTCATAGAGATGGGTATGGAAGATAGAAATTAATCTTAATATATAGAGTTTGCAAATTTAAGACTAAAGTTTTTTATCATAAAACTGTTAGATAAAAAGCTCTAGTCTTTATTTTGCAATTTTTTATCCGATGACTACCATCCGTAACACTCCCCATCTTCTTCAAAGTGGGAGATAACGGCTGCTACGTCTCTGGATAACGATTTCTAAGTTTCAGATGGATGACCTATGGTCTAAAAACTCCACCTGAAACCAAGAACTCTGTTTATATTTTAGGCCAAATTTAAATTATCACATTAAAAAAATATAAACGGTTACACTATGAATGTGTGAATTTATTTAAGCTGAATTAAAAATACACTTTAAAATTACTAAAAGTAATCATATAATATAAATTATGCAGTTCTTATTAAAATGATAAAAAATTATTATTTCAATAAAATACTAAGGACTTAATATATAGGAGGCTTTATAAATTGAACATATTTAGGAAAAAAACACTTGAGAGCATGCTTAAAAGTGCAGAGAAAACACATCTAAAAAAGAACCTAAGGGCAAAGGACATAGCAGCACTTGGAATTGGTGCAGTAGTTGGAGTTGGAATTTTTGTTGCCACTGGTGAAGGTGCACATTTAGCAGGACCAGCTATAATTGTATCTTTTATTTTGGCGGCAATAGTAGCATGCCTTTGTGGTCTTAGTTACTGTGAATTAGCAACTATGTTCCCAGTAGCAGGTAGTACATATTCTTATGCATATATAACTTTTGGAGAGCTTGTTGCCATGATAGTTGGATGGTGTCTTACAGCAGAATATCTTGTGGCTTGCAGTGCTGTAGCTTCAGGGTGGTCAGGAACCTTTGTAGGAATTCTTCAATCTTTTGGCATAAATCTTCCACATGCAATAATTGCATCACCAAGTAAAGGAGGAATATTAGATCTTCCAGCCATTGTAATTACATTACTACTTACATACATGTTGTATTATGGAATGAAGGAAAGTTCAAGGATAAATAATATAATAGTATGCGTAAAATTACTTATAATCGTATTATTTATAGCTCTTGGCGTATCACATATAAATGTTGAAAATTACAAACCCTTTGCACCATTTGGCTTTAAAGGAATTTTTGCCGGAGCAGCAACTATATTCTTTTCTTATATAGGCTTTGATGCTATTTCCACTACTGCAGAAGAAGCAGAAAACCCTAATAAAGATGTACCACGAGGACTTTTTATATGTTTAGCTGTAGTAAGTATACTATATATATCAGTAGCATTTGTGCTTACAGGAATGGTTCCATTTAGAGAGATAATTTCTGAAAATGCAGTGCCAGGTGCACTAGCAAGAGTTGGTATAAGATGGGGATCAGCTTTAGTTGGAGTTGGGGCCATACTTGGAATGATATCTACAATAATAGCTGTACTTTATGGTCAGATAAGAGTATTTATGGTTATGTCTAGAGATGGACTAATATCAAAGTCATTTTCAAAGATACATAAAAAACATAACACGCCTTATATAGCAACAGCAATAACTGGTATTGTAGCAGCTATTATAGCAGGAGTTCTACCTTTAGATATAATTGTGGAATTTTTAAGTACTGGTACATTAATAAGTTTTTCGGTTGTATCTTTAGCAGTTATTGTACTTAGAAAAAGAATGCCAGATTTTAAGAGAATATACAGATGTCCAGGAGTACCAGTTACTCCAATTATTACGATAATATGTTGCATATTGTTACTTAGCAGGTTAAAGGCAATAACATGGATTGGATTTGTTTGTTGGCTTGCCATAGGACTCATTGTATATTTCACTTATGGAATAAGACATAGTAGTTTAAATGAAAAGAATAAACTAGATAAAGAAGAAATCTTATAGAAAATTTTAATAAATAAAAAATATATGGTATTTAAAAATTCATTTTAAATACCATATATTTTTTATTTTCTTTCGCTTTCTCTTTTTATGATATAATCTTTTGCTTTAAGTTCAAGAGTATCATCTAAGGGTTCAAGGTCAATTTTATCATTGTATTTTAATTCAAGTGCAGTTTTTATTAATCTGTCTGCAAACTCAGGATTTTTTGAGAGAAGGGAACCATGAAAATATGTTCCATAAGTATTTTTATAAACAACTCCTTCAAAACCGTCAAAACCATTATTGCCATATCCATTTATTACTTTTCCAAGAGGATTTAAATCATGTATGTGAGTCCTACCAGAATGATTTTCAAATCCAACAAGTGTTTCACCAGTAGTTTCATTTTTTATAACTGTATTTCCTATAAATCGTGTGTCTCCACCGTCAGTACGAATATCTAATATGCCAAGTCCATCTAATTTTTCGCCATCGGGAGTTGTGTAATATTTTCCTAAAAGCTGATATCCACCACAAATTGATAAAAATACTTTACCTGAATTTATATATTCTTCAATACCAGCTTTTTTATGTTCTATCAAATCATTTGATACTATAGATTGTTCATAATCCTGTCCACCGCCAAAAAATACAATATCATAATCATCTGGATTAAAGCCATCATTTAAAGACACATTAAAAACATTAACGTCTATATTTCTTTTAGAAGCTCTATATTTTAGAATTAGTATATTTCCAACATCACCATATACGTTTAAAAGGTCGGGGTATAGATGACAAATGTTTAATTCCATTAATTTCACCACCAATTTTATTAAATATTTACCAAAGTTTTTGTATAAGTTTTTTTCTATGTAAAAATTTTCTGAAGTCAATCATTGCTGTATAAGTTGCAAGAACATATACGATTTCACCGTCAGAAGACTCTATATTGCTAAGAACGGCATCGTAATTTTCACACATAGAAAATTTAGTATAATCAATACCTGCAACTTTTAGTCTTACGCCCATATCATAAAGTCTATTTCCACCTATAATAGCATTTGTAATGTTTAGATTTGCAAGTGACTCGAAGTTTACATCCCAAATCCAAGAAACATCTCGTCCATCTGCATAATTATCATTTAAAAGCATACATAGATTTATCTTTCTATTGTCAAGAGAAACAGTGTTTAAAGCTTCATTATAGCCAGCTGGATTTTTAACTAAGATTATTTTGATTTCTTTCCCGTTTATGTTAATAGATTCCTGTCTGCCAAAACTACTCTCAATGTTTTTAAGTGAATTATATATTACTGAATCTTCAATATTTAAAAGTTTAGCCGTAGATACTGCACATAATGCATTATATACATTATAAACACCAGGTTGATTTATAATATATTCAAAGTTATTTATCTTTACTGTTGAACTTGAAGCCGTAAGTTCTTCAATAGAAGTAACAAAATAATCAAGTTCTGGTCTTTTGTAACCACAATTTTCACAATAATATTTACCCAAATGGTTATATGTAATAAAGTCGTAGGAATAAGCAGTTTTACAGTTTTTGCAAAATTTTGCGTCTGCATTTATTTCAACTGTGGTATTTTTATTTGGTGAACATTCAAAACCATAATAAACTAGTTTATTTGGAACTTTTAAATCGCCAAGAAGGGATTCATCTCCATTTAAAAGTAAGGTTGAATGTGGAACCTTAACAATACCCTCTAAAATTTTATTTAGTGTAGTATATACCTCACCATATCTATCAAGTTGATCTCTAAATAAATTTGTTACGATTATTATTTTTGGATCTATATATTCAGTAATAAATTTTAAATTAGCTTCGTCTACTTCTATAACCGCATATTTATCAGAAGTTAACTCCTTAAATCTGAAATTATCAATAAAACATGAAGTAATTCCAGGATTTAAATTAGCGCCAGTGTTATTAGTGATAACATTTTTATTACTGTTTTTAAGCATGTTGTAAATCATACTAGTAGTTGTGGTTTTTCCATTTGTACCAGTTACAAGTACAACTTTATAATCTTTTGAAACAATACTGAGTATATTTTTATCAATTTTTAGAGCAATTCTACCAGGGAAATTACTACCTCCCTTAAATAAGGTTTTGGACAATTTAATTATAATCTTTGAAATTAAAATGCTGAAAAAAGATTTAATTTTAATTTCAGACACCTCCCAAATACAAATGAAATAATGTTTAAAAATATTATATAGCTATAAGTATTGCAGAAAAAATATTAATAAACAATATTTATATTTTTTATTAGTTATTTTGTAGTTATTACAATTTATTGTGCAAATGATAAATAATTTATAACTACAAATAGCTTGATTTATCAACATCAATTGTATAACATATATAGAATAATGTCCATTCCTTAAATGTTAAATAACCATGATAAATCTGTGCATGATTTTATATATCTTAAACCTCATATTTTTAATTCTATTTGCCGAAAGCAATTAAAAAAGCTTAACTTATACAGATAAAGACGTCTGTTTGTAATTACCTAAAATATCGTTAACAGGAGAAACTGCAACAAAGGCTAAAGGATCAATATTTTTAATTATTAACCTTAAAGATGTAAGTTGATGTTTTTGAACTACTACATATATAAATTTTTTATTGTTATGAGAATATCCACCAACTGCATCCAATACAGTAACACCTCTGCCAAGTTCAATTTTTACTTCTTCAATTATCTTTTCAGAATTATTACATATAATAATACATTGTCTTGATGAGGCAATACCTTCTTGTACAGTATCAATTGTCTTTGAACGAATAAAACTCATTATAAGAGCATATAGTACTGAATGTGGTCCAAGAACGATACCAACAAAAACATACACACATAAATCTTGAAAAAGTAAAATATGAGATAATTGTACGGATTTAAATTTGTTTTTAAATATTTTTGCAGAAATATCAAGTCCACCAGTAGATCCACCACTCATAAATAACATTGCCATTGAAATCCCTGAAACAACCCCACAAAAAATTGAAGCAGTTAGTTTATCATTTGCTGGGAGGATGGAAAAATTAGGAAAAAAAGTGCTTATGGAATCCATTAAAATAGAAGATACTAATACGATTATGCCGCTTTTTAGGGCAAATTTTTTCCCTAAAAGTCTGAATCCAAAAATAAAAAGTGGAATGTTTAAAATTATAGAAGTTAGACCAATTTTGAAATTAAAAAGTTTGTTAAGAGAAAGAGCAATTCCAAGTATGCCACCTGTACCTATTTTAGAGGGTGTTAGTAATAATGCTGCATACACCGAGTATAATATTGTTCCTGCAAGAAGTAGCAAAAATTGTTTAGATTTCGTATTCATAATATAATAAATCTCCTTTTGATATAAAACCTTTAAAAATCAGAGTTTAAAGATTAAAATATCTTAATATTGTAGAATTTACCTGTATATATTATCATAATAAAATTATGTTTACAAACATGGTTTAAAATCATTTTAGTATGTGCAAAATATATAAAATTTAAGAGTTTTTTCAGTTCGAACATAAGTGAATTAACAAAAATGTAATGATGGTTAATTGAAAATTACTCTGTCAAAGGGTAATATATATGATGTATTAATAAAATATATATAAATAGGTGGGAGGCAATTATGTATCCATTAAAATTTGAAAATTTATATTATGAAAAAATTTGGGGCGGAAGAGATTTAAAAAGCTATAGAGAAAACGTGCCAGATGGCAGCATTGGAGAAAGTTGGGATGTAGCATGTCATCCACATGGTATGAGCGTTGTAGCAAATGGTGAATACAAAGGTATGAAATTAGAAGAGGTAATTAAAAAATTTGAGAATAAAGTGCTAGGAGATAAAATAAATACAGAACAATTCCCTTTGTTAATTAAACTTATTAATGCAAAAGATAAGTTATCAGTTCAAGTACATCCAAATGATGAATATGCTCATAAAGTAGAAGGAGAACTTGGGAAAACTGAAATATGGTATGTAGTAGAGGCTTTTGAAGGTGCAAATCTTGTTGTTGGAACTAAAGAGTGTACAAAAGAACAATTTAAGGAGGCAATAAACTCTGGAACATTAGATAAGTACCTAAATAGAATACCTGTTAAAAAAGGTGAAGTGTATTTTGTAAAAAGTGGACTTGTCCATGCAATTGGAGAAAGCGTAATAATAGCTGAAATACAGCAAAACAGCGATACTACTTATAGAGTATATGATTATAACAGAGGTAGAGAAATTCACGTTGATAAGGCCTTAGATGTTATTGATTTAAAGCTTAAGGGCAAAAAAAGTAAAGGCTTAAAAATTGAAGGAGAAAATTTTGATAAAACTTATTATAATTTATGTGATAAATTTTCCTTCGAATTATATACCGTTAAAACTAGTGTTGTAGAAGAAAGTGATAAAGAAAGATTTTACATATTTACTTGTGTAGAAGGAAACGGACATATGAAGTTTGATGGTGGATGTGAAACGATACAAGCAGGAGACAGCATTCTTATACCAGCATATCTTGGAAAGTATGAAATCAAAGGACAATTGAAGCTTCTAAAATCATATGTACCTGACTTGGAAAAGGTTGAAAGAAATATAATAAGTGAAATTGAATTTTAATTTAAAATATGTTTTAATAAATAATGTAAATTAAAACAATTTAAGAATGGAGAGTGCGAATAATATGTCCGCAAATTTTTTAATTATTATAAAAGTAATTATACTCGGAATAGTTGAAGGTGTAACGGAATTTTTACCAGTATCATCAACAGGACATTTGATTATGTTTAATGATTTTCTTAATTTTAATGGAAAATTTAGTGATTTATTTGACATAGTAATACAACTTGGAGCTATTTTAGCTGTAGTAGTATTGTTTTGGGACAAACTTCTGGAATCATTAAAAACTGTCGTTGATCCAACATTTAAAAGTTTTGGTTCAAAACTCTGGAGAAATCTTATTATTGCATTTATACCGTCTGGATTAATTGGCGTTTTAACACATAAATTTGTAAATGCTCATCTAATGAAGGTTTTACCAGTATCGCTAGCACTTCTTGTTGGTGGTATATTTATGATTTTAGCTGAAAACAAGTTTAGAAAAAACAGCAGAACTAAGGATATTGCGGATGTTACAGTGAAACAAGCTTTTGTAATAGGATGCTTTCAATGCCTCTCTGTAATATGGCCAGGTTTTTCAAGATCTGCATCAACTATTATAGGTGGTTGGATAGTAGGACTTTCAACCGTTGCAGCAGCAGAATTTTCTTTTTTTCTAGCTATTCCTACTATGATTATAGCTACAGGATATGAGCTGATTAGTAATATGTCATCTATAACTGGTGCACAGTTTCTTCAAATAGCTATAGGCTTTATTGTATCCTTTATAGTTGCACTACTAGTAGTAGAAAAGTTTATGAATTTTTTAAAGAAAAGACCAATGAGGGTATTTGCAATCTATAGAATAATATTTTCTGTTATATTTTTAATTTTGGCAGTGACAAAGATAATAAATGTAGCTTAATAAAAAACTGTGAATTTATTGAGGCCACTGAAAAAGCTCTGCTTTTTCAGTGGCCTCAAATTTATTCATGGGTTTTTTATTGTTTTTTGGGAATGATATATATTAAAAATGAAAAAGTTATTGAAACTTATAAAATAGGAGAGGATATAATGGAAACAGTCAATAAAATTGAAGAAATAATAAGAAAAGGTAAATGGGTAAAAAATGATATTGGTATGAGCAGGCTCCAATGCTCTAAAATTGTTAAGGATGAAAAAGAATTATTAATTTTAATTGTATCTAATGTTTTAGATACTCCAATAGCAACAAGAGTAGAAAAAATAATGGTTGTTTCAAATGAATTAATATTATTTTATGATGGACAATATGCTGAAAGAATAGAAAAGGATGAATTTGAAAGATACAAAAACTTTTTAAGTGAAGAGGAATGGAATATAATTTTAGGAAAAGATGCTGTTTCAAAATTAATAAGTAATGATATGGTAAATGAAGAAGAAGGCTTTTATGTTGAGATGCATGAGACCATTGAAAAACATATAAAAAATGGATATGATAAAAATTCAAGTGACATGATTTCTAGAAAATATAACTTATAAATTTAAAATGAAGCACCAGAAAAAATATGTGTTATGGAGTTATTGAATAATTGTGTTATATCATAATAGTTAGAAAGTGCGAATCAAAGACTAAAGAATTTTATCATAGCTAAAGCTAGATAAAAAGGTTAAAGAAAGCCTTCGGCTAGATGGAAGAATTGACGAGGCTAAATCCGTCAAAGGTGAGAGAAGTTACTTACGTAACAGATAAAGGAAATTTTTCCTCCTACGTCAGAAAAATAATGAATTTGTATGTCTTAATATTCATAGCTAACTCTACAATATGTTTTAACCGTAGCCTGTGATGTTAACATTATGATTAATATTGTCACTCTGGCAATTTTTCACCTTTTTACTCACATAGTAGAGTAAAAATCTTTAACCAGTTACTTCTCAATTTCTTTATATTGTGAAGTAAATATTGTTTATATAAGCTAAAATTCAAATATATGCATGTATACATTGCCGTGTGTATCAATAATAGCAAATAAAAGAATTTGTTATAAAAATAAAGGGATTAAGATTTAATTCCTTTATTTAATAAGTATATTCTGAAATTATAACCATATTTATGATAACATAAAACACGTTGCAAGTGAAAAGCAATAAATCAACATAAAAAATTGTGTTGACAAAAACTTTGAAGTTGTGATATACTTTAATAGCTGTCACAAGGCAGCGTAGTGATCTTTGAAAATTGAACAGAGTATAAGAATTAAGTAAACCAGCAAATTCTTTTGATGTTAGAAATAACATTAGATAATAAATTAAGCGAAATGAGCTTAATCAAACTTTTAATTGAGAGTTTGATCCTGGCTCAGGACGAACGCTGGCGGCGTGCTTAACACATGCAAGTCGAGCGAGAAACCTTCGGGTTTCTAGCGGCGGACGGGTGAGTAACACGTGGGTAACCTGCCTCAAAGTGGGGGATAGCCTTCCGAAAGGAAGATTAATACCGCATAACATTGTAGCTTCGCATGAAGCAACAATTAAAGGAGTAATCCGCTTTGAGATGGACCCGCGGCGCATTAGCTAGTTGGAGAGG
>NZ_FWXH01000023.1 GCF_900176305.1 Clostridium acidisoli DSM 12555
ACAAAATATTTATTTTGTACAATTATCTCGGAAGGCGGTAAATATGGTTAATTCAGGTAATGAAAAAATCAAATATTTGACACAAAGTGAAACTACTAGATTGTTCTCGGCTATTATGACTTACACTAGTAGTCATTCAATAAGGGATTTGGCACTCTTTAGAGTTGCATATAGATGCGGTTTAAGAGCCTCTGAAATAGGTATGTTAAACCTTGAGGACTATAACGAGAAGCAAGGTGCTTTATACTGCAAACGTCTAAAAGGCAGTAACAATAACACTATTAGATTAGATTATAAAACCAAATTTGCCTTGGATGAATATTTAAATCACACTAAATTAACTGCTTCCTCAGGATGTATTTTCCCAAGTCAAAAAAACAATCCTATTTCAAGACAATCATTAGACTATTTAATGAAGAAATATTGCCGTTTAGGAAAAATTGAAGATAAGAAGAAACATCATTTCCATGCACTTAAGCATACAACTGCTGTGCATCTTGCTGAATCTGATATGGATATTAAAGAGTTACAATGGTGGCTTGGGCATAAATCTGTTTCTAACACAGAGGTTTATTTTCAATTTACAACAAAGCAGCAGGAACGGATGTATGCAAAACTAGATGCCAGCAGCGAGATGGTGTAAACTATTTTACGAAGTTTATTCATAGTAATACGGCATTAAGAAGTACGGTGAAGGGTTTTCGTCAATGCTTCGCTAACGAAAAGGCGAAGGGTCGCTAAAGCGAGGTGATGGGTTTGACGGGCGCTTCGCTGGTCAAAGGTGATATTTTTTCCGTGGGAAAAAGCTGTGGATGATTTTTCTACGCCATGCTGCGAAAAATCTTTGAATTAAGGGATTATAATCTAAAGTATATTGCTCTTCATTTTTTGACCGTAGGTCGTGGCGTTCCATGCATAAGTGTTATTAGCATATTAAACTATTGTATAAACGCCAAAAGGCTACGGTTAAAATAGGTGAAGGGTTTTCACCTTTGCTTCGCGGTGAAAAGGCCAAGTGTCGCTTCTCTTCATTAAACTAACAACATAATTTTATATATGAAAATTTGAATCATAACATTAATTTTTATTCAGCATTCCTACATAGCCATTTTTAAAATAAGATCTAAACAAATAAGACATTTTCTCTGAATTAGGAGTACATTTTGACTTTACCCACCAATCAATAGTACCGATTAAAGCATTAGCGGTAAATAAGAACGCCATTTCTTGTATTTCTGGGGAGCATTCTTCTTTGCTTACAATGAAGGAGCTTCGTAATTTTTCACGTTCTCTAAACATTGAAATGATGTAGCTACGCAGTCTAGATATAAACCATATATTACATGAATCATCCATCATTGCCAGATATAATCGACTGTTTTCAGCAAAGTGCTCAAATAGTTTCACCCATGGATCAGATCTTTGTTCTTCATTAAGATACTTAAGGCTGGACTTTGGAAGTCCTAAATCTTTCTTCATCTTTTCCATTGCGTCTTCAAAAATTTTTAGTACAACGTCGTATTTATCTTTATAATACCTATAAAAGGTAGAACGATTAATCATAGCTCTATTAGTGATATCACCAACTGTAATATTATCAAAATGTTTTTCAAAAATAAGATCAATAAGTGCATCCCTTATCTGCTGATGTGTCCTTTGTGTTCGAATATCATGTTTATTCTGCAACATTCTCACTCCTTTGTTGTATATAAAACAAACTATAAGTATTGTTGGTTGAAAACAAATCTGTATCTGATATATTTTAATTATAGCAACAACGTGTTGCATAAACAATAAAAATTGCAAAGGAGAATGACGATGAATAATTTAATTTTTGAAGACGATCAATTCGCATCCAAACTATTAGGGCTTCTTGGAGACACTGCTTTCAAAGCTGCAGATATAGGAGAGGTGGTTTCAACAGCACAGAAAATTAAAGAAGGGAACTATCAAAGCTGGTGTAAAGAATGGACCAAAACAGCCAATAGCCTACAAAAAGTTGCAGAGAATAGCTACTCAGATGGTCACTTGATCAGTGCAAAAAAAGCTTATCTTAGGGCTTCTAATTATTATCGAATTGCAGAATTCTACCTTCATGAAAATCCGGATGATCCAAAGATAGATGAATTATACAATGCAAGCATAGATTGCTTTTCTCATGTCATGAAATTGAACAAGCCTCTTATTGAAGAAGTGAAAATCCCCTATGGAAATACAACACTTCCAGGACATTTTTATAAATTAGAGGATTCAGAGGAACCAAAACCAGTTTTAATTGCTATGACTGGCTTTGATGGAACAAAAGAAGCATTTTACGGAATGGCAATGGATGCACTTGAACATGGCATGCATTGTATTACTTTCGAGGGACCAGGACAAGGAGAAGCCCTACATAAACAAAAACTATTTTTTAGACATGACTACGAGAAGGTTATAACCCCAGTGGTAGACTATCTGCTTACAAGAAAAGAAGTAGATTCAAAGAAAATTGTCTTATGGGGACAAAGTTTAGGTGGTTATCTTGCTCCTAGGGCTGCAGCTTTTGAACATCGACTTGCAGGCTGCATTGCAAATGGAGGAGTATATGACTTTTTAGGAGGCTTTACAAGTATCTTTAATATTCCAAGAGAAGAATTTTTAAATTTCGCATTTTCTGATTCAGAGAAATTTAATAAAGCTGTGAAGGAAAAAATGGAACTGAACTCAAAGGCAAAATGGAGCTTTTCACATGGAATGTATGTATTTGGTGTAAATACTCCTGCTGAATTCATTCTAAAGGTGGGCGATTTTTATATGAAAGGATTAGCAGAGAAAATACAATGCTCTACCTTAATTGTTGATTCAGAAAATGACAAACTGCTTGGAGATCAAGCAAGGCAATTGTATGAGGAGCTTACCTGCTATAAAGATTTTATTTTATTTACAGCTGAAGAAGGTGCTGAATCCCACTGTCAAGCAGGCGCTAAATTAATTGCAAATGAACGTATTTTCAGTTGGATTGAAAAGATCCTAAGGGATATATAGATAAACATAAGGTTTAACTTTTTATATTTATAAGGAGAGATGAGAAATGTCAAAAGTAGTTATTTTTAAATGTAGTCCAAGAAAGAATGGATATACTACAAAATTATTGGATCAAGTAGCAAAAGGAGCAAAATCAAAAGGTGCTGAGGTTATTGAATTTGATTTAAATAACACTGAAATCCGTGGATGTCAAGGATGCTTTTATTGTCGTACTCATGATGGATGTGCTATTAATGATTATTTACAACCAATGTATAAAGCTATTGCAGAGGCAGATGCTATTGTATTTGGTTCACCAATATATATGTACCAAATTACAGGTCAGGCAAAAATTTGGTTAGACCGTACGTTTCCAATGGTCGAAGAGCTTCCAAATAAGTTTATTCCTAGACATCCAGGTAAAAAATTAATAACTATATTTGCTCAAGGAAGCTTAAATCCTAAAAAAGGTGCAGAAGCCATTAACTATGTTAATAATATTTTCGACGTATTTGGTTGGAAACTTAATGATTGCATTCAATACTGTGGAAATGATAATGAAGTTTTTAATGAGTTATCTTTAAGAGCATTTAAAGATGGGGAAAATTTGATTGGATAAACATATTGTGAATTAATAAAAATAAATAACAGCTTAAAAAATCGCATTTTTCGAGAGATTGGATTTGCGATTTTTTAATGTACAATTCTAATTTAGGTTTATAACAATGTTTGATTGTTTGAAATATGGATTTATCCATAAACTCTTCACCTTTTATCCGCGTAACGCAAGGATAAAACCCTTCACTCTTACTTCTCAGTCTCTCTATACTATGAAGTTCTTATCCCTATAAGTCAAAAAGGCTGTCTTAAAATCAAATTTTAAGACAACCATCTTTATAATACCTTATCTAAAAAAGCCTTTGTTCTTTCTTCTTTAGGATTTGAAAAAATATCTTCTGGTTTTCCACGTTCTACTATTTTCCCACCATCCATAAATATAACTTCATCTGCAACTTCTCTTGCAAATCCCATTTCATGTGTTACAACAACCATAGTCATACCTATCTTTGCAAGATCTTTCATAACATTTAGCACCTCACCAACAAGTTCTGGATCTAGTGCCGAAGTTGGCTCATCAAATAACATTATATCTGGCTCCATACAAAGCGCCCTAGCAATTGCAACTCTTTGCTTTTGACCTCCAGAAAGTTTTGATGGATACACATCAAGTTTTTCACTTAATCCAACTTGAGCTATGAGCTTTTTTGCTCTTTCAAAAACTTCTGATTTATTTTGTTTTTTTACTGTTAATGGTGCCGTCATAACATTTTGTAGAACTGTCATATGCGGAAAAAGGTTGAAATTTTGAAATACCATACCCATTTTCTCTATTGCATTTCTCATTTTCTTTTTATCTTTAACATTTAGAATTTCTCCTTCTATGTTTACAGTACCGCCAGTTGGAATTTCTAGATGGTTAAGACATCTTAAAAAAGTACTTTTACCTGAACCTGAAGGCCCAATTATTACAAGGACTTCTCCTTTTTTTACTTCTACATTTAAGTTTTCAAATACATTTAATTTACCAAAACTTTTAGATAAACCTTTTGTTTCAATCATATTCATAATGAGCTCTGTCCCTCCTTTTCCTAATATACCGACAATTTCTTCTCAACAACACTAAAAATAGAAGTAAATATTGTTGTCATTAGAAGATATAATATTCCTGCAGTAATATATGGAGGCCAAGGATTACCTGTAGATGAACCTAATGTTTCAGCTTTTCTTAAAACCTCTTCTAAAGCTATTGCAGAAACAAGAGATGTATCCTTTATCATTCCAATAAATTGATTTCCAACAGGAGGAATTACAATTCTAAAAGCTTGAGGAAGTACTATTTTTTTCATAGTTTGGGCATAAGTGAATCCTAAAGCTTTTGAAGCTTCAAATTGTCCAACATCTATAGCCAAAATACCACTTCTTATGATTTCAGCCATATATGCACCAGCATTTAAGCTAAGTCCAATAATGGCAGCTTGAAATGCTGAAAGTTCTATATTTATTGCTGGAAAACCATAATAAAACACAACTAACTGAAGCAAAAGAGGAGTTCCTCTAAATACCCATGTATAAAAATTACCTATAGCTGAAATTATCTTATTGTTAGTAAGTTTAATCATAGCTACTACAACTCCTATGATAGTTCCAAAAACAATAGATAAAAATGTAAGTTCTAGTGTCAATACACTTCCTTGTAACATTGTAGGCAGTATATTCTTTATGTTACTTAAATCCATTAAAAAATCTCCTCTCGAGCTACAATTAATTAATAACTATTTGCTATAAATGTCATGTCCAAACCACTTAACTGATAATTTTGAAAGTGTTCCATCTTTTTTAAGTTCATCCATTGCCTTTTGATATGCATCTCTAAGTTCTACATCACTTTTTCTAAATGCAACACCAATTGGTTCTTCATTTAACATTGTTTTTATTCTAGTAAAGTCAGTCTTTTTATCAGCAATATAGTAATCTCCAACCTGTGGATCTGATACAACGGCATCGATTCTTCCATTTTTAAGATCCATAAATGCATCTGTCATGGCATTGTACTTTTTAACCTCTTTAATAGTTCCAAGTTTATTCAAAACATCCTGTGCAGTTGTTCCAACTTCTATACCTACTGTCTTTCCTGCTAAGTCTTTTTCACTTTTTATACTACTATTTCCTGTTTTTACAAATACAGCATTACCACCGTAAATATATGGTTTTGTAAAAATCATTGTTTTCTTTCTATCATCTGTAATACTTACACTAGATTGAATAACATCAAATTTTTTAGATCCTAATGCTAAGAATATACCATCCCATGAAGTTGGTACATATTTAACTTTTACTCCCAATTTCTTGCTTATATCATTTGCCATATCAATATCAAAACCTACAATTTTATTTGCACTATCTGTAAACTCCATTGGCGGATATGTATCATCTATTCCTACAGTAATTGTTCCTGCATCCTTAACTCTTTGTAATGAACCATCCCCAGTTGATGTTTTACTACTGCTACTGCTTCCACACCCTGCAAATATTGCTGCACTTACAGCTAATATAGTTATTATACTTAAAAATTTTTTCAATATAGACACCCCTTTTAAAATTCATATTTTATAAGTATTATACATAGATACTATTAATTTTTCAAGCTTTTTATTATCAAATTAATAATAAATTTTCCCGTTAGCCAATGTTTTGTCAATAATGTTATAAAATAATGCATAAATATTTATTAATTTGATATATTTTATTATAATTATGCATTATTTCTGCAAATATATTTATAAAAATATTGACATTTCATAAACTATATCGTATTATTCGAATATACTAATATTATAATTCAACAAATAAGAAAGTGTGATTTTATTATGGATAAAGATTATTTAAAATATACAGAAATGGCTGAATTACTTAAAGTTTTAGCTCATCCAGTTAGACTTTGCATTGTAAGAGGCTTAATTGAAAATGGTGGCTGTAATGTTACTCACATGCAGGATTGTCTTAACATTCCTCAGTCAACAATTTCTCAGCATTTGCAAAAATTAAAAACTGCTGGAGTAATTAAAGGTAAACGTAATGGCCTTGAAATTAAATACAGTGTGTGCAATGAAGACATCATAAAACTTGTTAAAAATATGTTCAATTTGGAGGGATAAATATGAAAAAGAAAATTATAATTGTTGGTGGAGTTGCAGGTGGAGCTTCTACTGCTGCTAGACTTAGACGTTTAGATGAAAGTGCTGAAATAGTTATGCTTGAGAAAGGTGAATATATTTCCTTTGCTAATTGTGGCCTACCTTATTATATTGGCGAAAAAATAAAAGATAGGGAAAAACTAATAGTACAAACTCCAGAAAACATGATGGCTAGGTTCAATTTAGATATACGTACAAATAGTGAGGCAATTAAAGTTGACACTGTAAATAATACTGTAAAAATAAAAAACAAACTAGGGGAAACCTATGATGAAACTTATGACTACCTTGTTTTATCTCCTGGTGCAAAACCAATAAAACCACCAATTCCAGGCATAAACAGTGAGAGAATTTTAACGCTTAGAAATATACCTGATACAGACAAAATAAAGAAGATAGTAGCTTCAAATACAATAAAAAATGCTGTAGTAATTGGTGGCGGTTTTATCGGTATTGAAATGGCAGAAAACTTAAATGAGCAAGGTATTGATGTTACATTAATAGAAGCAGCGCCTCACATTTTAGCTCCATTTGATAGTGACATGTCTGTAATTGCAGAAAAAGAAATGATGGATAACGGTGTGAATTTAATTTTAGGTGATGCTGTTGAAAGTTTTAAAGATGAGCTAGAATACACTGAAATTTTACTAAAAAGTGGATTAAAAATAGAAGCAGACTTAATAATTCTTTCTATAGGTGTTGCTCCTGATACTTCCTTTATAGAAAATAGCAGCATCGAACTTTCTAGTAAAGGTCACATAATAGTTGACAGTCATATGAAAACAAATGTTAATAACATATTTGCCTTAGGTGATGCTGTACAATTAACTGATTTTATAAATGGAGAAAAAACAGTTCTTGCCCTGGCTGGTCCTGCAAATAAGCAAGGAAGAATTGTAGCTGATAATATTTGTTCTATAGATAGCAGTTTTAAAGGAGCACAAGGAACTTCCATTATTAAAATATTTGCTTTAACTGCTGCAAGCACTGGAAATAATGAGAGAACTTTAACGAGACTAGGTATTCCTTATAAAGTAATATATGTACATCCTTTTGCCCATGCTTCCTATTATCCTGCTGCGCTTCCATTATCACTAAAGTTAATTTTTAATGGAGACGGCAAAATTTTAGGTGCTCAATCCATTGGTTACGATGGAGTTGATAAGCGGATTGACGTTATTGCTTCTGTAATTCGTTTAGGTGGCACTGTTCATGATTTAACTGAGCTTGAACTTAGTTATGCTCCTCCATTTTCATCAGCAAAAGATCCAGTTAATATGGCTGGTTTTACTGCTGAAAATGTTCTAAATGGTTTAAGTGATGTGATAACTCCTAGTGAGCTTGTAATCTATGACATGACAGATGTAATTCTTGTGGATGTTAGATCAGAAATTGAATTTGCTAACGGTCATCTTGAGGGTGCTATGAATTTACCTGTAGATAACCTTCGTGAAAATTTATCTTCTTTAGATAAAAATAAGGAAATTATAGTTTATTGTCAAGTTGGAATTAGAGGTTATATAGCTGAAAGAATACTTAGACAAAACGGTTTTAAATCTAAAAATTTAACTGGTGGCTACAAAACTATGTCTATGCTTAACTTTAAGCCTAAAAATAACAGTGCTGCTTTAAGTGAAGTTGCTACTACCACTTTGACTCAATCTGACCCAAAAAACTTTGACGACGTTTTAGATGCTTGTGGCTTATGCTGTCCCGGTCCGCTTATGCAGGTTAAAGCTTCCATAGACACAATGTCAGATGGAAAGATACTTAAAGTTAACGCCACAGACCCTGGTTTTTATGAAGATATAAAAGCTTGGTGCTCTAAGACCAATAATACTCTTGTAAATTTAGAAAGAGCTGGTGCCAATATTACAGCTTATATTAAAAAAGGTAAAGTTAAAAGTGATATATCTGAAATTAATTCATCCTTACCTATGCGTGACAATAAAACTATGGTAGTTTTTAGCGGAGATTTAGATAAAGCCATTGCTTCTTTTATAATTGCTAATGGAGCTGCTTCTATGGGCAAAAAAGTGACTATGTTCTTTACTTTTTGGGGGCTTAACATTCTTAGAAAACCTGAAAGTGTTCCAGTTAAAAAAGACTTTATAGGTAAAATGTTTGGTATTATGATGCCGCGAGGAAGTAAAAAATTAAAGCTTTCAAAGATGAATATGATGGGCATGGGAGCAAAGATGATAAGAATGGTAATGAAAAACAACAATGTTTCTTCTCTTGAAGATTTAATAAAAGCAGCTGTAGATAGTGGCATAGAAATTGTTGCTTGCCAAATGTCTATGGACGTTATGGGTATAAAAAAAGAAGAGCTTATTGATGGAGTGAAAATCGGTGGAGTCGGATACTACCTTGGCGAAGCAGAAGACGCCAATGTTAACTTGTTTATTTAGTTGGATACTTTGTACTTTGAGTTTTATTTGTATGAGGTTATTTCTTAATATTAAGAAATAACCTCATACATCTCATCTGTAATATTCCTAAGTTCTTCGGAGCTTCTTCCAAGTATCCTTATTATCATGCCATTATAAAAACTTTGACTTATACCAAAGTCTATATTTTCATACTTACTTAGTAGTTTCAATAATATTTCTTTAAGCTCCTCATTCACTTCTTTAGAAAAAATAATCATGTTTGCTTGATGATCGTATTTTTCGTAAAGCCCTATTGTCTTTAGGTTTTGTTCCTTTGGTTTTAAAACTGTATTGTCCATAAATACAAGCTTATCTTCATAAAATATTTTTGTCCTAGAAGAAAAACTTAAGAAATCAAATACCTCATTATTTTTATATCTTCCACAAGATATTATTTCCCTTAGGATTAGGTTACAATTCTTTTTTAATCTTATATTCGTCTCATTTATGTAGTTTGAATCTATAAATGGAATGTTAGGCATAGGCATGTATGCAAAACTACTTCCTTCTTCCATGTTAACATTAAATTTTTGATCAGCTAATCCGCCCCTCATTTTAAAAATTTTATTATATGCCTGTGAGTATAAATACAAATTACAGTCCTTAGCTACATTTATGTCTATATTGTATTTGTCACCTTCTAAAACACCCGCTGAGACATTTAGGAGACATAATCTCATTTTTTTATTGTCTTCACTGTAAAATGGTTTTAATATTTTTAGTGGTGCTGTAAAATAAGAATCCTCTATTATTGTCTTTCCTTTTTTAAATTTCAAATCTAGTTTTAGTATACTTTTTTTCATTATAAACCTTCCAAAAGTGCATTGGTTTTAATCCATTGTATTACTTCATCTAATCCTTTTGTTCTATTTAAATCCGTAAATACAAAGGGTCTATCCCCTCTCATTTTCTTAGAATCGTTCTCCATCACCTGAAGATCTGCTCCAACAAATGGTGCTAAATCTATCTTGTTTATTACAAGCAAATCTGAACGAGTAACCCCTGGTCCGCCTTTTCTAGGAATCTTATCTCCTTCAGATACATCAATAACATAAATAGTTGAGTCTGCGAGTTCAGGACTAAAGGTTGCAGAAAGATTATCACCTCCACTTTCTATAAACACAATTTCTATATCTTTAAACTTGTTAGTCAATTCCTCTACAGCTTCGAGATTCATTGAAGCATCTTCTCTTATTGCAGTATGAGGACATCCACCTGTTTCAACTCCAATAATTCTTTCTTTTGTTAAAACACTATTTTTCACTAAAAATTCAGCGTCTTCTTTTGTATATATATCATTAGTAACTACACCAATGCTGTATTCCTTGCTCATTTCTCTAGTAAGTCTTTCAATTAAGGCTGTTTTTCCAGACCCAACTGGTCCGGCTATTCCAATTTTTACATAACTCATTGTTTTTCTCCTCTCAGTACGATTATCGTTCATAATAATGAGACACTGCAAAGTACAGGTTAAGGGTTTTCACCTATGCTTCGCAATCTCTTCATATTATGAATAAACATTAAAGTCCATTCTCATCACGACATATACAATCTTGAATACAAGTCTTCATGCTGCATTGCTCTTATATCAAACCCAGCACAACATCTTCCAAGATCATAAACATCTAAACTATCTAAGTTTATAAATATCTCTTGAAGTAAATTTTGCATTCCAAACAAAAGTGTCTGCCCATCCACTTGACCAAGTGGAATAAGTTTTGCACAATTATTTATTATAGCGGAAGTTGTATTATACATATATGCCTTAATAGCATCCTCCTTAGCTATATTTGACACTGCTGAAAAACTACCATATGCAATGCTATGTTGCCCATAACACT
Source organism: Clostridium acidisoli DSM 12555 (assembly GCF_900176305.1). GTDB lineage: Bacteria > Bacillota > Clostridia > Clostridiales > Clostridiaceae > Clostridium_I > Clostridium_I acidisoli. The sequence goes on from NZ_FWXH01000023.1 coordinate 11,032, forward strand.
GTCCATTTTCTATAGCAGTTTTATACTTATAAATTAATTCATCACTAGAAAATTTGGTTACAAGTTTTAGAAATCTTCCACATAGCCTTGAACTTCCATCTTTCATTTCACGCGGTGCTTTCACTGCACAAAGGGTTTCGTCAAGTTCTATAAGTCTTCCTATGTCCATATCTTTAGAATACTCATAGGCTAGTTTCACTGCAAGAAAATCACTGTACATGTAGCTATTGACTAATACACTTCTTAAATATTCATCTGCGGTTTCTCTATCTTTTACGATTCCTTTTTGCACATAAGTTTCTAAGCCATTTGATTGTGTATAGGAACCTATTGGGAAAATAGAATCTGTTATTTGAAGCATGGTAAAAAATGAAGCATTAATGCTCATGATGGTGATGCTCCAAAGCATTTACTAATTTTCTCATGGTTTTTTTAGGTTTAAAGCCTTTTTTATCTAAAAGTTTATACAGTGGATCATCATAATTAACTATAATCTCATCTTCATCTAAAAATAATGGTATATGTTTATTACCTATTTCATAACATATTTTGCCCATTTCATGCATAGTTTTTGGTTTTATTGAAATTGCTTCACATTCTGGTATGGTTATGATTAAGATTTCTTTTTCATCTGAATAAAGTATATCTCCATCATTTAGCCTTGAAGGTTTTTCTAGCTTTATTCCTATATCCTTACCATTCTTTGAAGCTTTCTTAAGGATTTTTTTATCCACATCAAACCAATCCACATAAACTTCATCTATTGCTTTGCCATTTAACTCTATTTCTTTTATATTCCCTAAGATCTTTTCTATAAGCATTTTATCCTCCCTGAAAATCTTTAGTCTCTAGAATAGAAAGTATCTTTGTGCCATTGCCACTTCTTCAATTGGTTCACAGGTTATAACTTTTCCATCAACTTTAACTTCATAAGTTTCAGGATCTACTTCTATTTTAGGTGTTGAATCATTAAGTATCATATCTTTTTTACCTATATTTCTACAATTTTTTACAGGCAAAACTATCTTCTGTAAATCAAGTTTGCTTATGCTTCCATTTTTAAGTGACTCTCCAGAAACAAATGTTATAGATGTACTATATTTTGCTTTTCCAAAGGCTCCAAACATATTTTTGTATATTACGGGTTGTGGTGTAGGGATTGAAGCATTTGCATCTCCCATTTTAGCCGCAACTATAACTCCACCCTTAATAATCATTTCAGGTTTTACTCCAAACATACAGGGCTTAAATAGAACTAAATCTGCGTATTTACCTTTTTCTATTGAACCAACATATTTTGATATTCCGTGGGTTATAGCTGGATTAATTGTGTATTTTGATATATATCTTTTAGTTCTAAAATTATCATTATCTCCTGTTTCTTCTTCAAGTTTTCCTCTTTGTTTTTTCATTTTATCAGCTGTTTGCCAAGTTCTTATTATAACCTCTCCAACTCTTCCCATTGCCTGTGAATCTGAACTTAACATGCTGAATACGCCTAAATCATGCATAATATCTTCTGCTGCTATTGTTTCTGGTCTAATTCTTGAATCAGCAAAGGCTACATCTTCTGGCACTCTAGTATCTAAATGATGACATACCATAAGCATATCTAAATGCTCATCAATTGTATTTACCGTATAAGGCCTTGTTGGATTTGTTGAAGATGGCAATACATTAGGAAACGCAGCTATTCTCATTAAATCTGGTGCATGACCACCACCTGCTCCTTCTGTGTGGTAGGTATGTATTGTCCTTCCACCAATGGCATTAATGGTATCTTCAACAAACCCCGCTTCATTTAAAGTATCCGTATGAATTGCAACTTGCACATCATATTTGTCAGCTACTTTAAGGCATGTATCAATAGCTTTAGGTGTGCTCCCCCAATCTTCATGGAGCTTAAGCCCTAATGCCCCTGCTTCTATTTGTTCAATAAGTGCAGCTTCTGAGGAACAGTTTCCTTTGCCAAGAAAACCAAGGTTCATTGGAAATCCTTCAGCAGCTTCAAGCATTCTTTCAATATACCAAGAGCCGGTTGTACAGGTAGTAGCATTAGTTCCATCTGCTGGTCCTGTTCCGCCTCCTATCATAGTAGTTATTCCACTGTAAAGTGCAGTTTCTATTTGCTGTGGTGATATGAAATGTATATGTGTATCAATGCCTCCAGCCGTTACTATAAGACCTTCTCCTGCTATAGCTTCAGTTGACGCTCCAACTATCATGTTTTCATCTACACCATCCATGGTATCCATGTTTCCAGCTTTTCCTATACCCACTATTTTCCCATCTTTAATGCCTATATCTGCTTTTACTATACCCCAATAGTCAATTATCACTGCATTTGTTATTACTAGATCCAAAACACCTTCATGTCTAGCTGCTTTAGCTGATTGCCCCATACCATCTCTAAGAGTTTTTCCACCCCCAAATTTGCACTCATCTCCATAGCTAGTATAATCCTTTTCAATTTCTACTATTAAGTCAGTATCTGCTAACCTTATCTTATCTCCTGTAGTAGGTCCATACATATTTGCATAATCCCTACCTGATATTTTAAGACTCATCTACATAGCCCCCTTAAAACCAAGTTCTTTTGCTTTTTTTAAACTTAACTCTTTTATTTTTTCATCTTCAACTGAACCTTCTGTTAAACCATTTAGACCATACACTTCTTTTTTACCACCAAGTTCAACAAGTTCAACCTTTTTTTCTTCTCCAGGTTCAAATCTTACTGCTGTTCCAGATGCTATATTTAAACGCATTCCAAAAGCATCTTCTCTTTTGAAATTTAATAATTTATTTACTTCAAAAAAATGAAAATGTGATCCCACTTGAATTGGCCTATCACCATTATTTATAACAATCATAGTTTTTGTTACTTTTCCTTCATTACAAAGTATTTCTTTATTTTTTATTATTATTTCACCTGGTATCATCTAATCATTTCCTTTCAAAAGAATATTATCTAATTGGGTTATGGACTGTTACAAGTTTTGTACCATCTTTAAAAGTTGCCTCTATTTGTATCTCCGTAATCATACTGGCAACCCCACTCATTACATCTTCTTCTTTTAATATCTGTGCTCCATATTGCATAAGTTCACTTACACTTTTACCGTCTCTTGCCGCTTCCATAAGCTCTGAACTTATAAGCGAAATTGCTTCTGGATAATTTAACTTAAGCCCCCTTGCCCTTCTTTCTTTAGCAAGGCTGCCTGCATAATGAAGCATTAGTTTATCTATCTCTTTAGGCATTAAATGCATGAAAAAACCACCTTTCTTATTTTATAATGAAATCACCATATTTTATTATTATATGAATTTTATTTAAAAACTTTCCATTTTACTATAAATCAAATTTTAACGGCATGTTTTTATTATTTTAATATTTATCTATTTATTTTACCACTAATTTGTTAAATTTCAACACTTATTAGATTATTCCATAAATTAAAATTTGTTCTTAATTAAGAAAAGATTAAAGACTGCTAAATCAATCTCTAATCTTCTTCACATTTTCAAGCTTCTATTTTTCTTTTATTAAACATCTTCTCATATATATAATTTAATATATCGCTTCTTTTGATTATTCCTATGAACACATTATTATCATCCACTACTGGAACAAAGTTTTGATTAACAGACTTAGCAATTAAATCTTCAATATTTGAGTCGATATGGACTGGATTATTTATTACACGTCTCGGAATCTCTTCAATTTTAATCTTTGTTGTGTTATTAAAATCCAAATTCGGAGTATTCTTGAGCTTCCATAACAAATCTCCCTCTGTTAATGTTCCTATATATTTACCATCCTCATCAAGAATAGGTATTGCAGCGTATCTATGATATTCCATTCTTTCAAGTGCCTGCCTCATTGTAGAATCTAAATTTTCACAGACAACTTCCCTTTTAGGTGTTAAAAAAAATGCTACATTCACATTAATTCCCCCATTTCGTTAATAAAGTGAAACATTTATGTAATTTAAACTTATCCTCAACTCATAACTATAATTATATCAGCTGTTATTATATATAAAATAGATTATATTTTAATTTTATGTTAATTACCATTTCGACTCCGTAAATATAATACTACCTTATGAGAAAAAAATAAAGCCTTACATTAAACGTTTTCATAGCTTATGCTAGCTTTTCTTGCGTTATTTTTAAAAATACTTCATTATCTTTAAATTTTCAAAGTTTTTTAAAAATATCATTGACATCTTTATATCCATGTGATAATTTATAGATACAATAAATTTTATACAATTTAATTTTGCGCAATGATATTTGGGTTTATGGAGGTATTCTGAATGAATATTTATGATTTTAATGTAAAAGCAATAACTGGGGAAGATGTTTCACTAGAAAAATATAAGGGCAATGTTTTGATTATAGCAAACACTGCTAGTCGATGTGGCTTTACTCCTCAATATGGTGATCTTGAAGTTCTTTATAAAAAATACAAGGATCACGGCCTTAACATTTTAGGTTTTCCCTCTAATCAATTTGCTGAACAAGAACCTGGCAATAATAGTGAGGTGAAACATTTTTGCGAAATTAACTATGGTGTAACTTTTGATTTATTTGAAAAAATAGAAGTAAGGGGAAATAATGCTCATCCACTATTTAAATATCTTTCTAAAACTGTTCCTTTCAAAGGATTAGATGTAAGCAGTGCAAGTGGTAGAATACTTGAAGCTATGCTTAAGGAAAATTATCCTGAAATTTTAGTAGGTAACGGAATAAAATGGAATTTCACTAAATTTTTAATAAATAGCGCTGGTGAAGTTGTTGGTAGATTTGAGCCAACTACTGAACCTATGGATATGGAAGCTGAAATAAAAAAATTTTTATAAGGAGTTGTTTTTATGAATATTTATGATTTTAATGCTAAGACATCATCAGGAGAAGAAATTTCTTTATCAAAATACAAAGGAAAAGTTTTAATAATTGCAAATACTGCTAGCAAATGCGGATTTACTCCTCAATATAAAGATTTAGAAGATTTGTACAAAAAATTTGGAAATGAAAATTTGGAAATACTTGCATTCCCTTGTAATCAATTTTTAGGTCAAGAACCAGGAAGTAATGAAGATATACAAAATTTTTGTTCAATAAATTATGGGGTTACCTTCCCTGTTTTCGCAAAAATAGATGTTAACGGAGAAAATGCTGATCCAATTTTCAAATTCTTAAGAAAGAATAGTTCTGGAATACTTGGTGACAATATTAAATGGAATTTTACAAAATTCATCATTGATTCTGATGGAAATATTGTCGATAGATATGCACCTACTACGTCCCCAAAAAAATTAGAAAAAACTATAGAAAATTTGATTAATAGTATTAGGAGGTAAGAAAAATGTCAATTTATGATTTTAAAGTAAACTCAATTAACGGTAAAGAAGTGTCACTAGAAAAATATAAGGGCCAAGTATTAATAATAGCGAATACTGCTAGCAAGTGCGGTTTTACGCCTCAATATAAGGGGCTCGAAGCACTTTATCAAAAATATAAAGGTGAAGGTCTTAACATTCTAGGTTTTCCTTCCAATCAATTTGCTGAGCAAGAACCTGGAACTAATGAAGATGTTAAAAACTTCTGTGAAATTAACTACGGTGTAACTTTTGATTTATTTGAAAAATCTGAAGTAAGAGGTGACAATGCTCTCCCTTTGTTTAAGTATCTTTCAACTTCAAAGCCTTTTAATGGTTTAGATTTAAATCATCCTAAAGGAAAAGTTTTAAACGACATGTTAAAAGAAAAATTTCCAGAAATTTTACAAGGTAATGATGTAAAATGGAACTTTACTAAATTCCTAATAGATAGAGATGGTGAGGTTGTAGAAAGATTCGAACCAACTACTGAACCAGCTGACATGGAAGCTGCCATCAAGAAATTGTTATAATTTTCCTTTGAAAATGTGCCGTTTTTTGATACACTAGTAAATATATAAATTAGGAAGTGGTGCACTATGAACTATGATATGTTGAAACTGGATAATCAATTATGCTTTGCACTATATGCTTGTTCTCGTGAAGTCACAAAGCACTACAAGCCAGAGCTTGATAAACTTGGTATAACCTATACACAATATGTAACGCTAATGGTTTTATGGGAAAAAGATGATATTACAATAAAAGAACTTGGAAACAGATTGCATCTTGATTCTGGTACTTTAACTCCTCTACTAAAAAAATTGGAGTCAAAAGGCATAGTACAGAGAACTAGGGATACAGAAGATGAACGTAACGTCTATGTAAAACTTACTGAAAAGGGCTTAAATTTAAAAGATGAGGCCATAAATATTCCTAAACGAATTTCTTGTATTCCAGGTCAATCACAGGAAGACCTTATAAGATTAAGAGAAAAGCTAAAAGATTTACTCAGTACTTTAGAAAAACTTTAGTTTCATAAAAAAAGTATCTACTTAATATAGTAGGTACTTTTTTTATGAATAATTTGTTGGTTCATAATACGTTAAGGTGAAGGGTTTTAACGGTTGCTACGCCCGTTAAAACCCTTCACCTATATATACCTTCCAATCCATTTATACTAAGACTAACCTCATATATAATTTACAAACAATGCTATATTTAAAATCGTAAGTAAAACTCCTATTATCCAAAGTGCTACCTTATCCAATAAAGAGTTAACGTATTTGCCCATAACTCTTTTTGAAGATGTAAGGTATATCTGAGTGAATACTGTTATTGGCAGTTGAACACTTAAAAACATCTGTGAATATACTAGTGCCTTAAATGGATCATTTATAAAAAATATAATAATAGCTGCAACAAATAAAGTAATAAATATTCCCGTCTTTGAATGACTGTCTTTTATATCATATGGTTCTCCAAATATTCCTGCAAAGATACTTCCACCTGCCATTCCTGCTGTCACAGTAGATGCTATTCCTGCAAATAAAAGTGCTAATGCAAATATTATGGATGCTCCACTTCCTAAAAGTGGCTTTAACATTTGTTCTGCATCATTAAGTTCAGATACCGAAATTTTATTTAAGAAAAACGTACTTGCTGCTAGTATGACCATTGCACTGTTTATAGCCCAGCCAACTATCATGGAAAAAAGCGTATCTATAAATTCATATTTTAATTGCTTTTGTATTGTGGTATCACTTTCTAGATTCCATTGTCTACTTTGTATAATTTCAGAGTGCAGAAATAAATTGTGTGGCATTACAACAGCTCCGAGTATACTCATTATTATTGGCATAGACCCTGATGGAAATGAAGGTTTTATAAAACTGACCCCTACTGCCTGCCAGTGAACATGCACAAGTGTCAATTCAAATATAAATGACAACCCAATTATTGAAACAAAACCAATTATCCATTTTTCCAAAGATTTATAGGAATTGCTAAAAAGCATCCAAAGAACAACAAATAACATAATTATAGTTCCAATTTTTATTGGAATTTTAAAAAGCATATTTAGAGCTATTGCTCCACCAAGAAGTTCCGCCATGGCTGTAAGTACTGATGTCATTACTGCACTTCCTAATATTACATTTTTTAAAGTCTTATTTATGTTTTTTGTAGCAGCCTCTGAAAGACAATCTCCAGTGACAATTCCTAAATGGGCTGCATTATGCTGAAGTATTATTAACATTATTGTGGATAACGTTACAATCCATAAAAGTTTATATCCATAATCGGAACCTGCAGACACGTTTGAAGCCCAATTACCAGGATCTATAAAACCAACAGTTACTATAAGCCCTGGTCCAATATATTTTATTATGTCTAATGCTGTTCTCCTTGGCTTATGCTCATTTTTAAAAATATTAAAATTAAAACTTTTTTTCATTCAATCACCTCTATCATTAGCTTAATACCTGCAATTCATTATTACATTTTATTGCTTTCATCTAATTATACATTATTATAATTACGAATAAAAAATTTTATGTTATTTTATTTTTTTATTACTTGCAATTTTTTACAATCGTGATATCATTTAAAGTAAATTGTAAATATTTTTTGTGTTGCCATTATAACATATGCATTTTCTAATTTTGGAGGTATAAATATGAATTGTAATTCTAATTTTGAAGATGAGTTAAAAAGACTTTGTAATGATACAATAAATTTATTAGCCAAAGCTAAAACAAAAGAAATAATTAATGAATTAGAGTTTAATGAATTGACATTAAAGAAATTTTATTTATTAAAAGGATTTGATCAATTTTTGGATTTGTAAAATATAAATTTTAATGTGAATTTAAATCTAAATATAATAATTTACTTTCCCTTATAATAAAGCTCTATAAGCTTATCCAGTCTTTGACTTAAATCTACTATATTGCTTTTACTTAATTTGTCTTCGTTCTCTATCATATTGTTTAATAAATCCCTAAGCACTTCTATTTCCTCTTTTAAACTCAAAAAAACCAACTTCCTTTTAACTTATTATTTTGAACAACATACATTATTATACATATATTATCTAATTATAACAATATATAAATAAACAAATTATTTAAATTACTACAATTTTTTTATGATATAATCTATATATTAGTTTACTTAAATAAAGTGTAAATTTATGATATAAAGAAAGCCTTCCGCTAGTTATATATTTAAAACCGCAGGTTTTGCTTTTAGGCGTAGCCTTTGGTGTTCATATTATGGTTAATATTCTTTAGTTAAAGGAGAGATTTATGATGAGTTTTTCAAATTTTCATACCCATTGTTATTTTTGCGATGGTACTGATGACCCTGAGGAGTATGTTAAGAAAGCTATAGAATTTAAATTCTCAGATTTAGGTTTTTCAAGCCACGCCCCTCTCCCATTTCCTAATTCATGGACTATGGGGAAAAATAATTTTTACGAGTATTGTAACAAGATTAATTCCTTAAAGCTAAAATATAAAAATGAAATTAATATTTATCTAGGACTAGAAGTTGATTATATTGAAAACTTAATTAGCCCTACAGATGAAAAATTTGCGAGTTTAGATTATACAATTGGATCTGTTCATATGCTTAAAGACATAAAAACCGGAGAATTTTTAGCTGTAGATGGGGATGAAGATGAATATATAAAACTCATTACTTCAGCTTTTGACAATGACGTTAAAAAATTTGTACATGCCTATTATACACAAATTAGAAATATGGTTTCAAATAAAACGCCTTCAATAGTTGGTCATCTTGATCTTATTAAAAAACATAATAAAAATAATAAGTATTTTAATGAAAATGAACCCTGGTATAAAGATGAGATTTTAAATACTTTAAAAGTGATATCAGAAAATAAAACCATATTAGAATTAAATACCGGTGGAAAAGTTAGAGGATATACAGATGACTTTTATCCAAGCAATTGGATATTGACTGAATGTAGACATTTAGATATCCCCATAATTTTAAATTCTGATGCTCACAATCCACAATATATAAATGCATATTTTTCTGATGCTACTATACTATTAAAAAATTCTAATTATTTAAAACAACGAATACTTCATAATGAGGTTTGGCAAGATGTCTTACTTTAAAGATAACTTAAAAGTTATCTTCTGTAAAAACTTCTATTCCATTTTTTAAAAGTAGTTCAGAGGTAATTCCGTTACCTTCTGTAAGCTTTTTAGAAAATGTACCATCATATATAATTTTGCAACCACAAGATGGACTTTTTGACTTTAGAATTGCACATTTTGCTCCAACAATTTTTGCAATTTCTAAAGTTTTTTTTGCTCCTTCATTAAACTGAACTGTAACATCCTCGCCATGTTTTGTTATAACTTTTTTATTTCCATTTTCATCTATCACTATTTCTGCACTAGCTCTTGGTGTTAAAAGTCCAGCTAGTTGTTCTGGACAGATGGCTACAGCTTTTCCAGCTTTAACAAGCTTACTTATTTCATTAATCTCATTACTTTTACCATCATATCTACAGTTAACCCCTGCTAGACATGCACTTACAATATACATAAAATTCATTCCTTTCGTATAACATAGTCTAGTAAAAAGCAATAGTTAATTGCTTAACTATTGCTCCATTTTTCTGCCCATACTTGAATTTGATCCATAGATTTTTTTAAATCTTTCCCTTTTTCCGTTAGTTCATATTCTATTCGAACAGGCATCTCTGGGTAAACTTTTCTAGTTATTATACCTTTTTCCTCTAATTCCTTAAACCTCTCAGTGAGCATTCTTGCACTTAAGTTAGGTATAATTGCCTGCATATCCGAAAATCTTTTTGCTCCATCTAACAATGATCTTATAATAAGCCCAGTCCAACGCTTACCTAGAAGTTCAAAGGCTGCTTCGAATTTAGGACACATATGCAAATTCTCCATACTATCAACTCCTTACCTTACATTATTTTATCATATTTACTTGATAAAAGTAAGTAGCTTATTGAATTTCAATAAATATATTTATACGTTATTTGACCATATTACTGCATCAATATACGCTTCAGCTATAGATTCAAACTTCAAGCCTTGAACTTTAGAATATTTAACTACTTTTGACCAATCTTCTCTTTCATAAGCAATTACAATTTTTAATATGTTGTTTAAATAATTTTCTTCTCCATTTAAAGCCTTGGTGACTTCATCTGTAAGTCCTAACTCCTTTGTTATCTCGCTCATAGGTACATGGAGCATGCAATCCATAAGTGATACTAAACCCATTATGTAACCATCACTGACTTTATTAGTACTTTCTTCACAATAAATCAGTATATTTTCGCAAAATTTTGCTCTAACTAGTGACGTGTTGGTTAATTCATTAAGTTCGCCTTTGTTTATGTTTCCAAGCATAACAATATAAAGCCATTTTTTAAGCTCGTCCCTTCCTAGAAATGCAACGGCTTGTTTTATTGATTTGACTTTGTTCTTTATTGAAAAGTATGAAGAATTAATATATTTTATCAATTTATATGATGTGGATACATCTTTCATTATTAGGTTGGTTAAATATTCATAATCAATATTTTCCTGCTTTAAATGTTCCATTATCTTCAATATAACAATTTCATTTTTAGGAATATCTCTCCCCTTAAGTATTTTAGGCTTGCTAAAAAAATAACCTTGAAAATAAGTATATCCATATCTTTTTGCTTCTTCGTACTCTTCAAGTGTTTCTACTTTTTCAGCCAAGTATTTTATGTTGTGATTATTTATTCTATCAATTACTTTTTTTCTATCAGTACCCTTTGTTAAGGTAAAATCTATTTTAATTATATCTGCAAGTTCAATTAATTTAATATATTTATCCTGAAATACAAAATCATCTAATGCTATAGTGTATCCTTTACTTTTTAAACTTTTACACGCTAAAACAACCTCTTCTGTAGGTTCTATATTTTCTAATATTTCAACAGTTAAAATATCGGGTGGTAAAACAGTTGCTAACTCTCTCTGTATGAGTTCTTTTGTAAAATTTATAAATGCCCTTTTTCCTCCTGTTACATTCTTCACTCCTAAGGAATAAAATGTATTTACAATAACATCAATTGTTGCATTGTTTCCATCTTGTTCTATATAAAAATTATTATTGCTGTTTCTAAATAATATTTCATATGCCACTACATTTCCATTGATATCAAATATAGGCTGTCTCCCCAAAAATATATTCATACAAAAAATCCTCCAAATCTATTTTACATTGTTAATTATTACATATAATGACTCTAATTTCAATGTTTCCCCATTTGTATTGATAAATTAAATCTACATTTGAATAAAACTAGCTTATTCTGTAAAACATACTTTTAAAGGTGGTGATTCCTATTAAAAATTTTATAAAAACCTTATTTTCGTTAACAAATTCAGAACATAAACAAAAAAATGAAGAGGATCATCAAGTTACCCCTGACAAACTTATTTCAAATATTATAGAAGAAAATGAAAAACAATTAAAGAAGATATTTTATAATTGTTTTGATATAACTATACGTAAAATTAACCTCTTCGATTCAAGTGGTCCTAAATGCCTTTTAGTATATATAAACGAACTAGTAGATGAAAATCAGCTTCAAAGTAATGTTATCTCAAAACTTAATATGAGTCAAAATGTAATTTTGAAAAATTCTAATATAGAAAATACAATAAAATATTATCTAGGTGTACAAGATGATAATATTTTTAATGAATTTAATAGATGCATTAACAAAATTTTAGATGGAAATGTAGTTTTATTTCTTGATACCTTTAACAAGGCATTTTCTATAAGTTTAAAATCCCAGCTAGATAGAACTGTTTCCGAACCAGAAGCTGAGACAGTGCTTAGAGGCCCCAGAGATGGTTTTACAGAATCACTCTCAAAAAATTTAGCAATGCTGAGAGGCAGAGTTAAAAATATAAATCTAAAAACTGAGATGTATACAATTGGTAGTGAAACAAAAACAAATTTTGCTATTATGTATCTATCTGGAACCGTTGATGGAAAAGTTCTTAGCGAACTTAAAACTAGACTTAAAAAAATTAATTTAACTGCTGTTGCTGATACAAACTACATTGTTGAATCAATTGAAGATGATACCTTTGATATTTTTCCACTTATTTTTAGGACAGAGAGACCAGATGTTGCAACTATGAAGTTATTTGAAGGCAGAGTACTTATTATTATGGATAAGACACCTGTAGTGTTAAGTGTTCCATCTCTATTTGTAGAATATATTCAATCACCAGAGGACTACTATATGAAGTATTTTTTTGCAACTTTAAACAGGTGGGTTAGATATTTATCCTTTATAATAACAGCTGTACTACCAGGACTTTATGTTGCCCTTGTAACTTTTCACCAAGAACTTATTCCAACTTCACTTTCAATAACCATTGTAAACGCTCGAACTGATATACCTCTACCAGCATTTTTTGAATGTTTAATGCTTCTAATTACCTATGAAATTCTTAGAGAAGCTGGTTCTAGAATGCCTAAGCAAATAGGGCAAACCTTAAGTATTGTTGGAACTTTAATTATTGGTGAAGCTGCTATACGTGCTGGAATTGTTAGTGCTCCAATGATAATAGTTGTAGCTTTTGCTGGAACAGCACTTTTTACAATACCATCTCCAGAAATATATACTGCATTGTCCATAATTAGACTGTGCTTTCTCATTTTAGGCTCTCTTTTTGGAATGCTTGGCATAGTATGTTGCATGCTTTTATTAGACATATATTTAGTTTCAAGACGTTCCTTTGGAATACCTTATATGTACCCTATATGTCCATTTAATTTTGCAAAAAACAGAGATACTTTACTAAGAACACCATTATGGCAAATAGATAAAAAAATTAAGCCACTATAATTAAGAGGTTCCCCATGAAAAATTTTATTAAAACAACAAAGAAATGTATAATACTTTTTTTAATAATAACATTGTCATCAATAAGCTTAACTGGCTGTAGAGATAATTATGAAATTGAGCAGCTTGCAATAGTTCTTGGTTTAGGTTTTGATTTTTCTAAAAGTGGTATTACAATAACTCTTCAAGTGTTAAAAAATCAAGATACTAATGACAATACAAGAGTTAATATATATACTGCTACTGCTTCTGATGCTGATACTGCAATTTACAAAATAAGAAGTAGTGTTGGACGAAAGTTTATTTATTCACACATTAATTGCATTATAGTTAGCGAAAATGTTGCAGTCAAAAGCATTGCACCACTGCTTGACGTTACTATGAGGTTTAATGAAATTAGACCAAATGTTCCTCTTCTTGTAACAAAAGGTAAAGCTGCAGATATTTTATCAATGAAATCCAAGGATAATCCTATTTCTTCTTTTTCTATTATAAATGCATTAGAAGTTCAAAAAAATTTAGGTTTTACTGCTTTTTCTTCAAATTTAGATTTTGCTGAAAGTGTACAAAATGAGCCCTACATAACCTCTATTAGCGTCATTGATATTGATAGAAATTATTTTCGAAATTCTGATGCCAAAAGTAATAATGGTAGTATTTATACATTTCCAGGAAATGCGGTTTTCAGAAAAGATAAGCTCGTAGGTTATATGTCTCCAACTGAAGTTAGAGGTCTTAGTTGGTCTCGCGGAGATGTTCAATGGGGGAATCTTCAAATTAAAACGGCGGACAATAAAACTTTAAATTTTGATATTAAAAGAAGCAGTTCTAAAAGAACTGTAAGTTTTGAAAATGGAAAATTCAAATTTAAAATACTTGTTAAAGGTGATACAACAATTAGAGATATGTCTGGAAATACTGATCCAAATAAAAATCCAAATTCTTTAAAACTTTTACGACAGCGGCAAAATGAGGCTATTAAAAATGAAATTGAACTTGCAATTACAGCTGCTCAAAAAAGTTTAAAAGCTGATATTTTTGATTTTGGATCCTTAGTCTACAGAACATATCCACACCAATGGAAAAAATCAAAGGATAGTTGGGATAAAATATTTCCTAATGTAGATATTGAAGTAGTTGTGGACTCAACTATTATACAAACAGGAACAATTTCAAAATCACCGTTTTAATAGAGGAGAATTTATATGAGAGAAAAAATAACAGCTCATCAATTTTTATCAATTATGATATTGATTCCATTTGGAAGTGCCGTACTATTTTTTTTAGTTCCTGATGAAAAACAAAATATTTGGATTGCTTTGCTATTATATTCAGCATTTGATTTGATATTGCAATTTATATATACTAATCTTTATAAAAATTTTCCTGGAGACACTCCAGTTACATATATGCCTAAAATATATGGCAAGATATTGGGTTCCTGTATAAGTATGGCTTATATCTTATATTTTTTATATTTATCTGGCCGTGTGTTAAGAGATTTTTTAGAACTTATACAAAGTTTCACGCTTCCGAGAACACCTATTATTTTAACTGGTATATTATTGACAATAACAATAACATACGGTGTCTATAAAGGTTTGGAGAACTTAGGAAGTTTATCTGAAATTTTCATTATAGTTATTTTGATATCCCTGGCTTTTTTATGGGTTTTAACTTTTATAACAGGTGGTATTCTTAGAACTGAACATTTGCTTCCTATTTTAGAGGATGGTTTTTTGCCTGTTGCAAAAAATGGATGGTCACTTTTATCTTTTCCATATGGTGAGTTTATTATTACAACAATGTTTTATCCTTATGTGCTTCAGCAAAACAAAATAAGAAAAGCATGTTTTTTAGGTTGTATTTCTGAAGGCTTAATACTTGCCATCAATAACATTCTTTTTATTGTTACCTTAGGTGTTTTTTTTGCAAGTGTAAACAATTTTCCACTACTTGAATCCTTAAGACTTGTTCGTATTGGTGAATTTATAAGTAGACTTGATATATTATTTATTATATTGTTATTAGAATGTGGTTTTTTTAAGATAAGTCTCACACTTTATGCTAGTATTCTAGGTGCAGTTCAGCTGTTTAACATTAATAAACACTGGGGACTTATATGCATATTATTTGGAATACTAATGCTTACAACCTCCTTATCTATTGCTACAAATTATCCTGAGCACATAAAGATTGGCTTAGATATTATAATCAATAAAATAAATTTACCTCTCCAAGTATATATACCAACTTTTACTTTTTTATTTTTAAATTTTAAGAAACTTTTGCATCTTAAGAAAAACACTTAAGATGCTTTTCTTTTTTCAAGCATTCGTTCCAATAGTTCTTCATATACTGGCTTTGAATTTAAAACATCTGAAACTACATAGGCTACTAAACATACAGCTGCCATGGGCATAAGTGCAAAAACTGAACCTGTCATCTCAACTATGAGTACAATTCCGGTAATAGGTGCTTTTACAATTGCCGCAAAATAACCAGCCATAGAAAATACAATTAAATTTGCTGCATATATATTACTAAATCCAAATAAACCATGAATTATATCAGCATAAATAAGTCCTATTATGGCACCAATTGCAAGTAACGGCAAAAAAATTCCTCCTGGAACTGCTGAACCATAACTTATCATTGTAAAGATAAACTTAACAATCAATACTACGATTAACAATTTAAATGAAATTGGAACGGCTAATAAATTATTAACTAAATCTTCTCCACCACCTAATACTTGTGGTAAAAAAATCCACAATAAAGCTGCCATTAAAAACGGTATTATAGTCTTTATATATATAGGCATATTTTTAAGCTTACCGTATATATCCTGCGATTTATACAAACTTTTGTTAAATATTACACCCATTACTCCTAATATTATTCCTAGACCTATGAGATAAACATAATACTTTAATGGTAACGCCTTCATATTTTCTACATTAAACATTGGTTTTAATCCAAAAAAATATTTTGACACTAAAGCTGCTGTAATAGATGCTGCAAATGCTGAAACCATAATTTTTGAAGAAATTTTTTTATGAACCTCCTCTAATGCAAAAATTCCTCCAGCTATTGGGGCATTAAACGCTGCTGAAAGACCTGCGCTTGCACCACTAGTTATAAGATATTTTTCCTCTGTTTTTAATCTCTTTAATATCTTGCTAAATCCCTGTCCTAAAGCTGAACCCATTTGTACTGATGGCCCTTCTCTTCCAAGTGATAATCCTGCTGCTAAGCAAATTATTCCACCTATAAACTTCCAAACTATAAGCCTCCACCAACTTATTTCCATTTTGTCAGTTAGAGCACCTTCCATTTGTGGTATTCCACTGCCTGAAATTATAGGTTGTTTTTTTACAATAAAGCCAACTACAAAACCAGCTAAAACAAAACCCATAATCCATAATGGAATAAAAAATTTATTGCTGCTTATATTACTGTATATATGTGCCGTTATAGAAAAAGATTTTTCTATCATAAGTCTATACAATACTATAATTATTCCAGAAAATAGTCCTACAATGATGCTCTCTATTAATATTTTCATTTCAAAGCTACGTAAATTTAATAAAATTTTATTATTTCTCTTCAAAAGTACTAGCACCCCCTTAAGCTTTTCTTTTTTTAGTATAACAACTTATATGGCTAGTTTCAAATTTTCTTCTAAGCAGCTTCATTGTAATTATGGTATTATTATGGTATTGAATGAAAAATATTTATTATTGAAAGGATAAAATATGAATCTTTTAAGCATTGAAAACATATCAAAAAGTTATAGTGATAAAATACTATTTAAAGATATAAATCTTGGTATTAGCGAAGGTGACAAAATAGGTCTTATTGGTGTCAATGGCACTGGAAAATCTACTTTATTGAAAATAATCGCAGGTTTTGAAACCTCAGATACTGGAAAAATAATAAAAGGAAACTCTATACGTATAGAATACCTACCCCAAAATCCAAATTTTGAATCAGCTGCCTCTGTTTTAGAACAAGTTTTCAGAGGAGATTCACCTTCTATGAAGTTATTAGGACAATATGAAGAAGCCCTTACGAGTCCTAACACAAGCAGTGAAAGATTAATGACTTTGTCTCACGATATGGATTCCTTAAATCTTTGGGATCTTGAAAGTGATGCAAAATCTATTCTTACAAAACTTGGCATTAGTAATTTTAATGCTAAAATAGGTACTCTTTCTGGTGGTCAAAAAAAGAGAGTTGCACTTGTTTCGGCACTTATTAATAAGTCAGACTTATTAATTTTAGATGAGCCCACAAATCATCTGGATAATGAATCTATAGATTGGCTTGAACAGTATCTTAATAAAAGAAAAGGTGCTTTATTAATGATCACCCACGATAGATATTTTCTTGATAGAGTTACCAATGGAATTTTAGAACTTGATAATGCTTCTCTTTACAGCTATACTGGCAATTACAGTACCTTTTTAGAAAAAAAATTAGAAAGAGAAGATCTTTTAAAAAGTAGTGAAGAAAAAAAACAAAATCTTTTTAGAAAGGAACTTGCCTGGATAAAAAGAGGTGCTAAAGCAAGAAGCACTAAACAAAAAGCAAGAATAGACAGATTTGATCAGTTAAAAGAAAGTGCAAACAATATCTCAAAAGAAAATGTTGAAATTTCTGTTTCTTCTAGCCGTCTTGGAAAAAAAGTATTGGAGATTGAACATATAAGTAAAAGTTTTGGCTGCAAAAAACTAATAGATGATTTTAGTTATATTGTCACTAGAAATGATAGAATTGGAATTGTTGGTCCAAACGGTAGTGGAAAATCTACTCTTATGAATATAATCAGCAATAGACTTTCGCCAGATAGCGGTACTGTCGAAACAGGTGAAACTGTAAAGATTGGTGTTTTTTCTCAAGAAGTTTATGATATGAATGAAAGTTTAAGAGTTATAGAATATATTAAAGAAGGTGCTGAAATCCTTACTACTGCAAATGGTGATAAAATCAGTGCCTCACAAATGCTTGAAAAGTTTTTATTTTCAAAGGATATGCAGTGGACACCTATTTCAAAACTTTCTGGTGGTGAAAAAAGAAGATTATTTTTACTTAGGATTCTTATGGAAGCTCCTAATGTTCTTCTTTTAGATGAGCCTACTAATGATTTAGACATAGAAACTCTAACTATCCTAGAAGACTATATAGAAAATTTCAATGGAAGTGTAATAACTGTATCCCATGATAGATACTTTCTTGATAAAACCTGTGAAAAGATATTTTTCTTTGAAGGCAATGGTACAATATCTAAACATACTGGTAACTATTCTGAAGTAAGTGCGGAACTTATCAACAAGGAGCAAATTCTTGTCCACAAAACTGTGGATAAAAACAAAATAACTGTTCCTAAAAATAAAGAAAAAGGTTTAAAGTTTTCTTATAAAGAACAACGGGAATATGAAATGATAGATTCTGTTATTTCTGAATTAGAGTCAAAAAAAGAAGATATTCAAGAAAAAATAAATAACTCCTCCACCGATTATTCTCTACTTCAAAAATACATTGGAGAAAAAGAACAGATAGAAAAAGATTTAGATATCCAAATGGAACGCTGGGTATATTTGAATGAACTAGCGGAAAAAATTGAAAATTCCAAGAATTAAGTAGTAATTATTACAATAAACCATACTAATATAAAGCTAATTAGTATGGTTATATTTGCTAATGCCCCTACTAATTTTTCATCGTAATCAAATTCTATAGAGAAAGGTATAATTGCAGAAGCCACTGGTAAAATAAACCCAATTAACAAGGTGAACCTTGACATTTTATCAAATGGAGAAAAGATAAAAAATAAAATACCAACTACAAATCCTATAGCATATCTTAGTGCTAACACTAAACCTATATTTTTAAAATAACTTTTGTTAAAAGAAAAGCTTAGATAAATACCCAAAAGCAATAATGACATTGGCATGTTTGCTTTAGATATTATGCTAGATATATTTACAATTAACCCAGGAATGTGCAAACCTAAAACGTTTATAATAACTACTGCTATATATGTAATAAGTGGTACGGATTTAAATAACTTCTTGAGTATGTCTTTTACTTCAAATTTGGAGGATTCACCTGAGAAGTATGTTGCAATTATGTAACACAACACAAATATTATAACTGAATTTCCTACATCAAACATACCAAAGTATTTTACTCCCTCCTTTCCCCAAATAGCCTGGACCAACGGATACGCAAAAAGTCCTATATTAAATGCTGGTAAAAGCATAACTAGTACACCTTTTGTTTTTCTTTTCTTTTTTCTAAACACGTACAAACCTATAATTGATATAATAATTCCATATATTATAGCTATTAAAGTCAATTTGAGAAGTGAAATTTCTATTTTAAGTGTACTAAATGTGTTTATAATTAAACATGGAAGCGTTACATTTAGAACTATCCTTGCAATTCCCTCTCCATCTTCTTGTTTAACTATATTTATTCTTTTGCATACGTACCCCAGTATAATAATAAGCATTGAAACTAAAAATTGATTATTAATATTACTCATACAAAACTCCTCAAATCTATTTAAGATAATAATCCAATATCCTACTCCCTGCCCCTACTACAATTGCATCATCTTCTAAACTTCCACTACTGAAAATAATTCTAGATTCAGTAATATTTTTTATTTTATCCATAGCTTTGTTTACAGCCATTTCATAAAATATATCACATTTTTTTATGATTGGTCCTCCAATTATTATAAGTTCTGGATTTAATATATTCACTAAATTTGTAACACCAACCGCTAAGTAACTCGTAGCCTTATCAATAACCTCAATGGCTATCTTGTCACCACTTTTAGCCGCTTTTGAAAAGCTATCAATATTTATTTCAGATAAATCATATTGTATTTCTTCTGCAAAACTTGAGTATGAGCCCTCTTGTATTTCCTCTTTAAATTTGTCAATGATTGCTTTTATAGAAACATATGCTTCCAAACATCCTTTTTGGCCACAAGAACAATTTTTACCGTTTATATCTATAACTGTATGTCCAAAAGCTCCTTCATTTGAATTAGGGCTATTTAATATTTCTCCCTTTGAAAGCATACCTAATCTTACACCTACTCCTAAAATAATATATGCTATATTGTTAACGTTTTTCCCAACACCTTTTTTATGTTCACCAAGTACTGCAGCACTAGCACCATTTTCTAGCATTGTTATAAGCCCCGTTTTTTTTTCTATAATTTTTTTTATTGATACGTTTTTCCAACCTAACGCTGGAAAATTTAATGGATTAAGCATTTTACCTTCTTCCATATCAATTGGGCCAACTGCACCTATTCCTACTCCTATTATCTTTTCTTTATGAAATTCCTTGGAAAAATCATCAATAATATTACATATTTTTTCAAGTGTATCTTGTGGAACACTTTCTGAAAACATTCCAAAGCTACTGGATTTTAAAATATTTAATTCAATATCCATAAGTGCAACCTTTGTATACGTTCTCGAAATATCTATACCTATTATATATCCTGCTGAAGAGTTAACTCTATAAAGCCCAGGTTTTCTCCCTCCGCTAGACTCACCTATATCACAAATATATATAAGTTCATCTCTTATAAGTATTTCCATAGCTCTAGTTAGTGTTGAAAGTGTAAGTCCCGAAAGTTCTATTAGTTTTGTTTTTGATATTGGACCATACTCATGTATATAATTGTATAATCTTTTACTATTTGCACTTGCCCTGTTTTTGGGCTTTTTCATGTCTTTAAACATTTCATCACCTTTAATAAAATATAAATTTATTTACTTTTATTTATTATATCATAGGTTTAATATTTTTAAATTCGTAATATGAAGAAATTGCGAATCAATGGTGAAGGGTTTTAACGATTGCTTCGCACGTTAAAAGTCGAAGGGTCGCCAAATGGCGAGGTGATGGGTTTTATCCCTGCTAGACGCGGATAAAAGGTGAAGTGTTTATGGATAAATCCATAAAGGCTAAGGAAATTTTTCCTCCTTAGGTCGGAAAAATAATGAATTTATGTGTCTTAATATTTAGAGACAAC
>NZ_FWXH01000024.1 GCF_900176305.1 Clostridium acidisoli DSM 12555
ACTCTGGTAGCGGAAATAGGACTTGAACCTACGACACTTCGGGTATGAACCGAATGCTCTAGCCAGCTGAGCTATTCCGCCAAATCTGGTTGCGGGGGCAGGACTTGAACCTACGACCTTCGGGTTATGAGCCCGACGAGCTGCCAACTGCTCCACCCCGCGATATTTTGGTGCCGAAGACCGGAATCGAACCGGTACGATGGTTTAAGCATCGCAGGATTTTAAGTCCTGTGCGTCTGCCAGTTCCGCCACTTCGGCTTGTCATCATTTGACGACATAGACTATTATATATTATTTATTTGTACATGTCAACAACTTTTTTAAAATGTTTCATCAAATTATTTAGTGAGTATTTTTTACTACTTAATAATCAGCAATTGCAAAGTATTAGTGAAAGAATTTTACTCTACTATGTGAGTAAAAAAATTAAAGATTGCAGGAGGCAAGGTTAAAGAATTAACGGTAATGTTTGTCGCAAATAAAAAAAAGAGACTAAAATAGTCTCTTATAATCTTAGTATGAGCCCTTTCTATAACCACCATGACCCTTTGCCTCTTGGTGCCTCTTCAGGTCTTGAAATCTCTCTTCACTATCCTTTAAAAACTTTGATAGTCTATCTTCGAAATCAGCTCCACCTTGCTGCTGTTGTTGCTGCTTTGTCTTAGTATTCTTAGTCCAATCGATATCAATTGGTTTAGATGATTTTTGTGGAATAGAAGCTTGTTTTATTGATAAACTTATTTTTCCACCATCATCAACTGCAAGAACTTTAACTTTTACCTTATCTTGCTCTTTTAAATAGTCTTTGATATCTTTTACAAAAGTGTCAGCCACTTCCGAAATATGCACTAGACCTGTTTTACCCTCCACATCTACAAACGCACCAAAATTTGTAATATTTATCACTGTACCTTCTAGAATTGTTCCTGCCTTTAAGGTCATATTAAAAAGACTCCTCCTTGATTTTTGTTTATATTTTTATAAATTATAATATGATTACGACAATTGAATTTAATTGATATTATGTATATTTAATACAATTATGCATATATTCTCGCTACACACTTTATGTACTTAAATCAACTCTCTATAATCATAATATTTATTTGGTATTAATTACAGGAATTTCTCCTTGCTTAATAAGTCCTAGTTTTTCTCTAGCAAGTTTTTCACTGTACTGATCTGAGCGTGCCATTTTTATTTCATCCTGTAATTTCTGATTGTCACTTTTAAGTTTAGATATTTGGGAAGTTTTATTATTAGTCTCTTCTCTTATTTTATTCATTGTAATCTGTTGATTAACAAGAATATAACATATATTGACCATAAAAACACCTATTATTAAGAATTTTAACTTAAATCCCTTTTTCATAATATATACCTCTCATAAATCAACAATAAAGTTATTATACCTATATTTTAATTTCTTTTCTATATATATTCAAGTTTTTTATTTATTTTCTTATTTATTAAATAAATAATTTATTAATAATCTAAACGGATACAATATTATATTATAAAGTATTCTAAAATTTGTTACTAAATGATTAAATAATTTTATCTCATATGGTAAAAATTTTTTGCTTAAAATTTTAAAATAAAAATACACGCCTATTGCAATAAATGCATACGAATACACAGTTAATATTGCTCCATCTTTATAGAATAAAAATATAAAAATTATTAGGCTTACTAAAATCCAAAATAGCATATCTTCAATAAATGCTATTATTTTGTTTACAACTTCAGTTCCTCTTATAGATCTATATATATCAAATAATATACCGGTAAAAATTCCTCCAACTAAACTATAAAAAAGTTGATTAAATTGTGTAAAATTAGATAACACCATTTTTTCACCTAAATAGCCTGTTTAAAATGCTATCTTTATTTTTAAAATTTTCCTTTTCAGAATATACAAAGGAATTTATTTTACCGGTAATCATAACATCTCCATTTTGTACATCAAGTTTATTCATCTTTAAATCTTTGCCCTTTAATGTTAATGTACCTAGACTCGTAGTCAGAATTATAATTTCATCGTTAAAACTGATTACTTCATTTACTCCAGTTATGGATAATTTTTTTCTATTTTCAAGTATTATATTATTGTTTTTATCCTCAATCTTTGACTCCATAGTTTTCCCTCCTATTTCACTTATAAATATATATGTAAAATAGCAGTTTTATATTACAAATTAATTTTGTTACATGGATTTTTATTATTTATCTTCTTCACCAGAAATAATTTCATACATTAATTTAGCATCCTCTTTATGTACATGCTCTGAAATGTTTATTATCTTGGCTTTTAAAACCTTTTCTGCATATCTAATCTCTATAACATCTTCTTCTCTTATATCAGTACTGGCCTTAGCAATTTTACCATTTATAGATACCCTACCGCTCTCACATGCCTCTTTTGCTACTGTTCTTCTTTTTATTATTCTAGATACCTTTAAATACTTATCTAATCTCATAAACTTCTCCTTAATTCTTAGAAATTAACATAGTAGCGAAAAACCTGGATTTTATCCAGGTTTTTCGCTAAACTTTAGGCACATAAAATAATAAGTCAGAATATATTATATACTTCCTTATTATTTTTTTAGTATGCTGTGATAAAAACTATTTATTTACTCTCTCTTTAAACTCTTTTCCTGCTTTAAATACTGGAACTGTTGATGCAGGTATTGTTATTTCTTCTTTTGATCTAGGATTTCTACCCTTTCTTTCAGCTCTTTCTCTTGTTTCGAAAGTTCCAAATCCAACTAATTGAACTTTTTCACCTTTTTCTAAAGCTTCTTCTATGCTTTCAATAAATCCCTTTAGAGCTGTTTCAGCATCTTTTTTTGTTAAATTACTTTTTTCTGCTATACTACTAATTAATTCTGCTTTGTTCACTTTTGTTACCTCCTCAAATTTAAGAATACGTTAACCTTTATAGCATATTCTTCACGTGTTGTTAAAATCCTTCTTTTTTTGAAGGTTTTAATAGAAATTTAATAAATTCACATATGTTTAATTTCATTCCATAATTTGTCCATGTCTTCAATTGACATATCTTCCAATTTACGATTTTGTTCTTTTGCTTTAAGTTCAATGAATTCAAAACGTTTAATGAATTTATCTATAGTATAATTTAATGCATTTTCTGGGTCTATGTCAAGGATTCTCGCAATATTTACCACACTAAATGCTAAATCTCCTACTTCTTCTAGTATCTTATCCTTATTTATGCCTTTATATACACATTTTACTTCGTCTGTTTCTTCTAAAACTTTAGCAATAGCATCCTCTACATTTCTAAAATCAAATCCTACCTTCGATGCCTTCTTTTGCACTTTTTCTGCTCTTATAAGTGCAGGTAAATTTTTTGCAACGTGTTTTAAACTATCTGTATAGCTATTTAGATTTTGCTCTTTCATCTTGTTTTTTTCCCAGTTATCTAATACATCTTTAGAATTGTCTACATTTTCATTTCCGAAAACATGTGGATGTCTTAAAATCATTTTATTACATATAGCTTTTATAACATCATTTATATTATAGTATCCTTCTTCTTTTCCAATTTGAGCATGGAATACAATTTGTAAAAGTACATCTCCTAATTCTTCAACTACCATATCATCATCATTTTTCTCTAATGCCTCTATAACCTCATAACTTTCTTCTATAAGACCTCGCTTTATAGAATCATGAGTTTGCTCTCTATCCCACGGACATCCATCTTCTCCTCTTAAAATGTCCATAATATGTAACAAGTCATTAAAATCTTTAGTATTTTCTAAATTTTTAGGAACATATACAGATGTTAAATAATCTATGTCTTCTTGTCTATCAAGTTCATATAAATCTATTTCTCTTATACTCTCAAGACCCTCTATTCCAGCAGCTCTTACAAAATAAATCTTTGTGTCATCTCTATAATATTCTAAAAGTGCAAGTTTTACTTCTGATGCTATAAGTTTATTATAAACTTGTGTTATTATAAGCCCCGTCCTTTTGTCCATGATTTGGTTTTTAATATCAAAGGCATCTATTATTTTAACTCCATTTATAGGGTCAATTTTAAGCGCCTCCATTATGGAATCAACAAAACTAACTGCAGGCAATATTTTTGTTTTTATATTATCTTCTTTACACATTTTCAAAAGTATGGTAACAGATTTTTCTGCAACTAAAGGGTGTCCTGGGACAGCATATACAATATCTCCAAACTCTTTACTTGCTCTTATCAAATCTTTAGCAATCAATTGATATACATCATCAAAACTTTCAGATTTTTCATATGCATTGTCAAAAGTTTCAAATTTTATATTTTCAGTTTCCAAAAATTTTACTGTAGGATGTTTAATTGTTCTAAGAAATATTTTATTACTTTTTCTTAAAATGTCTACGGTTCCCATAGTAAGTGCATTTAAATCACCAGGTCCTAAACCAACTATACTAATCATTAGCTTTTGCCTCCTTCAACGTTTTTTTCTTATTCTTTTTTCTATTTGACTATAGCTAAATATACCAAATAATAAAACTAAAATTGCATATATAATAATTCCAATAAATACAGCGCTAAAGCACGCTATACTATTACTCATTGTACTATTATAGACATTTAGATAAATAAATACAACTAAAATAGTCATTATTATAGCTGCATATATGGTTTTAATTAAGCTGTCATAAATATTAATTTTTATTTTCAATTGATGTTTAACCTGCAATAAATTAAGCATAGATGCTATTATGTATCCTGTTAATGTTCCTATTATGGCTCCATATACATTAATTTTAGGTATTGGCACTAAAATTAATGTTATTATTACCTTTGCTAAACATCCTATAAGAAGATTTATTACTGGTAAAGCATATTTATCTACTCCTTGTAATATTGCAGTGCTTGTCTGAGTTAATGTTATAAATGGTATTGAGATACTAAGATATTTTAAGATATAATAACCTCCACTATTGCCTGGGAAAATTAATTTTAATATAGGACCTGACATAAAAAACAGTCCGCAAGCTGACGGTATTCCAATGACCATGGCAGACTTTATAGCTAATTGTACTTTATTTACAACTTCACTTCTTTTGCTTAAAATGTATGCTTCAGAAATTATAGGAACTAAAGATGCACATAATGCTATAGATAGTGTTAATGGCACATTAATCAATACAAATGCCTTACCTGTAAGTTGTCCATAAAGTATTGTTGCTTCTTTATGGCTAAACCCTGCTAACAATAGTTTTTGTGGCACTATTATTGAATCTAATAAACTCATTACACTACTCACAGCCGAACCTAAGGATATTGGTATTGCAATGCTTAATAATTTGTACATAACGTGCTTTTCATTGTTTTTACTTATCGTCTTTTTTTCTTTATTATAAGAAATATATTTGATGCTGAGGTATACGCCGGCTACAATTGCTCCAAATGATGCTCCAAATGCTGCTCCACCTGCTGAATACTCTATTCCTTTTGGTATAAGTAAATACGCAAGTCCAACCCCAACAATCACTCTACCACATTGTTCAAATATTTGAGAAATAGCAGTTGGAATCATGTTCTGAAAACCTTGAAAATAACCTCTTAAAGCACTTACAATAGATATGCACAGTGGTGCTGCTGCAATAGCAACAAGTGAATAATAAGACTTTTTATCCCAATTTAGTACTGAAATGATTTTGTTACTGAACAATAATATGAATACTGTAAAAATTCCTCCCATTATTGTCATTAATATTAATGCCTTTTTGAGAACAAGTTCTGCACCGTCTTTATTTCCAACAGCATTTCTTTCTGATACCATTTTAGATATGGCCACAGGCATTCCTGATGCACTTGCTATAAAAAACATATATAGCGGATATGACATTTGATAATATCCTATTCCTTCATCACCTATTAACATTATAAGTGGCCATCTAAAAAAAATTCCTAAAAACTTCACAAAAATCCCTGCTGCACCTAAAATTACAGTTCCTTTAATAAGAGATTGTCTCTTCATAATAAATTATCCCTCCAAAACTTCTATAAATATTATTATTTTAGTTTTAGAGGGATTATTACTATTTTACTTTATTATTAATCTATTGTTCCATTTGCTTCCCTAAAAATAGCGCAGCGGTTTCACTTAATTTTGCTTCTGTTTTACCATAATTTATTCCTGCATCTTTTGATAAAATTACAACTGCACCAATTGCATCTCCTTCTGCTATTATTGGCGCTATTACTTCTGCAGAATACTTTTCATCAACATCTTCATCATCATATAATGGTATTGCTATGTTATTGTTTTCATTCATGTTATACAACTTTCTATCATTCATAACTTTTTCTAGTTCATTACTTACACGTTTTTCAAAATACTCTTTTTTTACACCTCCACTTACAGCAATAATGCTGTCCTTATCACATATTGTAACTATATCGCCAACAGACGTATTCAAAGCTTCTGCATACTCCTTTGCAAAATCACCCAATTCACCAATTGGAGAATATTTCTTTAGAATAACACCGCCTTCTCTATCTGTAAATATTTCTAAAGGGTCTCCTTCTCTAATCCTTAATGTCCTCCTTATTTCCTTTGGTATTACAACACGACCTAAGTCATCAATTCTTCTAACTATTCCAGTTGCTTTCATAATGTTACCTCCTAAGATATTGTTATTTTATACAAATAGTATCTTACGAATAATGAAATTTTATACACAAATGCATACTTTATATATATATTCCACTTATAATTATAAAAAGGTCATCTCAAAAGTTAAACTTTTAAGATGACCTTTTTATATGTATCAATATTCATACACTATCTAGCGTACGTAAAACTCTCACCTAAGTGCTAGTTTCACTTTATTAACTTAATTTATCAGCCTCTTCTTTGATATCAGCTGCTTTCTTCCATTTATCAAGTGTCTTTTGATAAGCATCTTGTTTTGCTTGACTTAAAAGTGTATCTTTTACTTGAGCTTTAACATCATCAAGTTTTTTAACAGGATAATCTTTTCTATCAACACACTTAATTATGTGCCATCCATATTGTGTTTGAACAGGAGCGGATATTTGACCAACCTTAAGTGCCAATGCTGCTGTCATAAATGTAGCATCTAATTGTTTGCTTTGGTCGTCATTCGCTTGATTATACGTTCCTAACTCTCCACCTGCAGCACCGCTTGTAGTATCAGTTGACTTTTGTTTTGCTAAACTTGCAAAATCTGCACCTTTGTCAAGTTGTGCTTTTATGTCTTTTGCTTCTGCCTCTGTTTTAACTAAGATATGAGCTATATCTATAGTATTTGGCTGTTCAGTATATTTAAGCTGATTTGAATTATAATAATCTTGTATTTGTTTATCAGTTACACTAACATTTTTAGTCATATAATCTGTAACCTTAGCTATTATAACGCTGTTTCTCATCTGAGCCTTTAACGCCTCTTCTGTAAATCCATTTTGGGTTAGTGCTGCTTTCCAATCACTGTCTTTTTTATATTGATCTTGAGATCTTAAACTATCATATTGTTTTTTCACTTCTGCATTAATAGCTGAATCAGATGGAACTAATTTGAGAGTTTTTGCTTTTTGAAGCAATAAATCTTCTGTAACCATTTCTTCCAGCATTTGCGTTTTTGCTTGCTTTAACTGATCTGCAGCTGTAGAATTACTGGCATAATTACTACCATACTGTTGCTTTAATTGGTTTTCAGTACCTTTCATTCTAGCTTCTACTTCACCTACTGTTATTTTTTCACCATTAACACTGGCAACTACAGTATTATTAATACCAGCTTGTGTCTTTTCTATCATATTGCATCCACTAAATGCTACTGTGATTATACCAATTATAGCTATTGCTACAATTTTCTTTACGTTCTTCAATAGTATTCCCCCTAAAATTTTATGGTGTTTTGTCATATAATTTTAATTTTAACATATATTCAATCTGTTTCAACTATAGATTTCATATATTCTAAAAGCTTAACTAAATTTTTAAGTACATCATCTCTTTTTATATCTTTTATATTATATACAATTGTTGGATTTTCATCATTTTTAAATATTACATTTTTATTATAATCTTTTATCAATGAAGTCAGAAGTTTTTCACTTATCCTATCTTTGTTTTCAAATTTTATGTTTACAAATTGACCTCTATCTTTTATTTCAATAATTCCAATCTGCTTTGCAATTGATTTTAAATAGGCAATAATCATCAGATTATCAACAGACTCAGGAATATTTGAATACCTGTCCTCTAATTCTTCCTGAACATCATAAAACTCTTCTTTCGTGTCTATCGCTGCTATCTTTTTATATACTTCAATTTTTTGTACTTCATCTTGTATATAAGAGTTTGGAACATATGCATCAACTTTAATTTCAATGGTAGTTTCAATAAGATGGAAATCTTCATCCCCCTTATATTGTTTAATAGCATCTTCAAGCATTCTACAGTATAAATCGTATCCAATTGCCGCCATATGACCATGTTGAGCTGACCCCATCATATTTCCGGCACCTCTTATTTCAAGGTCACGCATAGCAATTTTAAAGCCTGAACCTAATTCAGTAAACTCTTTCATAGCTTTTAACCTTTTTTCTGCAGTTTCAGCTAAGATTTTATCTTTTTTATAAGTAAAATAAGCATAGGCCATTCTATTTGACCTTCCAACTCTTCCTCTTAGTTGATATAACTGTGAGAGTCCCATTTTATCAGCATTATAGATAATCATAGTATTAACATTCTGAATATCAATTCCAGTCTCTATTATGGTAGTACATAATAGTATATCAAATTCTTTATTCATAAAACTAAACATTACTGTTTCTAATTCTCTCTCTGTCATTTGTCCATGCGCTACTGCAATTTTAGCTTCTGGAATAAGATTCGATATCTTTGCTGCCATTTCATTTATGCTCTCAACCCTATTATAAACAAAAAATATCTGTCCATCTCTATTTAATTCTCTCATTATGGCATCCCTAATAAGCTGCTCATTATATTCTACAACATAGGTTTGAACAGGATATCTCTCCTCTGGTGGAGTTTCAATTACACTTATGTCTCTTACACCAGTAAGAGACATATGGAGAGTTCTAGGTATAGGCGTAGCTGTTAAAGTAAGAACATCAACATTTTTCTTAAAGTTTTTTATTTTCTCCTTATGTGTTACTCCAAATCTCTGCTCCTCATCTACAATCAAAATCCCAAGGTCCTTAAATTGAACATCTTTTTGAAGTATCCTATGGGTACCAATAAGTATATCCACATTTCCTTCCTTTAAAGCCTTAATTGTAGCTTTTTGCTGAGTAGAATTTCTGAATCTACTTATCATATCAATTTTTATAGGGAAATCAGAAAACCTTTTTATAAAGTTATTGTAGTGTTGTTCCGCTAGAATAGTTGTAGGAACTAAAAAAGCAACCTGCTTACCTTCCATAACAGCCTTAAATGCCGCCCTAACAGCTACCTCAGTCTTTCCATAACCAACGTCACCACATAGGAGTCTATCCATAACCTTTCCAGTCTCCATATCATTTTTTATATCCTGTATAGCGCTCAATTGATCTGGCGTTTCATCGTAAGGAAATTCATCTTCAAACTGTTTTTGCCAAACTGTATCTTTTGAATAAGTATAGCCATTTGCTTCGGATCTTATTGCATATAATTTAACTAATTCTTCTGCTATCTCATTTATAGATTTTTTTACTTTGTTTTTGGCCTTATTCCACTCATTCCCTCCAAGTTTGTTAACTTTTGGTGAATTCCCTTCACTTCCAATATATTTTTGTACTAAATCAAGCTGTTCCACTGGTACAAATAACTTATCATCACTTGAATAGCTAACTTCAAGATAATCTTTTTTATGTCCATCTAGTTCTAGCTGTCTTATTCCTTTATATACTCCAACTCCATGATTTACATGAACTACATAATCTCCAGGTTTAAGATCAGTAAAACTTTTTATCTTACCTACACCTTTTTTATTTTTCTTTTTTACTTTTCTTTTAGTTTCACCAAATAATTCTTTGTCTGAAATTACACATATTTTAAGATCTGGATACTCAAATCCTTTCTCTAAACTACCAAAGGTTATAACAACTTCTCCAAACTGAAAATTTTGAAGTTCATTTCTATATGTAGCTTCAATGCCTCTTTCTCTAAGGGTCTTAACTAATCTTTCACCTCTAGGTTTACTGCCACATAAAATTAAAGTCTTATATCCTTTTTGTTTCTTATCTTTTATTTCATCCAATAGTACATCTATAACACCACCTGTACCACTTAATGTTATAGATCTAAATGTTTCACTAGAAATAGCGGTTAAAAATCCATTTGTTTTTTCAATGCCCATCATATTTATTACTTTGTTATCATTGAATCTTTCATAAACTTCCCGTTCATCAATAAGGAGTTTTCCTTGACTGGGTAGTATATCCCCTCTTTGCAAAAATATTTCGTAATTGTCTCTGAATTCAAAATATACACTTTCAAGCTTACCCTTACATCTTAAATCATCATTAACAATTATTATGGAATCTTTTACATAATCAAAAAATGTAGAAGGAGTCTCATAAAAAAATGGTAAGAAGCTATCTATATTCTCAAAACTAGAAGTTTCCTTTAAAGTTTCAAGATTTTTTCTTGTAATGCTGCCTATTTTTTCCTCAGCCTCTTTGTCCTTTTTTTCTTTTAAGCCACTTATAACTGTTGCTAATTCTTTTTCAATCTTTTCATATCCACTTTTTATGCTGCTTTCTTCTAATATGATTTCCTTAGCAGGAACTATCTCTATTTTGTTCACCTTTTCAATACTTCTTTGAGAACTTGTATTAAATGTCCTAATTGAATCTACTTCATCTCCAAAAAGCTCTATTCTATATGGCAAAATTGATGTAGGCGGAAATATATCAATAATTCCACCTCTTAAGGAAAATTGACCTTTACTATCAACAATATCAACCCTTTCATACCCTGATAAAACAAGTTTATGCGTAAATTCTTTAAGTTCAATAGTACTTCCTAAACTTATATTAAAAGAATATTTTTTAAACAGATCTATTGGTGCATACGCTGCTGAAAATGCTTCTATGGATGTAACTATAATCTTCCTGCTTTTCTTTAATATTTCTTTTATAACTTTAATTCTTTCCCATCTTAAATCACCAGAAATAGCATCAATACTATAAAACACAACTTCTCTAGTTGGAAAATAGTACACGTTTGGTATGTATAAAGATAAGTCTTCATATATCTTTTTTGCTTCAACATCATTATCTGTAACAATAACAAATGGTTTGTTCATTTCTTCATATGTGCTATATATATAATAACTTCTTGCTGATTCTGATAATCCAAATACATTCATAGGAAATTTACATTCGTTTATATTCTTAACTACATTAATAAATTTTTTATCTTCTATTAAAGGCTGTATAAGCCCTCTAAATCTCATATAAACACCTCTTGCATTCCTCTTTGGAGCCCAGAACAGTCGTTTACACTATTCTGCCTCTTAAACTACTATCCTTGAAAGCCATTAAATTTATTCATAGCCTCAGTAACTCCTTCTTTTATAAGGCTTTCTACAGCTTCACTTGCAGCATTAAAAACCCTATCAATTACATCCATTTCTTCATTGGTAAGTTTACCTAATACATGTGCAATTAAATCTCCCCTCGGTGCTCCTACCCCTATCTTTATTCTTGGAAACACATCACTGGATAAATTTAATATAATGTTCTTTATACCATTATGTCCGCCAGCGCTACCAGATTTTCTAATTCTCATTCTTCCAACTTCAAGACTTATATCATCATATATAATTATTATATTCTCGTTTGGTATTTTATAAAAATTACAAATTTCCCTTACGCTTTCTCCACTCAAATTCATATAGGTTAATGGTTTCAGAAGAATTACTTTTTCATCTCCTATTCTTCCCTCACCATATATACCTTTAAATTTTGTCCTATTAATATCAATATTATACTTATTTGAAATCAAATCTAAAACATTGAATCCCACATTATGCCTTGTGTTTTCATATTCACGGCCAGGATTTCCAAGACCAACTACAAGATACACCATTTTCCACTTCCTTTTAATTTTATCACAACACCATTTATTATACTAAAAATCTTTTCATTATAAAATTAGCAGTAAAATTTTTTTACTGCTATAACCTAAACTATTCATTTGATTTAATCAATATCAATTATCCGGTCTCTCTGATAGCACAACGGTGCATTTTATTAATTTGCCGTTCCTCATAACTTTGAGAGGTATAGAATCATTGGCTTTATGTTTCTCTAATATTTCTTCTAACTCATCAGTAGAGTACAAATTTACCCCATCAAACTCAACTATTATATCATTAACTTCGATACCAGATTTTTCAGCTTTTGTGTCTTTAATAATAGCCTTTACAATTACTCCTTTGGTTTGAGCTTTGTCATCTGACTCATAATCCTCTGTTTGTATACCTAAATATGGTCTTACCACATGACCGCTTTTAATTATAGAATTAATTATGGACTTTGCTTCATTTGTAGATATAGCAAAGCTGACACCGTCTCCTTTATTTCTAGCATTTACACCTAAGCTGTTAATTCCTATAACCTCACCATTTAAATTACATAATGCGCCTCCACTGTTTCCTTGATTAATAATTGCATCTGTTTGAATAACATCATAAGTTGTATCTGATCCTATCAAATCATTTTGATTTCTAACTTTTTTATTAGTGGAGCTGACTATTCCTGTTGTTGTATTTCCATCTGGATTTCCAACTGCTACAACACAATCACCAAGCTGTACCTTAGAAGAATCCCCGAATGTAGCTGCCGGTAAATTTTTTGCATTAATTTTTAAAACAGCTAGATCTGTTAGTAAATCATATCCAATTATTTTTGCTGGTAATGTTTTTGATGAAAGTTTTACAGAATATTTACTAGCATCTTGAAGTACATGATAATTTGTAACAATATATCCGTCAGATTTAAATATTATTCCAGAAGTTGAACTAAGCTCATCATCATTGCTGTCTTTATCTATGATTTCTATCACCGATTGACTTACACTCTCAGCAACCATGGCTATAGAATTTTGAGATGAATTTTCAGGTTTACTTGTATAATTATTAGAAATCTTGTTACCTTGAAAAACCGATGTATTATTTCTTTGAGTTTTTAATTCCGAATATTTTTTATTTGCAATATAGCTACCTGATATGGCACCAGAAAAAGTAGCAATTAATATGAAAACTATACCTTTGGAAATCCCAATAAAACTTAAATTTTTACTCTTGTTTCTAAACTTTATTTCTCCAGCAAGGTTTTCTCCTTTACATTCAACTTCTTTCCATTCAACATCTTTTATACACTTTTCATCTTCTTTCAAAGTAACACCTCCTCATAAAATACTTGCATGTAATATCTTTAATCTCTTTTTAGTGTAAAAGTAAATTCTACACCGCTATCTTTAATGTTTTTTACGTATATATCTTCTCCATGTTGTGTTAATATACTTCTAACTATAGGAAGACCTAGTCCTGTACTTGTTTTAGTTGTTCTAGATTTATCACTCTTATAAAATCTATCCCAAATATGTTTTAAGTCTTCTTCAGATAACGAATTGCTTTCATTAAATATTGAAATAAATGCCTTATCTCCTCTTACTTTAGTATTTATTTTTACTTTTCCACCATCATTTACGTATTTTATAGCATTGTCTACTAAATTTGTAACAACCTGTGTCATCCTATCTATATCGGCAAGCACATATAATGATTCTTTATTAAAACATACATCAACTAACAAATTCTTTTCTTTGATTTTTGTTTCAAATTTTATTACAGTACGTCTTATAATTTCATTTATATCAAACTTTATTAAGTTTAGTGTTACGCGTCCTGATTCGATTGTGGATAAATCCAATAAATCATTTACAAGTCTTGTAAGCCTTTGGGTTTCTTCAAATGCTAAAGTTAAATAATAATTTTCTTTTTCTGCTGGTATAACTCCATCAATTATTGCCCCAATAAATCCTTTTATAGATGTTATTGGTGATCTTATTTCATGTGATACATTTGATATAAATTCTCGTCTATTATTTTCAACTTTTGCTATAGAATCTGCCATATCATTAAAAGATTTTGACAGTTCACCTATTTCATCATCCGATTTAACCTCTACCCTTATACCAATATCACCTTTTGTTATCTTTCTAGCAACTTCATTTATATTTGCAAGCGGCTTTATTAATATTTTTTGAGATAAATAATAAATTACAAAATACGCTATAATTATTGCAAATACTGCTATTAACCATATTATTATATACACCTTAAAAAGCGGTTCCTTTATTTCTGATAAAGGTGTGCTCATCATTATAGCCCCTGCGAAAGTATTATTTGCTACAATTGGTACTATAAATGTATGACTTGATGTACTAAAAAATCCATGATAATTTCCTGTTGTCGTTACAACCTGATTATTTCTTAATGTGCTTATATCTTCACCGTTTATTTGTTTTCCAATAACTTTATTATTTTCCACATTAGAGACATCATATATGTATCCATTATTGTCTAGGAGCATAACATTAGCATTAAAATAATCCCCATAACCTTTTAGATATTGATCTAATAAGTCAATGGTCATATCTCCATTTTCATACTGCAATGCAAGTTTTGCTATTCCTTCTGCCTTCTTACTAAACTGAGATTTTAAATTATCAAAATAATATGTTTGAAACCAAATTGACAGCACCAGTGAAATAATAACAAAGAATATAGCTATAATAATAGTATATGCTGTCACCATTTTAGAAAATAGCCCTTTTTTCATAAGCTACTTCACCTCAAATTTATATCCAACGCCCCAAACGGTTTCTATTTGCCAATTTTCTCCTCCTTGAAGCTTTTCTCTTAATCTCTTCACATGTACATCAACAGTTCTAGAGTCTCCAGGATAATCATATCCCCAAACTTCGCATAAAAGTTGTTCTCTAGTAAATACTCTGTTCTTATTGTTTGCTAGATAATATAAGAGCTCGAATTCTTTAGGTGGCATTTTAATTTCTTCTCCATTATAATTTACTGTATATGAATTCATATCTATTACAATATTGTCAAATCTTAATTCCTCTTTGCTTTGTGTATCAGCACTGTATCTCCTTAAAACAGCCTTTACTCTAGCAATTAATTCTTTTGGCTCAAATGGCTTAACAATGTAATCATCTGCACCAAGCTCTAATGCTAAAACCTTATCAAAAGTTTCTCCTTTAGCGGTAAGCATAATTACAGGAACTTCTGAGTCTTTTCTTATTGCTTTAAGTACATCTATTCCATCCATATGTGGAAGCATTACATCCAAAAGAACTAAATCCGGCTTATATTCGGAAAATACACTTACAGCTTCTTTTCCATCATAACAACGTTTTGTAGAATACCCTGAATTTTCAAGATATAATTTTATTATGTCTGCTATATTCTCATCATCATCAACAATTAAAATTGTTCCTAATGTTCCTTCCATCACTATGCCCTCCTGCATTAATTGATAGTCACAAATAATTTACAATTATTTGCACTTAGTATTAATTTAGCCTACTAAATATAATTTACCACACTTTTAGATTATAATCATTAATGTTACAAATTATTAATTATAATTTAAATATATAGCAAAACATCGCATACTAAATTGGTAGTTTGCGATGTTTTATGCTTAATTTAATTATTATCTATCTTCAAATTCTTCTTCAAATATTTTACTTACTGCAATATCTTCGTAAATTCTTCTTATTGCTTCTGCAAATAAATTTGCTACAGTTAAAACCTTTATTTTACTAGAAGGTGTATTTTGAACTATTGGTATTGTATCTAAGACAACAACTTGTTTTATTTGTGATTTTTCTATTCTTTCCATTGCTGGTCCAGATAACACTCCATGAGTACAGCAAGCATAAACTTCTGTTGCTCCCATTTTTATAAGTGCATCTGCAGCATTTGTAATAGAACCTGCTGTATCTATTAAATCATCAACTAAAATTACTTTTTTATCCTTTATATCACCTATAACATTCATTACTTCTGAAACATTTGGTTTAGGTCTTCTCTTATCAACTATAGCTATTGGAGCTCCAAGTTTTTCAGCGAATTTTCTTGTTCTCTTAACTCCACCAATATCTGGTGAAACAACTACTAATTCATCTTTGTTTAAATTTAAAGTTTTGAAATATTTGGCTAATATCGGAACTCCTTCAAGATGATCAACTGGTATGTCAAAGAATCCTTGTATTTGAGCTGCATGTAAATCCATAGTAAGAACTCTATCAGCCCCAGCTGTATGTATTAAATCTGCTACCAATTTTGCAGTTATAGGTTGTCTTGCTTTAGCTTTTCTATCTTGTCTTGCATATGCATAATGCGGTATTACTGCTGTTATTCTACCTGCTGACGCTCTTTTGAAAGCATCAAGCATAATTAAAAGTTCCATAAGACTATCATTAACAGGCTCACAAAGAGTTTGAACTAAAAATACATCTGCACCTCTTACTGTTTCATTAATATCTACAGAAGTCTCTCCGTTGCTAAATTTTGATACTTTTGAATCACCAATTTCTACACCTAACAATTCTGAAATTTTTATTGCTAACTCTGGATTTGAGTTACCTGTAAATATTTTTATATTTTTTCCATGACAAATCATAATAGATTAATCCTCCTAAATTATTTATTTAATCCTTGCTTTGTTACCCACTCTTCTTTGTTTACCTGTCTAGCTCTAGCTATTGCGAGACTATTTTTCTTGACAGTTTCAGTTATTGTGGAACCTGCTGCTATGTATGTGTTGTCTTCAACTTCTACAGGCGACACAAGATTTGTATTGCATCCTATAAAGGAATTATTACCAATTACAGTTTTATATTTAGCCTTACCATCATAATTTACAACTACAGTTCCACATCCAAAGTTACAACTTTCTCCTACCTCTGCATCACCTATGTATGTTAGATGTGATACCTTTGTATTATCACCAATGGTTGACTTCTTAATTTCTACAAAATCCCCTACTCTAACATTATTGCCAATACTACTTTCTGGCCTAATGTAAGCAAATGGTCCAACTGTAGTGTTACTTCCAATAGAACTTTCTAATATAACAGAACTTTGAATTATTACCCTTTCATTTATAGTGCTATCTAAAATTCTAGAATTAGGGTAAAGAGTACATCCTTCTTTTATTATAGTGTTTCCTTCAAGTACATTTCCAGGGTATATTATAGTATCTCTTTCTATTTGCACATCATCACCTATATATGTACAATTCGGATCAATTATAGTAACTCCATTTTCCATGTGTCTCTTATTAATTCTAGATCTCATTATCTTTTCAACTTCTGAAAGTTGTTCTCTTGAATTTACTCCTAACGTTTCCTCAAAATCAACTACTACGGCTCCAACATCTTTACCTGAATCTTTTAATATCTGAATCATGTCAGTAAGATAATATTCTTTTTGCGCATTGTTATTATCTAATTTATCTAATCCATCTAAAAGACTTTTTATGTCAAAACAATATATTCCTGAATTGACCTCAGTTATTTTAAGTTCTTCTTTAGTGCAATCTTTATGTTCCACTATTTTTTTTACAACTCCATTTACGTCCCTTACTATCCTGCCATAACCCGTAGGATCATTAAGTATAGATGTAATCAATGTAGCCTTATAATTTCCCTCTTCATGAAACTTTATGCATCTTCTTATGGTATCTTCCACCATAAGTGGTGCATCACCATTAAAAATGATAACAGTTCCATCTCTATTTTCTAAATAATCTCTGGCACATATAATAGCATGTCCTGTACCCCATTGTTCAGGTTGTAACGAATAATCAACATTCTTTGATACTGTTACTTCTTTTACAATTTCCGCACCTTTTCCTATTATTACGTCAACATCTTTTATGTCTGACTTCCTCATGAGGTCAATTACGTGATTTACCATTTCCTTGCCACAAACCTTATGTATAACCTTTGGTAAATCTGATTTCATCCTTTTACCTTTTCCGGCTGCTAGGACCAATGCACATTTATACACATTAACACCTCTTCATGGTTAATATTAATATTATTATTTATATTGTTTAACAAAACACGTTTCAACAATTAACATTTTATATTATATTTTATTATTAATATATTTTCAACACTCAAGGATATTTTTATAACTTTCAAATAATTTAATTTTAGGCAAAATAAAAAGGAGTTTTACTCCTTTTTATTTGGTTATTACTCTTCTGTCTTCACTTCTTCTTCATTCTTAACCTTTTCATACTCGTCTAAAATTGCAGTCTGTATCTTTTCTCTAGTAATGGTGTTTATTGGATGCGCTATGTCTTTGAATTCACCATCTGGTGTCTTTCTACTAGGCATAGCAATAAAAAGACCATTTTGACCTTCAATAACTTTTATATCATGAACGACAAATTCATTATCAAAAGTTACTGAAACTATGGCCTTCATCTTTCCCTCTGTAGTGATTTTCCTAATTCTTACATCTGTAATCTGCATTATCTAAATCCACCTCCAAAGATGCTTTATACTTATTTATTCTCTATATTTTATATTTTTCCTTCTTATTTTTCAAAAAATTATTAACTTTTTTGAAAAATTTACTTTTCTATGTTTTTAGAAGGTACTAAGATAGCTGATCCACCTTCTGATATACCATTAAATTGTACAATTGATATGTAATTGCTAATTAACTTTGACTTATTCTCCATACTATCCACTAATACACCTATACCTATAAGTTCACTATTAAATTCTCTTAAAAGATCTACTATTCCAAGTGCAGTTCCTCCTGCTTTCATGAAATCATCTATAAAAATACACTTACTTCCTCTTTTCATTGCTTTTCTAGCTAATGACATACTCTGAATTCTTTTACCAGAGCCGCTAACATAATTTATACTAACGGTTGGTCCTTCAGTAACTCTACTATCTCTTCTAACTATAATAAGTTCAACTCCAAGCATTTTTGCGACTTCATATGCAAGTGGTATTCCCTTAGTTTCCACTGTTACCACGTATTGGACCTCAGTATCGTTAAAGTTTGAAGCCAATATAACTGCAGCCTCATGTACAAATTCAGGATTGTACATTATATCTGTCATATAAATAAAGTTACCTGGTATTATTCTATCCTTTTCTGCTAAAATTAAGCATAGCTTTTTTGCAAATTTCTCTTTTTCTTCTTCAGATACTCCACAAACATATTTAATCCCACCTGAAGCTCCTGATATCGTTTCTATATTTCCTACCTTCAACTTATTAAATATATCTCTAATTATAACTACATCTTCACTTATTGTAGATTTTGCTGCATTAAATATTTCAGTAAAATTGTTTAAATTAACAATTTTATTCGGATT
This sequence comes from Clostridium acidisoli DSM 12555, assembly GCF_900176305.1. Lineage (GTDB taxonomy): Bacteria > Bacillota > Clostridia > Clostridiales > Clostridiaceae > Clostridium_I > Clostridium_I acidisoli. The sequence continues at coordinate 19,451 of NZ_FWXH01000024.1, forward strand.
TTCAACCAAAAGTTTTGTAATTGCAGATACCCTCTGATTTCTACTAAATTTTTCCATAACATCACCCATTTACATTAACTTACGAATTATTTTTTAATTTACACATCTATTATTCATATTTTATGCTATATTATAGCCTTTATCAATATAAATATTCATAATACTATATTATATTATTATTTTATGTATTGTTTTTTTTTATATTTGTATATAATTAATAATGTGAACTTATTATATAGGAGTTGATTTTATGAATTTCGATTTAAATACTGACTACAACAAAAAGATTCACTTTATTGGAATAGGTGGAATAAGCATGAGTGGTCTTGCAGAAATATTATTACTTAGAGGATATAAGGTATCCGGCTCTGATATGAAAGCATCTTCGCTTACAGAAAAGCTTTCAAAATTAGGTGGAGAGATTTATATTGGTCATAATAACCAAAATTTAAAAAACGTAGATATAGTAATATATACTGCTGCCATACCAAATTCAAATCCTGAAATTATTGCTGCAAAAGAATTAAATATACCTATGTATACAAGAGCAGAATTTTTAGGTGCAATAATGAAAGGTCATAAATACAATGTAGCTATTTCCGGAACTCATGGTAAAACTACCACTACCTCCATGATTTCTCATATAACTTTATCCGCAGATTTAGATCCAACAATATTAGTTGGTGGTGAACTTGACGTTATAAATGGCAACGTGCGAACAGGTAAAAGTGAATATTTTATAACAGAAGCTTGCGAGTATAAAGCTTCCTTCTTGAGTTTTTACCCATATATAGGTGTAATATTAAATATAGATGCAGATCATCTTGATTTTTATAAAGATATAGATGAGATACAAGCTACTTTCAAGAAATTTATTAATCTTATTCCTAAAGATGGTTATCTTGTAGCTAATGCTGACGATAAACGAACAGCTGAGATTGCAAAGACAGCTTCTTGCAATGTAGTAACTTTTGGTATTGATTCAGGTGATGTAACTGCAAAAAATATAAAATTTGATAATCGAGGATGTGCATTTTTTGACGTATTTAAGGCTGGTACATTTATTTTAAGTGTAAAACTAAATGTACCCGGTAAACATAATATATTAAATGCACTTGCTGCAATTTCAAGTTCATTTATACTTAATATTAGTAATAATTCAATTATATCCGGATTACAGAATTTTGGCGGAACTCACAGAAGATTTGAATATAAGGGAACCAAAAATGGAGTTGTTGTAATAGATGATTATGCCCATCATCCAACAGAGATTAAGGCAACTCTAGCAGCCATAAAAAATTATCCTCATAAAAAAGTATTTTGCGTATTTCAGCCACATACCTATTCAAGAACAATATCACTTTTTGATGAATTTACAAATGCATTCCAAGGAGTTGATAATCTTATATTAGCAGATATTTATGCTGCAAGAGAAAAAGATACTGGAATTGTAAGTTCTGAAATGTTATCGGATTCCATAAGTAAAACTGGTATTAGCTGTAAAAATATTCATGATTTTAATGATGTAGTTGCTTGTCTTGATAAAGAGTTAAACGAAGGTGACTTGCTTTTAACTGTTGGTGCAGGTAACGTATTTGAAATTGGAGAAATGTATTTGAATAACTAGTAATTTATGGTTGACAAATATATTATATGCTTTAATTTGTTTGAACATATTGCCATGGACTGTTTAGTCCATGGCTTTTATTTTTATTAAGATTTCAAACCGTGGGTGACTGCGATTTTTTTTATTCGAAAAGAAAGCATAATTTTATTTATAACTATGCATAATATAATTACTTAAAATTTTATTAGGAGTTGTTGTATTATGCGCAATTTTATTATTTCAGCCGTTCTAGATATGATTTTTATATTAATCTCATACTTTATATTTAAAAATGTAATCAACGGTCCCACTAGACACAAACTTTATGAAAAATTAATGAGTTCATTTGCTAAGTTTGTGATATATATATTTATAGCTTCCGTTTTAATTAACAGTATAGCAGCTTATATTTTATATAAAACAGGTTATGTTATGTATATAAATATTATAAACCCAGCCCTAGTTTCTGTGCTTGTTGGTTTCATCGTTTCTACAGTTCCAACAAGAGGTATTGGTGATAAAAAAGATATCTCTAAATAAATAAGAAGGTTTTTCAGTTAATAGAAAACTGAAAAACCTTCTTATTTATTATTTAGCTAAAAATACAATATTATAAATCAATTTTTTTCTCAATCATATATGAGGTTGCCATAAACAATCCAATAAACAATAAAATAGGGAATACAAGGTCCCTTACGATTTCAATAGATATGCCATTCGTAAATATATCTGTTCCTGAACCAGAAAAATTAGCTATACTTCCTGAAACTCCATTAAATATTTTAACATGTAACTCCTGTGGAAATATTTTTCCTAATCCCCAATTAACAAAGCCTAAAATAACCATTTCAATTATAAATGCCACAAAAGCGATAAATTTCCCTAGTTTTTTTCTAAAAACAGCTAGCCTTGTTATAGTAATAGCAAAATATATTTCCAGTAGCCCAAGAATTGATTCAGCATACATTGATATGACAAATAAAACACTTGTAATTATATTTATTTTAACTCCAGCCGTATCTAATTCTTTTGAAATATCCACAGTATTTATAGTGAATCCATATATAAAAATTCCTGAAACTATGCTTATTATAATAGAAAATATTAAAGAAACAATAAGCTTTGATCCAAGTATAGAATATCCGCTTTGAGGAATTGTAAAGGTTAAATAGCCCTTATCATCATAAACGTCATGAGAAAATATGCCTATACACCAAATAAATAGTACAACTGTTGCTACAGTTGATATCATAATTGATAAAGCTATTACTGGACCTTTTCCCCAGCTATTCCATCTAGTTAGTAGTAATAGATTAAGAATTATAATAATTATACTTAGTATTCCTAATGCCTTATATTTACCTATAATTTCATATTTTATTAGCTTAAACATTATTGAAATACCTCCCTGTACAATTCATCTATAGACTTTCCTTTTGATATTCTTAACTCTTCTGCATTGCCTTCTAGAATAATTTTACCTTCTGAAATAAACATAACGTCATCAAAAAGTTTTTCTATATCATTTACTAAATGAGTAGTTATAATCATGGAACTGTCCTCTTTGAAATTGTCTAATATTGCATTTATTATCTTTTCCCTTGCTGTAGGATCTACTCCACCAAGTGGTTCATCTAATATATACAGTTTTGCTTTTCTTGAAAGTGTCAATGATAAATTTAATTTTTCAAGCATGCCCTTAGATAAACTAACAACCTTATCATTTGTATCAAGGTTCATAAATTCCAAAAGTTCTATACACTTCTCATTGTCAAAATCACTAAACATTTCACTATAAAATTTCATAGCGTCCTTTATTTTCATCCACTTGTATAGAAAATTTGTGTCTGGTAGATATGCAACAATAGATTTTGTATATTTACCTGGCTCCTTGCCATCTATTAAAATTTCCCCAGCAGTATACCTTAAAATACCTGCTGCTATTTTAATAAATGTAGTTTTTCCACTTCCATTTGGTCCTAAAAGTCCTACTATTCTTCCTGTTTTAATTTCAATATCTAATCCATTTAATCCTCTGTTTTTAGAATATTGTTTAGTAAGACTCGTGGCTTTAAGAATTGTCCCCATTATCTGTGCACCCCTTCTCTAATCTCTTTTTTAATATATCAAATACTTCTTCTGGACTATATCCCAATTTGCATATACCATCAATAAATGTCTTTATAATCTCATCTGCCATTTCACTTCTTAATAATTTTATTTTTGCCTCGTCTTCTGTTATATATCTTCCAAGACCTCTTTGACTGTAAGCAACATCTTCTCTTTCTAACTCTTGATATGCCCTTTGTACTGTATTAGGATTAACTTTTATCGATTCTGCGAGTTCTCTTACAGATGGAAGTTTATCCCCTCTATTTAATTCTTCAGTGATAATTTTCCTCTTAATGTAGTTCATAATCTGAATATAAATTGGTATGTTGTCAACGAATTTCATTTTATCACCTCTTATTCTATTACTGTTATATCTACATAATACACTAATGATAGGTCTTTGTAAATACATTCTGGATTTTTCAATAAATTAATTTTTAACTACATAATAGTGATATATTGCGAAGCATTGGTTAAAGATTTTCATCATAGCTAAAGCTAGATAAAAAGATTAAAGAAAGCCTTCGGGTAGATGGAAGAATTAACGAGGGCAAGCCCGTCGAAGGTGAGAGAAGTTACTTACGTAACAGGTAAAGGAAATTTTTTCTCCTACGTCAAAAAAATGAAGTACAAAATACTTTAGATTTATAAATTTAAGTTCAAAGATTTTTCGTAGCATAGCGTAGAAAAATCATCCTAGACATTTTGCTGCAAGCAAATTCTCTCACCATTAACGGCATTACCGTTAATTCTTCCATCTTGACACTCTAGCAATCTTTCACCTTTTTACTCACGCAGTAGAGTAAAAATCTTTAACCGGTTACTTCGCAATTTCTTCATATTATAAAGATTAAATTAAGTATTTTAAAATAGCTCTTGCTTTTCCATAAAATTTTGTATATAATAGTACATGTCCTTCGGGGTGTGGCGCAGATGGGAGCGCGCGTGGTTTGGGACCATGAGGTCGCAGGTTCAATCCCTGTCACCCCGACCATCTGAAAAGATAACAGACTTATTGTCTGTTATCTTTTTTTATTTAAATTACCTAAAAACATATCACATCTAAAATATTACCAAACTTACTTTCAAATATACGTTTTACATTTTTCTAGTTTTTTTAACATTATTAGTATATACTATATATTGAAAACTAAATTTTCTGAATTTTCTAGCTTGCTATTCTAAAGTATATTTCCTATTGTCTATGGTTAAAATTAATAATAAATTACAAGAGGAGTGAGTACATATGAAAGCAGAATACAGTGGTATTTTTAAAAACTTAGTTAGTTCATATTACAATGGTACATTTGATGCTTATTTATCAGAACTACTTTCCAATGAAAATATAGATAAAGAGGCTTTAAGCGGAGCTGTCTCTTCCTTATGTGGTGTAGAACTAAAATACAGTGACAATAAAGACTACATTTCAACTTTAAAAGATGCAATTAATCAGTACAATTACACTCATAAAATTGTTAACAAGATAAATAATTGCAAAATGGAATGTGCCGATGAACATGGTATTACAGCCTGTCAAAAGTCATGTCCATTTGATGCAATTTATATTGATGAAGAAAGTGGTTCCACTAAGATATCAGAAGATTTGTGCATAGATTGTGGCTTTTGCGTAGAAGGTTGCCCATTGGGCTCCATTTTAGATAATGTTGAATTCCTTCCCCTTGCTGAACTTTTAAAGAGTAAAACCCCTGTTATTGCTGCAGTGGCCCCTGCTATAATAGGTCAATTTGGTCCTACTGTTACTATTGATAATTTAAGAACAGCCTTCAAAAAGCTAGGTTTTGCTGATATGGTTGAAGTTGCTTTTTTTGCTGATATGCTCACTTTAAAAGAAGCATGTGAATTTGATTCAAAAATAAATTCTAAAGATGACCTTATGATTACTTCCTGCTGTTGTCCAATGTGGGTTGGCATGTTAAAAAAAGTTTATAGTGATATGGTTAAATACGTTTCTCCATCTGTGTCTCCTATGATTGCCGCTGGTAGAGTTATTAAAAACCTAAATAGCAACTGTAAAGTAGTATTTGTAGGTCCATGTATAGCAAAAAAGGCAGAAAGAAAAGATAAAGATCTTTTAGGTGCAATAGACTTTGTACTAACCTTTGCAGAACTTAAAGACATTTTTGAGGCATTAGATATAGACCCAAGCAAACTTCCTGAAGATCCATCTACAGACTATGCTTCAAGAGAAGGACGATTGTATGCTCGTACTGGTGGTGTATCTATTTCCGTAAATGAAGCAGTTACAAGGCTATTCCCAGAAAAAAAACATCTCTTTATAAGTGCACAAGCTAATGGAGTTAAAGAGTGCAAAGATATTCTTGAAAAAGCAAAAAATAAAGAAATATATGCTAACTTTATCGAAGGAATGGGATGTATTGGTGGATGTGTTGGTGGACCTAAAGCTTTAATTCCTAGAGAACAAGGGAAACTTAAAGTTGATGCATTTGCTGAAGACTCTAAAGTAAGAATTTCAATTGATAGCAATCAGATGAAGAAGGTATTAAAAAAAATCGGCATAAATTCGTCAAGTGATTTTATGGATGAAGAAAAGATAAGTATATTTGAAAGACACTTTTAATGTTGGTTTTTTCTAAATACATTGTTTATTCATAATAGTAATAAATTGCGAAGTACAGGTGAAGGGTTTTCACCTATGCTTCGCGGTGAAAAGGTGAAGGGTCGCTAAAGCGAGATGAAGTGTTTGACAGGCGCTTTGCTAGTCAAAGGTGAAGGGTTTTATCCGAGCCTAGCAAGGATAAAACCCTTCACTTTGCTTCGCAATTTTTTGTATTTTTCAATTCAACTTTCTTAACAATCTCTAATTTTTAACTTATCCTTAAAACTTCTTTAACACATTTATTATAAAATATTGTTTACAGGATGAATTCTTTTTCATACTATATAATATCCTTATTAGGTGGTGAACTTATGAATTCTTTTTTAAATCGTGTTCAAAAAAGAGATACTGCTCTTTTAATGATTTTTAATAACTCCATACATTGTAAATTTTTAAATTTCGTTATGCCTCTAGTAACTTACATTGGTTCAAGTATCTTTGCAATATTATTTTGTATATTAACTTTTTTTAACCCTTATACTAGAACATTATCTCTGTATACTGCCTCTGCTCTTATTATTAGTTCTATCATAGTTAGAATAATAAAAGTCCATGTAAATAGACTCAGGCCTTATTTAATATTACAAAATCTTAATATAAAAAAAATAGGTATTGACAATTATTCTTTTCCATCTGGTCATACAACCTGTGCTTTTTCTATGGCTACTATGTTGTCATTAGCCTTCCCTCACCTTGTATTCATTAGTTTCTTTATTGCGACCTTTGTTGGGGTATCTAGGATGTATTTAGGCGTACACTATCCATCTGACGTTTTAGTTGGAATTCTAATTGCGTTAACTACTTCTTATACTATATTTAATATAGTATAATGTATATGGATACTTAATGTGATAATTCTACATTTTAAATTGAGGTGATATGTATATGTTAAAAAATATTAGTGCTGCCATATTCGACATGGATGGTACATTAATCGATTCTATGTGGGTATGGGATACTATAGATATTAAATACCTAAAAAAAAGAGGATTCTCTGTTCCTGATAAACTTAGAGATGATATAATACATCTTAGTTTTGAAGAAACAGCTTTATATTTTAAAAACCGTTTTAATTTATCAGACTCCATAGAGGAAATTGTAAACGAATGGAATGACCTAGCATACATTGAATATGCAAGTAATGTAAATTTAAAACCATACGCTAAAGAGTACCTCTCTAAACTTAAGGCTAAAGGAATAAAATTAGCTATAGCTACTAGTAATTGTACTATGCTTTTAGAAACCGTTCTTAAACGTCATGGTATATATGACCTTTTTGATGTTATAACTACTACTGATGAAGTTAATCGTGGAAAAGATTTTCCTGATGTTTACTTACTATCTGCAAAAAAATTGTCAGTTAGTCCTAGTGAGTGTGTTGTATTTGAAGACATTTTACCCGCCGTAATGGGGGCAAAGGCCGCAGGAATGAAGGTTGTAGGTGTTCATGATTCTTACTCTGAATATCAGAAAAAGGACATAATGAATAACGCTGATATTTATATAAATGGATATAGAGAAATTTCAGAAGCAGTTTAGATTTTGTCTAAACTGCTTAATATTTTTTTATGCATTTTTCATATATATGGTCATATATTATAAATATAGTGAATCTTATTAATAATAATTTTAAGGAGTTAAAATGTTCATTTTTATATTATTTATTATATTGATTGCAATTTCAACTGGCATTATATATCATTTTTATAATCTGTGTTATCTACAAAAAAGACAGTTAATGCTTTTAACGAAGCAAAACAATTCACTAAAGGAAAATATAAATAGTTCAAAAATGAAATCAGAAAATATTACCTTATTATATAAGTCAACAAATTACGCTTACGGAGTTATTGAAAATCCTTGTAAGTTACATATTTCTCCATTAAAAAATTCTCCGGTTTTGTGTATACTAGACAAAAATCTAGATATTGAAATACTTGATTCTGTTGAAGTATTCCAAGAAATTTGGTACGAAATTAGATTTTTCTCTAAAACCAATATAAACAATAAGGGTTGGATTTCTGATGACAACATAAGCATTTTTAAAAATAACATATTGCAGAAATCAATAACTTAGACGTCAAAAATCTTCGTTACTATACTACAAAATTTTGTTTTTTAATCCTCCACCATACTATTTCGTCAGTTTCCTTATACTTTACTGCACCTAACTTTTCCAAAAGCTTATGTGATGGCATATTGGTTTTTTCCGTATCTGCAATCACAAAAAGTGCTTTTGGATTTTTAAAGATCCATTGAATTAATGCCTTTAATGCTTCAGTGGCATATCCTTTTCTTTGATGACTTTCTTCAATGCCATATCCAACTATTACCTCACCAAATTCATTAGGACAGCCTTTAAGTATTATAAAACCGATTATCTGTTTTTTGTCTTTATGAATTATAGCCCAATTAGTTAACCATAAGTAATTATCAGCATCCTCTAACACCTTGCGTAACCTTACCTTCATAGCATATTCCATTTCTTCATCTAACATTGTATTAATTACGCTTAAGCCCAAATCTGTTTGCATTCTTGCATAATCCTCTAATGCTAATGAAAGCTGCTGTGATTGTAATGGCACTAATGTTAATCTCTCTGTTTCAAGTCTATGATTTATTGTATTTACAGCCATATTTTCGTTTTTTTTAGTTAATTTTAAGTTCATTTTTTACTTTGCCTCCATAAAATTAAGTTTGGTTTTAACTACTCCAACATAGCTAATTACATATTATGAAGACTTACTTTATATTCAGTTTAAAGCTACAACAAAATATTATTAAGTCGTTATATTGGAAGTAGTTCTAAATAAATTTTGAAATATTAATATCTTACTCATTGGCAACCACTCCTTTAAATACTTCCAAATATATTATAGCACAAGAACTTTACAATATATTGGCAAATTTTAAGATTGGGGGTAGACCACTATATACAATTGATCAAGTTTCCAAAATAGAAACAGCAGTGATACTTTTCAGTATCACTGCTGTTATCATAAAATATTTTTTTGGTTAGCTAAAGTTATATGGAACTGCTATACAATTTTTGTCGTCCAATCCTCACAATTCCATACATCCGTTACGACATCTTGATAAAACTCAGGTTCGTGACAAACCAAAAGTATACTCCCCTTATATTCTTTTAAAGCTCTCTTAAGTTCATCCTTAGCTTCAACATCAAGATGATTTGTAGGTTCGTCTAATATAAGTATATTTGTCTCTCTATTAATAAGTTTACACAATCTAACCTTTGCCTGTTCTCCACCGCTTAGCACTGTTATTTTACTTTCAATATGTTTTGTTGTAAGTCCACACTTAGCAAGCGCTGCTCTTACTTCATATTGACTATACGATTGAAAATCGTTCCAAAATTCCTCTATACAGGTATTGTAATTAGCCTTTTTTATTTCCTGTTCAAAATATCCTATATATTGATAATCACCCAAAGTTACACTTCCTGAAATTGCTGGTATTTGCCCCATCAGACTTTTAAGAAGTGTTGTTTTTCCAAGTCCATTAGAACCTACAAGTGCAATCTTTTGACCTCTTTCCATTTTTAAATTTAATGACTTTGAAAGTGGGGTATCATATCCTATTACTAAATGATCCGTTTCAAATATAAGTTTTGATGATGCTCTTGCTGCTTTAAAATTAAATTCAGGTTTAGGTCTTTCTTTACTTATCTCTATTCTTTCAATCTTATCCAATTGTTTTTGTCTAGCCCTTGCCATTCCTGTAGTTGCTGCTCTTGCCTTGTTTTTTGCAACAAAAGTTTCAAGTCTTGAAATCTCAGCCTGTTGTCTTTCATAAGCCGCTTCAACTTGTTTTTTATTTGCCTCATATACCCTCATAAAATTATCATAATCACCAACATACCTGTTTAGTTTTCTATTTTCAACATGGTATATTAAGTTTATTACACTATTCAAGAACGGAATATCATGTGATATTAATATGAAGGCATTTTCATAGGCTTCAAGATATCTCCTTAACCATTCTACATGTTGTTCATCTAGATAGTTTGTAGGTTCATCCAAAAGTAAAATATCTGGATTTTCTAATAAAAGCTTCGCAAGAAGTACCTTAGTTCTCTGCCCTCCGCTTAAGTCCGTTACATCCTTATCAAGTCCAACCTCTGTAAGCCCTAGGCCTTTTGCTACATCTTCAACCTTTGCATCAATTACATAAAACCCACTGTTATCTAATAAATCTTGAATTGTTCCCATTCTATCAAGAAGTTTTTCTAAAGTATCAGTGTCTGCCTCTGCCATCTTATCCGTTACACTCATCATTTCTGTTTCAAGATCAAATAAGTATTTAAATGCACCTTTTAATACGTCTCTTATAGTTTGACCTTTTACAAGTTGTGCGTGTTGGTCCATATATCCAACTCTTACATTATTGGACCATTCAACCTTACCTTCATCAGGCATTATTTTACCTGTAATTATATTCATAAACGTGGATTTACCCTCGCCATTTGCTCCAATAAGTCCTACATGTTCACCTTTTAATAGTCTAAAAGATACATCTTCAAAAATAGCTCTATCTCCAAAACCATGACTAATATTCTTTACTGTAAGTATACTCATTATTTCCTCCAAAATTGTTTTATTATATAATTACAAGTTTAAATTAGCATACTGTCTATGTCAAAGAAAATTTTAAAATATGATATTTTTGTTTTCCAGATGTGTTATAATTCTTTAGATATTATAAATTATGATGTTAAATACAGGAGGTTTATTTTATGACTTGTAAGTTTTATTTAATAAAACGAAAGAACATATTAGCTGAAAATGGTCATTCTTGGATATTTTCCAATGAAATAGATGGATATGATGGAGAATATACAAATGGAGATATAGTAGAATCATATACATATGACGGTAAATTTTTAGGAAAAGGATATATAAATGACCAGTCTCAAATTGCAATTAGACTCTTAACAAGGGATATAGATGAAGAAATCAATAGAGACTTCTTCAAAAAAAAGCTAAACAATGCTTGGGAGTACAGAAAAAAGGTAATCGATACAAGTAGTTGCAGATTTGTATTTGGGGAAGCGGACTTTCTTCCTGGTTTAATTATTGATAAATTTGAGGACTATTATGTAATTCAATCTTTAGCACTTGGTATTGATAAATATAAAGATATTATAGTAGATTTACTAGTATCAGATTATGGTGCTAAAGGAATTTATGAAAGAAGCGATGCTAGAGTTAGGGAAAAGGAAGGCTTAGCTTTAACAAAAGGTTTCCTTACCGAGCCTTTCAATACAATGGTGCAGATTATTGAAAATGGCGTGAAATATTATGTTGACATTGCCGATGGACAAAAAACTGGATTTTTCTTAGATCAAAAGGAAAATAGAAAATCAATTCATAAAATAGTTAAAGATGCAGAAGTATTAGATTGCTTTACTCATACTGGTTCCTTTGCACTAAATGCTGGTATCGCCGGTGCTAAAAGCGTTCTTGGTATTGATATTTCAGAGCATGCAGTTGAATTCTGTAGGAAGAATGCGGAGCTTAACGGGCTGTCACATAGGGTTAAATTTGAATGTCATAATGCTTTTGATATCCTTAGAGAGTGGTCTGACGAAGGTAAAACCTATGATGTAGTAATTTTAGATCCTCCTGCTTTTACAAAATCTAGAGATACTATAAAAAGTGCTAAAAGAGGTTATAAAGAAATTAATCTAAGAGGTATAAAGCTTGTAAAAGAAAATGGATACCTTGTGACTTGTTCATGTTCTCATTTCATGAACCCTGAACTTTTTAAGGAGACTATTTCAGCTGCTGCAAAAGATGCTGGAAGGCTTTTAAGACAAGTAGAATTTAGAACTCAAGCTCCTGATCATCCGATATTATGGACTTCAGATGAGTCATACTATTTAAAATTTTATATATTTCAAGTTATATAAATATTTTTTGATTCTTGATAGTTAGAAAGTGCGAAGTACGGGTTAATGCTTTTTACTCTACTGCGTGAGTAAAAAGGTGAAAGATTGCCAGAGTGGCAAGATTAAAGAATTAACGGTAATGCCGTTAATGGTGAGAGAATTTGCTTTTAGCATCATCAAATCTTTCATCTAGCCGCAGGCTTTCTTTAATCTTTTTATCTAGCTTTTAGCTACGATAAAATTCTTTAGTCTTTACTTTGCACTTTCTTTATATTATGACCTAACTATATTTTAAAACGTACCTGCATTCCTAAATTGAACTAAATGATTTAATACAAATTCAGTTCCTCCCATTCCCATAGCAAAGAAGGACAAAACTATTATTAAAAATATTGCTCCAAAATCAT
>NZ_FWXH01000026.1 GCF_900176305.1 Clostridium acidisoli DSM 12555
TTTTTACTCTACTGCGTGAGTAAAAAGGTGAAAGATTGCCAGAGTGGCAAGATTAAAGAATTAACGGTAATGCCGTTAATGGTGAGAGAATTTGCTTTTAGCATCATCAAATCTTTCATCTAGCCGCAGGCTTTCTTTAATCTTTTTATCTAGCTTTTAGCTACGATAAAATTCTTTAGTCTTTACTTTGCACTTTCTTTATATTATGACCTAACTATATTTTAAAACGTACCTGCATTCCTAAATTGAACTAAATGATTTAATACAAATTCAGTTCCTCCCATTCCCATAGCAAAGAAGGACAAAACTATTATTAAAAATATTGCTCCAAAATCATATTTCATCTTTTCCTCTTTATTTACAACATATGATACTAACATTTCGACACCTAAAAAAATTAGAATAAGTGGCCACATTGATGCTATTGCTGATAACTTAACAGCTGGAAAAAACAATTGAAGTAGATATGCTATCCCTAGCATAATAAGCACTATTCCTGATGTTAAAGTACCTACTCTTCTACCTTTAAACATCCATCTCACTCTCCCTTTTTTTGCCGGCAATAAGTTTTACTCCTACAAAAATTATTGCAATTCCTATGATTATCTTTGGCACAAAATTGGACATATTATAAATGGTGGAATATAGAGTATCCGGGATAATTCCGCTTAAATTTTGTATAACAGTATTCCAAAGCAAATAAATTCCAAATAGTAATAATAATATTCCTACAAATAATCTTCGTTTTACAAATATATTTTTATCTAGTTTAATGATTTTATCAATAGAAAATAAATATTCATCTTCTATACTTAAAAAGTCTTCATCATTTAAAGAAGCTATATTTAGACAATGAAAAAAAGCATAAAACCAAATCAACGGTAAAATAAATAAAAATTGACTTATACTTAAAAAAGTTGCTACAAATATTATGAAGAAAAATGCCGCCATAAACGAAATTCCCGTTTTCATAAATCCCATAAACATATGTCCTGCACCTGGTAACATTGAAAACATAAACGTTAAAAATTTATTTCTTTTATTTCTCATTATTAAAAACCTCCATTTTAATTACTTTTTCAGAAAAGTTATTAAGACTTGAATTAATATGACTTACAATACTCAAATTTTGGGAATTTATATTGTTTAATTCTAACTTTCTGTTTCCCGATATGTTTAGTGTATTAGAAAAAACAACTATTAATGCAATACATGCAACCATAGCAACTCTAAATGAATAAAACATAAATTGAATATTATCTTTCTTTTTCTTTTTTATCTTGTTTTCTATTTCTTCTTCAAAACCCAATGGAGCTTCTAAAAGTTCATCAAAGTTAAAACTATTGGCAATTAAATCCGCACATTTTTCGCAGCTACCGATGTGCTTCGCTATTAAAACTAGATTTTCATCATCCAATGTACCATCTTTAAATTTTTTAATTGCTATTTTTAATAGATGCCCATTTTCATCAAAATAAGTATTTTTCATATAAATTCCTCCTTCCACAAAATTTTAAGCAGCTTTTTAGCTCTATAAAGCTGTGTTTGTAGTGTTTTTATATTTTGTCCTGTATCATTTGCCATAGTAGAAAGTTTAATATTTTCGCAGAAATAGTTTAATGCCACTGCTCTGTAAGGTTCATTTAATTTATTACACAAATTTCTTATATTTTCTGATGTCTGTTTTTCAATTACAATTTCTTCTGTAGAATTTCCATCATGTTCTATGGTTTCACATTCTTCATTAGATAAACTATAAATGTTTCTTTTAGGACTTTTAATATAATCCCTACACTTATTTGCGGCAATTGTGGTAATCCATGCTTTGAAATTTTCCCCATCAAATTTTTTATAGTTTTCATATGCTGATAAAAAAGTTTGTTGTGCCAAATCTTCAGCATCAAAATAATTTTTTGTAAAGGATAAACAAATGGTTATGATTAATCTTTCATACTTTTTTATATAATTTTCAAAGTTCTGTTTTTCAATAACTATCACCACCTTTTTTATCCTTACACTTAATATAACGATTTATGGACAAAAAACACTTCAAATTTTTTTAATTAATAAAATAAAAACCTTTTTTTATCTTTGGGATGATAAAAAAAGGTTATATCCGTAAATTTTTTTAAATTATAGTGCTGTTATTTCTCCATCTCTATATTCTGGTACAACATTCGTTATATCTTTTGTAGTACAATATTTAAGATCTTCAAAAAGTCCTAATTCTTTAATAACATTATAATGTTTCGCATACTTTATAAAACTAGTTATATCATTGTTTTGTTGGTATATATATAATGCTGTGGTTGATATATCTGTTAATTCTACGTTTGTGCTTTCCGTTAACAAACTCAGTATATAACCTGTACATATAAAATCATCTATTGAAAATTGCCCATATGTTCCTGAGTTTACTATAACAACATCATTATTTATTTCTAAGAGTCTTTTTGCAACTGCCTTGGCATTAAGCATGGCTCCTATTATTATGTTTTTAGCCTTAGAACTCCTTTTAATTGCCCGTGTGCCATTAGTGGTTGTCATTACAACAATCTTATCTCTAACTACATCAGCTTTGTATTCTAGTGGTGAATTTGAAAAATCAAAACCATCTATTTTTAATGCTTTACGTTCTCCTCCTAATAAATACAAATCTCTATCTTTATAGGCTATATCCTTTGCTTCCTCAACATTTACTACAGGTATGACTTTTTTGCATCCATTATTTATAGCTGTTACAATTACTGATGTAGCTCTTAATATATCTATGACTACCACTGATTTTCCTTTTATCTTTTCTTCTTTTATATCATCAGCAGATATTATTACATCAATTTTCATAAAAACACCTCCTACTTTTATCAATTATATCACTTAGCTACTATTTAACTCCATAAAAAATTAATAGACTATACATTTCATTTCTGAAAAATATAGTCTATTTATAATAAGGGGTAATCTAGCTAGTTTAAAATAAATTTTTATTTATTCTCTCTCCAAATTAGAAATCCAATTATAAATACAGTTGCTTCTTTAAAATTCCTAATATCAAAGCCAGTTTCTTTTTTAATTTTATCCAACCTATATATTAGAGTGTTTCTATGAATGTATAATTTTTTTGCAGCATCGCTTATGTTTAAACCACTGTTTACAAACTCATCTATTGTCGATATCATTTCTGAATCAAATGAATTAAACTTTGATTTAAGGCTATCTAAAAATTCATCTTTAAACCTTAAATCTAAACTATACACAATTTTCTCAAAGAGTAATTTTTTGTAATCAAGAATATCCTCTCTAAGAGAAAATCTTTCCCTTAACATCATACTCTCCTTGCTTTCATCAAAGGCTTTCTTAATCTCATATTTATCATGCGAAACACTACTAAAACTAACATAACATTTACAATACAGATTTGAATTTATTGCTTCTTTTATTGCCTTTGCATGCTCCATTATTTCTTTAAAATTTACTATAACAACAATGTTTTCATCACAAATAACTGTTATAACATTATTATCCTTATAAATTTGATTAATAACTTCTATTGTGTCGTGTATATTTCCCTCAGTTTTTATAATTAATAATATACACCCTTCTTTTAGAAAGGGAATAAACTTATTTACCTTTTCATCTGATACTTCTTTTCCATCCAAGATGTCTTTTATAACTCTTTCATTTTCAGAGTATAACTCCTTATATTTATCTTCTATAGTATATTTTAAGAGAGGTATACATTCCTTAAATTGTTTGTTTATATATATCTTGGCTTTTTGTCTTCCTAAATTAAGAGAAATGTACATGACATTAGAATTTTCTTCAAAGTATTCACTTGTAAAAATAGCAACCCTATCTTCATTCACTATACTAAAGTTAATGCCTGTTTTCTTGCTAAGATCCTCTAGAAAATTCTTAATTTCTCTCATAAAAGACCACCTTATACTATTGTTAATTCTGTTTCTTTATCAAATATATGAATCATATCAGAATTTAAAGCTATTTTTATAGAATCTCCTGTTTTTGCTTTAGATGTTCCATCCACTTTAGCAGTGATTGAAGATTTACCTTTCTTCAAATATAAGAAGGTTTCTGATCCCATAAGCTCTGTAACCTCAACATTAGCATTAAATACAGCATCTTTATGCTTTTCAATAAATTCAACATCATCATCTATATTTTCTGGCCTTATTCCCATTATTACGTCTTTTCCTGTATATCCTTTATCTTTAATAACCTTACTAGCCTCTTCATTCAATTGTATTCTTTCGCCTTCAAAATTGACGAATATTTTACCTTGAGCATCTTCAATTTTTGCATCTATAAAGTTCATTTGAGGACTTCCTATAAATCCAGCAACAAAAATATTTACCGGATGATTATACAAATCTTGAGGTGAGGCAACCTGCTGTACTACACCATCTTTCATAACAACTATCCTTGTTCCAAGTGTCATTGCTTCTGTTTGGTCATGAGTAACATAAACGAACGTTGTCTCTAATCTTTTGTGAAGTTTAGCTATTTCTGTTCTCATCTGTACTCTAAGTTTTGCATCAAGATTTGATAAAGGCTCATCCATTAGGAATACCTTTGGTTCTCTAACTATTGCTCTTCCCATTGCAACTCTTTGCCTTTGTCCACCTGATAGAGCTTTTGGTTTTCTATCTAAAAGATGTTCAATGTCAAGAACTTTTGCTGCTTCTCTAACTTTCTCCTCTATTTGTTTTTTAGGAATTTTTCTAAGCTTTAATCCAAATGCCATATTATCAAAAACTGTCATATGAGGATAAAGTGCATAGTTTTGGAATACCATAGCTATATCTCTATCCTTAGGTGAAACATTGTTTTTCAATTCCCCACCTATATAAAGTTCCCCTTTTGATATTTCTTCAAGACCAGCTATCATTCTTAATGTAGTAGACTTTCCACAACCTGAAGGTCCAACAAATACAATAAATTCCTTATCCTCTATTTCAAGGTTAAAATCCTTTACTGCTGTTACGTCTCCTGGATATATTTTATATATGTGTTTTAATGATAAATCTGACATGTATAACTCCCCCTAACTTTCTTATGTCTTCATTTTAAACCATTACATTTCTTTTATCCATTTGTAAAAGTGACAAAAGTACCCTAGCTAATTTGTATGAAAGTACAAACCTTGGTATAAATTTTTTTTCTCCATATTGCCATCGATTTCATTTAAAATTTCCCATTTTTTAAGACTCCACTTAGGTTCAATTAAAAGATCTCTTGGTGCATCCCCGGTAAGCCTATGTATTACTATGCTTTTTGGAAGCCTGGTTATTGATTCACATATTAGATCAATATATTGTTTTTCATCTAAAAAATTAAGTTTACCACTATCATATAAATTAACTAAAGGCGTATCTTTCATAAGATGCAGAAGGTGGATTTTTATACCTTTTATATCTTTATGTGCAATATAATCTATAGTTTTAAGCATGTCCTCTTTAGACTCTCCAGGTAGCCCAAAGATAGTATGTACTACCACATCAATTCCTCTTTTTCTTAGTTTTTCTAGTGATTCCTCAAATACATTCAAATTGTAACCTCTGTTAATTAACCTGGCAGTTTTATCATTTATTGTCTGTAGTCCAAGTTCTACCCAAAGATATGTTTTTTTATTGTAATCTTCTAATAAATCTAACACATCATCACTTAAACAATCTGGCCTTGTAGCTATTGCCATTGCCACAACATCATCTTGAATTAAAGCTTCATCATATTCTTTCTTTAATATACTTACATCCGCATAAGTATTGGTATAGGCCTGAAAGTAAGCTATATATTTACCACTTTTCCATTTTTTATTCATCATCTTTTTTATATCTTCAAATTGCTTACTTATAGAAAACTGCCTATCCCCTGCAAAATCGCCAGAACCACGTTCACTACAAAATACGCACCCAAGTTTACTTATTGTACCATCTCTATTTGGACATGAAAATCCAGCATCAAGAGATATTTTAAATACTTTTTGTCCAAATTTTCCTCTAAGAAAACTATTTAAACTGTGATATCTTTTTCCATTCCATGTTATGTTTTCTTCCATTAAGTTATCACCCTCTCATATATAAAAGTTTTTTACGTAATAGTTATAAATTGCGAAGTACGAGTGAAGGGTTTTCACCAATGCTTCGCGGTAAAAAGGCCAAGTGTCACTAAAGCGAGGTGAAGGGTTTGACAGGCGCTTTGCTGGTCAAAGGTGATGGGTTTTCCGTGGGAAAAAACTATGGATGATTTTTTTCCGCGATGCTACGAAAAATCTTTGAATTTAATTAGTTGTTATCTAAAGTATATTATTCTTCATTTTTTGACCACAGGTCGTGGTGTTCAATCTACAGTTATTATTAACTATCATATTAACACCAGAGGCTACGCCTAAAAGCAAAACCTACGGTTAAAATATATAGCAGAGTTATCTTTGTATATTAAAGACATATAAAATTAAGTTCATTATTTTTCTGACGTAGGAGGAAAAATTTCCTTAGCCTTTATGGATTTATCCATAAACACTTCACCTTTTATCCGAGCCTTGCAAGGATAAAAACCATCACCTCGCCAATGCGGCGACCCTTCACCTTTTAACGTGCGAAGCAATCGTTAAAACCCTTCACCATTACTTCGCAATCTCTTTATATTAGGTTACAATTTTCATCTATTATAAACTTAATTATATCACATCCAATAAACACTGTTTTACTGTGAAGTATTTGCCTTTGCCTCATTTACAGATTTAACTTTAAATTCATCAGTGTCAATTTGCCATGTCCCAACAATATTTTTTAAGCTCTTATCATTAACATATGCTGCTCTTGGAGTGACCCTATATATAAGGCCATTTTTTACAAAATTAATTATTGTAAGATCTACCTTATCTATGGGGTAGTTCTTTTCAAAATCAAAAGGTATATCATCGCCATCTTTACATTTATACATCTTTAAAGTGTTACCAGAATTATTTTTTGCATATTGTATTACAAGATATCTATTGTTTAGAGAATATATAGAGTTTTTTATAATAGCATTTGGAATTACATCTAGTGATACTATTTCCTTACCTATTGGTTTTTCAGGCACAATATCATTTTCAGTACTTCCACCACCTGATCCTGTACCTGATCCTGTACCTGCTCCAGATGTGCTACCACCTTGTCCTTGGCCTGATACACCTCCTTGAGTTGCCATGGATTCATCAAAATTTACTATTTCAATATATGGATTTTTACCTTTTGTTGTTATAAATCCAGAATTTCCATCATAGCTTAAGCCTACCAATCCAAATTCATCCATAGATATAGGTATTTTCTCATTTTTAGTCTTATCATCTTGATTATAATAATATTTAGGCATACCATCAAAATTTGTAACCAAATTTGTTTTAACATTATTTTTAGTTCTCAATCTTATCTGATCATTGTTTATTCCTGAAACAAATAGCTCCTTTTCATTTTGTGTATCTATACCTTTAATTCTATATGAATTATCCTCTTTTATTACTTTAAATGTTTCGGTTTTAAGTGAAGCATATGGTACATTACTATTTATTTCACTTACCTTCACTTGCATTATCCCCATATCACCAGCTTGTGTTATTTCATCAAATTTGTATCCATTAACGATGAGGTTTTCTCTATTTTTAGTATTACTTATTTTTTTTAATTTACTTGAATATAATTTATTTTGAAGATTAACATCGTTTTTCATAACCGCAATCATATAATCATCTACAGTTTTTATAGCTTTATCAATGTTAAACTTCCCAAGTATCGTATTTTGCTCAACATTATTTTTACTACACGACATAGAAAGCAATAATAATAACATTAATATTATACTTAACGTCTTCTTCATATATTTTCCCCCGATACAAATAAATTTTATAATAGTTTTCCACAAAATATAAAATTCATTTATATAAAACATAGATAATCATTAAAAAAACTTTTTTTTACTTCCATACTATCATATCAATACCAGAACATGCATAATTTTAATATTATAGTACAAGCATTTAATGGAGTGATAATTTGAAGAAATCTATTTTTACAATTTTCCAAATATCAGCAGTTTTCATTGGGACAATAGTTGGGGCAGGACTCGCCTCTGGACAAGAAATAACACAATTTTTTACAAGCTTTGGTCCCAAAAGCTTACTTGGAATTTTTATTTGTACATTTATATATATTGGTGTAAGTTTTATCATTATAGATTTAAGTACAAAATACAACCTAAGCTCATATAAAGAGCTTATAATCCTTGTAAATTCAAGCCTTTTAGGAAAAATTACTGATTTACTTACAAGCTTTTTTATGATAAGTGGTGCAGCAATAATATTAGCTGGAAGTGGTTCATTAATCCATCAATACTTTGGCATTCCAAATTGGATAGGCATAGCTGTTATGTCTTTAATTACTATTATAGTGTTACTTAGAGGCACGGATGGTCTTATAGAAATCAACTCTGTTATTGTGCCATCTCTAATAATAGTTATAACTACAATTTTTATACTTTTTGTGTTCTTTTCAGGAAATATTATTACAGTACATGAATTAAAAACCATTCCCTATGAAAAGCACTATTGGATTTTATCATCAGTGGTTTATGCTAGCTTCAATACAATCTCCTTCAGTGGTGTTTTAGTACCCTTTACAAAAGAAGTTAATAGTAAAAAACAATTATTTATAGGCATTATAATTGGTGCTTTAGTTCTAACCTTATTATCACAAATGATTAATTTTATGTTATTGATGAATATTCCATATATATATAAATATGATATACCTCTGTTATATATTGTTCACCGCTTTGGTAGAACTATTCAAATAATGTTACTTGGCATAATTTGGCTTGAAATGTTTTCTACAGAAGTCTCAAACATATATAGTGTTTCAAAAACTATAGAAAAGTCTTTAAATATAGGTTATAAAAAGTCCATATTTTGTATATTGTTAATAGCACTTCCAATTTCACAGATAGGCTTTAAACAGTTAATAAACTTCTTATATCCTGCTTTTGGAGTTATAAGCTTTATTTTTATAATTCAATGTGTTATATTTTATAAACGTAATAGATGATTAAGAAGGTGTTATTTTTTATGCTAAGTATGCTGGAAAATTGTAGACTGTGCCCAAGAAATTGTAACGTGAATAGATTAAAAAATGAAGTTGGTTTTTGTAAATCTAATGTTAATTTAAATATAGCAAGAGTTTCTCTTCATGACTGGGAGGAACCGTGTATTTCTGGAAACAGAGGGTCTGGAACTGTGTTTTTTTCAAACTGTAACCTAAATTGTGTGTTTTGTCAAAATCATGAGATAAGTCAAGAAGGTATTGGAAAGGAAGTTTCCATAGAAAGGCTATCAACAATTTTTATGGAGCAGCAAGAAAGAGGAGCTCACAATATAAATCTTGTGACACCTACTCATTTTGTTCCACAAATTATAGAAGCCATAAAACTTTCCAAAGCTATAGGCCTAAAAATACCTATTGTATATAACAGTAATGGATATGAAAATATAGATACTATTAAAGCCTTGAATGGTTACATTGATGTATATTTACCAGATTTAAAATATATGAGTGACAAATATGCAAAAAAATATTCAAAAGTATCTAACTATTTTGAGTTTGCCTCTAAAGCTATAGATGAAATGTTTAAGCAAGCTCCAAAACTTATTTTTAATAAAGACGGCCTTTTAACTAGCGGTGTAATCATACGGCATCTTATGCTTCCGGGACTCCTATTTGACTCTAAAAAATTAATTGATTACATATATAATAAATATGGGGATAACATTTATATAAGCATTATGAACCAATATACACCTATGTTTAATTCCAAAGAATACCCGGAAATAAACAAACCTTTAAACCCCAAACATTATGACAGCCTAATAAATCATTGCATAGATATAGGTATTAAAAATGCATTTATTCAAGAAGATGGTACTGTTAAGGAAAGTTTTGTACCACATTTTGATTTAAGAGGTGTATAAAAATAATGGCTTGTCTCAGTTTAAGAAATTACCTTACACTTCCTTAAGCTGAAACAAGCCATTTATTATAAATATATTTTTTGTTCTTTATATTTTATATTTCTCTAAATCCTCAGTAAATCCATCAGTAACTTTTTTAAATTCACCCATATTGTCAGTTAATTCTTTAATTCCAGTTGTGTATGTTATAACGCTGGCACTTACTTCTTCTGAAGAAGCTGAATTTTCTTCAGCTATAGCCGCTAAAGATTCTATATTCTGCGATATACCTGACATATACTTAGATTCTTTGTCCAATTTATCTGCGGATTTAATCATTTCTTCTGAAACTGTTTTTGCTGACACTTTTGCTTTATAGCTCAAATCTCTTACACCTTGAAGTGTTCCAATTTCATTGTGAAGCACGCCATATTGTGTTCCTATCTTCTCAACAAGTCCATGCAAATCTCCAACAAAAGTTTCTAAATTACTAGTTATTTTTTCAACAGCTGAACCTGTCTGCTCTGCAAGTTTCCTTACTTCTTCCGCTACTACACTAAAGCCTCTTCCTGCTTCTCCCGCACGTGCGGCTTCAATAGAAGCATTAAGCGCTAATAAGTTTATCTGTTCAGATATAGATGATACTATCAATACAATTTCCTTAATATCATTAGCTTTTCCACCTAATTCTACACCCTTATCTTTAACTTCTTGGAATTTTGTCAAACTATTCATTATGTTTTTACTAGTTGTTTCAACATTTTCATAGCTGTCATTTATTATATCTATTGCTTGTTCTAGCTGTTCCTTATTGTTATTTTCCTTCTTTACTAAATTGTTTAAAGAATTAACATTTTCATTTAATGTTGTTGCACAATCTTGCGTATTCTGAGCTTGATCAACTGCTGTGTTTGCCAATTGCTCAACTACTCCTGATATCTCTTCGGAAGTAGTTCTCATTACACTAGCTATTCCCTCTATCTTCTTCACAAAACTATTCATTTCATCTGTAATACCCTTAAAGCCAACAAAATCTTTGCTTATCATTTTTTGGTGTTTTATAAGTTCGTCATATATTTTTTCAAAATAATCTCCAGTTTCAATCTTGCTATCTACGACAAAATTGTGATTATTAATCTTTTCAATTTGTTTCTCTATTAATCTTTTAGGTCTCATTAATATTTTTACGCCTATAAAAGTAACAACGCCAGCTATAACCGCTGTAATAATTGATTTTATTATATTATTAGTGCCAAGCAGTGGTATAGAAGTTATTATTGAAATTAAAAATGTTATTAAAGCAGCTTTACCTTCTATATTTTTTATAAAACCTAAAGAGAGAATTTTGTTTATTCTATAGACTTTTTTATAATAAATATCTTTATCGAATTTAATTTTTAAGTTTACAGAGCTTGGCGTAGACTCCAATACCTCTATTTCAATTTTTTCTTTAAAAAATTTGGCAGCTCCTACTAACATTCCTTCAAGATAATCGAACATACCTCTTTTAGAATTATAAGTAAAAATTGCCTCCCTGCTAGAAATAGCCTCAATAGAAACAATTGGTGGTTTTGCACCTTTGAATCTTTGTGTCATTACTACATGGATATCAAATAAGGTTCTCAAAAATGAATATAAGTTGTCATGTTTGAAAAATGCTGGATAATCATGATGAAATGAATATATGTTATCTTCTCCAACAGCTCTCCAAAGTTCCTTTAGCGTCACATTCTGCTTTTCTGAGATATATTTCATAAACTCATTTACATTTTCATCTTTTACATCTTCAATTGGTGAAAATACTTTTTTGCTTCCATATCCTATTTTTTCTAGAGCCTCATTTACAACATCGTCGCTATAAAGTTTTCGACAAGTTTTTACCCAAGTTCCTACAACGGTTCCTTTCATATGTGCACCTCCTGTGTTCGTTATACTGTCCTAAATAATTATCAATTATTTAGCCTCCTGTATTCCTTATACTGCCCTAAATAATTATCAATTATTTAGTCTCCTGTATTCCTTTTAATTATACATTGTTTTTTAATAAATGCACCTACTTAATAATTATTTTTATTAAATTACAATTTAATTTCTACTTTTTCAAGTTTAGCTAACACCTTTAACTCTTTTGTATTAACAGTCTGAGTTCTAACACTGCTCGTATTACTTATCAAAAGAATTTTACTGCTATCTATTTTTTTTATTTGTCTTATCATCTTTTCATTATTATATTCTATTATACATATTGAATTGTTTATGATTTCACTTGTCATATGAACAAATGCAATGTCACCCTTTGCTATCCTAAATCCAAGCATTTCATCATTTTCGATTTCTACAAAAGATACTTTATCTTGAGCATATCCCTCTATTTTATTGGCAACCACGGGAAGTTGTCTTGTTGAAATAACCGTTTTTAGATCCATATTATAAACTGGTACATTTTTCAATATAGAACTTAATGCATCACTCCATACATCATTTGCTTCTGATTTTTTAATTACCTTATTTACTTTTGTATATTCCTTCTTTTCAGCTTTTTCAGCAGCTTGTTCTTCTGCGTACATATTTACATCATCTAACTGCTTGCCAAATATTTTAGAAATTCTAGTTATAATTGCCTCGTTTGCAACCCTCTTACCCGATTCAATTTCGTTTATAAATTTCTCAGAAACCCCTAGCTTTTTAGCTAGAGTTTTCTGAGTCATTCCATTTTCACTTCTTAATGTTTTTATTTTATCTCCAATTCTCGTCATATAACATCAATCCTTAATTAAAGTATTATTTTTTTCTTCTACTTGCCCACTTTTTTTCTTCAATAAGGTGCTCTAATAATTCTTTAAACGTCCATTTAATGGAGGTTTCTGTAACTACTGCAAAAATAACATCTGTGCCAACAATCTGCTTAAAATTAGTTACACAATTTTGAAGTTCTTTATCATCTAAATTATTAAATAAAATCACCTTTTGATTTGATACTATATTACTTGCAGTAGATATTTTTAAACCTTCAATTATGCTTCCGATTTTCATAGTGGCCATACCACTATCAATAACTTTAAGTTTGGCAACATCATCAGCTAATATAAACTCGCCAATTTTAACTACCTCTTCTTGATTAAAACCATATACTAAAATTAATTTATCGTTACTTAGTCCCATATTTGTTTCACACCCCTCATAAATGTATATCTATTTATAAATATTATTAAGATTAAACAGTTTCTGGCTCACCATACTCTTCCCCAAAACAATCCACTGTAACCTTTTCAATAACCACATCTTCAAGTGGTCTATCATTATAGTCAGCTTTAAAAGCAACTATTTTTTTTGCTACATCTAGTCCTTCAGTAAGTTTTCCAAAAGCTGCATATTGACCATCTAAATGAGGTGCATCTGCAACCATTATAAAAAACTGACTACCTGCTGAATTTGGGCTCATAGCTCTAGCCATTGATAAAACACCTTCTGTATGCTTTATATCATTTTTAAAACCATTGCTTGTGAATTCACCTTTTATAGAATAACCAGGATCTCCAGTTCCGTTTCCTTTAGGGCATCCTCCCTGTATCATAAATCCAGGTATAATTCTGTGGAAAGTCAAACCATCGTAGAATCCTTTATTTATAAGACTTATAAAGTTTTTAACTGTATTTGGAGCCTCATCTTTATATAGTTCTGCTTTCATTACATCTCCGCTTTTCATTTTGATTGTAACTATTGGTATCATTTTATATCTCCTCCATGCTATTTTATAACATTATTATACACTAGAATGTAGAAAAAAATAAGGAATGCTTGTATAATTTTCTACATTATATATCCATTTCTAAAAGCATATTGCTAATTTCAATTATCCTTGTATCATCAAGAGAGTTTAAAATTTCAACTTTACCCTTCTCACTACTATTATTTAGCAACTTCATTACAGCCAATTTCTTTCTAAGCTGCTTTGCAGTCCCTAAACTACCATCAATTATAGGAACATCTTTTACAATTTTCGCAAGTTCTCTTTTAATAAAAGGATAATGTGTACATCCTAACACTATAGCTGCTATTCCATACTTTATGTACGGTGAAAGCTTTTCTTTTAAGTATAAATTTATTTCTTCACCCGTAAAAATTCCATCCTCAATTAATTCCACAAGTCCTGGACATGGTAGTGATTCTATTTCCGCTTTAATTTCATATTTTTTCATTAGATTGTGAAACTTCTTTTCTGCAAGCGTCATTGGTGTTGCCATAATTAGAATTTTCCCTTTTCTATCTAATGAAACTGCAGGCTTTAGTGCTGGTTCTATACCTATTATAGGCATTTTATACTTTTTCCTAAGATCATTAATAGCTGCACTAGTTGCTGTATTACACGCAACCACAAGAGCTTTGACACCGCTATTTATTAGGTAATCTGCCACATTAAAAGTGAGGGTTTTAACTTCATCAACAGTCTTTGTTCCATATGGTGCATTTTTTGAGTCGCCATAATAAATGAAATTTTCATTTGGAAGTACTTTAATTGCCTGCTTTAAAACGCTTATACCACCAACCCCAGAATCAAATATACCTATTGGTTTATTCTGAATTTCCATTACATCACCTCAAGTCATATATAAGCCTCCACAGGCTAATAAACCCATGTAGAAGCCGTATTAATTACTTTAACTTTTTAATTATAACTCACATATATATTTAAAAAAAGTGTAGTTATTCTAATAAATGCATTTACTAATATTTACTTGGTGCTTTTTTACCCATTTTTCATTATAATTTAACAAAATTTCAATATTATCAAACTTCTAATAGAAAATTTATAATTAATCTTGTACATCATTAATAATTATATTATAATTAACGGGTATAAGATTATAATTAAGTTTAACAACATAAAATAACACGATAATAATTTAAGCATAGCTTTTAATTACGAGAGGAGAATTTTAAATGGGCAATTTTAATGAAAATTATGGTTCAAATGCATTTACAGATGCTGTTATGAAGGAACGTCTTCCAAAAGCTACATATAAAGCTTTAAAAAAGACAATTGAAAAAGGTGCAGTGCTTGATTTAGAAGTTGCAAATGTTATTGCTTCTACATTGAGAGACTGGGCTGTTGAAAAAGGTGCTACTCACTTCACTCATTGGTTCCAACCTTTAACTGATACTACAGCTGAAAAACATGATGCTTTTGTTTCCCCTACTTCAGATGGTAAAGCATTATTAGAGTTTTCTGGTAAAGAATTAACTAAAGGTGAGCCAGATGCATCTTCATTCCCTTCAGGCGGTCTTCGTGCAACTTGCGCTGCAAGAGGTTATACTGCATGGGATGTAACATCACCTGCTTTTGTAAAGGACGGAACATTATATATTCCAACTGCTTTCGTTTCATATACGGGAGAAGCTTTGGATAAAAAAATACCTCTTCTTCGTTCAATGGAAGCTCTTTCAAAAGAAGCTCTACGTGTTTTAAAAGTATTAGGAAACACAACAACTAAAAAAGTAATAACAACAGTTGGACCTGAACAAGAATATTTCTTAGTTGATAAAAAATATTATGACAAGCGTCCTGACCTTATATATACAGGCAGAACTCTATTTGGTGCAAAACCTCCAAAGGGTCAAGAATTAGATGATCATTATTTTGGAACATTAAAACAAAGAGTTTCTGATTACATGAAAGATTTAGACAAAGAACTTTGGGCACTTGGAATTCCTGCAAAAACAAAACATAACGAAGTTGCACCTTCACAACATGAGCTTGCTCCTATATTTGGAACAACAAATGTAGCAACAGACAACAATCAGTTAACTATGGATATAATGAAAAAGGTTGCATTAAGACATGGTCTAGTTTGCTTACTTCATGAAAAACCATTTGCTGGTGTTAACGGATCAGGTAAGCATAACAACTGGTCAATGGGTACTGATGATGGCGAAAACCTTCTTGAACCAGGCAAAACTCCAAATGAAAACCTTCAATTTTTATTATTCTTAACTGCTGTAATAAAATCTGTTGATGAATATTCTGATTTACTTAGAGTTTCAGCTGCAAATGCTGGTAATGATCACCGTTTAGGTGCTAATGAAGCTCCACCTGCAATTATTTCTATATTCTTAGGTGACCAATTAGAAGATATCATAGAACAACTTGAAAAAGGTGTTGCAACTAGTTCAAAATTTGCATCTGATTTAAATCTTGGAGTTTCTACACTTCCTGTACTTAAAATAGACGCAACTGATAGAAATAGAACATCACCATTTGCGTTCACTGGAAATAAGTTTGAATTTAGAATGGTTCCTTCATCAGGTAATATAGCTGATTGTAATACTGTATTAAATACAATAGTTGCAGAAACTCTATCTGATATAGCAGATAGACTTGAAAAAGCTTCTGATGTAAAAGCTGAAGTTCAAACTATTTTAACTGAAATTGTTAAAGAACATAAGAAAGTTATATTTAACGGAAATGGTTATTCAGATGAATGGGTAACTGAAGCTGAAAGAAGAGGCTTACCAAACATAAAAACTACTGTTGAAGCAGCAAAAGCTTTAATAGCTGATAAAAATGTAGCTGTAATGGAAAAATTCGGAGTATTAAGCAAAACAGAAATGCATTCACGTTATGAAGTTACTCTTGAAAATTATTCAACAACAATCAGTATAGAAGCCGCTACAACACTTTTAATAGCAAAACGTCAGATTTTACCTGCTGTTATTAAATTTGAAACTAGTCTTGCTGGATCAGTTGCTGCAGTTAAAGCTGCTGGTGTAGATGCAAGTGTTCAAACTGAGTTATTAACTGAAGTTGCTAGCCTTGCTGCTGAATTAAAAGCTGCTATTGCTGCTCTTGAAGCATCAACACTTAAAGCTGAATCTATAGATGAAGATGCTTACGCTGTAGCTTATGCTTATAAGTTTGATGTATTTGAAAAAATGGGAGCTGTAAGAGCTGCTGCAGATAAACTTGAAACTATAGTTGGCAGTGAATTCTGGCCATTACCAACTTACGGTGAACTTTTATTCACAGTATAATATAAATATATAGGACTCATGCTTTTTAGCATGGGTCCTTTTTTATAAACATTAATAATGCTTATAAACTTGCAATTATTTAATTGTTAGTATTTTGCAATTTTCATTTTAATAAAAAAACATAGCACAATTTACAACATTTACAACATTTTATGCGCCCACCATATCAATGTTTTAGTGTATAATTATACTATAAATCAAAACTTTTCATGGAGGGATTAATAATGAGCAAAAAATTAAGCGTAGGCCTTCTTGGCGCCACTGGACTTGTTGGCCAAAGATTTGTAACACTTCTCGAAAATCACCCATATTTTGATGTTAAAGTAGTAGCAGCTAGTAAACGCTCTGCTGGAAAAACTTATTTTGATACAGTTAAAGACAGATGGAAGTTTGAATCCCCAATGCCTGAATATATTAAAAATCTTGTTGTTAAAGACATTTATGAAATAGATGAAATTTGCAAACAAGTTGACTTTGTATTTTGTGCTGTAAATATGGATAAAGCTGAAATAAAAAAAATTGAAGAAGCATATGCAAAACATGAAACTCCTGTAGTTTCTAATAACTCTGCACACAGATTTACTGATGATGTTCCTGTTGTAATACCAGAAGTAAATGCTGATCATCTTGAGATAATCCATAAACAAAGAGAAAGACTTGGAACAAAAAAAGGATTTATAGTAGCAAAGCCAAATTGTTCTATACAAAGTTATGTTCCTGCTATAAGCTCACTTTTAAAATACAAGCCTACTAAAATTCTAGCATGTACCTACCAGGCTATCTCTGGAAGTGGTAAAACTTTTAAGGAAATGCCTGAAATATTGGATAATGTTATTCCTTATATACCCGGTGAAGAGCAAAAAAGTGAAGAGGAACCATTAAAAGTATGGGGCCACATTGAAGGAAATAAAATCGTAAACACGGACGCTACTAAAATTACTTCTCAATGTATAAGAGTTCCTGTTGCTGATGGACATCTTGCTGCTGTATTCGTTTCTTTTGCAGAAAAGCCTTCAAAAGAAGAGATTCTTGAGAGCTTTAAAAGCTTCAAAGGAAAACCTCAACTTTTAGAACTTCCTACAGCCCCAGCTCAATTTATAACTTATTTTGAGGATGATTTTAGACCACAGCCAAAGCTTGATAGAGAACTTGAAAAGGGTATGGGCGTTAGTGTTGGAAGGCTAAGAGAAGATTCTCTTTTTGATTACAAGTTTGTATGTCTTTCCCACAATGCACTTCGTGGTGCAGCTGGTGGAGCACTATTAACTGCTGAATTACTTTATAAAGAAGGATATTTTGACTAAATTATATAGTTTTACGTGATATAAAGAAATTGAGAAGTACTGTGAAGGGTTTTAACGATTGCTTCGCACATTAAAAGGTGAATGGTCGCCAAATGGCGAGGTGATGGGTTTTATCCCTGCTAGGCGCGGATAAAAGGTGAAGTGTTTATGGATAGATCCATAAAGGCTAAGAAAATTTTTCCTCCTTATGTCGGAAAAATAATGAATTTATAGGGCTTAATATTTAGAGATAACGCTACTATATATTTTAACCGTAGGTTTTGTTTTTAGGCATAGCCTTTGGTGTTTATGTGGAGAACGTACACGGTTCTGTGTAAATTAGAATAAAAGAGAAGAGATTTCACTGGAAATTACTATAGGAAAATATTCCTGTAGGAGCCTGTGAAAAAAAGTCTGTAAATTAGAATTATTATTATGGCTTTCTATGATAAAATAAAAATCATAGGAGGCCATTTATTATGGTAAGAAAAAAAGAAGTTTACAAAGTAAAACCAATGACCCAAGGAAAGAAAAATATTATTACAGCTCTTCTGGATGAATACAATATTCAGTCAGCAGAAGATATTCAGGATGCTTTGAAAGATCTACTTGGTGGTACTATACAAGAAATGATGGAAGCAGAAATGGATGATCATTTGGGCTATGAAAAATATGACCGTTCTAATGAACCAAACTATAGAAATGGAAGCAAATCCAAGAAAATTCGAAGTAAGTATGGTGAAATGGACATAAATGTTCCGCAGGATCGTCAGAGTACTTTTGAACCTCGGATAGTAAGAAAACGTCAGAAAGATATTTCAGCAATTGATGATAAGATTATTTCCTTGTACGCCAAAGGCATGACGACAAGGCAAATATCAGAAACCATCGAAGATATTTATGGCTTTGAGGTAAGTGAAGGAATGATTTCTGACATTACCGACAGATTATTGCCAGAAATTGAAGAATGGCAGCAACGTCCCTTAGCAGCTGTATATCCAATCGTTTTTATTGATGCTGTACATTTTTCCGTCAGGGATAATAATGTCATCCGAAAACTTGCTGCATATGTTGTTTTGGGTATCAATGATGCAGGAAGAAAAGAAGTATTATCCATTCAAATTGGAGAAAATGAAAGCAGTAAATACTGGCTCAGCATTCTAAATGAACTAAAAAACCGAGGAGTAAAGGATATACTAATCCTTTGTGCTGATGGCCTTACCGGCATTAAAGAATCCATATCAGTTGCATTTCCAAAGACAGAGTACCAGAGATGTATTGTTCATCAGGTACGTAATACTTTAAAATATGTACCTGATAAAGACAAGAAAGCTTTTGCAAAAGACTTAAAGGCAATATACCATGCTCCGTCAGAAGAAATCGGTCATGCGAATATGACGGAAGTCACAGAGAAATGGCAGGATAAATATCCTAACGCAATGAAGAGCTGGGAAACAAATTGGGATGCTATAAGCCCAATTTTTAAGTTTTCTTCAGATGTAAGGAAGGTCATATATACGACGAACGCCATTGAAAGCCTGAATAGTACTTATCGCAGACTTAACAGGCAACGAAGCGTATTTCCCACTGATACATCCCTGCTCAAGGCTTTGTATCTAGCAACTTTTGAAGCCACAAAGAAATGGACAATGACACTTCGAAACTGGGGAAAAGTATATGGTGAACTGTCCATAATGTATGAAGGAAGACTTTCTGAATAGAAAAAATCCAAACATAAAAAACGCCTTTACAAGAAGGTGTTCTTGACATACCCATTTTTTAATCATATATTAAAAACAAGGCAGGAAGTCATTTCTGTGGCTATCCTACCTTCAAATTATTATCATAGAAAGTCAATTTACAGAGAAAATTTCACACCCTTTCCTGTAGTAATTTTTATTTTTTAGGTTATTACTAAATCATGCTTATTCAAAAAGTACAAGCTTAGTTTTTAAATATACTGTTCAAGTCTATCACCAAAAACAATACTAAGATGCCTATTGAAGCCTTCTAAAGCATTGGTTGTATATATTATCTTTCTAATTTCTGGTGGAAAATCAAAATAAGTTGATAAGTTCTCCCAGTTATAGTTCCAAGATTGTATTACTATTGGATATTTGCTTCCCAAGGTTGAGTCTAAGGCTTTTAAAGCTTCGACGGCCATAGCTTCATTAACAGCTTTGTAAACTGGTTTTAAATCTTTCATAAATGCTCTCATATCTTTTGAAGCTACATATTTCATAGAATTTCTTATTTGGTGGATTATGCAACATTGGATGTTAACCTCAGGAAAAACAACTTTAATAGCATCAGGAAGTCCATTAAGTCCATCCATACATGCAAGAACGATGTCTTTGATGCTGCGGTTTTTAAGGTCATTGCATACTGATAACCAAAACTTAGCACCTTCATGCTCACCTCTAACTCTAAAATGAATTACATCCAATATTCAAAGATTTTTCGCACGCATAGCGGAGAAAAATCATCCATAGCTTTTTCCCACGGAAAACCCTTCACCTCGCTTTAGCGACCCTTCACCTTTTCACCGCGAAGCATTGGTGAAAACCATTCGCCCGTACTTCGCAATTTCTCACTATTACGTTTTAATGACATCTCAATGTCTCATCTATCCTTCTTACAATACGTCACTATCTTTTGACACCTCTTCTAAAAGTACATACTTATCGATAAAATTAATAATTGTTGACCAATATAATTTTGAGTCTACTATATATGACTTACAGTGTGCGGCCCCTTCTATAGTTAATCTTTGTTTTTCACAATTTGCTGCTGCATATAACTTATCCCTCATTGAATATGGAACAAAATCATCATTACTTCCATGAATAAATAGTATAGGTATTTTTGACTTAGCTACTTGTTTTAAGGCTGATGCTTGCTTAAAATCATAGCCTGCACGTATTTTAGTTACAATACTCGCAAAATTCATTATAGGAAATTTAGGCATTTTAAATAATAATCTTAATTGATAAGAAAATTCATCCCATGCAGAAGTATATCCGCAATCTTCAACAGCAACTTTAACGTTAGATGGAAGTTCCTCTCCACAAGTCATCATAACAGTACTTGCTCCCATGGATATGCCATATAAAATTATTTCAGAATTTTTATCCTGCTTTATTATGTAATTAATCCAAGTCAAAATATCTTGTCTATCATGCCATCCCATTCCAATATAATGACCTTCGCTTTGGCCGTGCCCTCTTAAATCTGGAATTATAACATTATGTCCCAATTCATAAAACACTTTTGCCCTGCTTCCCATTGTATTTCCTTCACTACAATACCCATGTACAACAATTGTCCACTTATGGCATTGTATAGAATTCTTTATTTCATATGCATGGAGTTTTAAGTTATCAACTGATGTTACATATAAATCTTTATATCCTGAATGTTTTATAATCCATTCTTTGTCCTCTTTTGTATCCTCTCCACTTGTCTCTTCCAATTTTACTTTGTCATCTTCTTTATCTTCATCACTACCAAAAACTTTATCCTTTGATATAGCTGGATTGATTGCCAAGTTATAAAAGTAATTACCTCCATACGTTATCGATGCTATTATAACTATGATAATAATTATACATATAATCATATATTTCATCCCCTGTACTAAAATAATTTAAAACTCACAAACAATATCATTTACATAATTATATTTCATTATTTCTATATTGTATATCAGCATTTTCTATTTTTTTATTATTAACTGTTGCTTTATTCCAAAAATATTTGTATAATTATTTCTTGTAAGTTTAGTATATTTAAACTTAAAGTTTACATATACTGTTATCAAGATATTAAGTAAAAAACTGGTAGGTGTACTATGGAAATTGGAGAAAAGATAAAAGGACTTAGGATTGAAAAACAATTAACTCAAGAAGAATTAGCTAATAGATGTGAATTATCTAAAGGCTTTATATCTCAAGTTGAACGTGATTTAACCTCACCATCAATTGCCACTCTCATTGATTTACTTGATGTGCTTGGTACAAATCTAAATGAATTTTTTAGTGAGGACCATCAGGAAAAAGTAGTTTTCACAAAGGAGGATATGTCTGAAACCTCTGATGAAAAACTTAAATATAATCTTACTTGGCTTGTTTCAAATTCTCAAAAAGACTCTATGGAACCAATTATGATCACCCTACAGGAAGGTGGTTTTTATATTGAAGATGAACCTCATGAAGGTGAAGAATTTGGATATGTTTTAAAAGGTACCATTCTGCTTCGTCTAGGAAATAAAAAATACAAAATAAAGACTGGTGAGAGCTTCTATTTTAAACCAAATGTAAACCATCAAGTATATAATGCTGGTAAAAAGCCAGCTAAGTTTATTTGGATAAGCACTCCTCCGTCCTTTTAAATTTTAATAAGAGAGGTGTTAATAAAAAATTATGGAGAAAGACATACTTATTGAACTAAGAAATATAACAAAAAAATATGAAGAAAATGTTGTAATTGAAAATCTTAACCTTCATGTAAGAAGAAATGAATTTATAACATTGCTCGGACCTAGTGGCTGT
The DNA here is from genome assembly GCF_900176305.1 of Clostridium acidisoli DSM 12555. GTDB lineage: Bacteria > Bacillota > Clostridia > Clostridiales > Clostridiaceae > Clostridium_I > Clostridium_I acidisoli. Next base: position 22,863 of record NZ_FWXH01000026.1, read on the forward strand.
GGTAAAACAACTACCTTAAACATAATCGCAGGCTTTGAAAATGTGGACTCTGGAAATATTATTTTTGAGGATAATAAAATAAATGATGTTCCTCCACACAAAAGGCAGATAAACACTGTATTTCAAAAGTATGCATTATTTACTCATATGAATATATATGAAAACGTTGCTTTTGGACTTAGAATAAAAAAACTTCCCGAAAAAGAAATTAAAGAAAAAGTTAAAAACATGCTTAAACTTGTGGATCTTGATGGTTTTGAAAAACGAGCAACACACTCCTTAAGTGGTGGTCAACAGCAAAGAGTAGCCATTGCTCGTGCTCTTGTAAATGAGCCAAAACTTTTACTTCTAGATGAACCTCTTGGAGCCCTTGATTTAAAACTTAGAAAAGAAATGCAAGTTGAACTTAAGAAAATTCAAAAGCAACTTGGAATAACCTTTGTTTTTGTTACACACGATCAAGAGGAAGCTCTTACTATGTCTGATACAATTGTAGTAATGAACAAGGGTGCAATTCAACAAATTGGAACACCAGAGGATATTTATAATGAACCTAAAAATCGCTTTGTTGCAAATTTTATTGGAGAAAGCAATATCATTAATGGAATTATGCTGGAGGATTTTAAAGTTAACTTTGAGGGAAAAGATTTTCAATGTGTAGATAAAGGTTTTAATAAAGACGAAGCCGTTGAAGTTGTTATAAGACCTGAAGACATAAAAATAACTGATGAAGCTGAAGGAATGCTTAAAGGAAAGGTGACCTCAGTAGTATTTAGAGGAGTACATTATGAAATTAAAGCTATGATATATAATACCGAATGGATAATTCATAATACTATGCAAGTGTCAGTAGGAAAAAATATCGGTATAAAAATAACTCCTGATGATATTCATATTATGAGAAAGGCTAGTGAATAATTATGAAAAGTAAGCCTTCATTTTCTAAGTATCCATATATAATATGGAGCATACTTTTTGTGGTTGTTCCTATCTTTCTTGTTGTTTACTTCAGTATTATAAATACTAATGGAAACTTTACATTAGACAACTACACTAAATTATTTAATCCTCTTTATATGATAGTATTTATAAACTCAATTAAGCTTGCTTTAATTTCAACTATAATATGCTTTTTTTTAGGTTATCCAGTTGCCTATATAATCTCAAAATCAAAAATGAAGACAAGAAATTTATTAATGTTATTTCTTGTTATACCAATGTGGATGAATTTTCTTCTTAGAACTTATGCTTGGATGTCCATTCTCGGTAGGAACGGAATTATAAACACAATAATAAAAACCCTAGGTTTTAAAGGCATAGATATAATGTATACTGATGCTGCTGTAATACTTGGAATGGTCTATAATTTTCTTCCTTTTATGATTATACCCATATACACAGTTTTAATTAAAATTGATAAAGATGTTGTTAAAGCAGCACATGATTTAGGAGCAAATAGGCTTACAGTTTTTAAAAGGATTACTTTACCTCTTAGTATACCTGGAATTATGTCAGGAATAACAATGGTTTTCATGCCAGCAGTATCTACTTTTGTAATATCAAACCTGCTTGGCGGTGGACAATTTATGCTTATTGGTAACCTTATAGAATCACAATTTACTACTGTTGGTGATTGGTATTTTGGTTCAGCTATCTCAATTTTAATGATGGTAATAATTATAATCTCCATGGCTGTACTTAATAAATTTGATAGTAATAATGATATGAATGGTGGTGGTCGCCTGTGGTAGAAAAATATCTGAAAAGAATATACCTTGCACTTACATATGTATTTTTATATGCTCCAATAGTTTTTCTTATAATATTCTCATTTAATTCAGAAAAATTTTCTTCTAAGTGGGGACATTTTTCTCTTCAGTGGTATACTTCACTATTTAATGACGATAGAATTCTTACTGCATTATATTATACGGTATTAGTTGCTGTTATTTCCTCAGTGATTTCTACTATTTTCGGAACAATTAGTGCTATAGGCATTAACAAAATGAAGGGTTTAGGCAAGAAAACTATACTAAATATAACAAATATTCCTGTTCTTAATCCCGATATAGTTACTGCCGTATCATTGATGACGTTATTTATATTTTTTAATATACCTTTTGGATTAGTAACTTTAATACTTGCTCATATTGCATTTTCTGTTCCCTATGTAATTTTGTCAGTATTACCAAAATTAAGGCAACTACCAGAAGATATAGTGAAAGCATCTCTAGATTTAGGTGCTACTCCTGGTTATACTATGAGAAAAGTTATACTTCCTCAAATAAAGCCCGGAATAATTGCTGGTTTTTTATTTGCTTTTACAATGTCTATAGATGATTTTGTAATAAGCTTTTTTAATACAGGTTCTAATGTTACAAACTTATCCATTGAAATCTATTCTATGGCTAGACGTGGTATAAGCCCTGAAATAAATGCACTTTCAACTTTAATGTTTGTAACTATTTTAATATTGTTACTTCTTGCTAATGGAAAAGACCTAATAGGAAAGGGGAAAAAAAATGAAGAATATTAAAAAAATTGCTGCACTTGCTATGACATTAGTTATATCCACTTCTATTTTTGCAGGCTGTAGTGCTCCAGGAAAATCAAGCAGTAAGGAGACCCTTAACGTCTTTAATTGGGGCGAATATATTGACGACAGCATTGTAAAAGACTTTACAAAACAAACAGGTATTAAGGTTAATTATTCAACTTTTTCTACTAATGAAGAGATGTATGAGAAAGTTAAATCAGGTACAAATAATTATGATTTAGTATGTCCATCAGATTATATGGTAGATAGAATGATAAAAGAAAACCTTGTTCAGCCAATAGATTTTTCCAAACTAACAAACTATAAAAACATAGATGACAAATATAAAAATCTAAGCTATGATCCTAAAAACAAATATTCAGTTCCATATATGTGGGGAACTATAGGGATAATATATGACAAAACTCAAATTAAAGACAATATAGACAGTTGGAATGTTCTATGGGATACCAAATATAAGGATAAAATATTTATGTCCGACGACATGAGAAATTCACTAGGCATCTCACTTAAGAGATTAGGTTACTCCATGAATTCAACTAACTCTAGTGAAATAAAAAAAGCTACTGATGCATTAATTGAACAGAAAAAATCTATAAATCCAGTATATATTGGTGATGAAGTTAAAGATTCCTTAAGAAATGGTGAAAAACCAATGGCTGTTATTTATTCTGGTGATGCAGCTGTACTAATGAAAGAAAACCCTGGGAAGTTTGAATACGTCATACCAAAAGAAGGCACAAATAAATGGTTTGATAGCTGGGTTATTCCTAAAAATGCCACAAACAAAGATGCCGCTGAAAAGTTTTTAAACTTCTTATTAGATGCAAAAGTAAACAAAAAGAATGTAGATTATATAGGTTATGGAACTCCTAACAAAGCAACTTTTGATATGCTTGATGCTAAAGATAAAAACAATAAAGCTTCTTATCCAGATGATACATCTCTAAGTAATTCTGAAGTGTTTATAGATCTTGGTGATGCAAGAAAAGCTTATAGTGATGCTTGGGTAACTGCTAAATAAAAAAATAACTGATACTTCACATGTCACGTCCATAGATTTTTGTTTAATCAAAATCTATGGACATAATTATTTTTCTAATTATTTGACGCACCTTGTGTTGAACTATCTAATGCTTGTACTAAACTATCTATTGAATCTTGTGCTGAACCATTTACTGACTGTGTTGAACTCTCTAACGCTTGAACCAAACTGTCTTCTCCACCTTGTGTTGAATTATCTGCAGCTTGTGCTTGATGTACATGATGATGTGCAGATTTAAAAGCACTTTGAATAGAGTTTGCTTGCTCCTGAGAAATTGTTCCACTATTTACAAGGCTACTTATAGGATTAGTATTAGTGCTACCATTACTACTGTAGGTTCCTAATGAATTAGCCTGTAATGCTGACTGAAAAGCACCTTGAATAGAACTTTCTTGACTTTGAGTAATTGTTCCATTAGCCACTAAGCTATTTAATATACTTGATGAATCTCCAGTTGAACTACCTGATGATTGAGAATCTTGCTTACCTAGCTGAACTGAATCCTGTGGTTGGCTCACTTGATGATGATGGTGATGATGAACCCCTTGTGTATTTGAAGTCTGTGTATTAGCTTGGGTGTATAAAGTGTTTGAGTTACTGCTTATTACGCTCATATTTATTACTCTCCTTTATAATAAAATAAGTGATTAAAATATATGGTTTCCTATTTATTCTATATTTCTTTTGTGTCGATTAAGTTTCAACCATATTATTAATGTGTAAACAGCAACAATACATATTAAGTAATTTTTTAGCTTACGGATCACTCAATATATTTTTTTCATCAATCTTTTAAGATACTTTTCCCTAGCTCTTAACCTTTCACTTGCCTTCCCACTCTTTATAAAACTGCTTCAAATAAATTTCCATGAATTCATGTCTTTTTTCTGCTAATTTTCTTCCTGTTTCTGTATTTATTAAATCCTTTAAAAGTAGAAGTTTTTCATAGAAATGATTAATTGTTGTTCCCTTGCTATTTTTGTATTCTTCAAAATTCTTGAAATTTTGTGGTTCAAAATCAGGGTTATATATTTCTCTACCTTTATAACCACCATAAGCAAAGGTTCTAGCAATCCCAATGGCTCCTATAGCATCTAGTCTATCTGCATCTTGCACTATCATTCCCTCAATTGTTTCTTGCCTAGAGCTTGTTGTCCCACCTTTAAATGACATTGTTTTAATAATTATAGTAACTTTATTAATCTCTTCTTGTGATACACCTAAAGACTTAAGCCACTGCTCTGCTAAATCTGCTCCTACATTACTGTCTCCATCATTAAATTTCCAATCTGATATATCATGAAGAAGTGCGGCAAGTTTAACTATAAATAAATTAGCTCTTTCTTCTTTACATATGTACTCTGCTGTATTATATACTCTTAATACATGCCAAAAATCATGCCCCGTTGCTTCTCCACCTAATTTATCTTTTGCATATTCCTTTGTTTTCTCTATAATTAAATTTTTATCCATCTTGCTAATACTCCTTTAATTTATACCTTTAAATATTTCCATTCTCCCTTATTCATTCTTAACAAATACATAATAGATCTTGAGCTAAAGTCAAAAAATATTCCTATCATTACAGCCTTCATCCCTAATGCAAAGAGCTGATTAAATCCAAATGATAAAAACACTCTACAACTCCATAACCCAACAAAAGATGTAACCATAACATACTTAATATCGCCTGCTGCTTTAAGTGTTGCTGAACATATATTAAGAATAGCAAGCATTGGTTCAATAACACCAAAGGTACATATAATTCCAACTGACTCCTTTATTACTACGGGATCACTGGAATATATTGATGCAAGTTGTTTTGAGAAAATAACCATTAATATTCCTATTACAAATGCAACTATCATTGTAATTTTAAGACTTTCATAAGAATAATGCTCTGCCTTCTTAAATTTTCTTTCTCCAAGACTTTGTCCTACCAATGTTGTATTTGCTATAGAAAAGCCGAATATAGGGAAGTATGCCAATGCATTTACATTTATACCAACTTGATATGCTGCCATAGCTGTAGTTCCCATAGTTACAATTACAACCTCAAGTATAAGGAATCCACCTTGCATAACTGCCTGTTCTATAAAGCCTGGAATTCCTATATTGACAATTCTTTTCATAAGTTTTGGTTTAATACTATAATCATCTTTAAAGGTCAAATTAAGTTTTAAGCCTTTATGAACATAAAGAACAATGATTCTAAGTGTAGCTGAAAGTATTCTGGAAATTGTAACTGCTATAGCAGAACCAACTACACCCATAGCAGGTATATGAAGTACTGGAACTCCGAATATAAAAACAGCATTTAAAATAATATTTAAAATATTAACAATACCAGTTATTATCATAGGGGTTTTTGTATCACCTGCTCCCCTCATTGCACCTGAAACAGTTATATCTACAACAAAAAATGGTAGATTCAAAAGTATTATATTAAAATAGCTTAATGCTATATTAAAAACCTTAATATTAGCTCCACCAAAAAACAATTTCAATATAGACACAGAAAATATTTTACCAAAAACCGACAATAATATTCCTATTACAAGAGCCATATATATAGATTGCATTAAAGTTCTTTTTGCCTCTTCTTTATTTCCTTCTCCTATTACCCTTGCCACAATAACCGTTGTTCCCATTGAAAGTCCAAAAAATACTGTTTGTAAAAAACTTATTAACATATTATCCATTCCAACTGCCGCTACAGCATTAGTACCTATTCTTCCCATAAAAATAGTAGATACCATTCCAACCATCATTTCAAGTATTTGTTCCATTATGGACGGCCAAGCAAGTTGTATTATTTTTTTATCTGCATTTTTATCTAACCTAAACTTAAATTTCTTCATATTATATCCCCAACTTTAAATATTTTTACGACTATAATATGATAACTCAAAGTTAAGCTTATATCTATACAATATAAAAAATAATATTGTTAAATCATTGTAATTAGTCATAACATGAAAAAAATTGCAAAATAATTGGTTAAAGATTTCTCCTCTACTGAGTGAGTAAAAAGGTGAAGGATTGCCAGGGTGGCAAGATTAAATAATTAACGTTATAATGCCGTTAATGGTGAGAGAATTTGCTTTCAGCAAAAGGTTTAGGATGATTTTTCTTAGCTATGCTGCGAAAAATCTTTAAATTAAGAGGTTATAATCTAAAGTATATTGATGTTCATTTTTTTGACCGGAGGTCGTGGTATTCAATCTATAGTTATTATTACCATATTAAACTATCATATTAACACCAGAGGCTACGCCTAAAAGCAAAACCTCCGGTTTAAAACATATTGTAGAGTTGTCTCTAAATATTAAGACATATAAATTTAAATTCATTATTTTTCTGACAAAGGAAGAAAAATTTCCTTTACTTGTTACGTAAGTAACTTCTCTCACCTTTGACGGCTTTAGCATCGTCAAAGCTTTCATCTAGCCGAAGGCTTTCTTTAATCTTTTTATCTAGCTTTAGCTATGAT
>NZ_FWXH01000028.1 GCF_900176305.1 Clostridium acidisoli DSM 12555
AAGGAGGAATAAATAAAATGGCAAAAGCAAAATTTGAAAGAAACAAACCACATGTAAACATAGGAACAATAGGACACGTAGATCACGGTAAGACAACATTAACAGCAGCAATCACAACAGTATTAGCACAAAAAGGTGGAGCAGTAGCAACAAACTACGCAGAAATCGATAAAGCACCAGAAGAGAAAGAAAGAGGAATAACAATCAACACAGCACACGTTGAGTATGAAACAGATAATAGACATTATGCGCATGTAGACTGTCCAGGACATGCTGACTATGTAAAGAACATGATAACAGGAGCAGCACAAATGGATGGAGCAATCTTAGTAGTAAGTGCAGCAGATGGTCCAATGCCACAAACAAGAGAGCATATACTATTAGCAAGTAGAGTTGGAGTACAACACATAGTAGTATTCTTAAACAAAGCAGATATGGTAGATGATCCAGAACTAATTGAATTAGTAGAGATGGAAGTAAGAGAATTATTAAGTGAGTATGGTTTCCCAGGAGACGATACACCAATCGTAGTAGGAAGTGCGTTAAAAGCATTAGAAAACCCAACAGATCCAGAAGCAACAAAACCAATATACGACTTAATGGCAGAAGTAGATAGCTATATACCAACACCAGAAAGAGCAACAGATAAGCCATTCTTAATGCCAATAGAAGACGTATTTACAATCACAGGAAGAGGAACAGTTGCAACAGGAAGAGTTGAAAGTGGAATTCTACATGTAGGAGACGAAGTAGAAATCGTAGGATTAAAAGAAGAAATAGGCAAGACAGTAGTAACAGGAGTAGAAATGTTCAGAAAGCTTCTAGATGAAGCAATGGCAGGAGACAACATAGGAGCACTATTAAGAGGAATACAAAGAACAGACATCGAAAGAGGTCAAGTATTAGCAAAACCAGGTTCAGTAACACCACACAATAAATTCGTAGGTCAAGTATATGTATTAAAGAAAGAAGAAGGCGGAAGACATACACCATTCTTTGACGGATACAGACCACAATTTTATTTCAGAACAACAGATGTAACAGGATCAATCAAATTACCAGACGGAATGGAAATGGTAATGCCAGGAGATCACATAGATATGAAAGTTGAATTAATCAACCCAGTAGCTATGACAGACAACTTAAGATTCGCTATAAGAGAAGGCGGAAGAACAGTTGGTTCTGGTGTTGTTACTTCTATAACTAAATAATTCAAACAATATACAATAAGCGCTTACTAAAAATGTATTATATAATACAACCTGCATCTTGTGTTTAGAATCAAGATGTAAGTAAATAATAAAGCTTTATTAATAAAGTGAGAAGGGGACGCTCTTCTCACTTTTATTTTTGAAGTATAAAAATTAATACTTTATAATTAATAAATCAATTATAAATGCACTTTATAATTATGAAATTTTTACTTAAATATAAGAGTAAAATACTTGTCAAAGTAAAAGTTTAGTAGTATAATAAGATAGTTGTTATGTGAAAACAGCGATGAGGTAAGAGGTAGCCGCACTTACGGGGAATTCTTACTGAGTATGTCACGGTCAAGAACCGGGCGACGGATTTCTTTGTGCTGTCTCGGAACAGGTAAGAAACACCTGGAGCAGTTTATAGACATCCGCTGTTGTACGTAAGATGTAGAGCGTGCGATGAAAAGGAGGGAAATAAAAATGGCAAAACAGAAAATAAGAATTAGATTAAAAGCATTTGATCACACAATACTTGATCAGTCTGCTGAAAAGATTGTTGAGACTGCTAAATCTACAGGTGCAAAGGTAGCAGGTCCAGTACCACTACCTACTGAAAAAGATGTAGTTACTATATTAAGAGCGCCACACAAATATAAAGATGCTAGAGAACAATTTGAAATTAGAACTCACAAGAGACTTATTGATATATTAAGTCCTTCACCAAAAACTGTTGATGCGCTAATGAGATTAGATTTACCAGCTGGCGTTGATATCGAAATAAAATTATAATAATAAAATTATTACTTGGCGGTTATGATCGCAATGCGATCCACTAATTCGTTTGGGAGGTGCAATAATGAATAAAGGGATACTAGGCAAGAAACTTGGTATGACTCAAATATTTGATGAAGCAGGAAAAATAATTCCTGTTACAGTTATAGAAGCAGGTCCATGTGTTGTATTGCAGAAGAAAACTGTTGAAAAAGATGGTTATAATGCAATACAAGTTGGATTTTCTGACAAAAAAGAAAAATTGGTTAACAAGCCAATAAAAGGACATTTTGCAAAAGCAGGAGTATCAACTTATAAAAGATTTATAAAAGAATTGAGAATAGAAGATGCTAGTGCTTATGAAATTGGTTCTGAAATTAAAGTTGAAACTTTTTCAATAGGAGAAAAAGTTGATGTATCAGGTATTTCAAAAGGTAAGGGTTTCCAAGGTACAATTAGAAGATGGAATGCACACAGAGGACCTATGAGTCATGGTTCTAAGTTCCATAGAGCAGTTGGTTCAATGGGAGCTTCATCAGATCCATCAAGAACATTCAAAAACAAAAGAATGCCAGGACATATGGGTCATGTAAATACTACAGTTCAAAATTTGGAAGTTGCTAAGGTAATTCCAGAAAAGAACGTAATATTAATAAAAGGTGGAGTACCTGGACCAAACAAGGGATTCGTAGTTATAAGAAATGCAGTAAAAGCTTAGTTTAAAGGAAAGGAGGATGCAGAATGCCTAAAGTAGGATTATTTAATAAAGAAGGCCAAAAAGTTGGAGATGTTGAATTAGCAGAAAGCGTGTTTGGAGTAGAAATTAACACTGATGCTGTTCACCAAGTTGTGGTAGCACAACTTGCAAACAAAAGACAAGGAACTCAAAGCACTAAGACTAGAGCCGAAGTTTCTGGAGGTGGAATAAAACCTTGGAGACAAAAAGGTACTGGTAGAGCAAGACAAGGATCAACAAGATCACCTCAATGGATACATGGTGGAATAGTATTTGCACCAAAGCCAAGAGATTACAGAACATCAGTTCCAAAATCAATGAGAAGAGTTGCAATGAAATCTGCTTTAAGTAGTAAAGTAGCTGAAAATGAAATCATTGTTTTAGAAAGCTTAGAACTAGAAGCTCCTAAGACAAAAGAAGTAGTGAAAATGTTAGGTGCTTTAAATACTAAAAAAGCTTTAATAGTTGTAGCAGAATCAGATGAAAATATATATAAATCAGTAAGAAACATTCAAGGAGTTTCAGTAATACCTGCAAACAACTTAAATGTATATGATATCCTTAAGTATGATAATTTTATAGTAACTAAGGATGCTGTATCAAAAATTGAGGAGGTGTATGCATAATGAGTTTAACAAGTTTTGATATTATAAGAAAACCAATAATAACTGAAAAAAGTATGTCTGAAATGTCAGACAAAAAATACACCTTTGCAGTTGATGTGCATGCAAACAAATCCCAAATCAAAAGAGCTGTAGAAGAAGCTTTTGGAGTTAAAGTTGAAGACGTAAAAACAGCTAATATATTGGGAAAAACTAAAAGAGTCGGAGTTCATATTGGTAAAAGAGCTGATTATAAAAAAGCAGTTGTAAAACTAACAGCTGACAGCACTGCAATTGAATTTTTCGAAGGAATGAAATAATATAAAGAGTAGCTGTTATTGGCAATGAGCCAGATAAGCGTAAAAAAAGGAGGAAAAAAGTATGGCAGTTAAGGGTTTTAACCCAACATCTCCTTCAAGAAGACATATGACTGTAAGTACATTTGAAGAAATAACAACTAATGTGCCAGAGAAATCTCTTCTTGTTGAAAAAAAGAGAAAAGGCGGAAGAAACGCCCAAGGTAAAATTACTGTTCGTCACAAAGGTGGCGGTGCAAAACAAAAATATAGATTAATAGATTTCAAAAGAAATAAAGACAATATACCTGCAAAGGTTGCAAGTATAGAATATGATCCAAACAGAACCGCATATATTGCTCTTATTGTATATGTAGATGGTGAAAAAAGGTACATAATAGCTCCAGTAGGTTTAAAAGTTGGAGATGTAGTTGTATCAGGACCAGATTCAGATATAAAAACAGGAAACACTTTACCACTTAAGAATATTCCAGTTGGTACAATAGTACACAATGTTGAATTATCAAAAGGTAAAGGTGCTCAACTTGTTAGATCAGCAGGTGCTAGTGCACAACTTATGGCTAAAGAGGGAGAATATGCAACATTAAGACTTCCAAGTGGCGAAATGAGATACGTTAGAATAGAATGTAGAGCTACTATAGGAACAGTTTCAAACCTTACACATGAAATTGTTAATATAGGTAAAGCAGGTAGAAAAAGACATATGGGAGTTAGACCAACAGTTAGAGGTTCTGTAATGAATCCTAATGACCATCCACATGGTGGTGGTGAAGGTAAAGCACCAGTTGGACACCCAGGACCACTTACTCCATGGGGTAAACCAGCACTTGGTTATAAAACAAGAAAGAATAAAAAATATTCTAATAGACTTATTATTAAGAGAAGAAACTCTAAATAGTTGAAGAGAATTGTAAATTCTCTTCAAGTTATGAATAGGTTAAGTTAAGTGAAGGGAGGCCAACAACTTGAGTAGATCAGTAAAAAAAGGACCATTCGTCCAAGAAGTACTTCTTAAGAGAATTAATGAAATGAACAAAAGTGGCGAAAAGAAAGTTATAAAAACTTGGTCAAGAAGTTCAACAATTTTTCCACAAATGGTAGGTCACACTATAGCAGTTCACGATGGAAGAAAGCATGTTCCAGTATATATTAGTGAAGATATGGTTGGACATAAATTAGGAGAATTTGTTCTTACAAGAACTTTCAAAGGACACGGAGATAACACAGAAAAGTCTTCAGGACTTAGATAGTTTAGAAAGGAGGCAAATGTCAATGGAAGCAAAATCTATAGCTAGATATGTTAGAATGTCTTCAATGAAAGTTGGAGTAGTTCTTGATTTAATAAGAGGAAAAAATGTAAATGAAGCTTTCGCTATATTACAATATACTCCAAAAGATGCAGCGGATGTTATAACTAAAGTTTTAAAATCAGCAGTTGCTAATGCTGAAAATAATTTAAATTTAGATGTGAACAGTTTATATGTTTCTGATGCATACACTGGTCAAGGTCCAACTCTAAAGAGATTTAGACCACATGCACAAGGTAGAGCGTTCAGAATCAAAAAAAGAACTAGTCACATTACCCTAATTGTAAAAGAAAGAGCATAGAAGGAGGGAAAGAGTGTGGGACAAAAAGTTAATCCGCATGGACTAAGAGTCGGTGTTATAAAAGATTGGAATGCTAAATGGTACGCTGATAACAGAAATTTTGCAGATTATTTAGTTGAAGACAATAAAGTTAGAAAATTTGTTAAGAACAAACTTAAGAGTTCAGGAATTTCAAAAATTGAAATAGAAAGAGCTGCAAAGAGAGTTAAATTAAATATCTACACTGCTAAGCCAGGAATGGTTATAGGAAGAGGCGGCCAAGGTATTGAAGCTTTAAAGAAAGAACTTAGTGGTTTAATTGCTAATAAAAATGTTTTAATTAACATTGTTGAGGTTAAAAATGCTGATAGTGATGCACAACTTATGGCTGAAAATATAGCTTCTCAATTAGAAAGAAGAATATCTTTCAGAAGAGCAATGAAACAAACTATACAAAGAGCAATGAGATATGGTGTAAAGGGAGTAAAAACTTCATGTTCAGGAAGACTTGCTGGTGCAGAAATAGCAAGAACAGAACAATATCATGAAGGAACAATTCCACTTCAAACTTTAAGAGCTGATATAGATTATGGTTTTGCTGAAGCAGATACTACATACGGAAAAATTGGTGTAAAGGTATGGGTATATAGAGGTGAAGTTCTTCCTACAAAAAAGATTGATAAGAAGGAAGAAGCAAACGCTTAAGGAAGGAGGAATACGATATGTTAATGCCTAAAAGAGTAAAACGTCGTAAAGTACAACGTGGCAGAATGAGAGGTAAAGCTACAAGAGGTAACTTTATTGCTTATGGTGATTATGGTTTACAAGCTACAGAATGTGGTTGGATAACAAGCAATCAAATTGAAGCTGCCAGAGTTGCTATCAATAGATATGTTAAAAGAGGTGGAAAACTTTGGATAAAGATTTTCCCAGATAAGCCAGTTACTGAAAAACCAGCTGAAACTCGTATGGGTTCTGGTAAAGGTTCTCCAGAATATTGGGTAGCAGTTATAAAACCAGGCAGAGTATTATTTGAAATATCAGGTGTAACTGAAGAACAAGCAAGAGAAGCTATGAGACTTGCTTCACACAAACTTCCTGTAACTACAAAATTTGTTACAAGGAAAGACTTTGAGGAAATGGGTGGTGAAATTAATGAAGGCTAAAGAATTAAGAGAAAAAACTCCTCAAGATCTACAAATACAATTAACTGATTTAAAGACAGAATTGTTCAGACTAAGATTTCAACTAGCTACTGGCCAACTTGAAAATCCTATGAGAATAAGAGAAGTAAAGAAATCTATAGCCCAGATTAAAACCATCCTTAGACAAGAAGAACTAAGGGCGTTTGAACAGTAAAACTGAAAGGAGGTTTGTCCTGTGGAAAGAGGAAATAGAAAAACAAGAATTGGTAAAGTCGTTTCAGACAAAATGGATAAAACTATTGTAGTTGCTGTTGAAACTAAAGTTCGTCACCCTTTGTATGGTAAAACTGTAAACAGAACTACTAAATTTAAGGCTCATGATGAAAATAATGATGCGAAAATTAATGATAAAGTGTTAATAATGGAAACAAGACCATTATCTAAAGATAAAAGATGGAGACTTGTAGAAATAGTTGAAAAGGCTAAATAGTCTTATAAGTAGAAAGGAGGGTATTTAGAATGATACAACAGCAAACTGTATTAAAAGTTGCAGATAATTCTGGAGCTAAGGAAATTATGTGCATAAGAGTTCTAGGTGGTTCCAAGAGAAAGTGGGGAAACATCGGAGATGTAATAGTTGCTAGCGTTAAAAGTGCAACACCAGGCGGTGTTGTTAAAAAAGGTGAAGTTGTTAAAGCAGTAATAGTAAGATCTGTAAAAGGTTTAAGAAGAGCAGACGGTTCATATATAAAATTTGATGAAAATGCGGCTGTAGTTATAAAAGAAGATAAACAGCCAAAAGGAACTCGTATCTTCGGACCTGTCGCTAGGGAGTTAAGAGATAAAGAGTTTAACAAAATTTTATCACTAGCACCTGAAGTTCTATAAGATTGGGAGGTGGCTTAGATGGCATCAAGTAAAATACATGTTGTTAAAAAAGATACAGTTGTAGTTATTTCAGGAAAAGACAAAGGAAAAATTGGTGAAGTATTAGCAGTTAATCCTAAAAAGTCAACTGTAGTAGTTAAAGATGTTAGCATTATAAAGAAACATCAAAAACCAAACAAAGCAAATATGCAGGGCGGAATCATAGAGAGAGAAGCTGCAATTAATAGCTCAAAAGTTATGCTTTACTGCACAAAATGTAAATCAGCTACTAGAATCAGTCATAAAATATTAGATGACGGAACAAAAGTAAGAGTGTGCAAGAAGTGTGGAGAAACATTTTAGATTTTGAAAGGAGGGCTAATGGATGGCTGCAAGACTAAAAGAAAAGTATGAAAACGAAGTAGTTTCAGCACTAATGGAGAAATTCGGATATAAGAATGTTATGGATGTGCCTAAAATAGAGAAGATAGTTATTAACATGGGTGTTGGAGAAGCTAAAGAAAATTCAAAAGTTTTAGAGTCAGCTACTGCAGACTTAGAACTAATATCAGGACAAAAAGCAATTTTAACAAGAGCAAAGAAATCTATTGCTAATTTTAAAATTAGAGAGAACATGCCAATCGGATGCAAAGTTACTCTAAGAAAAGAAAAAATGTACGAATTTGCTGATAAGCTTATGAATGTTGCATTACCAAGAGTAAGAGACTTCAGAGGAGTTTCAAGCAAATCTTTCGATGGAAGAGGAAACTACGCTCTAGGAATTAAAGAACAATTAATTTTCCCAGAAGTTGAATATGATAAGATTGATAAAGTAAGAGGTATGGATATAATATTTGTAACTACAGCAAAAAGTGACGAGGAAGCAAGAGAATTATTAAGATTCCTTGGTATGCCATTTGCTCAATAAAAGGAGGTAATAACGTGGCACGTAAGGCGATGATCGAAAAGTGGAAAAAAGAACCTAAATTTTCAACAAGAGCTTACACAAGATGTAGAATATGTGGAAGACCACATTCAGTATTAAAGAAATACGGAATTTGCCGTATATGTTTTAGAGAACTTGCTTATAAAGGTGAAATACCTGGTTGTAAGAAAGCAAGTTGGTAAGTGTTATCAAAAGAAAGGAGGCATAAAACATGGTTATGACAGACCCAATTGCAGATTTGCTAACTCGTATAAGAAATGCAAATGTAGTTAAGCACGAAGTAGTAGAAATTCCTTCTTCAACTATAAAGAAGGCTATATCAAATATAATGCTTCAAGAAGGATATATAAAAAGTGTTGAGGAATACAATGATGGTACAGTCCCAATGCTAAGATTAAGTATGAAATATGGTAAAAATAAATCTAGAGTTATCACAGGACTTAGAAGAATATCAAAACCAGGTCTAAGAGTTTATTGCAGGAAAGAAGAAACTCCAAAAGTATTAAACGGATTAGGCATTGCAGTAATATCAACTTCTAAAGGTATCGTAACTGATAGAGAAGCTAGAAAACTAGGATTAGGTGGAGAAGTTATCTGCTATATCTGGTAGTTAGAGAAACGGAGGTGTAATTATGTCAAGAATAGGAAGAATGCCAATTGATATTCCAGCTGGAGTAACTATATCAGTAACACCAGACAACGTTGTTACTGTAAAAGGCGCAAAAGGTGAACTTGTTAAACCTATGCATAAAGATATAAAGATTGCTGTTGAAGATAATACTGTAGTTGTTACTAGACCAAGCGAAGATAAAAAACACAGAGCACTTCACGGATTAACAAGAGCATTATTAAACAACATGGTTGTAGGAGTTACAGAAGGTTTTTCAAAAACTCTTGAACTTGTAGGTGTTGGTTATAAGGTACAATTAAAAGGTAAAAACTTAGTGATGAGTCTTGGATACTCACATCCAGTTGAAATAAATTCTGTTGCAGGAATTGATTTTGAAACACCAGATGCAAACAAAATCATCATTAAAGGTATAGATAAAGAATTAGTAGGATCTGTTGCAGCTGATATAAGAACATGGAGAAAACCTGAACCTTATAAAGGAAAAGGTATTAAATATAGTGATGAAGTTATCAGACGTAAAGAAGGAAAGACTGGTAAGTAACTTTTAGAAAGGAGTGAAATTGTATGTTTAACAAACAGGACAGAAGTAAAGCAAGAACAAGACGTCATATCAGGGTGCGTAAAAAGGTTTTTGGTACTGCTGAAAGACCTAGACTTGCAGTTTTCAGAAGTGAAAAAAACATATACGCTCAAATTATTGATGACGTAGCAGGAAATACACTTGTTGCAGCATCTAGTAAAGATAAAGATTTCTCAATAAAAGCAGGTAGTAATAAAGAAGCTGCAAAACTTGTTGGTGAAATGATAGCTAAAAAAGCTGCTGAAAAAGGAATAAAAGATGTAGTTTTTGATAGAGGTGGATATGTGTACCACGGAAGAATTCAGAAACTTGCAGAAGGCGCAAGAGAAGCTGGATTACAATTTTAAAAAAGGAGGGAAATAAATGAGAATCGATCCTAGCACACTAGATTTAAAAGAAAAAGTTGTATTTATAAATAGAGTTGCAAAGGTTGTTAAAGGCGGTAGAAACTTCAGATTTAGTGTTTTAGTTGTAGTTGGAGACGAAAACGGACACGTTGGAGTTGGAACTGGAAAATCAGTAGAAATACCTGAAGCAATCAGAAAAGGAATTGAGGATGCTAAGAAAAATCTTGTGAACGTTGCAATGGTTGGTACTACAGTTCCTCATAGAATTGAAGGGATTTTTGGAACAGGAAAAATTCTAATAATGCCAGCTAGCGAAGGTACAGGAGTTTTAGCAGGAGGACCTGCTAGAGCAGTACTTGAACTTGCAGGTTTAAAAGACGTTAGAGCTAAGTCTTTAGGTTCTAATAATGCAAGAAACATGGTTAATGCTACAATAAATGGTTTATCAAGACTAAGAACTGCAGAAGATATTGCTACTCTTAGAAATAAAACTGTTGAAGAAATATTAGGATAGGAGGAATTAACATGGCTAAGCTTTCAATAACACTTTCAAAGAGCTTAATTGGTAGAAAAAAGGATCATATAGCTACTGTTAATGCCCTTGGACTAAGAAAAATAGGGAAAAAAGTTGAAAAAGAAGATACTCCTCAGATAAGAGGTATGATAAAGAAAGTTGAATATCTTTTAAACGTAGAAGAAGTTTAAATAAGAAAAAGGGGAGGTGCAAAATATGAAACTTCACGAATTAAAACCTGCAGCAGGTTCTAAAAAAGCACCAAAAAGAATTGGTAGAGGTACTGGTTCTGGTCTTGGAAGAAATGCTGGTAAAGGTGAAAAAGGTCAAAATGCGAGATCAGGTGGCGGAGTAAGACCTGGTTTTGAAGGTGGTCAAATGCCACTATACAGAAGATTACCTAAAAGAGGATTTACAAATATTTTTGCTAAACAAATAGTTAGCATAAATGTTGACAGATTAAACATTTTTGAAGATGGTACAGAAGTTACTGTGGAACTTTTACTTGAAAGAGGAGTAATTAGTAAAGCAAAAGATGGAGTAAAGATACTTGGCAACGGAGAACTTACAAAAAAACTAACTGTCAAAGTTAATAAATTCTCTAAGGTAGCAGCTGAGAAAATCGAAGCCGCTGGAGGAAAAGTAGAGGTGATATAATTGCTATCAACCTTACGTAATGCTTGGAAGGTACCAGATTTAAGGAAAAGGTTATTGTGGACAGTTCTGTTAGTTTTTATATACAGAATGGGTAATCATATACCGGTTCCAGGAGTTGATACATCAAAATTAGTTAGTATGACTTCGCAATCTGGTTCAATCGCAGGATTTTATGATCTAATGTCTGGTGGAGCATTTAGTAGCTTTAGTATATTTGCTATGGGTGTATTACCATACATAAATGCATCTATTATTGTACAACTTTTAACAATAGCAATTCCTTCTCTTGAATCAATGCAAAAAGAGGGAGAAGAAGGAAGAAAAAAAATACAAAAGATTACAAGATACAGTTCAATTTTAATAGGAATATTACAGACATTCGGTATGTATGCAATTATTAACTCTTATGGAGCTCTTAGAGATACTTCAAAATTAAACATGTTTTTAATTTTGCTAACTTTAACAACAGCATCAACATTTTTAATGTGGTTAGGAGAACAAATGACGGTTAAGGGAATTGGAAATGGAATTTCCTTAATCATGTTTGTTAACATTATTTCTAGGATACCGAATACTATATTTCAAGTTGGAAATTTAAATAAAACTGGATCTGTAGATGCTGTTCAAATTGTGGTTTTAGCAGTTGTAGTAGTGGTTTTATTCTTATCAGTTGTAATAGCAAGTTTAGCTGAAAGAAGAATACCTGTTCAATATGCAGGAAAGGCTACTTCAAAGGCTTTAAATGGTAAATCATCACATATTCCATTAAATATAAATGCATCAGCTATAATTGCAATAATATTTGCTATGTCAGTTATGAAATTTCCAGCAATGATTTTGCAATTTTGGCCTAAATCTAAGGCTTATAGCCTTATATTAAGTGGACAGTATAGTATATTTAGAGATAACAGTGTACCGTACTTAATTGCTGAGTTTGTATTTATAATATTTTTCACTTGGTTTTATAGCCAGATTACATTTAAACCAGATGAAATGGCTGAAAACATGCATAAATCTTCAGGTTTTGTACCTGGTATTAGACCTGGTGATCCAACTGCAAGATACATTGAAATGGTACTTGGCAATGTTTCGATATTATGGGGGATATTTGCTGGAATAATAGCTGTAGCTCCAATGATTATTCAAACATATGTAAAATCGCAAGCACTATATTTTTCAGGTACAGGAATGTTAATTGTTGTTGGTGTTGCTCTTGAAACTATGAAGGCTATTGAAGCACAATTAGTAATGAGACGATACGAAGGATTCCTTAGTGAATGATAGCTTGGAGATGATAAAATGAAAATTGTATTGTTGGGACCGCCTGGAGCAGGAAAAGGAACTCAAGCAAAACAGATCAGCAATGATTACAATATCCCACATATATCAACAGGAGATATGTTTAGAAAAAATATATCAGAAAAAACTGAACTTGGCATAAAAGCTAAGGGATATATGGATAAAGGATTACTTGTTCCTGATGAATTAACAATAGATATTGTTAAGGATAGATTAAGTAATGAGGATTGTAAAAACGGATTTTTACTTGATGGCTTTCCAAGGACGGTAAAGCAGGCAGAAGCATTAGATTCTTTTTTAACTGAACCAATTGACACTGCTTTACTGATAGAAGTTCCTAGAGATAACATTCTTGAAAGAATGACTGGAAGAAGAGTATGTCCAAAATGTGGTGCTAGTTATCATATTAAATTCAATCCTTCAAAGATTGAAATGAAATGTGATGTATGTGGCAGTGAATTAATACAGAGAAAAGATGATAGTGTAGAGACTGTTGCAGAAAGATTGGATGTATATTACAAACAAACTGAGCCATTAGTTGAGTACTATAAATCAAAAAATGTATTATGTACTGTTGATGGTACGAAAGATATTAATATTGTTTTCGAAGATATCAAGGATGTCTTAGGGAGAAATTAATATGATAATTATCAAAAATGACACAGAAATTGAACTTATGAGGCATGCAGGAAAAGTTGTTGAGGAAACGCTTTTAAGAATTGAAGATTCTATAAAGGCAGGAATAACTACTGCAGAACTTGATATAATAGCTGAAGAGTTTATAAGAAGACATAATGCAGTACCATCATTCAAAGGATATTATGGTTTTCCAGCTTCAATATGTACTTCTATAAATAATGAAGTAATACATGGAATTCCTTCACAAAGTAAAACTTTAAATGAAGGAGACATAATTAGTATAGATTGTGGTGCTATATTAGATGGGTACCAAGGTGATGCTGCAAGAACTTTTCCAGTAGGTGCTGTATCTGATGAGGCAAAAAACTTAATTGAAGTGACCAAGCAAAGTTTCTTTGAAGGTGTTAAGAAAGCAGTTGTTGGTAATAGACTGTATGATATTTCGGCATCAATTCAGGGATTTGCAGAATCAAGAGGATACTCTATTGTAAGAGATTACGTAGGGCATGGAATTGGAAAAGAAATGCATGAAGATCCAGACGTTCCGAACTTTGGGAAATCTGGTAGAGGACCCAAACTTGTTCATGGTATGGTTTTAGCTATAGAACCTATGATTAATATAGGAAAATATAAAGTTAGAACCGAGGCAAATGATTGGACTGTTGTTACTTGCGATGGTAGTTTATCTGCTCACTATGAAAACACTGTAGCTATTTTAGATAATGGCCCAGAAATATTAACTTTTGTTTCACAGGGGTGAATAGATGAATAATAATTACTTGGGTGTTGTTGTATATTCAAAAGCTGGAAGAGATACTGATAGAAAATTTGTTGTTTTGGATATAATAAATGATGAATATGTTTATATCTCAGATGGTGACTTGAGAAAAGTTGAAAAGCCTAAAAGAAAGAAAATAAAACATTTGTTTTTTACTAATATAGTTTTTAATGATATGATATCTAAGAGAACTGTTAGTAATTCAGAGATAAGAAAGTTTCTGCAGTCATTAGGCACTAATAAGGAGGCTTGATTACCTTATGTCAAAAGATGATGTAATAGAAATGCAAGGTACCGTACTTGAAGCTCTACCAAACGCAATGTTTGAAGTAGAACTTGAAAGCGGTCAAAAAATTCTAGCTCATATTTCAGGAAAGCTGAGAATGAACTTTATAAGAATATTACCGGGAGATAAAGTTACTGTAGAATTATCTCCATATGATTTAAGTCGAGGAAGAATAACTTGGAGAGCTAAGTAGAATAAGGGAGGGTTAGCTATGAAAGTAAGACCATCAGTTAAGCCTATGTGTGAGAAATGCAAAGTAATCAAAAGAAAAGGAAGAGTAATGGTTATTTGCGAAAATCCTAAGCATAAACAAAAACAAGGCTAACAGTTGAAAAACATTTTTGTTGTTGTTAAAATGTGTTTTAGGACGGCTGCCAATAAAATATTTTAATTAATAGTATTTTATTGCCTAAAACTTTATATATAAAAGTTTAAAATTGATTATTAATACCTAGGAGGTGTAAATTTTAATGGCAAGAATAGCAGGTGTTGATCTACCAAAAGAAAAAAGGGTAGAAATAGGTTTAACTTATATATTTGGTATAGGTTTACCAAAATCACATGAAATATTAAAATCTACAGGCGTTAATCCAGATACTAGAGTAAAAGATTTATCAGAAGAAGAAGTTAACGCTATTAGAGATTATGTAAATAAAAATTTCAAAGTCGAAGGTGACTTAAAGAGAGAAATAGCTCTTAACATTAAGAGATTAGTTGAAATAGGATGCTATAGAGGAATAAGACATAGAAGAGGTCTTCCAGTAAGAGGACAAAAGACAAAAACTAATGCTAGAACAAGAAAAGGTCCAAAGAGAGCAATTGGAGCTAAAAAGAAAAAGTAATAAGGAGGGTTGAACATGGCAGTACAAAAAGGTAAGAAAACAAGAAGAAAAAAAGAGAGAAAAAATGTTGAACATGGTTGCGCACACATTAAGTCAACATTTAACAATTCAATAGTAACTTTAACTGACAGTGTTGGAAATGCTCTTTCATGGTCGAGTGCTGGAGGCCTTGGCTTCAGAGGATCAAGAAAAAGTACTCCTTTTGCTGCACAAATGGCAGCAGAAACAGCTGCTAAAGCTGCAATGGAACATGGACTAAAGAGTGTTGATGTTTATGTTAAAGGACCAGGAGCTGGTAGAGAAGCTGCTATAAGATCTCTTCAAGCTGCAGGACTAGAAGTTACTCTTATAAAAGATGTAACTCCAATACCACATAATGGTTGTAGACCACCTAAAAGAAGAAGAGTTTAATTAAAGAGTACAGGAGGTGTAATTTTAATGGCAAGATATACTGGAGCTGTCTGCAGACTATGCAGAAGAGAAGGTTTAAAACTATTTCTTAAAGGAGATAGATGTTTTACAGATAAATGTGCATTTGCAAGAAGAGGTTATGCACCAGGACAACATGGACAGGACAGAAAGAAGATTTCAAACTATGGTCTTCAATTAAGAGAAAAACAAAAAGCTAAAAGAATATATGGAGTTCTTGAAGGTCAATTCAGAACTTATTATGAAAAATCAGAAAAAGTTAAAGGTGTAACTGGTGAACACTTATTAAAGCTTTTAGAATTAAGACTTGATAATGTAGTTTACAGATTAGGTTATGGTGATTCAAGAAGTGAAGCTAGACAATTAGTTAATCATGGTCATTTCTTAGTAAATGGTCACAAAGTAGATATAGCATCATATAAACTAAGTGCTAATGATATAATAACTGTATCAGAAAAAAGCAGAGGAACTGAAAAGTTTAAAACATTTGCTGAAAATCCAAAGACTTTACCAGCTTGGCTTACTGCAAACGTAGAGAACTTCGAAGGAAAAGTTATAGCTGAACCAAATAGATCAGATATAGATGTTCCTGTAAATGAAACATTAATAGTTGAGCTATACAGCAAATAATTGATATAGAATCAGTTGCCCTCAAATAGTTTGCCATTTTATAAAAAAGGAGGGTTATAGATGTTAGAGATAGAAAAGCCAAAAATTGAATGTGTAGAATCCACTGAAGATGGTTCCTACGGTAAATTTGTCATTGAACCTTTAGAGAGGGGATATGGCATAACATTAGGAAATTCACTTAGAAGGATTCTCCTTTCATCATTACCCGGAGTAGCTGCAAATTCAATAAAAATTGAAGGCGTTCTTCATGAATTTTCAACTGTAAAAGGTGTTAAGGAAGACGTTACAGAAATAATATTAAACATAAAATGTTTAGCATTAAAGATGAACGGTGATGGACCTAAAACAATTGTTATTGATACGGAAGGTGCAGGAGAAGTAACTGCCGGAGATATAAAAACAGATGGAGATGTTGAGGTTATCAACAAAGATTTACATATTGCAACTCTTGATGATGATGGAAGATTGTATATGGAAATCGAGGTTAATAGAGGAAGAGGTTATGTAACTCAAAATAAAAATAAAAGAGATGACATGCCTATAGGAACTATTTCAGTTGATTCAATTTATACTCCAGTGAAAAGAGTTAACTTTAGTGTTGAAAACACAAGAGTTGGCCAAATAACAGACTATGATAAGCTAACAATAGAAGTATCCACAAATGGAACTATAAGACCAGAAGAGGCAATTAGCTTATCAGCTAAAATTCTTATTGAACACTTTAAATTATTTATGACTTTAACTGATCATGCAGATGATGTTGAAATCATGGTAGAAAAAGAAGAAGATAAGAAAGAGAAAGTCCTTGAAATGACTATCGAAGAATTAGATCTTTCGGTTAGAAGTTATAATTGTTTAAAGAGAGCTGGAATCAACACAGTTCAAGAGTTAACAGAAAGATCTATGGACGATATGATGAAGGTAAGAAATTTAGGTAAGAAGTCACTTGAAGAAGTTGAACAAAAACTTGAAGCATTAGAGTTGTCGCTTAAACAGAGTGAAGAATAAATTAAAATACATCCTAGGATAACAAATGGTTGAATAAGTCATTTGCTATCCGGAATTCAGAGCAAGGAGGAAAGTAAATGGCAAAACAGCGTAAACTTGGTCGTCCAACTGACCAAAGAAGAGCAATGCTAAGAAATCTTGTTACTAGTCTCTTAAAACATGGTAAAATAGAAACTACTGTTACAAGAGCTAAAGAAACAAGAAGTTTAGCAGAGAAAATGGTTACTCTTGCAAAAAGAGGAGATTTACATGCTAGAAGACAAGTTCTTGCATTTGTAACAGAAGAAACAGTAGTTACTGAATTATTTAATACAGCACCAACTAAATATGCTGACAGAAACGGTGGATATACTAGAATGTTTAAAGTAGGTCCAAGAAGAGGCGACGCAGCTGAAATAGTTATACTTGAATTAGTATAGTTAAGACAAGAGGGGATTAAGTTGAATGCTGACTTAGTCCCCATTTTATTAAGTATTGAGGTGTTATTATGGAAAATAACATGGTAGAGTGCAGTAACGTTACTTATAAATATGAAAACACTGAGGAAAACACATTTGATTTAGCTCTTGATAATATAAATATAAATATAAAAAAGGGTGAATTCTTAGTAGTATTAGGAAGAAATGGTTCAGGAAAATCAACACTTGCAAAACATATTAATGCCCTTATGGTTCCTTCAAGTGGAACGGTGATGGTAGATGGACTTAACACATCAGATGAAAAAAATTTATGGGATGTAAGAAACAAGGCAGGCATGGTTTTTCAGAACCCAGATAACCAGTTAGTAGCTACTATAGTGGAAGAAGATGTTGCATTTGGACCTGAAAATTTAGGAGTGGATCCTAAAGAAATCAGACAAAGAGTTGATGAATCTCTAAAAAGAGTAGGCATGTATAGTTATAGAAAGCATGCACCACATCTATTGTCTGGAGGTCAAAAGCAAAGGGTTGCAATTGCAGGAACACTGGCAATGAAACCAGAATGTATAATTTTTGATGAATCAACAGCAATGTTAGACCCATCTGGTAGAAAAGAGATTATAAGAACAATTAAAGACTTAAATAAAAATGCGAATATGACAATTATACTTATAACACACTATATGGAAGAAGCAATTGATGCTGATAGAATACTAGTTATGGATAATGGTAAAATAATAATAGAGGGTTCCCCTAGAATAGTATTTAAAGAAGTAGAAACCATGAAGAAAATTGGATTAGATGTACCTCAGATGACTGAACTGGCATATGAACTAAGAACAGCTGGTATAAACATCAAAGAAGATATTTTATCTATAGATGAGATGGTGAAAGAATTATGTCAATTGAAATAGAAAATTTAACTCATGTATACATGAAGGGTACACCTTTTGAAAAGAAGGCTTTGGACAATATAAATATAAAAATTGAAGATGGCCAGTTTGTAGCTTTAATAGGTCATACAGGCTCAGGAAAATCTACGCTTATACAGCATATAAATGGATTACTAAAGCCAACTTCAGGGAAAATCATAGTTGATGATACTGATATTACATTAAAGGGCACTAAACTTACAGATATAAGGAAAAAGGTAGGTCTTGTATTTCAATATCCAGAATATCAAATTTTTGAAGAAACAATTCAAAAAGATATAGCATATGGTCCTAAGAATCTGAAGCTAGATGAAGAGGAAGTAATGGAAAGAGTTAAAAGAGCCATGAAGATGGTAAATCTTGATTATAAAACTTTTGCAGACAAATCTCCTTTTGAACTTAGTGGAGGACAAAAGAGAAGGGTTGCAATTGCTGGAGTTGTAGCAATGGAACCTAAAGTTCTAATATTAGACGAACCAACAGCTGGACTTGATCCTAAAGGAAGAGATGACATTTTAGGACAAATCTCTAAACTTCAAAAAGAATATAAGATGACAATAATATTAGTGTCTCACAGTATGGAAGATGTAGCGAAAATTGCTGATAGAATTTTGGTTATGAATCATGGGAAATGTATACTAGATGGAAAGCCAAATGAAATATTCAAAGAAATAGATACATTAGAGAGTATAGGGTTAGCAGTTCCAGAAGTTACATATTTAGTTCGAGAACTAAGGAAAAAAGGTTTTAATATTTCAGAAGATATTTTTACAGTTCAGCAGGCTAAAGAAGAAATTATAAGTTATTTAAGGAGCGTTAAGAATGCTTAAGGATATAACTATAGGGCAGTATATTCCCGGAGATTCATTTGTGCACAAATTGGATCCTAGAGTAAAGATAATATTATCCTTGCTCTACATAATTGATTTGTTTCTAATAAATCAATATGTTGGATATATATTTGTAATAGCTTTTACAGCTGCTATAATTATTGTTTCTAAAATTCAATTAAGATATATATATAATGGTCTTAAACCAATATTTATATTACTTATAATTACTGCACTTATGAATATTTTGATGACACCAGGAAACAATTTAATTTTTAGTTATGGAGTAATTAAAATTTACAAGGAAGGTCTAAATTTAGCAGGGTTTATGATGCTTAGGCTTGTTTTTTTAATCGTAGGTACATCACTATTGACACTAACAACGTCACCAATAGAGCTTACTGATGGGCTAGAAAAGTTGATGAATCCACTTAAAAAAATTGGAGTTCCAGCACATGAATTAGCTATGATGATGACTATTGCACTTAGATTTATACCCACTTTAATTGATGAAACAGATAAAATAATGAAAGCACAAATGGCTAGAGGTGCTGATTTTGAGTCTGGGAACTTAGTACAAAGAGCAAAAAGTTTAATACCTGTATTAGTTCCACTTTTTATAAGTTCATTTAGAAGGGCAGATGAACTTGCTATGGCAATGGAAGCAAGATGTTATAGAGGTGGAGATGGAAGGACTAGAATGAAAATTTTAAAATTAAAATACAGGGATGGCATTGCCACATTTATAACCCTATTACTTATTGCATCCTCAGTTGCTGTAAGATTTATATCGTGATAAGAACAATGTTTATTAAATTGCCAGTAGGATGTGAATAACATGAAGAATGTTAAACTGATAATTGAATACGATGGAACACTTTATTCAGGTTGGCAAATACAAGATAATGCTATTACCATTCAAGAGGTTCTTGAAAATGCATTAAATTCCATCACAGGAGAACAAATAAAAGTAGTTGGTTCCAGTAGAACTGATTCAGGAGTTCATGCTAGAGGATATGTTTGTAACTTTTTTACTGAAAGTAAAATTCCACCAGATAGATTTAGAGATGTAATTAACAGCAAATTACCCAAGGATATAGTGATTATAGAATCTGAAGAGGTTAGTTTGGAGTTTAATTCAAGATTTTGTAGTAAGGGAAAGACTTATAGCTATACAATTTTAAATAGAATGCAAAGGCCAGCAATTGGTAGCAATTATGTATATCATTATAGAAATAGTTTAAATATGGAAGCTATACGTGAAGCAATGTCACAATTTCTAGGTACACATGATTTCTCTGCATTTAAAAGTACTGGTGGAAGTGCAAAAACTAGTATAAGAACAATAAAATCATTTGAAGTAGTTAAAAAAGATGATTATATAATTTTTTATATAACAGGTGATGGTTTTTTATATAATATGGTAAGGATTATTATGGGTACATTAATTAAAGTTGGTAGGGATAAAATTGATTCTTGTAGCATTAAAGATATAATTTTGTCAAAAGATAGAAATATGGCTGGTCCATGTTTGCCAGGTACAGGATTATGCTTAGAAAAAGTATATTATTAGTCAATTGTTATTGACACACGTGGCAGATTGTATTATAATAATTATGTTTGTATAACGTTGTTTTGAAAGATCCACTAGCCCCGGATCTTTGACATAGAACGTAATTTATGTAAAGTTCAGGGAGGTAAAAAAATGAAATCATACATCGCTAAACCACAAGAAATTGAAAGAAAATGGTATATCGTTGACGTTAATGGATTAACATTAGGTAGAGCAGCAAGTCAGATTGCATCTATACTAAGAGGTAAGAATAAACCTATATTTACACCACATGTAGACACAGGTGATTTTGTTATTGTTATAAATGCTGATAAGGTAGTTTTAACAGGAAAGAAATTAGACCAGAAGATGTTAAGACATCACTCATTATATCCAGGTGGATTAAAAGAAATGCCTTACAAAGAAGCATTGGCTAAAAAGCCAGAATTCGTATTCCAAGAAGCTGTAAGAAGAATGCTTCCAAGTGGAGTATTGGGTAGAGAAACACTTAAAAAATTAAAAGTATACAGAGGAACTGAGCACGATCATCAAGCTCAAAAACCAGAAGTATTAGAATTAAGATATTAAGCTTATAATCGGAAGGAGGATATAAAATGGCTAAAGTACAGTATATAGGAACAGGTAGAAGAAAAAAATCTATAGCTAGAGTTAGACTTGTACCAGGAGAAGGTAAAGTTACAATAAATAAAAGAGATCAAGAAAGTTATTTTGGTTTAGAAACTTTAAGAATGATAGTTAATCAACCATTAGTTTTAACAGGAACAAAAGATAAATTTGATGTTCTTGTAAATGTAAATGGTGGTGGCTTCACAGGTCAAGCAGGTGCTATCAGACATGGTATATCAAGAGCTTTATTAAAAGCTGATGAATCATTAAGAGGCGAGCTTAAAAAAGCAGGTTTCTTGACAAGAGATCCAAGAATGAAAGAAAGAAAGAAATACGGCTTAAAGAAAGCAAGAAGAGCTCCACAATTCTCAAAGAGATAGTATTCAAAAGAGAGGAAGCGTCCTCTCTTTTTTTGTTGCAACGATTAAATCCAGATTTTGCTATCATAAGTATTCATTTGTAATGAATAATGAGTTATACTATAAAATTGTTGAAATTTGTTTCGATACAGGAGGATCAATATGTTTAGTTTATCGCCAAAAGATAATAAGTTTTTTGATTTATTTATAGAAAACGCACATACAATTTATGAAACAGCTCTTTTATTTGAGGACTATGTAAAAGATACAACTTGCATGGATGAAAAACTTGCGGAAATTAAAAATTTTGAAAAATTATGTGATAATCAGCAACATAATATATTAAATGAACTAAACAAGACGTTTATAACACCATTTGATAGAGAAGATATATACTCTATATCAAAAAAAATGGATGATATAGTAGATTTTATAGAGGCAAGCGCTAGTAGGTTTGTAATGTTCAATGTAACATCTATAAAGGAAGAAATAATTGACTTAGTAGATCTTGTAGTAAAATCTTGTGAAAATGTAATAAAACTTATGGAACAGTTTAAAGATATGAGGAATAATGACAAGCTTACAGAAATTATAATTGAAATCAATAAGATAGAAGAACAAGGTGACTTAATATTTAGAAAAGCAGTAAGGCAGCTTTTTGTAGCGGATATACCTGTCCTTGATGTAATTAAATGGAGAGAAATATATCAATACGTTGAAAATACATTAGATGCATGTGAATCAGTTGCAAATATTATTGAAGGAGTTGCGATGAAAAATGCCTAGTTCGATAATTTGTATAACTGCTATAATTGTGGTTCTTGCATTGATATTTGACTTTATAAATGGATTTCATGATAGTGCTAATGCTATCGCTACATCAGTATCCACTAGAGTACTTAGTATGAGATCTGCAGTGCTTATGTCAGCAGCAATGAATCTTCTTGGAGCTTTTATGAATGAAAAAGTTGCGAAAACTATAGGAGATGGAATAATAAATCCTTCACTTATTTCGCCATCTGTTATCATTGTTGCAATAGTTAGTGCTATAATTTGGGACATCTTAACTTGGTATTTTGGAATCCCAAGTAGTTCTTCCCATGCTTTAATTGGAAGTTTAATTGGAGCGGCTATTGTTTATCAAAGTTCAGTTACAGTTGTAGACTGGACAATATTTTTTAAAAAAATTATAATTCCATTGTTTTTATCGCCAATACTTGGCTTTATTTTTGGTTACATGTTTATGATTGCATTGCAATGGATATTAAGAAAATCGAGACCTACAACAGTTTCTAAATTTTTCTCAAAAGCTCAAATTTTATCAGCCATGTTTATGGCACTTAATCATGGAGGAAATGATGCTCAAAAATCAATGGGAGTTATAACTATGTCACTAGTTAGTGCAGGATTTTTAACTAAATTTAGCGTACCAGTTTGGGTTACATTATCATGTGCATTGGCAATGGCATTAGGAACATCTTTTGGTGGATATAAGATTATAAAGACTATGGGTATGAACATGGCAAGATTAGCTCCTGTAAATGGTTTTGCAGCGGAAACAGGTGCAGCAGCAGTTATTTTTTCAGCCACTATGATGAATGCTCCGGTTAGTACAACTCAAATAATATCCACATCCATAATGGGAGTAGCAGCATCTCAAAGGTTGTCATCAGTAAGATGGATACTTGCTAAAAATATAGTATGGGCTTGGGTAATTACAATACCTATATGTGCACTAATGGCTAGTGTTTTATCGTTACTTTTGAAATTAATATAAAAATTTAAATTATACATAGGACATCTTTAATGAGTATAGATTTTAGTTCTGCTTAAATCCTTGCTTAACAAGGATGTTTTTTTATTTATGAATAAATTAATATAGATTAAGAGAATAATAACCTTATGTGTTTAGAAAAATATAAGGGAGTAAATAAAATTATGAAGAAATTTGCAGGTAAACTGATAATTTTAATAGTCTTAATTTTTATCTCATCAAACGTTATAATTAATGCAGAGGAATTAAAAAAGGATGATAAAAAAATAATTTTAATAGATCCTGGGCATGGTGGAATAGACGGTGGAGCAGAATCAAAAAATGGAATTACTGAAAAAGACATAAATTTAAAAATAGGCCTTAATTTAAAAAAAAGATTAGAGAAACAACATTTTAAAGTTGTGATGACAAGGGATAAAGATAAAGGGCTTTATAGTGATGAAGGGAAAATTAGAAAGAAAAAATTAGAAGATCTTAACAATAGATGTAAGATGAAAGAAGAAAGTAATTGTGATATGTTTGTAAGCATTCATCTTAACAAGTTTCCACAAAGCAAATATTATGGAGCTCAGGTTTGGTATTCTGATAATAAAAATAGTACAGAATTAGCCCATATTATACAAGAAAATTTAAGAGAGGATTTAAATGATGATAGTGGGAGAGTTGAGAAACCAGCTCTAGAATTATATAAAGTATTGAGATGTAGTAAAAATATACCTTCAGTAATAGTAGAATGTGGTTTTTTATCAAATGAAGAGGAAGCTTATAAATTAAATACAGATAAATATCAAAATAAGATAGCTGAGTCAATATGTAAATCTATAAAAATGTATTATGATAAAAAAAGTTGAAATATGATATTTCCTAGGAAATATGCTATGGTGCTGTTTATATATAATTTTTTAGGATGCAATACAAAGAAATTGCTAAATAAGGTTAAAGATTTTTCGTACGCAAAGCATAGAAAAATCTTTAACCAACTTGCTTTGCAATATAGCACTTATAAGAATCAAATTTATGTCATCAATCAAAAATAAATGAAGTTAAATATTGAAAAAGTTGCCTATGAGTGGTGTAATACATATATAGATATAATTAAGATTGAAAGGCAGGGACAAAATGAGAGAAATAAATTCTGAAGAAATAAAGACTAAAATAAAACAACTTTGTATAGAAGCAAATTATTATCTACCAAAGGATGTATTAAGTGCGCTAAAAAAGTCTAAAGAAAAAGAAGAGTTTCCAGTGGCAAAGGATATATTAGACAAAATAATTGAAAATAGTGATATAGCAAGAAAAGAAAATGTTCCCATCTGTCAGGATACAGGTCTTGCTTGCATATTTTTAGAAATAGGACAAG
Source organism: Clostridium acidisoli DSM 12555 (assembly GCF_900176305.1). Taxonomy (GTDB): domain Bacteria; phylum Bacillota; class Clostridia; order Clostridiales; family Clostridiaceae; genus Clostridium_I; species Clostridium_I acidisoli. Next base: position 24,664 of record NZ_FWXH01000028.1, read on the forward strand.
ATGTCCATATAGTTGGCAATTTTATTGAAGAGGCTGTTAATGAGGGGGTAAGAGAAGCTTACATAGAGGGGTATTTAAGAAAATCCGTTGTTCTTGATCCACTTGACAAAAGAATTAATACAGGAGACAATACCCCAGCTATAATTAATTATGAATTAGTAAAAGGTGAAAATATAAAAATAACAGTAGCACCAAAGGGAATAGGTTCAGAAAATATGAGCAAAATTAAAATGTTAAAGCCAGCAGATGGAGTTGATGGAATTAAAGAATTCGTATTAGACACAATAGAGGCAGCGGGACCTAATCCGTGCCCACCACTTGTAGTTGGTATAGGAATTGGTGGAAATTTTGAAAAAGTAGCTTTATTGGCTAAAAAAGCACTTTTAAGGCCAATTGACGAAAGAAATAAAGATGAATTTTACAGCATATTAGAAGATGAACTTTTAGAAAAAATTAATGAAATGGGAATTGGACCACAAGGTTTTGGGGGAAGAACTACTGTATTAGGGGTAAACATTGAAAAGTTTCCTACCCATATTGGTGGTTTGCCAGTTGCTGTAAATATAAGTTGCCATGTGACTAGGCATAAATCTATAATTATATAGAATTATATTAATGATTTAGGAGGCTATAATGGAAATAAAAATCAACGTACCATTTAATAAAGGTCAGGAAGTAAGAAACTTAAAAATGGGGGATAGAGTTTTAATATCTGGTACAATATATACAGCTAGGGATGCCGCACATAAGAGGCTTATAGAACTTTTAAATAAAGGTGAGGAGTTACCGATTGAGCTATTAAATCAAGTTATTTATTATGTGGGACCTACACCTGCAAAACCAGGTGAAGTAATAGGATCAGCTGGCCCAACTAGTAGTTATAGAATGGATACATACTCAACTAAACTTATAGAATTAGGACTTAAAGGTATGATAGGAAAAGGCCTAAGATCACAGGAAGTAATTGATGCTATTATTAAAAATGGTGCAGTATATTTTGGAGCCATTGGTGGAGCTGCAGCATTAATAGCAAAATCTATAAAGAAATCAGAAGTAATAGCATACGAAGATTTAGGGGCAGAGGCAATAAGAAAACTTGAGGTTAAGGATTTCCCAGCTATTGTTGTCATAGATAGTGATGGCAATAATTTATACAAGGACGGCAGAAATGAATATTTGAAATCTTTTAAATGAATAGGGGGAGGAGAAGATGAAAGAAAAAAGAACAATGGCTGATAGCGAAGGGAAAAGACATGTTTTTCAAGAAGAGATTATAAAAAAATATAAAAAAACTCTCATAGCAATAAAAGTTGATTATCCGGGGAATAATAAAGATAACTATCTAACAAAAAATATTATAGGATGTGTAGATAATATTTTGACAGATATTTTTAAAGATAAAGTCTATTTAAAAATTTTTAGAATTACTGAAGAAGGACCAATTATAACAATTTTGCTCAATTTAGATTCTTATGAGGTGAAGAAAACTTGTATTGAAATTGAAGACAAACATGCATTAGGAGGAATTATAGACATAGAAGTGTATGATCTTAATGGAAAAATTATAGATAGACAATCAGTAGGTTATGAAGAAAAAAGGTGCATTATATGTGGTGAAAGTGCCTCAAAATGTAAAAAGCTTAACTCTCATTCAATTTCAGAAATATTAGAAAATATGAAGCACATATACACTGAATATATAGGCAAACATTTTAACGAAGTGTATTAATACAAGTATTCGTAATTATTGGAGGAAAAAATGTATAAAAAGATATCACTTAAGATAAGAATACTAATATTAAGTATTTTTTGCATTATAGGAATTTTAATATTAGTGTATACGGCAATTGAAAATAAAAACCTTAAGCAATTTAAGAATGGTATAAATAATAGTAAAATAAAAAAAACTGAATCAATGAAGGCGGAGAATAAAGCAAGTAAAAACGAAATACAAACCATAAAAGATGAAAAACAAAAACAAATCGATAGTTTAACTGAAAAAGGATATAATGATTTTGGAGCAAAAAATTATAAGATTGCAATAGATGAGGAAAATCAGGCCATAGCACTAGACGACAACAATTCTAGAGCACATGCTGTAAAGGGAATAGCATTATGTTATTCTCAGCTAAACGAAACAAACTTTCAGAGCGGTTTACAGGAGATAGACAGAGCACTGCAAATTAAACCTGACTATGGATATGCTAGGTTTAATAGGGCATTGGCCTTAGAACTTTATGGACATTATGATGAAGCTTTAATTTGGTATGATAAAGCCTTAGAGGTAGATAATTTTGTATGGAGTTATTATGGGAAAGCATGTATATATGGTAGAAAAGGTGACGTAGAAAACTCTGTAAAGTATTTAAAAATAGCAATTAGTATGCAAGCTAACATAAAAGAAGAAGCGAGAGCAGAAGAAGACTTTGCAAATGTAAGAGATAGTGAAGCCTTTAAAGAACTTTTAAAATAAAGTTTGCGTCTTAATAGTATAAAAAATACTGAAAGTAGCTAATGTATAATATATTAGCTATTTTTTTATTCAAACATAAATGAGCATATTTTGAGAAAATACGTTTGAAATGAATGTAAATGATTACAAAAGAATAAAAAAATTATATTAATAAAAAAAAGTGAAAATAAATGAACAAAAAGTATTGACAGATGTGGTGTAAATGTTTACAATATAATCAAAGAAGCAAATAAATACAAAAATAAAAATTAGATAAGAGTGATATATATGTTTGCAGAAGAAAGGCAAATGGAAATTGGGTTAATTCTACAAAAAACTGGTAGTATAAAAGTAAATGAGCTTTCAGAACACTTTGGTGTATCAGAAGCAACTGTAAGAAGAGATCTACAAGAAATGGAAGGTAAAAAATTACTTAGAAGAACGCATGGAGGTGCCGTAAAGTCTGAAATAACAAATTTTGAACCAAGTTTTATGGAAAAAAAAGATGAAAAAAGCGATGAAAAATCATTAATTGCCAATTACGCAGCAAAGCTTATAAAAAATGGTGACACTATAGTTTTAGATTCAGGTACAACTACATTAGAAATAGCAAAAAATATAACAGCAGAAAATATAACCGTAATAACTAATTCAATAGATATCGCAGTAGAACTTTCAAGTAAAAATAGTATTGAATTAATTTTAACTGGTGGAGCATTAAGGATGAATACTAGAGCAATGGTAGGTTACATTTGTGAAGATATGCTTAGAAACTTTAGAGTAGATAAAGCTTTTATAGGAACAAATGGAATTTCTTTAACTGAAGGAATAACAACCCCTAATCTAGTTGAAG
>NZ_FWXH01000031.1 GCF_900176305.1 Clostridium acidisoli DSM 12555
TAAAACCTACGGTTAAAATACACATTATTGTTGTCTCTAAATATTAAGACACATAAATTCATTATTTTTCCGACCTAAGGAGGAAAAATTTCCTTAGCCTTTATGATCTATCCATAAACACTTCACCTTTTATCCGCATCTAGCAGGGATAAAACCCATCACCTCGCCATTTGGCGACCCTTCACCTTTTAACGTGCGAAGCAATCGTTAAAACCCTTAACCTTGCTTTTCAATTTCTTTATGTTATGACTAAAATATAGTTATTCCTTATCTAACATAAATTTATTGATTACGTATGCAACTCCATCATTATCATTACTTTTGGTTACAAAATTTGCAACTTTTTTTAATTTATCAATGCCGTTCTCCATTGCAACTCCAAGTCCAGCATATTCAACCATGTCTATATCATTTTCATGATCGCCTACACATATGATATCTTTCATATCAATTCCAAGTTCCTCAGCTAATAATTTAACACCAACACCTTTATTAACTTTCTTATTTAAAAATTCTAGGAAGTATGGTGAACTTTTTACTACAGTATATTTATCATAAAATTCTTTTGGGATTTTCTTTATGGCGTTGTCTAAAATATCTTCTTCATCGATAAACATTATTTTAACTATAGTTGTATCTTTATTAACATTATCAAAGTCAATTTCTTTTATGGGAATTGAATTCATTTTAGCTTCTAATAAGCTATATTTACTTATTTTTGGAGTTATACATTCGTCATTTGTAAGTGCGTGTATGTTGACTTTAAGTTCTTTACTTAAATCATATAATGTTTTAATGTCATCAACAGATAAAAGATTTTCAGCTATTATTTTTTCGCTTTTAGTAGTTTGAACAACGGCACCATTAAAAGCTACTGCATAGTCATCATCACTTAATAAATTTAATTCAGTAAGGTACTTTTTTATCCCCTTAACAGGTCTTCCGGTAGCTAAAACTACTTTTATACCCTTTTTTTTCGCACTTTGGATTGCATTAAAAGTTTCTTGTGAAATGGTTTTATCGGTCTTAAGAAGTGTGCCGTCCATGTCTAAAGCTATTAATTTGTACATGTCTTGTCCTCCTATTAAATATATAAATTAATTCAATGAATATTATAACATTAAAATTCATCAAAAGCACAGAATATATTATAAGGACGATTTTCTTATGCATTTATTGAAAAATTCCAAAAAAATGATATAATTAAATTTGTTTAGCTTTTTTAGGTCTGTGTTTACGCAGACCTTTTAAATATTATTGAGTATATAGCCAATAGTTTAGCTTCATATATTTAAGGAGGAGAACCCATGTAAAACAGCTAAAATTTTATTAAAACGCAGGTTACAGCGTAAAGTATTTAAAATATGAAGAAACTAAAGGAGGGAAGAGTTACTAAAAGCAAGTAACATTATGAAACCAATTTAAAAAATTATAGCACAAGAGGTTTTGTAAGTTTTATGTAACTACGATAAAGTGGCTGATTATATAAATGAAATAGAGAGAAGAAGAACCTTTGCAATAATATCCCACCCAGATGCAGGAAAAACAACACTGACTGAGAAATTGCTTTTATACGGAGGTGCCATAAGAATGGCTGGATCTGTAAAGGCCAGAAAAGCAGCAAAACATGCAGTGTCTGATTGGATGGAAATTGAAAAACAAAGAGGTATTTCTGTAACCTCTTCAGTTATGCAGTTTAATTATGAAGGATATTGTATTAATATTTTGGATACACCTGGACATCAAGATTTTAGTGAGGACACATATAGAACCTTGATGGCTGCAGATAGTGCAGTAATGGTAGTGGATGCAGCAAAAGGTATTGAGGCACAAACAAGAAAATTATTTAATGTCTGTAGTCTTAGAAATATTCCAATATTTACTTTTATAAACAAAATGGATAGAGAAAGTAAGGATCCGTTTGAGCTTATGCAACAACTTGAAGACGAACTTGGAATAAAGTGTTATCCTGTAAACTGGCCAATAGGATCTGGTAAAGATTTTAAGGGCGTTTATGAGAGAAATAAAAAGGTTATACAGGTATTTGATGGTGGAAACCACGGACAAACAGAAGTTGAAACAGTTGAAGGAAATGTGGAAGACCAGGTATTTAGGGATCTATTAGGTGATGATCTTCATGATAAGTTAATAGAAGATATAGAGCTTTTAGATGTAGCAGGTGATGAGTTTGACATGGAGAAGCTTAGAAATGGAGAGTTGACCCCAGTATTTTTTGGAAGTGCACTAACAAACTTTGGTGTAAAACCATTCCTTGAAGAATTCCTAAAATTGACCCCATTACCGATTTCAAGAGAATCTGATAAGGGTGAAATTGATGTTCTTAGAAAAGATTTTTCTGCCTTCATATTTAAAATTCAAGCTAATATGAATAAAGCTCATAGAGATAGAATTGCATTTATGCGTATTTGTTCCGGTGAGTTTAAAAAAGGTATGGAAGTTTATCATGTTCAAAATGGAACTAAGGTAAGGCTAACGCAACCTCAACAATTTTTGGCGCAGGATAGAGAAATAATTGAAGAAGCATATGCAGGAGATATTATAGGAGTTTTTGATCCTGGTATTTTCAATATAGGAGACACTTTGTGTGAAAGTCCTGAAAAATTTAAATTTGAAGGAATACCAGTGTTTGCTCCTGAACATTTTGCAAGAGTTAGAACTGTTGATACTATGAAGAGAAAACAATTTATTAAAGGTATAACTCAAATATCAGAAGAGGGTGCAATTCAAGTATTTAAAGAAATAAATATTGGAGTTGAGGAGCTTATTGTTGGGGTTGTAGGTGTACTTCAATTTGAAGTTTTGGAATACAGACTTAAAAACGAATATAATGTTGACATTAAAATGGATAGGTTAGCTTTTAGAAGTATTAGATGGATAGAAAATAACGACATTGATCCTAAGTCTTTAGTTTTAACATCTGATACAAAGGTTGTTAAAGATTTAGATGATAGAAATTTAATTCTTTTCCAAAGTGATTGGTCTATAAATTGGGCATTAGAACACAATAAAGGATTGGTTTTATCTGATATTTCTAAGAAATAATAAATGAGTCTGTATGAAAATAGAAAAGTCTAGTTTCATACAGACTTTTCGTAAATATATACATGAATTAGATAAAAAATACAAAATATAGATTTAAGGAGGATAAAATGACAAAAAAAATATCTCTTGTATTACTAACATTGTTACTTATATCAGCCCTCTTTGGATGCAGCGAAAATAAGCAGCAGGTGGCTGTAAATAACCATCATATTAAGAAAAAAGTTTCTGTACAAAAGTTAGGTCCATCTTTCGATAAAAGTGCACCAATGAAGCAACCAGGTCAAGGAGTACCTGTTCTGATGTATCATTCTGTAGCAGATGGGACAAATAATCCGGTTGTAATAGCTCCGGCAAAACTTGATGAAGAAATGAAATATCTTAAGGATAATGGCTATTATACCATTACTTTAGATGATCTATATGCTTATTTTATTAACAATACTCCTATTCCTGAAAAATCCGTTGTTCTTACTTTTGATGACGGATACAAGGATAATTATACGGCGATGCTTCCTATTATGAAAAAATACGGCTTTAGAGCAACGGTATTTGTTATTACATCTTACATAGATAAGCTCCCTGGTTATTTGACCTCTAAACAACTTAAGGAGATGGAGGCTTATGGTATTGATATTGAAAGTCATACAGTAGATCATAAAGCGCTAAAAGAACTAACAAAGCCTCAGCAACAACAAGAACTTACGGAATCAAAAGCATTTTTGGAAACTTTGTTAAAGAAAAAAATAAACTATATTGCTTATCCTGATGGCTCATATAATAAAGATACAGTTGAATGTGCAAAAGAAGCTGGTTATACCATGGGATTAACTACTGACGGAAGATGGTCCATGAAAAGCAATGGATTACTAACCCTTGATAGGGATTATATAAATAGCCAGTTTGATATGAGTAAATTTGTGGATAGGATTACAAATCCTAATTACAAATTCAATTATTAAAATAAGAGAAAAATATAGAGAGTAGTCATGAATTAGGATTATAAAACTATAAAAAAGATTACGAAGCAAGGGCGAAGAAAATTATCCCTACTTCGTAATCTTTTTTATTATAAACTTAAAAATTTTTAAGAAAAAATGAATCTTTTTTTCTTAAATAGTATTTTTTATATTTATCCAAATTTTTATCAAATTTTAAGAGAATAAAGTCTACTATTTTAACTGTACAATAAGCAAGTATAAGACCTGCAATCACATCTATAACCCAATGTATTTCAAGATATAGTGTGGAGTATATAACACTAAGACAGAAAAAGCCCCAGACACACTTAAATATTTTATCTTTTTCTCTTATTACAAGTAAGAACATTGCAAAAGCAATGGAGGTATGCATTGATGGAAAACAGTTTAAAGTCCATCCAGCTGCAGCTTGAGCACTAAAATGTCTATCTAAACCATCAGGTTGCCCTAATACGTACCATACTTCTTGTAAGTGAAAAATTATATAAAAAGGGCTAATTAAAAATATTTGAAGCACATGAGCAGAAAGTAGATATCTTATCATCTTTCTAAAATCTTTGCATATAATTGCTCTATATATTGGAATAATTGGAGCCATAGCAAATCCATTATTATAAACAAGACGCATAAACCAAGTTAAGGTTTGATTTTTATAAATACGTGCAAAGGCACCATCGTTAAAAGGTATTTTACGAAATATTGGGTTTAAATCTATTACCGATATTTTTTTTGCTACTTGCATGTGAAGGATGCTCCCCCAAATTGCATATCCGTTTTTATTAATGTACATAATAAACAACATAAAAGGTATACTTAAAATCACAAAGGTTACCCAACGTACATCTTTCCTTTTATCACGATAAGCTGTAGCAGCAGCAAACCAATATATTGATGCTACAATTTTTCCGCCAATACTAGCTGAACTTAAATATGTAGGTAGAACTACTATAAACAGTATAATACCAAGTAATATGGTATAATTATCATCTAAAAAAAGAAGAATTTTTGACAAAGTAGATTTTAAATTCTCATTTTTAATCATTTCCATATAAAAACCTCCTCGAAATAACAGATTAAATTATAACATAAAATTAACATTAATTAATATGATATTGTAAAAAAAAATTTATTGTGCTATACTTTACTAAACGGTCAGTTAATAAAATAGGGTGAGGATTATGAAAGAAAAAGATAAAGCATGCATAACTCAATTTAAAATTATTGAAGCAGCTACAGAGGTTTTTTCAGAAAAAGGTTTTGATGGGGCAAGAGTAGATGAAATTGCGGCTAGAGCAAAAGTTAATAAGGCTATGTTATATTATTATTTTGAAAGTAAAGAAAAATTACTTGAAGAGATAGTAAAAAATTATGTCAGAGAATCTATTGAACTTAAGAAAAAAATACTTAAGGATATAGATATAAGTAATGAAGAACAGCTAGATATGATTATAAGTAAAATGTTTAATTTTCTAGAAAACAAAAAAAGTATACTCAAAATAATAATAATAGAGTCTTTGAAAGCAGAAGATAGAGATGTTCCGATATTTAATTCGCTGCTTGCTTCTTTTGAACTTAAAATTAAAAGTTTTAGGGAACATGGCTTAGTAATAAATAAGGAAGATGAGATGGGATTATTAATTGATTCATTTTTCTTTAATACAGTGTCATGGGTGTTTTTTTTAACGGTAGGTAACAAATGGACACAATTTTATGGCTTTGATAAAGATGAGGTTAAAGCTAAATTTAAAGAAATATTTTTAAAACATAGGTATATTTATTTAAGAGAAATAAAAGATAAATAGGGATCTTTTATTTTCTGAAAAGCATTAACTAAACAGTTAGTTCTTAAGGACTAAATTTGTTAAATTTTAGTTCTAATTTTAACTATATCATTAACTAAACAGTTAGTTTTTAGAAAGGACGTGTAACATGACTAAGAATGAAGACCGCTATATGTGGTTAGCACTGGGAGTTGTCATTGTTGGAACTTTTATGTCAATACTTGATTCAAGTATTGTAAATGTAGCAGTTCCCAAAATGATGACCATTTTTGGTGCTTCAACTGACCAAATCGAATGGGTAATTACAGGATATATGCTTACCATGAGTATAATCATCCCCCTTACTGGTTACCTAGGAGAACGATTTGGTCTAAAAAAACTATATATTTTCGCACTTTCTGTTTTTACAGTTGGTTCAGCATTGTGCGGACTTGCAAGTAGCACAGAAACTATGATTGCAGCTAGAGTTGTACAAGCAATTGGCGGAGGTATGATAATGCCAGTTGGTATGGCCATGATATTTCAAATTGTACCACTAGAAAAAAGAGGACTTGCACTTGGTGTTTGGGGCATAGCAGCTATGGCAGCACCAGCTATAGGACCAACTTTAAGTGGTTATATTGTACAGTATATGGATTGGAGATTAATATTTACAATAAATATTCCTGTTGGAATTATAGGTGTAACACTTGCATTTATTATTCTCAGAGAAACAGAAGTAAAAACAGATAAAAAATTCGATTATTTGGGAGCAAGTACCTCTGCTATAGGTTTATTTACATTGCTATTAGGCTTAAGTCAAGGAAATTCAAAAGGATGGACATCTGGTTATATACTTGTGTTATTTGTAATAGCAGCAATATCACTTTCTGCTTTTATATTTATTGAACTTAATATTGATAATCCACTTTTAGAACTAAGAATATTAAAGATATTCCCATTTTCTTTAAGTTTGTTAATATCATGTATTACGACAATTGGAATGTATGGAGCACTATTTTTATTACCAATTTACATTCAAAATATCAGAGGATATACACCAATGCAATCAGGTATGATATCACTTCCCTCAGCCATAGTAACTGGTATAATGATGCCAATTAGTGGAAGAATATTTGATAAATTTGGTGCAAAATGGATAACTGTAATTGGAACTATTGTTTTAGCTTCAGCATCCTTTGCACTTAGCAAATTAAGTTTAGACACAGGATACTCAGTAATTGTAATTATAATGATGTTTAGAGGTCTAGGAATGGGAATGGCAATGATGCCAGCACAAACGTCAGGTATGAATTCTGTTCCAAGGGAACTGTCAGGAAAAGCAACAGCTTTGAGTAATACGGTAAGACAGGTTAGTGGATCTTTTGGAATAGCTATACTTACTACAGTACTTCAAAGAAGGGAAGCCTTTCATACAGTTAGGTTTAGTGAGGGTATTAACTTAAATTCACCAGCATTAATAAATGCACAAAATGCTTTTTCAAGCACAGCTATGCAGCATGGTTTAAATCAAGTTACAGGCAAAAGTGCTTTTTTAACTCAAATATACACTAACTTAATGAAACAAGTAGCCGTAGCTGGCATTAATGATTCGTTATTGATTGCTACTTTTATATGCCTTGCAGGGGTTCCATTGGCGTTTTTTATAAGAGATGCCAAAAAGAAACCAGTAGTTGATAATGAAGTTTCTGCAGATGTACAGTAAAATAATATAATTTTTTAGGAGGATATACACCATATGGAGAATCAGAAAAAATCTAAAAATAAAATATTTCTAGGGGTTATTATCATTATTGTAATAGCACTAGGAGCATTCGGATATGATTGGTATTATGAAAATACAAATTTTGTGTCAACAGATGATGCATCAATTAGTGGGGATATAATAAATGCTAGCCCTAAGCTATCTGGAAAAATTTTATCTGAAAATGTTAAAGAAGGTGACAAGGTAAAAAAAGGTGATGTTTTATTCACTCTTGAGACAGACCAAGTACAAGCACAATTAAATCAAGCAGAGGCAGCTCTTGACACAGCAAAAGCACAACTTACAAAATTAGAAGGTGGAGCAAGAAGCCAAGAAATATCAGGAGCACAAGCAATAGTAGATCAGGCAAGCGCTTCATATAATGGAGCACAAACAAGTAAGGATAATTTAACGACAAGTTTAAATAATTTACAAGCACAATATAACACTTTAATTGCACAAATGTCAGACTTAAAGAATCCAGCCAATGGAAGTTATGATGCTAGCTATGCTATTTCAAAATTAGATGCTGCACGTAAAGCTAATGCATTAACAGAAGCTCAATATACAGTAAAAGCACAAGCTATAGAACAACTATTTTCTGCTAAACAACAGTTAGAAAATCAAATTTCTCAGCTTCAAGGACAAATAAACAGTGCTAATTCACAAATAGCAGCAGCAAAGTCTGGTATAGATGCTGCCAATAGTAAATTAAGTCTTACTAACGCAGGAGCTTCAGACAAGGACATAGCTATAGCAGAAGACCAAGTAAAATCAGCACAAGCAAGTTATGACTTAGTTAAGTTAAATTTAGACAATACTCAGGTGAAAGCACCAATCGATGGAACTATTGTTCAGATTAATTCACATGTAGGGGATACCGTTTCTTTAGGACAAGGTGTAATGGCTTTAGCAGATTTTTCAAAACTTCAAGTTACAGCTTATGTTTTAGAGAGTGATGTTGAAAAAATTAAATTGAATCAAAATGTGAGCTTAAGTGTAGACGCATTTAAAGATTCCACATTTAAAGGAAAAGTCCAAAGTATAGGACTTGCAACATCTTCAGTATTTAGCTTATTTAGTACATCAAACAATTCTGGTAACTTTACAAAAGTAAGTCAACGTATACCTGTAAAAATAAGTTTAGATTCAGCAAATAGTGGTCTAGTTCCAGGTATGTCCGTAACAGCAAAAATAAGAATAAAGTAATAAAAAGTCGGGGATTTTGATTTGAAAATGATTGTAAATTCCCGACTTTTTAGTTTACATTATTAAAAATAATATTATAGTTCTAAATTATAGTCTTAGCTAATAAAAGTTAAATATAGTAATAATAAATTTAAAATTATTATTACACCAGCTACTAGCACACCAATAATTTGTATATACAACTTATTGACTAATATTCCCATTAAGTCCTTACGCCTAGCTATAATAAGCATCTGAATAATTGGAAATGGTAGAATAAAACTAAGAGCAACTTGGCTTATAACCAAAGCATTCATTGGATTAATTCCAAGTGCAATAATTATTAAAGCAGGCATCATGGTTACAAGTCTTCTTACATTAACTGGTATGCTCAAATTCACAAACCCTTTCATTATGGTCTGACCTGCAAGAGTTCCAACCGCTGAAGAAGAGAGTCCAGAAACAAGCAATGCAATTCCGAAAGCACCACTAGATAAAGGACCTAACAATGGCTCTAATGATTTATGGGCCTGCTCAATAGTATCCACAACTATATTATTTTTATAAAAAACCGCAGCAGAAACTATGACCATGGCAGCATTCACGAAAAAAGCTAAATTCATTGCGATGATAATATCTATTTTTTCCATGTGAAGATGTTTTAACTTACACTTGTTAGAGGTGTCACTGCATCTATATTGAACAAGATGAGAATGTAAATATATTACATGAGGCATAACGGTTGCTCCAAGCATTCCAACAGCTATAAATAGAGCTTCACTATTTGGAAGGGAAGGTATTAAAGTATGATATGCAGCTTGCGCCCAATTTGGTTTTGATAAAAATAATTCAAGAATATAAGCTACGCTGATTATAGCAATAAGAGAAGATATTATTATTTCAATAAATTTTTGACCGTATTTTTCAGTATAACAAATTAAATAAGTTAAGAGTCCTGTAAGTAGTCCAGCAGCAATCATAGGAATATTAAAAAGTAAGTATAATCCTAAAGTTCCACCTAAAAATTCAGCTAAATCTGTAGCCATTGCGCCAAATTCTGCAACAATCCAAAAAATCCAGTTAGCATATTTAGGAAAAATTTTGGAACACATTTGTGGTAAATTATTACCAGTAGCTATTCCTAATTTAGCAGACATGATTTGTAAAAATATAGCCATTAAGTTGCTAAGTAAAATTACCCATATAAGTGTATAATTAAATTTTGAACCTCCGCTTATATTTGTAGCAAAATTTCCAGGATCAACATAGGCCACACTTATTATAAAAGCAGGTCCGATAAATTTAAGTAATTGTCTTAGCTTGACTATAGGACTTATATGAATATGTTTAGCAGGATTTAAAAGTTCTATATCAATATTATCTTTACCTTGCATATTAAATATCACCTTTCTTTTTTTTCATGTGCATAAATAAAGTAGATTAAAATAGTTATTGTAGGTTAAGTTTATTAGTCGTGGCTAATTTTCATCTTCTATATAGATTATGTACTTTACAATTGAATTGACATTAAAAATTTCGAAGTATATACTAGTAAATAATTGAATAATAAAATATTGGTTTAATCTAAGTTTTGATTAATTAAAAGGGAATCAGGTTAGAGTCCTGAACGGTCCCGCCACTGTAAGAGATGAATTTAAGTACGATGTACCACTGGGAAACTGGGAAGGTGTGCATAAATGATGAATCTCAAGTCAGGAGACCTGCCATATTTTTTCACCATTGCTCTACGAAGGATAGGGGGTGTCGGTATGATTTATATCTGTTGGTTTTCTTATGGATAAGAAATTTATAGCTTCTTGACACTATGTTAAGAGGCTTTTTATTTTGTTTAATTACGGAATATCTAACTATTATGAAACAAACTATTATGGAGGAATTAAAATGCATATAGAAGATGGAATATTATCACCAGCAGCATGGGGTTCTTGGTATGCCGCAACTACTTTATTTGTAGTACCAGGTATAAAAGAAATTAAAAGAAGATCAGAGGAAAATTTATATTATAAGCCATTTTTATCAATGGTGGGAGTAGGTGTATTTGTAATATCATGTATGCATATACCTGTACCAGTAACAGGTTCTTGCTCACATCCGTGTGGAACACCGCTAGCGGCAATACTTATTGGCCCGTTTGCCACTGCGGTAATAACAGCAATAGGGTTGTTTTTTCAAGCAATATTTTTGGGACATGGGGGTATTACAACTATTGGGGCCAATGATTTTTCAATGGGGATAGCAGGTGGAATATCAGGATATATTTGTTTTAGAGTCTTGAAGCACTTTAAGAGTCCAATATGGCTATCAGCAGGAGTAGCAGGATTTGTTGGTGATTTGGTAACGTATCTAGTAAGTGCATTAGAACTTGCTATAAGTTTGCATGGACATACATCACTAATAAAGCAATGGATGATATTTTTTATGGGATACGGACCAACTCAATTACCACTAGCAATTGCAGAAGGTATATTTACAGCAGCAATAATTAAAGTTATGGCAAGTAGACGCCCAGATTTATTACCTAATTTAATTAGTAGAAAGGGTAGGAAGGTTAAAAATGAAATCAATGGATAATACGGAAAACAAAAAAAATACTGAAATCAAATGGTTAGATAGTTTTACTAAAACACTTCTTACTATAATGATTGTGATATTAATTTTTATTTTTGCAGCAGGAAAATATATGGATATACATAAAATGCAGGCAGGTGGAACGGATGACAAAGTCAACAATTTAGCAACAACTGTTTCAGCAAAGGCACACCATCCTTTTATAGAATTACCTGGTGATGCAGAAGTAGGAGCATTTTCAGTAGCTAATTTTTTTGCAGGATTAATTTTAGGACATCATTGGGAAAAAATATTTGGAAAAACCAAAGAAGAAATAAATGAAGTGCATATTTAAGGGAGCAAATTTATGAGTTTTTCACAGTTTAAAAATATATCAACTTCAGAAAGTTTTATGCATAAAATTGATGGAAGAATTAAAACCGTTGTATTCATAGTAAGCATAATAATTTCAGCTGTGCTTTCAAGTTGTTATCTCGTTATACCATTATGGATAGGTGGCATATATTTATTTTCAAAAACTAAAATTAAGTGGAATAAGCTTATAAGACGATTATGTTTACCTTTTGGATTATCCTGGCTTGTTTTTATAAGTGTAATTTTTACTAATGGCAATCATATTATCTGGAGTTTTCATTTTGGAATTTTTCATTTGAATTTATATTATGAAGGATTAAAACTTGGAATTCTAATACAACTTAGAATTATAACAGCAATAACCTTTGGATCACTACTAGCCTTTACTACACCAATGGTAGAAATTTTAGAGACTCTCAGACTGCTTAAAGTACCAAATACAATTATAGATATTGCAGATATGATGTATAGATATGTTTTTATAATTGAAGAAATAGGACATAATATGCGTATTGCTCAGATTAGCAGAATGGGAGATAATGTTTCTATAGTTCAAAAGATAAAAGATAATGGGAAAGTGGCTGGATATGTAATAATCAAATCAATGGACAAGAGCGTTAATATATACAATGCTATGCTTTCTAGAGGATATAATGAAAATACTAGAAGTTTGGGCTTTTTTAATAAGAAGATACAAATGAAGGACTGGATATTTGGTGGTATTATAACTAGTTTATTATTGGTTTTGGTTTGTATAAGTATTATATAATGGCTATTTTAGAAATTATATTTAATCATAATATAAATAGATTGTGAATTAAAGACTAAAGAATTTTATCATAACTAAAGTTAGATAAAAAGATTAAAGAAAGCCTTTGGTTAGATGGAAGAATTGACGAGGCTAAAGCCGTCAAAGGTGAGAGAAGTTACTTAAGTAACAGGTAAAAGATGAATTTCAGGTAAGATAAAAGATTTTTCGCAGCATAGCGTAGAAAAATCATCCATAGCTTTTTCCCACGGGAAACCCATCACTTTTGACCAGCAAAGCGCCTGTCAAACCCTTCACCTCGCTTTAGCGACCCTTCGCCTTTTCACCGCGAAGCATAGGTGAAAAACCTTCACCTGTACCCACTGCTAGGAATTGAATCATAACAAAGAGAGGTAAAAATTATGGAAGAGCTAATAAGTATTAAAGATGTAAGTTACATATATAATGATGGAAAAAAAGCACTTCAAGATGTTAACATATCAGTTGGAAAAGGAGAAAAAATAGCTATAATGGGTCCTAATGGTGCTGGAAAGTCAACCTTATTTGGTCTTCTTAATGGTATATTAAAGCCATCCTCTGGTATAATTAAAATTGATAAATTAGAGACTGTTAAAAAAAATCTACCAAAGATAAGGCGAGATGTAGGGGTGGTTTTTCAGGATTCGGATGATCAGTTATTTAATTCTAGTGTACGGCAAGAAATTGCTTATGGGCTTTTAAATATTGGCGTTTTTGGTGAGGAGTTAAACAAGACAATAAAATGGGCATTAGAAGTAGTAGGAATGGAAGGTTATGAAGATAAAAGTCCACACAATTTAAGTGGTGGAGAAAAAAAGAGAATAGCACTTGCAAGTGTACTCGCAATGAAACCCAAGGTTTTGGTTTTAGATGAACCTACAGCCTCATTAGATCCAAGAGGTGTTAGTAAACTTATAAAATTATTAGACTATATTAATAAGAAATTCAATATAACCTTAATATTTTCAACACATGATGTAGATATAGTTCCACTGCTTGCAGATAGAGTTTATCTTATAGACAAGGGCAAAATTGTTTTAAATGGAAGCACTGAAGAGGTTTTTGACAATAAGGAAATTATCAGGAAAATGGATTTGAGATTACCGAGAGTAGCACATCTTGTAGAAATTCTTGAGAAGGATGGGGAAGTTCAAGTAGATAAGTTGCCGCTTACAATTGGACAGGCACGAAAAATATTAAAAAATAGGAGTGATATAAATGTTTAGAAGACATAGAAGACTTAGAGAAAATCAAACAATAAGGAGCATTGTAAGAGAGACAGTTTTAAATGCACAAGATTTTATTTATCCAATGTTTGTTGTGGAAGGACAGAATATAAAGAGAGAAATAAGGTCACTTCCTAATAATTTTCACTGGTCATTAGATAGGATTCCAGAACTTATTGAGGATGTTACAGCTGCAGGAGTAAAGGGAATAATGATATTCGGACTTCCAGATCATAAAGATGAGGTCGGACATTCAGCTTATGATGAAAATGGAATAGTACAAAGAGCAATAGGAGTCATAAAAAAATTAGCACCTGAACTTTGGGTTATTACAGATGTTTGTATGTGTGAATATACAAGCCATGGACACTGTGGAATAATAGTTGATCAAAGGGTTGATAATGATGAAACCTTGAAATATATAGCTCAAACAGCATTATCACATGTAAAAGCAGGTGCTGATATGGTAGCACCGTCTGATATGATGGATGGAAGAGTTGAAGCAATTAGAAAAATTTTAGATGAAAATGGGTATAAAGATGTAGGGATAATGGCATATAGTGCAAAATATTCTTCAGCATTTTATGGACCGTTTAGAGAAGCAGCAGATTCTACACCACAGTTTGGAGATAGAAAGAGTTATCAAATGGATCCAGCAAATATAAGAGAGGCTATGCTTGAAATAGAAGATGATATCAATGAAGGCGCAGACATTATTATGGTGAAACCAGCTTTGTCTTATTTAGATGTTATAAGGTGGGCAAGGGATAAATTTAACCATCCTGTAGCAGCCTATAGTGTAAGTGGTGAATTTGCAATGGTTAAAGCAGCAGCATCACTTGGACTTATAGACGAAAAAGCTATAGCACTTGAAATGTTAACTTCTATTAAAAGAGCAGGTGCAGATATTATAATAACTTATTATGCCATGGATGCAGCTAGATGGATTAAAGAATAAGGTTTCGAAAGAGAGGAAAAATGTTGGCACAGAAAAATGATAAAGTAATTCTTTTGGTAAGTTTTGGAACTACTTATGAAGAAACTAGAAAATTAACTATAGATAGCATTGAAAAAGAAATTGCAGAAAGATTTGTTGATTATGATGTAAAGTCTGCTTTCACATCACATATGATTATCAAAATACTTAAAAAGAGAGACAAGCATATTGTAGATACACCAGAGGAAGCATTAGAAAAAATCAGAGAACTTGGATATAAAGAAGTAATTGTTCAGTCTCTTCACATAATGCCAGGGGAAGAATATGATTATGTATCAAAAGTAGTAGAAAATTATAAGGAAGTTTTTGAAAAAATAAGTCTTGGTAGGCCTATACTTTATTTTAAAGGAGATGGTGAGGAACTAGTTGATGATTACTCCATTGCCGTTGATGCCTTAAAAGAAAAGCTGCCTAAAAATGAAGTTGTAGTATTTATGGGACATGGTACAACACATCCTGCAAATGCTTCCTACGCGTGCCTTCAAATGGTTTTTAGAGATCATGGAATAAATAATGTTTATATAGGAACCGTTGAGGGATATCCAACAATAAATAATGTAATTAATTCCTTGAAGAAAGAAAAAGTAAAAGAAGTAACATTGATGCCTTTAATGATTGTAGCAGGTGACCATTGTAATAATGATATGGCATCTGATGAAGAAAATTCATGGAAAAGTCTTCTGACAAATGAAGGTATTAAGGTAAATTTATATATGCATGGAATAGGTGAAAATAAAAAAATTAAAGATATTTTTGTAAAACATGTGGAAGATGTTATGCTCGAAAGATTTGAAAATGTAGGAAAAACTAAAAAGGGGGGATTACATGGCTAAAATTATGATACAGGGAACCGCATCTTCTGTTGGAAAGAGTATTTTAGTAGCTGCACTATGTAGAATATTCACTCAAGATGGTTATAATGTTACACCTTTTAAATCTCAGAATATGTCTTTGAATTCATATATAACTTTAGATGGAATGGAAATGGGAAGAGCACAAGTGCTTCAAGCTTATGCTGCCAAAATGGAGCCACAGGTTTACATGAATCCAATACTTCTTAAACCAACTTCTGATAAAAAAAGTCAGGTTATTTTAAATGGTAAGGTTTATGGAAATTATACTGCTATGGAGTATCACAATTTAAAACCAAAGTTTAAGGAATTATTAAAAGACCAATTTGAAAAACTTGAAAATGAATTTGATATAGTAGTAATGGAAGGTGCTGGAAGTCCAGCTGAAATAAATCTAAGGGATAAAGACATTGTGAATATGGGTATGGCAGAACTTGTAGATGCACCTGTAATTCTTGTAGGAGATATTGATAAAGGTGGTGTGTTTGCAGCATTAGCAGGAACAATGTTGCTTTTAAAAGAAAAGGAAAAACCTAGAGTCAAAGGTACAATAATTAACAAGTTTAGAGGCGATGTAGAAATACTTAAACCAGGTCTTAAAATGCTTCAAGAAATAATCCAAAAACCTTGCATTGGAGTTGTGCCGCATTTTAGACTTCAACTTGAAGATGAAGATGGAGCTGTAGAATTTAATAAGGAAATAACTGGAGAAATTGATATAGCTGTTATAAAATTGCCCCATATATCTAATTTTACAGATTTAGATGCATTAAAAGATGAGCAAGGAGTATCAATAAGGTTTATAAGTTCCTTAGAGGAATTTGGCAATCCTGATTTAATCATTATTCCAGGAAGTAAAAATACTATTGAAGATCTTATAAGTATAAGAAAAAGTGGTATAGAGGAAGCGATAAAAGTCTATAGTACTTACGGAACTGTCATTGGTATATGTGGTGGATATCAAATGCTTGGAAATATAATAAAAGATCCATATGAGGTTGAAACACAAATTAAAGAAATAAAGGGAATAGGATTATTAGATATAGACACAAGTTTTGAAGAGGAAAAAGTCACAACACGAGTTAGTGCTGATATAATATCAACAAAAATTTTATCTCAATTTAAAAAATGCTCACTAAGTGGTGAAGGTAATGGTTTATACGGTTATGAAATACATATGGGGACATCAACTTGCGGAAAAGATTCCATGCCACTTTTTAATATAAAAGAAAAAAATGGAATGAAAGTGCAATATGAAGATGGAGCCATAAACAAGCAGGGAAATGTAATGGGGACATATATTCATGGAATATTTGACAGTATAGGCTTTAGAGAATATATTGTGAATTATTTGAGAAATAAAAAAGGTATAGAAATGAAAAAGTCAGAAAACTATGAACACAAGAGAGAAAAGGAATTAGATAAGTTAGCAGATATAGTCAGATCATCTGTTGATATAGATGAAATATATAAGATAATGGGTATTAAAAAATGATAGATGTACTTATAGCAGTAATGATAGATTTTTTAATAGGTGATCCTTATTGGTTTCCACATCCTATAATCTATATTGGAAAACTTATAAGGATTCTAGAAAATACTGCAAGAAAAATTTCGAAGAGTAATAGAAATCTAAAAATATGTGGATTTTTTATAGTTTTATTATGTTGCAGCATAAGTTTTTTAATTCCATTTATAATACTTAAGTTTACAGAGAGGTTTATAGTTCTTCATCATGTTATGAATATAATTATTATTTGGACAACACTTGCAGCTAGAAGTTTACATAAGGAAGCTATAAAAGTTAGTGAAGCACTTAAAAATAATGATATTGAGGATGCAAGAACAAAGCTTTCATATATAGTTGGAAGGGATACAAAAGAACTCAGTGAGAAGGAAATAATAAGGGCAGATGTGGAAACCGTAGCGGAAAATACTTCAGATGGAGTAATTGCACCTTTAATATTTGCAATTATTGGTGGAGGATCACTTGCTATGTTATATAAGGCAGTTAACACTATGGATTCAATGCTTGGATATAAAAATGAAAAGTTTTATTATATTGGATATTTTCCTGCAAAGGTTGATGATTTATTTAATTTAATACCGGCAAGAATTACAGGAATACTTATATGTATGACAGCACCTATTGTTAAAGGAAACATTTTTAAAAGTCTAAAAGTAATGATTAGGGATAGAAAAAATCATAAGAGTCCTAATTGCGCTTATCCAGAGGCAGCAGCAGCAGGGGCTATGGGAATAA
This sequence comes from Clostridium acidisoli DSM 12555, assembly GCF_900176305.1. Taxonomy (GTDB): domain Bacteria; phylum Bacillota; class Clostridia; order Clostridiales; family Clostridiaceae; genus Clostridium_I; species Clostridium_I acidisoli. Next base: position 17,821 of record NZ_FWXH01000031.1, read on the forward strand.
TGCTTGGTGGAACCAATAGTTATTTTGGAGAACTTGTATATAAACCTACAATTGGAGATGATATAAATAAATTGGAAAAGGAACACATAAAACAATCAATCGTGCTTATGCACGCTTCGGAAATATTATTAGTTATTATATACATTATAATTAGTTTAATCATAATATAATGAGATTGCGAATAAAGGGTGAGGGGTTTTAACGGATGCTGCGCACGTTAAAAGGTTAAGAGTTTACTGATAAATCAGTAAAGGCTAAGGAAATTTTTTCTCCTACGTCAGAAAAATCATACATAGCTTTTTCCCACGGGAAACCCATCACCTTTGACCACCAAAGCGCCCGTCAAACCATTCACCTCGCTTTAGCGACCCTTCGCCTTTTCACCGCGAAGCATAGGTGAAAATCCTTCACTTATACACCTAACCATTGTAAAGCAAAAAAATATATAAAAGGAGCATTTCTATGTTACATGGGGGAGATATATACACAGATGGAATTTTAAAAGGAAAGAACCTGTTAGATTATAGTTCAAATATAAATCCACTAGGGACACCTAAGGGATTTTCTGAAAATATAGGGGAAGCATTAAAAAATGTAGTTAGGTATCCTGATATTAAATATAGAGAGTTAATTGATAATATAAAAAATTATATTGGTGTGAAAAATGTTGAATATATACTTGGAAATGGTGCTGCAGAAATTATAGATTTATCAATAAGTTGTTTTCAAAGCATAATAATAGTGGTACCATCCTTTGTTGAGTATGAGATAAACGCAAAAAAGTGGAATTGTAAGATAGAATATTCATATTTATCTAGGAATATGGAGTTTGATTATAATGACATAATGAATAAGCTTAAAAATGTTGAAGCAGTGATAATAGGCAATCCTAATAATCCTAATGGCGGAACAATTGATAAAGATAAATTCCAAGAAATTTTAGACTTTTGTGAAGAAAACGAAAAAACCATTATTATAGATGAAGCATTTATTGAATTTGTAGGAGAGAAAGAACATGGTTTTGCAAAATATACAAACAAATATAAGTGTTTGTTTATAATAAGGGCTATAACAAAATTTTTTGCTATGCCTGGAGTAAGATTTGGCTATGGAATAACTAAAAATAGCAAGCTAGCCACAAGCATAAAAGAAAAACAAAACCCATGGAACATTAATTGCTTTGCTGAACTAGCAGTTAAGTATTCCTTTAGTGATGAGAGGTATATAAAAAAGTCACTTTTGTGGATTGAAGAAGAGAGAAGATTTTTGTTCCATGAACTGTGCGAAGTTAATTGCTTTGAAATGGTATTTCCAACGAATGCAAATTTTATTTTATGTAAACTTAAAGATATTGATGAAGATGAGTTATATGCTTTTTGCCTTAAGAAAGAGATAATTATAAGAAAGGCAAGTAATTTTAGAGGACTTAATAAAGGATTTATAAGACTTGCAATAAAAGATAGAGAATCTAATGAGAGATTGATTAAGGTACTAAAAAGTTATTCATAATATAAAGAGATTACGAAGTATTGGTGAAGGGTTTATGGATAAATCCTAAAGGCTAAGGAGATTTTTCCTCCTACGTCAGAAAAATAATGAATTTAAATTTATATGTCTTAATATATAGAGACAACTCTACTATGTATTTTAACCGTAGGTTTTGCTCTTTGGCACTTAAATAACAGTTTAATATGTTAATAAATACTTATTCATTGAAAACT
>NZ_FWXH01000019.1 GCF_900176305.1 Clostridium acidisoli DSM 12555
CACACTACTTAAGTCCACACCTGATTTTTTACTGTCATTTTTTTTCACCTCACTATTTCCACATCCAGCTAATATAAAAACAGTTCCTAATAATACTATTAAAGTTTTAAATCTTTTCATCTCCACTTCCTCCTTAAATTCAACATTTGTATTCTAATATCTTGTTTTATAAAATAAATCCCCATTTAGATAAGACTAAATGAGGATTTCTCATATATTTTAGCCTTATCTCTCAGGGATTTCCTGCTGGATTTAGCACCATGCATGCGAATGAAACACACTGGTTGCTGAAACTTCATTGGGCCAGTCCCTCAGTTTCTCTAGATAAGAAAATATTAAATTTTAATAAAATAAGAGACCATGCCAAACGATACATTTTATACAAATGTCGTTAAACATAGTCTCTAGTTTGTCTAGTTGACTAAATATATCCAAGTATTACGATTTGTTTACTTGTTATTATTATAGTCGTATATTTTTATTTTGTCAAACTTTTCTCGTATTTTTTGCATATAAATTAGTAAAAATATATTTTTATTCATAAATTACATTTTAAACCCCAATTTAAATAAGAAAGTATTAAATTCCTTCAATTACCTCTTTAGGCTTTTTTGTGTAATCTGCCAATTTAACAAAACTAGTTTTAATTTTATATATTGAAGTATTTTTTATTTCTCCACTTAATACTAAGTCCTTTATTACCGGGTATCTTTTACTTATTCCTTCTACAGCTTTACTAAATTCATTTTCTTCTGTAACTTCTGACGCTATACCACTTACAGCTACACTTTTAAAACTTTCATATTGTTGACCTTCATTTTCAAAATATATTGTTACCTTTGGATTTAATGCTATATGTTTAACCTTTTGTGTTGCTTTTGCTGTAAAAAAATATATATCTGAACTGTCATTTGAGAATGCACCAATATCTCTAACATATGGAACTCCATCCTCACCTATTGTTACTAATAATCCTACTTTAGATTGCTCAATATAGGCAATTGCACTACTTAAAACTTCACTCATTTTATTCCTCCATTTAATCTTATTGGACCAGTCCCTCAGTTTCTCTATATAGGAAAACATTAAATTTATAAATCATTAAGACCGAATTCCATCATTATTTCTTCAAGTCTTTCTTGAGTCATTGGCTTTGGAATTACGAACAACTTATTATTATCAATTCTTTGTGCTAACGTTCTATATTCATCAGCCTGCTCTGCTTTTGGATCAAAATCTATAACAGTTTTCTTATTAATTTCTGCTTTTGTTACTACTGGACTTCTTGGTACAAAGTGAATTAATTGGCTTCCAAGTTCTTTAGCAAATGCATCTAATAATTCGTATTCATTAGACACTTTTCTGCTATTACAAATTATGCCACCTAATCTAACTCCACCACTATTAGCAAATTTTAAGATACCCTTTGCAATATTATTAGCAGCATATAACGCCATCATTTCTCCACTTGCAACTATATATATCTCTTTTGCTTTTCCTTCACGTATTGGCATAGCAAAGCCACCACATACAACGTCTCCAAGTACATCGTAAAATACATAATCTAAATCATCTTCATATGCACCAAGTTGTTCAAGCATATTAATTGAAGTTATTATACCTCTACCTGCACATCCAACCCCTGGTTCTGGTCCACCAGATTCAACACAGTTTATGTTTCCATAACCCTTTTTCATTATTGCATTGATGTCAATATCTTCTCCTTCAGCCCTTAAAGTGTCAAGAACCGATCTTTGTGCTAATCCTCCAAGTAAAAGTCTTGTAGAATCCGCTTTTGGATCACAACCTACTACCATTATTTTTTTTCCCATTTCAGCAAGACCTGCTGTAAGATTTTGAGTTGTTGTGGATTTGCCAATTCCACCCTTCCCATAAATAGCTACTTGTCTCATTTGACGTTCCTCCTCTAAAATATAAGATATTATTTTTTTGAATTTGACTAAAGCATTAATAGAAACATTATTCTAAGGACTTCTTAAACGCTTGTTTTAGGTCTTCAATTAAATCTTCTATGTTCTCTAATCCAATAGAAAGTCTTATTGCTTCTTTAAATACACCTGCCTTAATTTTATTTTCATCACTTAGCGATGAATGTGTCGTTTCACTTGGTTGCACGGCAAGTGATTTGGAATCTCCAACATTTACAAGAAAACTAAAAACTTTCAAACTGCTTAAAAACTTATTGATGGACTCTTGCTCTCCTTTAAATCCAAATGAAAGTATAGAACCAGCTCCTTTATGAAAATATTTTTTTGCTAGTTCCTTGTTTTTATCATTTGAAATTGTAGGATAGCTAATCCATGAAACTTGTGGATGTTGTGAAAGAAATTCAACTATAGCTTCTGTGTTTTTAACCTCTCTTTCAACTCTTACTGACAAAGTCTCTAGACCTTGAATTATTAAAAATGCATCAAAGGGACTTAATACCGCTCCAAAATCAGATAAATAATGAAGTCTTATTTTTGCAGTAAAAGCACTATTAGGAAATTCATCAACCACTTTTTTGTTTTGAAGTTTATAATCATCTATAGTAAAATTGGGGAATTTACCATTATTCCAATTGAATTTGCCATTCTCAACTATTAATCCACCAAGCGTTGATCCATGCCCACCTAAAGTTTTAGTTGATGAGTATACAACAATATCTGCCCCAAAATCAAATGGCTTTAAAAGATATGGACTAGCAAAGGTATTATCCACAATAAGGGGAATTCCTCTTTCATGAGCAACTTCTGCTATTCTTCCTATATCAATCACATTGATTAATGGATTTCCAATGGTCTCAACAAATATTGTTTTAGTGTCTTCAGTTATTGCTTCTCTAAATTGTTCAATATCATATGGATCTTCCACCCAATTTACGTTAATTCCAAGCTTTGGGAGTGTGTGTTCCAAAAGATTGTAAGACCCCGCATAAAGAGAATGTACTGCTACAATTTCACCCCCTCCCTCAGCTACATTTAGTAAAGAATACGCTACTGCTGCCATTCCAGATGCCACAGCTAAAGCAGAAGTTCCCCCTTCAAGTGCTGTTATTCTTTTTTCAAGTATATCTAAGGTTGGATTCCCACTTCTAGTGTAAAAAAAGCCTTGTTCTTCTTTAGCTTTTAATCTCTTTAATCTATCAGTATCGCCAATATTAAAAGATGCAGTCTGATAAATTGGTACCGTGGATGCATAATTATGTTTTGCAGGATCATATCCGCCTCTAACTTGAAGTGTTTCAAATCCATAATTCTGTTCTGATGCCATAAACACAACTCCCCTTAAAACCTTTGATTTAAATTTTTAATTTGCTATCAGTTTTATTATAATAATCAATTAATTTCTCTAAGGCCACATCAATAGATTCCTGAATATCATAAGAATCTATGCCTTGTTCTTTAAGTGCATTTTGGGCACCAGGGCCTATCCTTCCTACAAGTACCGCTCTACAATCATTAATTTTTTCTGTAAGTGGTGAAAACTTGTTTTTGTGATATTCACTACACTCGCAATCTATTCTGTTACTTCTTGATTCAATAAAATCATATTCCTCACCATTTACTTCATATATTAAAAATTGTAGTGCTGTTGCAAAATGTTGATCTACAAATACACCATCACCACTTCCAACTGCTATTCTATAACTCATAAATTAACACCTCTCTAAATTAATTATGTTTTGAAAGTAATTTACTATAAATATCTTCTGTCAAATTTAGTCCACCTCGATATCCTACGTAGGTATGGTTTAAAATAAGCCTATCAGATATTGGAAGCCCTACGCTTAAATGTAGACCATTTATCTCGTTTGCTATATCCATATCCCACGAACTTCCAAGAATCAATGGCGTAGTATTTATGTTGTATTTTTCTATTTGCTCATTTATATACCATCCATCTTGAGAAAATGTAACATCTGTTGATATTCCCAGTGGAAAGTCTTTAAAGTTTTCTTTTATGCCTTTTTTAAATTTCTCTGGTACATCCTCCGTAATAAACTGATGAACTGGTAAAAGCCCTAAGTCGTTCACCAAAAATTTACTTATACCTAGTGTATACGATGCATCATTAATGATAAAAAACTTTTTAGGCAAATCAAATCTTGATTGAATGAGAAAATCTGCTGAACGAGCTAAATAATAAAAATATTCATCTTCATATTCTTTAATAACCTTCTCTACCAAATCCGTATCTATATTTGCAAATTTTCCAACTGTTCTTAAAAATTTGCTAGTCTCTACTCCTCCAATAGGTAAGACAGGATAATGTAAATATGGTGTATTAAATTTTTCTTTCAGCATTTCTGCAGGTCTAAGCCCCAGCCAAGGCGATATTACAAGATTAAACTCAGCAGCTGGTATATCCTTTATTGCATTAATACCCCCACTGTTATGACCAAAGAGTATATTTGCTTTAAGTCCAATACTTCCAAGCAGTTTTTTTATTTCGTTTAAATCCCCCTCCCAAAATGGATCGTGGTTAGGCGCAGATGCAAATACATTAACTAGTCTAGATTTTTTTTCAGGAACAGGTTTTAAATATTGTTGTATTATTGCCTCTAAAACTAGTTCATGTCCTTTATATGCATCTCCCTTAAATCCACCGGTTTCCGCATAAACGATTGGAATACCTTTTTCCGTAAAATCTTTTACAACCCTTCCAACATCATCACCAACAATGTCAGAAATGCATCCTGTTAAAACAACAAAAAAATCGCCATCCATGACCTTTAAAGTTCCTTCTATAAGCCTGCGTAACTTTTTTTCTCCACCAAACACCACATCATTTTCAACTAAATTACTACATGGAATGGCATCTCCTCCAGTGTATCCTGAGCCTTGTTGCCCTCCACATGAAGACATAGCTGTTGTTAATTTTGCGCTACACCCTGGCCCTGCATGAACTATTGGAATAGCCCTTTCAATTGCTATAACAGTCTGTTGTGCACCTAATGCACAAAAATGTCTTGGTTCTTGTAATAATTCACTCATTATTTTTGTCCCCCTAAGAAAGCAAACGTGTCTTGATTTAACCACCAATCTGTATATGGTAATTTTGTGTGTTTTGATATATTTTTGACAAACAAGGGATTGCTTATTGTATCTAGTATCAATTCACCATAATTTATAAGTCCCTCATATCCTACTCCAAAATGTTCATCTCCCATTTCAAAAGATGGGATTCCAAGTTTCGTAGCCCAAATTGTCCCTGCATGTCTAGTTATATATATGTCTGGCTTCAATTTATAAAGTTTGCTTACAATTTCATAAGATTGCTTGTTACATACAGAAAATTTGAAATTGCCATAGTTTTTAACATCATGTTTTAAACTGTCAGTTCTATCATCATTACAGTCAAACTTGGCATCATGATGCCAAGTACATGCTCCTAATAAATTCATACCATATTCTTTAACAATTGAAATTATGCTATGTCCATGTGCAGAACCCGCACCTATATAAACTGTCTTACCTTCTAGTTTTCTTTTAAGCTCCTCAAACCTAGGTGCTATTCTTTTTTTCTCTGAAGTTATTAAGTCCTCAACTTCTTTTTCCTTATGGACTATTTTGCCAAGTTCTCTTAACCAACTGTCTGTTCCTGCAATACCATAAGGTGGAGGTGATTTTACTTCTGGTACCCCAAAGTGTTCCTCAAGCCCTGCTGCAAAATACGTTCCTAAAGTAGCACATATTTGAAGAGTTGCAGCTGCTTTTGACACACGTTCTAATTCACTTATTTTTGTATATGGCACAATGTAATTTACTCTTAGTCCAATTCTTCCTAAAAGCTCTGTAAAAATATCCTTACCTTGAAAATTAATTATATTTATTAAGTCAGGTTGCTTCTTTTTAGCAGGTTTCACAATCTTTCTTAATATTCCGTGATAGGCTGCATCAAATCCCGTAGCCCAAATTTTTGATCTAAACCCTTCACAGAAAACAGCTACAACGGGAATACCAATTTCTTTTTCTATAGAGTTACAAATTCCTTCCACATCATCTCCAATAATTGCAGATGCACAAGTAGTAGTAACAAATATAGCTTTAGGATCAAATCGTCTCTTTGCTTCTCTTATTGCATTTCTTAGTTTTTCTGTACCTCCGTATATCATGTCTTTTTCCGTTAAATTTGTATTAATATAATTTAAATTGTGCACGGGTAATTTTCTTTTCTTTCTTCCTGAACGTCCAACCATATTACGACCTGGGATATCACCGCTACAGCCAGCTGGTCCATGCTCAACTACTGCTGCATCTTGAATAAAAACTAGCTGGTTTTTAACTTGATTAGCACTACATGAAGTACACTGGGAAAAGGTTCTATCCAAATCTTTCATTTTACCACTATGTGCTTTTTCACATAAATCATCTGCGTCTCCCGCATACCCAGACACAGCTCCCAATCTTTTTTCTCTAAGTTCAACTACAGGATGTTTTAGATTAATTGTCATCTTTAACCCTCCTTTTCACTAAAAAATTAAAAATCTTCACCTAGATAAGACTAAATGAAGATTTTTAATTCTTTTAGCCTTATCTTTCAGGTAAATATACCTGTTGGACTTAGCACCATGTATGCAAATGAAACATACTGGTTGCTGAAACTTCATAGGGCCAATCCCTCCGTTTCTCTAGATAAGAAAATATTAAGTTTTAATACAAAAAAACTATGTTAAAAATGTTTTAATTAAAAACATTCCTTAACATAGTCTCTAGTTTGTCTAGTCAACTTTATGTTCATTTCCAAGTATTCATATTTGTTTTATTAAAATTTATTATAATTGTTATATGAATTTTTGTCAACTACTAATTATAAAGCTGTTTTAAAAATATTAAATACATCATCTGCATCTATAGGTTTCAAACTACCTATCTTGCCGTATCTTACAGATTTTTTTGCCATTTCCTGAAGTTTACTTTCATCAATTCCAACTTCACTTAATCTTGAAGGAATTCCCAACTCATTAAAGAATTCTCTAGTTTTATTAATTGCAGTATTAGCAATATCATATTTATCCTTATCATCACTTATGTTCCATACATTTTTACCAAATTCAACAAACTTATCTACAGTGCTATCATCAAGTATATACTTCATCCAAAATGGAGTTAAAATTGCAAGACCTACTCCATGAGTTATGTCATAATAAGCACTTAATTCATGCTCCATAGGGTGAACTACCCAATTTGAATCTTTTCCAAAGCTAAGTAATCCGTTTATTGCAAGACTTGAAGTCCACATTAAGTTCGCTCTTGCCTCATAGTTTTCAGGTTCATCTACTGCTTTTTTACCATAATTTATACAAGTTTTAAGCATTGCTTCTGCCATCCTATCTTGAAGAAAAGCTTCTTTTGTACTGCTGAAATATGCTTCAAAAATATGACTCATAATATCTGCAGTCCCTGCTGCTGTTTGATTTTTGGGTACTGTAATAGTATATGTTGGATCCAGTATTGAAAACTTAGGTGCCATATCAGGATTTCCTGTGCCAAGTTTTTCATTTTCATCCATATTTGTTATTACTGCAAAGGTATCCATTTCTGATCCTGTAGCTGCTAGCGTTAATACACTTGCAACAGGAAGTACCTTTATGATTTTTCCTGGATTTTTAACTACCTCCCAGGCATCTCCATCATAGTAATATGCTCCAGCTACAACCTTTGCACAATCTATAGAACTTCCTCCGCCTACTGCTAATACAAGCTCTATTTTGTTCTCCCTGCAAATCTCAACGCCTTTTCTTACAGTTGTTATTCTAGGATTTGGCTCAACACCTGCAAGTTCCCAAAATTCAATTGAGTTTTCTTTTAATCCTTTTATAATATCATCATAAAGCCCACTTCTTTTTATGCTTCCCCCACCATATACAAGAAGAACTTTTGAACCATATTTTTTTATCTCATTAGGTAAAACTTCTATTTTATTTTTTCCAAAAAATATTTTTGTTGGAATTGAATAATCAAAATTTAACATGTAGTTACCTCCACTAGCTATATTCCTACAACACTTGTTACTCCTGGAACTTCTCTTTTTAAAGTTTCCTCTATAAACATTTTTAAAGTCATTATTGCACCTGGACAATTTCCACATGCACCTTGAAGCTGTACTGTTACAACTCCCTCATTGTTTACACTTACATATTTTACATCCCCGCCATCTCCTTGGAGTGCTGGACGTATTCTCTCTATTGACGCTTTTATTCTTTCTTCCATTTTATAACCACCTCATAAATTCTCAATTTTACAATTATAATTTTACTACTACGCCGTTAAAATACAAGTACGCACTTTTATAATAGATAGTATACTTTTAGTAACTGTATATTATTTAATTAGACCTTTACTTCTAAGATAATTTTCTGCTACCACTTTAGGATCCGCACCATTGTCAACTTTATAATTTAACTTTCTCATATCCTCGTCTGTTATTTTATTTGCAAGTTTTTCAAGCAAAGGCTTTAGTTCAGGATATTTTTTTAAAGTGCTCTCTCTTACTAAAGGCACAGCATAATATGGTGGAAAAAAGTTTTTATCATCTTTTAAAGTCTTAAGGTTCATCTTCTGAAGTATACCATCTGTTGAAAAGGCATCTGCAACTTGAGTTTCATTATTACCTAAAGATGTATATCTAAGGCCTCCATCAAGACCCTTGGTGCTCTTAAAATTTAGTCCGTATGTTTTTTGAAGTCCCAAATATCCATCCGTCCTATTTAAAAATTCCATTGTACTTCCAAGTGTAAGTTGATTACTTACCTTAGCTAAATCAGATATAGAATTTACATTATACTTATTTGCTAAATCCTTTTTCATTGCTAACACATATGTGTTATTAAATCCTAATGGTTTTAACCATTCCATATCATAATTTTTCTTAAAATAATCATTTACCTTACTATATACCTTATCTTTGTCGCTTATAGATTGCTCTTTCATTATATCCACAAGACCAGTTCCTGTATATTCAACATACATGTCCACGTCTCCAGATTTCATTGCATTAAACACAACAGTAGTTCCACCTAAATTTAGTTTTTCTTTAACTTTATAATTTGTATTATCTTCTATTAGCGTTCCAAGCATGTTCCCAAGTATAAGTTGCTCATTAAAATTCTTTGACCCAATTACTATTACATTTTTATTACTATAATAGTTATATCCAACTCCTGATACTATTATCACAACAATTAATATACTAAGTGCAATTCTATATTTCTTTACAATTTTAACAAATTTTTTTGATTTTCTATTGTTTGATTTTTTACTAGAAGATAAGCCTTGAGGAACCACTACATTTTCAATTTTTCCTATAATAAAATCAATCACTAATGCAAGTATACAAGCTGGTATTGCTCCTGCTAATACCATATAGTTGTTAACTGTTTGTACGCCCGAAAAAACTAAGTAACCAAGTCCCCCTGCTCCAATAAATGCAGCTATAGTCATAAGACCAACCGCAGTAACTGCAGAAATTCTAATTCCTGACATGATAACTGACATTGCTAGTGGGAATCTAACCTTCAATAATATTTGAGTTCTAGTTAGTCCAATCCCCTCCGCTGCCTCAACAATAGCTTCATCTATATTATTAAGACCCGTAAATGTATTTTTTACAATAGGTAATAAAGAATATAAAACTACCATTACAATTGCTGGTTTGCTTCCTATACCAAAAGCTGGTATTAAAAACCCAAGTAAAGCTATGCTTGGAATTGATTGTACAACATTAGCTATTGCTAAAACCGTAGATGAAATTTTTTTCTTCCCAACAATAACTATTCCTAGTGGCACCCCTATTATTATAGAAATTACTACTGCAAATATTGTCAATTCAATGTGTTGTAAAAACAGATTAAATATTTGTTCTTTTCTTTCTACTACAAAACTTATAAAATTACTTATATCATTCATTATTCTTCCACTTCCTTACTTAAAAGCTGGCTACTTAAAACTGATAGCAAGCTACTTTTTGTAATAAGTCCAAGTAGTTTTGATTTTTTATCTGTAATTGGAATGTAACTTACATTTTCCTTTTCTATTTTTTCAATTACATCTACTATAGAGTCATCTTCATATGCTGTTATAAGTTCCCTCTCCATAATATCTTTTAACTTTATATTTTTATTAGGTGTAGCCCTTATTTCCTTTAAAGTTATTATTCCATTTAATATGTTTTCCTTATCTACTATAAGTAGGCTATCTACATGATTTGCCTTCATAATCTCAATTCCCTGTAAAAGAGTTCTCTCTGCACTTGCCTTTATAGGACTTTTTATCATTATATCTCTTGCTTTTATAAATTCTGGTTGACTCCATATTCTGTCTTCTCCTATAAAGTTTTTTACAAAGTCATTAGCTGGATTTTTTAATATATTTTCAGGAATATCATATTGAATAACACTACCATTTTCAATGATGCAAATTCTATCTGCAAGTTTTAATGCCTCATCCATATCATGAGTTACAAAAACTATAGTTTTTTTAATATTTTGCTGTATATTAAAGACCTCATCTTGAAGTTGATTCCTTGTTACTGGATCCAAGGCACTAAAAGGCTCGTCCATTAGTATTACTTCCGGGTCCATAGCAAACGCTCTTGCAATACCAATTCTTTGTTGCTGTCCACCGCTTAATTCGTTAGGATATTTATTCAAATATTCATCGGGATTCATATCAACCATCTTTAATAATTCTATTGTTCTATTATTTATTTTTTCTGCATCTATTTTTTCTAGTGAAGGTATTAATTCTATATTTTCTTTTACTGTTAAATGAGGTAAAAGACCTGTTTGCTGTATGACATACCCCATATTTCTTCTAAGCTTTATAGTGTCTTCACCTTCAATATTTTTATTATCAATTAAAATTTCTCCTGAACTTACTTTAATCAATTTATTTATCATCTTTAATGTAGTTGTTTTCCCACAGCCGCTTGGTCCAATAAGTGTTACAAGCTCTCCTTTTTCTATCTTTAAACTCATATTATTAAGTATGATTTTATTTCCTACCACTTTGCTTACATTTTTAAACTCTATCATAAATTTTGCTCCTTTCTTGTTAAGTAACAACTCCTATTATATTATAAAGTTGTTACTTTGTAAAGAATATAAAGACTTTTCTGTTTATATGCACTGACCAGTTTAACTTTAAAAATAAGAAAAACCAGCATTAAAATCATGCTGGTTTTTCTTATTTTAAACCTTATTTTTTATATAAAAATTCTTTTATTTTATAATAACTATCCTCATCTCCAATTGCTACAAATACATCTCCACTTTGAAAAACAGCATATGGCCCTGGTGAAAGACTAAGTTTTCCATCACGTCTTATTCCTATAATAGTTGCCTTGGTTTTTTGCCAAAAATTTGTTTCAGCAATTGTTTTTCCAAGCACTATACATCCAGCCTCTATTTCAAACTCAAAGGGTCTAAACGGATTACTTTTCCCAAATCTACTAGTGTAATCCATTAAATCATTTATTTGTATATCCAATTTTTTTTCTATCTCTTCTCGTTCATCCATCAAATTTAATATGCTTTTTTTTAATGAACTAATAGATTCCATGTCCTTAAATTTATCTACAAATTTCAGACAATTGTCTACAGATTTTACTACAATCCCACTTCCTTTTGTAACTTCAACTACATCCATTTCATTAAGTAAGATAATGGCTTTCCTAATTGTTTCTGGAGATACATTGTAATGGCTTGAAAGAACTGACCGTCCATATAACCTCTCTCCAATAGCAAAATCTCCTTGAATTATCCTATTAGCAATATCAATGGCTATCTTTTTATAAATTGGTTTTTCTTTGGATTCACTAAACATGTACACTCACTAAGACTATTTTAGTTTTAGTGTGTCCCCCCTTTATCGTTATATACTGTTTTTTATCAAATACAGTATAGAGTAATATTAATTAACTGTAAACAACTTATTAATATTATTTTTTTAATAAATCACTGAATAATTGTAATTGAATTATAAATTTGATATTATAATATGTAATAAATAGTACTATACTATTAGTGCTATAGTTACTAATAGTATACCTTAATATATGACATACTCAAAAAAATAACAAGCCAATTTTGGAGGAAGTTAAATGACACATAAAAAAAGTGAATATTCCTGTTCCATGGAGCTAACAATGGATTTAATTGGTGGCAAATGGAAGATGCGAATACTTTGGTATCTAAATATGGGCACAAAACGTTTTTCAGAAATAAAAAGATTGATTCCTGACATAACTCAAAAAATGCTTACCCAACAACTTAGAGAGATGGAAAGTGATGGACTAATTACAAGAAAAGTTTATGCTGAAGTGCCTCCTAAAGTTGAATATTCAAGTTCAAATTATGGGAAAAGCCTTCAGGAAATTCTCGAAAAGATGTGCACCTGGGGATCTGATTACGCAAATAAAAACAATATAAACATATAATTGAGGAGGTAATATTATGGGGGATAAAAAATATACTGCTTACGTTGGGACTTACACTTCTGGAGAGAGTAAAGGAATTTATAGGTTTACTCTTAATGAAAATAAGGGCATCATAGAGAATATAAGACTTTCTGCTGAACTTTCTAATCCAACTTATGTTGCAATAAACAAAAACAATACCAATCTTTATTCTGTAATAAAGATTGGTGAAAGAGGTGGAATAGCATCTTTCAAAATTGATTCAAATTATAATCTAGAGCCTTTAAACTGTAAATTTACAGATGGCAAATCACCTTGTCATGTGGTCTTAGATGAAAGCAATGAATACGTTTTTACTTCAAATTATCATAAAGCAGAACTTATATGCTACAATGTTTCTTCCGACGGAAGCATTAAAAATTCTTTAGCTACAATTCTGCATAAAGGCTCTGGTCCAAATAAATTAAGACAAGATAGCGCTCATATTCACTTTTCAACTTTTACACCAGATAAAAAATACCTTTGCGTGGTTGATTTGGGATTAGACAAGCTATTTGTATATAGCTTAAAAGGTGACAAACTTGAAGAACTTACAGAAAAAAATATTAATTTTAAACCTGGTTCTGGCCCAAGGCATTTAACCTTTCATCCAAATGGTAATTTTGCATATATAATCACAGAATTAAGCTCAGAAGTTATAACTTTAAAATATAATAGTGCTAGCGGTTCATTTGAAGTACTTCAATACATATCTGCATTACCAAAAGGTTTTACATTAGAAAGTGGTGGTGGCGCAATCCATATTTCTCATGATGGAAACTTTCTATACGTGTCAAATCGTAGTAATGACAACAGTAGCATAACAGTGTTTACCGTGGATTCTCTTTCCGGGAAGCTTGCATTATCATCAAATAATATGCTTAAAGGACAGGGACCTCGTGATTTTTCTATATCACCTTCCGGCAAATTTTTAGTTGCAGCAAACCAAAACACAAATAATGTAGAACTGTATTCAATTAATTCTTCTACAGGTGCGTTAACCTATCTAGATGTATCTGAATATATACCAAACCCTGTATGCATTAAGTTTTTAAATTAAATCTAGAGGGATGTATCAAGATAATAAGAAATTGGAAGGCAATTGTTATTATCTTGATACATCCCTTTTTTATTTATTTAACGATTGATTCAAGGTATGCCATGCAAGTACTGCACATTTAACTCTAGCTGGCATATTAGAAATGTTTTTTAGTGCCAAAGCATCTTCTAGTATTTCTAGTTCCTTCTCATCTGTAATCTCTCTTTTAATCATTCCTAAAAAAGTTTCAACAATATGTTTTGCTTCTTCTACTGTTTTCCCTTTTATTAAATCTATCATTATAGAAGTAGATGCCTGGGATATAGCACATCCTATACCTGTAAATCCTGCATCTTCTATTATTCCATTTTCAATCTTTAGTTCTAGTTCTATTTCATCTCCACAGCTTGGATTATGACCTTTTTCTATATGATCTGCACCTTCAACATGCCTCTTATTATGATTTGAGGAGTTATGTTCAGCTATGATTTCGGAATATATACTATTTAGATCCATATCCTAACCACTTCCTTGTATTCTTTAATGCCTCTACTAAAGCATCTACATCTTCTTTAGTATTGTATATATAAAAGCTTGCTCTACAGGTAGCATTGACATTCATATATCTCATTAATGGATGAGCACAGTGATGACCTGATCTTATTGAAACTCCATAAGAATCCAATATAGATGAAACATCATGAGGATGTACATCATTTACATTAAATGATATTACTCCTGCTTTCTTTTCAATATCCTTAGTTCCATAAATAGTTACATATGGAATTTCACTAAGTTTCTCTATTGCATAACTTACAAGTTCTTTTTCTATTTTTTCTACATTTTCCATTCCAATTTTGTTTAAATATTGTATTGCAGCAGTAAGACCAACTGCACCACCAACATTTTGAGTTCCACCTTCAAATTTATGAGGAACTTCTGCAAAGGTTGATTCTTGTTCCCACACATATTCAATCATATCTCCACCAAACATAAATGGAGGCATTTTTTCTAAAAGTTCTTCCTTACCATATAAAACGCCTATTCCCATTGGAGACAACATCTTATGACCTGAAAACACAACAAAGTCTGCATCCAATTCTCTTACATTTACCTTCATGTGAGGTATGCTTTGTGAACCATCTAAAATAGCTATAGCTCCTACACTATGAGCTTTTTCTATTATTTTTTTAACAGGATTTATTGTTCCAAGTACATTAGATACGTGAGTAACAGAAACTATTTTAGTTTTTTCTGTTATCTTGCTCTCTATCTCAGCATCATCTACTATGCCGTCTTCATTTAAATACATATATTTAAGAACTGCACCCTTTGCTTTTGCAACCTGTTGCCATGTAACTAAATTTGAATGATGTTCTGCAATAGATATTACTATTTCATCACCTTCATTTATGAAGTTCATTCCATATGCATATGATAATAAATTAAAGCCTTCAGTAGCATTTTTTACAAATACTATTTCTTTTCCTTTTTCTGCTCCAATAAAATCCTTTATAACTTCTCTAGAGTTTTCATACATTTCAGTTGCCTTAACACTTAAATAATATGCACCTCTATGTGGATTTGCATTGAACAAACTATAATATTCATCCACAGCTTTAATTACAGATAGTGGTTTTTGTGTTGTAGCTGCACTATCTAAATATGCAAGTTTATGACCATTTACTTCTTGATTTATAGTAGGAAAATCTACTCTATACTTATTACTCATTTATCAGCTTCCTCCTGATATTTTCATAAATTTCTACCTTAGTATCGTCCTCTGGAATCCTATCTATAATAGGGCTTATGGCAGCTTCGATTATAAGTTTTTTTGCTTCTTTTTCACTGAAGCCTCTTGTCATAAGATAAAAAAGCTTGTTTTCATCTATTTTACCTGCACTTGCTGCATGTTGCCCTTCAACATCATCTTCAGTACATAATAATACTGGAACTGATCTATTTCTTACCTTTGGGCTTAGAAGCACTGCATACTCTTCCTCTTGGCCTTTTGCCTTTGAAGCACCTTTTTTAAAGTCAAGCGTTCCTTTAAATATCTTATTACTTTTATCCATTAAGGCACCTTTTGATTCAATTGAACTTTTTGTCTCTTTACCATAGTGATTTACAAGATAATTAATATCTATATTTCTTTCTTTATCACCGATATACACAGAATGCATATTAGTACTACTTCTAAAACCTTCTAAATCTGTTCTAAAATTTGTTATACTGTCCTTAGAACCAAGTTCCACAAGAACATAGTTTATAGTTGCACCATCTTCTAGTTTTGCAACATTTGCATCTAGGTGAGTGCTTTCATCTGAGAGTGTCTGAATTTTTATAAGATTTACTGTTGAACCTTTTTTACAATAAATCCTTGTAAGTCCATTATGGAAGAAATTTAATTCTTCTTTTGAACTATATCTTACAATTATAGTTATTTCACTATCTTCTTCTGCAATTATAACATTGTCATCTACAACTATATCGTTGTCTTTGTCAAAATCATAATTTATAATTACAGGCTCTAGAATTTTTTTATATGCCTCAGTTTCAACCAAAAATCCTGTGTTGTACTTGCTCTTCACTTGTTCACTAAGTTTTTCGCCAACACCTTCATAGTCGAAAGTATCAAAAATTCTAAGTGAATTTTTGTTCTTATCTATGCTTATTAGATTTAATCCATCTCCAGTGTTTCCTCTTAAGGCGTCAAGGTTATAAGGTTTTACTTCCGGAAGTTTATGATTTACGGATACATTATTTACCCCAAGCCATCTCCAAGTTCTTACTGGAATATTATTTATTTTACTCAATGCATTTTCGCTCATATTCTCACCCCTAACCTATACTTCCTTCTAATTCTAATTTTATAAGGTTATTCATCTCTACTGCATATTCAAGTGGAAGTTCTTTCGCAATAGGTTCTGCAAAACCTCTTACTATCATCGCCTTAGCTTCCTCTTCACTTATGCCTCTAGTCATAAGATAAAATATTGCCTCATCACTTATTCTTCCTATCTTAGCTTCATGACCAATATCAACCTCATCATTTAATATATCAAGTACAGGAAGTGTATCTGAACGTGAAATATCATCAAGCATTAGAGATTCACAAGATATAGAAGACTTAGTATGATGAGCATTTGGCGCTACCTTAACAGCTCCTCTATATACTGCGGTTCCTCCGCTTTTTGATATTGACTTTGTATTCACTGTAGAAGAAGTGTACGGTGCTGCATGAACAACTTTAGTTCCAGTATCAAGATGCTGTCCTTTTCCTGCAAATGTTATACCAGTAAATTCTGCCCTTGCTCCTTCTCCTTTTAATATACTCATAGGATAAAGCATAGATATCTTAGATCCAAAAGATCCCGAAACCCATTCAATTGTTCCATTTTTCTCTACCTGGGCTCTTTTCGTATTAAGATTTAACATATTTCTAGACCAATTTTCTATTGTAGAATATCTTAAAGTAGCCCCTTCCTTCACAAATAGCTCAACACATCCAGCATGTAAATTTGTAACATTGTATTTTGGTGCTGAACAACCTTCTATAAAATGAAGTTTAGCTCCTTTTTCTACTATTATAAGCGTATGTTCAAACTGACCTGCACCAGGTGAATTTAATCTAAAATATGACTGCAAAGGTATTTCTACATCCACGCCTTCTGGTACATATACAAAAGAACCTCCTGACCAAACAGCTCCATGAAGTGCTACAAATTTATGATCATTTGGTGGAACAAGTTTCATGAAATATTCTTTTACTATGTCTTCATATTCATTAAGCGCTGATTCCATATCGGTATAGATAACTCCTTGCTTAACAAGTTCTTCTTTTATACTGTGGTATACAACTTCTGAATCATACTGCGCACCAACTCCAGCAAGTGATTCTCTTTCTGCTTTCGGAATGCCTAGTTTTTCAAAGGTGTCCTTAATATCCTCCGGTACTTCATCCCAGTTTCCTTTCATATCTGTATCTGGTTTAACATATGTAACTATGTTATCCATATCCAATTCTTCAAGAGAAGGTCCCCAAGTTGGTAGTTCCATTTTATTGTATATTTCAAGTGACTTAAGTCTAAAGTCTATCATCCAATCTGGTTCATTCTTTTTTGTAGAAATTTCAAGAATAATTTCTTTTGTTAATCCCTTTTTAGACTTGTAACTAAATTTATCTTCATTTTTAATATCGTAAAAACCTCTGTCCATATCTTCAATTACAGTTTTCTTTTTCTCCATGAGAGTACACCTCCTTATGCGTTTACTTCAATATCTTTGAACTCAGCAAAGCCATTATTATTTACTTCTTCTACTAAGGTAGCATCTCCAGTTTTAACAATTTTACCATTTAAAACTATGTGAACAAAATCGGGCTTTAAATTATCTAATATTTTGCTATTATGAGTTATTATTAGCACTGCATTATCATCATTTTTAAATTTATTTACACCATTTGAAACTATCTTAACAGCATCAACATCAAGACCTGAATCTGTTTCATCCAATATTGCAAGTTTTGGATTTAACATCATCATTTGAATTATTTCATTTTTCTTTTTTTCTCCACCTGAGAAACCTACATTTAAATATCTTGAAGCGTAACTTTCATCAAATTTTAAAAGTTCTAGTTTTTCTTTAAGTTCTTTTCTAAATGCCATAAGTTTAAGTGGCTTTCCAGTTGCTGCAGATCTTGCACTTCTTAAAAGTCCTTCAACAGTTATTCCTGGAACTTCTTCGGGGGATTGGAATGATAAGAATAAGCCTTTTCTTGCCCTTTCATCTGTCTTTAGTTCCGTTACATCTTCGCCTTCAAAAAGAATGCTTCCGCTAGTAACTTTATATCTTGGGTGACCCATTACTACATTTACCAAAGTTGATTTTCCGGCTCCATTAGGTCCCATTATTACATGGACTTCGCCTTTATTTATTGTCAAATCGAGACCTTTTAATATTTCCTTGCCATCGGCCTCTGCATGTATGTTCTTTATTTCTAAAAGTTTATTTGCCATAATTTTCTCTCCTAAACTATTTTTAATCCCGAGCGTTTCACTCTGATATACTATATTTTAAAGCTCGCTTTATTATTTGTCAATAATTATTATTTTCAACTTGCATATTTATGAAAAGTAAAGCTTTTCAATACTTCTAAAGGATAAAAAAATAAAGATTGCAATTGCAATCTTTATTTTTTTATCACCTACACACTATGCATAAAAGCAATTATAATTTAAGTTCTGGAACAACATTTGGTGCTTCCTCTCCATTAAGAACCTTTATTGCATTTTCTGCTGCCATCATAATCATGTCAGAACGTGTTTTTTCTGTTGCTGAACCTATATGTGGAAGAAGAACTACATTATTAAGTTCCAAAAGCGGATTATCTTTTTTAATTGGTTCATGTTCATAAACATCAAGTCCAGCACCTAAAATTTGTCCATTTTTAAGTGCTCCTATAAGTGCATGTTCATTTACAGTCTGCCCTCTTGAGGCATTTATAAATATTGCTGTATCCTTCATCATTTCAAATTCACGGTAATCTACAAGCCTATATGTTTCTTTTGTAAATGGTGTCATCAATACAATAAAATCTGATTTTTTTATTAAAGTCTCAAAACCAGCATATTTTATTCCAAGCTTTTCTTCTGCCTCTATTTTTCTATGCCTATTATAATATAATACTTCCATATCGAAACCAAATTTTGCTCTTTTAGCTATGGCCTCTCCAATTCTTCCTAGTCCTATGATTCCTATAGTCCTATGATGAACATCAATTCCAAATAAATTCTTTTCGTCTCCAACATGCCACTTATTATTTCTAACGTATCTGTCAAGTTCAACAGCTCTTCTAGCTGTACTTAGGATAAGTGTAAACACAAGATCGGCTACGGAGTCATTCAAAATATTTGGTGTATTTGTTCCAACTACATTTCTTTCCTTCATAGCTTTTAAGTCAAAATTGTCATACCCTACTGCAGTGTTACATACAACCTTTAATTTAGGTGCTTTACTTAGAAGTTCTTCATCTACCTTTATATCTCCGGGTATTATTAGTCCATCTGCATTTTGTATTGCTTCTAGCAGCTTTTTTCTTGGTATTCCGCTATTTTTATCCCACATTCCACAATCACAATATTTACTAATGTATTTCACTACTTCTTGACCTGCATTTTTAGCTATAAAAACTTTAGATTTATCCATATTGTGCCACCCCTTTTAAAATGATATTTTTATTTAATTATATCATAATCAAATATGTGAAAGTTCAGCTGTCTATAATTCAATAATTAATCTTCTTTATACAATCTTTAATCCAATCTATATAAGTTTTTTCTCTCATAATTGCACCATTTAAAACAATATAATCACCAAATTCAGGTGAAGATACTTTTGATACATTCTTTTTCTTTGAAAGCTCCTCCATGGAACTCTCTAGATACTTTAATCTTTTTAAATGTTTTACTAACGCACTTTGGAATTGTTTTAACAAAATTTCATTATCCATTTCATCACAAAAATAAGCTTTAAGCCTAAAAACATCCTTTGGTGTCGGTTCTAATGGCTCATCTCTTTCAAGCCATTTTCTTAAGCAACCTTTCCCCTTTTCAGTTATTGTATACAACTTTTTTTCTAATTTTTCACCTTGAATAATAACTTCATATGAAATTAACTCTTCATCAGTTAATTTTTTTAATTCAGGATAGATTTGACTATGTTTAGCATACCAAAAATCAACTAATCCACTATTAAATTCTTTTGTTATATCATAGCCTGTTAATGGCTTTCTATTAATCAATCCTAGGATTGCATATTTTAAAGTTCTCATATACTGTGCACCTCATTCTTTCTCATTATTATATTATCATGCTTAAGCGTTAAGTAAAATACAATATATTCATTTTAACATGTAAATGTTGACATGATTTAATGCAAAAGAATATAATATATGTAAAGGCAATAAATTAATTGTTTTAAAACGTTTAATTATGTTAAACCTTTAACTATTGCTTAAAATATAAATTTAGGAGGGCCATTTATGAACAAGTATAAAAAATTGTTTGAGCCAATTAAAATTGGAAAATGTGAAATAAAAAATCGTTTTGCATTAGCACCAATGGGACCACTAGGTCTAGCTGATAGTGAAGGTGGCTTTAATCAAAGAGGAATTGATTATTATACTGAACGAGCAAAAGGTGGAACAGGTTTAATAATTACAGGTGTTACATTTGTTGATAATGAAGTTGAAGAACATGGTATGCCTAATTGTCCATGTCCTACACATAACCCTGTTCAATTCGTTAGAACGGGAAGAGAAATGACTGAAAGAATACATGCTTACAATGCAAAGGTATTTTTACAAATGTCAGGTGGTTTTGGTAGAGTTACAATTCCAACTAATCTTGGAGAATTCCCACCAGTTGCACCATCTCCAATTCAACATAGATGGCTTGATAAAACTTGTCGAGAACTTACAATAGAAGAAATTAAGTCCATAGTTAAAAAGTTTGGCGATGGGGCTTATAATGCAAAAAGAGCTGGATTTGATGGAGTACAAATTCATGCTGTTCATGAAGGCTATCTTATAGATCAGTTTGCTATTTCATTATTCAATCATAGAACTGATGAATATGGTGGAACCCTTGAAAATAGACTTCGTTTTGCACGTGAAATAGTTGAAGAAATTAAAAATAGATGTGGAGAAGATTTCCCTGTAACCCTTAGATATTCACCAAAAAGCTTTATTAAAGATCTTAGAGATGGAGCACTTCCAGGTGAAGAATTTGTTGAAAAGGGTAGAGATATTGAAGAAGGTATTGAAGCTGCTAAATTACTTGTATCTTATGGATATGATTCTTTAGATACAGACGTTGGATCTTACGATTCATGGTGGTGGAGTCATCCCCCAATGTATCAAGAAAAGGGCCTTTACAGACCATATGCCAAACTAATGAAGGAAACTGTAGATGTACCAGTTATATGTGCAGGAAGAATGGATGATCCAGATATGGCACTAGAAGCTATTGAAAACGGAACATGTGATATCATAAGTCTTGGCAGACCTCTACTTGCAGATCCTGATTATGTAAACAAATTAAGAAGCAATAATTGTAAATCAATTAGGCCTTGCATATCATGTCAGGAAGGTTGTATGGGACGTATTCAACATTATTCAATGCTTAACTGCGCTGTAAATCCTCAAGCTTGTAAAGAAAAGGATAATGCACTTACACCTATATTAAAGAAGAAAAAAGTTTTAGTAGTTGGTGGAGGAGTAGCTGGCTGTGAAGCTGCTAGAGTTCTTGCTCTTAGAGGTCATGAACCTGTACTTTACGAAAAAAATGACAAATTAGGCGGAAATCTTATACCAGGTGGAGCACCAGACTTTAAAGAAGATGACCTTGCTTTAGCTGCTTGGTATGCAAATACATTAAAGGACTTGAATGTTGCGGTTAACTTAAATAGCAAAGTTACAAAAGAACAAATTTTAGCTGCTAATTATGATAGCGTAATAATTGCTACAGGTTCTACTCCAAAAGTATTCCCACTTGGAGATGATGAAAAAGTATTTACAGCAGCAGATGTTTTGATGGACAAAAAAGATTGCAAAGACACTACAGTTATAGTTGGGGGTGGCTTAGTTGGCTGTGAACTTGCACTTCATCTTGTTAAAAAAGGCAAGAAAGTGACTATAGTAGAAGCCTTAGATAAAATTCTTGCATTAAATGGGCCTTTATGCTCTGCAAACAGCGACATGCTTGAAAAGTTGATTCCGTTTAACAATATTGATGTAAAAACAAATTCAAAAGTTAAAACATATAAAAATGGAATTCTTGAAATGGAAACAAAAAATGGAATTGAAAAACTTGAATGTGATTCAGTTATACTTTCTGTAGGATATAAAGAAGAAAATTCTTTATATAAAGAACTCGAATTTGAAGTTCCAGAAATATATCTTTTAGGAGATGCACGTAGAGTATCTAACATAATGTATGGAATTTGGGATGCTTACGAGGTTGCAAACCACATATAATAAAGTGAAACTTGCACTCAGATGGGGTTTTGTTTTTGACACCATCTGAGTGTTAGTTTAACAAATCCAGCGCTTAGCATCCGTTAACTCAATGCTTGCATAAGTGAGAGTCTTACGGATGGTAGCGAATGGATAAAACTAAAGAAATAACAAGTCAAACTATCTATTTTTCATAATTTGGCTTGTTATTTTTTTCATATGCTTAAATTCTAAGTAGTTCTATATTGCAAAGTACAGGTTAAGGGTTTTTACTCTACTGCGTGAGTAAAAAAGTGAAAGATTGCCACGAGGCGGCAAGATTAAAGAATTAACGATGATAGCGTTAATGGTGAGAGAATTTGCTTTCAGCAAAAGGTTCCTGTTACGTAAGTAACTTCTCTCACCTTTGACGGCCTTGGCATCGTCAAATCTTTCATCTAGCCTAAGGCTTTCTTTAACCTTTTCATCTAGCTTTAGCTATGATGAAAATCTTTAGTTTTTGCTTCGCAATTTCTTACTATTATAAAATAATACAATATTTAATTCTATTTTATACTTTTTAATAAGTTAGCCATCTCAATAGCGGAAACTGCTGCATCATATCCCTTATTCCCAGCCTTAGTTCCTGCTCTTTCTATTGCCTGCTCAATGGAGTCCGTAGTTAAAACCCCAAATATAACTGGTTTTCCTGACTTAAGTCCCACTTGTGCTACTCCTTTAGAAACCTCTGCACAAACATAATCATAATGTGAAGTTGAGCCCTTTATTACTGCTCCTAGGCATATTACTGCATCATACTTATCACTTTTAGTCATTTTATCTGCTACAAGCGGTATTTCAAAGGCTCCCGGAACCCATGCAATATCAATTTCTTCATCCTCTACGCCATGTCTTTTTAAACCGTCAATAGCACCAGCTACAAGTTTTGAAACTATAAATTCATTAAACCTTCCAGCAACAATACCAATTTTTAATCCCTGTGCAACTAATTTTCCCTCATAAATATTCATCTTTTTCCTCCTGTTAATATAAATAATTTTTTACATAGTAGT
This sequence comes from Clostridium acidisoli DSM 12555, assembly GCF_900176305.1. Lineage (GTDB taxonomy): Bacteria > Bacillota > Clostridia > Clostridiales > Clostridiaceae > Clostridium_I > Clostridium_I acidisoli. The sequence continues at coordinate 23,567 of NZ_FWXH01000019.1, forward strand.
GATCTATTATGAATAAATCACATTTATTGGACACCACAATTAAAATTCCAATAAGTGTCCCATCTTGCTCTTCTTAGTTTTTAAATAAAATTCGTCAACCTCATTGTAGTTAATTTGTATAGGCACTCTTTCTAAAACATTAATCCCATACTCAGATAGCTTTTCTATTTTTTCAGGATTATTTGTCATAAGCCTTATATTGTTTAAACCTAAATCATTTAAAATGTCAGCTGCAATGTTGTATTCTCTTAAATCCGCATCAAATCCTAATGCCAAATTTGCCTCTACAGTGTCCATGCCCTCATCTTGAAGTGCATAAGCTTTAAGTTTATTTATAAGGCCAATTCCTCTTCCTTCCTGCCTCATATAAACTAGTACCCCAGTACCCTCTTCTGCTATTCTTTTCATAGCAGCATCATACTGCTCACCACAATCACATCTTTTTGAACCAAGTGCATCCCCAGTTAAACATTCAGAATGAACTCTAACAAGGATGTTATCTTTGTTTTTAATATCACCTTTAACAAGTGCAACATGATGTTCTGCATTGATTTTATTCACATATCCATATATCTTAAAGTCACCATATCTTGTAGGAAGTTTAGTTTTAACAACCTTTTTTACTAAGTTCTCATGGATTTTTCTATACTCTATAAGTGATGCCACTGTTATGATTTTCAAATTATGTTTTTTAGCATATTTCATTAAATCTGGAACCCTTGCCATAGTTCCATCCTCATTCATTATTTCACATATAACCCCAGCACCCTTAAAGCCAGCAATTTTAGCTAAATCAACAGCTGCTTCTGTATGACCAATTCTTGTAAGCACACCTCCTTCTCTTGCTCTCAGTGGAAATACATGTCCTGGTCTTCTAAACTCTTCTGGCTTCGAATCAGCCCTTATGGCTTTTTTAATCGTCATAGCTCTTTCAAATGCAGATATTCCTGTTGTAGTATCTATATAATCTATAGATACAGTAAATGCAGTCTCGTGATTATCTGTATTGTTTTCTACCATTGGACTTATGTTTAACTTTTCAAGCATTTTTCCTTCCATTGGCATACAGATAAGTCCCCTTGCATATTTGGCCATAAAATTTATGGCTTCACCTGTCACCTTTTCAGCTGCCATAATGAGGTCACCCTCATTTTCCCTATTTTCATCATCTACAACTATTACAAGCTTTCCATCTTTTATATCCTTAACTGCTTCTTCAATTGTATTAAACATAAAATTCCACTCCTTTTATCTATATAAATCCATTTTGTTTTAAAAACCCTAAATCCATTTTTTTATTTTCTTTTTTTTCTGCATCTAAATTAAGCAATTTTTCAACATACTTACTAAGTACATCACATTCAATGTTCACCATTGAGCCCTTAATCTTTTTCAGTAATATTGTTTCCTTTGCTGTGTGTGGTATTATTGATACTTTAAAGCATTTATCATCTACATAAGCCACAGTTAAGCTTACTCCATCAAGTGCTATTGAACCTTTTTCTACTATATATCTTAAAATGTCACCATCTGCTTTTATTGTTATCCATACAGCATTATCTTCTTTTTGAAGGTTTAGTATCTCACCTATTCCATCTATATGACCAGACACAATATGCCCACCTAGTCTATCTTGAAGTCTTAATGCCCTTTCTAAATTTACCTTTTCACCTATTTTTAAGTTTCCTAGATTACTTCTTCTAATTGTTTCTGCCATAACATCTGCAGTAAACCTTGAATTATTCATATTTGAAATTGTAAGGCATACTCCATTTGTACTTATGCTATCACCAATTTTTAAACCAGTTAAAATATCACTAGCCTCAATAGTTAATCTTGATGATTTTTCTCCCTTTTCAATAACTTTAACAGTTCCTTCTCCCTCAATTAAACCTGTAAACACCTTATAATCACCTTCTTATTCCCATGATCTATTAAACTCTTTGTTTAAATCTCTGCACTCTTTTTCTAGAACTCCAACTGTCACCTCTATACCATGTTCTTTTAAAATTTCTATGCTTTTTCCTTTTACAAGAGGGTTAGGATCTACATTACCAATTACAACCCTTTTTAGTGCGTTTTCCATAACTGTATTTACACATGGTGGTGTTTTACCATAGTGGCAACAAGGTTCTAAAGTTACGTAAAGGATACCTCCCTGTGCACTTTGTTTTAAGCTACTAATTGCATTTACTTCTGCATGTGGTCCACCATAGATTTCATGATATCCTTCACCAATAATCTGTCCATCTTTTACAATTACTGCTCCAACCATAGGATTAGGTTTAACATTTTCTCCTCCTTTTTTTGCAAGTTCCAATGCTCTTCTCATAAAAAATTCGTCCACTTATTCTCACCTCTTCAAAAAATAGATGCCCTGAGTAAACTAAACTCAGGGCATCATAAAACTACAAAATATAACATAAAAAGTAAAGCTCTGAAATATAAAATTTCAGAGCTCAAAAACAAATAAAAGTAACATAATTACCTTATTATCTTCTTTCATCCAGACTTTACTGTCGGCTTCGGAATTTAACCGAATCTACCATTATGGTTCGCGGGCTTTACCGCCGGTAGGGAATTTCACCCTGCCCCGAAGACTTACATATTAAATTATAATTTAAAGTTACATCAACGTTATAAATTTGTCAAGTATTAATATAAATACCCCTTAAATATAACATCACTTCCTACTATTTCATGAGTTACTTTTTTTAATACAAGTGCATCTCTCATCTTTTCGATTCCCTTACCACCTACAGGCGTTACTGCACCTTTTCCTCCTATAATTTTAGGTGCAACTACAGCATAAACTTTATTTACAATACCACTATCAAAAGCAGAACCTAAAATTGCACCTCCACCTTCTATATAAAGGGAATCAATTCCTATTTTTCCTAAAGCTTTAACTATATCTTTAAAATCAATGTATCCACTTTTTTCTTCTAACTTCATTACATTTACTTTTTTGTGTAAAAAATAATTTTCTCTTTCCTTAGCTATATTGGTAGATGCAATTATTAGTGTCTTTGTATTATCATCCACCTTTAATACATTAGAATCATTTGGTATATCTCCATATTTAGAAATAATAACTCTAAGTGGATTTGATATTTTAGGACAATCCAATCTTGTGTTTAACATTGGATTGTCCAGTTTTACCGTGTTTTCTCCAACTAATATTGCAGCTACTCTTTGCCTCAGTTTATGCACAAATTTTAAACTATCTTCATTACTAATCCACTTTGAATCACCTGTTCTTGTAGCAAGCTTTCCATCTAAGGTCATTGCCCATTTTGTAAATACAAATGGAATCCCATTTTTTATATAGTGAATGTAAATCTCGTTTAATTCTTCACATTCATCTCTTAGCAACCCTGTTTCTACTTGTATTCCTTTTTCTCTTAAAAGATTTACAGTTTTACCTTTGAGTACTGGATCTAAAATACCAAAATATATATTTTTTATGCCGTTTTTTAAAATTACACTTATATCCTCATTACCTAAACTTGCTTCCATATTTAAATATAAACTAGCTCCTTGCGTATTTTCTGTAGAATTCTTTATTGCCTTTATTTCAGCAACTTCTGCTTTAGTTCCGTCAAAATATCCTTCACCAATTATATTATTGTCCTTTACTAAAACGGCTCCATAAAGTGGTTTTGGATTTACAAATCCTGAGCCCTTACTAGCAACTTCTATAGTCCGTTTCATAAATTCATACTTCAAAATCATCACCACCTAAAAATTCGATGCATTTTGTTCAAATTTATCATAAAAAAAATTTAAAATCAATATAGATAATAGTAGGTACCTACCAATATTAATCTTTTATTAGATCATTTAAAATATTGTTATAATTATAGTAAAACAATCATATGTATGTAGATACTGTACTTATTTAATGGTGTATTATTTAAGTATTGCATTTTTTTACAAAAACATTTATAATCATTATATACTTTATTTGTAAGGAGGATATATTTTATGGAAAGTGAACAAGAACAAAAAGTTGGTGCTGGTATAAAGACGATTGCAATTATAGAACTTGTTTTTGAAACCCTTGGATTATTAAGTTCGATTTTTTACCTTGTTTTTAAAGACAAAATAAACTCTGCTGTACAAGCAGCCGGTGTGACTACTAATGTTTCATCAAGCACTTATGTAATTGCTTTAATTACATCAATACTTATAATTATATCTGTTATTCTAATTTTGCTTAAGAATACAATTGGTGTATTTGGTTATTTTATCGTTTATATTGCAAACATAATATACTCAATTGTAAAAGTTGGTAAGTTTAGCCCTGTTATGTTAGTTTCATTTATACTACCTATATTAATGGCTATTTTTATTTATAGAAAGCGATCTATATTTAAGATAAGCAGAGGCGAAGAAGAATAAATAGTGCTAGTTGTGACTTTAAGTCACAACTAGCATTTATTTTTTATAGCTTCTTCTATTTGCATTAGATTTTTTATTGCCAAAAATTTTTTATTATATCTTGAGTTGTTTTTTTCAAGCATTAGAACCCCCTTCATTCCAATTTTTTCTGCTCCCTCCACATTCACCTCTTTGTTGTCTATAAAAATTGCCTCTTCAGGTTCTATATTTAGTTCTTTAAGCGCTGTAGTAAAAATTAACTTATCCGGCTTTTTAACTCCTACTTTTGAAGACATTATGAAAGTTGAAAAATACTTCCTTAATCCAATATTTATAAAAGCTCTCTCTAATGATGGACACGTATCAGCTATTACTCCTAGTTTGTAATTTTCACTTAATATCGGAATAATTTCTAATACTTCGTTAGGAAATAAAAATTTATCATCATTGTATACACTATCTTTAGTAATATCAAATATTTGTTCTTCTGAAAGTTTTATACCAATTGGTTCCTTTGCAATGATTTTATAAAACTCCAGAAAACATCTAAACTCCTCTTCTTCCGTTAATATAAACTTTTGTTCATCAATATATCTGGTTGCTTTTTTGATTGCCTTTATTAGTAGAATATAATTAAATATATTTGTTTTGTTAACGTTTACTATCTTATTGAAGTTAGGTGGAATAAACCAATTGCCTGTTCTTGGATGATTAAGAACACGACTTGAGTCAAATAAAATTGCCTTTTTCTGCATAAATAGAACCTCCAAATTCTCAGTGTCAAACCCTTATTGTTTCAATATCTTCAATTCATCATTTTACTAATATTGTAATATTAGTTATATACTATAATACTTCATTTAGAGAACTATAGCAATACTTATATATTATTAAAATAGTAATTATATGTTGACATAAAATAATTTATTTAATATAATATCTATAATTTATAAGAATTAAAGCATTGAAGAGAATAAGTAAATTTTATGGAGCTTAAAAGAGAGTTATCGGCTGGTGAGAGATGCAAAGCGAAATTAAATTGAATACGTCTCAGAGCAGCTCTCCGAAAGATAATATCTATTAGGCAGTTGACGATTTTGCACACGTTATAGTGCTAGGGTATAAACAAATTTGTTTTGTCGTACCTGAAAAGTTAATTATCGTGAGGTAATTATAAACCAAGGTGGTAACACGTGATTAGTACTCTCGTCCTTTATTTAGGACGGGAGTTTTTTTATCCATTCGCTACCATCCGTAAGACTCCAACTTATGCAAGCATTGAGTTAACGGATGCTACGCGCTACACTTTAGTTCAACTAACACTCAGATGGTGTCAAAACCAAAACACCACCTGAGTGCAAGTTTCACTTTATTTAAGGGAGGATATAAGCTATGAAATCTGTAGAAGAACAACTAAAAATTATAATGAAAGGCGTTGATGATATAATTGGTCTTGATGAGCTAAAATTAAAGCTTAAACAAAATAGACAATTAACAGTCAAGTTAGGACTTGATCCTAGTGCACCAGACATACACTTAGGTCATACTGTGGTCTTAAGAAAAATTAAACAGCTTCAAGATTTAGGTCATAATGCCGTGCTTATAATTGGTGATTTTACCGGAATGATTGGAGACCCAACTGGTAAATCTAAAACACGCAAAGCATTAACAAAATCCGAAGTACTTAAAAATGCTAAAACTTATGAAGAACAGATATTTAAAATATTAAATAAAAACAAAACACAAATTAGATTTAATAGTGAATGGCTAGCTAAACTTACTATGGAGGATGCTTTAGATTTAGCCTCAAGCATTACAGTGGCTAGAATGCTTGAACGAGATGACTTTAAAAATAGATATGAAAGCAACACTCCTATATCTATTCACGAATTTTTTTATCCACTACTTCAAGGTTATGATTCAGTGGCAATAAAAGCTGATATTGAACTTGGTGGAACAGATCAGAGATTTAATGTTCTTATGGGAAGAACTTTGCAAAAACAAAAACATTTAGAACCCCAGGCTACAATATTTATGCCCCTCCTAGAAGGCATAGATGGAATAAAAAAAATGAGTAAAAGCCTTGGAAATTATATTGGCATTGACGAATCACCTATAATTATGTATGAAAAGGCCATGAAAATCCCTGATTCACTTATTGTAAAATATTATAATTTAATTACTGATGTTCACCCAGATGAAATTAAATTTATTAAAAAAACTTTATCTGAAAAAAATACAAATCCTAGAGATATAAAAATGTCCTTAGCTAGGGAGATTGTAAAGCTATATCACGATGAAGGTGAAGCTATAAATGCTGAAGAGCATTTTAAAAATGTTTACCAACAAAATCAAATTCCAAATGATGTGCTAACAATAGAAGTTTCTAAAGATTCCTTTGATATAGCAGCTGTTTTAGTAAATAATAATATTGTTTCTAGTAAAAGTGAAGTAAGAAGACTGGCTATGCAGGGTGGTTTAAAAATAAATGATGTGAAACTATTTGATATAAACAAACTTCCTAATACCTCTACCCTTAATATACAAATAGGCAAAAGAAAATTTATTAGAATAATACTAAGCTGATTTTTGTTAAAGTCTTAGAACCTTACAATGCATCCTAATTTTAAAAAATTTGTTGTATTTTGCGGAAAAAAGTGTAATAATATTCCTATGAATTTAATATTATTGATAACTATATACTGATACTAGCACACCTACTGAAAAGTAGGGTCGCAAAACTATGGGTCTAAGGGGATTTTTCCTATGATTGCCAAGTAGCCAAAATATAGTGAATTTTTTTGTTTTTTTGGCGTTCATTTTTTATAATGATACGCCTTTATTTTTTATCCATAATTATGTTTTTTACAGAGGAGGAATTTGAATGTATAAAAATGTACACATAGTAGGTGTTGGCAGCTATCATCCTAATAAAATCTTGAAAAATGACTATTTTGAAAATCATTTCAGCAAGTATGACAAATCTGAACATGCCATTGGTTTAGCAACTAAATTAGGAAGAGAAACAAGAACTCTAGCTAATGAATATGAAACTAGTATAACAATGGGACTAGAAGCAGCAAAAGATGCTCTTGAGAAAGCTAAGCTAAGTGCTCTTGACATAGATGGCATAATATCTGTTTCTGACACTCCAGAGTATTTAACACCTTGCTGTGCATTATTGTTTAAAAATGCGTTAAAAGCAACTAATGCTACTAATGTATTTGATATGAACAATGATTGTATAGGTATGATAACCGGAATAGACATTGCTGCAAGATATCTTAAAACTGATAAAAAGTACAAAAGATTTTTAGTTATTGGTTCTATCCTTATGAGCCCTTTTGCAAGAGAAGATGATTTAGTAATGTATTCTTGTTTTTCTGATGGTGCAGCTGCTGTATTATTAGAGGTTCGTGAAGAAGCTGAAGAAAGAGGCATTCTTGATTCAAAAATGTTTACTGATTCAAGTTTCAATGAGCATATAAGATTTCCTGTTTGCGGTTTATCCAATATGTGGAAAGATGAGATTGATGAATATAATCGAAAAATCATGTGGGATCCCTTTGATTTTAGCTTTCTTTCAGATGAGTGGACAAAATTAATAACGGGATTATTAAACGACAGTAACTATTCTGCAGCTGATATAAGTCATTATTTTATGTCGCAGTTTTCAAAGTTCGATTTAGATTTAACTTTGGACAAATTATCAGTGGAAAATTCAAAGGCAACTTTCATTGGAAACAAATATGGATACACCGGATGTACTAGCCCTTTCATGGCATTGGATGATAGGCTTAAAATTGAAAGTTTTGAAAAAGATGATTTAATAGTATTTTGCTCAGTTGCTGCTGGATACTCAATGGCTGCTGTTTTATATAAATGGTAAATATTAAAAGTTTTAATTAGAGGAGTTGAATTTTTGTGGACATCACAAATAGTATGGTTGTTAAATATCAGCAAAAAGTTCTAAAATTTGTTTTAATTTTATATTCATTAAGCGCTGCCTTAGCTGCTATTCTTTTTATTATTTTAAAAATTCTAGGGATTTTTAATGAATTACCTTGGTCACAGCTTATTATATTTTCTGGAGTGGTCATATTAGAAATAATTATATTCGGTTTTATGCATAAACAAACTGCTAATCCTAAAAACTGGTCCTGGGCTTTTAGGAACTTAAAGATATCTATAGTCTTAATATGTTATATAAATTATATGTTTTTAAACATAATGGTTCCATCAAAGGAACTTTGGGTAGTAGTTTTTTATTTCATAATTTTAGGTGCCTTATTTTTAGATATCAAAATGATATCTTCTTCAATTGCAGTTAGTATTTTTTGTGAAATAGCTTTGTTTTTTTTAAAGCCTTCCCTTATACCTGATAAGCAATTTATTATAAGGGAACTTTTGATAAGATCCATTGTAATATGTTTCATATCCTTTGGTATTTTTATTTTTACATATTTAGCAAACATACTTCTTAAAGAAGTTAATGAAAATGAACGTGAACTTAATACAAAAAACCAACATATCACAGAACTATTCAATAAAATTTCAGAGTTTTCCAATGTAATTTTAGATTCAAGTAATATGTTAACTTCTGCTATAGAATCAGAAAATTCATCTATACAAGAACTTGTTTCTACTAGTCAGTTAATTACCAAAGACTCTAATGAAATGCTTGTTAAATCCAATAAAAACAATGATACTTTGTCAACTTTATTGAATGTAAATGAAAATGTATCTTCTAAAGTTATGGAACTTGCAAACCAATCTTCTGATTTAATAACCACTACAAATAAAAATGAAATATCACTAAATGAGCTTTTAAGCATAATAAGCGCTATAACAAAAAGTACAAGCTCTACTTATGTTTCTATTTCCGCTTTAGAAGAGAAATCCAAACAAATAGATGAAATAATCCTAGCTATAAGCAGTATTGCAGATCAGACAAATTTATTAGCATTAAATGCCAGCATAGAGGCTGCAAGAGCTGGAGAGGTTGGAAAAGGATTTGCTGTTGTTGCAGAAGAAGTAAGAGTGCTTTCTGAAAACACCAGGAGTTCACTTGAAAACATAGGTTCTATAATTTCTGAGTTTAAAAGTGATATACACACGGTTAAGATTTCAATGACTGAAAGCAATGAAAAAATAAACTCTGGTGAGACCTTAGTAAACAGAACCGTAAGCGAAACAATAAAAATGCTAGACAGTCTTAAATCCTATTGTATTAGTATAGATGACATAAACGCTCTAGTTCAAACCTTATTAGATGAAACTAAAAATGTAGTAAATTTTAACTCTAGTATAGCTGATTTGACTTCAAATACCATTGCAAAATTTACTGCTGTTGATGAAGCTATTAATCAAACAGCTGCTACTAGCGAAGAAATAATAGCAAGTTCAGAAGAACTAAAATCTACTGCCACTGAAATGAATACTTTAGTAGAATAAAAAAAGGAGTCCTTCGGACTCCTTTAAACCACATATGCATCTATAATCTTTTTTAATTCTATTTCATTTAATTGAATCCACTCATTAAATTCCTTGTTGTCTTTTTCTAGCCTTGTGGCAATCTCATATAGAAACTTTGGTACTTCCTCTTGTCTAATATCTCCATAGTAATTACCAAGTTTAGTTTTACCCACTCCGAGATTCCCTCCTAAATGTAGTTCAAATACATTCAAAAGTTTTCCTTCTACCTTTTTCATTTTACCGCAAAATCCAATTTCACCTATTTCATGTACTGAACAAGAGTTTGGACACCCTGATATGTGAACTTGTGGCAATATATCTTTTACAAAATTATTCTTTTTAAAGTAGTCAACTATTTCTCTTAAAGTACTTTGAGTGTTTAAAACTCCCATCTGACAAGTTGGTACTCCAATACAGGCTACAGAATGTTCAAGACGTGTAGTTCCACCAATTTCTTTTGTGAGTTCAAGTAATTTTTCAGCTTCTTTCCCATTTAAATTCCTAATATATAATCCTTCAGTCATAGTAAGTCTAATTTCAGCACTGTCTATATCTTCTATTGAATCCAATATTAATTTTAAATGTTTTATTTCTAATTGTCCCCCAACTGGATGAACATACACACTATATAAGCCCTTTTGCTTCTGAGAAAATAACCTTGGATTTTCTAAAGCTGTTTCAACACCAAGCTTATTATAAATTTTTCTATTTACATCAATCTCTAAGTTCCCACGTTCTCTTACCTTTTTAAGATATCTATTATAGCAGTTTATAAATTCTTCCTTGCCCATTCTCTCCATAATATATCTAATACGAGCTCTTCCCTTGTTTATATAATCGCCTTCATTTATAAAAAGCTCGGTCATTGCCTCTACATGGTATATCACATCTTTTGGATTAACTAACTCTGGAAGCTTAGCTGACAATTTAGGATTTCTACCAAGTCCCCCTCCTAAATAAACGTTAAAATATTCTCGCCCATTTTCTTTTATTGCTACAAATCCAAGGTCTACAACTGTTGTGTGCGAATCATCTTTGCTGCTGCTTGAAAACGAGACTTTTAACTTTCTTGGGAGTTTATAGGTGTAAATCTTACTTAAAAAATGCTCACCAACAGCTAGTGCATATGGTGATACATCAAAAGCTTCTTCCTTATCGACTCCAGATAATGGAGATATTGCAACATTTCTTGGAAAATTTCCACCTGCTCCTCTTGAATACAAGCCATTTTTTATACCTTCACTCATGATATCACATACCTGGTCAATACTAATACCATGAAGTTGTACTGCCTGACGTGTTGTAAGATGTATTGTCTCTATATTACATTTATTTGCAAAATCATAAATTAGTTTAATATTTTCTAAAGACGCTATGCCTGATGGAATTCTAAATCTTATCATAAATTCCTTACCACTACGATGAGCATATACCCCCATACCTCCTGATTGACCCTTAAAATCCATCTTGTTTACTTTACCGTTTAAAAATTTATGTCCAAGCTTTCTGAAATCTTCAACTTCGCTAAGTAAAACCTGATTTAACTCTCTCATATATAACACTCCTCTAGATATTCACATTGCAATATTATTATGGTTATAGTATACTTTTTTTCAACCAATAAGTATAATATATCTTTTTTATTATACCTATTAGTATTTTTAATAGATAGGGTGATAATTATGATTGAAGAATTAAAAACTTTTATTGCTGTTGTAGATAAAAATAGCTTTACGAAAGCTGCAAAATCCATTAATATATCACAGCCTAGTGTAAGTTCACACATCCTTGCCTTAGAAAAATATTTTAATGCTAGATTAATAGAACGCTCAAATAAACAGCGTAAAATATTAATTACACAACCTGGAGAGATTTTATATAAAAAAGCTAAACAAATCATATCTTTTTTGGATGAAGCAAAAGATGAACTTAGCAATTACGAGCACTCTTTATGTGGTACTTTAAAAATAGGGGCAAGTATGACTATTGGAGAATTTTTACTTCCATCTATTTTAGGTGAATTTATTAAAGAATTTCCTAATGTAAAATTGGATGTTACAATAGAAAATACAAAACACATTTATGAAAAATTCATAAATTATGACATCGACATAGCTTTAATTGAAGGTACAGTTCCTGTACAAAACTATACTTATAGGAATTTTTATGAAGATACCATGGTTATTGTCACACCTGCATCTTTTTCCTTAGACACTAATATAAACTTAAAGGAATATTTATCAACTCAGACTTGGATACATAGAGAAGAAGGATCTGGAACAGGTGAAAATCTAAATATATTCTTAAATAACGAATCCATATCACCAAAAAATTTTATAATTTTAGGAAGTAATTATGCAATCAAGGAAGCTGTGAGAAATGGGCTTGGTGTAACTTTTATATCCTCATTAGTTGTTAAGGAGGCTTCCACTACCGGAGAGATTAAAATTATATCTACAAAAACAAAATATAATAGGTTTTTTTCATATTTAGTTCATGAAAAAAACCTATCAAAACTTCAAAAATTATTTCTTGAAAAGCTAGAAACATATAAAAACAGTTAAATTACATCAAAGCTATAACCATTATCTTTTAAATATTGAATTACCTGTGGAAGTGCTTGTACAGTATTTTTCTTTGCAGCTGCATCATGCATTAAAATCACAACACTCTCTGCACCTGTATATCTTCTTAAATTATTCATAAGTACTGGTACTGTTGGATTGTATGCTTCTGCATCTCCAGTTTCATCATTCCAATCTACATAAGTGTAACCATTTCTTGTTACCTCAGCTTTAAATGGATCTAATCTATGTCCAAAAGAACCACCTGGAAATCTCATTAATTTAGAATTATAGGTATCACCCAATATATTTCTTAAAACCACATTGCACCTGTCCACATCCTTCATAAAATTTTGTGGGCTTTCCCTGTAACTTATTTCATGGCTATAAGTATGATTTCCTATAGTATGTCCATCTGCAGCTTCTCTTTTTACAAGGTCTGCATTTCTTTCAGCATTTTGGCCAATAATAAAAAAGGTTGCTTTAATTTTATTTTCATCAAGTATTTGTAATATTGATGCTGTATTTACTGAAGGTCCATCATCAAAAGTTAAATATGCAACTTTTCTGCCATCATTTCTTTTTGTTCTCCATGGAGCATATTCTCCTGGTGGCTCACTAGTCACCTCATTTACTGTCTTAGGAATATCATCAACACTCGGAACACTTTCCTCTATGTTTACTGCACTTTGCTCACCGTTAGTACTACTTTCCTTTTTCTTGGTAGTTGCTTCTTCTTTAATTTTTTTTACCGTTTTCACATCTGTTTTTCTATTATTGGCTACTTCAAAGCCTTTTCTATCAAAACTTTGATTTAAAATTATTAATGTTATAAGTCCAACACTTAGTGCTACAACTATTGCCAACAACGTCAATTGTTTTTTTGCTTTTCTAGCCTTATTTTTTTTTCTTCTTAACATGTGTGTCTCCTATTTTTATTCTATTATATTTATAATTTTACAATAATATTATTTTTTAGTCCATATATTTCAAATATTTACTAAATCCTTTATAAGTTAATGTTATAATATAATTGTTAGTTTATATATACTAGAATTGTTAAGAATTCTTTAAGACATGTTAATGATGGAATAATCTAATTCCAGAACAAGCCATTACCATTTCATACTCATTACAGGCCTTAACTACAACATCATCTCTTATAGAACCACCTGCTTGAACAATATATTTAACTCCACTTTGGGCTGCTCTGTCAATGTTATCTCTAAATGGGAAAAATGCATCTGAGCTTAAGGATACTCCATTAAGTTTAGAAAGCCATTTGCTTTTCTCTTCCTTAGTAAGTTTTTCTGGAATCTTGGTAAATATGTTGCTCCAATTTTTTGTTTCTTCTTTAGTTATATCATCTCTAAGATACTGATCAATAGCATTATCTTTGTCTGCTCCTTTTATATTTTCTTTAAATTGCAGATTTAAAACCACTGGATGCTGTCTTAAAAACCATAGATCAGCTTTTGATGCTGCAAGTCTTGTACAATGAACTCTTGATTGTTGTCCTGCTCCTATTCCTATTGCCTGACCATTTAATGCAAAACAAACAGAATTTGATTGGGTATATTTTAGTGTTATTGTTGCAATTATTAAATCTCGTTTTACCTCTTCTGTAATTTTGTTGTTATATGTTACAATATTTTTCAGAATATCATCGTTTATAAGAATGTCATTTCTTTTTTGCTCAAATGTTATACCATATATTTCTCTTTTTTCAATTACTTCTGGCGTATAATTCCAGTCCATTTGAATTATACAATACCTCCCCTTTTTCTTTGATTTTAAAAGTTCTAATGCCTCTTTACTATATCCTAGAGCGATTATTCCATCTGAAACCGATGTTTTTAATATCTTAGCTGTAGCTAAATCTACAATATCACTTATTGCCACAAAATCTCCATAGGAGGACATTCTATCCGCACCTCTAGCCCTTGCATATGCACAAGCTGCTGGTGTTAACTCTATATCTTCTACTGCATATGCCTTTTTAAGTTCATCACTTAAAGGTAATCCCACAGCCGCTCCTGCGGGACTTACATGTTTAAAAGAAGCTGCTGCTGGCAAACCTGTTGCTTCTTTTAATTCTTTTACTAGCTGCCATGCATTAAGCGCATCCATGAAATTAATATATCCCGGTGTACCATTTAGAATTACAAATGGCAGCTTGTCATCTTTAACATAAATTCTTGCTGTTTTTTGATGTGGATTACAGCCATATTTAAGTATAACTTCTTCATTATTCATTATTTATCTCCTCCTAAAGTTTAAACACAAAAAAGCCTGGGTAATTTTAACACACTTTTACCCAGGCGGTCGATAACTTTTTAATCACGCTCCCTATGGTTACATCCATTTCCGCCAGTTACATGATTTCTTCATTTTTTAAAATTATATTATATGTGATGTCTTATGTCAATATTACTTAATGTTTAAAAATTATTATTTAATATTTAATATTGATTAATAAGCGTTAAAGTGTTACCATTTAATTATAGAGTAACCACAAAAATTTTATAAAATATAAAAATATGGTAAGGAGTTGATACTATGCTTTACAATATATTAATTGGTGGAGCTGCCGGACAAGGAATGGAGACATTAGCTTCAATTTTAGAGAAAGCCCTCAAGAGAAAAGGATTTGAAATTTTTACAATACAAGATTACATGTCGCGAGTAAGAGGGGGACATAACTTTTTTCAAATACGTTTTGGTAATGAAAAAATAAATTCTCATTGTAGCAAACTAGATGGGATAATTGCCTTAAATTCTGAGACAGTTGACCTTCATATACATGATTTAGATAATAATGGTTTTATCATTATAGATGACGGAATAAAATATGACGACAATAGAGTCTTTAGTTTGCCACTAAAAAGCACTGCTCGATCCATTGGTAATCTTAAGGTTTTCGGAAGTGTTGCAATAGGTGCCTTTTTAAAACTTTTTGACCAGGACCTAAGTTATGTAGAAGAACTTTTTAATGAAAAATTCAATAAAGAAATTGCTGGAAAAAATTTTGATGCACTTAAGATTGGTTTTGATTGTGTTTCGGCTAAATATAGTATTAAATCACTACAATCTGATAATAATATTCTAATTAATTCTAATCAAGCAATTTCTCTTGGTGCTTTAGCATCAGATTGCAAATTTTATTCTGCTTATCCAATGACACCTTCTACAAGCATAATGACATACCTATCATCTAAAATGAAGGATGCCAAAATAGTAGTAGAACAAGCAGAAGATGAGATTTCAGCAATTAATATGGCTATTGGTGCTTCTTATGCTGGCGTACGTGCTATGACTGGTACTTCTGGTGGTGGCTTCGCTCTCATGGTTGAAGCAGTTGGACTTTCAGCTATGTTAGAACAACCTTTAGTCATTGCTGAAATACAAAGACCTGGTCCTACTACTGGGCTACCAACAAGAACTGAACAGGCTGATCTTAAATTTGTTATTTCATCTACCCCTGGCGAAATTCCTAAAATGGTTATTGCTTTAAAAAATCCTGAGGATTCTTTTTATCAAACTATGAGAGCCTTTAATTTAGCAGATAAATATCAAATTCCTGTAATTTTACTTGGAGACCAATTTCTTTCTGACAATAATAGAACTGTTAAGCCTTTTGACTTTAAAAAAATCAAAATTGAAAGGCATTTAGCAGATCCTGACGAGGATAAGGAATATAAAAGATATAAGCTTACTGCTAATGGAATTTCTCCAAGAATAATACCAGGAAAATTTCCAGGGAAAACTGTTCTAGTGGATAGTGATGAACACGATGAATTTGGACATATAACTGAGTCAGCCTCTGTTAGAATTAACATGAACGATAAACGACTTAAAAAGATGGATTTACTAAAAAAAGAGTTAATTGAGCCAGAATATATCGGCGCTGAAATTCCTGATACATTATTAATAGCTTGGGGATCTTTAGAAGGACAGATTATTGATGCTGTTGAGAAACTTAACTCCTCCAGTAAAAGCAAATATGGTGCTTTAATCTTTGGTGATATTTGGCCTTTGCCTGACAAGCTACTTAATGAAAAAACTCTTAATGTAAAAAAAATTATTAATGTTGAACAAAACGCTACAGGTCAATTAGCCGCTCTTATAAGTGAACAAACAGGTATTAAGATTACTAACAGCATTTTAAAATATGATGGAAGACCAATCTCTTCTGAAGATATAATAAATGATTTAAAGGAGGTTAGATAACATGAGTGATAATAATTTTAACACTTGCGAAACTGCATGGTGCCCTGGTTGTGGCGATTTTAGTATTCTTTCCGCTCTTAAAAGCACCCTAACAAAACTTAATAAAAGTCCTTATAAAGTACTTGTTGTTGGTGGCATTGGTCAAGCTGCAAAGACTCCACAATATATAAATACAAATGGTTTTTGTGGACTACATGGAAGAGCTTTGCCTCCAGCTGTTGCTGCAAAAATTGCAAATAAAGATTTAACTGTTATTGTTGACACTGGAGATGGTGATGCTTATGGTGAAGGTGGTAATCATTTCATTCATAATATAAGAAGAAATGTAGATATTGCGCATTTTGTTCACGATAATCAAATTTATGGACTAACAAAAGGTCAAGCTTCTCCAACTACTGATTTAGGTCATATTACTGAGGTTCAACCTAGTGGTTCTAATAATATACCTTTAAATCCAGTTTTGCTGGCAATAACCTTAGGTGCTGGCTTCGTAGCTAGAGCTTTTAGCAATGATATACAAACTCTAGAAGAAATAATGTCAGAAGCAATAAATTACAAAGGTTATGCCTTAGTGGATATCCTTCAACCTTGCGTAAGCTTTAATAAGATAAATACACATAAATGGTATAGTGAACGAATTTATAAATTAGATGAAAATTATGACTCATCAAATAAACTAGGTGCAATTGAGAAGGCAATGGAATGGGGTGATAGAATTCCTATAGGAATTTTATACAAAGAGGATAAAAAAACTTTTCATGATTCCATTGATTTTTTAAGGTATGGAAAACCTCTTGTTGATAGTGATTTTAATTTAGAAAAAGTATCCAGTTTTATGAATGACTTTAAATAACTTTAATAATTTAATATTAACAAAAAGGCCAGAGTTTTCTATTGTAATTTTTTCACATAAAAAACTTTGGCCTTTTGTTTATGAATTTTATAGCTGTTATAACGTTATCTACCTTTTAAAGAAAATTATACTTTTAAATTTATGCCAATATTATAGATTGCACATTTTACTAAGTTCCATTGAATTTACTACGATAATATAGTAGGCACTGAATTTATTTCATAATTTATTCTAGGAGGTAGAAACTATGAAGCTTCAGAAAAAAATTCCCTTAGTAATATCCGTCCTAATATTCTTTTCAATTACAATAATATGTATTTTAATCTACTACAGATTCTCCAATATTTTAATTAGTCAGGTTAAAAATGAGATGCAAAATTCATCTAAAGGTTATGTTAACTCAGTTGAGTCCCTTATTGAAAAGCAACAAACAGACTCGTCAAGGCTAGCTCAAAGTAAGGACGTTATTGAACTTGCCGAAGAACGTAAAGCTTTAGGTAATTCCTCTAGTAATGATATGCAAAATAAATTGCAACAAAATAATATAAACATGAAAAAATATGTTGATACCGTAAATTTTATTGAGCACACATTTATTGTAGATACAAATGGCATGTTATACTCAGATAGTAATCCTTTAAAATCAGAAAGAAGTCTAGCAGATAGAAGCTACAATACACCATCATTAAATGGTAAACCTAATATAAGTGATGTTTTAGTTTCAAACTCCACCAAAGCTTTAGTCACAGTTTTTACAAGTCCAATAATATACAATAATCAGATTCTAGGTTATGCTGGCTCTTCAGTTTTTGCCAGTAGTTTTTCAACCTCATTAACTAACGTGAAAATATCAAACTATAAATCTGGATATGCTTATCTAGTGGACAATAAAGGAGTTGTAATATATCATCCTACTAAGTCTAAAATAGGTAAACCTGTAGACAACTCTTCTATTAAAAATGTTGTAAGTCAGATAAAAAATGGGAAGTCAGTCAAACCACAAATTGTAGAATATAATTATAACGGAATAGAAAAAATTTCATACTACGAAATTATTCCAAAAACTAATTGGATATTAGTTTTGACAGTTAATAAATCAGAAGTACTAAATGCAGTAAACCAATCTATTTTGATTATAATAGTCATAGCTGCCTTTATTGGATTGTTAACTATACTAGTAGGTCTCGCATTGTCAAAATCAATAACATCTCCTCTAAAAAAAGTTACGTTATTAGTAAATAAAACAGCTGCTTTAAATCTGATTCATGATGAAGCTATTGAGTCTGTGGCAAAACGTAATGATGAAGTTGGGGAAATGGGGAAATCTCTTATTGCTATGGAAGAGTCTCTTAGAGAAATGGTTGAAAGCCTCATAAAAGCCTCAGCTGATACAAACAGTACTGCAGATAAAATTAATAGTCTTACCATTGAACTAGAAAAGTATACAGATGAGACTTCTATAGAAGTTCAAACTCTATCCGCAGGTCTAGAGGAAACTGCTGCATCCTCAGAAGAAATTTCAGCATCTTCAAATGAAATGGGTCAAGCTGTATTAGAAGTTACTAATAAAGCACAAGATGGGGCTAACGAATCAGATGAGATTTCAAAACGTGCAGAATCTCTTAAGACCTCCTCTATAACTTCAAGAAACAATAATAGACAATTATATGACAAAGTTAGAATTGAACTGGAGCAAGCTATAAATAATTCAAAAAATGTAAGTAAAATAACTACATTAACTGAATCCATTTTGGCTATATCAGAACAAACCAATCTTTTAGCTCTCAATGCAGCAATTGAAGCTGCAAGAGCTGGTGAAGCTGGAAAAGGATTTGCTGTTGTTGCGGATGAAGTTAGGAAACTAGCAGAAGAATCTACTAAAACAACTCAAAGTATTCAAGAAGTTGTAACTCTTGTTGTAAATTCTGTTGATAACCTTAGCTCTAATTCATCTAAACTTCTTGAATTTATGGATAAAGATGTTAATAACGACTACGATAAATTTATTGATGTTGGAGATAAATATAGCCAAGATGCAGATAACGTAAGCAACTTTATGATGCAATTTAGCAGCATTTCAGAAGAATTAAATGCTTCCATTGAAGGAATAGTTAAAGCCATTGATGAAGTTGCTCAAACTGTTACAAATGGATCTGCTTCATTATCAAATATTTCTGAAAAGACGATTACAATTGCAACTAAGCTTAATAATATAAAAGATAACACTGACATCAATAGAGAAAATGCAAATAAATTAAATTCAATTGTATCAAAATTTAAACTTGATTAGATTTTAATTTGCTTAAAATTTACGAATTAATAATTAAAACATCAGCTCTATGGAACAATATAGTTGATGTTTTAGTTTTTTTATTGGCGCAGTTTTTTCATATTTGTTATACTGACCAAAATGCTTTATAATACATTTATAATTGCATATTACACTATTTTAATTACAATAACGTTTAAGGGAGGTTTGGCTATGAGGTATATTTTTAATATTTTAAGCGTATTTAAAAGAGATATGAAAAGCATCGTGAAAAACCCTGTAGCACTTATAATTATATGTGGTTTGTGTATTCTGCCATCTCTATACGCTTGGGTAAATATCAAGGCCTGTTGGGACCCTTATAAAAATACTAGTACTATTCCTGTAGCTATAGTTAATAATGATAAAGGTGCTTCGTATAGAAGCAAGTACTTAAATATGGGAAATCAAATTGTTGGTAATCTTAAAAATAATCATAATATAGGTTGGGTATTTGTAAATTCAAAAGATGCAGACATGGGAATTATTGATGGTACTTATGATGCAATGATAGAAATTCCAAGCGACTTTACATCAAGTTTTACAAGTATACTTTCAAGTAGTCACAAAAGGCCGCAAATTATATATAAAGTAGATACAAAAGCAAACCCCGTGGCTGGTAAAATTACAGATGTGGCAAAGGATACATTAACTGATGAAATAACCACAGGTTTTGTAGCCACAGTTAACAAAACTATCTTTTCTTCTTTAAATCAAGTTGGTAATGATGCATCCAAAAATAGAGATAACATATTAAAATTAAAAAGTAACATAATTGATGTTAATAACAACATTGATTTTATAACTGACTCCCTTAAAAACATAAATACCAATTCCAATAACTTAAGCACTTTCTTATCACAAATAAAGTCTACTATACCTGAAGTAAATAGTGGTTTAGACATAATATCTGAAAGCAATGACCAGAATAAAAATATATTGCAAGAAACTCAAAATACTTTAAATAATTCACTTAACAATATAGATCTTAATTTAAATTCTGCACAGGCTTCTGTATACAGAATACAAGCTTTAGTCAGTAATTTAAATACAAATTTTAGTGCTTCTAATTCTTCAGCTATTTATTCAACTATATCTAATATAAATATGGAATTACAAAATTTAAATACTTCCATTAGTTCCGTTATTGATTTTTTGCAAAAAATGAATACAACATCGCCAAACATTAATATAGCTAATATGATAACTTCATTAAAAAATATACAAAATTCAATAAATAATGAAAAAGGTACTTTAAGTAGTTTGCAACAGCAATTGCTTAACACTAATGAAATTAATAAAAACTTGCTTAATTCGTTAAATAATAATACAGCAACCATTAGCACACAATTGATAAACACAAATAAGCAGTATAACTCAAGTGCTAAACCTGCTCTAAATTCAATAGCTCAAAGCATGATTAATGCTACAAACGATGCTTCTTCACTTATAAAATCAGCACAAGATTTAAATAATCAAATAAATAGTCTTCTTGGCAGTGCAGTTCAAGGAACTAGTTTAGCATCTACAGTGTCTAGTGATTTGAATAATAGGCTATTACAATATAAGGATGTTATTTCGTTGTTAAGTAGCAAACTTCAAGTGATTAACAATAGTGACTTAGTAGAAATCATAAGTATTTTACAGAGCAACCCTGACTTCATGGGTAATTTTATATCTAATCCTTTCACACTAAAGGATGAATCTATATATAGCATACCAAATTATGGTTCTTCCATGGCACCTGTTTATACTGTTCTTGCCATTTGGGTTGGTGCACTACTTTTAGCCTCTTTGCTAAGAACAGATGTTGCCTACTTTGAAGGTTATAATAAACTGTCCTTACGTGAAAAACATTTTGGTAAGATGTTAACTTTTATTACTTTAAGTCTAATACAATCATTAATCGTTTCCATTGGTGATAAATTACTTTTAGGTGTTTACACTGTTAATGCACCACTTATGATTGCCTTTGCATTAGTATCTGGTTTGACTTTCTCCATAATAGTTTATACTTTAGTTTCCGTATTTGGCAATGTTGGAAAAGCAATTAGTATTGTATTCTTGATAATTCAAATTGCCGGAAGCGGTTCTACTTATCCTATACAAGTAGATCCTTTATTCTTTAGAATCTTACAGCCTCTATTTCCTTTCACTTACAGCGTGGGTGGCTTTAGAGAAGCAATTGCAGGTCCACTAATTAGCAGTGTTATTTTGGACTTCACTGCATTGATATTGATTTCAATTGTTTTTATACTATTAGGATTTTTCCTCAAAAAACCCCTTAATGACACTATTTCAAAATTTGAAACTGGTTTTAAAGAATCTGGTGTAGGAGAATGACTTTAGGAGGTGACCATATGAAAAAGATTTTCAGAGTATTTTTAAGAGATTTAAAGAACATTAAAAAGAATCCTGCTGCAATTATAATAATGGCTGGGCTATGCGTTTTGCCTTCTCTTTATGCATGGATTAATATAGAGGCATGTTGGAATCCATATGCAAATACAGGTAATATACCCATTGCAGTTGTTAATGATGATGAGGGTGCTGACTTTAATGGTAAAAAGGTAAATGTAGGTGATCAAATAATAGAGGAACTTAAAAAAAACAAATCAATTCATTGGGTATTTGTAGATCAGTGGCAAGGCAACTATGGCTTAAATGAAGGGAAATACTATGCACTTTTAGATATTCCAAATAATTTTTCAAGTGGACTTGTAAGCTTAACAACTACTACCCCCGAAAAACCAGCAATAATATATAGGAGTAATGAAAAATTAAATGCTATAGCCTCTAA
Source organism: Clostridium acidisoli DSM 12555 (assembly GCF_900176305.1). Lineage (GTDB taxonomy): Bacteria > Bacillota > Clostridia > Clostridiales > Clostridiaceae > Clostridium_I > Clostridium_I acidisoli. The sequence goes on from NZ_FWXH01000019.1 coordinate 46,180, forward strand.
AATAACAAATGCAGCAAAAGATAAGGTGGCAAAAGAATTAAAAACTAATTTTGTAGGTACTGTTGCTAGAGAGTCTTTAAAAACGTTAAACTCTGCTAGTGGAAGTCTAAAAGTTAACAAATCAAACCTTCTTCAACTAAAAGAAACTTTAAATGAGGCTTCTAAAAATGTTACTGACACGCAAAAATATATTGGCTCTGCTAGTTCAAGTTCTGTCAGCCTGCAACAATATTTATCCAGTTTGCAAAATACTTTGCCAAAGATAACCGATCAGATTAACAATCTTCAAAATGCTACTGATAGTAGCAAAACTTTGGTTTCTGCAACAAAACAAACTGTAAACACTACTTCAAATGAATTAAACAATGATATGGTTCAAATACAATCTACCAATGGACAAATTCAGAACCTTTTATCAAAGCTTAAGGATGAAAATAACAGCACTGATACTACTGGAATGGTTGATACTGTTAATGAATTAGTTAATTTATGTAGTTCTCTTGACAATATCATAAATTCCGATATTAAGTATTTACAATCAATTAACCAAACTGCTCCTAACACTGCAATAAATTCGCTTATAAATTCACTTAAAGGCTTAGATGTTCTAGTAGTTAATGAGCAAAACTCCTTAAGTAAACTAAAAACAGTCATAGGAAGTGGGGCTTCGAAGGATTCAATAAATAACAACATTGATTCGCTTTCTTCTTTAAGCAATGGAATTTCATCCTCCATGCTTACTACATCAAATAATTTCTACTCTACAACATTACCTGTATTAAATAATATAGGAGATAATTTAGACAATAGTTTAGACGATATTAATTCATTGCTACAAACTACAAAAGTGATAGTTCCTCAGCTAAATGCCTTAGCTAGTTTCGGAATTTCAACAAGTAAATTATCTGTATCTGAGGCAAATGAACTTAATGCTAAATTATCAACACTTTTAAGTGAACTTAATGATTTAAGCGGAAAAATGAATACCTTAAGTGATCAAGATTTAGATCAAATAATAAATCTATTAAACATGAATGCAGATGAGCTTTCAAGTTTTATTTCTTCACCTTTAGATGTAAAGGAAGTTGACGTTTATGGTGAGGGTATATTTGGAGTTGGTTTAACACCATTTTATTCCGTCCTTGCAATTTGGGTTGGAGCACTACTTTTATGTTCACTATTAACTACAGAATACAAAAATATTGCTCATGGTGAACATCTTAATATGTGGGAAGAACACTTTGGTAAAATGCTACTATTCCTAATAACATCCTTTTTTCAATCTACAATTATTACATTAGGAGATAAATACATACTTGGTGTAAAGCCTGAAAACATGCTTCTTATGTTAGGCTTTGCTTGGGTATCTTCCATTACCTTTACTTTTATAATATTTAATCTTGTTTCCATTTTCGGTAATGTAGGTAAAGCACTAGCTGTTGTCATGATGGTATTTCAAATTGCCGGTGCTGGTGGTATATATCCAATACAAACAAACCCCAGAATATTTGGTATATTACAGCCTTTTTGGCCTTTCACTTATGCCATAGACGGTTTTAGAGAAGCAATTGCAGGCCCAATTTGGAGTAATGTGTACAAAAACTTTATAGCTTTAGGTTATTTTATATTGTTCTTTTTTGTTTTTACTATTTTGAAGAAACCCTTTCACAAACTTACAGAGGCTATGCATCATAAATTTAATGAATCTGGCCTATAATATCTTAATATATAGAAAAGAGGTACCCTAATGAAAAAAATCATTATAATATTTACTGGTGGAACAATTTCTATGAAAAACGATTCAGAAAATAGTGCTGCTGTTCCATCCATGAGTGGCGAAGATATATTAGACCTAACACCTGGTATTAATAAAATTGCAAACATTCACTTTTTAAATTTTGGAATGTTACCTGGACCACATATAACACCAGAAAAAATGCTTGAATTATCAAATTTAGTTCAACATAAAACTGAAATTGAAGGTTATGATGGAGTCGTAATTACACACGGCACAGACTCTCTTGAAGAAACAGCTTATCTTGTAGACCTTACCTATAACGGTTCAAAACCCATTATTTTTGTGGGTTCTATGAAAAATAGTTCCGAACTTGGTTGGGATGGTCCTCCTAACTTAATTGATGCTGTACACACTGCAGTATCCGATGATGCTCAAAATAGAGGTGTTATGGTTGTTATGAACAAGGAGATACATTCTGCTTCCCAAGTTACAAAAACAAACACACACACTCTCGATACATTTAAAAGCATGGATTTTGGTCCCATTGGTTTTGTAGATAATAATAAAGTATATTTCTATTTTAGCTACACAAAAAGACAATATATAAATACAAAAATTATTGAAAGCAATGTTGACTTAATAAAATGTGGTTGCGGAATGGATGACAGACTTTTAAAATTTTCTGTAGATTCAGGCTCAAAAGGTATAGTCATAGAAGGTATGGGTAGAGGCAATATTCCTCCCAAGATGGTTTCTGGTGTTGAATATGCTTTAAATAAAAACATACCTGTGGTTTTAGTATCCAGATGCCTTATGGGGAAAGTTCTTGATGATTACGGATATGAGGGTGCTGGAAGAGAACTTACCGCCAAAGGTGTTATATTAGGTGATAATCTACCTGGACAAAAAGCAAGAATCAAATTAATGGTAGCCCTTGGTCTAACCGATAAAATACTAGAAATAAAAGAGATATTTGAAAGAAACTATTATTAAAATTAATCAAATTTAGTTTAGATAGGAGGATGGTTTAAATGCTTCAAACGAATAATATAAATATAGGTTTTATCGGCACTGGTGTAATGGGAAATTCCATGGCCTCAAATTTATTAAAGGGTGGTTATAACTTATACATATATAATAGAACCAAGGAAAAAGCTTTAAGTCTAATTGAAAAGGGTGCTACCTGGAAGGCTTCTGTTAGTGAACTTTCTAAAGTATCAGATGTAATTATTACTATAGTTGGTTATCCTAGTGATGTTGAAGAAGTATATTTAGGTTCAAATGGCATTTTAAATAATGCAAAACCTGGCAGTTTTGTTATTGACATGACAACTTCTAAACCTTCACTTGCTAAAAAAATTTATGAAATTGCCAAAAGTAAAAATGTATTTGCATTGGATGCACCTGTATCTGGTGGTGATGTTGGCGCCTCCGAAGGTACCTTATCTATAATGGTAGGTGGAGACAAAGAAGCCTTTGAGCATCTAAAACCTATCTTTGAACTTATGGGGAAAAATATAGTTTTACAAGGAACTGCTGGTGCTGGTCAACACACCAAAATGTGTAATCAGATAGCCATAGCTTCAAACATTATGGGTGTATGTGAGGCTATAGCATATGCAAAAAATTCCGGTCTTGACCCTGAAACTGTTCTAAAATCTATTGGTGCCGGTGGTGCTGCTAGTTGGCAGTTAAGTTCATATGCTCCAAGAATACTTAAAGACGATTTTAAGCCTGGTTTCTATATTAAACATTTCGTAAAAGATATGCGTATAGCTTTAGAAGAAGCTGATTCAATGGGTTTAAACACCCCAGCCTTGAGCCTTTGTAAAAAACTTTATGATAAGCTTATTGCTGAAGGTAAAGAAGATCTTGGAACCCAAGCTTTATATCAATTATATATGGATTAAGACTACAGAGTTGTATCAAAATTAGCCCTTGATACAACTCTTATTTAAATTTTGTGTATTGTTTTCATATACTTTGTCAATATATAATAGTATGATAAACCATAGGGACATTCTAAGATGTCCCCATTTTATAGAAATACGTAGAGGTAAGATATGAATAGTTTAAACTTTAAAGACTTTAATTTAAGTCAGGACATACTCGAATCAATAGAAAAATTAGGTTACAAAAATCCATCCGAAGTTCAAGAAAAAGTTATACCACTAATTCTTAGTGATAAAGACCTTGTTGTTAAAGCACAAACCGGAAGTGGTAAAACAGCTGCCTTTGCTATCCCTATTTGTGAAAAGATAGAATTACAAGAGAAATATCCTCAAGTTTTAATTCTATCCCCAACAAGAGAGCTGGCACTTCAGATTAAAGATGATTTTTCAAACATTGGCCGTTTTAAAAGGATACGCTCCGCCGCTATCTATGGAAAAGAACCAATAAGTTTACAGATAAATACACTAAAGCAAAGAATACATGTGGTTTCAGGAACCCCTGGAAGAGTCATGGATCATATAGAAAGAGGCACACTAAGTCTTGGAAAAATTAAATATCTGGTTATTGATGAAGCTGATGAGATGCTTAATATGGGATTTATAGGTCAAGTTACTGAAATCATAAAAAAACTTCCAACTAAACGATTGACGTTACTTTTCTCTGCTACAATACCAACAGAAATATTAAAATTATGCGATTCCTATATGAATAATCCTGTCAGCATCGATATTCAATCTAAAAATTCAACTGCTGACAGAATAGAGCAAACATATTATGAGGTTCTTGTTAATGAAAAATTTAATTTGCTTAATAAGGTAATATATACTAACTTGCCTGAAAGTGCAATTATTTTTTGTAGAACCAAAGCAAATGTAGATAGTCTCGTATCGGAAATGAAAAATGAGGGTTATTCTTGTGCTGCACTTCATGGTGGAATGCTTCAAACAGAAAGAACTGAAGTAATTAACAGTTTCAAAAGAGGAGATTTTATGTTCCTTGTTGCCACAGATGTTGCCGCTAGAGGAATTGATGTGGATAACATTACTCATGTAATAAATTATGACATACCAATGGAAAAAGAAAGTTACGTCCATAGAATTGGTAGAACCGGTCGTGCTGGGAATACAGGTTTTGCAATAACTTTTGTTTCTCCTAGAGAATACAGATTTTTAAAAGAAATTGAAGAATATTTTAGGTTTGAAATTAATGAGGGAAAAATTCCATCCCTTGAAGATGTGGAAAAAGGCAAGAAATTATTCGCTGAAAAAGCTAGGCTAAAACCCAAACCAAAAAAATCTAAAAGTAAAGAATTAAATAAAGAAATCACAAAAATATATATAGGTGCTGGTAAAAAGAAAAAGATTAGACCTGGAGACATAGCCGGAACTGTTTCTAGTATAGACGGCATAAATCCCGAAGATATTGGAATAATAGAAATCCAAGATAATTTTTCTTATGTTGATATTTTTTCTGGAAAAGGTACCCTTGTTTTAGAGGCGCTTAAACATAAAACCATAAAGGGTAAAACCGTTCGAGTAGCCATAGCTAAGAAATAGATTTACTTCTTCTAATTTTTGGTGCTTTATAGTAATAAATTGCGAAGTAAAGACTAAAGAATTTCATCATAGCTAAAACTAGATGAAAAGATTAAAGCAAGCCTTCGGCTAGATGGAAGAATTGACGAGGCTAAAGCCGTCAAAGGTGAGAGAAGTTACTTACGTAACAAGTAAAGGAAAATTTTCTTCCTACGTCAGAAAAATAGTGAATTTAAATTTATATATCTTAGTATATAAAGATAACTTTACAATATGTTTTAACCGTAGGTTTTGCTTTTAGGCGTAGCCTTTTGTATTCATATTATTAAGTTCAAAGATTTTTCGCAGCATAGCTAAGAAAAATCATCCTAACCCTTTTGCTGAAAGCAAATTCTCTCACCATTAACGGCATTACCGTTAATTCTT
>NZ_FWXH01000032.1 GCF_900176305.1 Clostridium acidisoli DSM 12555
AGCCCTGTGGAAGAGTAGGTCGTCGCTGGGTCAATGTTCCGCGATAGCTCAACGGTGGAGCACTCGGCTGTTAACCGATAGGTTGAAGGTTCGAATCCTTTTCGCGGAGCCATTATTTTAAATTATTTACGTCAGCTGATTATGTTTAGCTGACGTTTTTTACTTATATAAAAGATGAAATTAATACCATGAATAAATTAATGCCTTTCAAATATACTAAAAGTATATTTGAAATATAGGAGATAATTTATTATGTGTGATTATAGATTGGATTTTAGAGGTCTAATTACTTTAGAGGATTATAGTAGCATAGATGATTATATGGAATTAATTAACACAAACGACAACTTAACGATTACTATAACTGAAAAAAACAAGTTGGAATTAGAAATATTTAAAAGTATGCTAAGAAATAAAAATTTTTTAATATATGAAAAGATAAAAAATAATGATGGTAGCTATTCTATAAAGGTATGTAAAGGCAAGTAGCAATTTTTTGTTATGTGATTTATATCAAAATTTATGTTTAGAATTTTACTTGAACCTATGTTATAATATTTTATGTAATTCATAAAATTAATTGGTAGACTTATTTAACTAACGTTTAGGTTATTAATAGAGTATAAATTAAATGCTAGTTGAACTAAATCCAGTGTGTAGCAACCGTTAACTCAATGCTTTCAAAAGTGTAGGCTTACGGTGGTAGCCAATGGATAAATATATTTTATACAAATATTAGGGAGGTAAACGATTGTGAAAGAATATGTTATAGGAATTGATTTAGGAGGAACTAAAATAAGTGGAGCTTTGGCAAATTTAAGTGGGGATATAATAAGCAAATATGTATTACCTACAAATGCATCAGAGGGAGAAGAGAGTGTATTAAAAAGAATTTTTACGGTAATTGAAAAGGTTTTAGAGGACGGTAAAAAAAGTTCAGAAGAAATTAAAGCGATAGGAATAGGATCACCTGGACCTTTGGATGTTAAAAAGGGAATTGTAATTTCAACTCCAAATTTACCGTTTGAAAACTTTGAATTAGTAAAACCTATAAGCGAAAGATTTAATATTGCTACATATTTAGATAATGATGCAAATGTTGCGGCTATTGGCGAACATATTTTTGGTGCAGGAAAAGGAACTGAGAATATGGTGTTTGTTACAGTAAGCACAGGCGTTGGTGGTGGTGCAATATTAAATGGCAGAATATATAGAGGAAGTACTTGTAATGCTTTAGAGATAGGACATACAACAATTGAAAAGAATGGTCCAAGGTGTAACTGCGGAAATTATGGATGTGTTGAAGCTTTAGCATCAGGGACAGCAATTGGTAAAAGGGCAAAGGAAGCTGTTCAAAGAGGAGAAGAAACATCATTAAAAAATTACAAAGAAGTATCTTCCTATGAAGTGTTTAAAGAGGCCGAAAAAGGTGATAAAGTTGCTTCTGAAATATTAGATTCATGTCTTAACTACTTAGGAATATGTATAGCTAATATTATTGCTAGTTTTGATCCTGAAATGGTTATTATCGGTGGTGGTGTAACTAATGGCGGAAGCATAGTATTTGAAAAAGTTAGAGAAGTTGTTAAAGAAAGATGTTTTGATAGTATGGCGAATTCATGTAAAATAGCTCCAGCTGGATTAGGCACAGATGCAGGAGTTATAGGAGCTGTTGCACTAGCTATAACTGAGTCAGATAGATAAAGTAATATTAGTTAATTTAGAGACTGCATGGACATGCAGTCTCTTTTAATATTTATAAGAGTATTGCAAAATTAAAAAAAAGTATTATAATAATATTAAAGTCAAAGAAAGTCAAGGTTTAATAAGAAGGGAATTTTAGATGATTAGAATATCTGATACTATAGAGCAGTTCATAAAAGAAATGATATCTGATACTAAAAAAAATATGGTAGAGATCCAAAGGAATGAGCTTGCTAATCACTTTTGTTGTGCACCATCACAAATTAATTATGTTTTAACAACTAGATTTACTACGGAAAAAGGTTATTATATCGAGAGCAAAAGAGGTGGCGGAGGATGTATTAAAATATATAAAGTAGAATATGTTGAAAACAAACCTCTAGTAGATATAATACTGGATAAAATTGGTGGAAATATAACATATGATGGAGGCGTTAAAATTATAGATGCATTAATGGAAGCAGAGATTATAACTTGTAGAGAGTCCAATATTTTAAAGTCAGTAATCAATGACAGGACATTAGCATCAATTACTAATAATAGAAATAAAGTAAGAGCAGAAATATTAAAATCATCTTTTATTGCTATCATGTTATAATTTTACAAACTATATAAATAAATGTATAATCAAGGTGTATTCCTTTTATGGGTTAAGGAGGATTGATGACTTATGTTGTGTGAAATGTGTAAAAAGAACGAGGCAATTTTTTACGTCACAAAGATAGTAAATGGTAATAAACAGGAAATAAGATTATGTGAACATTGCGCTAAAAAATTTGATGGATTTAATGTTGTTAGTGAAATGGGAATAATATCTCCGTTTTCGTTTCAAAATATATTAAGTGGTTTGATGGATTATATTGGAGAAAGCCATAAAAATAGCACAGATACAGATGTATCATGTAAGAATTGTGGGATGACGTTAAGAGAGTTTAAAGAAAAAGGGTTATTAGGATGCAGCGAATGTTATAAAAATTTTAGTTCCACAGTATATCCTGTTATAAATAGGGTACAAGGTAAAGTTGAACATGTAGGTAAAATACCTAAAAAATGTGGTAAGGATATAATTGAAAAAAAGAGAATGGACACACTAAAACAAGAGCTTCAAAAAGCTATTGCACTTGAAGAATATGAAAAAGCTGCAAACATAAGAGATGAGATTAGAAAAATAAATAGTGAAGGGAGAGAAGAATAACATGCAGAATTGGTTAGAATGTGAAGAAGAACCTGACAGTTTAGTAATCAGCAGTAGAATAAGGCTTGCAAGAAATATAAAAGATGAGCCATTTCCAGATAAACTTTCTGATGAAAAAGCTAGAAGTATTGTAAATAAAATTGAAGATGCATTTTTTTCTTCATCTCATACTAAAGAAAATTTTAAAAGCGTTCATCTTTGGGGAGAAGACAACAATTCTAGGTTATCTTTTATAGAGAAGCATTTAGTTAGCAGCAAGTTAGTGGAAAATGACTTAAAGTCAGCTTTTATTTTAAATAATGACCAAACAGTAAGTATCATGATAAACGAAGAAGATCATATAAGACTTCAGTGCATTAGTGGTGGGCTTGATTTAGACGAAATTTTAGATTATTCAAATAAAATTGATGACTTAATTGAAGAAAAAATTGATTATGCGTTTGATGAAAAGATTGGATATTTAACTGCATGTCCAACCAATATAGGTACAGGATTAAGAGCTTCAGTTATGCTTCATTTACCAGCTTTATCTATGAATAATCAAATCAACGGCATATTAAATACACTTACACAAGTTGGGATGACCATAAGAGGATTGTATGGAGAAGGTTCAGGAGGATATAGCAACCTTTTTCAAATATCAAATCAGGTTACACTTGGTATTAGTGAAAGAGATATAATAGCTAATTTAAAAGCCGTTGTAAATCAACTTGTAAATCAGGAAAATCTTTCAAGAGAACAGGCGTTAAAAAATTACAGATATGAGCTAGAGGATAAAATATTTAGATCATTAGGTATATTAAAGACAGCTAGAGTTATTGATTCAGGAGAATGCTTAAAATTACTTTCCAATGTTAGAATGGGTGTAGAGATGGGAATAATAAATAATATAAATAAAAAGGTTTTAAATTATTTATTGGTGAATACGCAGCCTGCAACTCTTGGGAAAATGTTCGATAATAAATTAAGTGCAAAAGATTTGAACATAAAAAGAGCAGATTATATTAGAGAAAAATTAAAATAGGTGGTGATTTATTATGTTTATCAACAGATTTAATGAGAGAACAGAAAAAGTTTTAGTATTTGCAAAAGAAGAAGCACAGATGTTTCAACATGGTTATGTGGGAACTGAACATATACTTCTTGGAATACTAAAGGAAGATGAAGGGACATCAAAGAAGATTCTTAATAGCATGGGGGTTACAATTGACGGAGTAAGAAGCTTAATTGCAGAATATGAAGGAAAAGGTGATTTTGAGTTATATAGAAATGATATTCCACTTACACCTAGAACAAAAAGACTGCTTGAAATAAGTGCCTTAGAGGCAACAAATTTAAATCATAATTACATTAGTCCAGAACACATATTACTTGCGCTTATTAGAGAAGGAGAAGGAGTTGCAGTTACTATACTAAGTAACCTAAATGTTGACTTTGATAAACTTAGAAAAGAAATTTTATCAAGTTTAGCAGGAGGAAAAGAAGCTAGTCCAAGTAACAAAGCTGAAAATAAATCGGGAGAACCAACACCTACATTGGATCAATTCGGAAGAGATCTTACTGAAATGGCAGCTGATGGTAAATTAGATCCAGTAATAGGAAGAGACAAAGAAACCCAAAGAATTCTAGAAATACTTTGCAGAAGAACTAAAAATAATCCTTGTCTTATTGGTGATCCAGGTGTAGGAAAAACAGCCATTGCTGAGGGCCTTGCGGAAAGAATAGTTGCAGGTAACATACCAGAGATTTTAAAGAATAAGAGAGTAATTACTTTAGATATATCTTCAATGGTTGCTGGATCAAAATACAGAGGAGAATTTGAAGAAAGATTAAAAAAGGTAATGAATGAGATAAGAAAAGCTGGGAATGTAATATTATTTATAGATGAGATTCATACAATAATTGGAGCTGGTGGAGCTGAAGGTGCAATAGATGCATCAAATATACTAAAACCATCTTTAGCAAGAGGCGAGATTCAATGTATAGGTGCAACGACTATAGATGAATATAGAAAATATATTGAAAAGGATACTGCACTTGAAAGAAGATTTCAGCCAGTAATGGTAGGAGAGCCATCTTTAGAGGAAGCTGTTCTTATATTAAAAGGTCTTCGTGATAAATATGAAGCACACCATAGAGTAAAGATTACAGACGATGCATTAGAGGCAGCAGTAAACTTATCTGAAAGATATATTACAGATAGATTTTTACCTGATAAGGCAATCGACTTAATTGATGAAGCAGGAGCTAAAGTAAGAATAGAAAATTTAACGGCTCCACCAGATTTAAAGAGTCAAGAAGAAGACCTAGAAAAAGCAACAAAGGAAAAGGCTGATGCCATAAGACTTCAAGACTTTGAAAAAGCAGCAAGATTAAGAGATAAAGAAAAGGAATTGAAATCTAAGATAGAGGATTTCAAGGCTAACTGGAAAAATAAAAATGATGTTGAAAATCATATTGTAACAGAAACTCAAATTGCAGCAGTGGTTTCTAAATGGGCTAATATTCCTGTAGAAAAACTTACAGAAAAAGAGTCCGAAAAACTATTAAAGTTAGAAGATATATTGCATAAAAGGGTCATTGGACAAGAGGAAGCTGTTAAATCTGTGGCTAGGGCTGTTAGAAGAGCAAGAGTTGGTTTAAAAGATCCAAAGAGACCTATTGGCTCCTTTATATTTTTAGGACCAACTGGAGTTGGTAAAACAGAGTTGTCTAAGGCTCTTGCAGAAGCTATGTTTGGCGATGAAAATAGTATAATTAGGATTGATATGTCAGAATATATGGAGAAGCATACTGTATCAAGACTTATAGGATCACCTCCAGGATATGTAGGTTTTGATGAAGGCGGTCAACTAACAGAAAAGGTTAGAAGAAAACCATATTCAGTTGTGTTATTTGATGAGATTGAAAAAGCACATCCAGAAGTATTTAATATCCTGCTTCAAATACTTGAAGATGGAAGACTTACTGATGGTAAAGGAAAAACAGTTAATTTTAGAAATACAATAATAATCTTAACATCAAACGTTGGTGCAGCTACAATTAAAAAACAAAAGTCATTAGGATTTACTATGGGTAATGATAATAAAGATACTGAATATGAAAAGATGAAAGAAAATATAATGGATGAATTGAAACATTCTTTTAGACCAGAATTTTTGAATAGAATTGATGATATAATTGTATTCCATCAACTTGTTGAAAATGATTTGCAAAAAGTTGTTAAACTTATGCTTAAATCAGTAAGTGAGAGGCTTAATGACCAAGAAATAAATATTAAATTTTCTGAGGAAGCAGAAAAACTTCTGGCAGAAAAGGGATATGATCCAAGTTATGGAGCAAGACCTTTAAGAAGAACTATAACTAAAATCGTAGAAGATAAAATTTCAGAAGAAATATTAAATGGAGATCTTCACAAAGGCGATGAAGTTTCAGTAACTGTTAAAGATAATGAACTTGAATTTTCTAAGGCTTAAAAAGTAGGGGAGTTTTCTCCCCTGCTTTTTTGTTAGCTATAAAATTTAATATAATTTAACAAATATATTAAAAGATATTGTATAATAAATATATGGCATCAAGGAGGCTAGATAATGGCTAAAAGTAAAACAGTTTTTGTATGTCAAGAATGTGGATTTGAAAGCTTGAAGTGGATGGGAAAATGCCCGAATTGCAATACATGGAACAGTTTTGTAGAAGAAGTAGCTGTAAAAAGTGATAAAAATGTAATTTTAAGCGGAAATAATGAACCTAAATGTATAGTTAATATAAAATCAGGAGAACATGAAAGATATAATACTGGCATTGGTGAACTTAATAGAGTTTTAGGTGGCGGACTTGTAAAGGGGTCGTTAACTCTTATTTCAGGATCACCTGGAATTGGAAAATCAACTTTGCTTTTGCAAAGTGCAGATAATATAGCTAAAAGATATGGAAAGGTCCTTTATGTTTCTGGTGAGGAATCAGAAGAACAAATCAAAATGAGAAGTGACAGACTTGGTGTGAACTCCAACAATCTTTTTGTATTATCTGAAACAAACATGGATGTAATTTCGTTACAAATAGAACAGATAAAACCCATATTTGTAATAATAGATTCAATTCAAACAGTATTTAAAGCAGCTGTAAGTTCTGCACCTGGAAGTGTATCTCAAGTTAGAGAATGCGCAAATGAAATAATGAGAATAGGGAAGAGTAAGGGAATATCATTTTTTATTGTTGCACATGTTACAAAGCAGGGAGAGTTAGCTGGACCGAGAGTATTAGAACATATGGTAGATAGTGTGCTTTCTTTTGAAGGCGAAAGAACCGAGGAATTTAGAATACTTAGAACAATAAAAAATCGTTTTGGAACAACAAGTGAAATTGGAGTCTTTGAAATGGAAGAGGAGGGGCTTCTAGAGGTATCAAACCCTTCAAATGTATTTTTAGAAGAAACTAATTTTAAACAGGAAGGTTCAATTGTAATAGGAATTATGGAGGGCACAAGACCTATCTTAGTTGAAATTCAGGCACTTGTAAGTGAGACTAAGTCAGTAATGCCAAGAAGAACCGTTGTAGGTATAGATTCCGCTAGACTAAATTTAATCTTGGCAGTGTTAGAAAAAAAGCTTAAAATACCATTTTATAATTGTGATGTGTATGTAAACGTGGTAGGTGGACTTAGTATAGATGGCACATTTGCAGATTTAGGTTTAGCATTAGCTTTGATTTCTAGTATAAAGAATAAGGAGACAAAACTCGATAAAATGATTGTAGTGGGTGAAATAGGACTTACAGGTGAAGTAAGACCGATTTCTTATTGCGAAAGAATAGTAAATGAAGCAGAAAAAATGGGATTTATAAATATTATAATACCAGAAAGAAATATTGGAAAGATTAAAGCAAGTAAAATAGGTGCATATGGCGTATCTTCCTTAAGGGAAGCGGTAAATAAAGTATTTTGAATAAGGTGATAAATTGTGAATGAATTAAGATTAAAAAAAGACAAAATACTGATGGATGTCCTAAAAATTTTGGCTCCTGGTACTCAGCTTAGAGAAGGACTTGAAAATATTTTAAGAGCTAAAACAGGGGGACTCATAGTATTAGGTGACAATCAGAAAATAATGGATTTAATGGATGGTGGATTTAAAATAAATTCAGAATATAGTCCATCATATGTTTATGAGTTAGCAAAGATGGATGGAGCTATAGTTTTAAGTTCAGATTTAAAAAAGATTATAAGTGCAAATGTACAGCTTATACCAGATTTTTCAATACCAACATTTGAAACTGGTACTAGACATAGAACTGCTCAAAGGGTAGCAAGGCAAACAGGAAATGTTGTTGTAGCTATATCTCAAAGAAGAAATGTTATAACAATATACAAAGACGATATAAAGTATGTACTTAGAGATAGCAGTGTAATGCTTGCACGAGCTAATCAAGCTTTGCAAACTTTGGAGAAATATGTATCTGTCTTAGATAGAGTAGTAACTAATCTAAATTTGCTAGAATTTCAAGATTTAGCAACACTTTTTGATGTATTGACGGTAATACAAAGAACTGAAATGGTAATGCGAATTGTAGCAGAAATCCAAAGATATATATGTGAGCTAGGAAATGAAGGAAGACTAATTTCCATGCAACTTAACGAACTTGCCAAAAATGTAGAACAGGATGGAATTCTTCTTATAAGGGATTATTGTCAGAGTGGCATAGATTATAGTGATGTGTATAAAAATGTACAAAATATAAGTTCAGAAGAGTTCTTGGATTTAGACACTATATCAAGACATCTAGGATATTCTGGGGTGCCTATTGTAGATACACTTATATCACCTAGAGGTTATAGAATGCTAAGCAAGATTCCAAGGATACCAGCAAATGTAATCGAAAATTTGGTTAAACATTTTAAAGAATTAAAAGCTGTTTTAGAAGCTTCTTATGAGGAACTTGATAATGTTGAAGGAATTGGTGAAGCTAGGGCAAAGGCAATAAAAGACGGACTAAGAAGACTAAGGGAACAATTTATCTTAAATAGGCAATTCTAAGGATATTATGGCACTAGAGTTATACATTAGTATAACTCTAGTGTGTTACCTAAGATTATATTTCCCTAAGGTATTAATATTGTCGTTTTCTCTTATAAGTACATCGTATAAATTAATACCTAGAGTATTACAAAGAGAAGTCAAATAAAACAAGTGGGTTCCAATTTCGCCTTCGAGTACATCACGGCAGTTTTCACACAATTGTCCTATTACATGTGTTTGAAGACATTCACTTAGGTTATCTATATTTAAATTGGAATCATTTTCTGGAATTTGTTGCCTTTTGGCGTTAATTTCAATACAACCACAATTTGTAATAGACTTAGCGATAGCTCTATTAATTCTTGCATCAGATTCTTGCAATTTTGTTATTATGTCAATCAAACTTTTATGTCTAACTAAAGAACTTTCAACGCTGTTTTGAAAATCATCAAAAATTATATCTTTCACTAGGCTCATCTCCCCTTATAAAGAATTAATAAATGCCTTTATTTTGATTATAAAATCTTTACATTGAGTTTGTCAATAAAGGTTAAATACAAATTAGATTATATTTATATGATAAAACAAGTACTTTTTTATTAATAGGGGGATTTAGATGTTAATACATGCCATGTTATAAAAAATGGTATAAGCGTTTACAAGTAGTATGAAAAATTTTAATATAGTGGTATTATAATAACTATATATAAATATACCATTAACATTTTATTAAAAACGTTTACTTTTGTTGAAAATGTAATGTTTATATTATATATTAAGGACAAGGAGGAAAATGTATTAAAAAAAGAAAAACATGGTAATAATATAAATGGAGGTGAATATTTTGCTAAAAAAATTATTGAGGGGGCTATTTACTGTTATTGGCCTTGCATTAGGTTGGATTTTTGGCGGTGAATTAATAAATAGCGGTTCTATTTCAAAATTTATTTCGAAAGGTAATACAATTGAAACGGTCTTATTCTATATTTTTTCTATCTTATTTGTTGGATTAATATTTTTTATGGTGTCTCCTTGGGTTATTAAAGCAATTACTGGGACTATGGATTATTTTGAAACAAATATACAAAAGTTACAAATTTCAGAAATAGTTTTTGGAACAATAGGTGGAATTATAGGACTTATTATTTCTGTGTCAATAGTTAGCTTATTTCCTAAACCATCTCAAGTATTATGGATTCAAATATTATGGACAATTATTGAAATAAGCATATGTATTATAGTTGCTGCCTTTGTAGCAGATATATCTGTAAAAAAAAGAGAAGAGATAATGGGCTTTTTTTCAGGATTAAAAAGATCAAATTCTAATAGAGAAAAAAAGAGTAAAAATAATGTAAGAGGGACTGCTAAAGTTCTTGATACATCTGTTATAATTGATGGTAGAATCTTTGATATATGTCAAACTGGATTTGTTGAAGGTACTCTAGTAATACCAAATTTTGTACTAGCTGAACTTAGACATATAGCCGATTCATCTGATGGATTAAAAAGGAATAGAGGAAGAAGAGGTCTTGATGTATTAAACAGAATTCAAAAAGAGTTAAATGTTGAGGTGCAAATATACGAAAAAGATTTTCCTGAAATTCAAGAAGTGGATATAAAACTTTTGAAATTGGCGCAAGTTTTAAATGGAAAAGTTGTAACCAATGATTATAATTTGAATAAAGTGGCGGAATTCAAAGGGGTTCCTGTATTAAACATAAATGAATTAGCTAATGCCGTAAAGCCAGTTGTTTTGCCTGGAGAAGAAATGAAAATAACAATAGTAAAAGATGGAAAAGAATCAGGTCAAGGTGTAGCATATCTTGATGATGGAACTATGATCGTTGTTGAAGGTGGAAGAAAACACATAGGAGAAACGCTAAGTGTAGCAGTTACATCCGTATTACAAACAGCAGCTGGTAGAATGATATTTGCAAAACAAAAAGAGGCCTAGGACAAGGGGTAATATAATGAGTGAAAATTGTGCTATAGTTGTAGCAGGTGGAAAAGGAAGGCGCATGGGAAAAGCTATTAACAAACTTTTTCTTGAATTAAACAATAAACCAATACTGGCACATACTTTAGAGGCATTTGAAAACAATAAGAATATAGACTCTATAATACTTGTAGCTGGAAAAGAAGAATTGGAATATTGCAAAAAAGAAATAGTTTTGCCTTATTCATTTAAAAAAGTTAAGAAAATAGTTCCTGGAGGGGAAGACAGAAGAGACTCAGTCCTAAATGGATTAAAGGCTGTTACAGATTGTGATATAGTAATTATACATGATGGTGCAAGACCATTTATAGATGCTAGAATAATAGAAGATGGAATAAATTATGCAAAAATTTATGGAGCTAGTGCGTGTGGGGTTCAGCCAAAAGATACTATAAAAATCAAAAGTCACTCTGGTTTTTCTAAAGGTACACTTAATAGAAGTGAACTGTTTTGTGTTCAGACTCCACAGTGTTTTAGATTGGAGCTTATACTAAAAGCACATGAAGATGTGGCAGGTAAAAATATAAGTGTAACTGATGATACAAGTGTGGCGGAAATGTGTGGAAATAAAGTGTTTTTATATGATGGAAGTTACGATAATATTAAAATAACAACTCCAGATGATTTGCTACTAGGTGAAAAAATTTTGAAACATTTTAGTATTGATAACATTGATTAAGATAGAATTTCACATTTATATGGCTCACCCTATTAGTAGGGTGAGTTTTTAAAATACTATCTTAAAATTCATGTGTTTAGAACTTAAGCTTTACGATTAAACAATTGAAATGCTATAATCTTATTTATAGATAAATCAAGCTAATTAAAGCACATTTTTTATAATAATTACTTATGATATTATAATGAAAATATGATTTTGTTTATATATAAATTAGGAGGAAAAAATATGAGAATATACAACACAATGTCTAAGAAAAAAGAAGAATTTGTACCTATAACATCAGGAGAAGTGAAAATGTATGTTTGTGGGCCAACAGTTTACAATTTCTTTCACATAGGGAATGCAAGAACTTTTATAATATTTGATACAGTAAGAAGATATTTTGAGTATAAAGGATATAAAGTTAAGTTTATTCAGAATTTTACTGATATTGATGATAGAATGATAAATAAGGCAAATGAAGATGGCATAACAATTAAAGAACTTGGAGACAAATTTATTTCTGAGTATTATAAGGATGCAGATGGATTAAATATTGAGAGAGCTACAGTAAATCCAAGAGCAACTGAATACATTGATGACATTATAGAATTTGTACAGGAACTGATAAACAAAGGATATGCATATGAGATTGACGGAGATGTTTATTACAGTACACAAAAATTTCAGGATTATGGAAAGTTATCAGGACAAAATTTAGATGAATTAAAATCAGGAGTAAGAATAAATGTAGATGAAAGAAAAAAAGATCCTATGGACTTTGCAATTTGGAAAGGTAAGAAAGAAGGGGAACCTTCATGGAAAAGTCCTTGGGGTGAAGGCAGACCTGGCTGGCATATAGAATGCTCATGTATGGCACATGATTTATTAGGTGATACAATAGATATTCATGCAGGTGGAATGGATTTGGTTTTTCCTCATCATGAAAATGAAATAGCTCAAAGTGAAGGTAGAACTGGAAAAACTTTTGCAAATTATTGGATGCATGCAGCATACTTAAATGTAAATAATAAAAAAATGTCAAAGTCTCTAAATAATTTTCTAACTGCCAGAGATGCACTTAAAAAATTTGATTCTGAAGTTATAAGATTACTTATGCTTAGCGCACATTACAGAACTCAATTAAATTATAGTATAGATTTATTGGAAGCTTCTAAAACTTCATTAGAAAGGCTTTATAATAGTTTAGATAACTTAGAAAGTTTAAAGGAAGCATCTAATACAGAAAAATTAAATGATAAAGAAGTAGAATATATAAAAAAATTAGATTCATATAAACAAAAGTATATTGAAAAAATGGATGATGATTTTAATACAGCAGATGCTATATCAATTATATTTGATTTGATAAAAGAAATAAATGTAAATGTTAATGCTGACTTTTCAAAAGAGGCTCTTCAATATGCTATTGATTTAATAAAAGACTTAGGTACACCGTTAGGAATATTGCAGAAGTCTACAAAATCAAGTTTAGAAGATGAGATAGAAGAATTAATAGAAAAAAGACAAGAAGCAAGAAAAAATAAAAATTTCAAATTAGCTGATGAAATTAGAGATGACTTGAAAGCAAAAGGCATAA
Organism: Clostridium acidisoli DSM 12555; assembly: GCF_900176305.1. Classification (GTDB taxonomy): domain Bacteria; phylum Bacillota; class Clostridia; order Clostridiales; family Clostridiaceae; genus Clostridium_I; species Clostridium_I acidisoli. The sequence goes on from NZ_FWXH01000032.1 coordinate 13,171, forward strand.
CACTTTTAGATACTCCTCAAGGAGTAAGGTGGAAAAAAGCCTAATTAAGGAGTAGTTTTATGGAATTTGATTTATTAAAAGGAACTTTTACAAAACAAGATGCTAGAAATTTAAATCCACTGGTATTGGCTTTTGTAGGTGATGGGATTTATGAAATATTTGTAAGGGCCTTTATAGTTAATAAAAATAGGGAAATGAATGTTCATAAACTTCATGTGAAAGCAATTTCGTTTGTGAAAGCTCACGCTCAGAGCGAGCTTATGAAAGTTATTGTTGATGAGCTTACAGAAGAAGAAATGAACATATACAAAAGAGGACGAAATGCAAAATCAGCTACTGTACCTAAAAATGCAAATGTAGGTGAATATAGGATGGCCACAGGTTTTGAAGCACTATTTGGATATTTATATCTTACAGAACAAAAAGATAGAATTAATTACTTTTTTCAAATAATTGTGGATATAAAGCCATCCATTCACTAAATTGGAGGATATATAAATGTCATTGAAAGTAAAGATTATAGAACACACAAAAAATCCGGAGAGAGTAATTGCTGCAGCAGGTAAACTCTGTTATAGTTCTGCTGGAGTAGATGATATAATTGACAAATTAGATGAGAATAGCACAAAGAAATTTATAAATATGATAATGTCCTATGGACATTTTTCAACTATTGAACATGTGTCGTTTACTTTTGCAATAGAGGGAGTGTCAAGAAGTTTAACACATCAACTTGTAAGGCATAGATTAGCATCATATTCACAGCAAAGCCAAAGATATGTTAACTTAAAACAATTTGAATACATTATTCCTCCTGAAATTGAAGCAAATGTCGAGGCAAAAAAGCTTTTTATAGAATGCATGGAAAAAGATCAGGAAACATATGATAAGCTTGTTGACATATTAAAAAAAGTAGCATTAAATGCTTTAATTCAAGAATTTGTTTCAAAGAATAAATTAAGTTCAGAGAAGGAAATTACCGAAAAAGATAACAAAAAATTATTAAGTAATGCTGAAAAAAAAGCCATTGAAGATGCTAGATATGTGTTCCCTAACGCTTGTGAAACGAAAATAATCATGACCATGAATGCAAGGGAATTAATGCATTTTTTTAATGAAAGGTGCTGCTTAAGAGCTCAATGGGAAATTAGAGAATTGGCAAAAGAAATGCTTAAAGCTGCGAAAGAAATATCACCTATACTTTTTGAAAAAAGTGGACCTAAATGTGTTAATGGACCTTGCAGTGAGGGTAATATGACTTGTGGTAAAGCAGTAGAAATAAGAAAATTCTACTTAGATAAGAGGAGTTAAGATGAGGGAAATAAAACAAAAACAAAAATATAATAATAAAGCAGGGGCACATAAAGAAAACACTAATGCTTCTGAAAACTCAGATAGAGAAGATATAATTGAAGGTAGAAATGCTGTAATTGAAGCCTTGAAATCAGATAGAACGGTGGAACAAATATTGGTTTCAGGTGGTGATACTGAGGGATCAATAAATGTAGTATACGCATTAGCTAAAGACAAAGGAATTGTAATAAAAGAAGTTGATAGAAGGAAATTAGATCAAATATCTGTTACAGGAGCACATCAAGGTGTTATAGCATATGTTACTCCATACAAATATTGTGAAATAGATGACATATTAGAATATGCTAAATCAAAAGATGAAGATCCGTTTATAATTCTTTTAGATGAAATTGAAGATCCACATAATTTTGGATCTATAGTTAGAACAGCAGAAATATGTGGAGCTCATGGAATAATTATACCAAAACGCAGAAATGTTGGAGTAACCCCAACAGTATATAAATCATCTGCTGGAGCTGTAGAATATATGAAGATAGCTAAAGTTACTAATATCAATGTTGCAATAGATAATCTTAAGAAAAAAGGTGTGTGGATTTATGGTGCACATATGGATGGTGAAGGTTACTGTTTTGAAAGTAATTTTGCAGGGCCTGTGGCTTTAGTTGTTGGAAGTGAAGGAAAAGGAATTTCAAAACTTACTAAAGAGAAATGTGATGTCCTTGTAAAAATACCTATGAAGGGGAATATCACATCTCTAAATGCATCTGTAGCTGCTGGTATAATCATGTATGAAATATTAAAACAGAGGATTAAAAGAGGATAAAAGTGAAAAATATATTTGTTGATGGCTACAACGTAATAAATAGTTGGGAAGAATTAAGGGATAATAACACAGGAAGCATGGAGAACTCAAGAGCAAAACTTATCGACATACTACTGAATTATGGAACGTATAATGGGTATAAAATTTTTTTGGTTTTCGACGCACATCTTCAGGCCAAAAGCTTAGAAAAAAGGGAAAAGATAAGTAAAAACCTAATTGTTGTATTTACAAAAGAAGGAGAAACTGCAGATAGTTTTATAGAAAAATATGTGAATAGGATAGGGAGAACTTCAGAAGTTTTAGTAGTAACTTCTGATTCCTTAGAACAACAAATTATTTTTCAAAGAGGTGCAGTTAGGATGTCATCTATAGAATTTTATCATGAAGTGAAAAAAGTTGAGAATAAAATACGTGTTGAAAGTGACAAAAATCAGGATGGTAAAAGATACACATTAGAAGAGAGAATTGACAAGGAAATCGCTGAAAAACTAGAGGAAATGCGGAGAAATAAATAATAAACTTGACTTGTAAATTATTAGTAATGTATAATTTAATAGAATGTTTGGTGTTTATTGGGGGTGTAGTCTTGACAAAAAAAAGTAATGATATTATAGAATATTCAAAGTATGATGAATTATTAGATGAAGAAATTGTTATTTGTGCAAGAGATGGAGATAAAGTGGCACAGGAATATCTTATAAGTAAGTATGAAAACTTTGTAAAAATAAAAGCTAAATCATATTTTTTAATTGGCGCAGATAAAGAAGATATATATCAAGAAGGAATGATTGGTTTATACAAGGCAGTAAGAGATTTTAAGCCACATAAATTAGCATCATTTAAAGCTTTTGCAGAACTTTGTATTACAAGACAGATTATAACCGCAATAAAAACAGCTACAAGGCAAAAACATATACCATTGAATACATATATTTCTCTGAATAAACCTATATATGACGAAGAATCGGACAGAACTCTTCTAGATATAATATCCGGTGTAAGTGTAGCAGACCCTGAGGAATTAGTTATAGGAATGGAACAAGTCACAAAAATTGAGAATGAAATTGGAGAGGTTCTTTCAGCCTTAGAGATGGAAGTTCTTACATCATATATAGAAGGAAAATCATATCAGGAAATTGCGTGTGATTTAGATAGGGGTGCTAAATCTATAGACAATGCACTTCAAAGGGTAAAACGTAAATTAGAAAAATGTCTAGATAAAAAAAATGATTGATATTGACGAAGTGCCTACTGAATGTTATAATATATAACTGGTATACAAATATCGTAGGCTGTGCGGGAGTAGCTCAGTGGTAGAGCACTAGCTTCCCAAGCTAGGTGTCGCGGGTTCGATACCCGTTTCCCGCTCCAATGTAAATTGCCCATGTAGCTCAGTAGGTAGAGTGTCACCTTGGTAAGGTGGAGGTCACCAGTTCAAGCCTGGCCTTGGGCTCCAAAACTTGGAAAATGCAGTACGCGTGGAAGAGTTTACTATATAGATTTTTGGGAAATTAGCTTAATAAAAGGAGGAATAAATAAAATGGCAAAAGCAAAATTTGAAAGAAACAAACCACATGTAAACATAGGAACAATAGGACACGTAGATCACGGTAAGACAACATTAACAGCAGCAATCACAACAGTATTAGCACAAAAAGGTGGAGCAGTAGCAACAAACTACGCAGAAATCGATAAAGCACCAGAAGAGAAAGAAAGAGGAATAACAATCAACACAGCACACGTTGAGTATGAAACAGATAATAGACATTATGCGCATGTAGACTGTCCAGGACATGCTGACTATGTAAAGAACATGATAACAGGAGCAGCACAAATGGATGGAGCAATCTTAGTAGTAAGTGCAGCAGATGGTCCAATGCCACAAACAAGAGAGCATATACTATTAGCAAGTAGAGTTGGAGTACAACACATAGTAGTATTCTTAAACAAAGCAGATATGGTAGATGATCCAGAACTAATTGAATTAGTAGAGATGGAAGTAAGAGAATTATTAAGTGAGTATGGTTTCCCAGGAGACGATACACCAATCGTAGTAGGAAGTGCGTTAAAAGCATTAGAAAACCCAACAGATCCAGAAGCAACAAAACCAATATACGACTTAATGGCAGAAGTAGATAGCTATATACCAACACCAGAAAGAGCAACAGATAAGCCATTCTTAATGCCAATAGAAGACGTATTTACAATCACAGGAAGAGGAACAGTTGCAACAGGAAGAGTTGAAAGTGGAATTCTACATGTAGGAGACGAAGTAGAAATCGTAGGATTAAAAGAAGAAATAGGCAAGACAGTAGTAACAGGAGTAGAAATGTTCAGAAAGCTTCTAGATGAAGCAATGGCAGGAGACAACATAGGAGCACTATTAAGAGGAATACAAAGAACAGACATCGAAAGAGGTCAAGTATTAGCAAAACCAGGTTCAGTAACACCACACAATAAATTCGTAGGTCAAGTATATGTATTAAAGAAAGAAGAAGGCGGAAGACATACACCATTCTTTGACGGATACAGACCACAATTTTATTTCAGAACAACAGATGTAACAGGATCAATCAAATTACCAGACGGAATGGAAATGGTAATGCCAGGAGATCACATAGATATGAAAGTTGAATTAATCAACCCAGTAGCTATGACAGACAACTTAAGATTCGCTATAAGAGAAGGCGGAAGAACAGTTGGTTCTGGTGTTGTTACTTCTATAACTAAATAA
>NZ_FWXH01000054.1 GCF_900176305.1 Clostridium acidisoli DSM 12555
TGGAGTCTTTTTTACCTGCATTTCGAAGAGTTCACTTACTACCTTACCTTCTGGATATTCTCCTTCTGTATCATTGAACTTTTCTAGTATACTGCGTTCTTCTTCACTTAGTATTTCTATATCCTTAATCTTAACTTCTTGGTCTTTTATAATCTGACTTACTAAGTTTTCAAAATGATCTTTAATTTTTAATACATTATCCTTCGAATATACTGCCTCATTAAAATTAAATTTAATTGAAATAGTATCCTGATATATCACTAATAAATTAAAATTGTAATTAGTCTGTTCTTGTGCCTCAACATGAACTATTTTCAAATCATTTTTATCTAATATTTCATTATTGATGCCCTCGCTATCAACTGGATAATTTTCAAATACCATTATATTATTTACTAGCTTCTCTTTGACGCCACTTAACCCTTGTATATCTGCTAGAGGATAAAAATCCCATTGGCTGCTTTCTGCAAATGACTTATTTATATTAGTTAAAAGCTCATTAAAGATCATATTATTTTCTGTTTTAACTCTTAAAGGCACAGTATTTATAAATAGTCCCAACATATTTTCTATACCTTTAACCTCTGGATTTCTTCCTGATACAACATATCCAAATACAGAATCATTACTATTGTTATATTTTTGGAGCAGTAGTGCCCATACACTTTGCATTATTGTATTAATTGTAACCTTATTTTCTCTAGCTATTACTTCTAGTTTCTTTGTCATATATCTTTTTATTTCAAAAGCAACTTCACTCTTTTTATATTCTTTACTATTTTCTTTATTTTCAAATGGTACTATTGCCGCTTCATCATAATCTGCTAAATAATTTGTCCAATAATCTTTTGCTGCTTCCCTATCTTTATTATTAAGCCATTCTATATACCCTGAGTATGGTACTGCTTCTTCTAATTTTGCTTTATATCCAAACTTTAATTCGTTATATATCTTAAATAATTCAAGCATTATTATATTAAGGCACCAGCCATCCATTATAATATGATGATTATTAAGTATTAGATTATATACATCCTCTTCTGTTTTAATTATTGTCAATTTTATAAGAACATCTTTGTTTAAATCAAAACCTCTTTCTTTATCATTGCCTACTGTTCTACTGATATAGTCTTTCTTATCAAATTTTTTACCACTTATATCTAAATATCTGATATCTGCTTTTCTTTTATAAAATACAATTTGCATATCCATATTAAAGTTTTCATAATCAAAAACAGTTCTTAAAATATCATGTCTCTCTACCAATCTATTAAAACTTTCATTTAATAAATTAATATCTAATTGTCCTTTTATCTTTATTACTAATTCTTCATTATAAGCGTCTGACTTATTATCAGCTAGAGCATGATATAACATTCCTTCTTGCATTGGCGTTAATGGGTATATATTTTTGATATTATCTATATCTTTTAAATACGGTTTTAATTGCTGTAAAGTTATATTTTCCTTTGTTACATCTGCTGCTGTTTTTTCTGATTTATCCTTATTCATACAATGCTCAATAATTGTTATAAGGTTGTTTCTATATTCCTGAATTAATTTCTTTATTGTTTCATCTTTATATTCTTTATCATTGTACCTTATATCTATATTTAACTTTTTATCTATGAGTATTCCTGAAAAATCTAATGAGTATAATCCCTTATTATTTAAACCTATTGAATTTCCACTGCTTAAAGGCGACATATTAAAGATATCATTATTTATATCTTCATCAAACTGTCCAAGATAATTAAAACTTATTTCTGGTTTTAACCTAAATTCCATCTTATCCTTAGAAAGATATTTGATTATGCCATAGCCAATTCCCTTATTAGGTACTCTTCTTAAAGAATCCTTTATATTCTTTATTGTAGTTCCTAAATCATCGTTATTACTATTCAATACTACTGGATACTGCGAAGTAAACCAGCCTACTGTTCTTGTTATATCCACATTTTTTATAATTTCTTCTCTACCATGTCCCTCCAAGTTAACTAGAGTATTTTCACTTTCTGTCCATTTACTTATTGTTAATCCTAGAGCTGTTAAAAGTATGTCATTAATTTCTGTATTATAAGCCTTGTTTACATTCTTTAATAGATTTTCTGTTTGCTGCTGCGTAAGATTAAATCCTATACTTCTTAAATCTGCCATTTTGGTTACAGCTGCTTCTTTATCTTTAGGAAGTTTCCTTATGTCACATTTATCTATGCCATTCCAATATTCTAATTGTTTTCTTATACTGTAGCTGTCAGCATATTTCTTCTGCTCTACTGCCCACTCTTTAAAGGATGCTGTTTTATCTTGAAGTATTATATCTTCTCCGTTTTTAGACATTTCATATGCCTTTGATAAATCTTCAAATAATATTCTCCATGAAACTCCATCTATAACTAAATGGTGTATTGCTATTAGTAAATGATCTCCTTTATGGGTTTTAAATAAACCTAATTTAACAAGAGGCCCTTCCTCTAAATTAATACTATCTTGAATTTGGTTACACTTTTCTGTTATTTCTTTCTCACTTAAACCTTCATATACATTTAAGTCGTATAACTTTTCACCTGTCCCTCTATTAATTTGATATACTTCACCATTTTCATTTTTATACACCATTCTTAAGGCATCGTGGTGAATTATTATGGCTTTAAACACCTTTTCTAATATTTCTTTTTTAAATCCATCTTTACTAAACAGCATTACTGCTTGATTCCAATGCTGCTTTTCCTCAAAATTCCTTTCAAAGAATCGTTTTTGTATCGGTGTTAATTCTACTTCTCCAACCACTTCATCTTGGCTTATTGTTAAAGAATTCTTCTTAACTAACTTACTTAACGCCTTTATATTTGAATTGTTGAATACATCCTTAACTTCAAAATAATATCCTTTTGCTTTAGCTCTTGATATTACCTGTATTGATTTTATGGAATCTCCACCTAAACTAAAGAAATCATCATTTATTCCTATTTCATCAATATTTAATACGTCCTGCCATATTTCTACTAATTGTTTTTCTACTTCATTTCTTGGAGCCTCATATTCTGCTCCTGTATCAATTTTACCTTGTGGCTCTGGTAGTGCTTTTCTATTTATTTTGCCGTTTAATGTTAATGGAATACTTTCTAATTTTATAAAATATGATGGGAGCATATAGTCTGGCATGAATTTTTTAAGTTCTTCTCTTAATTCTCCTACACTATATTCTTTTTCACCTATGTAATATGCACATAGATAATTGTTCCCTGCTTTTTCTCTTGCTAAAACTACTACCTCTTTTATTCCTTCTATTTTTAATAAATTACTTTCTATTTCCCCAAGCTCTATTCTGAAACCACGTATTTTAACCTGATGGTCTATTCTTCCTAAATACTCTATATTCCCATCTGAAAGCCATCTTGCTAAATCACCTGTTCTATACATCTTTTTCCCTGGCTCATACGGATTCTGTGCAAACTTTTCTTCTGTCAATTCTTTATTGTTTAAATATCCTCTTGCAAGTCCATCTCCACCTATACATAGTTCTCCTACTACTCCCATTGGGACTAACTTAGTATTTTTATCAACTATATACATTTTGGCGTTATCAATAGGTTTTCCTATGGGTATATTATCTAATATATCTTTCAATGAATATTTAGTTGAATATACAGTAGCTTCTGTTGGACCATATAGATTTTCTATCCTTTTACTCTTAATTAAATCTTTAAAAACTTT
>NZ_FWXH01000030.1 GCF_900176305.1 Clostridium acidisoli DSM 12555
CAGTAAAGCCATGAGACTCAGTTTATCTAATGAATGCAGACTTTGGATACCCTTCTCTACATTTTCCACGGGTTTGTAACCCTCCAATACCTTTGTAGCCTGTTATAGTGTTTTTCACAACATCTTGTATGTTTACAATTTCATTTATACTTGTGTAAGCAACCTTTTGACATACAAAAACTGGATCAAGGCAATGAATTAGTACTCGTTCTGGTGAACTAGCGTAATTTGCGCCAGCGTCTAAGATTGCCTCATAGCAGCTCTGACATGCCCCTGCATATATTACTAAATTATCATAATTAGGTTCATATTCTCTAAGCCTGCAAACAGCTTCAACAAAATACTTTGAATTACGATAATTATTAAGATCTATATAGTCTTCTATATCTTTTGATATGCCATCGTGGCCAGTTGCGACAACAATATCTGGTTTTACTTCTTTTACAAGACTAAGTATCTTATCCGGTTGCTCACTTTCTGTAATAACTCTTCCTACTGCATCAATTGAAAGTTGCTTATATACCTTTAAACATACCTCTAAATAGGCAGCATCACCATCTATATGAAGTATTTTCCCTGGTCTTCTAAACGTCATGGATTTGTTATTATTTATCGGAGTAATTTTAATTTGTTTTGAACTTTTATGCTTTTTTTTTACATCTTTATTATCTCTTTCATTTATTATGCTTCTAATTGAATCATTTACCTTTTTATCAAATAAAATTTCTGCTCTACCAAAACTGTCCTCCTTAACTTCTTCTAAGTCTTCGCCATCTGCATCTGCTACTATTCTTAAATTTACTCCTTTTAACACGTAAATAATTTTATCATTTACATCTTTAACATCAATAATTTTAAACGTTATATCTTTGTTATAAGATTTTCTTACAACTGTATCCCCTATTTTCATATGATAAAATCCTAATTAATTGCTGTTATTATATGATATGAGAATATATATTTATTGTTACTTATTCATAATTTTTAAGGAGACAGCAATATTTAATAATTCTAATTTTGCTGATCATACATTTCTTTAAAGTCTTCTATAAATTTAGTATATTTTTCCCTTTCCTCTATTAGTTCCTGTATTTTATTATTAAACGTACTCTGTCCCCAGTTTACCTCATTATAATAAAAACGATTAGACAATCTCCAAAAACGTTGAGGGAAAAGAAGGAATGCAAATAATACCCTGTATTCTCTTTCCTCTAATGGACTAATATCATTATAGGCATCAATTATAAGTTTTGCATAGTCTATGTTCCAATCACATCTCTTAAGAACTTTTATCATATAATTTGATATATCATAAGCTCTTATTTCCCTTTTACAATAATCAAAATCAATAACATTAACCTTTTCTTCTTTGTCTATAATTATATTGTGATAAGTATAATCATGATGGCAAAACCCTTTTTCTTCCTCTGTCTTTTTGCATAGATTAATGTATTCAGAACTATTTAAAACCTTTATAGATTTTAATCCCATTTGTTTAAAGTAATCCACATTTTTTATATAACTCATATCAAAATCAGCTTTTCTTCCTTTTTTTCTTGCCATGTCCCTCATCTTTTCAAAAGATCTCACTCTTTTTTCCATAAGATGATTCCATCTTCCAAGATCAGTTTTAAGTTTACTATTTTCGGGTGGTTCATACCCTTTAGACCTTTCATGTAAAACTGCCAGTGTTTTAGACGAATTTATTAAGTCTTTCTTATCATAAAAATTACATTCCCTTCCTTCAATCCATTCAGAAAGAGTATATATATCTTCATTTACAAGTGCATAAGGGTTTCCTTCTGCATTAAGGCAGTATCTATCAACACCAGTAAATCCTTTTGAAATAAGATGCTCTTTAGCGGAATACACAAATAAAAGTTTTTGGATACCATAATCAATTTTTTTAAGACATTTAAATCCTTTATTTGTTTTTAAATAATACACCCCTCGATTGGGTTTTATTGATTCAATTTTAATATCAAATTGTCTCTCAATTTCAAACTCTCGCATCATCTTTATCACCTCCCATAAAATATGTATATGAGTATATTATTTTATTTAGAATATGGATTAATAACATTAACAATTCATCCTGCATTTTAATATAATGAATTGTAGAAATAATGAGGTAAGGCTTATGAAAATAGGTATTGATGCAAGAGCTGCTAAGTTATATAGAGGAACCGGTATTGGAACATATACCTTTGATCTAATAAATTCCTTAAATAATATTGATAATAAAAATGATTATATTCTTTTTATGCCAAATTGTGAAAATTTAGATATAAAATTCTCACAAAACTTTAAAATATGTAATGTAAATGAAGATTGCTCAGGAAATTTTTGGTCTAAAGTAAATGTTCCAAATAATTTAAATGAAAATGATATGAAATTATATCATGTTCCTCAAAATGGTGTTGGCTTACCACTTGAAAAAAAATGTCCATTTATTATAACCCTTCACGATGTAATCCCACTTAGAATGCCAAACACTGTTAGTGATAAATATCTCCATATATTTAATGAGGAACTTCCTAATATACTTAAATTATGTGATGGTATAATAACTGTTTCAAATTTTTCAAAAAAAGACATTTCAAAAGCTTTTAATTTTCCCCAAGATAAAATACATGTAACCTATCTTGCGGCTGAAGAAATTTATAAACCACTAGATAAAGATTTAAGCTCAAGTATAATAAAAAAATTCTATGGTTTATCTGGAGACTTCATATTATACGTTGGTGGCTTTAGCCCTAGAAAAAACATTGTTGGTGTTCTTTATGCTTTTTCAAAACTTTTATCAAAGTCTTCAAAGGATTTGAAACTTGTTATCGCTGGGAAAAAAGGGATGTCTTTTGAAAAGTATAAATCTATTACTGAAAAACTTAAAATCGAAAATAACGTTATTTATCCAGGTTTCATTCCACTTGAGCATATGCCATATCTGTACAACTCCGCTAAACTATTTGTATATTTATCCTTTTATGAAGGTTTTGGCCTTCCACCTATTGAAGCCATGGCTTCAGGTATCCCCGTAATTGCATCTAATGTAACTTCTTTACCTGAGATATTAAATGACTGTGCGCTACTAGTAAACCCCTACAATGAAGATGATATCTGCGAAGCCTTATATAGAGGAATGTACGATGAAGCTTTAAGACAGGATATGATAAATAAGGGATTGTTATTAACAAGTAAGTTAAGGTGGGAAAATACAGCAAGAGAAACCTTAAAAATATATAAATCTATTGCTGATAAATAATTATAAAAAATGTGTATCAAAAGCTTAACCTTTGATACACATTTTCATAATATTATCTTAAATCTTTATTTTCTTATTAAAGTCGCTTAAGAAGTCAACTCGATCATCCTCTAGCTTAATCTTCCTATCTAACTTGGAAACAAACACTCTTTCATCCCACTCTTTTCTCCTTGTATAATAGTCTTTTGATATTTCATAAAAATCTTGTGGAAAAGTCAGCATGCTGTATAGAATGTTTATCTCATTATTGTTTAGAGTATTTGATAACCTATAATTTTCTATAATAATCTTAACCTTGTCAATATCAAATGAGAAACTTTTTATAACCTTGTTAATAAAATTACATATATCATGAATTTTTAAATCTATAACTGCAAAATCGAAATCTATGAAATATGCATTGTCTTCTTTTATTATTACATTATGATGTGCTAAATCATGGTGACAAAGAGCTATTTTATCCTCCTCACTGCACAACTTATAATATAAGTTTTTATTTAAAAGCCCTATGCTATCTTCTATTTTGTTAATATAACTATTCACATTTTTTAAGAAAATATCATCAAATTCACTCTTGTTTTCGTAAAGATTGGCCATGTTCTTAAAAAACATCATTTCTTCTTTCTTCCTATTTAAACTTGTTATTAAATTTCCACATACATATTTACTTGAAGTTTTGTCTCTAAAACCCTCTGATGCTTTGTGAAGTTCCCCAATTCCACGTGCTGCAATTGCGAGTTCCACTGGATTGCTAAACTCACATTCCTTTCCATCAACCATATTCATAATACAATACAATTCACCATTCCATTTTGTGCAAATGTCACCCTGTAAGTTTTTTTCAAATTCAATTACTCTCGTAAAATTTCTTTTTACATATTCCAGTGCATTAACTATAAATTTAAATTCTTCTAAAGTATAGTCAATCTTCTTAAGTATTTTATTGCCACTTTTAGTAATAAGCATATATGCTTTTCTAACAGGAATCACATCATAGACTTTAAAATTATATTTATCAAACAATCTAACATCCAAATCATATTTTGAAAGATAATTTTTATCTAGGTATCCTAAATCTAACATAAGCTTCCCTCCGACACCAAACTCTTTCCATCTCTTTTTATTGCATTGTTAATCTTTATCTCATAATATTCTATATTTAAAGGATTACTATTTAACCTATATCGTTCGCAACATTTCATATACTCATGAGGGTAAGAACATAATGCTTTCATAAACATGTTGCTGTTTTTATCAAACCCTTCAATCTTGCAAAAATAGTCAATTGCCTTATTGTAATCTATATAAGCACCAACTCTTTTAAGTTTTCTAATCAAATAAACTCCATCCATTTCTAACATATTATAAGCACATCTTTTTACGCTAGCTATCTCTAATCCGCTTCTAATTCTAATATTGTTAAAATATGTGTTCGTAAGGCATAACTCTGATCTTTTCATACTTCTTTTAACAAGTTCTATATAATTAGAGTTATTTACTATCTCCATGCACTCTTCAGCTCTTTTTAGGTAGATATCTGAATTTTTGAGTACAATAGCTTCAAAATCATTAATGTAAGTATTTGATTGTATTTTCTTCATTGTCTTTTTTAAATTTTTTAGAAGTACTTTATATTTTTCAACAGTTTTACCTATTTTATTATTAATAATTTTATATTCAAAACCATCGTAATTAATAGCTGCTAAATGAAACCTATAAATTGCATCCATTTGCTCTAAAACCTTATCTTCAGTAATATCACTTGTTATAGGATTTTCTTTAAAATTACCTATAATCTTAATATTTTTCTCAAGCAAATATTGCTCTAGACTTAATCTATTAACTTCACACATATACTCACCTCAAGCATATCATTAATAATTTAATTTCCGTATTTTAACGTTCTAAACTCCTCAACAAAATCTTGCCTTTCACATCTATCTAGCTCTATACGATTTAGCCTGCTCATAAAATTTTCTTCCTCCCAGGGCTGTCTCTCCCAATAATATTGAATTCCAATTTGCCAAAATTCTTGAGGGAATTCTATAAAGGCCGCCATAATCTGAATGTCATCTTTTAAAACTGTGTATATAGAATTATATATATCCAAAATGTAGATTGAACTTTTTAAATCCCATTTCCCATTTTTCATTTTTCTTATAAGCAGGCTAGATAAGTCATGTAGATGGGTGTCTAAAATACAATAATCAAAATCTATTATTGTTACCTCTTGATTTTTGCTTATTAGTACATTATGATGTGCATAATCATGGTGACAAAATCCATTTTTCTTAATTTCTTCTTTCATTTTTTCTATATAATTTGTTGATTTCAAATTTTCTATTGCTCTTTCCCCTCTTTTGATTTCATCACTTATCATGTTTTTATATTTAAAATCAAATTCTGTCTTTTTAGATTTCTCCTCTATTTTCATCTTAAAATCAAGAACTTCTTTGAGTCTTGTATTAAAAACCTCAACCCATTTACCCCAATTATATCTCGGATTCATATTTTTCGTTATGGTATAGTTTTCACTTTTTCTATGAAGATTTGCAAGTGTAGATGAGGCTAAAAGTAAATCTAAGGGATTATCGTAATTACATTCCCTAGCAGTAATCCACGGTGTAAGATAAGCGTAATGTTCCTCAAAGCTTATATATTCACTTCCAGTTTTGCTGCATATTATTTCTGCAACATTAGTAAAGCCGTTTGTTATTAGATGTTTAATTGCTTCTAGAATAAACAAAAAGTGCCCAAGTTCATAATGAATAACCTTAAGACAAAAATCTCCCTCCTTGCATTCTAGTCTATAAACATTTTTTATCTTTATAACATTAACTACATTTACATCATAATTAAAATTTACAAGCTTTGTAACCTCAAAACCATCCAAGGCTTTTGCCTCCAAAAACTATTATTATGCTTTTATTATATGAATTTATTTATAAGTGTGTGAATACTAGCACATTTGTAACTGAACAATAATATTATTAATATATGCAACATATTAATCAATTTTTGGGAGTCGATAATATGAAAATTGCTTTTGATGCCAGAGGCATAAACTGGTACAGGGGTACTGGTATTGGTACCTATACAGAAAATCTTCTTAAAAATCTTTTAACTTTGGATAAAATAAACAAGTACACACTCTTTTGGTCTGGTGCTGATTATGAAATGTTTCAAAAATCAAACACAAATGTAAAAATGGCGTCTAAAAGATATCACAGATTTTTTCAAGAACATTATTTCCCTTTAGATATAAAAAGCAATAATGTTGATATATATCATATCCCTCAAAATGGAATTGGGCTTTCAGAAAATATAAACTGTTTAAAGGTTGTTACAATCCATGATCTAATACCTTATATTATGCCCGAAACCGTTGGTAGAGGTTATTTAATAAAGTTTTTAAAGGATATGCCTAGAATTATAGATATGTCAGATGCCATAATAACTGTTTCTGAATGTTCAAAACTTGATATTTTAAAATTCTTCCCTGTAGATCCAAATAAAATTTTTGTTACGCCCTTAGCTGCTGATAAAATTTATACACCTTTAAACAAAAAATATTGTAAAGATTATATAAATAAAAAGTATGGAATTAACTATAATTTCATTTTGTATATAGGAGGCTTTAGTTCAAGAAAAAACGTAAGTTTACTTATTAAAGCTTTTGAAAAGATAAAACCTGAACTAGATGAAGATATTAATCTACTGATTTGTGGTGCTAAAAAGGATGAGATTGAAAACTTGGAAAAGATAAGTAAAAATTCAAAGGTTTCTTCAAATATTGTTTTTACAGATTACATTGAAAACCACGACCTTCCAATCTTTTATAATGCCGCTAAGATATTTGTATATCCTTCACTTTATGAAGGTTTTGGACTTCCTCCTCTTGAAGCTATGAAATGTGGTACTCCTGTTATAACTTCTAATATACCTTCTATACGTGAAATAGTTGGCAGTGGTGCAATAATGATAAATCCATCAGATATCGATGAGCTTTGCTCTAATATTTACAGTTTATTAACTAACAATGATAAACTTAAAAAATTATCTGAAAAAGCATTAATAGAAGCCGAAAATTTTTCATGGCTAAAAACTGCAGAGAAAACGTTAAAAGTTTATAACACATTATTTGAGAATAAGCTGCAAACTAATACTAACTTAGACTAGCGTTATCAAAAAATATGTCTTAAACTAAGAATTCTCCTGGCAAATGCCAGAAGAATTCTTAATATTATTTATCAATTATATTTGAAGTTTCAATTGTATTTTGTACGCTATATATATTTTGTTTTAAATCCTTATTTGAAGTAGCACTATCTATTGTAGCATTTTGTACCATATCCTTTATTTGAAGAAAATACTCATTATATTTTACATTTACAAGATTATTTGATTCATTAATTGCAATTTTTCCTAATTTTTTATTATAAAAACTATCCGTGTTATAAAATTTAATATTTGCATACTTCAATGTATTTGAAGTTAAATACCCATAGTTATCAAATAAAAGTGAATCATTCTCATCACTAGTAGTTAAAAATCTAATGAATTCCATTGCAGCTTTGTTTTTGGAAGCATTTTTTAAGGCCATTAAGTTTTCTCCAAACTCTACCACATCTCTATTTCCACCAGCCTCAAAGGCAGGCATCTTTTCCACATTAATTTTTCCTTTTAAATTTGTATATTTGTTTTCTATATCCCTTAAGGTGCTTAAATCAGAAACTATAGATAATGTATTTCCATCACCAAAGTTTTGCACATCAGAAAGTTTTTTACTATCATCATATAATATTTTATTATTGTAAGAATTAACTACTAACTCTGATGGTTTAATAGAATCTTCTAAATCTAATTTGTCATTGTCATCAAAATAATTCAAACCTAATTGTCGCATACCAATATTATAAAGACGGCTATTATTAAAATAATCCATTGATAACATAGCTTTTCCAGCTGCCTTTACAGGACCTGTACCTACATTTAAATATTCACTCCAGTATTTTATATCCCCGGATTTAACATTTAAAGTTCCTAATATGTCTTGTCTATATGCCACAAATACAGGATCAACGTACCATGGAAAAGCGTAAATCTTATTGCCATAGGTTGAATTATATATCTGATATTTTATATATGAATCACTTTTAAAATCTGATACATTTTCTGCATCAATTAAATTGTCTTTAAAACTTTTAACCATTGAAGGCACATCTGTATCTTCTAAACTTATAATATCGGGCACATCTGTTTTGTTCTTTAAATTTTTAGATAGATTATCCTTTATGCTATTTATATCCGAATTTGTTACATTTATCTCTACCTTGGGGTATTTTTTTTTAAAAATAGCAACTTCTTTGCCTAGTAATTCAGAATCTCTAGTAGAGCCCCATACATTAACTTTTCCACTTAATTCATTTGGCTTATTATTACTAGTAATTTCTTGCTTATTTTGTTTGCATGAAGTTATCCATACACTACTTATTGCTAACATTCCTATAATTAACATTCTTCTCATTTTATTCATTATCATTGCTCCTAATCTAACAAATTAACTATACTCATAATTCTAATTTTATGCAATGAAAATGTCCATACTTTTTTTCAAATTAATGACAATAAAATGAGTATTACTGTGATATTTACAATTTAGACATGTCGTAATTTCCCTTTTCGTCAAATACTTCTTTCCATGCTTTTTTTGCTTTTGGTTTAAATTCCTCAGAAAGCCTATCTAATTCATACATAAACTCCGGATCTTCCACCATTCTCGCAGCATTGGGATCAGTTGGATACGCTCCTGTCTTTGCAACAACTTCTCTTATAACCTCTGTATTATCAATCATCATACAAGGTAACAGCAAATTTCTATTGTAAGGTTGTCTATCCCTTAACTCTTTAAAATATTCAGTTTTAAATGCTTCCTTCAAAGGTTTATCCTTTATATTACATGTAGCAAAATGCGCAAAAATGCATGGTTCAACATCCTCTTTAGAATTAATATGGCAATAATATTTTCCAGCAATACAACCACCAACATATGGAGCATCGTTAAAGAAGTCTATTGTAAAGTAAGGTTTTTCTGTTCTTATCTTCCTTGTTCTTTCCCCAAGATACAATCTTTGCTCTGGTGTAAGCATAGTTTTTATGTTAGGATTTTCACCAACAGGCATGTATAAAAAATACCAACTCATTTTAGATCCCTTTTCTATTAACATATCAATAAATTTATCAGAGGTAACCGTGTCTATATTGTATCTAGTTGTTGCTGACGAAACTCCAAACAATACTCCTCTTTCCTTGAGCATATCCATTACATTCATAACTTTGTTAAAAACACCTTTTCCTCTCCTACCATCTGTTTCTTCTTCAAAACCCTCAAGTGAAAGCATTGGAACAACATTACCTAACTCTTTAATTTTATCTGCAACTTCTGGTGTAATAAGTGTTCCATTTGTAAAAGGAGTAAACATGACATCATTATATTTCTCATATATATTTAACATATATTTGTTTATAAATGGTTCTCCTCCTAAAATTATTATATAATAGATTCCAAGTTCCCTAGCCTCTTTTACTAATCTGTCAACCTCCTCTTCTGATATGTCATCTTCTTTACTGTAATTTCCAGCATAGCAACCTGTACATCTTAAATTGCACCTCATTGATGGACTTAAAAGAATTAAAAGGGGAACCTCTCCTCCTTCTTGTTCAAGTTTTGCTCTTTGATCCTTACCAAACCATACTGCATTTGCAAAAAAGTTTACAAAAAACTTTTTAAGGCAATTTTTATCTGTGTTTTTTACTATGTCTTGTACAAATTTTTGTGTTACTTTGTTTTCTTTATAATAATTATAAACAAAGTCTATTCTTGCTTTTTCGTCTGGATATTTTACTGTTTTTCTTATTAGAGAAAATATTTTTTCAATATTCTTCTCTGGATTCTTATCTAAAAGTTCTAAAGTGGAATTGATTAGTACTTCCTTTAAATTTTTTTCCATACTATCGATAATGTTCATTAAACGGCCTCCCTAAACTAATAAAGTAATGCATACACACCCTCTGCTAAAAACTTTTCATATAACAATATATTTTACTTATTCCTAAATAATTCTCAAAAAAACAAAAAGATAAGACCTTAAAATGAATTTAATCATTTTTAAGGTCTCATCCTTCTTAACTTATATATGGTTAAGATGTGTCTTAAAAAAATTATTGTTTCATAATCTTTTCAAACCTGAAGAAATCTTCTCCACCTGGTAATTTATTATCGTCTAATGCATGTGCACCAAGGTGATGTTTATTAAGATATTCTACAATTTTAAATCCACATTTATTTACATAAAAATGTATATTACGCTTTTCAAAGTATGGTGTATGAGTTTCCCAAACCTTTGTTTTAGGGTACTTCTCTTCAATAGCTTTCCAAGCTTTGTAACCAATGCCGCTACTATGTTCATTTGCATAAATGAAAAAGAAATCTAAGGAATTATGTTGTGTTATTTCATCTATAACAAGTACAGCCCCACCCATTTTTTTCCCATTAGCTAGTATATGATAAACAATAGAGCCAGAAGAATTAAAGGATTCTCCTATCTCTTTTTCAGAAGGAATAGGCTTATCTGAATTAGAGCCAAATGTTTCAACTATGGCCGCGGTAAATGCTTCCTGCAAGTCTCTTTTAAATTTTTGTAGTTCCTCTTTTTTAACAATAGCTAGTGTAACTGTGTTTTCTATATTAACTTGCATCATTAATTTTACCTCTTTCCTACTCTTTACATATCCATTTTCAACATTGCTTTAAATCATAACCTAATTTATTAATCATGCTAGCATTGTATCCAGCCCCAAAACCATTATCAATATTAACAACACTGACACCACTAGCACAACTGTTAAGCATTGAAAGTAGTGCTGAAAGTCCTCCAAAATTTGCTCCATATCCAACGCTAGTAGGAACTGCAATAACTGGTTTATCAACTAAACCACCTATAACACTTGCAAGAGCCCCTTCCATACCTGCAATTACAATAACAACTTTAGCACCCCTTATTAATTCCAATTTATCAAAAAGTCTATGTATGCCTGCAACACCAACATCTGTAATTCTTTCAACTCTGTTGCCAAACATTTCTGCTGTAATAGCTGCCTCTTCAGACACCCTAAGGTCTGAGGTTCCTGCTGTTACTACAGCTATATATGAATCTGTTAACTTATATTCCTTTTTCTTTACAAGCAATGTCCTAGATATTTCGTTATAAACTACTTCTGGGCATATTTTTTTAACTGCATTATACATTTCCTTAGACGCTCTTGTACCTAAAATATTATTGTTCTTTTTGTACATGGCTTCTACAATTCCTTTAACCTGTTCTACTGTTTTTCCTTCACAATATATAACTTCAGGATACCCAACTCTTAATTCTCTGTGATTATCAATCTTAGCATAACCAAGGTCTGTGTATGATAAATCTTTTATTTTTTCTAGTCCCTCATCTATACTAAGCTCTCCGTCTTTTATTTTTCTTAAAAATTCTCTCATATTCTCTGAATCCATATTTTCACCCACTCCACACGGCTTAGTTACTATTTATTAATTTCATCGTAAATTTCTTTTAATGTAACTTCATTTTTAATTGCAAGCTCCTTGCACTCAGTATACTCAGGTTTACTTTTAACTTTTTTACCTTTATAATATCCGTTTTTTATGGTTACCTCTCCATATTTAGTATTAATTTTGGCAAAATCCCTTTTTAGCATACTTTTTTCCACTTCATATTTTCTAAATCCTAAAGTTGAAGTTTCACATAATATAAATTCTTCAATTGCTTCATATTTTTCGTTATTTAAAAGTACACTTAATTTTACTGCCGGTCTTCCTTTTTTCATAATTATAGGAGTTAAAAATACATCTGCTGCTCCTTTTTGAAATAGCCCATCTATTATGTAATCATAAAATTCTGGATTCATATCATCTATATTGCACTCTAAAACGTATGCTTTTTCTACCTCTAAATTTTTGTCTTTATTGCTTTCTGCTAAAAATACCCTCAACACATTAGGTATATCTGTATCTCTTTTTCCTAAACCATAACCAACCTTTTTAATGCTGAACTCTTTATTATCACTATACTCATTAGCCATTGCCTTTAAAATGGCAGCACCTGTTGGTGTAGTTGTTTCAAACTGTACTTTTCCGGATTTAACAGGAACATCCTTTAAAATTTCTACAACTGCCGGAGCTGGAACAGGTATTATTCCATGCTCACATTTTACAAATCCACCTCCAAGTTCAATAGATGAACAGATGATTTTATCTACGTTTAAATAATCTATGGCAATAGCTGCTCCAACTGTGTCAACAATTGAATCAATTGCACCAACCTCATGAAAATGGACTTCATATAGCGGCTTATTATGAACCTTTGATTCAGCCTTTGCAACTTGCATAAATATATCCATACTCATTTTTTTTACTTTTTCACTAAGTTCACTTTTATATATTATTTCCTCTATTTCTTTAAGGCCTCTATGCTTATGAACATGTCCCTCATGTTCGTGCTGGTGCTCTTTTTCTTCTATGTTATGATGATGTTCTTCTGTAAGAATAACATCTACTTTTGTTCCCGAAATACCTTTTTTCATATCTCTACTCACTGTTATTTCATATCCACTTACATTTAATTTTTCTAGCTCGGAAATTATATAATCCTTTGGCACCCCAATATCAATTAATGCGCCTAGATTCATGTCTCCACTTATACCAGAAAAGCAATCATAATATAATATTTTCATCCTTGTTCCTCCCAATATTCTCTTCCTTTTTTACTACAGCTTTTGATAAAATAACCCTTAAATTTATAACAACCATCCCTAAAAATATAAGTATGCATCCGATTAAAACTCTTCCTGTTAGCCTATCTCCTATAAAGGTGGAGAAAATAGCACCAAAAACAGGTTCCGCTAAATATATTATTGCTGCATGAGATGGGTTTGTATATGGTTGCATTTTGTTTTGAATCAGGTATGCTATTACAGTACAAAAAATTGCTGTATACACTATACCAAACACAGATATAAAACTGAAATTGAAATTAAATTTTTCAACAATACCTGAGGGAATTATAGAAAATACACCTGTAGAGAAAAACTCTACAAAAGTGAGCAGGAGAATATCAACATTATTTGCATATTTATCAACAACCAAAATTTGAATTGAAAACATTATTGCTCCTAATATTGTTAAGGCATCTCCAATATTTAATGCCATCTTACCACTAAGTGACATTACTCCAAGACCTATTAATGATACCAATATTCCGACAATTATTCTAAAATCCGGAATTTTTTTGTACAATACGGCAATCAGAATTGGTACCATCACAACATTTAGACCAGTAATAAAACCAGATTTACTTGGTGTAGTATACACTAATCCAGCCGTTTGAAGCGCTGTTCCTCCAAAAACTGTAAATCCTATTATAGTTCCTGCTATAACCGTTTTTTTATTTATATTTTTAAATCTCTTAAAACAAAGTGGTAACAATATAATAGTCGCAAGCAAATATCTAAGCATTACAAAGGAGTATGGCAAAAAACCCTTCATTGCTAAACTTACTATAGGAAAACTAGATCCCCAAACTATGGTTGCTAAAAACAAACTTATATCAGCCTTAAATTCCTTGTTCATGTGTACTTACCCCTCGTATTATATAAAGTCATTTATAATTTTTATTATATCAAAATGAATATATATAGTATATAGAAGGATTTGTACGGTTGTAACAAAATAAAGTCCCTACATCAAACTATAGACAAGCTATGCGTTAGATTGTAGAAACTTTATTAAAATATATTATATTATTGTAACTTAACTAAGTTTTTCATACTCAAATCAAGTATTTTTGCTGAGTGCGTTATAAACCCTGTTGAAATGTAATCTACTCCTGTTTCTGCTAATGCTTTTACCGTATCAAGCTCCACATTACCAGAAACTTCAGTTAAAGCTTTCCCATTAATTAACTTTAGTGCTTCTCTTATAGTATTTAAATCCATATTATCAAGCATAATAATATCTGCCTTTGCTTCTATTGCTTCACGAACCTCTTGAAGGGACTCTGTTTCAACTTCTATTTTTTTTACAAAGGACACATTGTTTCTAACCATTTCAATAGCTGATTTTATTCCCCCTGCTGCGGCTATATGGTTATCTTTTATTAAAACACCATCGCTTAAATTGTATCTATGATTTTCTCCGCCGCCAATTTTAACAGCATATCTTTCTAATACTCTAAGGTTTGGTGTAGTCTTTCTTGTATCCAAAAGTTTTGTATTGGTCTCTTTTATCTTTAATACAAACTTATTTGTTATTGTTGCTATACCACTCATTCTTTGAAGTAAATTAAGAGCCACCCTTTCGCCACTTAAAACCGTTGAAGTTAAGCCTTCAATTGTTCCAATAATTTGTCCCGTTTTTATTCTTTCTCCATCTTTTGCTAAAAATTCAGCCTTAGCATCACCTAAAATTTCAAATACCCTCTTAAATACTTCTATACCACATAAAATTCCATCTTCTTTAGCTTTTAAATCAACTTTACAAACTTCATTTCCACTTATAATAGAATTTGTTGTTATATCATCATATGCACCATCTTCTAAAAGTGCATTTTTAATTATTTCATCAACTATTAATGAGTTCATTTTTTTTATCTCCTAACGCCTTGGCAAATGTATCTAAAACATATTTTAAATTTGTTTCTTCTATTGACTTAGCTTCTTCTATTTCTAACTTATGTTTTAAATTTATCATACTAGTTTTGTCAATCTTCTTATTTATATCAAGAGCCGCTCTCCTAGAGAACACTAAGCCCTCTAAAAGTGAATTGCTTGCAAGTCTATTGGCTCCATGAACTCCTGTACAACTTACTTCTCCACAAGCATATAAATTTTCCATTGATGTTTTGGAATTTAGATCAACGTCTATTCCACCCATAAAATAATGTTGAACTGGCGTTACGGGTATAGGTTTTTGTGTTATATCAAGACCTCTTTTTTTACATCCATTATAAATTCCAGGAAATCTGCTTTTTATGAATTTGTTTTCCATATGGCTTATATCAAGATACACACACTTTGAATTTGTATTTTTTTCTTCTTCCCATATTCTATTTGCAACTACATCTCTTGGAAGAAGTTCATCCACAAACCGTTTTTTATTTTTATTAACAAGATGAGCCCCTTCTCCTCTTAAAGATTCTGAAATAAGAAATTTTCTATCCTCTGAACCTCTTTCATAAAGTGCTGTTGGATGAAACTGAATATAATTTAAATTTGAAAGTTTAATATTATTTTTAATGGCAATTGCAATGCCATCACCTGTCATACATCTTCTATTAGTTGAATTGTTAAAGAGTCCCCCTATACCACCTGTGGCAAGTATAGTAAATTTAGAATGTATAGTATGAACTTGATTTTCTTTTATTACTACTCCTCCAGCACACATTCCTTCATACTTTAGTATGTCCACTAAAGTAGTATTTTCATACAGAATTATGTTTTCTCTTTTTTCTACCTCTTTAAATAAAGTCTCAAAAACTCTCTTTCCAGTTACATCTGCAGAATGAACTATTCTATTTATAGTATGGGCGCCTTCTCTAGTATAATCAAAATCTTCTCCATCTTTATCAAATTCCATTCCTAATTCCATAAGGATGTCTATGTTTTTTATTGACTCTTCTGCTAAAACTCTTACAGCTTCAATTTTGTTTTTCCCCTTGCCTGCTTTCATTGTATCCTCTACAAAAAGATCAATATCATCTTTATTTTTAGCTTTTGAAATTCCTCCTTGTGCAAGGTACGTATTGCAATCATCTGCTTTAGTTTTTGAAATGAGTATAACTTTATATTTTTTGTCAATGTTAAGTGCTGCAAACATCCCTGCAACGCCATTTCCAATTACAAGTACATCTGAATATAAATCCATTTTAATCACTTCCTAAAATAAGCATATTTTCCAAGGCATTAGCTGCCTTTTTTCTAACAGCCTCATCTATATTTATCTCATATTTCATTTCCTCAAGACAGGCATATACATCTTCTAGTGTTGTTTTTTTCATGTTTTTGCATGTCATGCCTCTTATTCCTGTAAACTCTTTTCCTTGATTTTCTTTTTCAAGTTTATGAAGTACTCCCTCTTCTGTAACAATTAAAAATTCATTATCTTGACTTTCTTTAGCAAAGTTTATTATTCCACTAGTACTGCCTATATAATCTGCTAAATTTCTTACTTCACTTTTGCATTCCGGATGAACTAATACCTTTAATTTAGGATTGTCTTCCTTTGATCTTAAAACATTATCGGCAGTAATTCTATCATGAACGCAGCAATGCCCATTCCATAAAACAATCTTTTTATTAGGGACTTGTTCTTGAACATAAGAGCCTAAATTTTTATCTGGGATAAATATTATTTCATTAGCATCAATTTTATTTACTATTTTTATTGCATTTGACGAAGTGCAGCATATATCTGAAACTGCCTTTACTTCAACAGAAGAATTAACATAAGTAACTACCTTTGCATTTGGGTGCTCTTTTTTCATATTTAATACCTGCTCTACTTCAGCCATATCTGCCATGGGACATCCGGCTTCTTTAACAGGTAATAAGACCGTCTTATTTGGTGATAAAACCTTAGCACTCTCTGCCATAAATCTTACTCCACAAAAAACAATTATATCTGCTGAATTTTCTTTTGCTTTTCTACTAAGTTCAAAAGAATCACCTACAAAATCTGCTATATCTTGAATTTCTCCTACTTGATAATAATGAGCTAATATTATAGCGTTTTTTTCTTTTTTAAGTTTTAATATTTGCTCTTTTAAATATTGCGACATATTCACAACCTCCGTTTTAACTTTACAGCTGTATATACACTTTTTATATTAATATATCACTATAACTTTATATTATCAACCCGTATTTCCACTTATCTTAATCATAAGAAATAAACTTTTATTAGCAAGTCAGACAGTGAATAACTAAGAGATTCTAATAATAAGAAAAAAGGAAGTACATATGAAATAATCTCTATATCATAATATAAACTTCCTTTAACAAAAAAAATGCTTTAATCAGCTTTTTCTTCTTTATCTTGAGTTTGGTTTTGAGTTTTGTTATTATTTTCACTGTTTTCATTTGTGTCTTTATTGCACTTATGATCTTTTAGGTGACCATCCCACTTCTGTATCCTATCTTTAAATCTAGTTTTTATTTCTTCTCCCTTTTCCTTGGATATAGTGTTTTTCTGAACTTCGCTGTCTATGTACTTAATTTTTTCTTCTATCATCATATTTTTAACTTCGGATTCCGAATGTCCTTTTTCCTTTGCTATATCAAACAATGTCTTTCCTGATTTTATTCCTGCATCTAAATCTTGTTTTGATATACCTAGTCTTTCCAAAATACCCGGCATGTCACCTTTTTTATTAAACCCAGACCTCATTAAACTATGATTTGCATTTTTACAATCTTTTACACCTGTAGTAGTTGAAGCGTATGACATTACATTCGTTCCTAGTACAAGACAAATTGCTATAGCAGCAATACTTTTCCCATTTCTAATATTCATATCAAAAACCTCCTGTAAAGTTTATTACAGGGATATTGTACCCAATAAACTAAAATATATTTATGTTTCTTAATTATTAATAGCTATTTCCTAAATCTATGTCTAAAAAATGACTTCCTATTTAATTTTATTTTTTAAGACATTTAATTCTCTAGCTCTTTCCAAAAACTTGTTTGTTAAGACTTGTTTTTCTCCTTCCCCTAATTTTTCATCCAGTTTACCACTTAGAAAGCTTAACTCACATTCCAATATTCTAATATTATCCTTTATCTGTTTACGATTTTCACTTGATTTCATATTCTTATCTCTATTTAAATAATTTTTATAATTACCGTTATACACATCTATAGTTCCATTATTAAATTCAAGTATTTTATTTGAAATAGCATTTATAAAATATCTATCATGTGAAGCAAATATTATGCACCCCATAAATTCTTTGAATACTTCTTCTAATGCCTCTTTAGATTCTATGTCCATGTAATTTGTTGGTTCATCCAATACTAATACATTAACTCCTTCCAATATAATTTTTGCAAAAGAAACTCTAGCTTTTTCACCCATACTTAAATCTTTTACTTCTTTGTATATATCATTTCCTCTAAAAAGTAAGGAAGCCAATAAATTTCTAGCCTCTGTCAGATTTATATTGTTACTTAATATGACATTTTCTATGACACTCTTATTATAATAAAGATTATCTAGTTCTTGAGAAAAGTAGCCTATACTTAAAGATGGATTAACATTTAATTCTCCTGTATAATCCTTGTCTATGCCTTTCAAAATTTTAAGTAATGTACTTTTTCCTGTACCATTATTGCCAATTAATGCAATCTTATCTCCTTTCATCATATTAAAAGATACATCTTCAAATATATTTTCTTTATATTTCTTATTAAGTCCTATAACTTTAATTAAAAACTTAGGTGTTTTTTTGTTTATAAATTTCTTATTTATAATATTAAAATACGGTGGTACTGTTTTTTTAGGCTTTTCTACTCTCTCTTTTTCAATCCTTTCAAGTTCTTTTTCTTTAGCTCTTAAAACAGATACGTGCTTTTTTGCTTTTGATCTTAAAAAATCATTTTGTCCTGCAGCTTTATGTGCTTTTTCAAACCAAATTTTTCTTTCATCTATAATCTTATTTAGATGCTTAATTTTTTTATCTTGTTTTTCATATTCCTTAAATATGCTTTTTTCTTCTTCTTCTTTTTGAAGTTTATAACTTGAGTAATTCCCATTGTACTTTTTTAGTCCTATATGTGAAAGTTCCCAAATAATTGAGACTGTATTATCAAGAAAATATCTGTCATGAGATATTATAATAACAGTTTTGTTTAATTTATTTATTTTATTTTCAAGCCATTTTTGCCCGTATATGTCCATATGATTGGTAGGCTCATCTAAAATAATTATATCAAAATCCTTAGTAAAAATTTCACATAGCATTAATTTAGTTTTCTCTCCACCACTTAGAGTATTTATTTTGTTAACCCATTTATCCTTAGTAAATCCTGAAGCCTCTAATGATTTCTTAAATTTAATTTCCTTGTCTTTATTTCTCTTAAATTTATTTAAAATATCATTGTTTACAGAAATATCTTTTAGTCCCTCATAAAACTGAGATAAATATTCTATCTTTATATTACTAGATGTGTATTCTACTTTACCTGAATCATATTCTAAAATTCCTGTGATTATTTTTGATAATGTTGTTTTTCCTGTTCCATTACTTCCAATTAGTCCTATTTTCTCATTTTTTTGTATTTCTCCACATACATCTTTTAAGATGTACTTTTCTCCATAAAGCTTACTTAATTCATTGAATTTTACATACATATAACCATCTCCAAAATAATTTTATTTTGAGATGATAGAAAAATACACTACATATTTTAATTCAAAAAAAATAAAACTACTCCCTAATTAGGTTGTAGTTCATACTATCAATATTATTTGTACCTATTAGCGTTTTTTAACTATCATCTCTTAAAATGTAGACTAACCCGTATACACTTTTCTGAGAAAACTATTAAATTAGTTGTTAGTTAAAAAACAATTATCCATTTCACACCTTTAAATACAATTTTTTATATTATATCACAAATAAGAAAAAGTAACAATTTTTTTCTTACAATTGCCTTATTTACAAATATATTTTAAACTAATGATTAGAGCTATGAAAAAACTAAAAAATACAGGCGGTGAATCAATGAAGAAAGAAAACGAATATCTATTTTTATTTATTAGATACTCAATATTTTTTTGTATATCATTATCAATAGTTACACTTAATGTAGACCATAAGCTTAACATTTTAAAACTAGTTATATATCTCTTAATTTACATTATAAACACGCAACTTAGAATATATTATCTTGGTGAACATAACCTTTTTATTATACTTTCTCTACTATTTGAAACACTTGTTATATGTTTGTTATACAATAGCTTTAAAGGTTTTACTTTTATCTATTTCTTTATAACTGTAATAGATGCTTCAACAATGCTTAAGAATGTAGAATCAATAATCATGAATTTAATTTTATATGTTGCTGTAGTTTTAATAAGTTTGCATCCTGACTATTCTAAACTTCAAAATTACACGTACATAAATGTAATTTTTAACACTATTGTAATTATTGGTGTTGGATCTCTTGGCAAATATATTAAGTCTCAAAAAGAAAAGAAGGTTGAAGCTCAAAAATTATATGATAAAATTAGAATTTCTGAGGAAAAACTTAAAGATGCTTACGAAAGGCTGGAGAGTTACTCTTCTACCGTGGAAGAAATAACTTTACTTAAAGAAAGAAATAGAATTTCAAGAGAAATACATGATACAGTTGGTCATACTTTATCAACCCTAATAATTCAGCTTCAGGCAGTCCCATTTTTGTGGAAATCAAATCCAAAAGAAGCTGAAACCATGCTTTCAAATATGCTTTCCTATACCAAAACTGGTCTTGAAGATGTTAGACGTGCAGTTAGAGAATTAAGTCCCTCAGCCTTTGATAAAGGCAGTGGTGTATTTTTGTTAAAAGAACTTATTATAAATTTTGAAAAAAATTCAAACGTTAAAGTGGATTTTAATGTTTCTAAAATGGTTTATGATTTAAATTCTGATCAAAGTTTTACACTTTATAGAGTGTTTCAAGAAAGTTTTAGTAATTCCATAAGACACGGAGGCGCAACTAATATAAAAATAAACATGAATTTTTCACCAAATGAAATTTATGTTCATATAAGAGATAATGGTACCTGCAGTAAAAACATGGAGAAAGGATTTGGATTAACAAATATGGAAAATAGGATAAATTTTATTGGTGGCACGTTCTCATACTTTAATCATGAAGCTCAAGGTTTTGAGATAAATATACTTATCCCTAAAAACCAAAATATAGCTGAACTTAAGGAGGGCAATAATGAATAAGATAAAAATAGCTATAGTTGATGATGAAAAACTTATAAGAGACAGCCTTAATATTATAATTGGTTCTGACCCTAACCTTGAAATTATTGGTCTTTGTGCTAATGGTGAGGAAGCATACAGCCTTTGCAAAAATAATCCTATTGATGTAGTCCTTATGGATATAAGAATGCCCAAAGTTGATGGTGTTACTGGTACAAAGCTTATAAAAGAAACTTCACCAAATACTAAGATTTTAATATTAACTACTTTTAATGATGACGAATACATTTTTGATGCAATGAAATTTGGAGCTAGCGGCTATCTATTAAAAGACACCTCTCATGAAGTAGTAATAGATAGCATTAAAGGGGTTCACCTTGGAAATATAATAATGAATCCAGAGGTGGCATCAAAAGTAATACAATCCAATTCATCAAATATGGCTGCTTCTATAGAAGATATAAAGCATACTTTTTCACTAACCTCTAGAGAAATTGATGTAATAAAAAGTATAAGCGAAGGATTAACCAATAAAGAAATTTCTGAAAGACTTTATGTTACGGAGGGAACTATTAAGAATTACATTACAGAGGTTTTATCTAAACTTCAACTTCGAGACAGAACTCAAATTGCTATATTTGCCTTCAAAAACAATATTATTAAGTAAAGAATCTTCAAACCATGACTTAAGTCATGGTTATTTTTTTAATCTTATGACCTAGTTCATTTTTTAAGCATTTATTAAAATTATATAATAAACACAAGAGGTGATTAGATATGACAATTTTGGAATTAAAAAATATAACTAAACGATATGACGATAAATTAGTGGTAGACAATATAAATTTTTCAATAGGCAAAGGAGAAACCTTTGGACTTCTAGGTCCTAATGGTGCAGGAAAATCCACAATTATTTCTATGATATGTGGGCTCGTAAAACCAGATCAAGGTGATGTTATAATTGATGGTTATTCCATCATAAAAAATCCAACCTTGGCAAAGAAAAGCATTGGTGTTGTACCTCAAGACATAGCCCTTTATGAAAGTTTAAGTGCAATTGATAATTTAAAATTTTGGGGAACCCTTTACGGGCTAAGTGGATCACTTTTAAAATCAAGAATTGATGAAGTTCTGGAGATTACAGGGTTAAAAGACAGAGCAAAGGATAAAATAAAAAATTATTCTGGTGGAATGAAAAGAAGAATTAACATTGCAGCTGCCTTTATGCATCACCCAAAACTACTTATAATGGATGAACCAACTGTTGGTATTGATCCTCAGTCTAGAAATCATATTTTAGAGTTTACTAAAAACCTTAACGAAAAATACGGAACTACAGTAATATACACAAGTCATTATATGGAGGAGGTTGAATCCCTTTGCAATAGGCTTATGATATTGGATGAAGGTAAGATTATAGCTGGTGGAACTCAAGATGAGATTAAAAGAATGATTTCAAATGAGGAAAATATTGAGATAAATCTAACAAATTATTCAAATGAAATTCAGCTAAAGTTAAGAGCTCTTAAAAATGTTAGCGGGATTAATTTTAAAGATGGACTATTAACAATAATTATAAACAGTTCTAATAAAAATGGCATTCAAGACATTATTGATATTTTAATTCATAACAACGTTAAGATACAAAATTTAAATGTAAAAGTTCCTAATTTAGAAACCGTATTTTTAAAATTAACTGGCAAGAATCTAAGAGATTAGGGGGATAGGCATGAAGACTTTCAGTATTTTTATAAATTCATTAAAATTATTTTTAGTTAACATTAAAGTATATATTTTTGTATTTTTAATTGCTCCTTTAGTATTCTCTTTTATGTATGGAACACTTTATAAAAATATATTAAATCCAGATAGAACCATAAAAAAATTTACAGTAGCCTACGTAGATTTAAGTAACAATAAAGAATCAAAACCGTTAGAGAACATTTTTAATGAAGCTAAGCTTAATAAAATTATTTCTTTAGAAAAGCTTTCTACTACTAATGACGTAAATGATGCGTTATTACATGGAACGTATACTGCTGCGGTAATTATTCCAAAAAACTTTTCACAGAACATTGAAACTAATAAAAAAGCATCCATACAGGTATTAAAAGCACCTTCTGCTGGTGTAAATGGCGAAATTATATCTGACATAGTAACTTCCTACTGTTCTTATCTTAACACGAACAGCAGCGCTTACAGTGTTATTCTAGAGAATTCAAAAGACGAAACTTTAACTGAAAAAATATTTACTAGCCTGCTTCCTATAATAGACACTGATTTAAATAAAACTCATTTAAACTATATCTCTCTTCCAAAAGCTAAGGTTCTTACATTTAAGCAGCAATTTTCTTCAAGTATGCTAATAATGTTTAGTTTATTTATTGTTTTGACTCAGTCAAGTAGTATATTAAAGGAAAGAGAAAATGGAACTTTAAATCGAATATATTCAACGGCTACAAATAAATTGTGTTTTTATTTTGGAAAACTTCTAACTACCTTTATAATATCTACAGTACAAATATTATGTTTTTTAGTAGTTTCATCGCTATTTATAGACGTAAACTTTGGAAACAATTTTACCCTTATTCCAATTGTAATAGCCCATGCCATCATAATCACAGCCTTTACCGCTATAATAATAACTCTATTTAAAAGCATAAATCTAATCTCAGTACTAGTTAGCCTTATTGTAGTTATAATGTCAATGTTTTCAGGAAGCTTTTTCCCTACCGATTATTACACTGGATTTATGAGAGAAGTTCCTCATTTTACAATCAATTATTGGATTAATAATCTTTATTCTAGCAACATGCTTAACGATAGTTTTTCTTCTATTGTAGGAGTTCTCGCCATAATATTAGTTATTGCTTCCTTATGCATTTCCTTTGGCGCTATAAAACTAAAGTATGAATATTAGGAGGATTTAGTATGCAAGTTTTCAAATTAACCATATTACACTTAAAAAGAATGATTTCTAATAAGAGCGTGCTTTTATTAACGCTTTTAATGCCAATGTTTGTCATGTGTCTAGTTACCTTTTTTTCTGGCAGTGGAAATAATAATGACAATACAAACGTACTTTATATTGATTTTGTAAATAAAGACAATGGACAAATGGGTAATAATTTAATACAAGAATTTAAAAATTCTCCAAACTTTAATGTATATGTAGCAAACCAAGCTGATGCAAAATATAGAGTTGAACATAATGTAGTTGCAGAAGCGATAATGATACCTCATAATTTTTCTGAGTCTTTAAAGAATGGCTCTGAACCAAATATACAAGTTCTAACATTAAGCAGTGGAAACACAAATTTGATAGCAGATAATAAAATTAATTCTTTTATAAATGAAAATTTAATTTCAAAACAAATCTCAGCAAGTTTAAAATCAAAGCTTCCACCATCAAATAATATTGTAGCTGAACTTTCAAAGACAGTGGCCTCTAACAAGATAATGGCCACCTCACAGACAGTTAAAAAGAATAAAACGAATTCGCTTGGAAATCAAATCTCTATTAACCTTTGTATTAGTTTTATGATGTTTACTGTAATATTTATAGTTAACGAAGTTATAGCAAGAAAAGATGACAAAACTTTAAAAAGAAGCCTTAGCACTCCTAATAGCAAATTTGTATTGCTTTTTTCAATAGTTTTAGCCTTTTTAATAGTAGGATGGCTACAAGTATTGCTTATGATTGGTAGCACAACCTTACTATTTAAGTTAAGCTGGGGAAGTTCTATTCCTGCACTTTTGATATTGTTTACTTCTCTTATACTTGTAGTACTTGGCCTCGGAGTTTTATTATGTAGACTTATAAAATCTCGTAATAATGCACCAATGATATGCCAAATGGTAATTCAGATAAGCTGTTTAATGGGTGGATCATATATGCCATTAGAATTCTTTCCACCTGTTCTTAAGCATGTTGCTTACTTTATGCCTCAAAGCTGGGCAGTTACAGCACTTACAGATGTGGTTCTTAATAACAAGGGGTTAATTTCGATACTTCCAAACATAGGGGTGTTACTCCTATTTGCAGTTGCCTTTTTTACTGCAGGAGCTTCTACTATAAGGGGAACGTTAGAAGATTGATTGTTCTTAGTACAAAGATATTGCGAAGCAAGAGTTAAAGATTTTCATCATAGCTAAAGCTAGATAAAAAGATTAAAGAAAGCCTTCGGCTAGATGAAAGCTTTGACGATGCTAAAGCCGTCAAAGGTGAGAGAAGTTACTT
>NZ_FWXH01000034.1 GCF_900176305.1 Clostridium acidisoli DSM 12555
AAACTTTTCTTTTCACTTTCGTCTCCACCTATAGCTCTTATTCTGGCTGCACAAGCACTATCTACTTCCTTGAATCTTCTTATTGCCTTGTCCACTTTATTTATTGTTCTATCCATATCTCCTTGCATTCTTGTTACTTGTCTTGAATAATCTCTTAGCTGATCCGTTGCCATTTTTATTCTTGAGGAGTTTTTATCTACTTGCAGTTTTGTTATTGCTGAATTTATTCTACTATTTAATTCCGTGCTTTTATCTCTTGCTCTTTTTAGGTTACTTTTTACTCGGTTCATTTCTGCATAGTCTATTCCTATTATTCCATTTCCCGAATTTATTAAACTCAACTTCTCTCCCTTCTTTCTAACTGTTTTTTATAGATTTCTTATCATTTAGAGTTATTATTATTGATTCTAGTCCTTATTCCATTAAAAATATTATCAACTACATTAAATTTAGGTCTGTCATCTTCTCTATCACTGCCTGTACTTGTTCTGTGGGCTATAACATCTATTATGTAATTATCAGCAATCGGTGTATACTCCGGTATCTTAAATACTACATCCGTCTCAAGATTTTTCTGTGGAGTTATACTCATTGCATTTTCTCCATCTCTATCTAAACTGTCATCTATTTCAGAAAGTTCATCTGGATATGTTATTTCAAGTTTATCTGGATATCCACTTGTGAATATTTTTAATATTGCATATTGCCCACTTTCAAATGAATATAATCCTTGGGTATCTGGATTGTAACTTGGATTTTGATATGGTACAACATACGCATACACTGTAAAAAGATCCAATGTTTTTGAGTATATCTTTCCTACATTTCCTACATTGTCTTCAGTATATATATCAACATTTATATACTCTGTTTTATTAGGATCATATGGAAATAACCCATAAGCATCTGTATTATCTAATGTCCAATTACCATTTACATTGTTTAATTGTACTGTTTTTGCTTCAATACCATCTTGTTGTGTTCCGTCTTCATCACAAGGATAAATTTTAGCATATACGGACTTTATTCCCGATTCGTTATCATATAGGTTTACTACATTTGCACTTATGTTAAGATTTGAATCCATGTTTACACTTGTTCGCACATTGCTATCAACATTTGTATTTTCAGTATCCGTAAATCCTGGAGCTATCCCATCTATTTTAAGTTCTGAATAATTTACGTTATTATATGAAAATCCACTGCTATAACCATCCCATCTATTATATTTGTTCATTTCTTTTGTTCCAATTTCAAGGTTTAATCCATCTTGACCATTTATTGTCATAGTTGCTGATGTAAATTCTCTCTCCATCCCATTCCAATTTTTAGTTGATACATTTGCCCTACTAGGTGAATTTCCATTTTCATTAATTCCTCCTGAAACATTAAAGTCTTGTACTAAATCATCACCTTTTTGAGTTCCTACATCATTCGAATAATTTCCATCAGCATCCATATATTTATCTATACTTACAGAATTATTGTTAGTTGATTTTATGATTATTTCATTATTACGTATAGTTCCTTCATATTGAGCGTTTTGCCCATAGGAATCCGGATATACATCAATTCCAGTATCAGTAATATCAGTATTAACATTTGCTGGTATCCATAAATCTGAGCCATTTAAATATGTATGTAATCCATTTGGAAATGAATTTGGAAATGATACAACTGTTGAATAGTGTACTGGAGAAGGTAATTGTCTAGAATATAGCATCATAACAGCACGTCTGTATGAATTCCAATATCCATCATAATATGAGCCTTCCTGAATTCCTTCAATTGCATTGCCATCACCTGGGTTGGTCGGATTATATGAATCATCTAAATATTCATTGTGACCTTCGTTATTATCGTGAAAACGATATATTTCTGAATTTGTTAACCATTCACAACCATAATAATTCCACCCTCTTCTATCATCATTTTCTAAACCTGTGCTTCTGTCACGTCGATTACTTATAGTTATAGTCTGGGAGTCATCAGGATATGGAGGGGTTGTAAAAGGTTTACTGCCTGAGATATGTGGATCATTTATATTATTAGACAAAACAAAATTTAATCCATAATCATATTCTAAATTTCCATCGTTAATCATTGGTTCAAATATATGTTCTCCATCACGTGCTATAACTACACTTGGTTTAAATACAAATATTGATATTATTCCCACAAAAAGAATCAACACTATATATTGAACTACCTTGCTTCTTATATTAAAACCCCCTAAACACCAACATTTTGTAATTTATTTTAGCTCAGAATCTAAGATTGAGAATTGACTTATAGCATAGTTTAATTCTTTTTCTAAATCATCTATTTTTTTTATATGTTTTTTCATGGCCTCTTGCATTTGTGGAAAATGATTTAGAGTAAAACTTTTACTAGTTGCCCCTTTCCACTCATTCTCTAAATTATTAACAGCTGACTTCATACTATTTAGCATAGAATTCAATTCATTTTTATAGCTTTCATAAGCTTTTGCTGCATTCTTTAATTTATTTACATCAACAAGCACATCTGGCATTTTCATCCCTCCTCAAAAAATATTACATTATTAACAATATAATATATGTGGCTATTGCAATACTTGGGCACAAAGGCTTTCTGTGATTTAAATCAGCTTTCTTTGTAACAAGCATAAATATCCCAACAAGTCCTGAAATAGACATTGACAAGATTATATCAATAATAGCTAATGTATTGTCTTTAAAAATAATAAATGATATTATTACAAAAACATCTACATCTCCATCACCAATCCAATTAAGTCTAGAAAATACTTTTAGCATAACATAACTAAAAAAAATACTTACAAACGAATCTATACAAACATTGTTTTCCATTATGTTTATAGCATAATAGACAAACGATATAGATAGCATTGGAAATGTTGTAATTTTATAAATATAATGAGTAAAATAGTCAATATATGCTGTCATTGTTATAAAAATTATTAGAATAAAATATACTATATATTCAAAGTTTAAACCTACTTTTAAATACAATAGTATATTTAAGATACTTGAAACTATACATAGATTAATCTTATTTATTAATTTACAACTTATATGTTGTGAATCTTTAATGTTAATATACCCGATTAATTTAAATGAGCTTACTATAAAAAATATAGATACAATAATTAATATTAAAATATTTTTCATTCAGATACCTCAAATGCATCCTTGTTAATGCTTATCATTTTCTACTTTGATATCGCCAGACTCAGTATCATCCAATACCTTGTCAACCTTAATTTTTCCAACATTGATTGCATTTTCTAATACATCTGCATCATTGGCACTAACTATAACATTAATAGTAGTAGCTGGCTTGTCTTGTGAATCTCTAGTGATTATGCTCCCATCACTAGAATATGTCTTAGATACATATGCACTTTTAATCTTGGTTTCTGTTATAACTTTATTAGACGATGAGTATGTCATCATTATATCAATTTTATCTCCTTCTCTTAGTTCTCCTCCAACCACATCAGAAATATCACTCCCCTTTATGGATATTTCTCTTTTGTCGTCTATTTCATCTAATTCATCATCAACCTTAGATAACATGGATGATGATACAACTTCATTTTTATATATGTTTTCATTTATAACTGTATCCATTAGGTCTTCTTTATTTTTTATTGGATTAGGTACTATTTGTTCATTTCTTCTTTCTTCTAGTTTAAATAAATGGTCAAAATTTTTCTTATTTATTACATATCCTTTTTCTATTTTATTTATTTTAGCCACATACACTTCAGAGGAACCATTTGGATTGTATATTTTTCTCTCAATATACAAGATAAATGTAAATGATGTAACAGTAATTATTAGAGATATTATGAATACCATTATCTTGTTTTGCACAAAAATTTCACCTCTCTATTTGTCGATATTAGATTCCTCTTCACATATAACATGCTTTTTTACATTGAAAATAGGATTAATATCAAATTCAATTTTTGCATATATAGTTGTATAATTTACGATGTTTCCCTTAGGAGTTTTTATTGTTCCTTTAGCATTATTATTGTACACTTTTGAAAAACTTCCATTTTTATATGTTATAACTTCAATATCGTTTCCATATAGATTGTATATTTCAAAATCAGATATTGTTACCTTACTTTTTATAAAATTAGCTTTACTATTTGGATTAAAACTGTCATTTACATTTAAATTTTCTTTTAAATAAGTTTCAAAAGTCTGAAATGCTGTATTATAATCTGTTATAACTAATTCATTTAAATTTTGACTTTTTCCTAACACATCTGTATCAATATCTTTAAATGCTGCTAGTTCACTAGTGCCTAAATCATCATTAACCATTTCACTTTCGGCTTTTACTTGTCCTAAACTGGTGATAAAAACTATGAGAATCATTACAATCATTAGCATAAAAAAAACAGTAACTTCAACAATTATACCTCCATCTTTTTTCTTCATTTTGTGTTAAAAAATTTAGCTGTAGAAGACTTAGTTATTGTTACAGGAACAGGATCTGTAACAGTCCTCAAACTAAAATCTGAGAAATCTATTTTTTTTACCTCTTCTTTAAAATTAATTGTCAAAGTTACTTTATCCCCATATTTTGTATCACCAACTTGTATAGCAGATGCATCTACACTTACATCCGTCATTCCTGACTTTGTAGCCTCCGTTTTTAAGTTTTCTATGTCATCTGATGACAAAAAACCATTTGTCTCCATCTCCAATATATACTTCCTCGCTATTTGATTTGCATTATTATACACTATAATTGTTTTTGCATAATATATTCCATAAATCATTATTGCAAATGCAAATATGATTCCTAAAATCTGTATAAAAAATTCTTCAACTTCACCCTTCTTTTTTTTCATAAAATTCACCTTTTAATTCTTAATGCATATCATTATAACTATTACTCTTATGAATTTGTTGTTGACTGAAATAAATTGCTTATTTTGTCATCCAATGAGTTAACTGCGTCACCAATACTGGTTGAGATTGCAGATCTATAAATAAAGCATAATACTACACCTACTGCTATTAAAACAAGACTAACTACTAATTTATCATCGCCTAACTTTTTTGTTAGTTTATTGCTACATAATTTTGATTTTAAAGCCATATATATATATAACATTATAACTTCCTCCTAAATTCTAAAATATAGTACTCCAACCTTGTGATATTTCTGTTATTAATCCGAAAAACACCATAGACAATATTCCAACATACATCATTACTTGTATAATATCTTTATAAATTTTTATGCTTTCAGTCTGCTCCTGTATTATTATAAGATTCATTTCTTTTTGAGAATTTGACAAATCATTTAATGCTTGTTCGATTTTTCCTGTTATTAAAGATTGTTTTATAGTCAAAGTAAATGCTTCTATTTCTACAGAATTAAAATTCTGCTCAAATTTATCTAGTGCTGTGTTTATATTTTTTGTTAAGTTTATTTCAGCGCATAATTCTGCCAATGCCCTTTTTAATCTTTTGTTTTTAACCATAAGATAAGCCTCTGTTAAAGCTGAACCTATAAAAACTCCCGCCGAAGTTTGTATATTTAAAAAGTCATATACATCCGTCAATTGGATTTTTATCTTTTTCATCTCGCTTCGATTATCTAAAAAAATTATTAGTTCTATTAGGTAAAATCCAGCAAACGCCAACAATACTGCTAAAAACGGATTACTTAAAAATATCACAAATATTATTATTGAGCTTATAAATTTTGTGATTATAAATCCCCCAGGAGACAAACTAAGTGGATTACCATTCCTTTTTAAGTAATTATAAATTCTTTCATAAGAAAAATATCCTTCTTTTCGATTCCTTAGTAATCCATTGACTTTAGCATATTTTATGCCATCTTTTTTCTTATGATATTTTATATGTGTTAAAATGTAATAACTTCCTAGAAATATACTAAATCCAATTATAATGTAAAGCGCCAATATTATAATTTTTATTTTTATCACCTACGCTTAAATTTTAATAATTTATTTTATCAAGAGTAATAAACTTAAACATAGCAAACAATACAACGAATAGATTGTAACCCATTATAATATTACCTATAAATGTATTTTTTAACTGGAGAGCTAAACCATCATCAATTTGTAATACAATTTTAAACAGTATGATACCAATAATTATTACAGTTATTATAGCTATTCTTCCTTGTCTTACTTCTTTTTTTCTTCTTTCCTTTTCAGAAAAGTAATTTTTCATTATTACTCTAGACTTGTTTAATATTTCTTTATAGTTTGCCTCATATTTACTACATATTTCCATATTCTTGATTAATTGCTTAAATCTCTTGCTTTCAATTTTATTTTCAAAGTTTTTAAACGCTTCCTCTTTAGTCACACCTTTTTTACATTCAAATGTAAATTGCCTGCTAAAGGTTTTTAATGGTTCTCTCATGTATGGCAATGCTTTTTCCATTATTTCAATAATATCTGAATTTGTAGATGTTAAATTTTCCAAAGTATTTATATATACTAAAAGTTGATCATCAATTTTATCATAAGTAATTTTAGATAGTTGCCTTAAGGATAAATATATAAAGAAGATTATTATAAAAAATATAGCAATAGAAAATAATATTTGTCCAGATATTTTTTGAAATAATATGGATATAATTAATGCACTAGTTATAGAAAAAACAATCAATATTTCACCAGTTACGAAGGGAATATAGCTCCTTAAACCTGAACGCTCAATTAATAAATCAATCTTTTCTAAAAAAGTTATATCTTCTGTTTCTCCTTCTAATAAAATATATACATCTCTATTTTTTCGTCTTTCTTCATACTTAGAACTAAATTTTCCAAATATATTTCCTATATATCCTCTTAACTTAATTTCTCTGAAAACATCAAATAATGTATATAATAAAATTAAAACCAGAATTAAGAAAAGTATTCTAACCAAAATCAAAAATATCATCTTATTCACCCATAATACTGTTTCTAAAATCGCAATATTTCTTTTTGTTTTTTATCTTATCACAACTATCATTTAATCTAACAAAATTAGATACGTAACCATCTTTTTTTTCATTTATTTGATACTCATAAACTCTATTAAAAATTAAATTTTGCTTTTCATAGTCAAATCCACATACCTCTGATATTTGCATTATTTTAAAATCCTTCATAAATATTAAAGTATCAATATTGCTTAACATTTCAAGCAATTCGCCCTTTTTCATATCACTAACATATTTCATGTAATGCACAATCTTATTTATGGCTTCTTCAGCACTATTACCGTGAACACTTGCCATACCTATGTGTCCTGTATATATTGCATTTGCCATGTCATATGCTTCTCCACCCTTTATTTCTCCAATAATAAAATAATCTACGTCTGACAAAAGTCCATTTATAGAAAGATCTCTCAATGAATATTGAATCTTTCCATCCCCCTTTGCTTGCTTAACTTTCTGAAAAATCATATCTGGATGTTTATTAGTAAACAATTCTTCTGCCTCTTGTATTACAAGGCACGCGGCATCTTTGGGAATTTCATCAATTAATGCATTCATCAAAGTTGTTTTACCACTAGCTCCTTTTCCTGTAAAAAACATTGTTAACCCACCATTTATAGCTTCTCTTAAATAAGTTTTAATATCATCATTAAACATATCTAACTCCATTAATTTGTCTAAATTATATTTATCTTTAGGTATTTTTCTTATTATTAAGCATGGTAAATCATTTGAATTTATAAATTCTGAAGATATATTTATTCTTAAAATAAATTTTTTACAACTGTTCTTATCTGTAAACTTTTGTATTGCATTAATTTCACTTAACATAGAGTTATTTTTAGTTGCTATATAATTAATATATTTCTTTAAACTTTCTCTACTTGAAAATTTTATATTAGCTTTTTTTCTTTTGCCTTTTGTCTTTATTCTTATATTGTCATAATCAATAGTTTTAATATCTGTTATATCATTATCATCAATTAATTCTTGTAAAATTCCATATCCCCATACATATGTTTCAAATCTTTTTAGTAATTCAATCACCTGAATTTTGGTAAGATATATCTCATTTGTTTTCAAAAATATTAAAATTTCATTATTTAAATCTTTTTTTTGTCTAATTCCTCTTTCAACAGAATTAATAAGACTTGCTCTATTAACTATAAATTCCGACAGAATTTTATCTATAATCAAATCATAATCAACCTGTAAATTTAATCTATCGTGTTGCCTGTTTTCTTGGTTATTTATAACTTCATTAATTTTCTCATCTTTTTTTCTATTTAATGATAAAAAACTCAATCTGAATATCATCTCTCTCTAATAACATATTTTTTACTAAGAAACCTCATAATTTAAATATGAGGTTTCTCTTAGTTAAATCATTTCTTATCTTAATTTAGAAGCAATCTGATTATCTGCATCTTGCAT
Source organism: Clostridium acidisoli DSM 12555 (assembly GCF_900176305.1). GTDB lineage: Bacteria > Bacillota > Clostridia > Clostridiales > Clostridiaceae > Clostridium_I > Clostridium_I acidisoli. The sequence goes on from NZ_FWXH01000034.1 coordinate 8,437, forward strand.
AGCTTTAGCTACACCTGTTAACTGCTGATTGATTTCATCTAAAACAGTTACAAATTCATCTAGAGGTTTTTTTAGTTGATCAAATTTCTGGAAAAAGGCACTTTGTGATGCACCTTGCCAAGTACTTTCTAATCGTTGTACTTCACTTCTAAGGCTACTTAAAAGTTGTGCTGTAGTTTGAGAACCTCTCTTAAATTTTCCTGCTGAATTTGTAAGCTCCTGTGGTGTTATAGTAATTTTTGATGATGCCATAATTCATTCTCCTTTCGATTTTCAAATTAATATTTAAACACATTATAAAAACATTTTATGATGCGTTAAAAGCATATTTTAAACATTATATTTGTGGAATTTTTATTCTATCATATCCATCATTTGATATTATGTATCCATCCCCTGGCTTGATAGGTTTCTCATTATTCCCATATCTTACATTTATGTTGAAATAGTTTTGATACTCGACACTACCCAATAATATTCCTCTATTTTTACTCTTTACAACATCCATAAATGGATGATTGTATGATAAGTTATTGTATTGATCTTCTTGTCCTGCTGCAATAATAACTAAACCATATCCATTGTTTTTATTAACAATTTCCGTTAGAAAATCATTAATTTCATACTCTTCATTTAGAGCGCTCAGTGTTTCATCTATATTATCTATTAAGATAATTTTTTTAATAAATTTATCGATTATATCATTCTCTTTAACTTTCCCCTTGCTTTTACTTACTTCTTCATTAATTATATTTTTTCTATAATCAATTTCTTGTTTCATATTCATTAAAAATTCTTTTATTTTATCTATTTCAGTAAAATACCCTTTCACTGAATCTAGTGACAAACTGTCCATTTGTGCCAATCCATATGAACTAGAATCCAGCACATATACTTCAAAACTACCTTTATTCATAACTTTATCCATGGTATATATAGCTGACTTCAAAACATTACTTTTTCCAGCACCCTCACCGCCAATTATTGGTATGAAATTTACGTTTTTCAAGTCTATAGTTGCACATTCAAATTCATTTACTGATAGTCCAACAATAACTTCATTAGCTTGAGTGTTAAATATCGTATTTTTAATGAATTCATCAATATTTAAAATTTGAGGAATCATTGGAATAGGTGTTGCTTTTTTACCTTTCCAATTCTCATTTATCTTATAGATAATGCTTTTTATATTTTTAGATCTTTCTGCTTCGCTGTCTCCTTTTGCAGGCAATGCAACTTGAATTTCACATATTTGCTCTTCCTTTATAAGTCCTCTTCCTGGATTATCAGAAGGGACTATATTTGCTCTTCCAAAAACATTGCTATATTCACTTTTATCAAGACAGTTAAGTACAATATTTGTTTTAAAATTAGAACTTGTCTTGTATCTTACCGTTGACGAATTGGATGCAGTTAATATTAAGTTGATTCCTAAATTAGTTCCTTCTCTTGAAAATTTAGCTATATCATCCTCATAATCCTCATATAATTCCATAAATGCAGCAAAGTTATCAATTATTATTATAATCTGAGGCAATATTTTTCCTGTAGCCTCTCTATATGAAATAACATTACTTACACCCTTATCCGCTAATAATTTCTTTCTTTTATGTATTTCTTTATAAATAAATTTAATAATATTTTTCATTAACTCGTCATCATCTGTTGTTATTACTCCACCAACTTGTGGAGCATTTTCATACATTTTTAAAATTCTTGTTCCAAAATCTAATATATATATATTTACATATTCAGGCGTATACATCTTAATCATATTCATAATTATAGTTTGAAGTAAAGTTGTCTTACCTACTCCAGGTGAACCAATTATAAGCAAATGTCCATTTTCACTAAAATTAACACTTAAATCCGTTTGAGTTTGCTTTTCTGGATTGTCTATTTTTCCTATACAAGGATCTATATATTTCTTATCCTTTTCCCATTTGTCTAAATTAAATTCACCTATAATATCATCCAAATAAATGATATCTTCTAAAGGTGGTAGCCAAGGTCCTTGAAGTTTTTTAATATGATTTTCTATAGCAACTTCTTTTATTTTATCTATTATTGCATCAAGTTGTGTCTTTCCATCTTTATTTTTAGTATCATCCTTAGAAGAATATACAATCTTTCTATTTCCATCTATAAGAACTTCTGATATTTCTAATTCTTTTTTAGTTACATCGTCATTATCGTATTTTTTCGCTCCACTCCAAGCTGACTGAAATAATTCAAAAATTTCATTATTTCCAACTTGAAAATATGCTCTTCCAGGTTCTACTATATTTGCTGCAAGTGGTGATTTGATCATTTCATTACTATCTTCAGTATTTTGAACCTTTAAACATAATTTAAATTTAGAGTTTGACCATATTTGGTCATCAACTACTCCTGATGGCTTTTGTGTTGCAAGAATTAAATGAACTCCTAAACTTCTACCTATTCTAGCTGCACTAACAAGTTCACTCATGAAATCAGGTTGATCACTTTTCAATTCTGCAAATTCATCTGCTATTATAATCAAATGTGGGATTGGTTCTTTTGCAGTGCCATTCTTAAATAATTTTATATATGAATCTATATGATTGACGTTATTTTCTGCAAACATTCTTTGTCTTCTTTTTAATTCACTCTTTATAGAAATAAGCGCCCTATCTATTTGATTTCCATCTAAATTTGTTATTGTTCCAATCAAGTGTGGAAGGTTTCTAAATTGATTAGCCATTCCACCACCCTTATAATCAATTATAATAATTCCCAAATCATACGGATGATAATTTATAGCTAAAGATGCTATATAGGTCTGTAATATTTCACTTTTACCAGAACCTGTAGTGCCTGCTACAAGTCCATGTGGCCCATGAAATTTTTCATGCAAATTTAAATATACAATTTCATCTCCAGCTTTTAACCCAATTGGAACAGCCATAGTTTCATATATCTCATTTTTATTCCAGTAACTAATCATATCAAGGTCATTTTCACTTTTAATATTATATAAGTCAAATAATGTTAGATAACTAGTTAGAGAATTCTTGGTATATGAGCTTTTCACAAATATAGGCGACATTCTCCTTGAAAAATTCATGCATTTTTCTAATTCTACGTCATTAAATTTTACTTTTTGTAATTCATTTCCTTTATCAATATCTTGAATGTTAACATTGTTGTTATCTATTACTTCAATTAACTTTTTACTTTTCTGTGGTATCAAGCCTATATGATCATAAACAAATATCCCAGTAGCTGCATAATCCTCATCTGATTCTAATATAGACATTATAGGTTCATTTTCTATTAATGAATTATCTGCAATAATAACTACATAATGTGGCAAAATTCTTTTTTCATTATCTTCATATTCATTATTTCTTCTATCTTTTATCTCACTGTATAAAGAATTTAAAACATTATGTGCCGCATCTTTAGTGTCAGCCATATATCTCATTTTTTTATTGTTATCCCATACATGAGGAAGCCACTTTGCCCAACTCCATTCTTTTTCTTCATCTTTAGGATGAAGAATTGCTATTTTAACTTCTTCAAAATAATGTAGCGTAGCAATCTTTATGATCAGATTTTTTATAAATTCTATAGTGTATTGTCTATTGCCATATATTCCTATTGGAAACTCTTTAGTTAAATTTATACAAATCGGAATATTATCCGCTTTCCCATATACATCTTTAAGTTTTCTTGGGTCATCCTTTAACTTATCTTTATCAATTTCAACTTTCATATCTGGAACCTTAATATTAAATGACAAGTTACCAGTTCCGTTTCCCATTGATACACTAAGAAAGTCTTTATGTTCTGGTCCTCTTTCCCACATTTTTCTGTCGAATTTTTCCACAATGTCTATACACTTTTTTGTATCTGGATTCATTTCATTTATACTTTCAATAAATATTTTTCTTTTTTCTATTATAAGTTTTTCTTTATCTTTTACATATTGTTTATAATTTTTGTACCTTTTAAATTGTTGTTTTTTTGCTTTCACAGTCTGCATTGAAAAGGCAATAATTGCAACTATACCCATTAATGCTGCCATTGCCACCGAGTATCCCATACTTGTTTTGCTTTGAGATCCATTCATTAACATTGTAAGAAATATTGTCCCTGCCAACGGGATCATGGTTATTAATAAATTGTTTTCTCCACTTTTCATTTTTTGTGGAGGATCATCTATTAAAATTTCTTCTTCTGGTAAATTTTTCAGTAGCCGTGGAGATCTGTAAAAGCATGGATATTCCAGTAATGAATCCTTAGAAGTATCTTGAATCTGTTCTAGTTTATTTACAATTATTTTTTCATTTAATTTTGACATCGCTAGTGTATCATTTTTAAATAAAAACCTATATCCACAAATTATTATAAAATCATTATCCTTTAATATAGCTTTTCCATCTACTCTTTTTCCGTTTAAATATATTCCAAATTTACTTTTAAGATCTGAAAGATAGAATATATCTTTTTCCTTAGAAATTAAAGCATGATTTTTTTCTATCATATCATCGTTAATAATAATATGACTTGATTTTGAACTACCTATCTTTAAAGTTCTTACTTTATCTAAAGATACTATTTTGTCGTAATTCTCATTTTCAGCAACAAAATCAATAAAATAATTTATTTTAAATAGTTCTATTTCTGTTTCTGCATTTTTAATTACAATCTTATCACCATTTATGATTGGTCTTCTGGTTACCTTTATACCATTTATAACACAGTATGAGTTTTTACCATTTGAAATTTGCCATCCATTATCATCTCTTATAAATCTAACATTAATGTCTGTTTCTGTTTTAATATTTAAATTTATATTACATTCTTCAGTATTACCAATTAAAACAAAATTCGAATCGAGATGATCTAAATCAACTTCTTTATAAAAATCATCATTATACAATATTAAAACGTTATAGTAATCTAAAGCATCTACCATATATAATCACCTTTTCCTAAACTAAACTTATCTTTGTACCATCTGAAACATTGAACTTCTTTAATATGTCATTGCCCTTTAAAAAGCAAATTGGATTTTCAGCTTTTAAATAGTAACCAGTAATATTAATTTTGTTTTCTTCTAAATTTAAAGCCTTACTTAATACTGCACATATTTCTTTCACCGAAATGTCAATTGGTATTTCTAAATCTCTTTCTATAGATGTACCATCTACTCCAACTGTAACAATAGCTTTTTCCATATTCATCCTCCACCCTTAATAATCTAATACATTATTTGCTATCTGTTCAATATCCTCTTTAAATTCCGAGCAAATTTCAAAGCATTTATCAATATCATAAATTCCCTCAATATCTTCATAAAAGTTTATAGTTTGTATTACAGGCTTTGCGTTAATTGACACAATCCGTGGAAATAATTGTTCTTTTTTATTATTTAGTTTATTCACTATAAACAAAAAATTTTCCGTATTATCTAATTGAGTTAATAGCGTATCTATCTTATAATTTGATCTTTTATCTTGGCCTATAGAAATAAAAACGTTATTTGATTTTTGAAATAAGCTATAATATTTTGTATCAAGTGTTGATGGAAGATCAAAAACAACAAAATCAAACAAATTTACCTTTTGGATATTCTCAACAAGATCCTTTATATCTTCATAAGTTAATTCTTCAATATCCAAAATACTATCAGTAACTCCAAAATAATAGAATTCTAAATCACTATATTTATTTATACTTGAATTTAAAATTTCAGAAAAATTATTACTTCTATTTTTTATACTAATTATTAAATCTGATAAATTATATTTAGATTTTGGGAAATTATTTAGAAATATTTCTGTAGATTGTATATTTTCCAAATTTACATACAATACTTTTTTGCCCATTTGTCCTATGGAATATGCCGTACTTATTGCCAAAGTGCTTGTCCCTATTCCACCGATTGGCGAATAAAATGTAATTACATTTGTATCTTTATTATCTTCTATATTTTTCCCATCTACTTCATATTTTTTTATTATATCTTTACATATTTTTTCTGCTGACTGATATTTTTTTATACAGCTATGACCATCATATTCTGATAGACTTTCCGTTAATATAATTACAAATCTATCTTTAAGTTTAGATATATTATCTTTAAATAATTCCAAACTTATTAAAATAATTTCTGTTTTCTTTTGTTTTTTAATATACTCTTCCATATATAAATAATCAGTGAAGCAAGTTGTATTAAATATATTCGAATAATTTTTATTAATATAGTTCATAAGATTTTTAATATATCTTTCATCACTATCAACTATAATCATATTATACTTTTCCATGAACTTCCCTGCCTTTAATTCCTCTTTTTCCTAAAACTTAAAACAATTAACACCACAAGTAAAATTAGCACAAATATCATTATACTCATAACCATGATAAAAAATTGCTTGTCATCTACACTAAATAATAAAACTATACTTCCGATAAGCATCACAACAATAAGCTGCAAAATAAATAACTTATTAGATTTATTATTGGTTATTTTATCTAATTGTTGTACATCCCTGTATTCTCTGTATCCTAATTCTTCATCATTCTCTTCATTATTTTCATAGTCATCTATATCAAAATCTGAAAAATCCAATCCATCTATATCTTTATAGTTTTCTTCAATTATACTTTTCTCTATATGACTATTCTTATCATCATTTTGTTGATTTTCATAATTTTCGTGACTTCTTAACTTATTATCAATTTCTTTCAATATTTCATCATAATCACCTGTATTCTCTATATCTTTTCTGTAATTCAATTCACTAACATTCTCTTTATTATACAAATAGAATGCTTGTTCTAATTTTTCAAAAGTAAAATTTCTACTATTTATAATTCCAACTATCTTTTTTTCATTACGACTTAATTCTTTTTTTATATTTTTAAATTTATCGAGTATTTTTTTACATATATTTGCAAATTCATCCTCTATTGAATACTCATACCTCATATCCACTGGTACAAATATCATATATATTAGAAAACTATTTTTATCAATAAATATATACTTCAAATTTAATATTATTTTATTATTGTCTAGCATAAATTCATTGCTAGAATTTATTGTCTTCATTATTGATTCTATAATATTAAAAAATATATCTTTCCCAAACTCACGGCTATTTATAAAATGTTCCAAAGTTTCTTTTCTTCCTACGTCATATACAAGTTTTGTTACGTTATCTAATCGAAATACTTTTACATCTAAAAATGGTAGGGAAGGATTATTCTGTATCATATTGATTTCAAAATCTACAACATCATTAAATTCTTCTAAATCAATAGACACACACTTTTTATTTGAAACTACTTCTTCTCTAAAACTTAATTTCTGCTTACTTATCATTTCCAACCTCTTAATTTTTTAATGAATTTTAAAGTTTATGTTTTTTTTTAATTTAATTGAATTATACACTCATCAATGTATTCATTCAATTAAATGTTAAATTTGTAGTGTACATTTAAAATTCGACATTTTTTTTATTGTTAACCTATAAAACTACAAATAGCTTCGCAAATAATTTATATTAACGCATATAAATTATCTATTATTCATATTTTTCAATATTATTTAATATATTTTAAATATATATTAAACCATGTATTTTTCTCTCTACTGTAGTAGCTATTGCAAAAGAAAAGACTAACAAAAGAAATTATTATCCAATGTTAGTCAGCATTTTTTATTATTTAGGTTGTAGCTAGGTCAAATACTGGTCACTTCGGGGTCATAGCAAACTGTTGGTACGTCTATTTTGGGTTGCAAGGACGTAGTTTGAAGCGGATTGCTCCCCTTATTTTCAACAATTTCTTACGAATGCTAATTAATTCATAGATTTTCTTATAAACTCATTTGGACTCGTATAGTTTAAGCTTCCATGTATTCTTTCCTCATTATAGAATTTTATATATTCATCAATAAGCAAGTATCCATGAGTAAAATTTCTAATCTCATTCCAAGCTATACATTCTTTGGAGAGAAGTGAATGAAAAGACTCAATATGAGCATTATAGTTTGGTGAATTTGTTGGAATGAGCTCATGATAAATACTGTGTACCTTACAAAAGTGTTCGAATTTAACAGAAGTGAATTGAGGACC
>NZ_FWXH01000042.1 GCF_900176305.1 Clostridium acidisoli DSM 12555
ATCCAGTGATAATGGCTTAGAGGCAACACCCGTTCCCATTCCGAACACGAAGGTTAAGCTCTAAAGCGCCGATGGTACTGCAGGGGCAGCCCTGTGGAAGAGTAGGTCGTCGCTGGGTCTTTATTTAAATTTTATATCTGGTTTACTAGCTCAGTTGGTAGAGCACATGACTTTTAATCATGTTGTCCGGGGTTCGATTCCCCGGTAAGCCACCAAAAAACATCTAAGCAATATGCTTAGATGTTTTTTTATGTGCGAAACTTTTTCAATATTAGAAGGCGCTACTTCCACCACCACCGCCAAAACCGCCACCGCTACCATCAGAAAAGTTGTTAAAAGAGTTGGTATTGTTATTATCGCTGTTATTGACATAATCGTTATAGTGTTTATTTATTTCTTCATAATACATACAAGTAAAATAATTTAAGAACCAATAATTGATAAATATATTGTTATTAAGACTAATATCATCATAGATATTATATTGTTTTAAGTTTTTAAGCATAGTGGCAGATTCATTAAGTACTATAGCATAGGGCATAACTGTGTTTAATTTTAGGGATGCAAATTCAGTGTGATTTGAATCTCTAAGATATGACTTAAAAGCTAACCATTTTATTCTTTCATCTTCATATTTGTTGGTAAGTATGCTTTTGCCAAGTATAGATATATGAAACTCTGGAGTATTAGTCTCTTTTTGAGTTATATTTTTCCACTCAGTAAATTTGTCTGAAAATTTAGATTTATCGGCGTTGTCCTTGATATCACTAAGATAAACTAAATTGTTTTTACAGTAAGTTTTAAGCCAAGTTACTAAATAATGTTCACTCTCATAAAGATTATAATCTTGGATATGAGTGTTTATAGTAAAGCAAAGCATTTTATAATTATGATTTGATATAGGATCTTGATTAAAGTTTATGACACCTTTGTTAGCAAGGTTTAATATACTTGCCATAAGTTCATTTATGCCTAGAACTTTATCCATAAGCATAGCTACAAACTCTGGGGGGAGATTACTTGGCAATTCGGAATAATATTCTCCATTATAAAATACATAGTTTTCTCTGTAAGCTTTAATTGCATTTCTTCTCTTTCTGCCAGAAGTATATATAACTATTAGGATTAAGCCTACTATTAAAGCTAAAAGAACAACTATAGCTAAAGCCTTTATAATTTTTTGCCTTTTTATCATAGTATCATATGATGCTTTTGACATATTTATGGACCTTGAGCTATTAATCCAAGTAGGAGGAAATGTAACAGACGCACCAATAATATCATTATCACCTAAGTCATTTAATTGAAGTTTAATTCTATTGTTACCATCTAAAGAGATAGTCCCTCTCTTTGGACCTTCTCCAGAATATTTTACGCTTGAGTCAATATTCTTAGGTAGAGATAAATAGACCGTAGCCTTATTAGTAGTAACATTACTTTCATTTTTGTAGAATATCCATTTTAATTCTGCTAAATCTGAGTATTTAGTTACTACATTTTTTATTTTGTAGTTTATGATGAAATCTTTGGTTTCATTTTTACTGGCACTGTATATTTTAATTTCTTTACCGTTATTAATATTATTAATTTCAAATTTTGGGGTTTCAATTTCAGAGCCCTTGGCTACTTGTACTGAAACATCGTAAAGTCCAGCAGAACCATTTGTTTCGATATCTCTTTTTATTCCATTAAAACTGCCAGTAAATAGGTAAGTGTAATCTTCTGTGACTGACATATCACCACTTTCATTTACACTAGCATTTATGTTTATTTGTGATATAGAATAAGTACCTGAAGCTGCAAAAGCTGCCTTTTGTGGTATACAAAAGGGTATAAGTACAAAAACAAATAAAAACAAAAAATAAAAAACTTTTTTTATAATTCGCATAAGGGTTAATATCCTTTCTTCATTTTAAATATATTGCAATTATATAATATTTTATCATTAAATAATATATTTGTAATTATTGTTTAATCAATAGCTTATATAAAAAGAGTGCGTTAATGCTACAATGGAGAATTATAAAACAGTTTTATACATGCTAAAAGCAGCATTAACGTTTATATATGTTAATGCTGCTTTTAGTATTACCTTATAAGAATTTCATCTATCAAACCATAATTCTTCGACTCTTCAGCAGACATAAAAAAATCTCTTTCCATATCTGATTCTAGTTTTTCAATTGATTGCCCTGTATTATTACTATATATTTTAGTTAACTTATCTTTTGTTTTTAAAAGCCAGTCAGTATGAATTTTTATATCTGTAGCTTGGCCTTTGAATCCTCCATATACAGATGGTTGATGTATTAATATTTCACTATTTGGAAGAGCGAATCTTTTTCCTTTGGCACCAGAAGAAAGTAAGAAGGAGCCCATGCTCGCGGCAAGTCCAACGCATATGGTAGAAACGTCGGGTTTAATATACTGCATAGTATCATAAATTGCCATGCCTGCAGTTATAGAACCACCAGGACTATTTATATAAAAGTTAATATCTTTATCTGGAAATTGTGATTCTAGAAAAAGTAGCTGTGCTATGACAGTGCTTGCTGATTCATCAGTAACCTCACTATTTAACATTATTATTCTATCCTTTAGAAGTCTCGAGTAAATGTCATAAGAACGTTCACCTAAATTTGTTTGCTCAATTACCATCGGTACAAAACTCATAATATCAACTCCTTTAAATTATTACGCTACCATAGAAAGCTTGTTAGTAATTTTGTATTTTGAGTTAATTGTTGTAAGAATACCTTTGCTTTTTCTAAATTCTCTTGGAGACACTCCATAAAGTTTTTTAAAAGCTCTTGTAAAGGTTTCTTGTGAATTAAATTGATATTTAAATGCTATGTCAACAATTTTATCATTAGTGTTTAATAGTTCGTCTGCAGATTTTAAAAGTCTTCGTTTTCTAATATATTCTGCTACACTTTCCCCTACTACAGCATGAAACACCCTATGAAAGTGGTATTTTGATAGAAATACTTTATCTGCAATATCTTTTAGTCCTATTTCGTTATTAAGATTACGCTCAATATATTCAATAGACTTCTTAATACAAGCATCATAATTCATTGCAAGACACCTACCTTATTAAATCTTTTTCTATATTATAGTTCAACGATGAATATAAAACCTGTCTTTTTTTGCTAATATAAGATTAAAAATATATAATAAGAATTACGGTATATTTAGATATATACAGCTAATTGGAAGTAATGTTATAATTATAACATCGTGTAAAAATGGGAGTTGATGCAAAATGAGAACACAAGGACAGCTAAAAATAGAAACGGAACGGTTACTGCTTATGCCAATGACTTATAAGTTTGTATCAAGGATGTTGGAGGATGACATCAGAGCATACGATGAATTTGCAATAAAACCCAATACTGAATGGCCTAATGTTGATATAAAAGAAATTATGCCTATACTTAAAGAGAAGTTATCCAACACTGCTGCTCCAGATGGGTTTTTAGCATGGGTGTTTATAGATAAAGCAAATGGCTGCATTATAGGTGATGGTGGATTTAAGGATAAACCTAATAGTAGTGGTCAAATCGATTTAGGATATGGAACGATATACAGTAAAAGAAGACAAGGCTATACATTTGAAGCAGTACAAGCTTTAGTTAAATGGGCATTTTCACAGAAAAATGTGAAAGAAATAACAGCGGATTGTTTAATTAATAATGATGCATCATACAATTTACTGATAAAGTTAGGAATGATAGAAATAAAAAGAGATAATGAGTTTATTTATTTCTCATTGAAGACAAGTGAATAGGGGGGCGCTAGGTGATATAGACTGCAGAGATATAATGTTGGTAAAAAGAGAGTAGAGAAACGAATAATAGTCTTCGGATAAAAATTAAGGTTAAGAGGTGCATATTATGATATTTGATTTTATAGCCATAAGTATATGTGTAATAATATTTTTGTTGTATTTTTTTACTTCCATAGCTTATATGTTTAAGAAGCCAAAATTTATTGTTAATAAAAAAATAGTACCAATGGAGAAGCTTTTAGATGACAAGGCTCTAAAGCATTATATAAATAGCGTTGGAAAATTAAATGCATACACATCCATTCTTTTCATTGTAGGATTTTTTAATACTATTTTTATAGATAAACTTAAAGTAGGTTCTGGCATAAACTTGGTAGGCTTTTTCTGTATTATTTCAATTTTAAATTCTATATTTCAAAGAAGGATAAAAGCTCGTTTGATTAGTAAGGCGAATGAAAACAAACGGTAAAGAGATTTTAATAGAAATGATTTAACTTTAAATTAGGTCATATAGTTGTTTAGACTAAAAACAACTATATGACCTAATTTTCTGAGAACTAAAGTATTTAGATTCGTATTATGCTTTCCAAGCAGGAAGCTTAGACATCATTGATTCTGCTGCAGCTCTAGCAGAAATTTGTTCTAATCCCTGGTTTTTAATTATAAAAGAAGTAAGTGAAACTAACTTTTCTTCGTAGGATTGCATTGAACCGTCTGGTTTAGCACAGAAACGGCAATAATCTTTAGATTCATCTCCCATAGCAAAATCATCTTTTTTTTCCATTGGCATACCACAGGCAATACATTTTTTCATTTTAGAAATCATTCCTTTCAATATTTTTATAATCTTATAAGGCTAAGGTAATGTTGTAATAGTTGCTCGCCATATTGCTCTAGAACAGATCCATCTGGAGAAAACAAATCACTATTAGACATATAATAATGAATTAGGCTTAACCACGTATTAAAAATTAAATTGACAGGTTGATTCTTAATAGTGCCCTCATCAATTTCCTTTTGTGCTGCTGAGCAAATATGAAATGAAATTATAGATTGAATCATTACATAAGTGTCTTTAGCAGTGGATGGAAGCAACCGTCTTTCAATTATAAGTCTAGTACAAAATGGTTCAAATTCAATCAGACCAGTAATATGAGCATTTAAAATCTCAGCTAAGCTACTATTATCATCAAGTAATTCATGTAGTCTAGTACCAAGTTTCTCGCCAAAATTTTCTATTGTTGCATTTAGTAAGTCCTCTTGAGTAGGGAAATGAGAAAAAACAGTACCGTGAGAAACCATAGCAGCTTTAGCTATATCTATAGTTTTAGTAGCAAGTATGCCTTTTTCTCCAAATAGTTTTGTGGCTGTTTCTAGCAAATGTATTTTGGTCATCATTTTTTGTTTTTGTCTTTTTGTTTCTGTCATTTCAGAGCTCCTTTGTTAAGTTAAAACTCATTGAGTATATACTTAATATAATACAATGTGTGCAAGTAGTCAATATACAAATCTCAAAATATTTATATATACACATATCATAAAACTTTAGAATTCTTAAGATTTATTTAAAAATCTCTTTAAATAATGGATTTATAATTTTTTGTATAGTATTCATAACTATTGAAATATCCATATGAAAAAACTTAATTGCATGAAAGGAGAAATAATTAATGAAAAGCCGGGCTAAATTCATTATAGGATTTTTAATTTTATTGGTGATAATTGGAGTATATGAAAGTAAAAATGGTGTCATTGAGGTATTTAATTCAAAAGAGCATACCTCAGATGTTAATTTAAGAGGAAAGTATATTGAAAATGGTATGCCACAAGTTGTTGCACAAGCGGCATTAACTTTGGAGGTAGATAATAATAAAATAATATATGCAAAAAATATACATAATCGTATGTATCCTGCAAGTACAACAAAACTTTTAACAGCGCAAGTTTTTGCCGACAGTGAACCTGAAAATGGCAAAATAGTATATACAAAAGATGCAAAGGCTGAACCAGAAAATAAAATAGGTTTAAAAGTTGGACAAATTCTAACAGCAGATCAGGCAATGAATGCAATGCTTATTTATTCTGCTAATGATATAGCAGAAGCAATTGGAGAAAATGTATCTCAAAATATAAACAAATTTTCAGATAAGATGAATGAAAAGGCTTCAGAGCTTGGACTCAAGGAAAGTCATTTTGTAAACGCAAATGGATTGCCTAATTCAAATCATTATACAACAGCATATGATCTTAGTATAATTGCTAAAAATATATATAGATACAAATGGATAATGAATGTAATTAGTAAAAAGACTTATGATTTGAAGGTAGGTGATAGAAATATCAATATAACAAATACAAACAAACTTCTTGATGTTAATGGATGTGTAGCTGGAAAAACTGGATATACGTCAGAAGCCGGGAAGTGTCTTGTTGCGTATTATGAAAGGAATAATAAGAGAATGATAGGGATAGTTTTGGGATCTGCAAACGATGATAGCGTAGACAGCGACATGGAAAAAATAATTAATTGGAGCTATAAGCAAACTGATAAAAATGGATTGTAATTTATGGTAAATGCATAGAGCTTGGTTTATAATTAAATTAATATTTATCATTAAGCACATAAAGGTTCAAGAGGTGATAAGATGAATGAAAAAATTCTAATTGTTGATGATGATAGAGAAATTGTAAACTTAGTTTCTATATATTTATCTAATGAGGGATATAAAGTTATTAAAACATGTGACGGTTATAGTGCTTTTAAGATGGTTCAAGTTGAAAATCCTCAGCTTATAATTCTAGATGTTATGATGCCTGGAATTGGGGGAATTGAGGTTTGCAGAAAAATTCGCCAAAAGTGCAATGTTCCTATTATAATGCTTAGCGCAAAGGTACAAAATAATGATAAAATAGCAGGACTTTTAACAGGTGCAGATGATTATATAACTAAACCTTTTGATGAACTGGAATTTATTGTACGAGTAAAAACCTTGCTTAGGAGGGCTTATTTTTTTGATAGAAAAATAGAAAGCAGTAAAGATGAAGACTTGTTACAGTTAGGAGAGCTTTCTATAAAAAAATCTACTCATTCTGTTTTAGTAAAAAATAATGTAGTTACACTAACGGCTAGAGAGTTTGAAATATTATTTCTTCTTGCAAGTAATGCAGGCAGAGTTTTTAGTGCGGAGGAGATATTTGAGAGGGTGTGGAGCGAAAAATATTTTCAATCTAATAATACAGTAATGGTTCACATAAGTAATATAAGAGATAAAGTTGAATGCTACCTTGAAGGGGAGAAAATAATACATACAGTATGGGGAGTAGGATATAAAATTGAAAAAAATTGATGTTTATAAATTAGAACTTAAAATTTTAATTTTATTTGTAGCTGCAATTATACTTACATTTATTACAATGATGTTGCTTTCATTACTTGTACATATCACACAAAATATATTAATTGTAGAGTTTAGGGTTGATTTAGATACCTATAATGCGAGCTTTATTTTAGGGCAGATGAAGCAATTCAAAAGCGTTACATATTGCATTGTATTTGTTCTGTGGTTTCATTTATTATTTAGAAAAAAGGTAGTTTGCTTTTTACAAATAAATGAAACTATTCAAGACATAGCGAAGGGTGACTTTAAAACACGTATTTCTAATGATTATAAAAACGAGTATGGCAGTCTGGCAACTCTTTCAAGCAATATTAATATAATCATGGATAAATTTACTTTAGCTATAGCTGATGAAAGAAGAGCAGAACAGACTAAAATAGATCTTATAACGAGTGTATCTCATGATTTGCGGACACCACTTACGTCTATTATTGGATATTTGCAATTGGTAGACAATGATGAATACCAAAATGAATTTATTCTTCGAAGTTATATTAATATAGCTTTAACAAAAAGCAAAGCATTAAAGGTTTTGATAGATGATCTTTTTGAACTTACAACATTAGACAACTATGGAATCAAGATTTCAAAGAATAAAATAAATATTATAGAACTGATTAAGCAACTTGCAATAGAACATAGATTGAATTTTAAAAAAGCAAATATTGAGTGTAGGCTAAATGTAATAGATGAGAAAATATATGTTATGGGAGATAGCAATAAACTTGTGAGGGCATTTGAAAATTTGATTTTTAATTGCATAAAGTATTCAAAATTCAGCAGATTTATGGATATAATAGTAACTAAAATAGGCTTTTATGCAGTTCTAGAGTTTATAAATTATGGAGAGCAAATACCACCTATGGAATTACCATATATTTTTGAAAGGTTCTATAGAGTTGATAAAGCAAGATCTCAAGAAACAGGGGGATCTGGACTTGGACTCGCCATAACAAAAAATATTATTGAACTACATGATGGAAAAATAGAAGTTACAAGCAACGCCTCAAGAACAGAATTTAAAGTAGTAATTCCTTTATGGTTACAATAGAGAACTGTTAATAAATATCAATTCTCATATGTAATGTCTTTTTCAGCTGGTATTAGTAACGTTGAATTAATATAAATAGTGGCTCCATTTAAATTGTTCTTCTTCTCGATGACTTTTACTACATCGGAGGCTTCATATGCTGGCATAAACTTATGAGCTAGACTATATAAGTCATCTTTAGCTTTCACTTTATAGTGTATGTATACATAACTATCGGTGTTGATTTTCTTGTTTGGGTGTAAATTTGTTTTAGAGCTAACAGGTTTATTAACTGTACTTCTGGAATTAGGCATTTCTTTATTTTTTTGATCAGAATAAATTAGTCCGCTGCATAATAAAAAGATAAGAACTAACGATAATATCCATAGGAGTTTTTGTTTACCCATAATTTGAATCACCTCATATTGCAAGTATTGACAATTAGGTGAAAAATATACATTATAAATAATGATAGAAGTGATAATTGATTTTATGGGGAAATATTGTATAATAACTATAATGAGTTAATATGAACTCTTACGTTGTAAATATGAGGAGCGATATTATGAAAAAAATTGCATTGTCTATAATTTTAATTGTAACACTATTTGGTATAACTTCGTGTGGAAAAAAGTCACAAGTGGAAAATAATAAAGTAGAAAGTACTGTTTCAAACGATGCAAAATTAAATATGACCAATACAATAAATGGCAATACAACCAATGAAGTTGATAGTCCTACTAGCGTTAATGATAAATCTGATGTTATAACAGACATAAATTCATGGAATCATCCAGTAAAATATGTGTTTAAAAATGCAAATATTGATATCCAAAAAGTCGGTTTTAAAAATGATAAAACATATCCTATATTTTATGTAAGTTTAACAAAAAACTTGGACGATGAAAATAAGATTTATTATAAAAATCTTGTAAATCAAATTGCTACAGCTAATGGATATTGGGATTATGAAATAATAGATGAAAATAAAAATATTGATATTAAAGTAGTTTGCGATAGAAATAATAGAACAGTTACTGGGGTAACTAACAATGGAAGTAGC
Source organism: Clostridium acidisoli DSM 12555 (assembly GCF_900176305.1). Classification (GTDB taxonomy): domain Bacteria; phylum Bacillota; class Clostridia; order Clostridiales; family Clostridiaceae; genus Clostridium_I; species Clostridium_I acidisoli. The sequence continues at coordinate 9,282 of NZ_FWXH01000042.1, forward strand.
AATTATTTCACAGTTACAGACACCAATGATGTAAAAAATACAGATGATCAAATTACTGAGTATTTAAAGGATAATGTTAGCGAAGTAAAAAGCTTTATTCAAGCACTTGAAGGCAATAATAGTGGAGTAAAAGCAATAGTATATGTTGAACGTGAGCCAGACCCTAATTCAAATAATGTGTATCTTAAAAATTATTATGGAATTTATGTTGGGGAATCACATCCAGATCATAACGTAAATGTATATAGGTTTGCTATAAATAAAGATACAAAAGAGATTTTATATTACGATGTTGTTAATGATAAGTATGAAAGTCTTTCTGATTGGAGAAAAAGTAAGTAATTGAACCCATACATTTAACTAAAATAACATAAAGTATTATAATAAGCATAGATAAATGCATAGAGGTGATTAAATGAAGGTTCCAATTATAATGACACCAGGACCGACTATGGTCAGGGCAAATGTTAGACTTGCTAGAGCTGAGGAAACTACTAATCCAGATATAGATTTATCCTTTTATGATTTTTATGAAGATACTTGTTTAAAAATGGCTAACATATTAAAAACACACAATCAAGTAAGAATTTTAAGTGGAGAAGGAATACTTGGATTAGAAGCGGCATGTGCGTCCTTGACTGAAAAAGATGATAGAGTGCTAATAATTGAAAATGGTGTATTTGGTGAAGGCTTTGGAGACTTTGTTAAAATATACGGTGGTAAACCTGTATATTTTAGAGGTGATAGAAAGCATAAAATTAATTTAGAAGATTTAAAATTTTTTTTAGAAAAGGACAGTAATTTTAAATACGCTACTGTTGTCCATTGTGATACACCATCTGGCGTTTTAAACGAAATAGACAAAATATGTCCACTATTAAAAGAAAAAGGAATTTTAACAGTAGTAGATAGTGTAGCAGCTATGGGCGGAGAAGAACTAAGGGTAGACGATTGGAACATAGATATAGTAATTGGTGGTTCTCAAAAATGTCTGTCTGCACCTCCTGGGCTTACAATTTTAAGTATAAGCAAAGATGCATTTGATGTGATGGAGAATAGAAAAACCCAGATTGCATCGTTTTATTGTAATATTTTAAACTGGAGAGATTATTATAAGGATAAGTGGTTCCCATACACACCGCCAATCAGTGATATTATGGGAATTAGAAGAGCAGTGGAAAACATTTTAGAAGAAAAAGATATACTAGATAGACATATGAAGATAGCAAAGGCAACGAGAGAAGCCATTGTTAGTTCTGGATTAGAACTTCACACATATGATGGATATTCTAACACAGTAACAGTATTTAACGTACCTAAAAATTTAGATGATAAAAAGGTAAGAAAATACATGGTAGATAATTTTAATGTGATGATTGCAGGTTCTTTTGATTATTTGGATGGGAAGGTTCTGAGAATAGGACATATGGGAGAAAATGCAAGGGTACATACTGTAAGCTACACTTTAGTAGCACTCCAGAAATCATTGGAAATGTATGGTGTTAAGTTTAAGAAAGATATGGCAGAGGTTTTTTTTAAGGAAATGGAAGGTTGTGGGATAATTATCCCATAACTTTTTATTTTTATATGGTACCGATATGAATACGTTACCTAGTGTATCAATAATCATAAATAAACGAATTCATGAAAAATATGGAGCATTTGCGGTATAATTTAAATAAATAGAGATTAAAGGACAAAAGAGTATATATATTTATGATATTATAAAACACGTCGCAAGTGACAAGCTACAAATCAACATAAAAAAACATGTTGACAAAGAGTTTGAAACCGTGATATACTATATAAGCTGTCAGATGACAGCGCAGTGATCTTTGAAAATTAAACAGAGTATAAGAATTAAGTAAACCAGCAAATTCTTTTGATGTTAGAAATAACATTAGATAATAAATTAAGCGAAATGAGCTTAATCAAACTTTTAATTGAGAGTTTGATCCTGGCTCAGGACGAACGCTGGCGGCGTGCTTAACACATGCAAGTCGAGCGAGAAA
>NZ_FWXH01000029.1 GCF_900176305.1 Clostridium acidisoli DSM 12555
TGGGCGTTTAGCTCAGCTGGGAGAGCATCTGCCTTACAAGCAGAGGGTCACAGGTTCGAGCCCTGTAATGCCCACCATTTTAAATTTCATAAGCTGGCATAGCTCAATTGGTAGAGCAACTGACTTGTAATCAGTAGGTTATGGGTTCAATTCCTATTGCCAGCACCATACTTGGAGGAATTCCCGAGTGGCCAAAGGGGGCAGACTGTAAATCTGTTAGCTCAGCTTTCGATGGTTCGAATCCATCTTCCTCCACCAAAAAAGACACTTATGTGTCTTTTTTTAATTTCAAATTATATATTGACTACTTAAAATAGCTGTGATAGTATAACAATGATAGTTTAATAAATAGAATTTTAGCTCTTATCAAGAGAGGTGGAGGGAAAATGGCCCTGTGAAACCCGGCAACCGATGTGTAATAACATTAAGGTGCCAATTCCTGCAAAATTAAATTTTGCAAGATAAGAGAGATTTAAAACATAAGTCTCTTCTTATTTGAAGTGGCTTTAATTTTTTGTTTAATTTTATTAGGAGGGAAAGAAATGAGAAAGTTATTTACTTCTGAATCAGTAACCGAAGGGCATCCAGATAAAATATGTGATCAGATATCTGATGGTATATTAGATGCCATATTAACAAATGACCCAGATGCAAGAGTTGCTTGTGAAACTACAGTTACAACAGGCATAGTTAATGTTATGGGGGAAATATCAACAAAATGTTACGTTGATATACCAAAAGTAGTAAGGGAAACAATAAGAGAAATTGGGTATACAAGAGCAAAATATGGTTTCGATTGTGATACTTGTGCTGTTGTTACATCAATTGATGAGCAATCGGCTGATATAGCAATGGGTGTTGATGAAGCACTTGAATCTAAAAAAGGCGAAATGGACAAGATCGAAGCTGTTGGTGCAGGTGATCAAGGTATGATGTTTGGATTTGCAACAAACGAAACACCAGAATACATGCCTATGCCAATTGCAATGGCTCATAAACTTTCAAGAAGACTAACTGAAGTTAGAAAAAATAATACGCTTGATTACTTAAGACCAGATGGTAAAACTCAAGTAACTGTTGAATATGAGGACAATAAGCCAGTAAGAATTGATACCATAGTTATATCAACTCAACATGGACCAACAGTATCTCATGAACAGATAGAAAAAGATATTATAGAAAACGTAATAAAAGTAGTTATTCCAGCTGAACTTTTAGATGAAAAAACTAAATATTTTATTAATCCAACTGGAAGATTTGTTGTTGGTGGACCACAAGGAGATTCAGGTCTTACTGGAAGAAAAATAATCGTAGATACTTACGGTGGATATGGTAGACATGGCGGTGGAGCTTTCTCAGGAAAAGATCCAACTAAAGTTGACAGATCAGCTGCTTATGCTAGCAGATGGGTTGCAAAAAATTTAGTTGCTGCAGGAGTTGCTGACAAGCTTGAAATACAACTTGCTTATGCTATTGGTGTTGCTAAACCTGTATCAATAGGAATTGATACATTTGGAACTGGAAAAGTAGCTGAAGATAAGATAGTTGAAATTGTAGAAAAAATATTCGACTTAAGACCGGGTGCTATAATAAGAGATCTTGGTTTAAAAAGACCTATATACAGACAGGTTGCAGCTTATGGTCATTTTGGAAGAACTGACATTGATGTACCTTGGGAAAAATTAGACAAGGTTGAAGAGATTAAAAAGTATATATAATAGTTAGGTGTTCACAAAATTCATTGGTTAAATGATTGAGTTATAAAATCATTTAACCAGTGAATTTTTTGTTTAATATGATATAATTTTTATATGTAGGTTAACTTTTAAAGTAGGAGAGATTTTATGACTGAATTGATATGTATCGTTGATAATATAGTTTTTAAAAATGAAGAGAATGGGTATGTTGTAGCTCAAGTTAAAGATAAAGAAAAAAGCTACACTATAGTTGGTTGCATACCATATATTATTGAGGGGCAGTCATTAAAGCTCAAAGGACAATGGGTTACACATCCTCAATTTGGCAAACAATTAAAAGTTGATAATTGTGAGGAAATTGTACCTGATTCTAAAATAGGCATAGAAAGATATTTGTCTTCAGGAATTATAATGGGTATAGGACCTGTAACTGCAAAAAAAATAGTTGATAAGTTTGGAGAAAAAACTCTTGAAATACTTGATAACGATATAAATAGGCTTAATGAAATTGAGGGTATTGGAGAAAAAAAGATAAAAATTATATATGAATCCTATTCAAGGCAAAGAGAAGTAAGAAATATAATGGTTTTTTTACAGACATATGGTGTAACGGCAAATCAGTGTGTAAAGATATATAACAAATACAAAAGTGATTCTATAAAAGTTGTAAGAGAAAATCCATATATATTAACTGAAGAAATTTCAGGAATTGGATTTAAAACAGCAGATAAAATTGCAAGAAGTTTAGGAATTGAAGGAAATTCAGCATTTAGAATACAAAGTGGAATAAATTATGTTTTAAATGAATTTTGCTCAAAAGGGAATACCTATATGCCAATGGATAAGCTTATATTAGAAGCTAGTGATACTTTATGTGTGGGCAAAGATGAGATAGAAAAAAATATATATGAAAGCACATTGGAGCAAAAAATAAAGATAGAAATTATAAATAATGAAAATTGTGTATTTACAATGCCATATTATTACTGTGAATTAGGAGTAACAAAAAAAATAGTAACATTGGCTACCAATAAATATGATGACATAGATATAGATGTTGATACGCGAATAAGGGAATTTGAAGATGAGAAGAAGATAAGTTTTGCAGAAACTCAAATAGAAGCCATAAGAGGCGGTTTTGAAAATGGTATAGAAGTTATTACAGGTGGACCAGGAACGGGTAAAACAACTATAATAAACTGTATAGCAGATATATTTGAAAAAGCATCATTAAAAGTTTTTATGGCGGCACCAACAGGAAGAGCAGCAAAGAGAATGTCAGAGGCAACTGGTAAAGAAGCAAAAACTATACACAGATTACTAGAGCTTGGCTTTGGTGATGGTGAAGAACTTTCATTTTTTAAAAGTGAGGAATGTCCACTTGAATGTGATGTAATAATTATAGACGAAGCATCTATGATAGACATAGTTTTAATGAATAATCTTTTGAAGGCAATAGGAATGGGAACTAGAGTCATAATCGTTGGAGATGTTGACCAACTTCCATCTGTGGGACCAGGAAATGTACTTAGGGACATTATTGAAAGTAAAGCGGTAAAAGTAGTTAGACTTAAAGAGATATTTAGGCAAGCTAAGGAAAGTATGATTATCGTAAACGCACATAAGATTAACAATGGTGAAATGCCAGTTTTAAACAGAAAGGATAAGGATTTCTATTTTATTAGCAATGATAAAAATGAGGAGATATTAAATACAGTAATTGAACTTATTTATAAAAGACTCCCTAAATTTAATAAAGAATGGGATAGTAAAAATAGCATTCAGGTATTATCTCCAATGAGGAAAGGTATTTTAGGTGTAACCAATTTAAATAATAAGATTCAAGGTATATTAAATACAAGTAGTGAACAGAAAAAAGAAAGAAAATATAAAGACTTGGTTTTTAGGGTTGGTGACAAAGTCATGCAAACTAAAAATAATTATACTTTGAAATGGAAAAGGATAGATGGAAAAGGTGAAGGGGATGGTGAAGGAGTTTTTAATGGAGATGTTGGTTTCATAGAAGATATAGATGAAGAAAACAAACTTTTAGTTGTATTTGACAATGAAAGAGAAGTCATATATGAAGAAATCTATATGGATGAATTAGACCTTGCATATGCTATAACAATACATAAAAGTCAAGGAAGTGAATTTCCGGTTATAGTTATGCCAATTTTTATGGGAGCACCGTTATTAATGAATAGAAACTTACTATACACTGGCATTACCAGAGCGAAAAAATTGGTTGTGCTTGTAGGAACAAAAAAGTCTATGAGTTATATGATAAGTAACAATAAAGGGTTTGATAGATATTCAGGATTAAAATGGAGAATTATGGATATAATAAACTGATAATGGTTTAAATGAGGGGGAAGCATGATAATTAATAATCTAAAAGAAGTAACCATTGAAGTAAGAAAGATTAGTAATAAAATATTAAATTGGGGTGGAAATAGGGAAAGTTTTCTAAATATTACTTCACCGCCGTATAATACATCTTTAATATTTATAGAAATATTGATGATGTTTATAGATGAAGGAAAAGATATATTATATATAACTGGAGAACAAGAGAAGGATATTGAAATAATAGATTATTTAAGGAAGTATACAAAAATTAGAAATTATACATATATAAGAAGCAGTACAACTATTTCAAATTCACGTTTGAATTTCTGTACCTACAATAAGGCTGTTACAATTCCCAAAAGATATGATTTAGTTATATATGATGATATTAGAAGTTATCCTAATTATTCAAAGTATGAAATATTGGATATAGTAAATAAATGTTGTGATGAAAAAGGTAAAATAATAGCTTATTCTATAGAATCCATTTTTAACAATGCTGAAGAAATAATTTTGCCTATGAGAAATAACAAGATGCCTATAACGGAACCAAGGGTTATAACAACACGAATAGACATAAACAAGGATGTTCCTTTTGTAATATATGAATATATTAAATGGTCAATTAGCATAGGAAAAAGAGTAATTATAGCGGTACCGGACGATACAAAAGTTTTTAATGTTATATCTTACATATATAAATATTTTAAAGACATAACCCGTAATATATTCTATTACTCTAAAAATGAGAAGAATGTAAAGGTTATACGGGAGTTCCATAAGTATAAGGATGGAATAATGATAACAAATAATATTGATGACATATGTTGCGATGAGTATAAAACAAATATACTGGTTTTTTTTGCTGATGATAAACAATACAATTATAAAAATCTTGTTTATTTTTCAGGGAGAACAGGGAAGGGAGACATTGTAAATAGAGGAGAAGTTATATATTTAGTTAAAGAAGAAAATAATGAAATTGAGAAGGCTAAAGGTATAACTAGAACCTTTAATAAAATGGCATGGGAAAAAGGATTTTTGAGTTTATAAGGTATTTGTGTGATGCTATTATAAGCATTGTTTATACTTATGAATATAAATGTGAGCTTTGCAAGGAATACTTAGAAGAAGGAGATATATGCGAGGAATGCAGGAGCAAAATTAAATTATGTAAGTTTCCTATTGTTTTAAATAAAAACAATTATAGTGTAAGATGTTACAGTACATCTTATTATTCAGGAGATATAGCAAAATTAATTTTGAACTTTAAGTATAAAAGCAATTTCAGATGTGGTGATATACTAGCTAAATTTATGATAGAACTTATTGAAAGAGAGAAAATTCAATTTGATGCTATTACATTTGTTCCCATGACTAAAAGTGCACTTTCTAAAAGAGGGTATAATCAAAGTAAGATTTTGGCCAAAATAATAGCAAAAAGGTTTAGACTTCCTGTAGTTGATTGTATTGATAAGGTTAAAGAAACAAAAGATCAAATTGGTCTTGATTCTGAGGAACGGTGGAGCAATGTTTCAAAAAGTTTTAGATTAAAAAATAGCAAAAAAATTATTGGGCAATCAATTTTGCTTGTAGATGACGTGTTTACAACGGGTGCCACAACTTATTTCTGTGCTGGAGAAATGATAGAAAAAGGAGCAAAAGACGTTATAGTCTTGACTGTTGCAAAAAGTCGTATATAATATTAAGTGTATTAAGTTAGGTTTGTGGTTGAAAGTCGATGCTAGTCGCAGGCAAAGCGATCCACGTAAGTTGAACAAAGTTTAATGAGCATGGTGCGGTTTAGAGGTAAGTCCTGCCGTGAAAAACGAGAGGGTAAGTAGTGAGGGGTTAAGTCCTAGTAGCAAAAGCTCCAGCAGGCGAGTGTGGGGTCAAAGACCAGGTCAACTAGTTTAATATTGCACTTATAGTGCTAATTAGCAGTCTTTTCGGAGGCTGCTATTATTTTTTTAAAATAATATTATGAAAACCTTTAAAATATGGAGGAATATCAAGGAAAAATTATTATAATTTATATAATATTCTGTTAATTATCTTTTAAGGGGTTGTTATTTGTAGAAAAAACGAATAAAATAACTATAAAAGAACATACTAGATTGTAAATCAAAATTTGGTTTTTGAGAGGAGCTGTTAATATGAGAATAACAATTAGCGGAAAAAACGTAGAGGTTACAAATGGATTAAGAAGTGCCATTGAAAAGAAATTTTCAAAATTAGAGAGGTACTTTAACCCCGATGTAACAGCTCATGCAACTTTAAGTGTAGAAAACTATAGAAAAATGGTTGAAGTTACAATTCCTTTTGGAGGGGCCATACTTAGAGGTGAAGAATCAAATACGGATATGTATGCTGCTATAGATTTGGTTGCAGATAAAATGGAGAGGCAAGTAAGAAAACAAAAAACAAAATTAGAAAGAAGAAAATATGGAGAATCACTAAGATTCCAATCTATACCTGATTTTGAAGGAAAAGAAGAGGATGAAGAAAAAGAGGCAGCTATTGTTAAAACTAAGAGATTTGCAATAAAACCAATGTCTGATGAAGAAGCAGTGTTACAAATGGAACTTTTAGCTCATAGCTTTTTCGTATTCCAAAATGCAGAATCTAATGAAGTAAATGTTGTATATAAGAGAAAAGATGGTAACTACGGTCTTATAGAACCAGAATTTTAAAATGGAATAAAGTATAATAAATGGACTGTTTAAATTTTTTAGACAGTCCATTATAAATTTATAAAATTATATTTAATAACATATAAGGATAAATTTTTATAAAAGTTGAATGAAACAATGTTAAATGGTATAATCTATTAAGTATAATACTTTTTTGTTTTGTATAATTTATAAGTATAGTGAGGATGGAATCAATGGGAATTTTGAAAAAAGTGTTCGGATCTTATAGCGAGAGAGAAGTAAAGAGAATTATTCCAATTGTTGATAAAATAGAGAGTTTCGATGATAAAATTAAAGCATTAACTGACGACGAGTTAAAAGAGAAAACTAAAGAATTTAAGGATAGATTAGAAAAAAATGAAACCTTAGATGATATACTTCCAGAAGCATTTGCAGTTGTTAGAGAGGCATCACAAAGAGTACTTGGAATGAAACATTTTAGAGAGCAGTTAATTGGAGGAGTTGTACTTCATCAAGGTAGAATTGCAGAAATGAAAACTGGTGAAGGAAAAACTCTTGTGGCAACACTTCCTACATATTTAAATGCTTTAACAGGAAAAGGAGTACATATAGTAACTGTTAATGATTATCTTGCAAAAAGAGATAAAGAGTGGATGGGTAAGGTTTATGAGTTTTTAGGACTTAGTGTAGGTGTAATATTACATAATTTGAGTCAAAGTGAAAGGCAAGAAGCTTATGCTGCAGATATAACATATGGAACTAACAATGAATATGGATTTGACTACCTTAGAGATAACATGGTTATATACAAAGAGGAGAGAGTTCAAAGACCATTGAATTATTCAATAGTAGATGAAGTTGACTCAATTTTAATTGATGAAGCTAGAACACCACTTATAATTTCTGGCGAAGGTGATAAATCAACAGAGTTTTACAAAGTAGCGGATGCATTTGCAAAATTATTAAAAAAAGATGATTATACAGTTGATGAAAAATCAAATTCTGTAATATTAAATGATACAGGTGTTGAAAAAGCTGAAGAATTTTTCCACCTAGAGAACTATGCAGATCCAGACAATATGGAGATTCAACATCATGCATCTCAAGCTTTAAAAGCAAATTATATGATGAAAAAAGATAAAGATTATATGGTTAAAAATGATGAAGTAGTTATAGTAGATGAATTTACTGGAAGACTTATGGAAGGTAGAAGATATAGCGATGGTCTTCATCAAGCAATTGAGGCAAAAGAAGGCGTTAAAGTTCAAAAAGAGTCAAAAACCCTTGCTACAATAACTTTTCAAAATTATTTTAGACTATACAATAAACTTTCAGGAATGACTGGTACAGCATTAACTGAAGAAGTAGAATTTAGAGAAATATACGATTTAGACGTTATAGTTGTACCTACGCATAGACCTATATCAAGAAAAGATTTTCCAGACTTAGTATACAAAACTGAAAAAGGTAAATTTGAGGCTGTAGTTGAAGAAATTAAAGAAACTCATGCAACAGGTCAACCAGTTTTAGTTGGTACAGTAAGTATTGAAAAATCAGAAGTAATTTCTAATCTTCTAAGAAGAAGTGGAGTACAGCATCAAGTACTTAATGCTAAATACCATGAAAAAGAAGCAGAAATTATATCTAATGCTGGTCAAAAAGGTAGCATTACAATAGCAACTAATATGGCAGGTCGTGGTACTGATATCAAGCTTGATGAAGGTGTTGTAGAGTTAGGTGGACTAAAGATAATAGGAACTGAAAGACATGAATCAAGACGTATAGACAATCAGCTTAGAGGACGTTCAGGACGTCAAGGAGATCCAGGAAGTTCAAGATTTTATGTATCTCTTGAAGATGATCTTATGAGAATATTTGGATCTGAAAAACTTGGAGGTATGGTTGATAGATTAGGTCTTCAAGAGGACGAAGCAATAGAAAGTAGAATGGTAAGTGGCGCTATAGAAAATGCTCAGAAAAAAGTTGAAGGTAACAATTTTGACATAAGAAAGACACTTCTTAAATATGATGATGTTATGAATCAACAAAGAGAAATTATCTATAAGCAAAGGGCTGAGGTTCTTGAAGGAAATAACATGAAAGATCAAATTCAGGTTATGATTAAGGATATAATTTTCAATTCGGTTACTTCTCATTTGACAGGTGTGGAAGAAGAACTAGAGGAAGATTTAAAACAACTTTTAGAATACCTTAAAGATATATGCATTCCAGAAGGCTCAGTAACAGTAGATGAACTAAAGGTATTATCTGATGAAGAAATTAAAGAGAAATTTTTAGGCATTGCTACTGAAATATATAAAAACAAAGAAGAGGAATTTGGAGAAGAACAAATAAGAGAAATTGAAAGAGTAATTCTTCTTAGAATTGTTGATACAAAATGGATGGATCATATTGATAATATGGAACATTTAAAGCAAGGAATGAATTTAAGAGCATATAGACAGCAAGATCCTGTTCAAGCATATCAGTTTGAAGGAAGTCAAATGTTTAATGAGATGATATATAACATAAGAGTTGAGACTGTAAAATATTTATTCCATGTACAAATTTCAAGAGCTCCAGAAAGAGAGAGAGTTGTTAAAACAATATCAACAAATCATGATGAGTCATTGGTAAATGAGCCAATTAGAAGAAAAGAAGAAAAAGTTGGAAGAAATGATCCTTGTCCATGTGGTTCAGGAAAGAAATATAAAAATTGTCATGGAAGAAGGGCATAAAAAATAAGGGATGTTTATCATCTCTTTAAATTTTAATATAGAGGATGTGAGTGTAGTGCTTATAAAACTTGAAGAATCTTTAAAGGATATTATGGTACTAGGTGAAACATTGAAAGAAATAAGGGATTCACTTTGACCTGCCTACAATTAGAAAGAAGATAGAAGAGTTAGAAGGTGTAATGCAGGAAACGAATTTTTGGGATGATATGAAAAGGTCTCAAGAAGTAACTCAAGAAGCTAAATTTTTAAAAGACAGAATAGATTTAGTGGATTCATTATCGCAAAGATTAGAGGATGTAGGGACTCTGATTGAAATGAGCAAAGAAGAAGAGGATGAAACGCTACTTAAAGAGATTCTTTTAGAAATAGAAGAATTAGAAAACAATATTGAAAAGTTTAGAATAGAGATACTTTTGTCAGGTGAATATGATAAAAATAATGCTATATTGGATTTACACACAGGAGCAGGTGGTACAGATGCACAGGATTGGACAGAAATGCTTTTAAGAATGTACACAAGGTGGGCAGATTCAAAGGGATTTAAAGTGGAAACAATAGACTTTTTGCCAGGCGATGAAGCTGGTGTAAAGAGTGTTACACTTAAAATAACTGGAGAATTTGCTTATGGATATTTGAAGGCTGAAAGAGGAATTCATAGATTGGTAAGAATATCTCCATTTAATGCAAATGGTAAGAGACAAACCTCTTTTGCATCTGTTGAAGCTTTGCCTGAACTTACAGAAAAACAGGATATTGATATTAAATCAGAGGATCTTAGGATAGATACCTATAGAGCAAGCGGTGCTGGTGGACAGCATATAAATAAAACAGATTCTGCAATAAGAATAACTCATATTCCAACAGGCATAGTTGTACAATGCCAAAATGAAAGAAGCCAACATTCAAATAAACAAACGGCAATGGCTATGCTTAAGGCAAAACTTGTAGAACTTAAAGAAAGAGCACATAAGGAAAAAATAGAAGATTTGACTGGTGAACTTAAGGATATTGGTTGGGGAAGCCAAATTAGATCTTATGTTTTTCAACCATATACCATGGTGAAGGATCATAGAACAGGAGCAGAGGTTGGAAATATAGATTCTGTAATGGATGGAGATATTGATATTTTCATCAATGAGTATTTGAAGCAAAATAATAAGATGTGACTAGGAATAAGCTTTATTTATAATAATGAGATATTGGGAATTAAGCGTTGAAGATCTTTAACCAACTTGATTTGCAATTTATTTGCAATTTATTATGAAATAAAATAAAAGACCACCGATAAGGTTGGTCTTTTATGATATTATTATAAATTTTTAACTAAAATTAAGGATAGATGAATTCACATTAGACAAGTTTGGTATTGTTTTATCAGCAGAATTACAAGGAATATTAACACCTACACCTATAGAGGACATATTCAATCTTTTAGCTTGATCGAGTATATCTGTTGAGTTATCAAATATGACACAGTTCTCAGGAGCTAATCCCAGCTCACTAGCAGTTTTTAAAAGTATTGGAGTTGAGTTAGCAGTTTTATCTTCAGAGTCTAAAACAACATCAAAGAAATCCTTAATATTTAAAACATTTAAAACATCTGCATTACTTTTTTTAGAAGCAACGGCCAATTTCATACCAGAAACTCTAAGGTTAATTAAAAATCGTTTTACCCCAGGTAAAATAGTTGAATTTTTAGAATCAACTAAAACGTTGTCAAGGTCGAAAATACATCCTTCTACTTCTTTCAAAATTATCCCCCCATATTTTATACGTGATATAAAAATTTTTTATGTAAAGTACCTATGCTTTATTATAATACAAATTAATATAAAAATTACATATGTTAAAAATAATTAACATAGAATTTTATAAGAAAGGTGTAAATTATGAATAAATATTATCCTATTATGTTAGATATAAAAGAAAAAAAATGTGTGGTAATTGGAGGTGGAAATATTGCATACCGAAAAGTTATATCTTTACTTGAAGCTGGTGCAAATGTTACTGTAATAAGTAAGGAAATAAATGAAGATATTAGACTGTTACTAAAGGATCAAGTTGTAGAGTGCATTGAAGAAAAATATGATTTTAAATATATAAATGATTGTTACCTTGTATATGCGGCCACAGATGACAAAGAAGTAAATGAATTAGTATATTCACAGTGTAGTGAAAAAAACATACTAGTAAATGTAGTGGATAAGCCAGAAATCTGTAATTTTATTGTTCCATCAAAATTGCAAAGAGGGGATTTAACTATTGCAATATCAACTAATGGAAAAAGTCCTATGCTCTCCAGGAAAATAAGACAGGATTTAGAAAAAGTCTATGACAATAGATATGAATTGTTCTTAGATATTACGGGTGAAGTTAGAAAAGAAGCCTTTAAGGTTTTAATTAATGGAAAAAAACGCAGTGAATTTTACAATAAAATTATATATTCAAATTATATAGATAGGTTGGCATGTGAAGATAAACAAAAAATATACATAGAAATAATGAATATTTTACATGAATATGGAAATGAATAATTATAAAAAATGTTGACAAAATAAACAAAAAAAATTATAATTATATAAAACATATATGAAAACTTGGATATGGGTTTGCATTCTAAGTTATAATAAAATAAAAAGTTAATATTTACTTATCTAGAAAGGCAGAGGGAGTGGCCCTATGAAGCCTTGACAACCAAAACTTATTGTTTAGTGGTGCCAATTCCAACAGATTTTTCTGAGAGATAAGACTAAGGGATAATTTATCTTCATTTAGTTTTATCTAAGTGAAGATTTTTATGTTCTTGGGGGGAATATAATATGGCTGAAAATGTAAGTAGATTTCGTGAGAAGAAGGAAAGTATTTCTAAAAAAGAAATTGAAAAAATATTACAACTAGTAAGCACTATAAAATATGGATCAATAAAGTTGATTATTCAAGATGGCGTTCTTATACAAATAGAAACTAGTGAGAAAATAAGAATTAAGTAATAAAAAATAAATTTTAAAACATTTTACTTATATTTTTTTTAAAACCATTGACAGATAGTAAATTATCAACTAAAATAAAGACTAATATAGCAAAACCAAATAAACCAAGCAGAATACTATGAATACATAAAAAATAATTTCTTTATAAGTAGATACTAAACTAAACAAAAATTTATAGTCTTTTTATAGCAACTTCTTACCATTTTGGATAAAAGAATAATGTGAGGATTTTATAAATGACAGAAGTTATTGAAGAATTTAGAAATATAAGTATTGATGCAAAAAAAATATTAGGTATTGTTCAAAAAAATGGACCATTGACGAAAGCTCAAATTCTAAATATTACAAACTTAAAGTTAACAACGCTTAACCGTATAATTAAGCCAATTATAGATAATAAATTGATTATTGAAGTAAGCATAGGAGAGTCAACAGGAGGTAGAAAGCCATCGTTGTATGATGTTAACAATAATTATGTATTTATTGGCATTGACATTTCTAGAATTTACACACAAGTTGTTTTTACAGACTTGAAATTAAATGTAATATACAAGGAACGATTTAATATGGATAGTTCCTACTCGCCTGAAAAAACAGTTAATAAAATAAAGCAAATATGTATAGATGGAATTAAAAAACTCAAATTAAAAAAGGCTAATATAGTATTAGCGGGACTTGGTACAGTAGGACCGATGGATTTGGAAAAGGGATTAATAAAAAATCCAATTAACTTTATGTCTAGTGGATGGGAAAATGTAGCTATAAAAGAAATGCTTCAAGAAGCTTTAGAATTAGAAATTTACATGGATAATGGAGCTAATTCAGCAGTTACAGCAGAATATTTATTTGGAAGTGGTAAGGCTTTTAAAAATATTGCTTATTTTAACTTTGGTAGAGGAATACGAACTGGAGTTATATCTAATGGAAATATTATAAGAGTAATTAATGATACCGAGGATGCTTTTGCTCATATGACAATAGATTTTGATGGGGAAAAATGTAGTTGTGGAAACTATGGATGTGTTGAATGTTATTCATCTATTATGGCAATTACTAAAAAGTTTAAAGAAGAGATTAAAAATTTAAAAAAGAATACAATAGGAAAGCCTATTGAGGATATTAATTATGTAGATATATGCCTAGCAGCAGAAAAGGGAGACGAATTAGCTTATAAAATTATATTAGAAGCTGCTAAAGTTTTTGGTACAGCCCTTGCAAATTTTATAAATCTTTTAAATCCAGAAGTTGTTGTATTGAGTGGACCACTTATGATGGTGTCAAATTTATTTTATAATGTAAGTTATAAAACAGCAAAAGAAAGGTGTTATTTTAGTAATCATGCCAATATATTTTTTTATAAAGGTGGATATTTTAAAGAAAATGCTATCTCTGTAGGTGCTGTAGCTATAGCAATTGAAAAATTGATATTGTAATTATTAAATTTTAATATACATTTATATATAAAGAGGAGGACAAAAATGAAAATCAAAGTAAATGGTGAAATAAAGGAAATAAAAGAAGCAGTGACAATAACAGAATTATTAAAAGTTGAAAATGTTGAAATGCCAGATATGGTTTCTGTTCAATTAAATGGTGAATTTGCTGAAAGGGATAAATTTGATACCACTGTAATTAAAGAAAATGATGAAATTGAATTTTTGTATTTTATGGGGGGCGGAAGCATTGGATTTTAGTGAAGATCAGATAGAAAGGTACTCAAGACATATCATTCTTTCAGAAGTAGGTGTTGAAGGACAAGAAAAATTACTAAATTCAAAAGTTCTTGTAATTGGAACTGGAGGACTTGGAGCACCAGCTGCTATGTATCTTGCTGCAGCTGGGGTTGGAACAATAGGTCTTGTAGATGGGGATGTAGTAGATTTATCAAATCTTCAAAGACAAATAATTCATCAGACTAAAGATGTAGGCAAGCTTAAAACTCAATCTGGTAAGGAAACAATAAATGATATAAATCCAGATGTAAAAGTAATTACATATAATGAATTTGTGACTTCAGAAAACATATTAGACATAATAAAAGATCAAGATTACGATTTTATAATTGATGGTACAGATAATTTTGCAGCAAAGTTTTTGATAAATGATGCGTGTGTACTTGCTAAAAAACCATTTTCACATGCAGGAATAATAAGATTTCAAGGCCAACTCACTACGTATATACCAGACAACGGGACACCTTGTTATAGATGTATTTTTCAGTCTCCACCTCCAGCTGGAGTAGTTCCAACTTGTAGAGAAGCTGGTGTTTTAGGTGTAATGGGAGGGGTTATAGGTACACTTCAAGCAACCGAAGCACTAAAATATATATTAGGACTTGGAGAAACCTTAGCAGGATATTTATTAACATATGATGGTTTAAAGATGGAATTTAAAAAAATAAAAATAAATCACAATAAAAAATGTGGAGTATGTGGTGAAGAGCCAACTATAAAAACATTGATTGACTATGAAAATCCATCTTGTGACTTAAAATCTGGCAAGTTAAACGGGTGATTAATATGATTTATATAAAAAGTGAAGAATTAAAAAAAATGATAAATCAAGCTAAGGAAGAATTTTCAAATGAATGTTGTGGTTTTCTTTCAGGTATAAAGGATGAAGAAGATATACATATCTATAAAATATATCCATTAACGAATATAGATAAAAGCAGTGAGCACTTTTCCATGGACCCAAAGGAACAATTTTCAGCTGTGAAAGCTATAAGGAATGATGGAAAAGAGCTTATAGGAAATTATCATTCACATCCATATACTCCTTCAAGGCCATCTGAAGAAGACAAGAGATTAGCATATGATACAAAAGCTTTATATGGAATTTTATCTCTTGAAAAAGAAGAACCTGTTTTTAATTTGTTTAGCATAAATAAAGATAAAGAGGTAGAAAAACTCCAATACAAAATAGATTAGTATATATGAGGTGAGATGGATGATTAAAATTAGAGAAGAGCATTTTAAAGCGGTTGAAGACTTTAAGAATAAAGCTGAAGAATATGCTAGTGGCAAATTAGATCCACTTAGATTTAAGGCTTTTAGAGTTTCAATGGGTGTTTATGAACAGAGAAAAAAAGAGACTTACATGGTAAGAACTAGAATACCAGGTGGAGTAATAAATCATGAACAGTTTGAATTGATTAGCAAACTTTCAAAGGAATATGCAGGTGGTGGACTACATTTAACTTCAAGACAAGATATTCAATTTCATGAAGTTGAACTTAAGAATGTATATTCAATGATGAAGGAACTTATTGGAGTAGGAATAATAACAAAGGGTACAGGCGGAAATACAGTAAGAAATGTAGAGTGTTCTCCACTGTCAGGTGTATCTCATGATGACATATTTGATGTAACTCCATATGTAAAGCTTGCTACGGATTATTTAATAAAAGATCCAAGCACAATGAACCTTCCAAGAAAATACAAAATAGCTTTTTCAAATAGTGTGGAGGATACGGGAAATGCTACAATATCAGATCTTGGATTTATTGCTAAAGTTAAAGATGGAGCAAGAGGTTTTGAAGTATATGCAGGTGGTGGTTTTGGTGGAAATCCGAGAGTAGCACTAAAGTTTTCAGATTTTATTGAAGACAAGGATATATTGTATTACATTCAAGGACTTAAAGAGTTATTTGAAAAAGAAGGAGACAGGACAAATAAAAATAAAGCAAGAATAAGATATATTGTTGCAAGGCTGGGAGAAGAAAAGTTCTTAGAAGAACTTAAAAATTATGTGGATGGAGTTAAAAACAGAGAAAATCTAGATGTTAAAGTTGATGGAGTTTTAGAGGAAGCTCGAACTACACAGGAAAAGGTAGAAAAAGGTTATGAAAATATAATTTTACCTGAAAAACAGGAGAATTATTATTC
Source organism: Clostridium acidisoli DSM 12555 (assembly GCF_900176305.1). Taxonomy (GTDB): domain Bacteria; phylum Bacillota; class Clostridia; order Clostridiales; family Clostridiaceae; genus Clostridium_I; species Clostridium_I acidisoli. The sequence continues at coordinate 16,319 of NZ_FWXH01000029.1, forward strand.
TATATATGTTCATCCTAGAAGTGGAAATCTAAAAGCAGATGGGCTTGATAAAGTATTAAGATTTGTAGGGGTTTTAAATTATGAAACTTCATATAGAGTAACTAACACTCAAGGATTTTTTGTAAGAGGCGTAAAGGGTGAGGATGCAAAGAAACTTGCAGATATAGTCCATGAATTTACATCAGGATTTAATATGGATAATTCATTAACTTGTGCTGGGGCCTCAACTTGTCAATTAGGACTTTGTCTATCACAAAATCTATTGGCAGCTATAATAGAAGAATTTAAAAATGAAAGTTATGAAGTAAAGTCAGCTCTTCCAAGAATATTCATATCGGGATGTCCAAATTCCTGTGGACAGCATGAAAAAGGCAAAATAGGATTAAGTGGTAAAGCACTTAGAACAACTGATGGACTAGTACCAGCTTATACAGTTTTCTTTGGAGGAAAAGTTCACAGTGGTGGAGCTAAAATGGGAGATGTATTTGGAGATGTCCCAGCAAAAAGGCTTCCACAATTTTTATTAGAACTTGCAAAACTTAAAGTTAAACTTAACTATGATTGTTTTGATAAATTTGTACAAGAAAACTCAGCAAACATTAAAGAAATCCTACAAAAACATTCTAAGGTTGAGAGTTTTAGTGAAAATCCTGATCTTTATTATGATCACGGAGCAAAAGAAAGATTCACATTAAAAGGAAGAGGACCAGGGGAATGCAGCACTGGTGTTCTTGATGTAATAAAACTTGATTTATCAAATGCAGATGCTAGCATTTTAAAATACAAGGACAGTAAAGATGACAAAAGTTTATATGCAGCAGCATTATCTTCAGCTAGGGCATTACTTGTTTTAAAGGGAATAGATACAAATAAGGATAGAGAGATATTCAAAGGATTTAAAGCAAATTTTGTGGACACTGGATATGTTAAAAAGGAAGTCTCAGAGTTATTTGATACATTGATTGATTATAAAATTGGAGACATAAGTGACATATCAAATAAAGCTGATATTGTAAGTTATTTATTTGGAAAAGTAAAAGATATGTATGATTCTTTAAATGGTCAGCTTGAAATTACCCTTTCCAAGGAAGTAGAAACTGAAATGACTAGTGATAAAGGTAAAAATGAGTATGAAGTTATAGACTTTAGAGGAGTAAAATGCCCCATAAATTTTGTAAAGGTAAAAGTTGAACTTTCAAAGATAAAATCTGGAGAAAAGAGGGGCTTTTATCTAGATGATGGTGATCCAATTACAAATGTTCCTAAGAGTGTTGAAAAGGAAGGTCATAAGATTTTATCAATAGATACGAATTATGATGGATATAACTTGCTTGTTATAGAGAAAAAATAATTAGGGGGCTACTATGAATTTTAACACTAAACTTATACATGGAAATCATAAAGTTGATGAAACTGGGGCAACAAATATACCAATTTATCTTTCCAATGCCTTTGCACATAACTCTGCTGAAAAACTAGAAAACATAATGCTTGGAAAGAGTATGGGCTTTGCATATACAAGAATTTCAAATCCAACTGTGAATTCATTTGAAAGAAGAATAGCAAGTATAGAGGGTGGCCTTATGGCAACCTCTGCTGCTTCTGGAATGAGTGCAATATATCTTGCAATAATGAATATTGTAGAAAGTGGAGATGAAATAATAGCCTCTAGTGGACTATATGGGGGTACATACACATTAATTAGAAACCTTAAATCCTATGGCATATCTGTTAAGTTTTTAGATAACATTAATGAGAAAACTTTAAATGATAACATAACAGAAAAAACAAAATTAGTTTTTGCAGAAACCATAGGTAATCCTAAAATGGATGTATTGGATATTGATGAAGTTTCTAAGGCTTGCAAAGATAACAATGTAATATTAATAGTAGATTCAACTATTACAACTCCTTATCTCATAAATCCACTAAAACATGGTGTAGATGTAGTTATACATTCCACTTCAAAGTATATAAATGGTACTTCAAATTCTATAGGTGGAATCATTGTAGATGGTGGAAGTGACAAATATAAACACATGAAATTTAAAAATTTCAGTGAGTTTAATAAATTTGGAAAGATGGCATTTACAGCTAAACTTAAAGCAACTATAGGAAGGGATTTAGGACCAGCGCTTTCACCAGTAAATGCATTCCTAAATTTAACTGGAGTTGAAACTTTAGGCTTAAGGATGAGAGAACACTGTAAAAATGCACAAATAGTAGCTGAGTACTTGGAAAGTAGTGATAAGATTTCTAAAGTAAATTATCCGGGACTTAAAAGTTCAGCTTATTATAATATAGCACAAAAATATTATAAATCTGGAGCAAGTGGAATATTAACATTTAGACTTTCTAGTAAGGAAAATTGTTTTAAATTCATAAACCAATTAGAACTTATATACAATCTAACTAATATCGGTGATACAAAAACTATTATCATACATCCGGGTTCTACTATATGTGCAGGAAATACAGAAGAAGAAAAAGAGCAAATGGGTGTGTATGAAGATCTTTTGAGGTTGTCTGTTGGAATAGAGGATGTAGAAGATATTATAAGTGATATAGAAAATGCTTTAAAAGCAATATGAGGTGATATTTTGGGAATAAAGGCAACAAATATAGTTTGGCATAATACAAGCGTAAAAAGATCAGATAGAGAAAAACTTTTAAAACAGAAAGGAATATTACTTTGGTTAACAGGACTTTCTGGATCTGGGAAGTCAACGGTAGCAACCATGTTAGAACAAAAATTAAATGATGCTGGTAAGCTAACTTATCTTTTAGATGGTGATAATGTAAGACATGGACTAAATTCTGATTTAGGTTTTTCTAAAGAAGATAGAATTGAGAACATAAGAAGAATAGCTGAACTTTCAAAATTATTTGTAGATGCCGGAATTATAACTATAGCTACTTTTATATCACCCTTCATAAAAGAAAGAGTCAAAGTGAAAGATCTTTTAGAAAGTGATTTTGTAGAGATTTATGTGGATTGTCCTTTGGAAATCTGTGAAAAAAGAGATCCGAAAGGGATTTATAAAAAAGCAAGAAATGGTCAGATAAAAGATTTTACAGGAATTGATTCACCATATGAAAAACCAATAAATCCAGACATAGTTATACACACGGAAGAAAATAGTTTAGAGGAATGTGTGGATAAAATTATGGATTATTTAGAGAAAAGGTGAGGATTCATATAATGAAACTAAAAACTGAAATTATAAGAACCGACATTCTCATAATAGGTGGAGGAGCAGCAGGATGTTTTGCAGCACTAACGGCAGCTAAAACTTCAAAGGTATTAATTGCAGAAAAGGCTAATATAAAGAGAAGTGGATGTCTTGCAGCAGGAGTAAATGCACTTAATGCATATATTACAAAAGAAGAAACACCTGAATCCTTTGTGGAATATGTAAAAAAAGAATTTAATAATATTGTAAGGGAAGATCTTGTTTACTCAATAGCAAAAAGGCTTAATAGTGTAACTAGGGATATAGAAGAGTTAGGACTTACAATTTTAAAAGATGAGCAAGGAAGATATGTAACTCGAGGCAAAAGAAGTATAAAGATAAATGGTGAAAATATAAAACCAATACTTTCTCAGGCTGTTTATAAATCAAAAAATATAGAAGTAAAAAATAAGTTAAACATCACAGATTACATAATAAAGAGTGGAAAGGTTATCGGTGCTGTTGGGTTTTCAATAACTGAAGAAAAATTTTATATAATTTATGCAAAGGCTGTAATTTGTACTACTGGAGGCGCAGCAGGTATATATAAACCTAATAATCCTAATTTTTCAAGGCATAAAATGTGGTACAGTCCATTTAATACTGGAGCAGGATATGCTATGGGCATAAGAGCAGGAGCAGAAATGACAACCTTTGAAATGAGATTTATTGCATTAAGATGTAAAGATACTATAGCACCAACTGGAACCATAGCCCAAGGAATTAAGACACCTCAGATTAATTCAAAAGAGGAATTATACGTAAAAAAATATGGAAAGCCAACTACAATTAATAGATTGTACGCAACAGTAATGGAAAATTTAAATGGGAATGGGCCTTGTTATTTAAAGACTACAGATATAAATGAAGAACAGGAAAAAGAGCTCCTTAAAGCTTATTTAAACATGGCACCAGCTCAAACTCTTAAGTGGATAGAAAATGGTACTTCGCCAAGAACTGAAAATGTTGAAATAGAGGGAACAGAACCTTATATTGTTGGTGGTCATGCAGCAAGTGGATATTGGATAGATGCTAGTAGAAGAACTACAATAGAAGGATTATATGCAGCTGGAGATGTAGCAGGGGGAAGTCCTAAAAAATATGTAACAGGTTCTTTTGCAGAAGGTGAAATTGCTGCAGTAGAAGCGGTTATATATATAAAGGATTTGAAGCAGGAAGAGCTTTCAAATGAAGAGATAGAAGTGCATTTAAAAGTGGTTAGGGATTTCTTTGAAAATAAGGATTCAAAATTCAATGTAGAGCAAGTTGAAGAACTTATGCAAAAGATTATGGATGAATACTGTGGAGGGATTTCACAAAATTATAGTTATAGTAGTAATAAGTTAAAGCTTGCACAAGAAAAGATAGAAGAACTTATAAAAATAACATATAAGCTTTATGCAAGTGATATGCATAACCTATTATTCATATATGAATTATTAGATAGACTATATGTGGCAAAGGTTCTTATTAAACATATGTTAGCAAGATGTGAAACAAGGTGGCATTGCTATGAGGAATTTCAAGATTATCCACAAGTTGATGATAAAAATTATTTAAAATACATAAATTCTGTGTATAAAAATGGAGAGGTAAATATTATTTTTAGAGATTTAGTTGGAAGGGATGAGATTTATGAGCATAAAAATTAAAGAAAACAAATGCGTTGGTTGTAATAAATGCGTAGAGGTTTGTCCTGGAAGTTTAATCTATAAAAATGAACAAAACAAAGCTTTTATAAAATATGAAAAGGACTGCTGGGGATGTACTGCTTGTCTTAAAGAATGTAAATTTTCTGCTATTGAATATTACCTAGGTGTCGACATTGGAGGAAATGGTGCACATTTATATGTTGAAGAAAATGAGGATACATTAAATTGGCATATAGTGTGCAAGAATGAGAATGAAACCGTAATAACTACCAATAGGAAAGAATCAAATAAATATTAAGGGGGTAAAAAAATGAAAAAAAGACTATTAACTTTAGCCATAATTGGAACATTAATTGTAGGGGTTTTAGCTGGATGCACAACTAAAAAAAGTGATGATGCCAGTACAGTAAGAATTGCATATTTCCCTAATATAACTCATTCTCAGGCACTAGTTGGAATGGAAGAAGGAAAATTTAAAAAGGCATTTGGAAATAATACAAAGATTGAATGGAAACAGTTTAATGCAGGTTCATCTGAAGTAGAAGCATTTTTATCAGGTGCAGTAGATATCGGGTATATTGGACCAGGACCAGCAATAAACGGTTATACAAAATCAAAAGGAGATTTACAGGTAATAGCTGGAGCAACTGATGCTGGGGCAGTTTTAGTTGCTAAAAAAGGTGAAAATATTAAAAATGTAAAAGACCTTGCTAATAAAAAAGTGGCAATACCTCAACTAGGAAATACTCAGGATTTAACACTTAGATTTCTTTTACAAGAAAATGGACTAAAAGATAGTACTAAAGGTGGAAATGTTCAAATAGTTGCAGCAGACAATCCGGATATAGTAACACTTCTTGATAAGGGATCAATTGATGCAGCACTAGTTCCAGAGCCATGGGGTGCAAGAATTCAAAAAGAAGCATCAGCTGACTTGGTTTTAGATGCGAATAAGGTTTGGAGAGATGGAAAATATCCTACAGCACTTGTAGTTGCAAGAAAAGAATTCATAAAAGATCATCCAGATATTGTTGAAAAGTTTTTAAAGGCTCATGTGGAATTAACGGATTATATAAAAAGCGATAAAGATAAAGCTGCAGATGAAGCTAATGCTGAATTTAAAACCTTAACTAAGAAAGACCTTTCAAAAGATGTATTAAGCACATCTTTTGGCAGATTATCTTCAACAGTAGATCCGGAAAAAGATGCTACAAAAGCAATGATTGATATGTCATTAAAGGTTGGATTTATAAAGCAGAAACCAGATGATGTTAATGGACTATTTAATCTAGATATATTAAACAAAGTTCTTAAAGCAAAAGGTGAAAAGGTCATTAATTAGGAGGTGACAAGTTTGGGATTAGAAATAAAGGGAGTAAACAAAAGGTTTGTAACTAAAAACAAAGAAACCTATACTTTAGACAATATAAATTTATCTATAAAAAAAGGTGAGTTTATATGTCTTCTAGGACCTTCTGGATGTGGAAAATCAACGCTTCTTAATATAATGGCAGGTCTTTTAAAACCTAGCGAGGGAATAGTAAGCCTTAATGGAAATGAAGTAAAAGAGGTTGGACCTGATAAAGCAATGATGTTTCAAGAATCAGCACTTTTTCCTTGGCTTAGAGTTGTAGATAATGTGGAATTTGGCATGAAGATGGCTGGAATACCAAAGGATGAGAGACGAGAAAAAGCACTAACATATTTAAAAATGGTACATTTAACAAAATTCCAGAATTCTTTTATACATGAACTTTCTGGAGGAATGAGACAAAGGGTAGCTCTTGCAAGAGCTCTAACCCTTGACTCAGAGCTACTTCTTATGGACGAACCATTTTCAGCATTAGATAGTCAGACAAAAAGCATACTTCAATTAGAACTTCAAAAGATATGGTGGGAAACAAAGAAAACAATAGTTTTTGTAACACATAATGTAGAGGAAGCTGTACTCTTAGGTGATAGGGTAATAGTAATGTCTGCGAATCCAGGAAGAATAAAAAGAGAGTTCAAAATTGAACTGGCAAGGCCAAGAGAAGCTCAAAGTATTGATCTAGCTTATGTTGCTTCAGAGGTTATGAAGGAACTTAAAGAGGAGGTGGAAAAAGTTGCAAAAAGTGAATACGACAGTGATTGGAGTATTGAAAAGAGTAATATTTTATATAATTCTAATAATGATATGGGAAGCGGTTTATAAAGTAGGGGTTGATGTATTAGGTATATGGAAGGTGTATACTTTTCCATCACCTATAAATGTATTAAAAACCCTTGGCTCGTTAATAGGGGATAATACATTAATTGCAGCTATATTAATAAGTATGAGAAGAATAATTATAGGTTATTTAATTTCACTTATAATTGGTCTTATTATTGGTTTATTAATAGTAAGATTTAAATATTTAGATGAAAATTTTAGTGCACTTATTTTAGGATTACAGACACTACCAAGCGTTTGTTGGCTACCATTCGCAATACTTTGGTTTGGTTTAAATGAAAGTTCCATAATATTTGTAACTACAATAGGATCTGTATTTGCAATTTCAATGGCAACTGAAGCAGGCATAAAGAATGTAAATCCAATATACGTTAAAGCAGCAAGAACTATGGGAGCAAAAGGGTTAAAGCTTTATTTCAATGTAGTTATACCATCTGCACTGCCATCAATAATAAGTGGAATGAAACAAGGCTGGTCTTTTGCCTGGAGAGCATTGATTGCAGGAGAAATGTTATCTGCAACCAAGGGACTTGGTCAGATACTTATGCTTGGAAGAGATCTTGCAGATATAAATCAGGTTATGTCAGTTATGATTGTAATTATAGTTTTAGGGCTTGTAATTGATAAATTTATCTTTGGTGCTTTAGAAAAAAATGTTAGACAGAGATGTGGATTAGATAGAAACTAAGGGAGGAATTAACATGGATCATTTAGATAGATTAGAAGCAGAAAGTATTTATATTTTAAGAGAGGCATATAAACATTTTGGAAAGCTCGGTATGCTTTGGTCAATTGGAAAGGACTCTACAGTAATGCTTTGGCTTGCGCAAAAAGCTTTTTTCGGGAATTGTCCATTTCCATTAATTCATGTGGACACAACTTTTAAAATTCCTGAAATGATACAATTTAGAGATAAAATAGCAAAGGAATATAATTTAAACCTTATTGTAAATACAAATCATAAAGCATTAGAAGAGGGCATGGGACCAGAAAAGGGAAGACTTATATGTTGTAAGGCATTAAAAACTGATGGACTTCAACAAGTTGTTGACAAGTATGAATTTGAAGGACTTATTGTTGGAGTTAGAAGAGATGAAGAAGGTTCAAGATCTAAAGAAAGAGTTTTTAGCGAAAGAAATGCAGATTCAGAGTGGGATTATACAGACCAGCCCCCTGAACTTTGGGATCAATTTAAAACTGATTTTAAAAAAGGAAATCATATAAGGATTCATCCACTACTAGGATGGAGAGAAATTGATATATGGGAATATATAAAAAGAGAAAGCATTCCCATAATTGATTTATATTTTGCTAAAAATGGTAAGAGGTATAGAAGCCTTGGATGTGCACCATGTACAAACCCAATTGATTCTAATGCATCTACCTTAGACGAAATAATTGAAGAATTAAAAAATACTAAGGATACAGAAAGATCAGGAAGAGCACAAGATCAAGAAGATGCACATGCATTAGAAAAACTTAGAAAGCATGGATATATGTAATGGGGGTGGACAAATTGAAGAGCGAAAGAGAAAATTTAAATATTGTTGTAGTAGGACATGTGGACCATGGTAAATCAACACTTATAGGAAGACTTTTATACGACACAAAATCACTTCCTAATGGCGCTATTGAAAAGGTAAAAAAGATTTCAGCAGAAAAAGGAAAAAGCTTTGAGTATGCATATCTTTTAGATGCTTTTGAAGAAGAACAAAAGCAAGGTATAACTATAGATATAACAATGATCCAATTTTTCACAAAGAAAAGAGATTACGTAATCATTGATGCACCAGGACACAAAGAGTTTTTAAAGAATATGATTTCAGGAGCAGCAAGTGCAGAAGCAGCATTTCTTTTAATTGATGCCAAGGAAGGAATACAAGAGCAATCTAAGAGGCATGGATACATACTTTCACTTCTAGGAATAAAAACGGTATATGTAATTGTAAATAAGATGGATCTTGTAGATTATTCAGAAGAAAGGTTTAATGAAATACAAGAACAATTTAATGAATACCTAAATAATCTAAATATTTATCCTGAAAGGTACATACCTATATCTGCCTTTAACGGTGAAAATGTGACTTCAAAACCAGAAAGCATGCCTTGGTATAAAGGTGATTCAGTAATAGAAACCATGGACAAAATTGAAAAAGAAAAGGGAATCGAAGAAAAACCACTTAGGTTTCCAATTCAAGACGTTTATAAATTTGACAGCAGGAGAATAATTGCAGGAAGAATAGAAGCAGGCACACTAAAAAAGGGTGATGAAATTGCAATATATCCAAGTGGTAAGACTACAAGAGTTAAGTCTATTGAAGTATGGCAAGACAAAGACAAGACAGATGTAGTAAGTGCTGGAATGTCTGTAGGAATAACTGTTGAAGATGAATTCTTTAACAAAAGAGGGGAAATAATTTGCCATAAAGAAGATCAACATGTAAGCACTGCAAATATATTTAATGCAAACGTGTTTTGGCTTGGAAAAAACAATCTTGAAAAGGGCAAAAGTTATAAGCTTAAACTAGCAACACAAGAAGTAGAGTTTGAGATTATATCATTTAATAAAGTTATAGATGCTGTATCTTTAGATTCAAATGAAAATCTCAATTCAATCAAAAAGAATGATGTAGCAGAAGTTACAATTAAAACAAAAACTCCTATATGTTTTGATGCATTTGGAGATATAGCAGCACTAGGAAGATTTGTTATAATTGATGATTATAATACAAGCGGTGGGGGAATAATTTCAAATGTAGAAGATTCTATTAAAAGAGAAATATCAGAAACTAAGAGCAAAAATATTGCTATAAGAAAAAGACTTGTAACAAAGAGAGAAAGAGAAACTGCACTTAAACAAAAAGGTAAGGTTATATGGCTTACAGGAATTCCAGGGTGTGGCAAAAATGAAATAGCAGTAAAATTAGAAAAGAAATTGTTTGATTTAGGGAAAAAAGTATATTATATTGACTCTGCACATCTTAGATTTGGGCTAAGTAGCGACCTTGAGTTTACAAAGGAAGATGCACATGAACAAACAAGAAGAATTTCAGAAGTAGCTAGTCTTTTTGCAGATAGTGGTACAATAACTATAGTAAGTTCCGTAAGTAGATTTAAAAAGCATAGAGAAGAGGCAAAAGAAATAGTTGGCAAAGATAATTATATTGAGGTATTTGTAGAAGCTTCAAATGAAATATGCAAAAAAAGAAATCCTAATGCATTTGAAGAAAACAGCTTAGATGCTTTTAAATATGAGAAGTCAGATTACCCTGTAATAGCTCTAAATATAAACGATGCCGAATTTAATTCAGACAAAAAGGCTGAGTCAATAATTGAATTGCTAAATTTATAATTTTCGTATATTATTAATATACTACAATAAGATAATTTATATTTTTCATTAAATAGATTTTGTTACGTAATATGAAGAAATTGCGAAGTAACTGGTTAAAGATTTTTCCTCTACTGCGTGAGTAAAAAGGTGAAAGATTGCCAGAGTGGCAAGATTAAAGAATTAACGGTATAATGCCGTTAATGGTGAGAGAATTTGCTTTCAGCAAAAGGGCTAGGATGATTTTTCTTAGCTATGCTGAGAAAAATCTTTGAACTTAAATTTATAAATCTAAAGTATTTTGTACTTCATTTTTTTGACCGAAGGTCGTAGTGTTTATAACATATTAACTTAATAATATGAATA
>NZ_FWXH01000035.1 GCF_900176305.1 Clostridium acidisoli DSM 12555
AAAAACACTATAACAGGCTACAAAGGTATTGGAGGGTTACAAACCCGTGGAAAATGTAGAGAAGGGTATCCAAAGTCTGCATTCATTAGATAAACTGAGTCTCATGGCTTTACTGCCATGAGACTCAGTTTATTTCCTTTTTTGAAAGTGTATAATTTATTTCCATAAAAAACTCCAATCTTGTTTTTGTATATGTAGTTGCGATGCAGAAAAAATAGTGAGTATAATTTTTGAATACATGTATTGAAATACATCAAAGACAGAATTTTGTAATTTTTTATTGAAAAAATGCACAGACAATTGCAATCAAAATATATAGATATGGTTCTAATTTAATAGCCAAATTATCACTGGAACAAATATCAATTACTGTTTTATTGGCAAATTTACTAAAAATATTTTTTACAATGTTAAAAATTATCCAACCACAGATAGCTCCTATAATATTCATTATTATATCATCAATATCAGTAGTTCGAGAAGTTGTAAACAGTTGGCTAACTTCAATAAAAACGGTAAAAAATAATCCATAACAAAAGGTTAACTTTAAGTTACGATATTTTTTCCATAGAGTTGGCAGGAGAAATCCGAAAGGTATAAATAATACAATGTTAAGTATATTTGTAATGTCAAATCCATCTTTGAATGGCACTAAATTTATATGAGGATTAAATATTGGTTTGTTTATGCTTAAACAAAATTTCCATTGGGATAAAGATGGAAAGCCTACTAATATTAAAGTAATCATAAGATAGAATATAAAAAAGTATCCAAATAAATAATGGTGCCATGGTATTTCCCTTTTTAAATGTTTTATATTTTTACTTATGATGGTATTTAATAAAGTCACTAAAAAAAATGATATTATTAACATTACAAGACTCATTATTGGATTCATCTTTTTTCTCCTTTCGATGGATAATAACATATTTAATAAATTGTTTTCTAATGTTATAAAAGAGTAAATTGGAAACAAATTCTTAAAATAATTATACTGCAATATTAAGATTTGAAACATATAACAAATTGTAAAATTTTTATATTCTAAAATAAAATTCCAAATAACGGATATTAAAAAAATCTATATTAGAGCTACTATGTATGTTATCATATTGAAGTTAATAAATTTAGAATTTTAGGGAGGGATTTTTTTAATGACAGGAAAAACACATGCAGCAGTAGGCATTTGTGCAGCAGCTTTTATATTAGTGCCAAAAGTGGATATAAAAACAGCTATGCTCGGGTTAGGATTTTGTATTATAGGATCTTATGCTACAGATGCAGATTTAAAGGTATCTAAAGCAGGTCATGTAATTAGTGATGCTGTTTATGCAGGAATTATATTATCAATTTTATATCTAATGTTAACCTTTAAAATGCATTATAATGTACTAGCTCTAGTTGGAAGGGATATGCCTAGTCAAGGTAAAATTGTAGGTGCTTTACTTATAATTGGTTCAATAATTCTTGGTAGAATTACAGGACATAGAAAATATATGCACAGTCTAATTGGATTTTTCGTTATGACCATGGGCGTATGGCTAATTGCAGGAAACTTTGTCATTTGGTTTGGACTTGGATATGCTCTACATATGATAATAGACCTTTTAAATGAAAAGCCTGAAGCTTTATTATTCCCATTAAAGAATGGAAAGCTTTGTTTTTCAATATGTAAATCAAGGGGACTTGCTAATTGGTTAATATCAACAGTAGCATATGTTGGATTTTTATATAAAATCACATCGATTTATAATCTTGAATATTTACAGAGAGTTTTTGTTAAATAAGAGTTGTGTTCGCAGCCCTTATTTTTTTATATTAGATTTATTAATTCCTGCAATCAACAAAAAACGAGTGGTTCTCCTAGTTTTTTTGTCTTGTTCAATCAGATTTCCTGTATTTGTGTTTAATTTCAAAGCTTTAGCCATTTCTCTCGTAGATGGAAGTTTGCCATTAGAGTTGAATTTTCCATTTATTATACCTAGTCTTATATAATCCATAGGTCCGTAAAATTTGTATATTGAAAGGCGGTTTCAATAGCGCTAGAATTTGAATCTTTTGACTGATAAATAATAGTAATAGTATTTACACCTATATTATAAGGAATTTTCAAAACAAATATCTTTCTAAAATTTTTTGAAATTAAGTGAATTTATGTATATAATAAAAGCTATAACCACAGTTTTATACCATATGCAGCTTATTTATCTATATCATCAGTAATTCCTTTTCTTATTCATAAATAAAATTTCAAGGGAGGTATTTTATAATGTCAAATGAAACGGCTATATGGAAAGAATATTGCAAAAATATAAATGGAGAATACTCTGGGAGGTCACTAAAATATAGTTGTACAATAAATTTAAAATATAAGGATTTAGATGTTATTTATAATTTAATATCTATAAATAGAGGTTTGTATTCCTATTTTTCAAAAATCAATATAAATATAAATAATAAGGGTAACTTTAAATTTTTATTTGCACGTAAAACTAATCCTGGTTTTTATTTAGGACCATATGGAATGCCCAGTGTTATAAGAGCATTAAAATAAAATAAAATCAAATCAAATACTTCAATTGATAAAAAGTATAATATAAAAACAAATAATGTAGAACTTTTTAATGAATTTTTCAGTGAAGATAAGTTTGATATATTAAATCATTTGCCAATCCTTTGTTTTGAAATCACCAATAACACGGTGTACTTATTAATTAATAATGATTTAACTGATAACAATGACTTTATGAGTACGTATAGACAAGGTTGTTCTTTAATAGATAGTTTAAAAGAAAAAGGAATCATTGCATAGTTATGACGAAGATTTATAATAAATTAAATGAAACTTCAATTGATTATATAATTAAATGTAATAATATAACTAAAGTATATAAAAACAAGTTTACATCATTAGATAACGGTTAAGTTAATATAAAATTTGTACAGATAATATAATGATTACTGAACACTGATGACTTTTTACAATAGTTAATCCTCTAATAATTTGCCGTTAAATAACAGTTTAAAGTAAGTTAGTAAATAAATGACAAGTATTGTGAAAAAAAATATATCTTTTACGAGAAAAGGTATATTAACATAAAAATATAAAGCATCACTTGCAATTAATAATAAAATATCAAAAACAATAATTTTACTTTTATATTTTACATTTTTTATAGAATTGTTTTTTATTACTAATAAAATACCACCTATTAGAGCACATGTAATCCAAAAATACCGCATATCCTTAAATAGACTAAGAGATCTTATTGAACAAAACAAAAAAACGTAAGTAAGTATTGAGATTGATTTGAATTTTGAAAAATTTACAATTTTTAATTTGTTTAAAATACTCATATCAACACACCTCGTATTTTATAAATATTTTTAATTATAAATCATATGAAAAAAATAATCTATATAACTTATCATTTCAATTTTGGAAATCTTTCAAAAGTTGATAACCATTTCATTTATTAGTATCGGGGGCTTAATATATATCTAATGATAAAGGTGTTAAAAAATTACAAATCTGTGGTAAATGCAGAGAAGGGTATCCAAAGTCTGTATTCATTAGATAAAATGAGCCTCATGGCCTAATTTGGCATGAGGTCTATTTTGTTTACAAAAAATTCACCTTGACAAGTTGTACCTATTACTGTTAAAATAATATGTTTATTTGACAACAGGCAATTTTGGGGTTATAATGTATTTGTGGAAAGAGGGTGCTTCGTGTGGAAAAAGTGAACGTTTTAGATTCCATCAAGAGAAATATTGAGGACCATTTAGGCCAGAAGGTTGTTTTGAAGGCAAATAATGGTAGGAAGAGAGTGGTTGTCAATAATGGAATTATAGAAAAGACATATCCAAGTATATTTGTTGTTAGATTAGAATCCGACACCCAAAGGAAAGTGACATATAGTTATTCAGATGTATTAACAAAGACAGTACAGTTGGATTTTGCAGTATAAAAAAGATGTTATCGAAGGGTTAAACCTTCGATAACATCTTTTTAATTTTAGCATTATAGAAATTTATATGTTAATTAATTTAGCGCAAATAAAAAGAAAGATGGTGGGTTCCATCTTTCAACTATGGTATAAAAGGGTATTGAGAATTTATGAGAGGTTATATGGTCAATAACCATTTCCTATAATACGTCATTTTTTTTATCTTGTCAATAATTTTGAGAGATTTATGTCATAAATTGAAGTAATTTTTTATCTTCATATAAAATAAAAGTATCATATATTATCATAAAATTTTATATATATTATACTAGGTATTTTGTAGGAGGGATAACATATGAGTATAGAACTTGTTAAGGAAAATATAGAGTATGAACAATTTTTAGGCGAGAACACTGCGGACACTGTAGTAAAAGAAGAATATATTATACCAGATACTGAACCAGATGTATTAAAAATACTTACAGTTGACGCAAAACCTACTGTTTTAAGTAAAGAAGTGATGCAGGACAAGGTTTACTTAGAAGGTCAAGTAGAATTTGACGTCTTATATCTTGGTAAAGTTGATGATAGGACAGAAGTATGTGGTGTTTCTTATTCAGCTAAATTTACAAATTATGTAGAGCTTGAAGGTGCAATGCATAAAATGTTATCAAATGCGGAAGCAAATGTAGAACATATGAATTGTACAGCCATAAATGAGAGAAAAATTGCGGTGGAAGGGATAATCCAATTAAGGTCAGAAGTTTATTCAAAAAGTGGATTAGATATAGTAAAAGATGTTGAAGGGCTTGATAATGTTCAGTTTTTAAAAAATTCTACGTCTATTGATAGAACTGTTTCAAATACGACTGCTAGTGTTATTGCAAAGTCAAATATGCAAATTCCAATGGATAAACCTCAGATTCTTAATATATTGAAGTGTGATATTAACATTCATAAGAAGCAAGTAAAGGTATTAGAAGGAAAAATACAGATAGAAGCATTTTCAAAGTTTGATATACTGTACAAAGCAAAAGACACTGGAAATATAGTTCATTTATCAGATGATGTACTTATAAATCAAGATGTGGAGGATGAAAGTGTAAATTCTACTATGAATGCATATGCTGATTTTGATTTAGATGCTGTAGAATACAATGTAAAAGAGGACGATTTAGGGGAAAACAGAATTCTTGACATTGAAGCTTTAATAAAAATTAATATAAAGACTGAAAGTAAATTAGATATGGAAGTTATAGAGGATGCCTATTCACCAGATCTGAATATAAAAATTGAGAAACAAAATTATAGGTTGAATTTAATATATGGACAATCGACAGTTGAAACCATAGTAAAAGAAAACATAGATACCAATAAGGAATCAGGTACACCTGCTGAGGTTATATTTATAAATGGAAAAGTTGCAATAACGGATAAGAAACTTGTGGAAGACAAGGCTCTAATTGAAGGTATAGTTAAAGCTTCAGTAATATACAGAACTGAGAGCGATAAGATTGGTGCATTAGAGGAAGATGTACCATTTAATATAAGCGTAGACATACCAGGTTCTAAAATCGAAATGACGTCTAGTGCTAGAGGGAGCCTTGAAAATATAGAAGCAACAGTAGAAGCTGACACTATAGCAGTTAAAGCAATTTTATCTGTTGGTGTAAAAGTAAATTACAATGCCCACAAAGATTTTCTTGTTAATATTGAAACTTTAGATGAAGAAAGGCCTAGAAAGAAGGCAAGTATAACCATATATACTACACAATCAGGGGATACCTTATGGAAAATAGCAAAAACATACTATACTACTATTGAGGATATAACTAGACTTAATAATATAGAAAACCCTGATTACATTTTACCTGGTCAGAAGTTAATAATACCTGGAAGAGCAGTAGTTTAAGAGAAATTTATTAATACTTATTAGTGTATTGAGGGATTGCATAACTATGAGGAAAAGAGGTTTCAGCAATGCAAGGCAATCTCTTAATATTAGCAATATATATTACCTAAATAACAAATCCTCCTTATTTTACAACCTGTTTTATGCATAATTATAAAAAAATAATACAATAATATTTTTTATTTGGTATAATGTTTTTGTAGTTTATTAAATAATAATTATAGTCAAAAATAGAATTAAAAAACAAACGTTAATTTTTAAAACAATTAGGGGGATTTACTTTGTTTAACGGTAATAATAATAGCAATATAGAAAAAGCAAATATTTTAAGTCAGGCACTACCATATATACAAGAATACAATGGTAAAACCGTTGTAATAAAATATGGTGGAAATGCGATGATTAATGAGGAATTAAAGGATACAGTTATTAAAGATATAGTTTTACTAAATTATGTTGGGATAAAAGTCGTAGTAGTACATGGCGGTGGACCAGATATAAATGAATTTTTAAAAAAGATAGGTAAGGTTAGTGAATTTGTAAATGGTTTAAGAGTTACAGATGAGGAAACAATAGATGTGGTTCAAATGGTACTTGCAGGAAAAGTTAATAAAGAAATTGTATCTCTAATTGACAAAAATGGTGGAAAAGCCATTGGATTATGTGGAATAGATGCAAATCTTTTAAAAGCAAAAAAACTACAAATGCCAAATGGAGTAGATATAGGTTATGTTGGTGATATAGTAGATGTAAATGATGAAATTATTCAGCATTGTTTAAATGGTGGGTATATTCCAGTTATATCAACCGTTGCGCTTGGACAAGATGATGGTAAAGTATATAATGTGAATGCGGACTTGGCTGCGGCTAAAATAAGTGTTAAGCTAAAAGCAGAAAAGTTCATATTAATTACTGATGTACCTGGATTATTAAGGAACTCAAAAGATGAAAAATCACTAATATCTGAACTTAAAGTCGATGACATCCAAAATCTTATTAATGATAAAATTATTACAGGAGGCATGATTCCTAAAATAAAGTGTTGTGAAGAAGCAGTTAAAGGTGGGGTTCATAAAACTCATATAATAGATGGAAGGGTGTCTCACTCATTAATACTTGAAATGTTTTCACATGAAGGTGTGGGTACTATGATTTTATAATACACATTGAAAAAATAACAATTCAATAATGATGAAAATTGTTATATAAACTTTAACTTGGAGGAAAAATTATGCTATTGAAAGCCTATGCAAAAATTAATATATCTCTAGATGTAATTGGGAAAAGGAAAGATGGATATCATTTGCTTAAAATGATAATGCAATCTATAGATTTATATGATTTAATAGAGTTTAATGAAGCTAAAGAAGGTATAAATATAACCTGTGACAGGCAGTACATACCAACAGATGATAGAAATATTGCATATAAAACTGCAAAGCTTTTTTTAGATACATATAAAATTAAAGCGGGAATAGATATTAATATAAAAAAGAATATACCAGTTTCAGCAGGATTAGCAGGTGGAAGCACTGACGGTGCAGCAGTTTTAAAGGCTATGAGATCTATTTTTAAAGTTAACATATCAGATAAGGAACTTATGGATTTAGGACTAAAAATTGGTGCTGATATACCATATTGCATTACAGGTGGAACTGCATTGTGTGAAGGAATAGGAGAAAAAATAAAACCACTTAAACCCTTCAGAGAAAAAATATTAGTTTTAGTAAAACCAAACTTTGGAGTTTCCACAAAAGAGGTATATAAAAATTTTGATTTATCAAAGGTTTATAAACATCCAGACACAGAACTTTTGATAGAAGCTATGGCTAAAGAGGATTTAAACTATGTAAGCTTAAATATGAAAAATCTTCTGGAAAATGTTACGCTGAGGAGACATTCTGTACTTAGAGAAATTAAAGATGATATGATAAAATATGAAACCCTAGGTTCAATGATGAGTGGAAGTGGACCTACTATATTTGGTTTTTTTGATGATATGTTAAAAGCACAAGATTGTTTTCTACATATGAAAGAGAAATATAATGAGGTGTATATAACGAGGACCATATGATAAAGACGTGTACAATATAAAGAAATTGCTAAGCAAAGGCTAAAGAATTTTATCATAGCTAAAGCTAGATAAAAAGATTAAAGAAAGCCTTCGGCTAGATGAAAGATTTGACGATTCCAAGGCCGTCAAAGGTGATAGAAGTTACTTACGTAACAGGCTAAGGAAAATTTTCCTCCTACGTCAGAAAAATAATAAATTTATATGTCTTAGTATTTAAATATAACTCAAATATGTATTTTAACCGCAGGTTGTGCTTTTGGGCGTAGCCTGTGGTGTTAACATTATGGTTAACATTGTAATAAATACTTATGCATTGAATATCACAACCTTCGGTCAAAAAAATTAGGGCAATATATTTAGATTATAGATTTAAGTTCAGAGATTTTTCACGGCATAGTGTAGAAAAATCATCCTAAACCTTTTGCTGCAAGCAAATTCTCTCACCATTAACGATATCATCGTTAATTCTTTAAATTTGCCACGCTGGCAATCTTTCATCTTTTTACTCACGTAGTAGAGTAAAATTCTTTAACCAGTAATTCGCAATTTATCACGGGTATTCACTAGTATATAAATTTTATAATGTTCTATTTGCGAGTGGGTATAAGTATCTTATCCCCACAAAGCACATCTCTTTTTAATAAATTTTTCTTTTTAATAAAGTCTATAGTAAGCCAAGGATTACATTCGGGCAAAAACCTATATGAAAGATTTAAAAGGGTATCTCCTTCCTCGATTACATATAGTATGTAATCTGCACTGAAACATATATACAATTCATATAATCTTATAAAAAAAATTGAAGATATAAATATAATATTTAGTAAAACTGAAAGTAATATGCCATGTACTACATTAGAAATATTATATTTTATTGATGAGAAAATTATTGAAAACTCCAATACAGCTATACAAGATATGGTAACCTTTAAAGTCCTGTTCTCTTCCATTGTCATTGGATATTTAAAAAATGACAAATTCATGATTTTTCACCCCTAAAAAGAAGTATTGACATGAAATGAAATTTTAAACATGGTAGCGAAGGATAAAGGCTTTAAGTGAACAGATAAGAGATTATATTTTTATAAAGATATAATCTCTTATTTGTTTTAAAGGTGAATATAAAAAAAAAATATGGTAATAATTAGAAATATAATAATATAGGGGGTGTAGATTTGAAAAAAATAATTACAGTAATAATAATATTATCAACTATTACATTTATAATTTTCAACTATAATAATGGGGAAGCTTATGGTGAAAACAGTAAAGGTGTTAATAATCAAAAAAGCATAGCCAGCAAGATAATAAGATTTCATGTTTTAGCAAATAGTGATTCAAATGAAGATCAGGCATTAAAACTTAAAGTTAGGGACAAGGTATTAGCATTTATAGCACCTAAAATGAGTTCCAGTAAAGATATTAATGAATCCAGAAATATATTAAAAAAATATAATAATGAGATACAGGAAATTTCACAAGAGGTAGTCAGAGAAAATGGATATAATTATTCTGTAAAAACAGAGTTAAATGAAGATTATTTTCCTATAAAAACTTATGGTGATATAACACTGCCACAGGGAAGTTATGAAGCATACAGGATATTAATCGGCTCGGCTAAAGGACACAATTGGTGGTGTGTAATGTTTCCTCCGCTTTGCTTTACGGATATTACAAAGGGGAATGTTGAGGTAGAAAAAACACAAAATGAAATGAAAAAAGTACTGACCAAAGAAGAATATGATACAGTTGATAATTCAAAAATTGACCAAAACAAGATAGTAGTAAAATTTAAACTTAAAGAAGAAATAGATAAATTTATAGTTTGTGTCAAGGATAAATTTAAAAAAGAATAGTAAACTTAATGTTGTACTATTCCTTTTCATCTTTCATGACGGCTATTTCACGTTTTCTTATTAGATTATTTATTAAGTTAAATATATCTCTACAGGAACTTGGCTTTGAAAATTTTTTAGATTTATTTTTCATATCTTGTAGTTTGCTAGGTGATAATATTAAATTTTCTATTATGTTCTTACAGTCGGTTCCATCGCCGAGGGTTATAGCTAGGTTATGTTTTAGTAAAAATTCCTCGTTCTTTTTTTCTTGACCTGGTATGGGAGAAAAAAGAGCTAACGGAACATTTGAAATAAAAGCTTCTGTTATAGTAAGGCCTCCAGGTTTTGTTAAAAGAAGATCACTGCATTGCATATATTTGTTAACATTTTCTGTAAAACCCAATATACTTGTGGGTACATTTGAATTTTGTTTTAAGTTCATGAGCTCAGTGTATAATTTTTTATTATTACCAGCAATAACAATTATTTGAATGTCCAATGTAAGCTTTGAAATTTGCGAATAGACACTTGCAATTTTACCTATTCCAAGACTTCCACCCATAATTAATATTGTTTTTTTATCAGGATTTAGACCAATCTCTGATAAAACTTCATTTTTATCATATTTTTTAAAAAATTCAGAACTTACAGGTATACCAAAATCAAATATTGATTCCCTGTTAACACCTCTTAAAACCATCTCTTCTTTCATATCGCTATTAGACACTACATATGAATCCACATTTGGATGTATCCAAGAGTTGTGTGGAGCATAATCCGTAAGTATACAAATCATAGGAATATCAAATTTATTTTCCTGTTTTAATATTGAAACCATTTCAGTTGGAAATGGATGAGTGCAGATTATAATATCTGGCTTATATTCTTGTATAGTTGGCAATAACTTATAAGACATAATTTCGTTTAGTTTATTTGTTACAGAGGTTATTCCATCATCCTTTTCAGTAGACTTATATAATTTACCAAAAAGTGAAGGGGTAATTTTTATAGTTTTTAAATAACCGCCAATCAGTAATGTGTTTAAAAAAGGATTTATATATTTTATTGTGTCCAATATTTCAATATCTGAATTTGGCTCAAATTTTAAAATATAGTTTTTTAGTGCAAGGGATGCATGAATATGCCCACCACCTGCTGATACTGAAAGTATTAAAGCTCGCATTATTTTCACCTTTCAATTTAAAATTAACTGTAAGAATACAAGTTAATTATACACTATAAATATAGAATAAATTATATATTTATTTATTTTTAATAAAACATTATTTTAAAAGCACAGTTGAAGTGAATAACAATATTTAAATTAGAGATAATAAACATAAATCCTATAAATAAAAGGAGGTGGAAGTGGAATCTATGAAAAGTAGCTTAAAAAGAATAATATACACATTTATAGTAACATTAATAGTAGTGTTTTCAAGTACTTTTGCAATTTTAATGACTCTGGAACGGAACGATTATAGAAATTATTTAATGGGAGATTATAATAAAAATATGTATCAACTAATAAGCTCTGTTGAAAACATTGAAAGCAATCTTTCCAAAGTTCCAATACTTGGATCAAGGGAGCAGGTAGTTGTTGCTTTTGAAGAAATATTTAGATATTCCTCAATGGCAAATGATAAGTTACATTCTCTTCCAATTGATCAGCAAAAGCTAAATGGTACGAGTAAGTTTTTAACTCAAGTAGGAGATTTTTGTTACGCGCTTGGCAATAATTTTAATAGTGGAAATGAACTAGCAGACAGGGATGTAGAAAGATTAGAAATTTTAAAAAATGAGGCCTCAAAACTTGAGACGAATCTAAAAGATGTGCAAAATAACATCAATTCAGGAGAAATAAAGTGGGGGGAGATTAGACAAAAGGCAACTGGTGTGCTTTCAAATAGCTATGATAATACCATAGCAAGTAAATTTGAAAATATCCAGAAACAAGTTATACAATATCCTGCATTGGTTTATGATGGGCCATTTTCAGATAATACATTGGAGATAAAACCAAAGATAAATGAATCTCCTAGTATTTCTTTAAGTAAAGCGGAAGAAGTTTTAAAAAATGCTATTGGAAAGGATAAAATTCAAGAAATAGTTAGAAACAAGGACGTAAACTCACAAAAGATACCTTGTTATAGTTTTAAAGTAAACATTAAGAATAGAAAAGAATATGTAGATTGTGAAGTTACCAAAAAAGGCGGCATGGTTTATTATATATTGGATAATAGAAATGTTAAGGAAAAAAAGATTGATATAAATAGAGCTCAAAAAATAGGTGAGGATTATCTTACAAAAATAGGCTATAAAAATATGAAACCTACATATTATCTCATTTATAATAACTCAGCAACAATAAATTATATATATAATGTTCAAGATGTATCTGTATATAGCGAACAGGTTAAAGTAAACATCGCATTAGATAATGGAGATGTAATTGGAGTAGAGGCTGGAAAGTATTTAACGGCACATGATGAAAATCGAAAAATTGAAAAACCTTTAATATCACAGGATAAAGCAAGAGAAAGCTTAAGTAAAAGACTCAATATAAGTTCTGTAAAACTTGCAATTGTACCTACTGAATTTAATACAGAAGTATTGTGTTATGAATTTAATGGAAGTTATAATGAAAACAAGTTTATTGTGTATATAAATGCTAAAACAGGTACAGAAGTTAAAATCCTTCAAATAAGAGATACTCCAAATGGAAAATTAACGATATGATATAATAAAGAAAAAACCACGAATATATAATTTTTATATTTTCGTGGCTCTTTTTTTTATTGTATATGTCAAGTAGAATATATGTATAAATATTATTGCTAAAACTAATAAAAATTATTAAACTATAAAAAGGAAGTTTATTAAGGAGAGATTTGATATGAAAAAGAAAATTGCTATATTATTTGGAGGAAAATCTACTGAACATGAGGTTTCAAGAGTTTCTGCTGCATCTGTTTTAAGAAATATAGACATTTCAAAATATGATGTTTACCCTATTGGAATAACTAAAGCTGGAGAATGGCTTGAATATAAAGGCAGCATAGATAAGATAGAAAATGGAGAATGGGAGAAAGATGAATTTTATAAAGTACAAGATGGACAAAAACTTTTATTTGATAAGGGAGTAGAGGTTGTTTTCCCAGTACTTCATGGTCTTTGCGGAGAAGATGGAACAGTTCAAGGCTTATGCAGGCTTCTAGATATACCTTGTGTTGGACCTAATGTTATGTCATCTGCAGTATGTATGGATAAAGTATACACTAAATATGTGCTTGAACATTTTGAAATAAAACAAGCGGATTATGTTATAGTAACATCAGCTAAGTACGATAAGGAAAAAGATGCGATTATAGAACAAATTGAAACAAAATTAGGATATGATGTATTTATTAAACCTTCAAATAGCGGGTCATCAGTAGGGATTACAAAAGCGCATAATAGGGAAGAATTAATAGAGGGATTAATAGAAGCATTAAAATATGATAGAAAAATATTAGTTGAAAAGGCTATAAATGCAAGAGAAGTTGAAGTTGCGGTACTTGGTAATGATAACCCAATAGCTGCTGTTCCGGGAGAAATTTTACCAGCAAAAGAGTTTTATGATTATGAAGCAAAATATGAAGATGCAGAATCAAGACTTTTAATACCCGCTGATATGAAGGATAATGAGTTAGAGGAAGTTAGAGAACTTGCTATTAAAATATATAGTGCACTAGATTGTGCGGGAATGGCAAGAGTGGATTTTTTAGTAGATAAAGATACTAATGAAATATATTTAAATGAAGTTAATACAATTCCAGGATTCACAAAGATAAGTATGTACCCTAAAATGTGGGAAGCGGCAGGAAAAGCATATAAGGATTTAATAACTGAGCTTATAGAACTTGCAATAGAGAGAAATAACAACTGATTTTAGGTGTAAGTACTGGAAATTAAGGAGCAAATTTTATGAAAAAGAAAGCTGTTATAAGTATATCTAGTGTACAAGGTAAAGAAAAAGAACCAGTATCTGTTTTAACACCAGGAGATTTCTATATTAAAGATGGAGCATATTATGCACGTTATGAAGAAACTGAGATATCTGGAATGGAAGGAACTGTTACAACCTTAAAGATAAAAAATGACGAATTGATACTTTTAAGAAAAGGAACAACTAGTGCTAGAATGCAGTTCTTAAAAGATCTAAAGAGTGTTTCAATGTATGATACGCCATATGGTACTTTGCAAATTGAAACGAATACTTTATATATAAAATCAGACGTTGATGAAAATGGAGGAGATGTTATTGTAAAATACGATATGGATATATCAGGACAAAAAGTTCCTACAACAAAACTTGAGATAAATATAAAGGTATGCTGATTTTGTTAAATATGCTTTAAAGGCACAAAAAACACCTTGTTTAAATTTGTTAGATTCTGCTAATAATTTAAATGAGGTGATTTTTTATGATGGAAGATATTAAATATGAAAAAATAATTGATATAATATGCAAATATAAAAAAATAGATAGAGGAGAAATATTTAAGATTCTTAAGAATAGAGAGTGTAAGTATTTGTTTTTACTCCTATTAAAAAAATATAAATGTATAGATGTAGAAACCATAAATAACTATTTTCCAAATTACAGTAAAAAAGCTCTTAATTATGGATTCAAAAAAGCAGAGGAAAAATTTTTCGTTAATAGGGATTTTAGAGAGACATATTTTGAGATTGAAGACGACATTGAAAAATCATTATAAAAATAAAAAAAAACATGTGGAAATAGGTAAGAATTTATGTTAGAATAGATTTTATGTTAATTGAAACACAACAAGCCCATTTTGATTTTATAGGGTAATTTCTATTATAAATTTAAATTTTGTGTTTGTCAACAGTTTTATATAAATATTTTACTTAGGAGGATTATAAATGAAAACTACAAAATATGTTTTTGTTACAGGCGGAGTAGTTTCGTCTTTAGGAAAAGGTATAACGGCAGCTTCTCTTGGAAGATTACTTAAAAATAGAGGGTTAAAAGTGTCTATTCAAAAATTTGATCCATACATCAATGTTGATCCAGGTACAATGAGTCCATATCAACATGGAGAGGTTTTTGTTACAGACGATGGTGCTGAAACAGACTTGGATCTTGGACATTATGAAAGATTTATTGATGAAAATTTAAGTAAGAACAGTAATGTTACTACAGGTAAGGTTTACTGGTCAGTACTTACAAAGGAAAGAAGAGGAGATTATCTTGGAGGAACGGTTCAAGTAATTCCACACATAACCAATGAACTTAAGGAAAGAGTTTATGCAGTTTCTAAAGATATGGATGTAGATGTTGTTATAACTGAAATTGGTGGAACTGTAGGAGATATTGAGTCACTTCCATTTTTAGAGGCTATAAGACAAATAAAAAATGAAGTTGGAACTAATAATTCATGTTTTATACATGTTACACTTGTACCTTATCTTGGTAAAGCCGGAGAGCTTAAAACAAAACCTACTCAACATTCAGTTAAAGAACTTAGAAGTATAGGAATACAACCTGACATAATAGTGTGTCGTTCTGAAAAAGAATTGTCACAATCATTAAGAGATAAAATAGGCTTATTTTGTAATATGAATGGTGATTCAGTTATACAAAATTTAGATGCTGAAAATTTATATGAGGTTCCATTACTTTTAAACAAACAAGGATTAGATGATTTAGTTTGTAAAAAATTAGAACTTAACTGCAAAGCTGTAGACAATTCAGAATGGATAGAAATGGTTCATAGAATAAAGAAATTATCTGGAGAAGTTAATATAGCTTTAGTTGGTAAATATGTAGAGTTACATGATGCTTATATTTCGGTTGCAGAGTCATTAACGCATGGCGGTTTTGCAAATGGAACTAATGTGAATATTAAATGGATAAATTCTGAAGATGTTACAAGAGAAAATGTAGGTCAAATATTAAGCGATGTAGATGGAGTCCTTGTTCCAGGAGGATTTGGGGATAGAGGAATAGAAGGTAAAATAGAAGCTACAAAATGGGCAAGAGAAAATAAAGTACCGTTCTTTGGAATTTGTCTTGGAATGCAGTGTGCAGTAATAGAATATGCAAGAGATGTTGTTGGACTTGAAGGGGCTCATAGTTCAGAGATAAATCCAGATTCCAAATATCCAGTTATAGATTTAATGCCAGACCAAAAAGACATAGACAATAAAGGTGGCACTATGAGACTTGGAAAGTATGAGTGCAAACTTGTAGCTAATACAAATGCAATGAATGCCTATGGAGAAAAGGTTATTTTTGAGAGACATAGACATAGATATGAATTTAACAATGAATTTAGAGAGCAATTAATAGAAAATGGACTTATACTAGCAGGTACAAGCCCAGATGATAGATTAGTAGAAATAGTTGAGGTTAAGGATCATCCTTGGTTTGTTGGAGTTCAGTTCCATCCTGAATTTAAATCAAGACCAAATAGACCACATCCATTATTCAGAGAATTTATAAAAGCAGCTTTAAAAAATAAATAATATGTAAGGTTGTAATTATGAAGAAAGTGCGAGGCAACTGGTTAAAGATTTTTACTCTACTGCGTGAGTAAAAAGGTGAAAGATTGCCAGAGTGGCAAGATTAAAGAATTAACGGTAATGCCGTTAATGGTGAGAGAATTTGCTT
>NZ_FWXH01000041.1 GCF_900176305.1 Clostridium acidisoli DSM 12555
TAAATTTTATATCTGGTTTACTAGCTCAGTTGGTAGAGCACATGACTTTTAATCATGTTGTCCGGGGTTCGATTCCCCGGTAAGCCACCAAAAAAGTCTTGAAATAACAATTTCAGGACTTTTTATTTTTTTAATATATAGGAGAAGGTATTTATATTTTTATAAGTGATAAGTCAACATAGCTATAGATATAAAAATCATAAAAATAGGTATTGTAATGCTTATTTTTCAGCATTATGTGGTATAATATATCCAGTAGTTGTAATTGAAGTTGCTTAAAAAACAATGAAAATGAATATTTAAATATAAGCTTCTAACCAATGTATAGATGAAAAACAAAAAACTATTAATTGTTTGATAAGGGGTGACAAAATGAAATCATTTCAAGAACTTGTAAAAGAGACACTAGCAATTCGTGACTTGGAAGAGCTAGAAGCAGCTGCGGATTTATTTCAATTTGGTATCGAAAAAGGATATTATAATAAAAGACAGTGCGATGAATTCAATAATACATATTGGAAAGTTAAAAATAAATGTTTAGGTTATTCCGTAGCAGATGTAGTAAAAGGAAATCCTCTAGACATTATAAGTATAGTAACAAGTGCACCAAATGAGATAAAAGATAATAATGCTGAGCTTATATCGTATGTAAACTCAAGGTTAAAAGCATTAAAGGGAAAAGTTACAGGACTTAGGTGAGAGAACATTCAGCATAGAATTAAGATACTATGCTGGATGTTTTTTTATTATTATAAAGAGGAGGAAAATACTTTGGAAAAAATAACGATGTTAGGAACTGGAGCAGCAATGGTTACAAAGTGTTATAATACATGTTTTACTATTTCAAACGGAAAAGAATATTTTCTTGTGGATACAGGTGGCGGAAATACAATACTTACAAACTTAGAAAAAGCAAAAATACCTATAGATAAAATTCATAATGTATTTATATCACATAGCCATAATGATCATATTACAGGAATTGTGTGGATAATAAGAGCGATATCCCAAAAAATTATAGATGGTAATTTTAAAGATAATCTAAATATATATTGTCATAAAAGTGTTGAAGGTATAATAAGGACAATAAGTGAACTTTTACTCCAAAAAAAATTTACGGAAAATATAGATAAAAGAATAATATTTAAGCAAATATCGGATAGAAAAACAGAAAAAATTTTAAACTATGATATTACTTTTTTTGATATTAAAAGTACAAAATTACTTCAGTATGGATTTACAGCTAAATTTGAAAATGGAAAGAAGTTAACGTTTCTTGGTGATGAGCCCTTTAATGAAGGAGTGCATGATCTGGCCAAGGATTCTGATTATATTATGCATGAGGCATTTTGCTTATTTTCAGATAGGGATAAGTTTAAACCTTATGAAAAACATCATTCTACGGTAAAAGATGCCTGCATTAATGGAACAAAACTTAACGCAGGAAATATAATTTTAATGCATACAGAGGACAAAAACATTACAAATAGAAAAGAGCTTTATACAAAAGAGGGAAGGGAGTTTTTTAAAAACAATATAATCGTACCTGAGGACTTAGAAGAAATAACACTAAGTAATAAATGCAATGATACCATTCTGTAGAGGGTATCGCTGCATTTATAGTTTTAAATAAAGGTTACTTTTGCTTAGAGCCACAATAGTTACAATATATATCATCTCTACCAATTTCATTTCCACATATAGGGCAGGTTTGTCTGTCCTGTAATTTTAAAATTTTAATTTGAATGTTTTTTATTTCTGATTTTATCTTTTTTATATCCTTACAATATCTAACAAGATAAGGATCAATAAGTTCATTTTTTTCATAATCTTTATAAATTTTTTCGCCAATTTTAATGTATAGGGATTCTATATCTTGTTCTTTGTCAGAGATTTTAAAATTTAGTTTTGAAGTAGATATAAGTTCTTCAGTTTTTTTAAAGGCATCGGTAGCGCCATGTTCAATTGAAGCTTTAATTTTTTCAAAATCCATAATTGTACCTCCAAAATTCATTCTAATAATTTATATGGAAAAACAAAGATATTGTTCTAAAATATTTAATTTTTTATAAACTAGATTAGTAGTTCTGTTTTAAGGGGGCAATATAATGATAGAAAACAAAGCTTTTATACCATTATATTTAAACAATGATATTGTAAATAACTTGTTTTCTGTAGTTGTTCAAGAATTTGTTCAAGCAAGAAGTACAAGTGTAAAGGATCAAACGACAATTAGCTATAGAGTACCCATGAGTGAATTCTCAAGGGAATTGTTTGGAAAATCTGTGCAAGGAGAGCTTAACATCCAAATTGTAAATGAGTTTTGTAAACAAAAAACAGATGCGGCCATTTCAAAAGATATTGAAGTTTTTATGGAATTAAGAAGGATACTGGTTGAAAACAATCTACTTAGGTATATAGAAAATGAAGATAAGGTAGATAATATAAAGGATAACGACTATGTTGTAGTGAAGTGCGAGCTATTTCAAAATCCTATAGTTAATTATATAGAGAATATTATTAATAAAATAGAAATACAGAATGTTCTTGGGAGTATAAGTGCCATAAATGGAAGCAAGATTGAAACACTTAATAAACTAAAGGATTATATAGAGAACTTTAAAAGTAATAATTGTGTAAGATATGTTACTAGTGAGATATGTAATCCAAAGTCTAGATTTATTGTACCTATTGATTGTAAATATAATATGACTAAATTTAACTATACAGATAATTGCAAGATAAATATAATGGGCAAAGTCATAGGGACTTTTGAAAATAGAGATTATATGAATTTATATGGAGATAATTTAATTAATTTTATAAGTGATGACAATTTTAATGAATTTACTTCAAGTTTAAATACAAATACTTCAATAGAGAAGTATTGTAATAAATATGAAGTTAAATATGGTAAAATAATAAATATTTTACCTATAGCGGCATTTTTATGAATTGTAATAACAATAAAAAATTTGCGATAAAAAGTATGTTTTTATAATAAAAAGTATGAATTTAAATTAATATAATAAAATACGAATTAATATGTTACATATACAAATAACATATGCTATAATCTGAACTATGGTGATAAAAAAGAGATTAATGTTCGTATAAAATATTTGTAAAAGCTATGTATTTTTACAGACATTTAAGTTATTATATAAATTACTAGATATTCTGTGACTAGAATCACAGAATAAAAAGAACATATGTAATATAATTTAGTCGAATTAAGTTAAGTACAACAGATAATTAGAAATATTTTAATATACAAATTAATATTTAAGGAGTTGGTATATTCATGTTTAATGAATGGGAAAGTTTTAAAGAAGGAAGTTGGACTGAAGGCATCGACGTTAGAGATTTTATTCAAAAAAATTACAAGTTATATGAAGGTGACAAAAGTTTCTTAAATGGAACAAGCGAAAAGACAAAAAAAGTTTGGGATAAAGCAAGTACACTTATCCTTGAAGAACTTAAAAAGGGAATATTGGATGTTGATACAGAAACAATTTCCGGTATAAATAGTTTTAAGCCAGGCTATATAGATAAAGAAAATGAAATAATTGTTGGACTACAAACAGATGCACCTTTAAAAAGAATAACAAATCCTTTTGGTGGAATAAGAATGGCAGAGCAATCACTTAATGAGTACGGCTATAAGATAAGTGATAAGATGCATGAAATATTTACAAAGTATAGAAAAACTCACAATGAGGGTGTTTTTGATGCTTATACAGAAGAAATAAGGGCTGCAAGAAGTGCAGGTGTATTGACAGGTCTTCCAGATGCTTATGGTAGAGGAAGAATAATAGGAGATTATAGAAGAATAGCACTTTACGGTATTGACTACTTAATCGAACAAAAGAAAAATGATCTTAAAGGTTTAAAGGGCGATATGCTAGATGAACTTATAAGACTTAGAGAAAATGTTTCAGAGCAGATAAAGGCGCTTTCTGAAATTAAGAAGATGGGTTTATCTTATGGAATAGATATGTCAAAACCAGCTAAAGATGCTAAAGAAGCAGCACAATTTATATACTTTGGATATCTTGCAGGAATAAAAGAAAACAATGGTGCAGCAACTTCATTAGGAAGAACAAGTACATTTTTAGACATATATATTCAAAGAGACTTAGAAAATGGTACATTAACTGAAGAAGGAGCACAGGAAATTGTTGATCAATTCATAATAAAGCTTAGGCTAGTAAGACACCTTAGAACACCAGAATATAATGAATTATTTGCAGGGGATCCAACTTGGGTAACTGAATCAATAGGTGGAGTAGGAATTGATAAGAGACCACTTGTAACTAAGAATTCATTTAGATATTTACACACTTTAACAAATCTAGGTACTGCACCAGAACCAAATATGACAGTGTTATGGTCAGATGATTTGCCAGAAGACTTTAAAAAGTATTGTTCAGAAATGTCAATTTTAACTGATTCAATTCAGTATGAAAATGATGATATAATGAGACCAATTTATGGAGATGACTATGCAATTGCGTGTTGTGTTTCTGCAATGAAGGTTGGAAAACAAATGCAATTCTTTGGAGCTAGATGTAATTTAGCTAAATGCTTACTTCTTGCTATTAACGGTGGAATTGATGAAAAGAAAGGTACAAAAATAGTACCAGATATAGAGCCAATTACAGATGAAGTACTAGAATTTGAAAAAGTTAAAGAAAACTATTTTAAAGTACTTGAGTATATGGCTGGATTATATGTTAATACAATGAATATAATTCACTATATGCATGATAAATACGCATATGAAGCTTCACAAATGGCGTTACATGACACAAATGTAGGAAGACTTATGGCTTTTGGAATAGCGGGATTTTCAGTTGCAATAGATTCACTTAGTGCAATTAAATATGCTAAAGTCAGACCTATAAGAGAAAATGGTGTAGCTAAAGATTTTGCTACTGAAGGAGAGTTCCCTAAATACGGAAATGATGATGACAGAGCTGATGATATTGCCGTAGCTTTAGTAGAAAGATTTTCATCAGAACTAAAAAAACATCCTACTTATAGAGGAGCTAAGCATACATTATCAGTTCTAACAATTACATCAAACGTAATGTACGGTAAAAAGACAGGAACTACACCAGATGGAAGAAAAGCAGGAGAGCCACTTGCGCCAGGAGCTAACCCAATGCATGGAAGAGATATTGAAGGAGCACTTGCATCATTAAATTCAGTTGCGAAAGTTCCATACGCATTTTGTGAAGATGGAGTTTCGAACACATTTTCTATAATACCTAACGCATTAGGTAATGACGGAAATACAAGGATTAACAATTTAGTATCTATAATGGACGGATATTTTGGACAAGGTGCGCATCATTTAAATGTAAATGTATTAAACAGAGAAACACTTATTGATGCCATGAACAATCCTGAAAAATATCCAACGCTTACAATTAGGGTATCTGGATATGCAGTTAACTTTAATAGACTTTCAAAAGAACAACAAAAAGAAGTTATTAGTAGAACTTTCCACGAAAGGTTATAATAAAAAAGCAGGCAATATGCCTGCTTTTTTATAAATTGTATACAGTTAAGCATTATTAAAAAAGGAGGGGTAAAGAATGGTTAAAGGTAGAATTCATTCTATTGAGAGCATGGGTCTGGTTGATGGACCGGGTATAAGGACGGTTGTATTTTTTCAAGGTTGTAAATTAAGATGTTTGTATTGCCATAACCCTGATACTTGGAATATGGCTGGAGGAAAAGAGTATACAGCGGAAGAAATTTTAAAAAAGATAATTAGGTTTAAACCGTATTTTGATAGGTCTAATGGAGGTGTTACATTTTCGGGTGGTGAGGTGTTATTACAGCCAGAATTCCTATTAGAAATACTTAAACTATGTAAAAAAAATAATATTCACACAACTATAGATACAGCTGGATATGGTAATGGAAACTATGAAGAAATATTAAAATATACAGATTTAGTATTGTTAGATATTAAACAAGTTGATGATGAATCATATAAAAGTCTAACTGGTAAAGGAAAAAATGGGGTAGATGAATTTTTAAGAGATTGTGAAAAAATGAAAACCAAGTTATGGATAAGACACGTAGTTGTACCAGGAATTACAGATTCAAAGGAGCATATAGATAACTTAGCTAAAATAATAAAAAATATAAAAAATGTGGATAGAGTAGAACTTTTACCATATCACACGTTAGGCGTAGATAAATATAACAAATTAGATATAGATTATAGGCTTAAAGGCACAGATGTCATGGATGATATGAAATGCAAAGAGCTAGAGGAATATTTAAGAAATAAACTTTAGATATTATTGTTAATTTAATGTATAATGGTATTATAAAATTTCCAAAACAGCTTTAAGCAGGTGGTGTATCATACATGAGATTAGTACCAATACAATGTGTAAAAGAGAACTTTAAATTAGCAAGAGATATTTACGACAACGATGGAAAATTGCTTTTAAAATCTGGAACAACTCTTAAAAATTCTGTTATAAAAAAAGTGAAGAATCTTAATATATTTTCTATGTATGTTATTGATGAGTATAGTGAAAATATAATTGAGGAATTAATTGGGCCAGAGATAAGACAAAAAGCAATAAAGGCAATAAAAGATAATTATGGAATGTTAGCTGAAGGAAGCAGTAAGGAATCAAATAACATTATGGATATCAAAGAAGAGGAATTTCAGTCAATTGTCTATACTGCTAGGCAACTTGTTGAAGAAATTTTGTCAAGAAAAGATGTTATGTTGAATGTTGTCGATATAAAAAATTTAAGTAATTATGTTTATCAACATAGTGTTAATGTTGCCATAATTTCACTTATAATTGGTATAAAATTGAATCTTCATAAATTTGATTTGTTAGATTTATGTGTTGGAGCTTTATTACATGATTTTGGAATGGTATTTGTTCCAAGAGAAATACTTAAAAAAGAAGATAATTTAAACAAGGATGAATACGAAATAGTAAAAAAACATACAAGAATGGGATATGAATATTTAAGTGAAAGTTTTGAAATTCCACTAAGTTCAATACTTGTTTCACTTCAACACCATGAAAAAATAGGAGGACAAGGATATCCTAATGGAGTACCAGGAGACAATATTAGCAAATTTGCAAAAATTGTAGCAATAGCTGATACGTATGATGCACTTACATCAGACAGGCCATATAGGAAGGCAATGAGTCCAAATGAAGCATTGGAATATATAATGGCAAATGGTGGAATACAATTTGATTACAAATTAGTTAAGTTATTTTCAAATGTTGTAGTTCCATATCCTAAAGGAACTATGGTTAAATTGACTAATAATGAAGTTGGCATAGTAAGTAAACTTGATCATAATGTTCCCTTAAGACCACAAATTAAGATTTTATACAGTAAGGATAAAGATAGAATAAACAAAGAAATTAACTTGAAAAAAGAAATAGATGTAGTTATAAAAGGTTTATATTATGAATAAAAAATTCAAGGGCATCTCAAATGAGAGATACCCTTATTTTTATTTGCAAAATTGTTCAAATATAGATTTTACATTAGGTACTACGTAGTGACTACCACCTTTATTCTTAACATTTTCATACATTTCCAAAACTAGAAGTTTAGGATTATTTGTATTAGTGGCTATAAACCATCCATTTTCGGTTCCAGTAGTATCGGTCTGACTTTTTTTAATTTCAGCAGTACCTGTTTTCCCAGCAAGAGGTAAATTCGGCATATAAGCTCCATAACCAGTACCTGCAGGATTTGAAACTACTTGAGTTAAATCATTTAATATAGTGTTTGATATATCCTGAGAAAATACATTTGATTCTAATATCTTACCTGGAGTTCCTTTGGCTGCATTTAAATATGGGGCTATTATATTACCATTGTTTACGAATGAGGTATATATAGAAACTAATTGCACAGGATTCATAAGTACTTGTCCCTGCCCATAACCCGAATCCGCAAGACCAATATCATCCTTTATTGAATTATCTGGAGATATTTTTGATGCATCTAGTCCATATTCAAAAGGCAAGGTTTTACCAATTCCGAATTTTTTTGTTTCGTTTATAAAGTTATCTTTACCAATATCAAGTGCAGTTTTTGCAAAATATATATTATCAGAATATACAAGTGCATTTAAAAGATTTGCAGGACTATTATACGCAGCATCTCTAGTAACATAGTAATTTCCCCAACTACTATCTTTTTGCCACTTTAAGCCGGATATATTTTTATCAGCATTTGGATCTAGTTTGCCAGTTTTTAAACCAATAGCAGCAGTTATAGGTTTAAAAGATGATCCAGGGGCAAAAGTAGCTTGGAAACGGTTTAAAAGGGGTTTATTTGGGTCGTTTTGGAGTGAATTCCACTTATCTTTAGACATACCTAGTACAAAATCATTTGGATCGTAACCTGGGGCACTAACAAGGGCTAATACGGCACCAGTTTTTGGATTCATAGCAACGGCAGTTCCAGAGTCTACTTTATACTGGTCGTATAAAGCACTTTGAATGTTTGAGTCTATAGTTAAGTTTATGTCTTTTCCATTTTGTTCAGTCTTTTTCACTATTGTTTTTAATTTCTTGCCTTCCTTGTCGGTTATATAAATTTCAGCTCCATCTGTAGCTTTTAATTGTTTCTCATATATTTTTTCAAGCCCAGATTTCCCAATAGAGTCATCTTTGCTGTATCCTTGAGAACTTAGCTTTTTTAATTCATCAGCACTAATTGGTTGAACATAACCTGTTAAAAGTGCTGCTTTTTCTTTTAGGGGATAAACTCTTGCAGGTGTCTTTTTAAGCATAACTCCTGGAATTTTTGCAAGGCTTGACAATCTGTCTGTATCATCCATAGATAAATTATCTATTTGTATAAACATATCAGGGAGTACATAAGAAGCAGAAAGTGCTTTGTCAATAACTCCTTTATCTATTTTTAAAATGTCTGCTATTTGTTTTTTAGAATTTTCTGCATCTGCTCCAAGTTTTTCAGGAACAATACCAACAGATTCAATATAACTATTTTGTGCAAGATAAGAACCATTGGCATCCTTAATCTCACCACGTTTTCCAAAGGTTTTATCAATACGTATTTTATCATCAGTATTTAAATCTGGATAAATCATTTTTATATTCCAATTTAGTGACCAAGGATTTGAACTGTCTTTAGTGTTATTACTAAAATAGGCGGTATCATTAAATTTTATGTTACCTGCTACCGTAGACATAGTAACCTTAAATGGGATGGATGTGTTACCATCTGAATCTTTTTTAAAGGATTTTGGATAATCGGGAGCTACTGAAATTTTATTAACTTCAATTCCGTTATAAATGTTTGTATATTTGGCAATAAAGTCCTTTTCAGAAATACTCTTTTTACTGCTTGGACTTAGAAAGGTATACATGGTTTTGTAATCTTGCTTTTCCCAAGCATCTACGTATTTTTGAAAGGAGTCTTTAGGATTATTCCCACTGGTGCATCCAAAGGTAAAAAGAATGGCAAAAATAAATAAACCAATAAATAAATATTTTTTTCTCATAGACATCTCCTCAATTCATTTTTATTTTTAAGCTAAATTTATGGTATTGATTACATATGTGTATAGTTTGTCACAAATACGAAATTTTGTAAAGAAAGAGAAGTGTAAACCAACAATAAAAAAGTGGTTGACAATATACTCGGGTTATTATATTATAGGCAATAGAAAAAACAATTAGGAAAAGGTGATAACTTTGAAAATTAATACAAGAAGTATAATAATGGCAGCTTTGTTTGCAGCATTAACTGCAATTGGAGCACTGATAACAATTCCAATTGGACCAGTTCCTATAACACTTCAAGATATGTTTCCTATGCTAGCGGGGTTGATTTTAGGGGCTGAAATTGGAGCGTTGTCACAAATCGTATACATATTAATCGGACTTATTGGATTGCCTGTTCTTGCAGGTGGGACAGGGGGAATAAACAGTGTTTTTACTCCAAGCTTTGGATATCTAATAGGTTTTTTGTTAGCTGCTTTTGTTATTGGGAAAATAAGTGGAAAAATAAAAAAACTAACATTTACAAAAGCTTTTTTATTATGTATTGTTGGCATGATAGTAATTTATGCTGTTGGTATACCGTATCTTTATTTGATACTTAATAATTTTTTAGGTAAAAAAGTTACAATACAATATGCCATAAAAGTTGGATTTGTTTTGTTTATACCTGGAGACATAATAAAAACAATAATTGTATCCATTATTGCAAGCAATGTTATTCCATTGCTTAAGAAAAATGGTATTGTAAAAGTTAATTCTTAATTTGTGAAGTTGAAGGTGGTTTTTATAGCTAAAAATAAATTTATAATTTGTTTTTAGCTATCTCTAATAATTTTTCTTTTGTGTTTAGACTTGGATTTTCTAGGACAAGATCTAAAATTTCGTTTAGGATAAATCCAATTTTAGGTCCTTTAATATAGCCTAGGTTGATTAAATCTGAACCATTTATAGCTAATTGATTTAATGAAAATGGTTCTTTTCTGTCTAATATTTCTGAGATAGAGGTTTTAAAGTAATCTATTTTAGAAAAATCATGAGGTGGCTTGTGTCCTAGTAAGTCAGCTTCTAATAAATTAAATAATAAAGGAAGATTAGAAGTACCAACTCTAGAAATAAACTTTTTTAT
The DNA here is from genome assembly GCF_900176305.1 of Clostridium acidisoli DSM 12555. GTDB lineage: Bacteria > Bacillota > Clostridia > Clostridiales > Clostridiaceae > Clostridium_I > Clostridium_I acidisoli. The sequence continues at coordinate 10,675 of NZ_FWXH01000041.1, forward strand.
TGAAGCTTCTTTCATTTTGTTTGCTAAAACCATATGCTCTTTAATTAGTATTCCTACAGTGTCTATTGTATAGTTATCATACCTTAAACGTTTTAATATTTCCTTGGAAATTTGAAAACTAATCTTATTATGACCGTAAAAGTGTCCAATACCATTAGCATCAAGTGTAAAACATTTTGGCTTACCTATATCATGTAAAAGAGCAGCAAGTCTTAGAGTTAAGTTCTTTTTAGTATTGTCTAGTACAAGCATTATATGTTCAAAAACATCTTTGTTATGATGTGGATTATGTTGATTAAAACCTACACATAAACTAAGTTCAGGCATTATGAGCTTTAACAGGTTAGTAGCATTAAGTGTTTTAATACCTAAACTTGGAGTTTCACTTAATAATATTTTTGAAAATTCATCACGGATTCTCTCAATGCTTATGCTTTCGATAAGTCTAAAGTTTTTGATAATGGAATCAAAGGTAGCCTTATCTATTTTAAAGTTATGTTCGCAGGAAAATCGAACAGCTCTTAGAAGTCTTAAAGCATCTTCTTCAAATCTTAAATCTGGAACACCAACACAGCGAATAATCCCATTTAGTATATCAGTTTTGCCATTAAAGGGGTCTTTTAAACCATCTAAATAATTAAATGCTAAAGCATTGATAGTAAAGTCTCTTCGTTGTAAGTCTTCATAAAGAGATTTTGTAAACAGGACATTATCAGGATGCCTGTTATCTGTATATTCACCATCTATTCTATAGGTGGTTACTTCATAATGAAATTTATCAACTATAACAGTGACGGTTCCATGTTTTAAACCTGTTGGAATTGTTTTATGAAATAAATTTATTACATCTGTTGGAGAAGCGCTAGTAGTAATATCCCAATCTTTAGGAACTTTATTTAAGATACTATCTCGAATGCAACCGCCAACAGCATAAGCTTCAAAACCATTTTTCTGTAGAGTAGTAATTATAAAATTAACAGCATCAGGTAGAATTATTTTCATATTTAGCACCTCAATAAAAATATTTACAATATATATTAAAAGTATACCATTAGATTGATTTAACTTGTTATAAAAAAAGAATAATGATATCATCAATTATATATAAAAAATTAATAAGTGTGATTAAGGAGATAAAAATGAAAAACAAAATACTTGCTATAGTAAATGGAAAAGAGATTACTGAAAATGATATTCAGCAGTCCATATCAAGATTCCCAGAGGATAGAAGACAATATCTTTCTACAGAACAAGGAAAAAAACAATTATTAGAACAAATTATTTCTTTTGAGTTAATTTACAATGAAGCTAAAGATAATGGACTTGAAAATGATGCTGAATATAAGGACCAGATTGAGGCAATGAAAAGAGAATTACTAACACAGTTAGCAATAAAAAGAATATTAGATGAAGCTAAAGTTAGTGAAGATGATGCAGAAAAATATTATGAAGCAAATAAAGCTGTATTTAAAGAAGCAGGAAAAGTAAATGCTAAACACATTTTAGTTGATACAGAGGACAAAGCACTAAAAATAAAAAAAGAAATACAAGAAGGAAAATCATTTGAAGATGCAGCAAGAGAATATTCAACTTGTCCATCTAAGGCTCAAGGAGGAGATCTTGGAAGCTTTACAAGGGGTCAAATGGTTCCAGAATTCGAAGATGTTGCTTTCTCACAGGAAGTTGGAATTGTAGGAGATCCTGTAAAAACTCAATTTGGATATCACATTATAAAAGTTGAAAGTAGAAAAGAAGAAGAACCTAAAGCTTATGAAGAAGTTAAAGAAGCCATAATAAACAGATTAACACAAGAAAGACAAAACATGAAATATACAGAACATACAGAAAATCTTAAGAAAAAATATAGTGTAGATATTAAATAAGAAGCATTGTTAGAAGAGGCTATTAAAAGATAAAGTTAAGAATTATTTTTTAAACAGCCTCTTTTTATTTTGGACAAATATAGGTTATTTATAATGATTAAGAGATTATAAGAAATTTAATTAATAACATAATAAGAAACATACCATATATACGTTACCAAGCGTATCAATATGAAAGAAATAGAGATATTGAGGAAAAACTTAAGATAATTATGCTTATTACTGAAAAATAGATGATAATAGTAATATTGCATTTAAATATTATGGTAAGATAAATATCGTTGTCAGGAACAAAGCACGAAAATAACTCAACTTCAACAAAAATAAAACTTGACAACAAACAAGTTACATGTTAATCTATAATAGTTGTCAGATGGCAGCGCAGTGATCTTTGAAAATTAAACAGAGTATAAGAATTAAGTAAACCAGCAAATTCTTTTGATGTTAGAAATAACATTAGATAATAAATTAAGCGAAATGAGCTTAATCAAACTTTTAATTGAGAGTTTGATCCTGGCTCAGGACGAACGCTGGCGGCGTGCTTAACACATGCAAGTCGAGCGAGAAACCTTCGGGTTTCTAGCGGCGGACGGGTGAGTAACACGTGGGTAACCTGCCTCAAAGTGGGGGATAGCCTTCCGAAAGGAAGATTAATACCGCATAACATTGTAGCTTCGCATGAAGCAATAATTAAAGGAGTAATCCGCTTTGAG
>NZ_FWXH01000038.1 GCF_900176305.1 Clostridium acidisoli DSM 12555
TTTTTACTCACGCAGTAGAGTAAAAATCTTTAACCAGTTACTTCGCAATTTCTTTATATTATGAATTGAAATAGTAATTATTGAGTTCAAGATTATACACTTGTGTGCATAAAATATCAGAATTTAAGTTAATACAATCTTATATAATATAATTATTGATGTCAATTGATATTAGTTATTTCATAAATAATTATTAAGAGTATTGCTATATTAATTCATATGTGATAAAATAAAAAACAATTTAATAAGATTTTGTTCACCTAGGGTAGAGGTGCTGAAATTATGAGTATTTATTCGTAGCTGGTAAGTTAAGATGAATAAAAAAAGGAATTTCAGCCGAAGGAAACAAGCTGACGAGTTTGGATTCTGGCTTTACATAGAATATATGTAAAGCTGTCACTAATAAAAGTGGAGAGCTACAAGGTACACAAATTTGCGGATTAATATTATAAATCGGCAAAGGTGTTCCTTTGACGGTTTATTTTTATTGTTTTTTGGATTTCATAATCATCAAATCTTATAGGTGTAATAAAATACTTCTTAATGGAATTAGGAGGCCTAAAAATCATGTCAGTAATTGTACAAAAGTATGGTGGCAGTTCAGTTGCTACTACAGAAAAAATCAAGAAAGTAGCAGAAACAGTAATTAAAAGACAGAAAAAAGGACATAAAATGGTTGTAGTTGTTTCTGCCATGGGAGATACTACAGATGATTTAATATCATTAGCTAATGGAATTTCAAAAAAACCAGATAAAAGAGAGTTGGATGCGCTTTTATCTACAGGAGAAATGATTTCTTCTGCACTTCTTGCTATGGCAATAAAAGATATGGGATATGAAGCTATTAGTTACACGGCCTATCAAATAGGAATGAAAACTAGTGGACAATATGGCAAATCATTAATTGAGGATTTAGAAGTAGAAAAAATAAATAAAAGTCTAAAAGAAGATAAAATAGTTATTATAGCAGGATTTCAAGGTATTAATGAAATTGGAGATATTACTACATTAGGAAGAGGTGGCTCTGATACTACAGCTGTTGCTATAGCTGTTAAATTAGATGGAATTTGTGAAATATACACTGATGTAGATGGAATATATAGTACAGACCCAAGAAAATATAGTGATGCTAAAAAGTTAAAAGAAATTGATTATGAAGAGATGCTGGAGCTTGCTAGTCTTGGGGCACAGGTTATGCATTCAAGATCAATAGAACTTGGACAAAAATATGGAGTTCCTATATATGTTGGATTAAGTTGTTCAGAAATAGAAGGAACAGTTATCAGGGAGGTAAATAATATGAATATGGAAAGCAAACCAGTAACAGGACTAGCAACAAGTGATGAGGATATAGCCGTTACAATAAAAGGAATAGAACAAAATATAAATATTTTATCAAATATTTTTGAAGTTATAGGAAGTAGAAAGATAAATATTGATATGATAAGTCAAACTGCACCTATAGATGGAAAGGTAAATGTTTCATTTACAATACCTAAAGATGATACTTATGAATGTATGTCTATAATAAAGCAGTTCACAGAAGAAAAAAATATTTTTATAGATAAAGATATAACTAAATTCTCTGTAGTTGGCATAGGGATGAAAACAACTTCAGGAGTGGCAGCAAAAATGTTTAAAATTTTTAGTGATAATAATATAGATGTAAAACTTATAACTACTTCTGAAATAAGAATTACTTGTGCAATAAAACAAGAAGATAAGGGTAAAGCAATTAATCTTATTGCAAATAAATTTAATCTTTAAATTATAAATTTTAGGGAGAGGTGTTTAGATGAAACTTTTAGGAACAATGGATATAAAAAATGATGAACTTTATATAGGAGGCGTAAGTACTTCAAATTTACGCAATAATTTTGGAACACCACTTTATGTTATAGATGAGGAGCTAACAAGAGAAAAATGTAGGAAATATTACAAAACCTTTGTTGGAAATGAAGGAATTAATAAAGTGGCATATGCAGGAAAGGCATTTTTAACTATTGCCATGTGTGAGCTTATAAATGAAGAAGGATTAAATCTTGATGTAGTATCTGGTGGAGAACTCTTTACAGCATATAAGAGTGGGTTTCCTATGGATAAGGTATTATTTCATGGAAATAACAAAACCATTGAAGAAATTAAAATGGGAATAGAACTTAAGGTTGGAAGATTTGTCGTAGATAATTTTTATGAAATAGAGAAGATAAATCAAATAGCAAAAGAAAATAATGTGATTCAAAAAATATTTATAAGAGTTACACCAGGGATTGAAGCACATACACATGAATATATAAAGACCGGTCAAATAGATTCAAAATTTGGATTTACTATTGTAAATGATTATGTGATTAATGTGGTAAAAAAAGCAATACAATTACCTAATATAGAATTAGCAGGCTTACATGCACATATAGGTTCACAGATTTTTGAGATTAAGCCTTATGAAGATGAGGTGGATGTAATGCTTAAGCTAATAAAGGACATAAAGGGAATTGTTGGTTATGAAGTAAAGGAACTTGATCTTGGAGGGGGATTTGGTATCTTCTACAAAGAGGGAGATGAGCCTAAAAAAATAGAGGATTTTTGTAACGTGATTTTAAAAAGAGCAGAATCAAAAGCAAAGGAATTAGAGATAAACTTGCCTAGTTTAATAATTGAACCAGGAAGATCAATAATAGGGAATGCGGGAACTACATTATATACTATCGGGTCAATAAAAAATATACCAGAAGTTAGAAAGTATGTATCAGTTGATGGTGGAATGACAGATAATATTAGACCTTCTCTTTACAGTGCAGAGTATGAATGTGCTATTGCAAATAAAATAAATGAGACTTCATACGAAAAAGTAACAATAGCAGGAAAGTGCTGTGAATCAGGGGACATTCTGCTTACAGATGTGAATATTACTGAAGCTGAAAGTGGAGATATTTTAGCTGTTGCAAGCACTGGAGCATATGGATATTCTATGGCTAGCAATTATAATAAGATACCAAAAGCAGCAGTAGTTTTTGTTTCTAATGGTAATGCAAAACTAACTTGTAAAAGACAAACTTTTGAACAACTTATTGAAAATGAATTGAATTTATAGAATTTCATAATATGTAATCTTCCTATCTATGAGTAAATATTTTAAATTGGGTAATACTAATTTAAGCTAATTGTTGTTATTAATATTTATTGAGAGGATGGTTACATATGTCTAATGAGGATTTCCTAAACCATGCTACACACATATCTGATTATCATGAAAATATTACAAAAGGAAACAGTAAAAGAAAAATAAAAAAAAGTCTAGACAATAGTTTTAATACTATTTTAAGAGGCTATGAATATATTGACGGTGAAATAAAGCATAAAAGAGAAGTAATACCAGTTGCGGAATGGCTGATGGATAATATATATCTAATAGAAAAAGAGTATAAAGACATAAAAAATAATATATCAGATGATTATTATAAAAAGTTGCCTGTTGTAAAAAATGGAAATTACAAGGGTTATCCGAGAATATATCATATTTGTTTTGAGATAACATGTGAAGCCGAGAATAAGATAGATGAAGATAAAATCATAAATTTTATTGAAGAATATCAAAAACATTTTGTATTGAACAATAATGAACTTTGGGTACTTCCTAAAATGTTAAGAGCAGCGTTAATTAAAAGTATAAGCGATATTACAGAAAAAATTATTGAAGTTCAAAGTGAAAAACGTAGAGCAGATATAATTGGAGATAAGCTTATAGACGCTGTAAATAATGGAACAGATGATGAAGAATTAAAAAAGATTTTATCAGAAGATATAAAATTCACGCCTCATTTTAGTGAGAGAATTTTAAAAATACTAAGAGATAATGGTGTAGATAACAAAAAAATATATGAATGGATAGACAATAAATTAGATGTTGTTTCAAGTAATTCAGAGAATGTAATTATACTTGAACACAAGCTGCAAGCTAGATTAAAAATTTTAATGGGAAATTGTATTAACTCCATAAGAGAGGTTGAAGCTTTAAACTGGAGACAATGTTTTGAAAAGTTAAGTTACGTAGAGAAAATATTAAGAGAAGATCCAGTAAAAATATATGAAAATATGGATTTTGCATCAAGAGATTATTACAGATATAATATTGAAAAATTAGCTAGATATATGAAACTTTCAGAAGTTTATGTAGCTAAAATGGCTATTGAATGTGCAAAAGAAGTAGGAAAGAATTTTAAATATGAATGTGAAAAACATGTTGGGTATTATATTGTAGATGATGGGATTACTTGTCTTAAGAAAAAAATAAAATATAGAGAAAAAGGAATACATTTATTAACTAAGCCTTTTAAAAATCATAATTTTTTTTGGTATGTATCTTGTAATATGTTGGGAACGGCAGCATTGATGGCATTTATTATAAGTATGAGCCTTGCAAACGATTATGATATTGTAATCTGGAAATATATTTTAGCTGGCTTTGTAGTTATTTTGCCATGTAGTGAAATTATTAATTCGGTTTTAAATTGGAGCGTTAACCATCTTATAAATAATAGGTTTATTCCTAAAATGGAGTTACAGGATGGAATTCCAGATGGGTGTAAAGCTATTGTAGTTGTTCCAGCAATTTTAAACAATCCAGAGAGGGCAAATAAAATTATAGATGAACTAGAAATATATTATCTTGCTAACAAAGAAAAAAATTTATATTTTGCACTTTTAGGAGATTTTAAAGATAGCAAAAATGAAAATGAATCACCAAATGACGAGAATATAAACAACATAGCTTTAAATCATATTAAAGAACTTAATGAGAAATATAAAGACCAAGGGGAAGAAATATTCTACTTTTTTAATAGGTATAGAACTTATAATAATAAACAAAAGATGTGGTTTGGATGGGAAAGAAAACGTGGAAAGTTAATGGAATTTAATTCCTTGCTCAGAGGGAATGAAAACACGAGTTATAATGTGTTAAGTGGAAATGTAAAAAAACTTCAAGATGTAAAATATGTTATAACGTTGGATGCTGATACGCAGCTTCCAAGGGATACAGCTAAAAAACTTATAGGAGCAATGGATCACGTACTTAATAGGGCACAGTTAAAAGAAAGTAAAATATCCAGGGGCTACGGTATTATGCAACCAAGAGTTAGTATAAGTACTGTTAGTTCTAACAAAACACTATATTCAAAAATATTCTCAGGTGAAACTGGAATAGATACCTATAGCATGGCTATATCAGATGTATATCAGGATTTGTTTGGTGAAGGAATTTATACTGGAAAAGGTATATATGATATAGACGCATTTGAAAGCACAATAGAAGGAAAAATTAAAGACAATACTGTATTAAGCCATGATCTTTTAGAAGGGTCTTATGCTAGATGTGCTTTGATTTCAGATGTAGAATTAATTGACGGGTATCCTGCCTATTATGATGCAAGTTGTAAGAGGTTACATAGATGGGTAAGAGGAGATTGGCAATTACTACCATATATATTTAGAAATTCTGGATTAAATAGACTTTCAAAGTTAAAGATGATAGATAATTTGCGAAGGAGTTTATTAGCACCGTCAATAATATTATTAATGATATTATCACTTACAGTTGTTCCAGATGGTTTTGAAAAATGGATTAGTTTAGCGTTTATATCACTAATATTTCCATGGCTATTCGATGTATCGGAAGTAGTTATATCTCCAATTAGAGGCATAAGCATATCTGGAAAAATGGCAAATAATAAAAATTTAATTGTACAGATATTTTTAATTTTTAGCTTGTTGACTTTTAATACAGCATTAATGATAGATGCAGTATTTAGAACTATTTATAGAATATCAATTAGTAAAAAAAATTTACTTCAATGGCAAACTGCTGAAGATGCAGAAGAAAATAGACTAACCAAGTTAAAAGATTATATAATTTTCATGTGGCAGGGTAGTCTTATCGCGTTTCTAATAGAAATTTTAGCAATAATTAGAGGAAATACAGTTGCAATAGTTATGGCACCATCATGTATATTATGGTTTTTTAGTCCGGTTATAGCATTTTTAATAAGTAAAGATAAGAAACCATCAATGATTAAATTATCGGATGAAGATAGAAATTTGATTAGGAGAATAAGTAGAAAAACCTTTGCGTATTTTGAAGACTTTGTCAATGATGAAGATAATTTCTTAGCACCTGATAATTATCAAGAGGATCCACCCAAGGGAGTAGCACATAGAACATCACCTACTAATATGGGTATGGGGATAACCTCGAATATCGTTGGATATGATCTTGGATATATAACAATAGATGAATTTATGTGGAGAATGGATAAAATAATTACAAGTATGGAATCACTGGAGAAATGTAACGGGCATTTTTATAATTGGTATGATACCAAAAGTAAAATACCATTGAATCCCAAATACATTTCCACTGTTGATAGTGGAAATTTAGTAGGGTATTTTTGGCTTGCATCAGAAACTTTGGATGATTATATGAATAAACCACTTATAAGTGGTACATATAGAGAAGGAATTTGTGATGTTTTAAGAATTGCAAATGAAGAAATCGAAAAGGAATTGTCCGTTAAAAACTATTATAATGATGCAATTACTCAAATTGAAGCCTCAAAATTAGATGCAGAAGAATTGAAAAACAACCTAAGTGAAGTAAAAGAGCAATGTGATAAGATCAAAAATAATAGTACTAATGCACTACTTTATTGGAATTCAAAGGCAAAACATCAACTTGAAAAGAGAATTGAGGAACTTGAAAAGATTTTTCCATGGGCTGACATTGCTTCTAATAGAGCTGAAATGATAATCGGTAAGGCAGAGAAAATAAAAGATTTAGCGTATAAGATACCATTTAAAGATATACCACAAGAAATTGACATGATTATTAATACAATAAGAATTAGTGACGATGCCTTTAATGAAAATATAACTTGGTTAAATAATTTAAAAGATTTACTGACTAAGAGTAAATCAGAAGTAAATCGAATTATTGATAATATGAACAATCTTAAATTAAGAATAAGCAAAATGTCAGATGATACAGATTTTAAGATTGTATTTGATAAAGGTAGACAATTGTTTTCTATTGGATATGATGTAGATAAAGGGAGTCTAAGTAATTGTTATTATGATTTACTTGCTTCAGAATCAAGGCAAGCAAGCTTTATAGCTATTGCTAGTGGAGAGGTAGAACAAACACATTGGTTTAAACTTGGTAGGGCTATGACATATATGGGTAAAGGAAAAGGTCTTGTTTCATGGAGCGGTACTATGTTTGAATATTTTATGCCACTACTAATTATGAGGGATTATCCAGATACACTTTTAGATGAAACATATAAAAGTGTGGTTAATGGACAGAGGAAATATGCAAAAAAAAGATACATTCCAATTTGGGGAATTTCAGAATCTGCTTTTTATAGCTATGATGTCGCTGCAAATTATCAATATAAAGCTTTTGGAGTACCTGGAATAGGGCTAAAAAGAGGGCTTATAGATGAGCTGGTTATATCTCCATATTCAACTATTTTGGCTATGCAGAAGGATTTAGGAAATGCACTTAATAATTTGAAAAAGATAATTCATAATGGTTTAGAAGGAAGATATGGGTTATATGAAGCTATTGACTATACGAAGGACAGGATGCCAAAGGGTGTAAAAAATGTATTAGTAAAATGTTTTATGGTTCATCATCAAGGCATGTCTCTTATGGCACTGGATAACGTATTGAATAGTTTTATACTCCAAAATAGATTCCATAACATACCAAAGGTTAAAGCAACAGAATTATTGTTACAGGAGAGAATTCCAAAGAGAGTTACTTATGATAGAGAACAATCATTTGAAGTTGCACAGGCTCGAGATGAAAGAGCTAATTTTATTGTTAGACATTATAACAATCCAAATGGTGAAGTTCCTGAAACACACTTGCTTTCAAATGGCAATTATTCAGTTATGATTTCAGCCAGTGGTAGTGGTTATGGAAAATTAAACGATATGACTGTATATAGATGGAGAGAAGATGTTACTCTTGATGATACAGGAATGTTCTTTTACATTAAAGATATAAGCAAAAATAAAGTTTGGAGTGCAACCTATGAGCCAACTAAAAATGCTGGTGAAGACTATGAAGCAATATTTGCACTAGATAAAGTTGAGTTTAAAAGAAAAGATTATGATATTGAAACACATACAGAAATTTCTGTATCAAGTGAAGACAATACAGAGGTAAGAACAATTACACTAAAAAATAAAGGTAAAGATGAGAGAATAATTGAAATTACCAGCTATTCAGAGATAACTTTAGCTCCTATGAATGCAGATGAGGTTCATCCCGCATTTAGTAACCTGTTTATTAGAACTGAATTTATAGAAAATCCAATGTGTATTTTAGCAAATAGGAGACCTAGGGCTAAAAATCAGAGTAAACCTTGGATTATGCAAACTATGGTTACTGATGGTGAAGTAATTGGTGATGTGCAGTATGAAACTAGTAGGATAAATTTTATAGGTAGGGGTTGTAATCTGACATATCCAATAGCAATTGGGGAAGACACAGAACTTAAAAATGTAGTTGGAGATGTAATAGACCCAGTAATATCTATAAGACGAAAGGTGAAAATAAAGCCGGGTCATAGTTGCAAGATTTGTTATATAAGTTCTATTTGTGAATCAAAAGAGGATGCTATTAGCATGGCACAAAGATATAGTGAAGTCCAAAATGTTAGAAGAGTATTCAGTATGTCATGGAGTGAAAGCCAGGTTGAGTTAAAATATTTAGGAATTAAACCTAATCAAGCAAATCTATATCAATTAATGGCTTCAAAAATATTATTTTTAAATACTATGGTTAGAGAGAGAGCAGAGTATATTAAATCCATAGAGAAATCTCAGAATGCATTATGGGCTTATGGGATTTCTGGAGACTTACCAATAGTTTTATTATTAGTACGTAGTGAAGCTGATCTAGGTCTGGTTAGACAATTATTAAATGCACATGAATATTGGGCAATGAAAGGATTAAAAGTTGATTTATTAATAATGAATATGGAGGAAAGTAGCTATCTTCAGGATTTAAGTAATAGTTTACGTGAAGTAATTGCTTCTGGACACTCAAGAGATAAAGAAAATAAATCTGGTGGGGTTTTCTTATATGGTAAAGCAACTATGAATGAAGAAGATAGAAATTTGATTTTGGCAATTGCTAGGCTTGTTATTGATTCAGCTAAAGGTCTTTTAGTTAGTCAAGTTAAAAGTAGTATAAAACTTAAAAACAATATGCCTATGTTAGAGCCTAAAAAAATAAATTATGAGGTAAAAGATTTTAAATTTCCACAAAGAAAACTTAAATATTACAATGGTTATGGTGGTTTTGATATTGGATCAGACGATTATGTAATTAGGTTAAAAGATAAACAAAATACGCCAGCACCATGGGTTAATGTAATTTCAAATAAAAACTTTGGATTTCATGTTTCTGAACTTGGTAGTGCGTATACGTGGTGTAAAAATAGTAGAGAAAACAAACTAACACCTTGGTCAAATGATTATGTTACTGACAGATTAGGTGAAGCACTATATATTAGAGACGAAGATACTGCGGAAATTTGGAGTATATCACCAAAACCAATTAGGGACGATGGAGAATATATTATAGAGCATGGAAAGGGTTATTCTACATTTAGACATATGGCAAAGGGTATAATAGGCGATATGACAATGTTTGTTCCAATGAATGATAATGTAAAGATTATTAGAGTTAAGCTTAAAAATATTTCTAATACAAAAAGAAATATATCTCTAACCTATTATAGTCAACTTGTTTTAGGTGTTGTTCCAAGAGAAACAGTTAATCATATAGTAACTTATATTGATGAAGATAATAAATTTATATATGCAAATAACCCTTATAATTCAAATTTTGGCCGTGTATTTGCATATCTTAAAATACAAGGTGGTAATGAGGAAAGTTTTTCGGGTGATAGAAAGGAATTTATTGGAAGAGGAGGAAGCATAGAAAAACCAATTGCAATGGATAAAAAAGCTCTTTCTAATAATATTGGAGCTGGATTAGATCCATGTATGGTAGAAAATGCAAAGATAGTTCTTCTAGAAAATGAGGAAAAAATAATAAATATTATTTTAGGAGAAGGGGAAAGCATTGAAGAAATTGAAAAAGTATTAGGTAAATATTCTAATGAGCATAAAATAACAAATGAACTTGAAAAAACAAGAGAATATTGGAAAGAAATGCTTGGAAAAATAAAAGTTAAGACGCCAGATGAAACTATGGATATAATGCTAAATGGACAGTTAATGTATCAAGCTATAGCATGCAGGTTATGGGCAAGAAGTGCTTTCTATCAATCTGGAGGAGCTTATGGTTTCAGAGATCAACTTCAAGATGTAATGCCACTATGCTTTATAAAACCAGAAATGACAAGAGAGCAAATACTTATAAATGCATCTAGACAGTTTATTGAAGGTGATGTTCAACATTGGTGGCACCCTGTAGTAGATAGTGGTATAAGAACAAGATTTTCAGATGATTTATTGTGGTTACCTTATGTAGTTAGTGATTATATAAAAAACACAGGGGATTACAGCATTTTAGAAGAAGAAGTTTCTTATATTGAAGATGAACCTCTTAAAGAAGGGGAAGATGAAAGATATAACGTGGCAAAAAAATCTGATAAATTTGGAAGCATATATGAACATTGTATAAAGGCACTTGAAAAAGGATTAAAATTTGGGGTTCACAATATTCCATTAATGGGAAGCGGAGATTGGAATGATGGAATGAGCACGGTTGGAAATAAAGGCAAAGGTGAAAGTGTTTGGCTTGGATGGTTCTTATATAGTATTCTTAAAGATTTTAAGGATATTTGCAAATATAAGGAGGATGAATACAGAAGCCAAAGGTATTCCGAATTAAGTGACTTTGTAAGTGAAAACATAGAAAAAAATGCTTGGGACGGAAATTGGTACAGAAGAGCATATTTTGATGATGGAACACCACTTGGATCTTCAAAAAATGATGAGTGTAAAATAGATTCATTAGCACAATCATGGGCTGTAATATCAAAAGCAGGTAACGTTAGTCGTGCTAAAATTGCAATGAAATCTCTAGAAAAGTATCTTGTTAAAGAAGATAAAAAAATGGTGTTATTGCTATCACCTCCTTTTAACAATTCTAAGCTTGAACCAGGATATATTAAAGGATATATTCCAGGAGTAAGAGAAAATGGAGGGCAATACACGCATGCAGCAACATGGGTTATTCTTGCTATGGCTAAACTGCATGAGAGTAACAAGGCATGGAAATTGTTTAACATGATAAACCCTATAAATCATACTAAAACTATGGAAGAAACCAAAACATATAAAGTAGAACCTTATGTTATGGCTGCTGATGTATATGCTGAAGAATCTAACATGGGAAGAGGCGGTTGGACTTGGTATACAGGCACAGCAGGTTGGATGTATAGAGTTGGAATTGAGGGGATTTTAGGACTTAAACTTTCAGGTGGAAAAGGTTTTGAAATACATCCATGTGTACCAGAAGACTGGAACGAATATGAAATGTATTACACACATGAAAAATGTAAATATAAGATTAAAGTTGAAAGAGGAAGTGAAAAAGGCGTAACTTTAGATGGAAAACAATTGAAAACTGATTTGATACCATTTTTAAAGGATGGTGAACATTTAGTTGAAGTGACAATTTAACCAATTGTTTTATCATCTTGAAGGTGAGATAGTAGATTATATATAAAAAAATCCAGCACCATTTAGGTGCTGGAACATAAGTAAATCAACTTTTTTTAGTAGTGCTTACCACTAGCAATCATATTAAAAGTAAAAATTATTTTTTTGGTGTCTTATCATCTGGATCATCATTTAAATCATCATTTAAATCATCATGTGTATAATCAAACTCCTGCCATGCAATATTGTTGCATACAATAGGATCTCTAACGGGGTCAGGAAGTTCTGTATAATCACTTTTAGAATAAGCTTTAATCTTTTTTTGCTTTTGATCCATATAACCTCTTTCTTTTGGTAAATACGGTATTTTTTTAGACATAAGTAGATTCTCCTCTCATAAAATAAATTAAAAAGCAATAAAAATTTTACTTTAATATATAGTATTCCAAAGAAACAGGAAGTTATAATTAAATAATTTGTCAGAATATTTAATTTATATGTAATTAGTGCTATAATGGAATAAATCAGATAATAGAATTATTTAATATAGTGGAGGGATATAAGATGACAGAATTAAAACAAATTTATAAATGCTCAATATGCGGCAATATTGTTGAAGTTGTAGGCAAAGCTGGTGGAACACTAGTTTGCTGTGGAAAACCAATGGAATTAGTTAAAGAAAATTCTAAAGATGCAGCTGTTGAAAAGCATGTTCCTGTAGTTGAAAAAAATGGCGATGAAGTATTTGTAAAAGTTGGAGAAGTGGAACATCCAATGACAGAAGAACACTATATACAATGGATTGAAGTAATAACAGAAACTAAAGTTTATAGAAAGCATTTGACACCAAATGACAAACCTCAAGCTACATTTAAAATAGACGAAGATATAATATCAGTTAGAGAATATTGTAATCTTCATGGATTGTGGAAAAAATAAGATATGTTAATATATCTTATTGACAAAAAACAAATAGAATAATATATTAAGTATATACCTAATAAGATTTGAGATTGATGAGGAAATGTAAGTAGATTTAAAAACATACTTTAAGAGAGCTGTATATGGTGTGATTCAGTAGTGATGTTTAAATTGAATGGATTTCTGAGATTTAGAAAGAAAATTAGTATTTCTAAACGTTAGTTCCACGTTATAGGAACAGGATATTTATATATCTTTATTTGAGAGAAAACTTAGTTTTCTAAAATTTAGGTGGTACCGCGTGTATTTTCGCCCTAAACAAAGTTGTTTGATTTTGTTTAGGGCTTTGTTATTTTATTTAAAATGTTTTGGAGGGAAGAAATATGGAAGAACAAAGTAAAAAAGTTATATTTAGTGGAATACAACCTTCGGGGAATTTAACAATAGGCAATTATTTAGGCGCCTTAAAAAATTGGGTGAAGTTGCAGGATGAATATGATTGCTACTATTGTGTTGTTGATTTACATGCCATAACTGTAAAACAGGAGCCAAAAGATTTAAGAAGAAGAACATTAGAAATACTTGCAATTTACATAGCAGCAGGAATTGATCCTGAAAAAAACACAATGTTTATACAATCACATGTGTCTGCACATTCAGAAGCATCTTGGCTTTTAACTTGTAATTCATATGTAGGTGAGTTAAGTAGAATGACTCAATACAAAGATAAGTCGAGCAAATATGGAAATAGTACCTCAATAAGCGCAGGACTTTTAAATTATCCAGTACTTATGGCAGCAGATATACTTTTGTATCAAACGGACTTAGTTCCAGTAGGATTAGACCAAAAGCAACATTTAGAATTAGCTAGAAACATAGCAGAAAGATTCAACAATGCCTACAGTCCTACTTTCAAAATTCCAGACCCATATATACCTAAAGAAGGTTCGAAGATTATGGATCTTCAAGAACCACTTAAAAAGATGTCAAAATCATCGGATAATCCTAATAGTTATATTTTGTTAATGGATCCACCAGAAGTTATCAAAAAGAAAATATCTAGGGCAGTAACTGATAGCCTTGGAATAGTAAAATATTCAGATGAACAACCTGGAGTTAAAAATTTGATGACAATTTTGAATACATTAACAGGAGAAACCTTTGAAGATATAGAAAAAAAATATGAAGGTCAAGGGTATGCAAAATTTAAAGAAGATGTTGGAATTGCAATTGTGAATGAACTTGAACCAATACAAAACAAGGTAAAGAAACTATTGGAGGACAAGGAATATTTAGAGAAGATTTACAAGGCAGGAGCAGAAAAGGCAAGTTATGTTGCAAATAAAACTCTAAGAAAAATGCAAAAGAAGATTGGATTTATTCCAGTGGCAAGATAAAATTGGTTTAGAACTTAATAGTTAGAAATTGCGAAGTACGGGTGAAGGGTTTTCACCTATGCTTCGCGGTGAAAAAGCGAAGGGTCGCTAACGCGAGGTGAAGGGTTTGACAGGCGCTTTGCTGGTCAAAGGTGATGGGTTTTCCGTTGGAAAAAGCTATGGATAATTTTTCTACGCTATGCTGGGAAAAATCTTTGAACTTAAACTTTATAATCTAAAATATTTTGTTCATCATTTTTTGGCCAAAGGTCGTGGTGTTTAATGAATAAGTGTTATTAGAGTATTAACCATAACATTAACCCCAAAGGCTACGCCTAAAAGTAAAACCTACGGTTAAAATACACATTATTGTTGTCTCTAAATATTAAGACACATAAATTCATTATTTTTCCGACCTAAGGAGGAAAAATTTCCTTAGCCTTTATG
>NZ_FWXH01000039.1 GCF_900176305.1 Clostridium acidisoli DSM 12555
TAGAGACAACTCTACTATGTATTTTAACCGTAGGTTTTGCTCTTTGGCACTTAAATAACAGTTTAATATGTTAATAAATACTTATTCATTGAAAACTATCGACCTTCGGTCAAAAAATGAATAACAAAATACTTTAGATTATAACTTATTAATTCAAAGATTTTTTGCAGCATAGCGGAGAAAAATCATCCATAGCCTTTTCACCGCGAAGCACAGGTGAAAACCATTCGCCCGTACTTCGAAGTATCTAACTACTATGTAAAAAGCTTATTTATTCAACATCCTAATATATACAATAAGAAAGGTGATGTCTTTATGAATGAACCAGTTAATGATCAAAGAATAGTAACTTCCATAAAATCAGAATTAATAAGATCCATGAAATACACCTCACAAGATATAAAAATCAAATCAGTGAATGGAATTGTAAGCCTTGATGGATTTACAAATGTATTAGCAGAAAAGGAAAATGCCGAAAGAATCGCATATAAAGTTGAAGGGGTAACTGAGGTTAAAAATAACATAATAATTTCTCTAGATGGCGGTGAAAGTGATAAGGAACTAACTAGACTTCTTAATGATAATTTAAGAAACAGCACATTCAAGGAGAGACTTTTAGGAGTAAGTGGAAAAGTTTCAGGTGGCAGTGCTCTTCTCGTTGGAAAGGTTTTAACTGAAAGAGATAGACAGCTTGCTATCAATGAGGCTAATAAAACATTTGGGATTAGAGATGTTGTGAGCACTATTAAATTAACAGCTTTCAAGGATGACACATCCCTTACAAATGATATCAATATGGCTCTTATGCAATCAAAAATTAATGTCAATGATATATCCGCTATTGTTATACGTGGGAAAGTCAATTTAACTGGTTATGCAGAAAAAAAAGAAGATTTTGATGCATTGGTAACTCTTTTACAGTCTATACCTGGAGTTGAGGAGGTTAATAATAATCTTAAATTATACACAGTAGGAACTGGAATTAGTTAAAATTTTTATTTTCATATCATATATTTTTAATTTATAAGTATATATAAATTAAAGTTTAATCTTTGTTAAAGATCTAGACTTGTGTTGTGTTTATCGTAATAGCTAGAGATTGCGAAGTAAAGATTAAAGAAAGCCTTCGGCTAGATGGAAGAATTGACGGCATTACCGTTAATTCTTTAATCTTGCCACTCTGGCAATCTTTCACCTTTTTACTCACGCAGTAGAGTAAAAAGCTTTAACCCGTGCTTCGCAATTTATTACTACTACGTAACAAAAAATTTTATTTCATAAATTAGGATGGGGAGAATTATGTTAGATACTAAATTTAAAAAAATAGCTATTTTATCAGCTACTATCACTTTTACAATATTTGTACTTATATTTATGATTTTTAATATATTCGTTTTAAATCAATATTATAAGTGTAGAAATCAGCTTAGTACATATGTGAACAAAATCAACAAAATTAATGAAATTAATTACTCTATTGTTAATGGACAAACCATCAATGTTAAAAATGCAAAAAGCTTTCTACCAAAAGCAATAAATTCACTTTCAAATTTAAATGCAGATATAAAAAATTATCATACCGATAATAAATATAATGATGTTTTTATTAATTTAAGAAATGGAGTTAGCTTTAACACATTAATGTATAAGCAACTTCTTGCAATAATAAACAATCCTAATTCATCTGACGTAAATATATCATTAAAAAATTTAATGGTTTATAAAAACAAATGTAATTCTTTCTATAATAAGATACAATCCCAAAATAATTCGTTTCGTTTACCTAAACAAAACGATACCTTACTTAATAATACTTCAAACTATATCTCTCTACTTGCAAATAAAAAAAAGGATGATGAAATTGTCAGTACGCAAAATTTGGAGTTCCAAAATAATCTTCAAAATGTACTTGATAAATTCAGCACTATAAAATGTAATTTATACTATTATGTAGAATGTGCAAGAAAAAATAAGATGACCTATTCTGATGTTCTATCAAAGGATACAAAAAATCAAAATAGCCTTAATGACTTAATTGAAGAGTTTTCAGCAATAAATATTCCTGAAGATAAAATTAGCATTTACAATGATTTTAAGAAAGTACTAGATGACTATAATTCTTATCTTAAGAGCTTTGCTTTATCAGTGAAAAAAGAAGAAAAACAGATTTCTAATTCAGATGATAACTCTGATTTATCGGATTTATACAAGGATTGCAATTCTAAATTAACTAATATGAATAAAGATTTTTCTTCACTAAAAGATAACTTTAATAAAATTATTAATGATAATTCCAAATGAAATTTTTTTTATTTTTGCATATGTTTTTTTATATAGGGAATAATATCAATAGCCTAAGTCATACGGGGAAACCATATTTTGGGGTGAATCACTTTTAAGTGTAGGTTATGCCTTTACCGAACCCGTCAGCTAACCTCGTAATAAAAGGAGGAGTTTAAATGAAAAAATTTATTTGGGCTGTTTTATGTATATCATTTTTAGGTATGTTGCCACCGAGTATTTCCAATGCACAAGTATTAAGCAAAAACGTTACTTATAATAATGGTGGGTCTCCACCTTATGTAAACAGAGGCTCAACGAATTTATATAAACAGAATTCAGATACTGTTGAAGTTTTTAATCATGATGGAAGAGCGTTTACCATTACAAATCAAGATATAGATTTAATGGCAAAAGTAGTTTATAAGGAAAGTAACGCTGAACCATATGAAGGAAAAGTAGCTGTAGCCTCTGTAATACTTAACAGATTAAAAAATAATCAATTTCCTAAAAGCATAGACGGTGTTGTAAAACAAAGATACGCTTTCTCATGCGTTGTAGATGGAAGGATAGATGCTGCACCTAACAAATCTTGTTATGATGCAGTTTATGATGCACTTAATGGTAAAGATCCTACTTCTAGTGCATTATTCTTTTACAATCCGAAAACATCTAGTTCGACTTGGATGGATACAATAAAAAAATATAATGTCAAACCAATAGGCAACCATGTTTTTTTTGTGGCTTATTAATTAGTTGATATAGTGTTATAGCATAATAGTTAGAAATTGCGAAGTAAAGACTAAAGAATTTTATCATAGCTAAAGCTAGATGAAAGCTTTGACGAGACTAATGCCGTCAAAAGTGAGAGAAGTTACTGACGCATCCGGTAAAAGATGAATTTCATAGTTTAAAGTAATTGGACTTATATTTTTTAAACCGTAGGTTTTGTTTTTAGGCGAAGCCTTATGGAAACAGTATCTACTTAAGTTTTTAGTACTACGCAAAGTTTAAGCTCGAGATACGACCTTCGGTCAAAAAATGAGGCCATAATACTTTAGATTATAAATTTAAGTTCAAAGATTTTTCGCAGTATAGCGAAGAAAAATCATCCATAGCTGTTTGCTGAAAGCAAATTCTATCACCATTAACGGTGTTATCGTTAATGCTTCCATCTTGCCGCAAAGGCAATCTTTAACCTTTTTACTCACTTAGTAGAGTAAAAATCTTTAGTCTTTGTTTCGCATTTTCTTTATATTATAAGTCATAACATCTTAATAAGAATATATTTTATTTACGTGTATCCAAATATTCTATTGCATTAAGCGCTGCCACTTGACCTTCTCCCGCACTTTTCAAATACTGATAAGGTTTTCCAGTACAATCTCCTGCAGCATAACATCCCTCTATATTTGTAAGCATTTTCCTATCAGCTTTTATATGTCCGTCCTCTACTAACAAACCTGGTACTAATTGAGCTGGTGCTACACTGTCTTTTAAAATAAATACTGCATCTGTCGATATCTCAGAATTTTTTAGCTGCAGTTTTTCTACCTTCTCATCTCCAAGTATTTCTAAAGGTCTATCATTTATTATTTGTATATTACTGTTTACCTCAACAGTTTCTCTGTACAAAGGTACATAATAAAGCTTTGATACAAGCTCACTTACATAATTTGCATCACTTTCTGCTTCTTTTGTATAAGCAACTATAGTTGCTGTTTTTCCCTTATAAAGTGGAGCATCACAAGTTGCACAATATCCAACACCTTTACCAATAAGTTCTTCTTCACCTTTTAATGGTTTACTAAATTCCATTCCTGATGCAATAATAAGTGTCTTTGACTCATAAGCTTTATCATTGACCATAAGTGTGAAATAATCTCCCATGGCATAAACTGCATTCACTCTTTCTTCAGTTATGTTTACTCCCATATTTTCTATATGTTCTTTAAATTTTGTTCCTAATTCTTCCCCTGTAATATCATAAAATCCTAGATAATTATTTACCTTAGGAGCCTTTTTAATCTTAAAGCTTAAATTTTTAGTTCCAAACAAAATATATTTTTTATTTCTAATCTTTGCATTTATAGCAGCAGAAAGACCTGCTGGACCACTTCCTATTATCGCTATATCATATCTTTCTTCCATAAATAATACCTCCATTATACCAAAAATTAAATAATCTAATAGTAAAAAATCGCCAAGTATTAGTTAAAGATTTTATCATAGCTAAAGCTAGATAAAAAGATTAAAGATAGCCTTCAGCTAGATGGAAGAATTGACGATGCTAAATCCGTCAAAGGTGAGAGAAGTTACTAACGTAACAGGATACAAAATGAATGCCACTACACTTTATATTGTAGAATTAAGTTCAAAATTTTTCACATGCAAAACTACAAAAAATCCTTATGATTACCTTTTGCTGAAAGCAAATTCTCTCATTATTAACGAAATTAACGTTAATTCTTTCATCTTGCCATTCTGGCAATCTTTAATCTTTTTACTCACGTAGTACAGTAAAAATCTTTAATCGTTACTTGGCAATCTCTACATATTATGAATAATTTTATACATATTTCTCTAATACTTCTTTTAATGCAGCCTTAGGTCTGAACCCAACTAAAGTTTCAGCTATATCTCCATCTTTAAATACAAGAAGTGTAGGAATACTTGCTATTTTATAATGGCTTGCAGTAGCTGGATTTTCATCTACATTAACTTTGACAAATTTAGCTTTTTCAGATAAATCCTCTGAAAGTTCTTCTATAACAGGTCCTAACATTTTGCATGGTCCACACCATGTAGCCCAAAAATCCACTACAACAGTACCCTTACTAATTTCATCATTAAAATTTGCATCCTTAACTTCATTAACCATAAATATCCTCCTTAAATATATACTTTATAGGTATATTTTTTACTTTAATTATATTGTTTAACCTTTAACTAGTCAATAAATCAGTTGTTTCAAATAATTAAATTGTATGTGATTTAATTGTACTACATGTTTCTTGAATTATCAACACGTATATCTAAATTATTTTCATAAGTTTATTTATTCCCATCAATTATACTTTTTATGTTGGAATTATTATAAATTGATTTTGGATATTCGTTAGAAAGACGATTTGCATATGCTTCTGCTTTATTAATATCTAAATTTTTATTAATCATTGCCATTTCATATAATACAGTTTCTTCATAATCCCCACTCCTATAAGCGGAATCGTAAATACCATAATATTTAAGTGCATTTTCATAGTCATTTAAATTTTGAAAACTGCTCCCTGTAAAATATATTATATGAGGCATTAAATAACTTCCCTCCCCATATTCATATGCTTTTAAATATTCATCTGTGGCTTTTGAGTAATCTTTGTTATTATAAAAATCCGTGGCTTTCTTATAAAAATAAATTACGCCTTTGCTTTTTAAACTTTCCTCACCCTCAGATAACAAAACTTTACTATTAGTATCCAGATTTTCACTTTTCCATTGATTTAAATAATCATATAATTTTTCGAAGTCTTTATTTGATAAAACATTTTTAAAATCATCATATGGAAAATCCTTTTTCTCTTCTGGAATTTTATTTATCTTATTTTTAGTTTTTTTGCTAATTTTATTTTTCTCTTTAACTACGGTATTTATCTTTTTATTACTGCTTATTTTAACTTTATCATTTGTAAACTTTATTGTTTTTACACCATAAATACATATTATAATAGCAACTATAATTCCAATTAAAAACATAACTTTTTTAGGACTCTTCTTATCTTTTATTACTCCATATTTAATTAGATTTTTTTTATTTTCTAATGCAATTTGGTTTTTTACATCTATAGCTAGAACCTTTTCTAAACTGTTTATAGATTTGTCAAAATCTCCTGTTTTCATATAGCAAATACATAAATAATTATTTACGTTAATACTATTATAATCGCTTTCTGCACATCTTTTAAGAAGTTCCAATGCTTTTTTTATTTCTACATTTTCAATAAGTTTTACCGCTTTAACATAGAGTTTGAATCTCTCTTCATCATTTTTAATTCCTTCTAAATATTTTTCAGCAACACTATCATTGTTCTCTCTAGAATTCAATTTCCACAATGCTTTAGCCTCGTTAAGTTCACCTTTTAAATAACATAAAATACCTTTAAGATCGATAGCAGCCTTATTTTTGATATTTGAAGAAATACTTTTTTCACAATATTCTAATGCTTTTTCAATATAACCATTTTGATAATAATCTAATGCTTTGTTGTAGTATTTTTGAGATTTATTCATATTATTTATCACCTTTTGTTGTAATTAAAATTTGTATACAGTTTATTATCGCATATATGTAATAATATTGTATATGCATTTTATTTAGTATATTTATAAGTATAAAAAATGACACAGCAAAAAATGCTGTGTCATTTTAATCATATATAAAAATATAAAATCAGAAAACGAATTTAAAATTAGTTGTTCATTATATATTTCTTAGCGTTTAGTATAGAAGATGCACTCATTGAGAATTCATCTAAACCATATTCCACAAGAGTTGGAATAGCTTTTTCATCTCCAGCCATTTCTCCACACATTCCGCACCATTTACCTTCTTTATGGGCAGCTTCTATTGTCATTTTTATAAGTCTTAAAACTGCTGGATGCATTGGGTTATATAGATATGAAACATTTTCATTCATTCTATCCGCTGCAATTGTATATTGAATTAAGTCATTAGTTCCTATACTAAAGAAATCAACATGTTTTGCAAGTTCATCTGCCATTACAGCAGCTGCTGGTATTTCTACCATTATTCCAGTATCAATCTTTTCATTATATGCTTTTCCTTCTGCTTTAAGCTCTCCCATACATTCCTTTAATACTTCTTTAGCTTCTAAAAACTCTCCTATTGAAGATATCATTGGGAACATTATCTTAAGATTACCAAATACAGACGCTCTAAGTAGCGCTCTAAGTTGAACCTTAAATATATCTTTTCTTCCAAGACATAATCTTATTGCTCTAAATCCAAGGAACGGATTCATTTCTTCTGGTAATGGAAGATATGGAAGTTTTTTATCTCCACCTATATCTAGTGTTCTTATAACAACAGGCTTTTTGCCCATTTTCTCTGTTACATATTTATAAGCTTCAAATTGTTCATCTTCTGTTGGCATTGAGTCTCTATCCATATATAAGAATTCTGTTCTGAATAAACCTACACCGTCTCCACCATTAGCTAAAACTGTATCAACATCTTTTGCTTTACCTATGTTTCCACAAACTTCTACACGTTTTCCAGCTTTTGTTACAGTTTCATGATTTATTAATTTTTTAAGTTCTTCTTTTTCTTCTTCATATTTCTTCTTCTTCTCAGTATATTCTTTTACTGTAGCTTCATCTGGGTTTATTATTGCAAATCCTTCTGCTCCATCTACAATAATAAAGTCTCCATTTTTTACACTTTCAGTTATATCATTTAATCCAACAACAGCTGGGATCTCAAGAGTTCTTGCCATTATTGCACTATGAGAAGTTCTTCCACCTATATTTGTTAAAAATCCTATTACTTTAGTTTTATCAAGTTGTGCTGTATCTGATGGTGTTAAATCATGAGCAACTATTACTGTGTTTTCTTCTAAATTTTCCATTCCTCCATCAGCATTTCCAGAAAGATTAGCTATAACTCTTTTACCAACATCTTTTACGTCTGCTCCTCTTTCTTTCATATATTCATCTTCCATGCCTTCAAATATAGCTGCATACATATCTATAACGTCTGAAACAGCTTTTTCTGCATTAACTGAGTTTGTCTCAACACCAGTTTCCATTGCTCCAGTAAATTCTGGATCATCTAAAAGCATTATATGACTTTCAAATACGGCTGCTTTGTCAGCACCTATTTCTTTTTCTGCTTTTTCCTTTATTGCTGTTAATTGTTTTCTTGAAGATTCAACAGCATTTTTTAATCTTGCTTTTTCAGCATCTATATCATCTATTTTAGTTTCAGTAATTTTTACTTCGTTTGTTGTTTTTACAAACACATGTCCAATAGCATATCCTTTTGAAGCTGCAATTCCTTTTTTCATCCTTATTCCTCCTAAAATCGACTAACTTATTTTATCTATTAATATATATAGCAATAATCGTGCCAAAAACTTTATTTATCTTGAAACCCCTTTAAATCATTAGTATTTTTATTTTTCATGTAAATTATACATAACATAAGTTGATAAATTTTATCAACTTATGTTTGGATTATATTAATAAAACCTCTAGCTTTAGCCTAAAATAAAGAGTAAAATTAAGTTGATAAAAAATATCAACTTAATTTTTACATTTGATATTTTTTATCAACATATATATAAGGAGATTTTTATGTTTAGAAATTGTATTGTCGTAAATTGTAAAAATGGAATTCACACAAGAATTGCTGCCATGATTGTGCATAAAGCTTCTGAAATTAAAAGCATATATAATATAAATCTATATATTAAAAAAATTGATGCCGGTGAACCAATGGCTGTAAGTATGTTAGCATTAGTATCTCAAAAAATACAAAATGGAGAATTAATTGAAGTTTCATGCAAAGAAGACACTCTTGATGGTCAAAAATCAGTTTTAGAACTTTGTGATTTCATAACAACTGGTTTAGAAAAAAATGAAACCCCAATTTCAAAATTAGATGCCATAATAGAACAAAATGCCATTGCAAATGAACAAATTCTAGAAAGCATACCAATGGGCATACTTGTAATAGATGCAAATTCTTATATTACCTTTATGAATGAATATGCTTTAGATCTTGTTGAAAAAAACAATGAAGAGGTTCTAGGAAGACCTGTTAACGAAATAATTCCAACCTCAGAGTTACCTTCAGTAATGAAGCTTGCAAAAAAACAAGTAGGTAAAATGCAACACATCAACAATAAGGTGGTTATAGCAAATAGGTCACCTATTGTTTTGGATGGTGAAATAATTGGTGCCATTGGTGTATTTCAAGATGTTTCTGAACTCATCGGAATGAGAGAACTCAATGAAAAGTTCAAAAAAATACTGGAAACTTCTCATGATTTAATTTGTTTTATAGACGAACACAGAAAGATAAGTTATGTAAATCCAGCTTACGAAAAAAACTTCGGTCTTAAATCATCCGATATATTAGGTAAAGATGTTAATGAAATTTCACCAAACGGATATAGAATGAAGGTTTTTAATTCTAAAAAACCCATAGAAAATAGACTTTACAATAAAAATGATGTTGCCATAATTTCTACTGTAGAACCAATTTTTATTGATTCTTATTTCAAAGGAGTTATATCAATATCAAAAACCGTTAATGAGATTAAAGATATAGCAAACAAGTTAGAAAAATCAGAAGAAGAATTAAATTATTATAAATCAGAATTAAAAAGACATACAAAATTAAGTGGAAATTTTTCTAACATAATTGGTGCTTCAAGGTCTCTAAAAGATGCCCTAATTATCGCAGACAAAGCTTCCTCAACAACTTCAACTGTCCTAATAAGGGGTGAAAGTGGTACTGGTAAAGAATTAATTGCAAAGTCTATCCATAATAATGGTGTAAGAAAAGACAAACCTTTTGTGAGAATAAATTGTGCTGCAATTCCTGAAAATCTTTTTGAAAGTGAAATGTTTGGTTATGAAAAAGGTGCTTTTACAGGAGCAGCAAAAAGTAAGCCTGGAAAGTTTAACATTGCTGATGGGGGTACTATTTTTCTTGATGAGATTGGTGATATGCCTAAATCTATGCAAGTAAAACTTTTAAGAGTTATCCAAGAAAGAGAGTTTGAAAGCGTAGGTGGTATGCTAACTCAAACTGTAGACGTAAGAATAATTGCAGCTACAAATAGAAACCTTGAGGAAATGATTGATACCAATGAGTTTAGAGAAGATTTGTACTATAGACTTAATGTTATTACCATTCCATTGCCACCATTAAGAAAAAGAAAAGAAGATATAAATTTATTAGTTGAAAACTTTATCGATAGAATTAGTACTCGACTTAATAAACCTGTAAAATCTATAGATAGTGAATGCCAACAATTTTTACAAAGTTATCATTGGCCTGGTAACATTAGAGAGTTGGAAAATGTTATAGAAAGGTCAATTAATTTATGTGATGATTCAATTATAACTAATAAAGATTTGCCTAATTATATAACTAATGTGGAGCCTAAAAATAGCAGTCTCATTAAGATTAGAGAAGATGGTGAATTAAAAAAATTAGAGGAATATGAAAAAGAGATAATAACCTTAGCTATGAAAAAGTATAAAAGTTATAATATGGCAGGTAAAGCATTAGGAATAACTCATAGAACCGTTGCTCTAAAATGCAAAAAGTATGGAATTGAAAAGCTTTTTGTTAATTAAAAATCAATTACCCCCTATGCATATTGCATAGGGGGTAATAAATTTTCTATTCAGCTATATCCTTCTTTATTACTGAAAGAATAACACCTGAAACTACTGTACCTACTACTAAGGCTATTAAATATCCTCCAAGGTTTGTTACAACATTTGGAATTGCTAAAACCCATACTCCACCATGTGGAACCGCAAGTTTACAACCAAGTATCATGGATAATGCTCCTGCAATTCCAGAACCTATCATGTTTGCAGGTATTACTCTTAATGGATCTCCTGCTGCAAAAGGTATTGCACCTTCTGTTATAAATGATAAGCCAAGTGCCCATGCTGCTTTTCCTGCTTCTCTTTCTGCTTCAGTAAATTTTTTCTTAGCTAATACTGTTGAAGCTAAAGCTATTCCAAGTGGAGGAGTCATTCCAGCTACCATAACTGCTGCCATTATAGGAGAGCCACCTGCAACTATTGTACCAGTACCAAAAACATAAGCTGCTTTATTAACTGGACCACCCATATCAAATGCCATCATGCATCCAAGAATTAATCCAAGTAGTGCTGCGTTTGTTCCTTGAAGACCTTTTAACCAAGCTAGCAATCCTGTGTTTATAGCTACAAGAGGATTACCTAATAAAAATAAATATACTAAACCTATTATTGCTGTTGAAACTAGTGGTAAAATTAAAACTGGCATCAAACCTTCTAATGTCTTTGGAAGTTTAATTATTTTCTTTAAACCTAAAACTAAATAACCTGCTAAAAAACCCATAACTAAAGCACCTAAAAATCCACTTGTACCACTTGCTGGCGGATGAGCTAAAAATTGTCCACTATAAATGGCACCGGATGCAAATGCACCACCTACAAAACCTGCTGCAATACCTGGTCTGTCAGCAATTGAGTAAGCTATATAACCTGCTAGTACTGGAAGCATAAGTGCAAATGCGCCTTTACCTGTTACGAATAATGCTTCTGCAACACTTCCTGGGCAATCAAAAACGTAAATTCCACCTAATGCAAAGCCTAAAGCTATTAGTAATCCACCTGCTGCAACAAATGGTATCATGAAGGATACACCTGTCATTAAGTGTTTATATACTCCCGATTTTTCTTTCTTTTCAACTACTGGCATCTTAGAATCTGCTTTTCTTTCTGTTGGTTTTGCTGCTAATGCCTGTTCAATAAGTCCTTTTGCATCTTTAATTGCTTCTTTAACTGGTACTTCAATTAATGGTTTTCCTGCAAATCTAGATTTATCTACATTTGTGTCTGCTGCAATAATAACTGCATCTGCTGCTGCTACTTCCTTATCAGTTATTACATTTTCAGCCCCTACTGATCCTTGAGTTTCAACTTTAATCTCGTGTCCCATTTCCTTTGCTGCCATTTGCAATGCTTCAGCTGCCATATAAGTATGTGCTATTCCAGTTGGACATGAAGTTACTGCTACTAATTTTTTCATTTTTAAACCCCCCTTGATTTTTCATTGTTTAGACTTTTAAAACTAACTTTGGCTTATTCAAAAACTTTTATAAATTCATGAAAACTTTTTGCATTATAGATTCCTTCTCTCGTTTCTGTATGCATTAATTTTCTTGAGATTTCGCTTAATGCCCTAAGATGTACATCACTAGATTCTTCTGGTACTGCTATAAGAAAAAACAAATGTGCTGGTTCATCATCCATAGATTTATAGTCAATACCTTTTTTACTTAGTCCAAATACAATTGATGCTTCTTTAACTGCACTAGATTTTCCGTGTGGAATAGCTATTCCCATTCCAATTCCTGTTGAAAACTCCTCTTCTCTTTTTAAAACTGCATTTTTAAAAACATCTTTGTCTATAACCTTTCCAGTATCAACCAATATGTCTATTAATTCATCTAATACCTCATTTTTATTGCTTGCTTTTAAATCAAAATTAACTCTATCTTCTGAAAACATCTCTTTTACTGACATAATATTTACCTCCTACTTTCTACGTTTAATTGATCTAAGTAACCGTTTACCTGTTCCATAGTACATGCATCTGTTCCTTCAAGACAAACCGCTGCTGTTCCACTTGCAACCGCATATTTTAATGTTTCTTCGTCTGTAAAATTATTTATCTTGCTATATACAAGTGCTGCAACCATTGAATCTCCAGCTCCTACAGTACTTTTAACTGGAACTTTTAAACCTTTACAATAATTGACTGAATTTTTTGTTACATAAATTGCACCCCTATGTCCCATAGATATAAGAATTTTACCTATACCATTATTTATTAATCTTTTTGATTCTTGTATTATAGCGTCTTCATTTTCTATACTTTTATTCAGCAATAATTCAAGTTCATGCTCATTTGGTTTTATTACATCTGGATTTTCCTTTATTCCCTCTTTTAGAAGTTCTCCATCTGCATCTAAAATTACAAATGCACCCTGTTCTTTAGCAATTTTAATTAATTTTCTATATATATCCTTGGAGATTGATGGGCTAACTCCACCTGATATAACAACTATATCACCTTGTTTACATAATTCCTTAAAGTTTTCAAGAAACTGGTTCATCTCACTTTTAGTTACATTTGGTCCTGCTTCATTGATATCTGTATATGTCTCATTTAAATAATCTACTATCTTAGTATTTGTTCTTGTATCATCATTAATTTTTACAAATTTATTTGATATACCTCTTTTATTAAGCTCTGAATTGAATGTTTCTTTCCAAATTCCGCCTAAAAACCCTGTGCAATTGGAATCAATATCAAAGTTTTTAAGTACCTTAGACACATTTATGCCTTTTCCTCCAATATCATATCTAATTTTTGATATTCTATTAACATTTCCAAGGCTAAAGTTATCTATTGATAAAGTTTTATCCATTGCCGGATTTAATGTTACAGTTATAACCATAACACATCACCCCCTTTTAATAATTTCAATTTTTACTCCTTGGTTACTGTATGCATTAATTATTTCTTCTGAAATATCTCCACTTGTTATTATTGAATATATATCTGTTATTGGACAAATCACTGAAAAACAAACCATATCAAATTTTGAACTGTCCGCAACAATTATTGCTTTTGATGCTGAGTTTATCATTGCTTTTTTACATTGAGCTTCAACTAGATTAGGGGTTGTTATTCCTTCAGTTAAAGAAATTCCATTTGTTCCTATAAAAGCTTTATCTACTCTAAAGTTTCTAAGCATATCTTCACAAATGTAACCTACCATTGCTCTAGTATTCATCCTTAATGCTCCACCAGTTAAAATTAATTCAATACTATTTTTACTTGAAAGTTCTACTGCGATATCTATTGAATTAGTTATTACGGTTATATTTTCTGCTGTTATATTTTTTGCTATTTCTAATGTAGTTGTACCTGAATCTAAAACTATAGTGTCACCATTTTTTATAAGCTTTGCTGCGTAATTGGCAATTAATGATTTTTCATCGCTTTTTTCATCTTTTTTTTCCATAAAACTTGGTTCAAAATTTGTTATTTCAGACTTTACGGCACATCCATGCGTTCTTCTAAGTAATTTTTTACCTTCCATTTCTTGTAGATCTCTTCTTACAGTTGCTTCTGATACACCAAAGTGTTCTGAAAGCTCATTTACTTTTATACTACCAGTTTTTTGTAGAATTAACCCAATTTCCATTTGCCTTTCTTCTGCAAACATATATATCACTCTTATCTAATTTTTATTTTTGTATTTATTTGCTTCTT
>NZ_FWXH01000040.1 GCF_900176305.1 Clostridium acidisoli DSM 12555
AATCTTTAAATTAAGAGGTTATAATCTAAAGTATATTGATGTTCATTTTTTTGACCGGAGGTCGTGGTATTCAATCTATAGTTATTATTACCATATTAAACTATCATATTAACACCAGAGGCTACGCCTAAAAGCAAAACCTCCGGTTTAAAACATATTGTAGAGTTGTCTCTAAATATTAAGACATATAAATTTAAATTCATTATTTTTCTGACAAAGGAAGAAAAATTTCCTTTACTTGTTACGTAAGTAACTTCTCTCACCTTTGACGGCTTTAGCATCGTCAAAGCTTTCATCTAGCCGAAGGCTTTCTTTAATCTTTTTATCTAGCTTTAGCTATGATAAAATTCTTTAGTCTTTACCTCACACTTTATCACTATTTGGAATTTAAACATTGTTTACTTGTCTATTATTGGTATCCACACTTCACTCTTATAATCTTTACTGCTGGAATCTCCAGGATAATATACTTCAAGTTCAGGACCATCTGCATGTTCATACTTTGTAGCTGGAAACCACTCTGCAAAAATTCTATCCCAAGTATCTTGAATAGCCTTTGGCATTGGTCCAATACTTTCGAATATAGCAAACGTATGACTCTTGATGTTAAGCACCTCAAACTCCTCTAAGCCATCAATGTTTTCTCCTTCTATTGCTATAATATAATCAAATTCGTTACACTCCATGTCAAAATTATAGCAAATGCCCATAACTCCTAATTTGCCTTTATTTTTATCAAGTATAGAGTAGCTACCGTTTTCGCATAGTTGATCCCAAAATTTAGGTATTGCCTTAAAATTTTCACCGTTTTTATTAGTGACGCGCTTCTTTATGCCAACAACTTTAAATTCATCCTTTTTTACAATCCTATAATTCATTTTTTCTTCTCCCCTAACAATTATTTGAAATGAGAATGGTGGAAAGGCTTTAAGATTTTCTTTAGTTTTTCTTGCCTCTGAAGGAGAAATATCATGTAGTTTTTTAAATGCTTTGGTAAACGCTTCCGGTGTTTCATAACCATATTTAAGTGATATATCTACTATTTTATGTTTTGTTGAAACTACTTCTTTAACCGCAAGTGATAATCTTCTTTGCCTAATATATTCCCCTACTGTTATGCCTGAAAGTATATTAAATATTCTTAGAAAATAAAATTTAGACACATGTGCTGCTTTTGCAACATCTTCTGACGATATATTATTTTCTAAATTTTCTTCAATATAATCAAGAGCTTTATTCATGTCTTCAATCCAATTCATGTTTCCACCACCTCTTCCATAGGTTAATTGTATTCTCTTAGAGGGAATTATTCCTGTTTTAAATTGCTTTATATTGACAGCTATTATTTATTTCCCATAGCCTTTGCTTTTTCAACGCACACTTTTACCGCCTCAATTATACTTCCTCTAAAATCATTTTTTTCAAGAGAGTAAACCGACTCTATTGTTGTTCCCGCCGGAGAACAAACTTCATCCTTTAGCTGCCCCGGATGTTTACCCGTTTCAAGTACCATTTTTGCTGAACCTAGCACCGCTTGTGCTGCCATCTTATAAGCTTTATCTCTTGGCAAACCTTCAAGTACCGCTCCATCAGCAAGTGCTTCTATAAACATATATACAAAAGCAGGAGATGAACCTGATACTCCTGTAACCACATCCATAAGGCTTTCATCAACAACTTCTACTTGTCCAAATGCTCTAAAAATATCTTCTACTAATGTAACTTCATCTTCATTTACATTTTTATTACTACATAGTGAACTCATACCTTCCCCTACCATTGCTGGCGTATTAGGCATAGTCCTAATTATTTTTACTTCCTTATCAAAATATTCTTCTATAGTTTTAATACTTATTCCTGCTGCTATAGAAATTATTATTGTATTTTCTTTTATTAAATCCTTAATAGTATTTATAACAGTTTTATATTTGTTTGGTTTGATTGAAAGTATTAATATATCTGAGAATTTTGCCACCTTAAGATTATCATTTGTAGTTATAATTCCAAATTTATCTTTTATATACTCCAAGGATGGATTAGAGGGGTTACTTACAATTACATTTTCTTTTGAATATAGTTTAGATGTAACTATTCCTCCAATCATTGCTTTCGCCATGTTTCCACAACCTATAAAACCTATGTTTTTTGACATTCTTATCACTCCTATATTTATTGAAAGTTCACTTATTACTGTGATATAATTGGTTTAATTATATCATAGTAATTTTTGTTTTTTATATTTAATTTAAAATTTTAAACACCTATTTTTTATTGATATATTAACATTACAATATAAATTTTCATAATTCGCGAAAGGATAAGAGCCTAATTGCTTTTAATGGTTTTATAAATGAAAACAAGAAGAGAACATTTAGAAAATGCAAAAACAATTGTTATTAAAGTTGGTACTTCCACTTTAACTTACGAAAATGGATTATTAAACTTTGATAGAATAGAAAAACTTGTTAGACAATTGTCAGACTTACACAATCAAGGTAAAAATGTTATTCTAGTTACCTCAGGTGCTATTGGTGTTGGTGCTACTAAACTTGGTTTAAAAGTAAAGCCTCAGACAATTCCTGAAAAACAAGCAGCTGCTGCAATTGGTCAAGGTATTTTACTCCATATTTATGAAAAGTTTTTTTCTGAATATAGTCAGATTGTTGCCCAAATTTTACTTACAAAAGATGATATAACAAATAAAACTAGATATAACAATGCAAAAAATTCTTTTAATGAACTTCTACGGCATGGAGTAATACCAATAGTAAATGAAAATGATGCTATTGCCATACATGAGATAAAAGTTGGAGATAATGATACTCTTTCAGCTCTTGTGGCTACTATAATAGATGCTGATTTACTGATTTTACTTTCAGATATTGACGGTTTATATGATAGTGATCCACACTCAAATAAAACTGCAAAGCTTTTAACTTACATTCCAGAAATAACAGAAGAAATTGAAAGTTATGCTGGAATATCTAAATCAAAGCTTGGTACTGGTGGTATGGCTACAAAACTAAAAGCTGCGAAGATTTCCACAAAAAATGGTGTCTCAATGATAATAGCAAATGGTTCTAATGATACTATTATAAAGGATATAATATCAAATAAAGAAGTTGGAACTTTATTTGTAGGAAAAAATAAAGGGGGTGAACTTTAGTTAGCTTAAAGGCTACTAAAGCGCTAAATGGATATTAATAATTATATTGTTACAAAGGCTAAAAATGCAAAATTAGCTGCTAGAACCCTTTCTACTTGCACAACAAATACTAAAAACAAAGCTCTCTTAAACATGGCAGCTGCTTTAATGTCTAATGCTCAATCAATTTTAGATGCAAACAAAAAAGATATTAAAAATGCAATTAATGAAGGAAAAAACAAAGCATTTATTGATAGATTGTCCTTGAACAATGACAGACTAGAGTCTATGTCAAATGGTCTTAAAGATGTGGCATCACTTCCTGACCCAATAGGTGAAGGAATTAGATCATGGAAAACAGAAGATGAGCTAAAAATCAATAAAATAAGAGTACCTCTTGGAACTATAGGGATCATTTACGAAGCAAGACCAAATGTAACCGTTGATGCTGCTGCTCTTTGTATAAAAAGTGGTAACTCAGTTATTTTAAGAGGCGGCAGTGAAGCTATTAACTCCAATTTAGAAATATACAATACAATATACAAAGCAGCTATAAGCTCAGGACTTCCAGAAGGTTGCATTGAATTTGTAGATAATACAGATAGAGAAATTGTAAATTTATTAATGAAGCTTAACGATTACGTGGATGTATTAATTCCAAGAGGTGGCGCTGGTTTAATTAAAAATGTGGTTAATAACTCTACAGTACCAGTAATTGAAACAGGTGTTGGAAATTGCCATGTTTATGTGGACAGTGATGCTGATACAAAAATGGCTGAAGATATCGTAATAAATGCCAAAACTCAAAGACCTGCCGTATGTAATGCTATGGAAACTCTTCTTGTCCATAAGGATATCGCCGAAAAGTTTCTTCCACACTTAGGTGAAACACTTAAAGGTTTAGGTGTTGAGATAAGAGGTTGTAATGAAACACAAAAGTTTATACCAAATATCATACAAGCAACTGAAGAGGATTACGAAATAGAATTTTTAGACCTAATACTTGCTGTTAAAATTGTTGATTCCTTAGATGATGCTATGAATCATATTTATAAATATAGTTCAAAGCATTCTGAGGCTATAATAACAAATAATTATTTGAACTCTCAACGTTTTTTAAACGAAGTTGATGCTGCTGCTGTTTACGTCAATGCCTCTACAAGATTTACTGATGGAGGTCAATTCGGCTTTGGGGCTGAAATAGGCATAAGTACTCAAAAGCTTCATGCAAGAGGACCAATGGGTCTAAATGAACTTACAACTACTAAATATGTTGTATATGGGAATGGACAGGTTAGGAAATGATAGATACAAAGATTTAGACTTAATAGTGATAAATTGCGAAGTACGGGTGAAGGGTTTTCACCAATGCTTCGCGGTGAAAAGGTGATGGGTCGCTAAAGCGAGGTGATGGGTTTGAACGTCCGCTTCGCAATCTATTTGTATTATAATTTAGTACACCTTCTCCACATTATATCCGTGTTCATTTAAAGCCTTAGTTATTTCCTCTATGTGTTCGTGTCCATTTGTCTCAACTGTTACCTCTAATGCCACGTGTTTTAATCTATCAATAGCCTTAAATTGGTTATGATCTAATTTTATTACATTAGCTTTTTGATCTGATAAAATTTTTGATATTTGAAAAAGTTGTCCTGGGGTATCTTGAAGTTTTACTGAAAAACAAAATATTCTTCCTCTTGAAACTAATCCATGATTTAAAAGAGCTGCCATTGTTACAACATCTATATTTCCGCCGCTAATAACAGATACTACTTTTTTACCTTTAAATTTTAATCTGCTTAATGCTGCTAATGACATTGCACCTGTAGCTTCAGCCACAAGTTTATGCTTTTCCATAAGAATATAAACAGCTTCCATAAGTTCTTGATCACTTACTGTAACAATATCATCCACATACCTTTTTATTATTTCAAAAGTTATTTTCCCTGGATTTTTTACAGCAGCCCCATCGGCAATAGTGTCAATATTCTCTGCACAAACTAACTTTCCATTTTCAAAAGAACATTGCATTGGATTTGCTCCTTCAGCTTGAACACCTATTACTTTTATGTTAGGGTTAACGGACTTGGCTGCTACTGCTATACCACTTATTAGTCCACCTCCACCTATTGGTACTAATATGGCATCAACATTCTTTAATTCCTCTATGATTTCAAGGGCTATAGTTCCTTGACCTGCCATTACATCTACATCATCAAATGGATGAACAAAAGTATATCCATTTTCCTTTTCCAACCTTTTAGCTTCTTCATAGGCTTCATCATAAACATTACCTTTAAGTACAACATTTGCTCCATAATTTCTAGTAGCTTGAACCTTTATAAGAGGTGTAGTCTCTGGCATAACAATTGTTGCTTCTATGCCGAGTTTACTTGCTGCATAAGCAACTCCTTGTGCGTGATTGCCTGCTGAAGATGCAATTAATCCCTTCTTCTTTTTTTCATCACTTAACTTACATATCTTATTTAATGCTCCCCTTAACTTAAATGCCCCAGTAATCTGTAAATTTTCAGGTTTTATGTAAACTTCATTATCGCATTCTCTGCTGTATTCAGAGCTATAGATTAATTTAGTATTTACGCATATATCCTTTATTCTACTTCTAGCCTCTACTACATCTTCTAACTTTAAAATTTCTTTCATGATACAAAGTGCCCCCTTTTTAATCTGTAAATAAAAAAATCCTTCATCCCTATAAACACATATATGTCTATAAGGACGAAAGATTAAATTTCCGTGTTACCACCTTATTTGCAATTAGTTCTACTAACTGCCACTCATTTTAGGTCTACTAAATGTTCAACCCTAACCATATATCGCTGGTATACGTCTTAGTTTACTTGATAAAATCTTTCTACTAAAAAACTCCGGAGTGATTATTACATATTCATACTAACATCAGCTTTCACCGTATACTGACTCTCTTAAGTTAATATATTAAATATCTTTTTCTCCATCTTAGTTTTAATATTATTAATTTTTAAGCTTGTAACAAAGTATATTATTTTTATTAAAAAATGTCAACAGAAATTTAATAAAAAAATTATACACAGGAGTTGATAATATTTGATAACAGCTGTGGAAAACTTGTTTCTTTTCTATATACCTCTTTGAACTTTACATATATTTATGCTATAATAATTTTCAACTAATATAGGGGGAAATAACTAATGAATATTAATACAAATACAGTAATATCAGTTTTTATTGCTTTGATCTTATTTTACATATTCATAAAAATAGCACAGTCTATAATTAAATTTGTTGTGTTGATAGTTTTTGTAGGAATGATTTTGTTTGGAGTTCAAAGCTTAGGAGTATATAATATTCCAGTTGTTAATAACCTTTATTCTCAGGTTACTAAAATAATTCCATATAAACAAATATGGTCCAACTATTCTGTTTACAAAAAAGATTTTGATAAAGCAGTAAAAATTAAAGATGATTTAAAATAAAAAGAGCTGAATTAGCTCTTTTATTTTTTTATCTCGTCATGAATTTGAACGAACTATTTACAATTAATATTCAATGTTGTCATAACCTTGTCATAATTATAATCTAATATATAATATATAAATTAAACGAAAGGAGATTTTAAAAATGAGAATAGTTAGTGAATACATTAAAGGTGGTACTAGAGCTTCTATAGCTGAAACTATACACGCAGGCAAAACAATATATATAGCTGTAACATCCTCCTCAAGTAAAATATTTAAAAGCTTAAATATCGCAGAAAGATTCATGCTTAAATTTAAATATGAAAAAGTAACTGTGTCAAAATAAATTTTTAAGTTTTATTTTGACACAGTCACCCCTAATTACTAGACGTACTAAATAATTTATTAAAATTCTGCTGAGCCTGTAGTTCTTGGGAATGGAATTACGTCTCTTATATTTGCCATTCCTGTAATATACATTATTATTCTTTCAAATCCTAGACCAAAACCAGCGTGTTTTGTTTCACCATATTTTCTAAGTTCTAAATACCACCAGTAATCTTCTTTATTTAATCCAAGCTCTTCCATTCTAGCTTCTAACACAGAAAGTCTCTCTTCTCTTTGACTTCCTCCAATTATCTCTCCAACACCTGGAACAAGTAAGTCTGCTGCTGCAACAGTTTTTCCATCATCATTAATTCTCATGTAGAAGGCCTTTATATCCTTTGGATAATCAGTTACAAACAGTGGTTTCTTAAATATTTTTTCAGTTAGATATCTTTCATGTTCTGTTTGAAGATCTATACCCCATTCAACCGGATATTCAAATTTTTCTCCAGATTTTAATAATAAATCAACAGCTTCAGTGTAAGTTATCTTACCAAAATCTGAACTTACAACATTTTTGAGTCTGTCAAACAATGTCTTATCAACAAAGCTATTGAAGAAAGCCATTTCTTCAGGTGCATTCTCCATAACATAGTTTATAACATATTTGACCATTTCCTCTGCAAGTTCCATATCATCTTCAAGATCTGCAAAAGCAATTTCTGGTTCAATCATCCAAAATTCTGCTGCATGTCTTGCTGTATTAGAATCCTCTGCTCTAAATGTAGGTCCAAAAGTATAAACACTTCTAAAAGCTAACGCAAAAGTTTCTGCTGAAAGTTGACCACTTACTGTAAGATTTGATTCTTTTCCAAAAAAGTCTTTTTTGTAATCAATATCTCCATTTTCATCCTTTGGAATATTGTTCAAATCCATCGTTGTAAGTTTAAACATTTCTCCTGCGCCTTCACAATCGCTTCCCGTTATTATTGGAGTATGAGTGTATACAAAATTTTTCTCTTGAAAAAATTTGTGTATAGCGAATGCTGCTAATGAACGTACTCTAAAAACTGCTGAAAAAGTATTACTTCTAGGTCTTAAATGTGCAATTGTTCTTAAATATTCAAAACTATGTCTTTTCTTTTGAAGTGGGTAATCTGAATCTGAGTTTCCTTCAACAATAATTTTCTTTGCGTGTATTTCAAAAGGTTGTTTTGCATCTGGTGTTAATACTACTTCTCCCTCAACAGTTAAAGAAG
Organism: Clostridium acidisoli DSM 12555; assembly: GCF_900176305.1. Lineage (GTDB taxonomy): Bacteria > Bacillota > Clostridia > Clostridiales > Clostridiaceae > Clostridium_I > Clostridium_I acidisoli. The sequence continues at coordinate 8,190 of NZ_FWXH01000040.1, forward strand.
AGCTTATAGTTATTTTAGATATTTCTTTGAAATTTTCAAGTTCTTTTTCAAAAACAATTTGAACGTTTTTAAAAAAACTTCCATCATTTATTTCTATAAAACCAAAAGCATTAGATGCTCTTATAGTTCTAACCCAACCTGATATTTTCACTTCTTTTTTGCTGAAACTTTCTGCTTCCCTGTATATTTTTTTTACAAGTGTACACTCCATTGTATTATTCCTCCTGCTTAATTCAATATTATTCCGAATTTTACTTAACGTATTAATGTCTATAAAAAAAATCCCCTCACCCTTGAATTCAAGGGGCGAAAGGTTTATTCCGCGTTACTACCCTAGTTCCATTTAATGGCCAGACTTTTACGAGTATATATTATAGGATACTCCTACACTGTAAGGTTTGGGATACCTCTAGTCCTGCTATATTTACTGTTCTCATAATAACTTTATATCTATATTATACCTTATTTTGCGCTGTTCATTCCACATATGTAATTTAATATAGTTTTTTTTACTTATTTATTAATTTCATAACGTTATTTACACGAAAATTATAATCTTACTTTCAATTTATGTCAACATTTAACTTAATGAAGATTTAACATTATTTCCTTTAAAACATTATAATTTAATTAAATTTTATAGGATTATATAATAGAATGGCATTATATATATATCGTAACCTATTTATAACATAAATCATACTGTATAATATATACTACTTATAATTGGAGATTAGTGAAATGTGTGGAATTGCTGGTTGGATAAATTTTAAAGAAAATATATTGTACAATAAATATGTGATTGAAAACATGACCGATACCTTAAAACAGAGAGGCCCAGATGAAGTTGGTTATTATTTTACAAAACATTCTTTACTTGGACACAGACGACTTGTCGTTGTAGACCCTGAGGGCGGTAAGCAACCTATGATTAAAAATATAGATGGTAATAAGTTCATTATCGTCTACAATGGAGAATTATACAATACAGAAGACTTAAGAAAAACTCTAATAAACGAAGGTTATAGTTTTGACTCCTATTCTGATACTGAAGTTCTTCTAACTTCATATATCCATTGGGGATACAAATGCTTAGAATATATAAACGGAATTTTTGCCTTTGCTATTTTGGATGAAAAAAATAAGAGCTTGTTTATGGCTCGTGATCCTCTTGGTGTAAAGCCACTTTTCTACACTATTAAAGATAACTCTTTAATATTTGGATCTGAAATTAAAACTCTTTTAGCGCATCCTAAAGTTAAACCTGTTTTAACTAAACAAGGTTTAACAGAGATATTCGGCCTTGGACCTGGTCGTGCTATTGGAAGTGGTGTGTTTAAAGATATACATGAAGTTCCCCCTGCTCATTGCGCAATTTTCACCCCTTATGAATTCACACTAGAAGAATATTGGAAGGTGCAGTGTGAAATTCATACCGAAACTTTAAATGAAACTGCAGATCACGTAAAAAGTCTTTTATATGATGCTATAAAGCGACAACTTGTTGCAGATGTTCCTATTGGAACTTTTTTATCTGGTGGTTTAGATTCAAGTGCAATCTCAGCTATTGCAGCTACCGAACTAAAAAAACAAGGAAAAGTATTGGACACTTATTCAATAGATTATGAGGATAATGATAAGTACTTTAAAGCAAATGAATTTCAGCCAAATTCTGATAGTTCTTGGGCATTAAAAATGCATGAATATATAGGTAGCAATCATAAAGGCATTGTTAATTCAAATGAAGCATTAGCAAATGCTCTTGTTGATGCTGTTCGAGCAAATGATCTTCCAGGGATGGCTGATATTGATTCTTCTTTATACCTATTTTGCAAAGAAGTACGGAAGGATAAAACTGTAGTACTTTCTGGTGAATGTGCCGATGAAATATTTGGTGGTTATCCATGGTATCGAAGAGAAGAAGATATAAATGCAAATACTTTTCCATGGTCTAGATCAGTAGGTGAAAGAAACAAGATACTAAGCGGTGATTTAAAGAAGTTGGACTTAGATAGTTTTGTAAAAGAACATTATGAAAATACATTAAAAGAAGTTCCTCATGTTAATGGTGAAAGTAAATATGCTAGCAGAATGAGAGAAATGTTTTATCTTAATATGAAATGGTTTATGCTAACTCTTCTAACTAGAAAAGATAGAATGAGTATGTCAAACAGTTTAGAGGCTCGTGTACCTTTTGCTGATCACAGATTAGTTCAATATGCATTTAATATTCCTCCAGAAATGCGTTTTTGTGATAATAGAGAGAAAGGCATTCTAAGAAGAGCCTTAATTGGAATTTTACCACAAGATATTATAGATAGAAAAAAGAGTCCTTACCCTAAAACTCATAACCCTAAATACACCAAAATAGTTCAAAGGTGGTTAAAAAGCATTTTAGAGGATCCTACTTCTCCATTGCTAGATTTAATTGATATTCCATTTGTTTCTGAAATTGTCAAAACTGGTGGTGCTGCATATACAAAACCTTGGTATGGCCAGCTTATGACCGGACCTCAACTTATGGCTTATTTAATACAAATAGATACGTGGCTTAGATTGTATAATGTAGAAATAGAAATGTAATGTACTCTAACTCATAGTTCATAATATTAAGAACTTGCGAAGCAACTGGTTAAAGCTTTTTACTCTACTACGTGAGTAAAAAGGTGAAAGATTGCCAGATTGGCAAGATTAAAGAATTAACGTTAATGCCGTTAATGGTGAGAGAATTTGCTTTCAGCAAAAGGGAAGGAGGATTTTTCTACGCGATGCGTGCGAAAAATCTTTGAACTTAAAATATATAATCTAAAGTATATTGACATCCATTTTTTGACCGGAGGTCGTGTATCTCCAACTTAAATTTTGTGTAGCACTAAAAACTTAAGCAGATATCTGTTTCCATAAGGCTACGCCTAAAAACCAAACCTCCGGTTTAAAACATATAAGTCCAATTACTTTAAACTATGAAATTCATCCTTTAACCTGTTACGTAAGTAACTTCTATCACTTTTGACGGCTTTAGCCTCGTCAATTCTTTCATCTAGCCGAAGGCTTTCTTTAATCTTTTTATCTAGCTTTAGCTATGATAAAATTCTTTAGTCCTTGCTTCGCAATCTATTACTGCTATGAATAACTTTTATTTGCAAAATAAACAAGTTGTACATCTCAATTAGATTTTATAATATTGCTAAATACATCAACAATTTTAGGATCAAATTGAGTTCCACTATTTATTCTTAATTCTTCTGTAGCCGCTTTTTTAGAAAGCACATTATCTTTATATATCCTTTTACTTGTCATAGCATCATAAGAATCAGCTACAGAAATTATTTTAGCTAATATGCTTATACTATTGCCATTAAGGCAACTTGGATACCCGCGTCCATCGATTCTCTCATGATGCTGCAATAGGATTTCTGAACTTGTTCTTAAAAAATCAATTTTACATATTATTTCATAACCTATTTCTGAGTGTTTTTTTATAATTTCATATTCCCTTTCATGTAATCTTTCCTTCTTTTTTAATATGTCCTTTGGTATACCAATCTTTCCTATATCATGTAATAGCGCTGCATATTTTAGTTGTCTTAAATCATTTTCTCCTAGTTTCATTTTCTCACCAATTAGCATTGAATACTTTGCTACTCTTTGGCAGTGTCCTTTTGTATACTTATCCTTTATTTCTATAAAATTAAGAAATGCTCTTACCATATTAATCTCCGTTGTCTTCTTCATAATATACATACAATACCTACTTTCTTATAACTATAAATAAGTATTATGATTATATCCATACAGCAAATTTCTATACATTCAAATAATGGCCTCAATATTGTTGACACGGAAACAATAAAATGATAAAATATTGATGTTTCCTAGGAAACATAATTTTTTTAAGAGGTGATATTTTAAATGTGTAAAACAAAATCAATCAATACACACTCTACAGAACAAAGCATTGATAAAAAGGCTTTAATATTCGGTCTTACTTCTGTACTTCTTTATGGAATGGGTTTTGGCCTCACAACACCTGTAATCCCATTCTTAGTACAACCCTATGTGAGTAGCTCGGAAAGTCAAGCTATGATTATTGCACTGCTGACCTTCATATATGGAATCTGCGTGTTTTTAGCAGCTCCTGGACTTGGAGCCTTAAGCGATCGATATGGTCGCCGTCCAGTGCTCATAATATGCCTTTTGGGCTCCGCAGCTGGATACTTGATTTTTGGCATAGGTGGAGCTCTATGGGTACTGTTTCTAGGTCGGATAATAGACGGACTTACAGGTGGAAATATTAGCACTATCCTTGCATATTTCGCTGATATTACTCCAAAAGAGCAACGAACCAAATACTTTGGATGGGCTGGTGCAGCTGCTGGTGCTGGTTCCATCGTTGGACCTAGTCTAGGTGGTTTACTTGCCAATTTCGGTTATTCTATCCCCATGTTTTTTGGCGTTATAATAACTTTGTTAAATGTTATTTATGGAGTCATTTACATGCCTGAAAGTCTTAGAAAAGACCGCAGATTGGACAAAATCCAACTCGTGCGATTAAATCCGTTTACTCAATTCGCAAGTATATTTTCTATAAAAAATCTAAAATGGATTTTCATTGCAATATTCTTGTTAGGGGTACCCTCTGGTTCTCTACAAACTCTTTTTTCACAATTCGCCAAAGATACTTTTAAGTGGGGGCCTACCCTAATAGGAATTATGTTCTCTGTCCTGGGTGCACTTGATATTATTACTCAAAGTTTTATAATGCCTAAGCTTCTGATGAAGCTAAAAGTAGAAAAAATAGCGATTCTCGGCATGGTATCCGAAACTATAGCTTACGGCTTCTTTGCGGCATCTGGAATATTCTCATACTTTCCATTTTTTATCGTTGGAACAATTATATTCGGTTTTGGAGATGCAATCTTTGGACCTGCAGTAAATGGCATGGCTTCCAGTGCCGTGAGCTCCAAGGAACAAGGCAGGATTCAAGGAGGCAGTCAATCCATTCAGGCTTTGACGCGAATAATTGGGCCAATGCTTGGTGGTGGTTTGTATGTATCTCTTGGACATTCCTCCCCCGCCATAATGGGAGTAATTCTTGTTACAGCGGCAATAGCAACTATGCATAAAGGAGTATCGCTTACTACTTTAAAGTAGTTTTGCGACACTCCCTTTTATTTTTATATTTATTTAACTTCTTCAAATTGATCTTTACCAACCCCACAAAGAGGACATACCCAATCTTCTGGAATATTTTCAAAGGCAGTTCCTGGATCCACCCCATTATCTGGGTCTCCGTCCTCAGGATCATAAATATATCCACATACTACACAAACATATTTTTTCATATTAACTCCTCCTACCTCATATTATTTTGTTATATACATTATAAAAATAAACGAAATTTATTCATAATAGTGTGAAATTGCGAATCAAGTTGGTTAAAGATTTTTACTCTACTGCGTGAGTAAAAAGGTGAAAGATTGCCAGAGTGGCAAGATTAAAGAATTAACGATGATACCGTTAATGGTGA
>NZ_FWXH01000043.1 GCF_900176305.1 Clostridium acidisoli DSM 12555
CTCAATTAAAAGTTTGATTAAGCTCATTTCGCTTAATTTATTATCTAATGTTATTTCTAACATCAAAAGAATTTGCTGGTTTACTTAATTCTTATACTCTGTTTAATTTTCAAAGATCACTGCGCTGTCATCTGACAGCTTATATAGTATATCACGGTTTCAAACTCTTTGTCAACATGTTTTTTTATGTTGATTTGCAGCTTGTCACTTGCGACGTGTTTTATAATATCATAAATATATATACTCTTTTGTCCTTTAATCTCTATCTATTTAAATTATACCACAAATGCTCCATATTTTTCGTGAATTCGGTTGTTTATGATTGTTGATACACTAGGTAAGGTATACATAATACTATTCCCTATTCTAATCTAAATTAGTGAACTAACGCCACTTATGCAAGATGTTCTCTGGTCTTTAGTTCCACTAACACTCATGTGGGGCAAAACAAAATCCCCCATGAGTGTTGGTTTCACTTTATTTAAATATTTTCTTTTCATTACTTCTATATCTTATTACCGCTACTATATTACTTCTAAATCAATGTTATTTTTATTTCTCCATCTACAGCATTTATTTTGAATTCGATGTTATTATCATTTTCTACAAAATCAACATTATCATTATTAAATGTAACCAATTTAACTTTTGATGAATTAAATATAATCTTTAAATATTTATAACTACTATCATAACCTATATGAATTTTTTCAAACTTTATACTTATATCCTCTTTTACTCTTTGTGTTATCCTGTACAAGTTGTATTTTCCATTTTTATAATTGTAACTCTCACCATCATCTTCATAATGTTCATAATCCCCATTACCTTCATATATATCTAAAGTAAGTTCGTCGATTACCTTCTCCCCAACATACCTTTGATCTGGATAATTCGGAATTATTGATCCTTCTTTTACGTACATTGGACAAACATCAATTGGTGCATTTTTTATTATAATCTGTTGACCATTGATTTTCTCTTTAGTCCAATAATCAAACCACTTACCTTGTGGTAGATATAAAGCTCTATATGTTTTCCCCTGTTCTACAACTGGTGCAACCAAGATATTTTTTCCAAATAAAAATTCATCATTTATATTATATACATTTTTATCATTTGAATAATGTATTACTAGAGCTCTCATAGGTGGCAATCCATTACATTCACTTTCATGCATTAAATCATAAAGGTATGGCAATAACTTATATCTTAATTTAATGTATTTTCTATTAATGTTTAATGTTTCTTCATCGAACGCCCATGGCTCCTGATCTCTTGAATGTATTGCTGAATGATTTCTAAATAAAGGGCTAAAACATCCTACCTGAACCCACCTTGATAATAATTCCGATGTACAATCAAATGAAAAACCACCTACATCACAACCACAAAAAGCCATTCCACTCATACCCAAGTTTAACAACATCGGTATGGAAAGTCTTAAATGTTCCCAAAAACTTTGATTATCCCCAGTCCAAACTGTTGTATACTTTTGACTCCCTGCATAACAAGCTCTTGTAATTACAAATGGACGCTTCCTAGTATATTTTTTTATTCCTTTAAAGGTTGCCTTAGACATAAGATGTCCATATAAATTATGAAATTCCCTATGATCTGACTCTATACCTTCATCATTAAATACCACATCATTTGGCAACGGCCCTTTAAAACTTGCTGGCTCATTCATGTCATTCCATATTCCTGAGACTCCTTCTTCTATCATTATTCTTTGATTTTCAGACCACCAATCCCTAACATTTTTATCAGCAAAATCTGGGTATACAGAATCACCAGGCCATACTTCATTTACATATGGAATTCCATCTTTATCTTTAACATAATAATTATTTTTTAAACCCTTGTCGTACACAAAATATCCCTTATCCTTTTTTACCCCTGGATCTATAATCGTAACAACTTTAATTCCCATACCTTTCAAGTCATCCATTATGTTTTTAAAACCTGGAAATTTATTATTATCAAACGTAAATACCCTATACCCATCCATGTAATCTATATCCAGATGAATCACATCTATTGGTATATCATATTTTCTAAAGTTTTCAGCAATCCCAATAACCCTATCTTTTGTGTCATATGACCACCTTGATTGTTGATACCCTAGTGTCCACATCTGTGGAAGCGGCGTTTTTCCTGTTAAATCTGTATATCTACTTATAATTTGTTCCATTTTATCTCCATAAATAAAGTAATAATTAAGATTCCCATCTTCTGCAGCAAAATAGTAATATTCATTATTTTCTTTACCCATATCAAAATATGATTTATAAGTATTATCGAAAAATATTCCAAAAACAGACTTGTCCCTTAATGTTATAAAGAAAGGTATGCTTTTATATAAAGATTTATGACTTTCAACATGTGGAGCTGGTTCATCTGTATTCCACATCTCGTAATCATATCCCCTTTTATTTAAGTTGCCAGTTTTATCACCTAATCCATAAAATTTTTCATCTCCCATAAGTTTTTTTATAACTTGAACCTTATTTTCCTTTATGTTCTCTAAAACCTTATGTCCTTCTTCCTCCAACTTACCTCCATTGCCTCTTCTTACAAATGGTTTCCTTTCGCCTCTATAATCCTCACATAAGATATTGCCAATTTCATCATAAAAATCAACAATAAAGTTTTCATATACATTAATCTTTAATTTATCTGTTGTTATTTGAATATGTGTACCTGTAGTCTCTACATTTATTTTACACTCTTCACCCTTTAGGCTTTCAATGGCTTTTGATTTATATTCATTGGTCTTTAACGGTGAAAAAACGTTTACCACCCAAGGATTAATAATTTCTATTATTCCTGTACCCTGCTCAAATAAAAATATAACCTTATTTTTTTCCTGCTTTACTTCTAAAATTTTTCCAAACATAAGTTATCCCCCTTGTTTTTTATTCCCTTATAGATATTATAATTAATATGAGTGTGTTTTTCATCAATATTATTTGGATGTTTATAAACCTTTTTTAGAAATCACCATAAATATTCTTTTATTCTATGCTATACTTTTTATGTACTAAATTTGTTCACAAAGGACGGCGATAAAATGAAAAAACATTTGATTATTGTAGGCTCTCCACCAGCATGTGGTAAAACATTTGTTTCTATGGAGCTGGCAAAAGAACTAAATAATCCAGTATATTTAGATAAAGACACAATAATACCTCTGTCTAAAATGGTATTTAAAGCTGGCAATGAACCATATAATAGAGATTCCAAATTCTTTGAGACATATGTAAGGGATGCTGAATATGATGCTATAATGGGAATTGCCTTTGAAAGTATAGTTTTTAATGATAATGTAATTGTTAATGCTCCTTTTTCTAAAGAACTTAGAAATAAAGAGTATATCTCTAACTTAGAAACCAAACTTATTGAGTTTAATGCTGATCTTATTCCTATTTGGGTTCACTGTGATATTGAGGTTTGCCGACAAAGAATGATAGAAAGAAACTCAGATAGGGATACTTGGAAATTAGCTCACTTCGATGAATATATAAAAAAGCAGAATTTTTCTGTTCCAGAACTAGATAATATCCATGTAATTAATAATTCTAATACTGAGAGTTTTGAGGTAGATCTTAAGAAAGTTATAGAGGTTTTATATCTGCTGTCTATAAAACCCTTCAGGAGATATTAAATGGACATTAATTATGAAATACTTGATTCAAATAATAAACTATTGTTAAATATGATGAATTATCACCTAAATTCATCATATAAAGGAAATATGCATAGCCATCATTATTTAGAAATGTCATATATAAAAGATGGATCTGGTACTTATATAATAGATAACAAAACCTATGATGTAAGTAAAGGAGACATTTTTATTTTTAGTAATACAGAAAGTCATGTCTTAATTGTCAATTCAAATTCTAATATAATAAACCAAGTTATACATTTTGAGCCAAGATTTATATGGTCTCAAACGGATGATTCTTTTGATTCTAGATATCTAAGCGTTTTTTTTAAAAGAAATAGAGAATTTAAAAATCGTTGGGATTATAATATGACCACAACTATAAAAATGCGTGAATTATTTATAGAAATTGAAGAAGAATTTAAAAATAAAAGTCATGGTTATGAATTAATGGTTAAGGTTAAACTTTTAAACATTTTAGTTCTTATGTGCAGACATTATGATTATCTATGGGAGGATTCTTCCAATATAAAAGATATGAGACAAGGTATAACTTGTATTAACAATGTATTAGACTACATAGATTTTAATCTTGGTTCCAAAATAACCTTAAAAGATCTAGCTAAAACAGCCCATATGAATGTTTCATATTTCTCAACATTTTTTAAAAAATATAACGGAATAACTCCATCAACTTATATAACAAGCAAAAGAATTGAAAAAGCAGTTGATTATTTAAAATTCAGCGATAAAAGTGTAACAGACATAGCTATAATTTGTGGTTTTAATAATATGACAAGTTTTTATAACGCATTTAAAAAATTCGATGGTATGTCTCCTTCATTTTATAGAAAAAGTTAATAACCTATCTATACATAATCCTCTTTATAATTGGGAACTATTTTCATAAGAACATAAAACCTTAACTTTATTGGAGATGCTAAGATGTCAAAAAATAAAACAGTGTATATCCTGGGTGCTGGCTTTAACCAATGTGTAAATACTGATTCCGGCATTAAGCCACCTCTTTCAACAAACTTTTTCAATGTAATTCTAAAAAATAATAACTATGATAATGATAAAACCAAATGCGTATATGAATATATTTTTAAATATTGGAAGAAATCAAAAAGAGAGTTATCCTATATGGATTTTAGCATAGAAGATTGCTTCACATTAATTCAACTTCAACTTTTAGAGAGCAAAACTTATGGTGATTATGAAACTGTTTCTAAACTTTTGGATATAAACTCAACGCTTAAATTTATGTTTATAGAAACCCTTTCTCAGTTTCTTTCGTTTAGTTCTTCATCAAAGTTAATGCTAAACTTTAGTAACTTAATTTATAAAAACCAATCAAATGTAATAACTTTAAATTATGATTGTAATTTAGAAAATGCTATTAAAACTTCAAGTAACAATTCTTTTGATTTTTCACTTTGTTATGGCTCTAGTTTTGATAACTTTATGAATAAACCATTATATAGTTGGAACATTTTAAAACTTCATGGTTCATTAAATTGGTTCAAATACGTATATGATAATGACAAAACTAAAGTCATTCTTCATTGTGATACTGATGATGATGAACAGTATAAAAACGGTAGTAGATTAATTGAACCTTTGATAATTCCACCTGTATTATATAAAGATTATGGTCAGGAATTCATATCTGATTTATGGATTAAGGCTAAAAACATATTATCAAGCTGCAATACCTTAGTTATTATAGGATATTCATTGCCTTCTACAGATTTCGGAATAAAAAAGTTATTATTAGAAGCTTTTACTGTGAATAAATTAGAAAAACTTATAATTGTAAATCCAAATACAACAGTTATAAATACACTTAAAGAATTAACTCACTTTGATAAACCTGTAGTTGTATGCAATAGTTTAAGTGAATTTCTTGAAAACTTAAGATTTTTTTAATCTATTTATAAAGTCAATAATAAATCTTGCTGTGAGTCCCCATATAACTTCATTATTATACTTGTATAAATATATGGCATATTTTGAATTTCCCCATGGCTTTGAATAAACCTTTGGTAAATTAAACTGATCAACTGGAAGTAAATTTATTTCATTACCATTTTTATCAATTACAGATGGATGTGCTTTTATTTGGACATAATGTTTTGCTGGACTGTTTTTCTCAAAAAAAGAAACAGGTACTGAAAAAATATACTCCACCTCTGACATGTTAAATTTTATATCCTCTAAGCTTCTTATGTCCATAATACCAGCGTAACCATCTACCATTACTCCTACTGGTGAAAATACAGAGTTTAATCTTCCTATAATTTGTATTTTTTCTTTTCTTATATTAAATTCCTCATACGTTTCCCTTAATGCTGTTTCTAAGGAATTCTTATCACTCTTATCTATTCTTCCTCCTGGAAAACATACTTCTCCACCCTGTCTTATATTCTTATTTCTCTTTTGAAATATAAAATGATACTCTCCTTCCATAAAAACCAATGGGATTAAAATTGAGGAATTCAAAAAATCTTCTCGCCCATTTATATCTGCAATCATAGAAAACTGTTTTTTTAATTCATTTATTTTTTTATTGTCCATTTACCTTCACCCCATCAACTAATTCATACTATAAATAAACAGGTGATCTAAAATAATTTTAGACCACCTTCTATTTATCTGTTTACTGACACTTGTAAGACTTTCACTTTATTTTCCTGCTATAGTTAACTGAAACATTTCTATTGCTTTTGGTCCAGAAAAACCATCTCCACTTTGTAATTCTTTTGATAGGTAAAAATCACCATGGATATTAGCTATATTTCCATTTAACGATCCACCTGTTATTTTAGTAGTAGTTTTACCATCAAAATACCAGCCTAGTCTAATCTCTCCACCAAAATCCCCAGTTATTGAATCCATTTGAAAATCTGAAAAAGTTGCAAGTTCTACATATGGCTCTTTTTTCATATCTTCTAAGCTTTTGCTTCCAGGCTCTATTACAAAATTTTTAATATCTCCTGTAGCTTTTGTTTTTAAATAATAGCTATATCTTAAGTCACCATGATAACTTTTCAATTCTCCATCTTCAATTATAGAAACTTTCTGTAGTGGTACTCCATCATCATCTATTGGAGCTGAATAAACAGAATTTTCGAGTTCTGGATCTAGCGATAAATTAATAAGATCCCCTTTTACATTTTTTCCTTGAATCAAATCTCCTAATTGGAGTGTTGATATTTTATTATACACATTAGCTGCTCTAGATTTATCCACATAGTAACTTAATACTTCTTTTACTGCTTCCCCACTTAATATGACATTATATTTTCCTGAAGGTAATGTATCCTTAGCATTTGCTCTTTCTTTAGCTAAAAATATCATTTCTTTAACAGTATCTGAAATAAATTTAGCATCGTAGTTAGAAAAAGTAAGCATTTTATAAAGTTCAATTTCTTCAGTTTCTTTCCATGTTGTAATAAATTCAATCATTCCATCATAACTTTCATAACTTAAATCTGTTCCATTGGAACCAATTATTCGTTTGTAGTTTTTATTTAGAAAAATTTCTGCCGAATTTATTCCACCCTTTACTTCATTATCATTTTTATATAATGCTGCTATTAATTTTGTCATCCATTCAGAAAGTTCACCTTCTGAAAAATTACTCTTAACATTATTAATTTTTATATCTTCAGCTTTTGATATTTCATAATATTCATTTTTAACAAAACCCGCTGCAAATATACCATCCTCTATACTTTTATTTATTTCTACTTCATTCATAGTAGGATGAACATCAAAACTAGAGCTTCCCTTGTATTTAATACCATCTTCTTCAAAATTTTTATATACAGTAACCTTAAAATGATGTACCTCTTTGCTTCTAGTCATATCTATATCTTTTTTTACAAGAAACAGTTCCTCAGAATTGGTTTTTGTCTCTACAATTTTATATTCATCAGCTTTACTATTTTCTAATATTTTTTTTATTTTATTTATCATTATCCCATCCTCACTTTCGCTTTGATATAAGGTCCTCCACTAGACACTTTAACCCATTCCTTATATCCTTTTCCGCAAGCTCCAGTGCCTTCTATTTCAACATTTCCCGAAACCATAGATATTGACTTTAAAAGATCTGGAACATATCCAGTTAAAACAACTGGTGAAACTATATTTCCTGTTAATTTCCCATCTATAATTTCTTTTCCATAACTTATCATACATTGTATGCCCCAATTTTTAGGATCTTCCATACCGCTGGAAGGGCATTCTAATAAATACCCTTTCTTAATAGAACTTATCATATCTTCAACTGTATCATTTCCAGCCGTAAAGAAAGTATTTGTCATTCTTGTGTAAGCCTTGCGCTCAAAAGAAGTTCTCTTTCCATTGCCTGTTGGCTTCGTTCCAAGCCTTAAAGCAGATAATGTATCCGATATGCCTCTCTTTAATATACCATTTTCTATTATTGTTGTATCTTTACCTATTACGCCTTCATCATCAAATAAATATGACGACACGTTTTTTGCTGAAGTAGCTCCATCGTGCATGTTTACAAGAGATGATGCAACTGGTTTATCAATATACTGTGGAGCTTTTGCTCTATTCTTTACGAACATGTCCATTTCTACTCCATGCCCAAAAGCTTCATGAGCAATTATTCCAGACACATCCGGTGAACAAACAACTTCATATTCTCCTGGTGTAACTGCTTTTGCACTCAAAAGTTTTATTGCCATTTCAGCTGTTTCCTCAACTTTACTGTCCATTTCATCTAGCATTTCAGCCCCTTTAAGTCCTGAAAATCCAGAATAATTTACCTTAGTATTATCATCCTTTCTAGCCATTGCAAAAACATAACCTTCACTCCAAACATATGATTGATATAAATCCTTATCATTTGAAATAAATATTTTTGATACGTGTACCTCTTGCATGCTAACACTGGCATCAAATATTAACTCAGAAACATTTAGAGTTTTATTCTTAACTTTAGTTAGTTTTTCTATTATATCCTTATCGCTAAAATCTTCAGGTAAAATCTTAACTTCACCTAAAAAACTCGATTGAATTTTTTCTTCTTTGATAATTGGATATTTTGTGATTTTTACATCCAATCCTAAATTTTTTATTTGTTTATCTACCCTTTTCTTTATGTTCTCAGCTATTTCCTTCACTTTACTGTCATCAATTTCATTAAATGAGTATTCAGAATACCCTATTCCATTATAAACTTTTGCTACAAATCCTCTTTCATTCCACATTGAGTCATTAATAGCAGCCCCTTTTCTTTGAACAGAATATCTTTTTCCGTGTGTATCAGAGCCTAAAACAGAAACATATTTAAATTCTTTAGACAGTTCTGTTATTAGCTTCTTAACTGTTGATCTTCTTTCTAAAAGAAAATCCGACATTTTAACCTTCATCAAATTCCCCACCTTTTCTGTTTAAATAAAAACTGTAATTATATTATATTCGATAAAGAATACTTTTTAAATTAATAGTACTTATTATTTATCGACTTCTTAAAATTTTATGCAATTTACATCTAAATTATATGTCATATCTTTTCGCTCAACCACTATCTTAATTCTATTCTTTATTTCCTCATCATTAATAACCTTATTTATAAGTTCTCTAGTTGGGTTCACACATATAGGATATCTTACGGATTTAAACATAGATAAATCACCTGCTGTATCCCCATATGCATATGACTCATTTAAATCTATATCATATATATTAACTAATTCGTTTATAGCCTTGCTTTTGCTAACACTATCCCACATTGGAACAACTTCCCCAGTGTATATATCCTTTTTATCTAAAAGATATTCTGCACCTCTATAATCGTCAAACCCATGTTTCGTAGACATCTCCCTTACAAGTTCCATTGGGCTTCCTGATATGGTTATTACTTTATGCCCCCTCTCCTTATGCCATTTAATTCTATCTCTTGTATAAGTATATACCCTATCTCCTTTTTGTGAAACCACTTGCCTTGCTATAAATTCCACCTGTGACTTATGAAGACCTTTTATAGCATCTACATATATATCTGCCATCTTCAATAAATAATCATCATAATTTCCAACCCTTTTATCCCATTTTTGATATTTAGGTTTTACTTCATCAAACCACTTTTTCTGTTCAATTATTTCATACTTTATTAATTTCTTGAAAACTTCTGTTATAAGCCCCTCCCTATATAACGTTCCATCAATGTCGAAAAATGCTGCTATAGTTTTCATTAAAATCACCAACTTCAATATTTATTAGAATATAATATACCCTATAATTATATATTACCACTATATTTTTATAAATCTAATAAAATCACTATTTAATTATCCATTTAATTATAATTTTTTACATATATTTTTTTAATTTGGGTAAATTATTATAGGATATTATATTAAATGTGGAGGACTTGTAATGGATAATAACAAAAGTTTAAATAAGACAGAACCTAAATCAAATCCAGAATTAAGAAGTGTTTTCTATAAAAATGGTGGCAATATTGGAATAGAAAATGGCGAAAAAAATGGATCACATGAAAATGGAAAAAAGTATACTAAACGCTCTAAATTATCACATAATGATTAAATCCATTATATATCAAGTTTTTATAGAAGACTTGATATATAATAACTATTATTTTATAATATTAATTAAATAATAGTTATAGGTGGGTGATTTATATGATTTTAAAAGAAGGTGTACAAGCTCCTGATTTTTCTTTAGAAGGTTCCGACGGAAAAGAGCATAAATTAAGCGATTATATAGGGAAAAAAATTGTATTATATTTTTACCCTAAAGACAACACTCCTGGCTGCACCAAAGAAGCCTCATGTTTTATTGAAAATATTTCTACCTTCAATGATTTAAATGCAATAATATTAGGAATAAGCAGAGATAGTTTATCATCTCATGATAAGTTTATAAAAAAACTCAACATTCCTTATGTGCTTTTATCAGATGAAGATGAAGTTGTTTGTAATTTATATGAGGTCTTAAAAGAAAAAAATATGTATGGGAAAAAAAGAATTGGTATTGAAAGAAGTACCTTTGTAATTAATGAAAAAGGCATTATAACTAAAATTTACAGAAAGGTTAAAGTAGATGGTCATGTAGACGACGTCATTAAAGACATTTCATGAACTACCAACAATATTATTTTCTTATAAAATAAAAAAACCAAGCTATTGCTTGGTTTTTTTGGTGGCCAATCCAGGAATCGAACCAGGGACACGAGGATTTTCAGTCCTCTGCTCTACCGACTGAGCTAACTGGCCAAAATAAAGACCCAGCGACGACCTACTCTTCCACAGGGCTGCCCCTGCAGTACCATCGGCGCTTTAGAGCTTAACCTTCGTGTTCGGAATGGGAACGGGTGTTGCCTCTAAGCCATTATCACTGGATTAAGCAGATGTTCCAAATCTTCCATTTGGTACAGTCGCTTATGCAAATCGCATAGCGATTTACTTTCATTTTAAAAGAGTTTGTACTCTCAAAATTGCATAGTGAAAACAATTAAGTATTAATTGGTCAAGCCCTCGACCTATTAGTATCAGTCAGCTAAATACATTACTGCACTTACACCTCTG
>NZ_FWXH01000058.1 GCF_900176305.1 Clostridium acidisoli DSM 12555
ATAGGTTTAAATAATAAGGTATTATACTCATTAGATTTTTCAGGAATACTCATAGATAAAAAGTTAAATATAGATATAAGGTACAATGATAAGGAGTATAATGATGAAACAATTAAAGCATTAATTAATGATTATAAAGATAATCTTACGAAAATTATTAAACATTGCATGGGTAAGGATAAAACGGAAAAAACAGCAGCAGATATAACAAAAGAAAATATAAGATTGCAGGAGTTGAGTCCATATCTAAAAGATATAGACAACATCAAAAACATATATCCTTTGACACCAATGCAAGAAGGAATGCTATATCATACACTTGCTGACGATAAGCCCGAATTATACAATGAACAATTAGCAATAAAAATAAAGGGACAATTAGATATAGAGTTATTAAAGCAGAGTTTCAATAGGTTAGTACAAAGGCATGATGTATTAAGAACCACTTTTGACTACGAAAATTTTAATAAGAATATGCAAATTGTATTTAGAGAGAGAACAAGTTATGTTGAATATAAGGATGTAAGCAAAGAAAAATTTGATAAAGAGCTTTATATTAAAAACATAATGAGCGAGAATAGAAAAAAGGGTTTTAACTTAAGTAAAAATGCACTTATAAAATTAATGGTAGTTAAAATTGAAAGAAATACATATAGCTTAATACTTAACAATCATCATATTATAATGGACGGTTGGTGTTTAAATATAATAATGATGGAATTATTTAAGGTATATAATGAGTTAAAATACGGCTATAAAGCAGCCCTCAAAGATGTAGTGCCATATTCAGAGTATATAGAATGGCTTAATAATAGAGATGAGAAAGCAGCAAAAGAATATTGGAAAAACTATCTTTTAGATTATAATGAAGCAACACTATTACCATTTAAAAATAATAAAGTTAAAGGCGAATATAAGGATAACCAAGTTGATTTTGTAATAGAAGAAGATGTAACTAAAAAGCTTCAAACAATAGCTAGAAATAATAAGATTACAATTAATACAATATTGCAGAGTATATGGTCTATATTGCTTCAAAAATATAATAACAGCAGTGATTCTGTATTTGGATATGTAGTATCGGGAAGAAATCCTGAAGTTAAAGGTATAGAAAATATGATTGGTCTATTTATAAATACTGTGCCTTTAAGAGTTAAAACAAAGGAAGATATGACTTTTAAGGAACTGTTAGCTAATGTAAATAAATCATTTATAGAGAGTAGCAAATACGACTTCTATCCTTTAGCAGATATACAAGCACTAAGTGAAATCGGCGAAAAATTGATAAACAATATAATGATATTTGAAAATTATCCGGTTGATAGTGAAGGTATAAATAATGAAATTTTAACTAAGAATGATTTACAAATAATTGGTTTCAAATCTGAAGAACAAACTAATTATAATTTTAACGTGATAGTATCTTATCAAGATAATATTTCAATAAAATTTAATTTTAATGAATCGTTATATTCAGAGAATAATGTAATAAAAATCAAAGAGCATTTTGAAAATTTAGTAAAGCAAATCATAGAAAATGAAGAAGTGCTAGTTAATGATATAGAAATAATAAATGAAGAAGAAAAGCACAGATTATTAGTAGAATTTAATGATACAAAGGCAGATTACCCAAGGAATAAAACGATA
>NZ_FWXH01000044.1 GCF_900176305.1 Clostridium acidisoli DSM 12555
TTAAATACATCCTATGTTATTGTTCAACGACAGTAAAGAAAAGACTTAAACAGTTAGGTAAGATAATTTAAATACATCCTATGTTATTGTTCAACTACTGAAAACAAGCCATTCTTTATTTTCATTATACTCTCTTAAACCGCATTAATAAAGGCTTTCTCTGAAATTTTTCCAACCGATTTTCATTTTTCGAAAAAAACATATAAAAAGTGCTCCAAAGTATTGATTTACAATGACTTGAAGCACTTTAATTTATTATGTCGGTTGGAAAAATTCATCTTAACGTTTGCTTATCAATTCTACTTTGCAGCATATATTGTAATTATAAATTCTTCTCCAATTTCTTTTAATTCAGGTTCCATAGCACCAATATCTTTCATACTTTTAAATATCATTGGGATTCCTCTTCCAAATTGATCTGTATATCTCATATTCTCCATATACTTTACCAAAAATGGATTTGTTGCATAAGATACACCTATCTTCATCTTTTCAATTGTTACCGTATTGGGAAGTTTTCCTGGACTATGGAATTCAATTCTATCATCAAACATAAAAATTCTTATTTTCGATCCTTCTATACTATAATTTCTATGAACAAGAGAATTCACAATAGCTTCCCTAAGTACTGTAATTGGGTATTCTTCTTTTTCTTCTCTTCTTAAGTCTTTAATTACAGATGGACTTTTAATGTTGTTCTTTAATACAACTAGGGTTTGCTCTGCTATGTCTTGAAGTCTTCCACAAATCACCTTTTTATCTATGAGATCATCCGTTATTTCTTTTCCATTAAAATGTGCAAAGCTAATTCCATTTTGAGGCATAACATTTTCAGTTCTTTTACCAAATATCAATAGTCCACCTACAGAGCAGACAACCCTGCTATCAAGTTCTTTCAATATATCAGCATTAATCAATATTCTTTCTATGCTTTTTTTATCTTCTTCGTACAAATCGAAAGTATTATATTTAAAAAAATAATCTCTAATTATATCCATATTTAAATCTTTTATTGAAGTATTATATACAGGCGATATATCAAAATGTATGCTCCCATTTGCTTCGAAAAGTCTTATTAGTTCTTCTTCTGTTTTATTCATAAAAATACCACCTTTGTTATAGACAAACTTCTTAATGGCTAAAAACTTACTTGTACTAAAATATAAACTGCTACCTTCTAATCATTTTTTACACTAAATTATATAAAGCATATCATCAGTACATTGTGCAACACATCATAATGGGATACAATTTTAGGAAAATACATCATCTTATGTTATTGTTCATAATTGGTTTAATACATTATTTCTTTGACATCTGAGTATTTTGCTCATGAAGTCATATGCGCTCTGGCGCAAACTCTAGATGTGTACATCTTATGTTAATGTTCAACTACTGTAAACAAGCCATCCTATATTTTCATTATACTCCCTCAACCCGCATTAATAAAAACTTTTCTTAAAATTCTTCAATCCGATTTTCATTTTGCTTTATACATTTAATCGATTTATTTATAATTACAAAATCCAGCTCCAAGGCTGCTCCCTTTTTCACCTAGTCCTAAAGCAATAGCTATTAAAGCCTTTCTCTGACTAAACTCATCTTGATTAACCTTTATCTGTACTTTATTTCCCAACAAATTAATAGACTTATATCTATATTTCATAGGAAATCTATTTAAAATTTCTATTTCATTAATAAACATTCCTAATTCTTTGTCTCCACACTCTTCTCCAATTTGCTTAAGTTTTTTCTCTAAATTATCATTTAACCTTTTCATTAATAAGTCTACTGAATGTTTTTCTTTGAGCCATGGCTTACTATCTATAGTAACAATAACAGGTTTTAAAGTATATATTTCATTAATTTTATCTACTTCTTGCACTTTTAAATCAACATCTATAGCCTTAATATCATTATAATTATGATTATAAATAGCTATTGCCATTTTATTCAGCAACTGAATATTCATACTTCTAAGTTTAAAAGAATATACTTTGCCTTTTTTATATATCTTGTCCTTCTCTATTGGATAAAAAGTATCATATACATATTTATAAAACTTTTCTTCATGAATTTTTTTTAGCAAAGTTGTTTTTAACATAGAGTTATTTATAAATACACCAATATTATAAGGAACTTCAATAAAATTCATATTTTTCGATAGCTTAATTTTTATTTTCAATTCGTAAAAATTCATTTTTAAATCTCCTCTACAAGTTTTATCAATTGTTTATTGAAATCCCCATCTTTTTCATAAAACTTATCGTCATTAATTTCTATATCAAATACTTTTTTATATTTCAATATTAGATTATCTAAAAATTTAATAGCATCTCCAATTTCATCATCTATTTTATTTTTTGATACACCTTCATAACCATGAGCCAATACACTATTATTTCTTATTTGTTTTAATTTATTCATTTTAGTACAATAACTATATAAATCATATTCTTTACTTTTTTCTTCTAAAATTTCTTTCAATTTATTATTCATATAAATTATATCAATTTTAGGTTTATGTTTCATACATTTGCTCTTGATTTTGGAATTAATATACTCGAGTTCTTCTCTAGTAAATTGAACTTTACCGCTTTCTTCACCCTTTTTCAACACATTTTTATATATTAAAATAGATCTATATATATCTTCCTGCATCCTAAAAATACGGCCAAGGAAATCAGTATACGCCCCATTCTGGTATTCATATATAGCATTATTTTTCACTTCATTTAAAAGGTATTCATTTTTCTTGTTAACTAACTGTTTTAAAAAATTTATAAATTCATCGCAGACATTTCTGCTTTCGCTATCATAATCTTCTGCACTCTCTATGTATTTACTTGCATTTTCAAAATCAAATTGAATTCGTGAGTGTGCTGCCTTTAACATATTTAACACCGTTTGATATTTATTCTTTGAGACTTCATATTTTTTATTATATTTCTCAAGTAATATTTTTGTTGCCATATAATCATTTTTATTAATAAATTCACATATACGGCTTTTATCATCATCTTTTCTAAAAGTTTCACATATATTAAACTTTACCGACGTATTGGTATTTTGTTTCGTATAGAATGGTATAACTCTGCAACTTGAATTTATACTCGTATTATATAATAATCCAAACGACATGGCTGGTGTACCACCTGTTATGTTTAAAAAAATAGCATCTGAATCATATTCTTTTCTTAATTCTTCATCATAAAATCTTGTCATTTCATCATAATCAGAAGGATTTAATTTTGTACAGCAAGTAACTATTTCTACGTTTTCTATTGATTTATCTAATTCTATTCCTAATTTTTTATCAATACTTAATTTTTCTATTATTCCTCCTAGATATATAGTATCTTTTCCATTGTTCTGCATATCATTCTGATTCGTTACTATTAAAATAATCTTTTGCAATTTTTCATTTTCTAATACTTTTTCAACTTTTTTAATAATTGATTTAATTATTGGAAAGTCAATACATTCAATGCCTTTAGGATAATTTTCTAATAATTTATTAGTCAACTTTCTAAAATTATTAGGATGCACTCTAAAATTATTTTTTATTATGCTCCCTGATTCTAATGTCTTTTTCATTTCATCATCATCGCTAAATAAATCCACCATTTTCTCAAGCTTATCTTTCTTAATCTGTAAATCTTGAGCTCCCAAATTCATAATAAGTACATTCTTCATACTTTCCTCACCTCAATCCATCCGAAAGTTCCTTCGATACTATCATTCTTTAAGACTACCCATTTTGTTGTAGGAAATTCTCCTTTTTTTCTTTTCTTTTTTAACTTTATTACAAGCTTATAAATTTCGTCATCATTAAGTTCTGCTGCTAATGTATTACTGAAAAACCCCTTTAATTTTCCAGTTCTTGATATAAAACCACTATTATCTTTTTTAAATCCTCTTATTTTTTCTAGCAAAAGGTTATATTCATTTATAATAACATTCTTTTCACTAAACTTAACTTTTGATATCTCCCTTATTTCCTTACTTATAACTTTCTCATAAAAATCATTTATTTTATAAAATAAATCTTCTTTTGTAAAAAATTTATTCTTCAATATCATTTGTGAATACAATGTCTGGTCCTTATCTATTCCCTCTAAAAGAATCTTCATATCTAAATTTAATTTTTCAGAATCAATGTCCTTATATATATTTATACTTCTTGCTTCATATATGGATGTTTTTACTTCAGCATCTATATCTGTATCTCTTATTATTAAGTTTTTAAAAATATCATCTTGTACCAATTTATAATCTTTTCTAAATATATCTTGTCCCATATACTCTTTAAAAAATATTCTTTTTTTATCTACAACATCATTTTTACCTATCTTATTGTATAAAACGGCCGTTCTAATACCACCTTTTAAGGAACTTCCTGGTATATACGATATACCTCTAGATTTAATACATGTACTTATTTCGACATTTCCTCTTATGTTGCCGTTACATTTAATTCTACCAGACTCAACCTCTTTCAAATTTATATTTTTATCCTTCAGTAAATTTTTTATAGTATATTTATCTATACTGTTACTTCTTTTATTCCTCAAGATTTCCAAATATTTATTGTAATAATCCTTATCATTAATAAGTATCTCTGCAATTTTATCAACATCTAACAAAACAAAATCATTTTTATCTTTTATCATATCTATGTAAGGACTTAATTTACTATTATTGTCATTTAAAATTGAAACAGGTGAAAGTATTTTTATTTCTAAATTTATTATATCCTTCTGTAAATAATTCACTATTTCTCACCTCCAAATGGATACAAAAAAGCCTTACCATAAACATGTATGTCATGACTAATGCCATCTACCTTAAACGAATAAATATCTCCTTCTACTTTTCCAGTAAAAATACTCCCTTCTTTTATCATCCTTAATGTTGGCTTTTTTATGCTTGTTGCTTTCTTTGAAAAAATAAACCCATTTCTATTTTCTAAAGAATACTTACTTATACTTGCCAAATCACTTTCTTTTGGATAAAGCATTGAAAGATTTACATACCTATTAAAATTATCACAAACATTAAATTTATATTCATTTATATCTATTTTTTCAATTACTCCTGCACCTAATGACCTCTTTCCACCTATAGATATAAATTCAAGTGCTTTAATATATTTATCTTTTAATATTTCTTTATTATCATCTATAAAAAAATAAAAGTACGGTTCTACCTTTATTCCATCTGACTCATTAGTTGTCAAAACACTAAATGAATCATAATAAGTATCTATAGATTCTTTGGTTAATCTGTCAATTACATTTTTTTGAAGCATATCTTTTTTTATTGGATAATAATTTTCTAATATCTTTATAACATTATTATCCACTTCATGATTTTCTATATAATATCTTCCATCAACAATGAATCCATTTTTAAAACTGTAGTCAATCACATCTTCCTTAAAATCGTACTTTTCACTTAAATTCTTAAAAGCATTGTAAGATACCCAATTAATATTTTTATATTTTTTCCTATTTAACAAATTTTTTTCTTCTATATCCTTAGAAATCTCTTTTTCTCTAATTAATAAATAAGGCTTAGGTAAAAAATCTATATATTTTGAAACATTATTTTTAGTTATTTTCAATCCTAAAAAAGCTGATGATATTTTCACCTTTTCATTTATTGCCTTTACTACCACATTTAGTTCATTCTCTGTAATAACATAAGATAAAGCATTAATAACCATAGAGTATAATTTATCGGAAGAAATATAATCATATAGTTCATCACCAATATGAAGTTTTGCATTGTCTTTAAAACTTAATATAACTTTCTTCATTTTGTCACCCACTTAACTATGAATCATTTCTTTTTTTAGCTCGCTAATCCATGTGTCATTAATTTCGTTTACGGATGCTTTAACATCTCCAAATTGCTTAATTGTATAATCATCTATTGTTTTTACAAAAAATTTAATATTCTCTAGATTAACCTTACCATATCCTCTTGTACCATTCCCCCCCAAGTAATCATCTTCAACAAATTTAAATCCTTCGATTAAATACTTAAAATTTCCTATATCTTCTTCATTATATATTGTATAAATCACCTCTAATTCAAATATAGCTCCTTCTGGAACCCTTTCAAAAAGCCTTGGATTTGCTTTAGAAGTTAACCTATCTATTGAATTCTCCCATTTTGATTCTGTATATGCTAATTCTAACTCTTTAAATTCTCCTCTCTTCTTTCTCATATCCTCAGCTATGCTATCTTTTAAGAAAGCATCTCTTACTATTATTCTTGTTGGCAATCTATCTTGAGTTTTATTTTCTTCACTGGCAGAAGCTCCATATATTTTACAAATAATGCATTCTCCGCAATTACATGGGAGATTTTCACCTTTTTCATTTTTGCCTATTTTATTATGTGCAAGTTCCGTAAGACTCCTTAACTTACCTTTTAAAGACGAGCCTGGAATATAAGGCTCACCTTTATGATTTTTTATAACACTGTTATCTATTCCACCAATTTCAACGCTTGAATTTCCTCCACCTATATGTAATCCTGTTTTAACAACTAAATCTGCATTTATAATTAATCTACCTAGCATTTTACTAATCCCCCCTTATGTATTATCCCCATAATATTTTCTATATGCTACTATGGTTTCAATAAATTCTTTTAGAGATTTTTTCTCTTCTTCATTATCACTAACTTCTAAATTTTTAATACCTTCATCTAATATATTAATTAGACTTATAATGCCGTAATTTTTTCCGTTTTTACCAGCTATATATGCAAGTCTTGGTCTTAATCTCTTCAAATCCATTGCTGTTTCAGCATTCATAATATCACTATATATTTTTCTAATTTGAGAAGTGGTTACCTTTTCCCTTTTTAAGTATTGAGCATATTTCTTACATTCGTCTATATAAACATCATAACCTTCTCTTAAACTTGTAATCTTAAGTATAATTTCACTAAAATACTTTAAATACTTTTCACTATCATCCCATCTATTACTGTTATTCACTCTTATTCCCCTTTCCTTCTATCTGCCTACAATTACATTGTGCCCACTTATTAGCAAATGGTATTATCATAGCCTGTTTATTCAAATCTGATTTTATTACTGCACTTAAACATATACTTTCATATTGATTTACTAAATTTTCAATTAATGCACTACTATCTTCAGTTCTTAAATCCTTTAAATAGTATGCTAATCTATACATTTTCACATAATTTATACTTCTATCACCTTTTTTAAAAACTGCTTTGAAACCTTTAGTACTTTTATCTATTTTTTCAAACACACTTTTGCTTTGAGTTTTCTCATATATTTCTTCGATAAGATTTTTTAATTTAATTAATTGTAAATATTGTTGCCAAGTAAAAATCTCTCCAAGAAAGCATATTTTATCTTTCCCTTCTGTCAACTTTCCTTTTGATAAAAAATCTTCTGTAATCTCGGCTGTTTTAATAATTGGAAAATCCGAATTAAACATACCCACACCAGCCGAAAAAGTTTTATCTTTACAATCTACAAATGCTCTAAACAATTCTCTAAGTATATATACAAACTCAAATATTTCATCATACCTTCCTACTAAAAAGGTATCATCACCACCAGCATAAATTATTGTGATTTTTTCTTCCCAATTTTTTGTTTTTAAATATTGCCTACATTCTTCAGGCATATAATTATTCTTTATTATTTGTTCAACAAAGCCTTCAAAAAACATTGAGATATTTCTGCTTAAACCAGCAACTTGTCCAATACTTTTTGCATTTATAAATAAGCTTCCAAGATTATCGACGTCTAATTTAATAACACCAATTTTATTATCTCCTACTGCCTGACTACTGCCTACTATTTCATCTAGTGATCCTGTAATAAGTTTTATACTTTTGAAAATATATCCATCTGCATTATCATTATCAAAATCATTAATTGAATATACAGCTGTTTTCTTATCTCTTAAATAAAAACGTTGTGAAAAAGAAATATTATAGCCTAACGCTCCAAATATTTCATTTACGCTATTATATTTATCTTTTAATAAATCAAATTCTACCTTTTTCTCTATATAATACTTTTTATTTCTTGCATCTTCTATCAATTCTATATATGATTGACATAATGGACATCTTTTTTCTTCATCTAGTTCATACGATATACGATTACAAACACTACATGTTTGTCCTAATTTTCCAACATTGCTAATTGGTCCAAATATTTTTTTAAAGTTTTCTTTAAGTCCTATTTCACTCCATCTTTTATTTTTAACTTTTCCTACACTTTCTCCAGCTTTTTTCCAAACTTCTTCAAAATCATTAAAGTTATCTAATGTAAATTCAACTTCTGCTAAAGCTAAATAAAGTTCTCCGTTATGGGCATTAAGCAAAAGTTCACTTAATTCTTTTCTTATTTTTTGAAACTCTTCTATATGCTCTTTACTTGCTATAATATAGAAATTTCCACCACCACTATATAAAATATTAGTTATATTAAGTTTTAGTTTTCTAATTACATATTTTGAACATAAATCCTGCAAAAGAGTTAAATAAAGTGAGCGAGCTTTTAATGTTTTTAAAGCATCCGCTTTCTTAGTCTTATATATAAAATTTTGTATTCCCGAAAAATCACCTTTTATTAATATAAACTGATTATCATTTTTTTCCTGACAAGTTACTATAGCTGAAGTTATCTTACAAACATCAAACAACGAAATATTGCAATTTTCTATATTTACAGCAGGAACGTTACTTAAATATTTCATACATATGTAATAAACCTTTTTAAAATTATCCTTATTATACTCAAGCTTATCAAGTACTTCATCAATATATTTATCCCACAAATACTTTTGAATTGTATTATTTTCTTTTCTCCTATTAATTAATGATTTAATGTCTAATTTTAATTCTGTAAATGGTAAATAACTATCTTGGGAATTTGATAGTATATTTTTCAATTTATATATACAGTTATTTTTAAATTTACCTTCTCGATTGCCTAAAGCCACTTTATATGCTTTTTCTATATTATCATTAATTTCAATTGAAAATATTTTTAATAGTTTATAGTATTTCCCTTTGTCGATATTTTCTAAATATTTAGCAAACGAGTACATCAACCTACTACACTTCAAGAATTTAGCCTCCTTTTTAATTACTCTATATCTGTAATTCTAATATAATCAGTGCTTTAAACTAAAGAAGTTTGTTTTTATATTTATAATAATCATATTTTTATATATTATACCATATTTTGCATTAATTTTTGTTTTATATCATTAATAAAAACAGTATAAATTTAATACTTTTAGCCATAAAACGAAGCAACTTTTCATATCAACATATACCACTGAATATTAAAGCAAAAATGGGATATAATAATACAACATCAAAGGATGGTGAATTGTTTTGGATAAATTAAGTATAGTTGGAATTCTTGTTGATAAGAGAACAAAAGCAGTCCCACAGGTTCAAGAAATACTGACAAAATACGGTAATAGTATTATTTCTAGGTTTGGAACCCATGACTCAGGTGAAAGGGAACATGGACTTATAACTTTAAATTTCCGCGACAAAGAAGAAAAATTAAAAGCTATGATTCATGATTTAGAAAATGTGGATGCCGTAGTAGTAAAAGCTATTGATATGAAGTAATAATACCCAATTAATTTTTTAGCAATTATAAAAACACCCAACCTTTACATATAAATATAAAATAGTTCATGAAGGTTGCATGTTTATTTTTTATAACTATAACTTTTGCTAATGAAATATATATTCTCATGTGCGCTACAAGAACACTTGTGAATAGCTTACTTAACTTCTTCAACTGTTTCCTTAAAGAATTCTTCTTTGTAGTCCTTGTTGGCATCCATATTCTAAACTTAAAACATTGCACCATGATAATAACCTTGCTTTTCTAGCATAATGAAGAGGTGTATTATCACAATTTCCCTCCCCACCTGGAAAAAGTATTGCAATAGACTTTGATCTAGGTGTCTGAGGCAATAGTATTTAAATACATCTTATGTTATTGTTCATAATTGGTTTAATACATTATTTCTTTGACATCTGAGTATTTTGTTCATGAAGTCATATGCACTCTCGTGCAAACTCTAGATGTGTACATCCTATGTTATTGTTCAACTGTTTTTAAATAGTCTTAATGTTAATCAAACAAGATTTAAATACATCCTATGTTAATGTTCAACTGTTGCTTGCTGATACTGCATTTGCTGCTAACACTATTTAAATACATCCTATGTTAATGTTCAACTACTGAAAACAAGCCATTCTTTATTTTCATTATACTCTCTTAAACCGCATTAATAAAGGCTTTCCTCAAAATTTTTCCAACCGATTTTCATTTTTTCAAAAAAACATATAAAAAACACTTCAAAGCATTGATCTACAATAGATTGAAGCACTTTAATTTATTATGTCGGTTGTAAAAATCCACACCATTATTCGCTTTTTACACCTAATCTTCAAAGTAATACTTATTTTGTTGATGAAGTTATATGTTCTCCCGCACAAACTCTAAATGCGTACATC